>NZ_CP183984.1:0-185000 GCF_049913215.1 Variovorax sp. R-27
ATGTCGACTGACGGCATCGGCGAAAGCCTGTGGCAGGCCTGCGTCGACCAGCTCGCGCAGGAGCTGTCCGAGCAGCAGTTCAACACCTGGATCAAGCCCCTGACAGCGCAGGTCGCCGACGACCTGTCGCGCATGACGGTGTTCGTCGCCAACCGCTTCAAGCTCGACTGGATCCGGGCCCAGTACGCCGGCAAGATCGCCGCCATGGCCGAGAAGATGTACGGCCAGCCGGTTGCCATCGAGTTAGCGCTCGCTCCGCGCGAAGTGCCCGTGCGCTCTGCACCCGTGGCCGTCATGACCGAAACGGACGTGCCCCGCGACGTGGCCGGCCCGGGCGAGGAGCCTGCCGCGGCCGGCTTCAAGAACCGCCTGAATTCCGGCCTCACTTTCGACACCCTGGTCGAGGGCACGGCCAACCGCATGGCGCGCGCCGCGGCCATGCACGTGGCTGGCATGCCCGGCCATCTTTACAACCCGCTTTTCATCTACGGCGGCGTCGGCCTGGGCAAGACCCACCTGATGCACGCTGTGGGTAACCGGCTGCTGGCCGACAAGCCGGATTCCAAAGTTCTCTACATCCACGCCGAGCAATTCGTCTCGGATGTGGTCAAAGCCTATCAGCGCAAGACTTTCGATGAGTTCAAGGAGCGCTACCACTCGCTCGATCTGTTGCTGATCGACGATGTGCAGTTCTTCGCCAACAAGGACCGGACGCAGGAAGAATTCTTCAACGCGTTCGAGGCCCTGCTCGCCAAGAAGTCGCACATCGTGATGACCAGCGACACCTATCCGAAGGGGCTGGCGGACATCCACGAGCGCCTGGTTTCGCGCTTCGATTCGGGCCTCACGGTGGCCATCGAGCCGCCCGAGCTTGAAATGCGCGTGGCCATCCTGATCAACAAGGCGCGCGCCGAATCGGCCGAAATGCCGGAAGAAGTGGCCTTCTTCGTCGCCAAGAACGTGCGCTCCAACGTGCGCGAGCTCGAAGGGGCGCTGCGCAAGATCCTGGCGTATTCGCGCTTCAACCAGAAGGAGATCTCGATCGCCCTGGCGCGCGAGGCGCTGCGCGACCTGCTGTCGATCCAGAATCGGCAGATCTCCGTCGAGAATATCCAGAAGACGGTGGCCGACTACTACAAGATCAAGGTCGCCGACATGTACAGCAAGAAACGCCCGGCCAGCATTGCGCGGCCACGGCAGATCGCGATGTACCTGGCCAAGGAGCTCACGCAGAAAAGCCTGCCGGAAATCGGCGAGCTGTTCGGTGGGCGCGACCACACGACGGTGCTGCACGCGGTGCGCAAGATCTCGGGCGAGCGCCAGCAGCTCACCGAGCTCAACCAGCAGCTCCACGTGCTCGAACAGACGCTCAAGGGCTGACCGCCGAATGTCATCAAGGGTGCCCCTCGCGACAGCGGAGAATGGCGTCTTACAGGCTGATTCAAAGAGATAGAGAAGAGGAAGAAGACATGATCGTTTTGAAGGCAAACCAAGACAAAGTCCTCGCCGCGCTGCAGTCGGTGGCGGGCATCGTCGAGCGGCGTCACACCTTGCCGATCCTGGCGAACGTGCTGATCCGCAAGACCGGCGGCCAGCTGCAGCTGACCACGAGCGACCTCGAAATCCAGATCCGCACCACCGCCGAGCTCGGCGGCGACGAAGGCAACTTCACCACCACCATCGGCGCGCGCAAGCTGATCGACATCCTGCGCACCATGCCGGCCGACCAGACCGTGAGCCTCGAATCGAGCGCGAGCAAGCTGGTGCTCAAGGGCGGCAAGAGCCGCTTCACGCTGCAGTCGCTGCCCGCCGAAGACTTTCCGCTGGTTCAGGAAGCAGCCAATTTCGGCCCCGTGTTCAGCGTGCCGCAAAAGACGCTGAAGGACCTGCTCTCGCAGGTGTCGTTCGCCATGGCCGTACACGACATCCGCTACTACCTGAACGGCATCCTGTTCGTTGCCGAAGGCAAGCAGCTGAGCCTGGTGGCCACCGACGGCCACCGCCTGGCGTTCTCGTCGGCCACGCTCGACGTCGAAGTGCCGCGCCAGGAAGTCATCCTGCCGCGCAAGACCGTGCTCGAAATGCAGCGCCTGCTGTCCGACGCCGAAGGCGCCATCGAGATGCAGTTCGCGAACAACCAGGCCAAGTTCAGCTTCGGCGGCATGGAGTTCGTCACCAAGCTGGTCGAGGGCAAGTTCCCCGACTACAACCGCGTCATCCCGAAGAACCACAAGAACACCGTCACGCTGGGCCGCGCGCCGCTCCTGGCCAGCCTGCAGCGCACCGCCATCCTGACCAGCGAGAAGTTCAAGGGCGTGCGCCTGAACATCGAGCCGGGCACACTGCGCATCGCGTCGAACAACGCCGAGCAGGAAGAAGCCCAGGACGAGCTCGACATCGACTACGGCGGCGACGCCATCGAAATCGGCTTCAACGTGACCTACCTGATCGACGCGCTGTCGAACATGGACCAGGACATGGTCAAGCTGGACCTTGCCGACTCCAACAGCTCGGCCTTGTTAACCATCCCCGAGAACGCATCTTTCAAGTACGTCGTGATGCCGATGCGTATCTAGCAGACACACCACGCAGCGCCTTGCGCATACAGCCCGCGGCCCTCCGCGGGTTTGCGCTTTCAAGAGGCTGCGAATTGAGCTTTTGAGAGCCCGAAATATCACGTGAATACCGTGAGAGTTAGAGGAATATCCGAATGAGTGCTGAAGAAAACAAGCCCGACGTGCCCCACACCGAGCCCGTCTACATCCCCGAGATCGACACCGTGGCCCCCGACACCAGCTACGGCGAAGGCTCCATCACGATCCTCGAAGGGCTTGAAGCCGTGCGCAAGCGCCCCGGCATGTACATCGGCGACACCTCCGACGGCACCGGCCTGCACCACCTGGTGTTCGAAGTCGTCGACAACTCCATCGACGAGGCGCTGGCCGGCCATTGCGACGACATCGTCGTGACCATCCACTCCGACAACTCGATCAGCGTTACCGACAACGGCCGCGGCATCCCGACCGGCGTGAAGATGGACGACAAGCACGAGCCCAAGCGCTCGGCTGCGGAAATTGCGCTCACCGAACTGCACGCCGGCGGCAAGTTCAACCAGAACAGCTACAAGGTGTCGGGCGGCCTGCACGGCGTGGGCGTGAGTTGCGTGAACGCGCTGAGCGTGATGCTGCGTTTGGTGGTGCGCCGCGAAGGCAAGATCCACGAACTCGAATTCAGCCGCGGCTTCGTGCAGAACCGCCTGCTCGAGACGGTGAACGGCGTCGAAGTCTCGCCCATGAAGATCATCGGCGACACCGACAAGCGCGGCACCGAGGTGCACTTTCTGCCCGACACGCAGATCTTCAAGGAGAACTCGGACTTCCACTACGAGATCCTCAGCAAGCGCCTGCGTGAACTGAGCTTCCTGAACAATGGCGTGCGCATCCGCCTGAAGGACGAGCGCACCGGCAAGGAAGACGACTTCTCCGGCGCCGGCGGCGTGCGCGGCTTCGTCGAGTTCATCAACAAGGGCAAGACCGTCCTGCATCCGAACTCGTTCTATGCCGAAGGCGAGCGCCCGGCCGACACTTACGGCGGCATCCCCGGCACGCACATCGGCGTCGAAGTGGCGATGCAGTGGAACAGCGGCTACAACGAGCAGGTGCTGTGCTTCACCAACAACATCCCGCAGCGTGACGGCGGCACCCACCTCACCGGCCTGCGCGCCGCGATGACCCGCGTCATCAACAAGTACATCGAAGAGAACGAGTTCGCGAAGAAGGCGAAGGTCGAAGTCACCGGCGACGACATGCGCGAAGGCCTGTGCTGCGTGCTGAGCGTGAAAGTGCCCGAGCCCAAGTTCTCGAGCCAGACCAAGGACAAGCTGGTGTCCAGCGAAGTGCGCGCGCCGGTGGAAGACATCGTCGGCAAGCTGCTCACCGACTACCTGCAGGAACGCCCGAACGACGCCAAGATCATCTGCGGCAAGATCGTCGAGGCCGCCCGTGCCCGCGAAGCCGCCCGAAAGGCCCGCGAAATGACGCGCCGCAAGGGCGTGCTCGACGGCATGGGCCTGCCCGGCAAGCTGGCCGACTGCCAGGAGAAAGATCCGGCGCTGTGCGAGGTCTACCTGGTGGAGGGTGACTCCGCCGGCGGCTCCGCCAAGCAGGGCCGCGACCGGAAGTTCCAGGCCATCCTGCCGCTACGCGGCAAGATCCTGAACGTCGAGAAGGCACGCTACGAGAAGCTGCTCACCAGCAACGAAATTCTCACGATGATCACCGCGCTGGGCACCGGCATCGGCCGTGCCGGCGCGACCACCGCGGGCGGCGGCGCGGACGACTTCAACGTCGCCAAGCTGCGCTACCACCGCATCATCATCATGACCGACGCCGACGTCGACGGCGCCCACATCCGCACGCTGCTGCTGACGTTCTTCTATCGCCAGATGCCCGAGCTGGTCGAGCGCGGCCACATCTACATCGCGCAGCCTCCGCTGTACAAGGTGAAGGTCGGCAAGGAAGAGCAGTACCTGAAGGACGGCCCCGCGCTCGACGCCTTCCTGCTCAAGGTGGCGCTGAAAGACGCGAGCCTGCAGACCGGCGGCGCCAACTCCACCACGCTGAGCGGCGACACCCTGGGCGAGCTTGCGCGCAAGCACCAGGTGGCCGAGGCCGTGATCGCGCGCCTGCGCAACTTCATGGACGCCGAGGCACTGCGCGCCATCGCCGACGGCGTGGCGCTCGACCTCGACACCACGCCCGCCGCCGAGGCATCGGCCGTGGCGCTGCAGGCCAAGCTGCGCGAGCTCAACACCACTGGCATTCCGGCAGAGGTGAGCAACGAGTTCGACGCGCGCACCGACAAGCCGCTGCTGCGCATCAGCCGCCGCCACCACGGCAACATCAAGAGCAGCGTGATCACGCAAGACTTCGTGCACGGCGCCGACTACGCCGCGCTCGCCGAAGCCGCCAACACCTTCCGCGGCCTGCTGAGCCCCGAAGGCGCGCTGGTCAAGCGCGGCGAAGGCGAACGCGCCAAGGAAGAAAAGGTCGACGACTTCCGCCAGGCCATGAAGTGGCTCATCGGCGAAGCCGAGCGCGCCACCTCGCGCCAGCGCTACAAGGGCCTGGGCGAGATGAACCCCGAGCAGCTGTGGGAAACCACGATGGACCCGACCGTGCGCCGCCTGCTACGAGTGCAGATCGACGACGCGATCGAAGCCGACCGCGTGTTCACGATGCTGATGGGCGACGAGGTGGAGCCGCGCCGCGAGTTCATCGAGCAGAACGCGCTGCGGGCGGCGAATATCGACGTGTAAGCCGCTAGGCGCGCGTTTTCTTTGGCGTGGGACCAGCGTCCGTCGCCGACTCTTCATCGCGCAGCCGCCGCCACAGCGTGGCGCGGCTGATGCCGAGCACGGCGCAGGCCTTGGCCTGGTCGCCCTGCACCGATTGAAGCACCTCGCGCACGCGACGTAGTTCAGCGGCGCGGCGCGCACCCTTCAGCAGGCGCTCGCGCACGGGCGCCGGGCGAGCTTGGGTGCATTCGGGAAACACCTCCAGCAGACGGGCCCGGTCCAGGTTACCGGAGGGCGCCAGGTAGCTGTGACAAGCCAGCAGGCGCTCGACCAGGTTTTCCAGCTCGCGCACGTTGCCAGGCCAACCGTAGCCCGCGGCCAGTTCCAGCAAAGCGGCGAGCCAGGCCGATGCCTGCGCTGCCGGTACGCCAGCCCTGCCGGCGCGGCGGGCCATCAGTTCGGCCGCCAGGAGCGCGATGTCGGCTTCGCGATCGCGAAGAGGAGGCATCTCGATGCGCAGCACCGCGAGCCGGTAGTACAGGTCGCGCCGGAAGAGGCCGCGCTCCACCTGGGATGCGAGGTCGGCATGTGTGGCCGCGATCACACGCAGGTCCACCGGTACGGCAGCGGTCGCCCCGAGGCGAAGCACCTCCCGCTCCTGCAGCACGCGCAGCAGCCGGGTCTGCAGCGCCAGGGGCATGTCGCCGATCTCGTCGAGAAACAGAGTGCCCGTGTGGGCGGCTTCGACCAGGCCTGTCTTGCCGCCGCGCCGCGCGCCAGTGAAGGCGCCTTCCTCGTAGCCGAACAGCTCACTCTCCAGCAGGCTCTCTCCCAGGGCGGCGCAGTTCACGGCCAGGAACGGCTGCGTCGCTCTCCGGCTGGCGGTATGAATGCCCTGCGCCACGAGCTCCTTGCCGGTGCCGCTCTCCCCGACGATGAGGACCGTAGCCTCGCTCGACGCGCATTGCGCGGCAAGCTCGCGCACGCGCTGCGCCAGGGGGCTGTTGCCTGTGAATGCCTCAAGCCGGTATCGCGTGGGTGCGCCCCGTTGCCGCTGGTTGGCGCGCAGGTGGCGGTCCGCGCGCTGGATCACTGCCGGGTCGCGGCACACGAGCAGCGCGCCGGTGACCTCGCCTCCTTCCATGACCGGCGCGCGCCGGACCACCAGCGTACGCATGCCGATCTGCAGCACCTCCTCGGCCGGGGCCTCGCGCAGGCGCAGCGTGGCGCCGAGGTCCAGCACGGGCTCCACTTCGCCCAGCACGCGGCCCGCCAGTTCCTGGACGGAGGCTCCCAGCAGTTCCGCCATGACCGGGTTCAGCGCCTCGATGCGCTGCTGCAAGTCCACCGCGACCACGCCGTCCTGCAGCTGACCGAGGACGGTGTTCAGCCGTTCGTGGCGCGCCCGCTCGGCAAGGCTGTGGCGCGCAAGATGGATGGCGTCCTGAAGCGCCTGGCGCACGGCATCGTCCGAGTACATCAGCACGCTGGCGATGCCGGCTTGCTCGGCCAGGTCGGCGACCAGGCCGGGCGCGACCACTGCCTGGACGCCAGCCGCGCGCAGCGCCTCCACGCAGGCGGGGGCGTCGTCGGCACCCCGATAGCTGAACTGGGCGATGCCCATGCCGAACAGCGCGTCGAGCTGCGCCAGATGCTCCGAGGGACCGTCGAACGACACGAGCCCCACCCGGGGCGAGAGGGCGCGCGCGGCCGCCAGAGCACGCATCAGGTCGAAGCCGCGTACCTCCACCATGGCCACCGGGATGTCCAGATGCTGGCGCAGCCATTCGCCGCTGGCACCTGCCGCCACCACCGCATCGACCGGTGCGCGCGCATGCAGTTCGCGCACCGCTTCGACGGCCTCGTCGAAGGCAAGACCTACCAGTTCGATTTGCGCCTGCGCCGCCACCTCGGGTACCAGTCGCACCAGCACGCGGCCCAGCCGGTGGCGAGCCACGGCCACGATGCGAGGCCGGCGAGGCGCGGCGGACGAATGGGCAGGTGGCAGGGCGAGTGCATTCATTCGGCGAATTCTATGGTTTCAAAAGTGAAATGAATCTGAAACATCGCGCATTGAAAAACCACCGAAGAAAGTCATAAATTCCTTTTGGATCAATGACTTATATCCAACGACTTGCGAATCCGGTCTATGGCATAGCACTTGCGCACCCTGGATAAGACCCCCGTGGTCTTGCTTTCTCAAATAACCAGGAGCCAACCGTGAACTTCCGTCGCCTTTCTGCAGTGACATGCGCAACTGCCGCCGCCCTGGCTTGCACGCTATCTCTGAGCGTCCAGGCACAGACATGGCCTACCAAGCCGATCCGGCTGGTCGTGCCGTTCTCTGCGGGCGGTGCCAACGACCTGATGGCGCGCGCCGCGGCCGAAGGAGCATCGAAGCAGCTCGGCCAGCCGGTGATCATCGACAACAAGCCCGGTGCGGGCGCCATCCTCGGCGCCGACGTGGTCGCCAAGAGCGCGCCCGACGGCTACACCTTCCTGGTGAGCGCGGCCGGCGTGGTGTCGAACAGCATGATCAAGAAAAACATGCCGTACAAAGACGAGGCACTGGTGCCGGTGGCCATGATCGCGCTGGCGCCCTCGGTGGTGGTGGTGCCGGCCAATGCGCCCTACAAGGATCTGAAGGAGTTCGTCGCCGCGTCGAAGAAAGCTGGCAACGGCTTCCACTGGGCCACGGCGGGCACCGGCAGCACGCCGCATTTCGTCGAAGGCATTCTCGAGACGAAGTACGGCAGCAAGCTCGACGTGGTGCCCTACAAGAGCGGCTCGGAGTCGATCACCGCAGTGCTCGGCAACCAGGTCGAGGCGACGTCGGAGGCCAGCATCGTGGTGCTGCCGTACATCAAGAGCGGCAAGCTCAAGGCACTGGCAGGCACGTGGACGCAGCGCATCTCGGCCTACCCCGAGCTGCCGACGGCGGCTGAAGAGGGCTTTCCCGAGATCCGCATCGCGCACTGGGCCGGCGTGCATGCGCCGCGCGGCACACCTGACGCCATCCTCGACAAGATGGCCGCTGCGATCGACGCAGCCATGAAGTCGCCGGAGACGGCCAAGCGCCTGAAGGACATGGGCATCGAGCCCATCGGCGGCACGCGTGCGAGCTTCACCAAGTTCGTCGACGAAGAACGCGCAAGGCTCGGTGGCGTCGTGAAGGCCACCGGCATGAAGGAAGACTGAGCACCCCATGAGCACGACCAACGAATCTCCGAAGAAAACCCTGCGCCGGCTGGCCGAGGCACGCCGCGGCGTGCTGGTGCCGGGCGCGTTCAACGCGATGTCGGCGCGCGTGATCGAAGACCTCGGCTTCGAGGCGATCTACATCACCGGCGCGGGCGTCACCAACATGTACCTCGGCCTGCCCGACCAGGCCTTCATGGGCCTGCACGAGATCGCCGAGCACACGGCGCGCATCCGCGACGCGGTGAACCTGCCGCTGCTGGTCGACGCCGACACCGGCTTCGGCAATGCGCTCAACGTGCGCCACACGGTGCGCGTGCTCGAGCGGGCGGGGGCAGACTGCATCCAGCTCGAAGACCAGGTCAGTCCCAAGCGCTGCGGCCACTTCTCGGGCAAGGCGGTGATCGACACCGACGAGATGCTCGGCAAGATCAAGGCGGCTGTCGACGCCCGGCAGGACAGCGACCTGCTCGTCATGGCCCGCACCGATGCGGCCGCCGTGCACGGCTTCGAGGCCGCCATCGAGCGCGCGCAGAAGTTCAGCGAGGCCGGCGCCGACATCCTGTTCGTCGAAGCCGTGACGCTGGCCGACGAAGTGCGTGCGATGCCCCAGCGGCTGAACAAGCCGCAGCTCATGAACATGGTGATCGGCGGCAAGACGCCGACCTTCGGTGCGCAGGAGCTGGGCGCGCTGGGCTACGGCTTCGTGCTCTACGCCAACGCCGCATTGCAGGGCGCGGTGGCCGGCATGCAGAAAGCGCTCACTGCCTTGCGCGACGACAAGCGCCTGGAGGAAGATCCCGCGCTGGTAGCCCCTTTCGCCGAGCGCCAGCGCCTCGTCGGCAAACCCCAATGGGACGCGCTCGAGCGTCTCTACATCTAGGCCCAGGCAGTGTCATGAACAGGCTTTCAACCGCGGAGATCCAGCGATCGGCGCTGCTGGTCATGGACTACCAGCCCGGCATCCTCGGCTTCCTTCCTGACCCGGCAACGCTGTTCGCGAAGGTCATGCCGGTGCAGCAGCTGATGCGCTCGCGAGGCGCGAAGGTGGGCTTCGTGCGCGTGGCTTTCGATGCGGCCGACCTCGAGCGCTTCCCCGGGCACAGCGCCATGGGCGCGCGCGTCAAGGCGGCGGGCGCCCATATGCATCTCGACTCCCCATCGACCGCCGTCCATCCGGATTTGGGCGTCGCGCCGGGCGACATCATTGTTCGCAAGACGCGGGTGGGCGCCTTCTCGACGACCGACCTTCACGCCCAACTGCAGCGCGCGGGCATCGAGACCCTGGTGCTCGCCGGCGTACACACCAGTGGCGTGGTGCTTTCCACGGTTCGCGAGGCGCACGACCTCGACTATCGGCTCATCGTCCTGTCGGACGCGTGCGCCGATCCGGACGCCAAGGTGAACGAGTTCCTGTTGCGCGAGATCTTTCCGAAACAGGCGACCGTGGCCACTACGGCGGAGTTTTGCGAAGCGATTTCGCCTTAGCTTCGGGCGCCGCGGACACGTCCTGCCGGGCGCTTGTCATTGGAGGTGCAGAGTCGAGACCTGCGAGCCTTCGGTGCAGGGGCCGTCTGAATATTCGGCCGTGCCGGAAGGCGTGACGCACTTGGTCACCGCAAGGCGGGCAGGCGTTACCACTACGGGCCTCAGATCGGAGGCGACGGATGGCGAGGCCGGCAAGGCGGATGCCCGAACGGGCAGGGCGGCCGAACTCGCCGGTAGTGCATCGCCTGAGCGAGCGTTTGCCAGCGGCGACTGAACGACCGCAGGGACCACGGCCGCCTGGACAGGCGCTCGCGCCGCGCGCTCCCTCAGCAAGTCCGTCAGTGCCACGTAGAAGAGGAACACCGCCAGCAACGCCAACGCCAGGCACGGCGCCCAATAGCGTTGCGACCCGAGGCCGGTTTCCGGCCGCCCGCTCAGTGCCGCGGCCATGCCGGGCCCCCGCTCTGCAACGTCCCCGCCCGCCGGGCGTCCACTTTCTTGAACTCTTCGATCGTCGATTCGAGGGTCATGGCTGAAGCTCCGTGTGTCCGTCCAGCAGTTCATATCGCGCGCCGCGATGCACCGCTGTAGGCGCACACCCCTGCACGTTTGCGGATTCAGACGCCAAAACGCCGCATGACGCGGCGAAAAAGCACGGATCAGGGTTTCCGTGAGGTCTGTTAATAAAAGTAGCCCGCACGCGCGTCACACGGTCGTCATCAGCTATGAAAACAATAGCATTCAGTTCCAATCCGAAGATCGTTCCTCGTAAACGCTATATCTAGCCCGACTCTTGCTAAGCAAAATCCTCGACGGATTTCACGTCACGCAAGATCGAGGACCACACAGCAATGAACCCTACGCGTCTCCGCCGGCCCCTGGCCGCGCTGGTATTGGGCGGTACAGCAGCATTCCTCGGGGCCGTGACTTCGGCCCATGCGTTCTCGAACCCGCCCATCCAGGTGGCGCAGGGCATCGAATACATGTGCGGTGGCGCCGCCAGGGATGAAGCCGCATTCATGGAAATGGTGTCGCCACGCTGGGCCGCGACCATCGAGTTCGGCGTGAGCGACGGCAAGGGCGCGCAGGTGGCTGGCTTTCCGGCCAAGGCCCTGATCGAGGTGCGCCAGAAATATACCGGCCAGATCGTGATGGACGTGCAGTCGCAAGGCCCCTACATGCTGGCGCGCCTCAATCCGGGCGCCTATGACGTGAACGTGACGCTCGGCGGTCTCACGCTGACGCAATCGCTGGTGGTGATTGCCGGCATGCCGGCGCGCACGTCGTTCGTCTGGCCGTCGAATTTCGACATGGCTTCGGTGACGCCGGCGCTGCCGCAGACGCAGGCTCTCGCGCAAACTTCCGCCGCCCGCTGAGCGGTCGGCCGCTCCGCTACCCGGCCTGGCGGGCCGGTCAGCCTTTCCTAAGCCACGCGCCGCACAGTGGCACCGTGGCTTCTCGCCACGACGACCAGGAAAGGATCCAGACCATGACCCCCCGTTTTCCATCATCGCGCACGATGCGGCCGCTGGCGGCCGCGGTGTTCTGCGGCGCCGTTCTGCTCGGCGCGCTTTCGTCTGCGCAAGCGGCGGTGAACCCGCCGATCTACATGGCGCACGGCGTCGAGTACATGAGCGGCGGCATCGGCAGTGACGAAGCCCAGCTGATGGAGACGGTGTCGCCGCGCTGGCCCGCCACCTTCGAGTTCGCTGTCAAGGAAAGCAAAGGCGCCGACTTCGCGGCCAATGTGCACGTGACGGTGCGCGACAGCAGCGGCGTCGCGTTGCTCGACAACGTGGTGTCGGGCGGCCCGTTCATGGTGGCGCGGCTGGACCCAGGCAACTACGAGGTCGAGGCGCGGATCGGCAGCCAGGTGCTGAAGCAGCCGCTGCACGTTCTGCAGGGGGCGCCGACCAAGGCGACCTTCGTCTGGCCGGCGGGCACCGACATGGCTTCGGCCAGCACGCGCACGGTGCAGTAGCGCGGCGAAAGTGGGCGCCGGCACCGCATCCGGCCGGCACTCGCTTTGTTAACTCCACCAGGCCATAACGCCTGCTATCCGGGCGCCTTGCGCTATAGAAAAAATAGCGATTGCGGCGTCTCCCGGTATCTTGAATGCGCGGCATGCGCCTTGCAGGTGGTGTATCCCGGGCAGTGCCCGAACCCATTGCCCCGATGCCGATCCGTCCCCTGAGCGCTCTGACCGCGCTGTTGCATGTCTATATAGCGCTGCGCCTGCTGCCCGCGCTGGCCATGCTCACGCCCGCATGGCCGTTGACGTTGCTCGCGCTGGTGGTGTCGGCGGTGACGATTCCGCTGCCTTTTGCATCGCGCCGCATCGGGCGCGACGCATCGGTGGGCGAAGTGCTCAAGTGGGTCGGCCTGATCAGCATGGGCTGGTTCTCGTCGATGTTCGTGCTGACACTGGTGCGCGATGCGGGCCTGCTGCTGGCCTGGCTGGCGAGCGCGCTGGGCGGCGTGCAGGTGCACTGGAACGCCCTGCAGCCATGGAGCGCGCTGGCGGTGCTGGCGATGGCCACGGCCACGTCGGTAATCGGTTTTCTCAATGCGCGCCGAACGGCCAGCGTGAAGCGGGTGGACGTGCCCATCCGCGGGCTGCCGCAGGCGCTCGAGGGCTTCACCATCGCGCAGCTCAGCGACATCCACGTGGGGCCGACAATCCGCAGCGCCTATATCCAGCGCATCGTCGATGCGGTGAACCGCCTCGGCGCCGACGCCATCGCAATCACCGGCGACCTGGTCGACGGCACAGTGCCTGAACTGCGCGAGCACATCGCGCCGCTGGCCGGGCTGCGCGCGCGCCACGGCACCTTTGTGGTCACGGGCAACCACGAGTACTACGCGGGCGCGCATGCCTGGATCGACGAGTTGCGCCGGCTCGGCCTGAAGGTGCTGCTCAATGAACACGTGGTGCTGCAGACGCGCAACGTGCGCGGCGCGCAGACCGACGAAGAGCTGTTCGAAAGCGCGCTGGTGCTGGCCGGCGTGACCGACTTCACCGCCGGGCATTTCGACGCCGCGCATGCCAGCGATCCGCACCTGGCGCTGCATGACGCACCGCCGCTGGTGCACACGCGCGTGCTGCTTGCGCACCAGCCGCGCAGCGCGGTGCTGGCTGCAGCTGCCGGCTACCAGCTGCAGCTGTCGGGCCACACGCACGGCGGCCAGTTCTTTCCGTGGAACCTGTTCGTGCCGATGCAGCAGCCCTTTACGGCGGGCCTGCACCGACTGCACGACATGTGGGTATACGTGAGCCGGGGCACCGGCTATTGGGGCCCGCCGAAGCGCTTTGGCGCGCCTTCTGAAATCACGCTGCTGACGCTGGTGCCGGCGAAGGCCTGAGCGGCCTGCTCGATCAGGATTCCAGCTCGGCCAGCCGGCGGGCGTTGGAGGTGGCTGCTGCGTGAATCGGCTTGAGGCCTTCGCGCGCTATGCGTACCGCAATGCCTGGGAACTGGCTCGCTGCGTTGACCGTGCCGGCTGCCGACTGCACGAATGCGTCGCCATGCGCTGCCGCCTGGGCCGGCGTGACGCTGCCCGCCAGCGAGAAGAAAGCCGTCGTGCTCTGAACCCATTGCTGCAGCACGCGGTTGGCGAGCGAGAAATGGCTGCGGTGCCATTGCTTCACCATCGCAATGCCCGATTCGCTCGCGGCCGCGAGCTTCTCGTCGCCCATGAGCTGGAATTCCGCCAGGTCGGCCGCGCTGGGCGCGAGCCCGGCCTTGGCGATGCGTTCGGTCCGGATGCGGATCACCGAGCCGGAGGACAGCAGCATCTCGTTGGTCTTGAGCGCCAGGTCGAGCCACTGCATGAGCGGATTGGCCAGACGGGCGGCGGAGGTAAGAGACGACATGTGGGGCGGTGCGCTCGAAGGCGGTTGTAGGAGGTCGGACCACTATAGGCTTCGCCGGCTGCAAATGCTGCAGCGCAACAAATCTGACTCTGCATTTTTGTTGATCAAGTCCTACTTTCCGATGTGGAAATTACGTGCTGTGCGAATGCCGGACGCGACGGAAATTAATGATGCTGACTTATTTCCACTTCATGCATTCAGAAGTCGCATCATGAGATTCCACGCTTCCGCGCCCCTTCGAGCCGCCGTGTTCGCGGGCCTTTTCGGCCTGCTGGGCACGGCGGCCCATGCGTTCGAAGACAGCGCACGCGGTATTTATTTCGAAGGGGGCCGCGCACCGCACGGCGAAATGGGCAGCACCAACTCGGCCACGGTGGGCATGACCTTCCCGTGGTCGCTGCGCCAGCCGGTTCAGGAAGGCGCCCTCACAACCTACTGGGACGTGTTCCTGAGCAACTGGCACGCGCCCGCGCTGGGCAACGGCCCGCACGACTACGCGCAGATCGGCGCGATCTACACCTGGCGCTATCGCTTCGACCACGGCAGCTCGCCCTGGTTTGCCGAAGGCGGCGTCGGCGGCAGCGTGATGGACCACGTCTACAAGACGCCCGACCGCAGCTTCAGCACCGCCTTCCAGTTCACCGAGGTGCTGGGCGTTGGACGCAGCTTTGGCGAACACGGCGAGCACGAGCTGTCGCTGCGCCTGCAGCACTTCTCGAACGGCGGCATCAAGAAGCCGAACCCGGGCGAAAACTTCGTCAAGCTGCGCTACACCTACCACTTCTAGCGCCCTGGCCTCGCCGGCACGCGCAGCCGCCTGGCCCTCGCTTCGGTGACCAGATAGCCCAGCGTGGCCACCACCAGCGGCAGCAGGTAATACAGGCCGCGATAGGCCAGCAGCGCGCCGAGCAGCTTCGCTTGCGGCACCTCGTGCGCGAGCAGCGCCACGAACACCGCCTCGAGCACGCCGAGCCCCGCCGGCACATGCGTGATGACGCCTGCCACCGCCGCCACCAGCAGCACCGCGAGCACCTGCGCGTAGCCGACCTGTCCCTGCAGCAGGAACCAGATCACGCCACCCATCAGCGACCAGTTGGTGCACGACATGGCCAGCTGCAGCAGCGCCATCGGCAGCCCCGGCACCTTGAACGCATGGCCGCGCACGCGCCAGGTGCGCCCCTGTGCCGTGGCGCACAGCACCAGATAGGCCAGCGCCGCCATCAGCAGCACCGCGCCGAGGATGCGCAAGCCCTCGCCGTCGATCTTCCAGTTGGGCGGCAGCGTCATCGGCCAGAAGCAGAAGGCCGTGCCGGCCACCACGAGGTAGCCGAGCCAGTTGGTCAGCATGCTGAAGCCGAGCACACGCGTAATGGTGTCGTTCGCAAGCCCCAGGCGCGAATAGAGCCGGTAGCGGAACGCCACGCCGCCCACCAGCGAACCGAGGTTGAGGTTGAAGGCGTAGCTGATGAAGGTCACGCCCATCACCGTGCCCGTGCCGAGCCGGTGCCGCGTCAGGTACCGGCCCAGCAGGTCGTACGTGCTGTAGAGCGCAAAGCTGCAGGCCGCCAGCGCACCGGCTGCGAGCAGGAAGATGAGAGGCAGCGCGCGGATCGCATCGAGCACCTCTTCCCAATCGATGGTGCGCGCCTGCCGCACGAGCAGCCAGGCGATCAGCGCGAAAAAGCCCCACATCGCCGCGCGGCGGGCCCAGGGCCACCAGCTGTGGCGGGAGAGTGCCATCGTGCTCATTGCGATACGGCCTTTCCGCTCAGGCGGTTTCCGTCTGCGTAGCACCGCCGGCCGGATTGCTGCGCCCGGTGTCGCGCCGGCTCGCAAGGTCGGTGGCCTCGGCCGGCGTCAGGCGCGGCACGTGGCGCGGCAGGCGGCCCAGCAGGGCCGGATACCAGCGCAGGATGTGGAAGACGAAGAAGCTGCGCACCAGCCGCCAGCCGCTCCATTCGCTGGCGAGGTCGGCCGCCTCCACCTGCTTGCAGCTGTGCCGCATCAGCTGGTCCATGCGCTCCCACAGCACCTTGTTGAAGGCTTCGTCGCGCACGATCACGTTGGCTTCCAGGTTGAGCGACAGGCTCAGCGGGTCGAGGTTGCTCGAACCCACGGTGCTCCACTTGTCGTCCATCAGCGCGACCTTGCCGTGCAGCGGGCGGTCGCAGTACTCGTAGATGCGCACGCCGGCGTGCAGCAGGTGGTGGTACAGCATGCTCGCGGCGGTCTTCACGATCGGCATGTCGGGCTCGCCCTGCAGGATGAGCCGCACGTCCACGCCGCGCCGCGCCGCACGCCGCAGCTCCTTGATGAAGCGGTAGCCCGGAAAGAAATACGCATTGGCGATCACGATGCGCTCGCGCGCCGTCCGGATCGCGGCGCGATAGTGGCGCTCGATGTCGTTGGTGTGGCGCCGGTTGTCGCGTGTGACGAACATGGCTTCGGCCTCGCCGGCGTGCACTTGCCCGGCGCGCGGCGCCTGCTTCAGCCGGCGGCGGAACCAGCCCGCGCCCTTGCCGCCGAGCGCGATGGCGCGCAGCACGAACTGATGGATCTCCGCCACGATCGGCCCCGCGAGCTCCACCGCATAGTCCTGCTTGGCCTTGGGGCCGAAGTCGAGCAGGTGGTCCGCCGAATAGTTGATGCCGCCGACGAAGGCGCGCGCGCCGTCGATCACCACGATCTTGCGGTGCATGCGGCGAAACACGTTGAGCCGCTGGCCCATGAAGCGCTGCCCCGGGTCGAACACACGCACCTTCACGCCGGCCGATGTCAGGCCTTCGATGAACTCCCGCGAGAGATCGGGTGAGCCGAAGCCGTCGATCAGCACATCGATCTTCACGCCGCGCTGCGCCGCTTCGCACATGGCGGCATGAAGCTGCATGCCCACCTTGTCCTCGAACAGGATGAAGGTCTCGACGATCACCTCGCGCTGCGCCTGCCGGATGGCGTCGAACACGCGCGGGAAGAATTCCTCGCCGTTCTCCAGCAGCTCGATGCGGTTGCCGCCGATCCAGCGGTTGTTGTTGTTGCTCATGTCTTGCCCGCTCACAGGTCGATGTCCGCCACCAGCGGGGCGTGGTCCGACAGGTGCGACCACGGCCGGCGCGGCAGCACCACGGGCGCGTGCACGCCGGCATTGCGCACATAGATGCGGTCCAGCTGCAGCACCGGGAAACGCGCCGGAAAGGTCCTGGCCGCGCGGCCGTGGGCGTGCACGAACACCTCGCGCAACGCGGCGCCTTTTTCCAGGATGTCGTGCGCGCGGCCGCGCCAGTCGTTGAAGTCGCCCGCCACGATCAGCGGCGCATCGGACGGCACCTCGTCGCGCACGATGTGGCACAGCAGTTCCAGTTGCTGCTCCCGGTGCGCCTCGGCCAGCCCGAGGTGCGCGCAGATCACATGCACGTCGACGACGCGGCCCGGCAGCCGCAGCACGCAGTGCAGCAGGCCGCGCTTCTCTGGGCCGCTCACCGACACGTCGTGATTGCGGAAATGCACGATCGGGAATTTCGAGAGCACCGCGTTTCCGTGGTGGCCTTTCGGGTACACCGCGTTGCGCCCGTAGGCGAACTGCGGCCACATGGTGTCGGCCAGAAATTCGTAGTGCGGCGCCTCCGGCCAGTTGTTCACCCTGCGCGAATGGCGCGAGTGGGTGCCCAGCACTTCCTGCAGGAACACGACGTCGGCCCCCACGGTGCGCACGGCATCGCGCAACTCGGGCAGGATGAATTTGCGATTGAGCGCGGTGAAGCCCTTGTGGGTATTCACCGTCATGACCTTGAGCGAGGTCGGCAAGACCGGCGTGGCCGCCGCGGCGTCGGGAATGGGCGAAGAAGACATCGTTGTGCGGGTTGTACGTGGCCCCGCGCGCGCTGACTGTAGGAACGCGCCACCTTCTTGGGACTCATTCGCCCCTTTCGCTGCGTGGCGGCGGGCTCCCCATGGCGGCCGGCTCCTACAGGCAGGCCTGCCGCACCCCCACACGACGGGGATTTCACCGCTCCTACGGTGAATTCAGGGCTCGAGAAAAGCAGCCCGCGTTTTCATCCACCGATACCGATACAAGCCACAAGGAGCAAGCCATGAAGCAAGTCACTTTTCGCGCCACGGTTCTCGCCGCGCTGCTGGGTACGGCAGGCATCGCCCTGGCCCAGACCACGTCCATTCCCGCCCAGCCCGATCCCTCGGCGGGCGGCGAGGCCAGCACCATGACGCCGGCCGGCGTCGCCAACCCGCCGCAGCGCCCCGACAACTCGATGCCCGCATCGCGCGAAGCGGTGAAGGCCGAGGCCCGCGCTCAGAACCGCAGCAACGCCACCACGATGGTGCCCAAGGGCGAGGCAACGACCATGATCAACCACCAGCCGAACGCCATGCCGCAGCCGACCGGCGAGATGTCGCGCGCTGAAGTCAGCCAGACAGGGCGCAAGGTCAAGCCGCAGTTCGGCCAGAAGGGCGAGCGCCCGAACGTGGTGACCAACCCGACGGACAAGGCCGGCACCGGCACGCCGGATTAGTCGGCAAGGCCGCCCGTCAATGAAAAAGCCCGCAGCGCGAAAGCGTTGCGGGCTTTTTCTTCGACAGCGCCGTCACCGGCGCGTCGCGGGCGGGGGTCAGCCCTTGGCGGGTGCCGGCGCACCGCGGTGGCCGTCATGACCGCGATGGCCATCGTGGCCACGGGGGCCGCCGAAGTGCGCGGTCTCGGCGTCGAAGGTCTTCTGCTGCTCGGGCGTCAGCGCGGCATAGAAGGTCTTCGTGGCGTCGGCACGCTTGGCGAACATCGCGCTGCGCTCGGCCTGGCGGGTCTGCATGCGTTCCAGGCGCTCCGGCGTGGTCAGCTTGGCGAACTCGGCGCGGTCCAGGTGCGGGCGCGGGCCGGCGGGCGGCTGCGTCGCGGTGGTGAAGGAGCTCCATGCGCCTTCCTGTGCCGAAGTGAGCTTGAGCTTTTCCTTCAGGGCGGCAAGACGCTTGGCGCGGTGCTCCTGCATGCGCTCCATGCGCTTGGCGGGGTCCATGCGCTTGTGCTGCGCCTTGGGCGCGGCGGCGCTGTCGGCCTGGGCCACCGCGGCGGCGGGTGCGGAGGGAGCAGCGGCCGGCGCTTGAGCAAAGGCGCCCGAAGAGGCGAGGGCGGCCGAACCCAGCAGGCTGGCCCAGACGATGCGTTGGCGAAGAGAAATCATGAGAGTTGCTTCCTTTCGAAGAAGCCCGCCACCGATGGGCAGCAGGTGAGACGAAGTGTGGAAGAGCTCTGTGTCGCGCCAGTTAGCCCTGCGTGAGCTTGCGTAAAGAATGATGAACCGCGACCGTGGGCACAACGCATGGCGTGACTTATTGCCTCGATTGGCCGGCCACAGTCGCTTCGGGGGTGAACAGGCTCAGCCCAGCTTGCCGTTCTGGAAATCGTGCACGGCTTGCTTGACCTGCTCCTGCGTGTTCATCACGAAGGGCCCGTATTGCACGATGGGTTCGTGCAGCGGCTTGCCGGCGATGAGCAGCGCGCGCGCCGGGCTGTGGTTGGTTGCGCCGGCGCGCAGCACCACGCCGTCGCTGCCCGCGTCGTTGGCCAGGATCGCCATGCGCCGCGTCGGAATTTCGCTGCCCGCGATCCACAGCGATTCGCGGAACACGTAGACCAGCGCGTTGTGATCGTCCGGCAGCGGCTGCGCGAACTCGGCGCCCGGCGGCAGCGTGATGTCGAGGTACAGGGGCTCGGTGTGCTCGCGCCGCACCGCACCCTCGATGCCGTGGCTTGCGCCAGCAATCACGCGCACGTGCGCGCCGCCGGTGGTGGTGAACTCGGGAATCTCTTCGGTCTGGACGTCGCGATACCAGGGCTCGCGCATCTTGTCTTTGGCAGGCAGGTTGAGCCACAGCTGAAAGCCTTCCATCAGGCCTTCTTCCTGCTCGGGCAGCTCGCTGTGCACGAGGCCGCGGCCGGCGGTCATCCACTGCACGCCGCCGTTCTCGAGCAGCCCCTCGTGGCCCTCGCTGTCGCGGTGGCGCATGCGGCCCGCGATCATGTACGTGACGGTCTCGAAGCCGCGGTGCGGATGGTTGGGAAAGCCGCCGATGTAGTCGCCCGGGTTGTCGCTGCCGAAGGCATCGAGCATCAGGTACGGGTCTAGCCGCTTCTGCAGGGGCTGCTGCAGCACGCGGGTGAGTTTCACGCCGTCGCCGTCGCTGGTGGAAACACCGGCCACGATGTGGTCGATGCCGCGCGGCGTGGCGACGGGATCGGTGGGGTGGTTGGCGTGGTGGTTGGCATTCATCATGCGTCCATGGTGGCACTAACGCGCCTGCCGCGCCACCCGCCCCGTCAAGGCCACTGCTGGCGCTGCCAGTAGCTGTACTTCCAATGCGTCTCGAAGCCGGCCCGGCGGTAGAGCGACAGCGCCGGGTGGTTGTGTGCGTCGACCTGCAGAAAGACCCGCTCGAAGCTGCGCGCCGATGCGGCCTGCGCCAGCCCGGCGAGCACGCGCCCCGCCAGGCCGCGCCCGCGTTGCGCCTGGTCGGTGCGCATGCCGTGCACGCTGGCCCAGCCGTGGCCGAATGCCATTGCGCCGGCCGCCAGCGTGCGGCCGCCTTCGCGCACGCTGGCATAGAGCGTGCCCTTGGCCCGCGACAGCATCCGCACGCGATGGGCGCCGTCCACCGGATCGAAGCCCTCGCCGAGGAACAGCGCCGACCACGCGTCGTCGGGCGCGCGGTCGACATCGGCCAATGCGTCGCCCGGCGCGACCACCTGCCGCATGCGCTGCACCGACCCGATCTGCACGCAGGTCGGGCTGTCGCCGATGTAGTGCCGCCGCTCCAGCTCGGCGCGCAGCCCGTCGAAGCAGGGTGCGTCGGCCAGCCGCAGCGCGGGCACGACCTGGCGGCTGTCGTAGCGGTCTTCGATGCGGTCGAGCGTTGCGTGGTCGACCGCGCTGCGGTGCAGCGGCACGGCCGATCTGGCGCGCTTCACGGTGCCGCCGGCAAAGGGCAGCAGCCAGCCGTCGAGCTCCTCGGTCAGGTCGGGCGACACGGCTGCGATGGTGGCGCGCTCGATGGCTTCGATGTCGGTGACGTTCAGTGTCATGGTGTTCATGGCGTGGCCTCCGGCGCCGTGAACTTCGCCGCGGCCACGCCCTTGAGCAGCGTTTCGCGCTGGTTCCGGCTGATCCCGCGGATGCCCTCGGCAACCCACTTGATGCGGTCGGCGTCGATGTGGCCGTCGCGCCGCCATTGCTCGAGCACGGCCTGCGGCTTGTGCAGCATGGCGGCGAGCCACACGGCCTGCGCCGGTTCGAGCGTGCGTGCGCTGCGCTTGAAGTAGCGGCGCGCCGCGGCCTCGGCGCCGCAGATGTTGCCGCCCCAGGGCGCGTTGTCCAGGTACAGCTGCAGGATGCGGGCCTTGCCCAGCGTCTGCTCCATCTCGACCGCGTAGAGCAGCTCGCGCAGCTTGCGCTCGGCCGTGCGGTCGCTGCCCGTCACCAGCAGCTTGGCCAGCTGCTGCGTGAGCGTGCTGCCGCCGCGCCGGATCTGGCCGGGCTTCTGGTTGTTGTCGATCGACGCGAGGATCTCGGTCAGGTCGTAGCCGCTGTGGGTGAAGAAGCGCTGGTCTTCTGCGGCGATGACGGCGCGCGCCAGCCAGCTGTCGTTGGCGAGCTTGGCCGAGGGGCCGCAGCTGGTGCGCGCGTTGAGCATGGCTTCGGTGCCCAGCCCCTCGACAGTGAACTGGCTGATGACGGGCTGCACCGCAAAGGTGGCCTCTGGCAGCACGAGCTGGCCGCGCAGCGCCAGCGTGCCGCCGATGCGTGCGCGCTGCAGCTCGGGCAGGGTGGGCACCAGCACCGCGTACCAGCGCGCGATGGGCGCGTCCTGCACGCTGGCGTTCAGATGGATGTTCTTCGGCGTGAGCCTGCCGTCCCAGTTGCCTTGCAGCCGGGTGGTGTCTGTGCCCTGGGGCGTGGCTTCGAAGGTGCCATTGAGCGTGTTGCCGTCGCGCTTCACGGTGGCGACCAGGCGTTCGACCCGGATCGGCTGGGTGCCGAGCGCCGGAACCTCCGCGCTGCAGGGGGCGCACTGCATTTCGAGCAGATCGCCGGCCGGCTTCCAGGCGAAGCGCACGGTGCCGAAGCTGGTGTCGAGCGAACGACCGTCGAGGTAGGGCGCGAACCACGTGGAGGTGGCCACGCGCACTGCAGTCGGAATGCCGATCTCGAAATTCAGCGGGCCCGTCTTCACGGTGGTGCTCCACTCACCCGCAGCCGGCGCGAGCGCCAGCTTGACTATCAAAAAGATAGCTACACACGCCGTAATGACCAAGGCCAGCAGGCCATAGAGCACGAATCGCAGGATCTTCTTCAAGGCACGTTCTCGGATCGTCAGATCGGTTTTGCCACCGTGACAGCTTGCCACGGCCCATGGGATTGGCCGCTGGCCGCTGCCCAGTACCAGCTTGAAGTGTCTGTGAAAGCAGTGCCTCGGGCATCGACGATGCGCTCGCAAACGCGGATTTTTTGCGCGCCGTGCCGTTGCGCAACAAAACAGCGCCACATGCGCTCCTGTGCATCGCGTTCCAGGCGCGCCTGTTCGATGCGGTAGCCCAACGCGCGATAGCAATCGGTCGCCGGGTGCAGCATGCGCGTGGGCTGCGCCACTTCGCGCATCACCAGGGTCTGCGTGCCATCGGTCATGCGGCCGATGGCGCCGGGGAAGCGGTCGGCAAAGCGCTGCTCCACGTCGCTCAGGGCCAGCGGGCGCAACGGGACGCCATCCCACTCGCCAGGCCATTCGTGCGACATCACGGCAGCAACCGGTTCGGCTGGTGCGCGCATGGCCGCGGTTGCCGACCACAGCACGCACAGCACCATCGCCAGCGCAAAGGCTGTCTTGTGGCCGATGCGGTTGATGAAATGGTTTGCAAACCAACGTTCAAAGAACGGTGTCGACATGGCGGCTTCCTTGGGTGGTGATCAGGCCTGGAATGGGGTGTTCGGCAGCTTGGGGTTCGGACTGCGCCGGCACCATGAGGCGGGCGATGGCGCCGCACACCACGGCCAGCACCAGCAGGCCCAGCGCGTTGTGTGCCCACGGCGCAAGCGGATGGCCAGCGCCTTCGAAGGCGATCAGCACGCTGTTGCGCACGATGTTCCCAGCCAGCACGAAGAGGCCGACCATCGGCAGGCGTCGCATGAAGGCGCGGTCGCTGCGGCGCGCCCACAGTGCGACGGCGCAGGCCGTGAAGTAGCCGAGCCACACCATCTGTACGCCCGAGCAGGGCGCATCGACGATCACCAGGCGGCCATCGATCATCAGGCTCGTGCCCTCGCGCGCCACGTCGAAGCCCGGCGTCAGCAGCCAGCGGCTGACTTCGGCCGTCAGCACGCGCAGCGGATAGCCGGCGTAGAACTGCAGCGACGACAGCAGCGGCAACGCGAGCACAGCAAGGCCGGCCACCGGAAACGCCGCCACGCGGCGCGGCAGAAAAGCCAGCAGCCCGCAAGCCAGCGCCAGCACGGCCACCAGCC
The DNA here is from genome assembly GCF_049913215.1 of Variovorax sp. R-27. Lineage (NCBI taxonomy): Bacteria > Pseudomonadati > Pseudomonadota > Betaproteobacteria > Burkholderiales > Comamonadaceae > Variovorax > Variovorax sp. R-27. The sequence goes on from NZ_CP183984.1 coordinate 23,375, forward strand.
CGGCCGCGAGCGGCGGCAGCGCGGGCATGAAGCCGAGCCCCGTGCGCAGCAGCGTCGCGAGCACGGTGCCGGCGCCTGCCAACGCGAGCCAGCCCAGCCGCGGCGAGGCGCGCAGCTCATGCCGGCGGCTCCAGGTCAGCGCTGCGAGGGCGACCAGCGCCAGAAGGCCCATCGGATCGTCGGAGCCGTCGCGCATGCGCTGCACCATCCAGACCCAGGTCGGCATCAGCGCGATGGACTGCAGCCCCAGCCAGCCGGCGGCCGGCGTGCGGTCGATGTGGATGCCCCAGTCCACGATGCGCGGGTGGCGGTGGGCGAGCGTTGCCAAAGACATTTTTCTTCTCTCTCTTTTGCTTTTGTTCAGGCAGTGAAACGACGCGCGTCGCTGCGGCGCGCACGGCGGCGCAGCATCGCGAGCATCGACAGCACCACGGCGATGGCGCCCAGCGATTCGGGTTCGGGCGTGCTCGGCACTTCGGCGCCCAGCGCGAGATTGCTCACGCCCTGCGGCATCGGCAGCGGCTGGTTCACGCCCACGCTGTCTTGCGGCGCCACGTTGCGCACCACCTTGTCGACGGCGATGAAGCTCGTGTACTGCGTGAGCAGGCTGTACTTCAGGCCGAGCTCGGTGATGCGTTCCTTGAAGGCCGTGCCGCCTTCCAGCGTTTCCTGGTCGCTCAGGCTCTGGATGCGGTGACGGGCCCACAGCGTGCGCAGCGCGGCGGTGTCCTGGCGGGTGCGATCGTCGATGCGAACTTCCTGGCGGTACGGGCCGCTGGCGCTCTGGCCTTCGATGATCACGCGGCCCTTGGCTTCGCCACGCCATTTGCCGAACACGATCACCGGGCGTTCGCCGAGCACGTCGGGCAGAGCCTGCGGTTCCACGTCGTACACATCGAGCCCGCCGAAAGTGGCCTTCACGCTGGTGAGCACCGGCGACTCGACCATGCGGCGAAACCGCGCGGCCTGCTCAGGCGCCTGCACCGGGTCGGTGATGATGAAGGGCTCGCCCATGCCGGCGCGTGCAATGCCTTCCATCAGGCTGCGGTTGACCGACGAGCCGATCCCGAAAGCGAACACATTGGCCTTCGAGAGGTTGTTGCGCACCAGCTCGAAGGCTTCACGCTCGACCGTCACGTAGCCGTCGGTCACCACCACGATGCTGCGCGATACGTTTTCTTCCTTGGGCTCGGCGTACGCGCGCTTGAGCGCAGGAATGAGTTCGGTGCTGCCGCTGCCGCTGTAGTTCTGGATGGTGGCGAGCGCCTGTTCGATGTTGGCGCGCGTGGCCGGCACCGACTTGGGCGAGAGCATCTTGTTGCTGCCCGAGAACAGCAGCACGTTGAAGGTGTCGCTGGGGCGCAGCCCGCCGATCAGGCGTTCGAGCACCGTCTTCGCGGTGTCGAGCGGAAAGCCGTGCATCGAGCCCGAGATGTCCACCACGAAGATGTAGTCGCGCGGCGAGATGGCGCTGGCGGCCACGGCCTTGGGCGGTTCGACCATCGCGAGGAAGAAGTTCTCTGCGTTCTCGCCTTGGCCCTTGTAGAGCATCAGGCCCGATTCGATCTTCTCGCCCGCCAGGCGGTAGTCGAGCACGAAGTCGCGGTTGTCGGCGGGGCGACCGTCGGCCTTGAGCGCAATGTCGGCGTGCTGGTCTTCGTCGCTCTTCTTCACGTCGATGGTGTGCGTGGCCGAGCGGATTTCCTTGATGCCCATCGGCGTGTCGATGCTGGCCTTGAGCTTGAAGTTGGTGGCCGGCGCCACGCCAGCAGGCAGCGTGGGCTGCGCGACCCACTTGGCCTGCGCGTTCTCCGACTGCGGCGAGTTGTAGCGCGGCCCGACCACGGTCGGGAACACGAACTGGTAGTTGCCCGACTGCGGCACCAGCAGTTCGGTGTAGCGCAGCTCCACCTTCACGTCGTCACCGGGCAGGATGTTGGCGACGTTCATCTGGAACACATTGGGCAGGTGCTGCTCGAGCAGCGCGGCGGTCTTGCCTTCCTTCTTGGCGGTGTCGTATTCGATCTGCGCCTGCTGCTTCTCTCGGATCTGCGCGGTGATGAGCCGGTCGGCCAGGCGCACGTTGAGGCCGCTCACGGCAGCCTTGGTCGAGCCGGGGAAAACGTACTTCGCTTCGATGGCGCGCTGGCCTTCGTTGCGGTAGGTCTGCGTGACCGTCACGTCGGCGATCACGCCCGAGATCTTCACCGAGACCTCGGTGCCCTTCAACGGCAGGCGGTCGACCGAGGGATCGTCGCTCTTCACGAAGAAATAGGGGCTTTCGGTCTTCAGGCGCGGGCCGGCGGGCGCTTCCTGCGCATGCGCAGGGCGCACGCCCATGGCAATGAAGCCCGCAGTCGCCAGGCTCACGGTGGCGAGCCAGAGCCAGCGGCCGGGACGTGGGGTGGTGATGTGGGCATCCATGGCGGGGGTCCTTGTCCGTGCGAACTTGCACAGCCGCAACTGTCGGCACCACACGAGAAGGCAGTTGGAAGACTTCTTGAAGTCGAAAACACCCGTGCCCGGCTCTGTGAAGTCTGTGTGAAGCGAAGCGGCGCGCACGCTTCACACGGCCTTCGGATCGCGCGGCGAGCATCGCGGCTTCGCTACAGACGAGGAGAGAAAAAATGCTTCAGTTGTTGAAGGCCCTTCAGAGCTCGGTGCTGGCCAAGGTCGCCGGCCTGTTCTTCCTGCTGTTGCTCCTGTGCATTCCGCTGGGGGAGATCGACTCGATCAACCGCGCCCGCGGCGAGAGCCAGCGCGAAGCAGCCGACGAGCTCGCCGCCACCTATGCGGGCCGCCAGACGATGGTCGGGCCGCTGCTGCTGGTGCCGTATGTGGAGCGCTGGATGGAGCCGCTGCGCGACGCACAGGGAAAAGTGATCGGCCAGGAGCCGCGCAGCAAGGAAATGGCCCACGTGGTGTTCCCTGACAAGCTGCACATCGAAGGCACGATGGCGCCGCAGGAGCGCTATCGCGGCATCTTCAAGATTCCGTTCTACACGCTCAACGCTGCGCTCACTGGCGGCTTCACGGCCTTCGACCCGAAGGCCGTGCCGCACAGCGAGTCCGACTCGAGCATCGAATTCAAGGTGCCCTTCATCGCCTTCAACGTGAGCGACCTTCGTGGCCTCGACGGCTCGCCCGCGATGACGGTGGGCAGCGAGACACTGCGCTTCAAGCAACGCGTGCCGGGCCTGGCCGACGGTGCATGGTTTGCAGACGGCATCCACGCGCCACTCACCGGTGCAGCGCTCAGTGCATGGCAGGCCAGCACACCGATCGCGTTTGAAATGAAGCTCGGCCTGGTCGGGCAGGACACGCTCTCCATCGCGCCCATCGCCGAGGAAACGACCGCGCATCTGACCTCGCCCTGGGCACACCCCAGCTTCGGCGGTCGCTTTCTCGCGGCCGAGCGCAGCGTGACGCCGCAGGGCTTCGACGCGCACTGGCGTGTGTCGTCGCTCGTGACTTCTGCGCGCGAACAGGTACGCGCGGGTCTCTCGGGTCGCAGCAACGCCGCTGAAGCCGCCACCACCCAGGCACGCCAGAACATAGGTCCGCTGCAGACCTTCGACGTGTCTCTCGCGCAACCCATCAACGTGTATTCGATGAGCACGCGCGCCGGCAAGTACGGTGCGCTGTTCATCGGGCTCGTGCTGATGGCCGCCTTCATGTTCGAGCTGTTCCGCAAGCTGCGCCTGCATCCGATCCAGTACGGCCTGGTCGGCCTGTCGATCGCGCTGTTCTTCCTGCTGCTGCTCGCGCTGTCGGAGAAGTTCGCGTTCTGGATGGCGTATGCGGGTGCCGCCACGGCGAGCGTCGCGCTGCTGGCCGTGTACTTCAGCGCGGTGCTGGGAGGCTGGCGGCGCGGCCTGTCCTTCGGCGCCTTTGTGGCGCTGCTCTATGGCGCGCTCTACGGCCTGCTGGCTTCCGAAAGCAATGCGCTTCTGCTCGGTGCGCTGTTGATCTTCGGCATGCTGGCCACGCTGATGCTCGTCACGCGCAAGGTCGACTGGTATGCGCTCTCGCGGCGCGTGGAACCGGCACCGGAAGCGCAGGCGGCATGAGACTGCTGCGGGTCATCGCGAGTGCATCGGGCTGGCTGGCCCTGGCCACACTGTGGTTCTGGGCCTGGCACCTGAAGGACCCGCATCTGCGCTTCATGCGCGCGTGGGAACTGCCCTTGCTGCTGGCGATGCTGGTGGCCGGCATCGCAATCGCCTGGCGGTTTGCACGGGGCAACTTGCGCCCGGTCGCTCTGGGCCTGGCATTCGCGGCCTTGCTGACTGCCCTGTGCAATGAAGCGGCATCGCACCAGCACCGGGCCGAAGTGAATGCATCGGAGGGCCCGCTCGCGCAGGCGCTGGGCGCGCATTTCATCGTCGGGTACGACGATGCGAAAAACCTGCGAGAGCTGGCCAGGAAGGGGCTGATCGGCGGAATCTTCGTAACCGGCCGCAATGTAAAGGGCCGCACGGCCGCTGAACTGCGCGATGAAATCGAGGGCCTGCAGGCATTGCGCCGCGAAGCCGGCCTGCCACCGCTGATCGTCGCAACCGACCAGGAAGGCGGCTCGGTTTCGCGTCTCTCGCCACTGGTCGAACGCCAGCCTGCACTCGCCTCGCTGCTCGACGCCGATGTGCCCGACAACGAGCTCACACAACGCGCCCATGCCTACGGCGCGCAACAGGGCAAGGCGCTCGCGGCTCTTGGCATCACGCTCAATTTCAGCCCGGTGGTCGACTTGCGGCCCGGCCGCGCACCGGGCCGCTGGGACTTCCACACCCGCATCGACGAACGCGCGATCTCGGCCGACCCCGCCATCACTGCGCAGGTGGCGCTCGCTTACGAGCTGGGCCTTGAATCCGCAGGCGTTCGCGGCACGCTCAAGCACTTTCCCGGCCTGGGCGGCGTGGCCGAGGACACCCATCATTTCGCCGCCGAACTGCGCACGCCTGTCGCCCAACTCGCGGCGCACGACTGGAAGCCGTTTCAAGACGTGTCGAAACATTCGGATGCCGCGATCATGCTCGGCCATGTCATCCTTGTAGAGTTCGACGCCGAATATCCGGTCTCTTTCTCGCGCAAAATCGTGCAGCGGGTGATTCGAGGCGAATGGGGCTACCAGGGCCTGCTCGTCACCGACGATCTCACGATGGGCGCAGCCTACAACCGCGGTCTTTGCGATGCCACCGTTCGCGCCCTTGGCGCCGGCGTGGACCTGTTGCTGATCGCCTTCGACCACGACAAGTATTTCGATGCCATGCATTGCGCGCTGCAGGCTGCGCGGCAAGGCACGCTCGACCTCCCGATGCAGGAACGCAGCAGCGCGCGGCGGCTCCAATCCTTTCGCTAGCCAGTAAGCAGCCAACTCTTATGTTCAAACGCTCAAGCTCCAAACCTTCCGACGACGGCAATGCGGCGTCCAACGAACCCCGCGCGCCATGGAAGCGCATTGCCGGCTGGGGCGCCATCGCGGTCGGCTCCGGCGCGCTCGTGGTGCTGGTCGCAGCCATCGTCGCGGTGGTCGCCATCTATCCGAAGCTGCCCGACGTATCGGAGCTCTCCGACTACCGGCCCAAGCTGCCGCTGCGCGTGTACTCGACCGAAGGCCAGCTGATCGGCGAGTTCGGTGAAGAGCGCCGCAACCTCACGCCCTTCGCCAACATTCCGAAGGTCATGAAAGACGCGGTACTGGCTGTGGAAGACGCGCGCTTCTACGACCACGGCGGTGTGGACTACAAGGGCTTCCTGCGCGCAGCGGTGGCCAGCCTGAAGGGCGGCCGCAAGCAGGGCGCGTCGACCATCACGATGCAGGTTGCGCGCAACGTATACCTGAGCTCGGAGCGGACGATGAGCCGCAAGACCTACGAGATCCTGCTGGCGCTGCGGCTCGAACGGCAGCTCACCAAGGACCAGATCCTCGAGATCTACCTGAACCAGATCTACCTGGGCAACCGCGCCTACGGCTTTGCGGCCGCCGCCGAAACCTATTTCGGCAAGCCGCTGCAGAACGTCACCGTCGCCGAAGCCGCAATGCTGGCCGGCCTGCCGAAGGCGCCCGGCGCCAACAACCCCGTGGCCAACCCGCGCCGCGCGCGGGCGCGCCAGCTCTACGTGATCGACCGGATGCAGGAAACCGGCTTCATCACCGCCGACCAGGCTGCAGAAGCCAAGAAGGAAGAACTGCACCTGCGCGACGCCGCCGATCCGAACCGCCTGCATGCCGAGTACGTGGCCGAGACGGTGCGCCAGATGATGTACGCGCAGTACGGCGACAGCATCTACACCAGCGGCATGAAGGTCTATACCTCACTCGTGGCGGCCGACCAGGCAGCTGCCTACAGGTCGCTGCGCAAGGGCATCATGGACTACGAGCGCCGCCAGCCCTACCGCGGCCCCGAGAGGTTCGTCGACCTGCCGACCGAGCAGAAGGAAATCGACGAAGCCGTGGACGACGCATTGGCCGAACATCCAGACAACGGCGATGTGGTCGCGGCCGTGGTGCTCGACGCGAACGCGAAGGAAATCAGCGCCGTGCGCGCGAACGGTGAAACCATCCAGATCACGGGCGATGGCCTGAAGCCCGCGCAGTCGGGCCTCGCGGCGAAGGCACCACCAAATATCAAGATCCGCCGCGGCGCAGTCATCCGCGTGGCGAAGACGCCGAAGAACACCTGGGAGATCACGCAGCTGCCCGAGGTCGAAGGCGCCTTCATCGGCATGGACCCGCGCAGCGGTGCCATCAAGGCGCTGGTCGGCGGTTTCGATTTCGGCAAGAACAAGTTCAATCACGTGACGCAGGCCTGGCGCCAGCCGGGTTCGAGCTTCAAGCCCTTCATCTATTCGGCCGCGCTTGAAAAAGGCTTCACACCCGCAACCGTGGTGAACGACGCGCCGCTGTACTTCGACGCCAGCGCCAACGGCGGCCAGCCTTGGGAGCCGAAGAACTTCGAAGGCACCTACGAAGGCCCGATGCCGCTGCGCACCGCGCTGATGAAGTCGAAGAACCTCGTCACGCTGCGCGTGCTGGAGTCGATCGGCGCGCCCTATGCGCAAGACTGGATCACCAAGTTCGGCTTCGACAAGGACAAGCATCCTGCCAACCTGCCGATGGGCCTGGGCGCCGGCTCGGTCACGCCGATGCAGATGGCGGTGGGCTATTCGGTGTTCGCCAATGGCGGCTACCGCGTCAATCCGTACCTGGTCACGCGTGTCACCGACATGAGGGACAAGGTCATCATGGAAACCGAGCCGCCTGTGCTCGACGAAGCGCGCCGCGCCATTCCACAGCGCAACGCCTTCATCATGGATTCGCTGCTGCAGAGCGTGGTGAAGAACGGCACCGGCTTCAAGGCGCACCAGGCCCTGAAGCGCGACGACCTCTACGGCAAGACCGGCACCACCAACGACTCATTCGACACCTGGTTCGCGGGCTTCCAGCCGACCATGGTCGGCATCGCGTGGATCGGCTACGACACGCCGCGCCAACTCGGCGTGCGCGGTGAAACCGGCGGCAGCCTGAGCCTGCCGATCTGGATCGGCTACATGCAGACCGCGCTGCAGGGCGTGCCGGTGACGCAGCCCGCGGAACCGCCTGGCGTGGTGAACGTCGACGGCGAGTGGTACTTCGACGACTTCACGCCGGGCCACAACGTGGCGAGCCTGGGCCTGGAGAGCGAAGCGCCGCCACCGCCGGCCGAAGAACTCACGGGTGCGCCCATCGGAGCGCCGCCAGTACCGGAAGAACGCAACAGGATCCTCGATTTCTTCCGGTAAGTCGCAAAGCTGAAAAGAGAAGGCGGGTCGCGGTGCCTACACTCGGTGCTGCTTCCCGCCTTCTCTTTTTCTTCTCCACGCATCCATGGAAATTCTTACTCTGGTGGCACTCTTTGCCACTGGCTTCTACATCCTCAAGTCCAGGGAACAGCGCATGCGCATCGCGCTGCTGGCCAGCCACCTCGGCCGCTACCAGATCGAAAGGCTGATGGAGAGCCTCACTTCCGGCTACATGCGCTGCCTCGGCGAAGACGACGCCGAGCGCCGCCAGCAGATCTGGCACCTGCTCGACGCCACCGAGGAAAAGCTCTCCGCCCAGTTCGACAGCTTCGCCGCAGAGTTCTCGCGCATGCCCGAACCCGCCACGCGCGTGAGCAAGCTGCCGGTGGCCATTCCGCTGTTCACACAATTCTTTCCGGGTTCGACCTTCGATGTGCGCCAGGCCCTGCTCATCCACGCACGCGGCGTTGCCGGCGTGATGCGCAACGAAGCCGGGCGCACGCCTAAATCGAAAGCCTTCACCATGTCGGCCGAGCTGTTCCTGATGCAGCACACCTGCCACTGGTATTGCCGCTCGAAGACGGTGGCGTCGGCTCGCATGATCGGGCAGCACCAGACGCAGTACCTGCAGGCGCTCGGGGCTGTGAGTCCGGAAACTCGCAGCGCCTATTGCGCGCTGATCGGCCGCCCTCAGTGATGTGACAACAACGGCAGCGTGAGCGTCGCCACGGCGCCACCGCGCGACGCGTTGCCCAGATCGATCCGGCCGCGGTGCAATGCCGCGATCTCCTTCACGAACGCCAGCCCCAGCCCCGTGCTCTTCTTCTGGCTGTGCGGCCTGGCGAGCGAATAGAACTTCTCGAAGACTTTTTCCTGCGCGTATTCCGGAATGCCCGGGCCGTGGTCGCGCACGCTCACGCGGGCCAGCTTCGACGTCGTTTCCAACGTGAGCAGAACTTCGCTGTCGCGCGGTGAAAAATCGATGGCGTTGTCGAGCAGGTTGCTGATGGCGCGGCGGAGCAGGAAGGGGTCGCCTTCGGTGCGGGCATCGTCGCGGATGTTCACGAGCAGTTTGATGTTGCGCTTGGCTGCCGCGGGTTGTGCGCTGGCGGCGATGTCCTCGATCAGCGAAGCCAGCACCACCGGTTCTGTGCGGTCCAGCGTGCGCCTCGTCTCGAGCGCGGTGAGCTCCATCATGCGGTCGACGATTTCCTGGATGCGTTGCGTCTCGCGTTCGATGTTCTTCAGGAATCGTTCGCGCTCGGCATGCGGCATCGACGGCTCCTGCAGCAGCTCGGCCGCGCCGCGGATGGCCGAGAGCGGGCTTTTCACTTCGTGCGTGAAGGTCTGCACGTAGTCGGCCACGTAGTTGCGGCCGGTGAGGGCATCGCGCATTTCGCTGAAGCCGGTGCGTACGCCGTCGACCGCGCGGCGTGCCATGCGCACAAGGCTCAGGCTGCGCTGCGCGCGCACCCAGGCCCAGTAGTCGCGGATCAGGCCGAAGGGCCGCACCAGCCAGATCGAGACGATGAGCGTGAGCAGCAGCAGCGCGAGTGCCGAGCCGACGCCTACCCAGATGGTGCGCACGCGGGCGTCTTCCACGAACTGGCCGAAGCTCTGCACCGGCTTTCCTACGCTGACCATGCCGACGATCTCGTTGTTCCAGCGGATCGGTGCGCCCACGTACATGACCGAAGTGCGCGGGTCGCCGTCGACATCGCGCGAGGTGCGCGCGCCGTACAGGCCGGCGAGCGTGCGGCTCACGTCGGCCCACTGCGAATAGTCAGCGCCCAGATGCCTGCCGAGCGAATCGAACATCACGCGGCCATTGCGGTCGGTGACGTACACGCGCAGCTCGACACGGCTTTTGTGCAGGTTGTAGATCTGGGCGGAGAACTCGCGCGCGTAGACCGTTCGGAACAGAGGCTCGAGCCGCGCCGTGTTGATGGCACCGGCGATCACGTCCTGCTCGACCAGACTGGCCACCAACTGCGAGGTTTCGACCAGCGATTCCTCGGCCGACTCGCGGTAGCGCGGGTCGATGTCGGAAACGACGCGGTACAGCAGGAAGGCGATGCCCGCCGTGTAGATCAGCAGGATGCCGATGAAGATCCGCGTGCGCCGGGTCACGACGCCTTGGCGGGCAGTTCTTCGTTCAGTGCGTAGCCGGTGCCGCGCAGCGTGCGGATCGGCTCCACTTCCGGCGCGATTGCCTTGAGCTTGGCGCGCAGGGTCTTGATGTGCGCGTCTACCGTCCGGTCGAAGCTGTCGCTGGAATCGTCCCAGACAAGTTCGAGCAACTCGTCGCGCGTGAAGACGCGGCCGGGCCGTTGCACCAGCAGTCTGAGCAACCCGTATTCGTAACGGGAGAGTTCCAGCAGGCGTCCGTAATAACGAATCTGCATGCGCTCGTTGTCGAGCGAAAAGGGCAGTGCGGGTGCCTGTGAGCTCGCTGGAGGCGTCTGGGCCTGGATTTGATGGGGTATCCCATGGTTTGGAGCCGCGCCCGCTGTGGAGGCTCCTGCGCCGTTTCTGGCGCTGCGCCGCAGGATAGTCCGCACGCGGGCGACGAGTTCGCGCGGCGAAAACGGCTTGGCGATGTAGTCGTCCGCGCCCAGTTCGAGGCCCACCACGCGGTCTATTTCGTCGCTGCGGGCCGTCAGGAACACCATGGGCACCTCCGGGCCGCCCATGGACTGGTTGAGCGCCTGGAGGCGCTTGAAGAGCTCGAAACCATTGAGATCGGGCAATCCGATGTCCAGGATGGCCAGCGCCGGGGGTTCCTGCGCGAACTGGGCGATGGCTTCTTCGGCCGTGGCGCACCAGACCGGAATGAACCCGTCGCTTTTGAGGACGTACTGCAGCGTGTCGGCGATGCCTGATTCGTCTTCGGCAATCAGGATCCGGGGTTTGAAGCTCATCCACGAATGTTACCGAGGGGAGTGGAACGGGAGGACTGGTTTTGTTCAAAGGCGCCATCGACTGGCGCGGCCGTTCGCGGCTTTTTTTTCGCGCGCAGCTTTCCCTTTCCCTGTCTTCTTATTCTTCTTATTCAAATTAGTAGTAGTAGATAAGGGTTGCCCTCTTCTGTGGACATGCCGTTTTTTTCGTTATGTGACAAGCACTTGTCATGGCTCTGTCACTGTGCGCAGCTGCGCTTCCGGTTTGTACCCGCCACATGAACAACATTGGGTAACCGATCCGGCCTGTGGATAAGCCCTGGCTTGTTCAAAAACTGTCCCCAGAGTTGTGCTTTGACTCCTTCCGGAAAATCTGCGAAAGGCGGTTTTTCCCCGGAGAAATTCATTGCTGAAAATTTGGGCGATCTGTAGATTTCCCTTTTAAATCAAAGACTTGCAACTCCGCTACACAGAAGTACCAACGTTATCCACAGAGTTACTCAAGGTTTGTGGGGAGAAGCTCGCCGGAACCTTCCGGCCCCTTCGACGACCGAACCTGATCCTTCATATTGCGAAATGTTGAACATGACACCTTCAGAAACAAAGTCGATAGTTACCCTGAGCCTGCTGGCTGCCTTTGTCGATGGTGAGAAGCACGAGCGTGAACGGGCCGAGATCAAGCGGATTGCCGAGGGCCTGTCGCAGGCCGACGGCCTGAACCTGCCGACGCTGTACCAGGACGTGCTGATGAAGCGCGTGTCGCTGGCCTCGGTGGCCGGAGAGCTGAAAAGCAGCGAAGCCAGGCAACTCGCCTACGAGATGGCGGTGTGCGTGTGCGACGCGGACGGCACGCAGTCGGAGGCGGAGCGCATGTTCCTGGCGGATGCGCGCACGTCGCTGGGGCTGGATGCTTCGGCGGCCGCGTTTTCGCAGCAGGCCGAAGACATTGCGGCGGTGCCTGTTGCTGCTGCTGCCGGCACCGCGGTCGCGGCGCCATCGACGCCGAATACGCCCGACACCGCCGAGCTCGACAAGTCGATCCTCAACGCTGCAATCCTCAACGGCGCGCTGGAGCTGCTGCCCGAGACGCTTTCGACCATGGCGATCATTCCGCTGCAGATGAAGCTGGTCTACCGCATCGGCCAGTCGTACGGCTATCAGCTCGACAGCGGCCACATCAAGGATTTCCTGGCCACGGTCGGCGTGGGCCTGACTTCGCAGTACCTGGAGCAGGCCGGGCGCAAGCTGCTCGGCGGCCTCCTTGGCAAGGTTGGCGGTGGATTGCTTCGCGGGCTGGGCAACCAGGCCGTGAGCTCGGGGATGAGCTTTGCTTCGACCTACGCACTGGGCCATGTGGCCAAGCGCTACTACGCCGGCGGCCGCACGCTGTCGACGCAGATGCTGAAGGACGCGTTCTCGGGCGTGGTGAAGGAAGGGCAGAGCCTGCAGACGCAGTACCTGCCGGCCATCCAGGAAAAGGCCCGCACGCTGGGTGCAGGCAAGGTGCTGTCGCTGGTGCGGGGCGCCTGATCTAGACCTTGCTCAGGTCGTCGAGGATGGGGCAGTCCGGCCTTGCGTCGCCGTGGCAGCAATGAACCAGGTGGGCCAGCGTGTTGCGCATGGATTGCATGTCGGCAATGCGCTGCTCCAGTTCACCGAGGTGTTTCTCGGCGATGCGCTTCACGCTCGAGCTTGCGCGCCGACGGTTGTTCCACAGCCCGACCAGCTCCGCGATTTCTTCCATCGAGAAACCCAGGTCGCGCGAGCGCTTGATGAAGCGCAGCGTGTGGATGTCGGCCTCCCCATATTGGCGGTAGCCGCTTTCGGTGCGCGCCACCGCCGGCAGCAGGCCTAGCCCTTCGTAGTGGCGGACCATACGGGCCGACACGCCGGAGCGCTGCGCCGCTTCGCCGATGGCGACATGGCCCGTCGTCATTGAACCGCGTAGCCCGCGTTCTCGATCGCGGCCACGATGTCCTTGCGCGGCTGTTCGCTCAATACGTCGACATGGCCCGTTTCCAGATCGACCGTGACCTGCGCTTCGGGGTCCACCGTTTGCACCGCGTTCTGTACTGCGCTCACGCAGTGGCCGCAACTCATGCCCGTGACCTGGAATTTCTGGCTCATCGTGGTAGCTCCTTGAAAGTGATTGACTGAGGACGCAAGTTTGAACCCTCTCACGATGTCAATGTCCAGCGCAGGGGCACTGAATTTATCTGCTTGACCTTGCCATGGTGTGAGGCTTTAGCCTTGGCGCATGGAAAAAGTTCTGCAGCAGCAAATCCCCGGCACCACCACGCTCGACCTCTCGGTCGGCGGCATGACTTGCGCCTCATGCGTGATGCGTGTCGAGCGTGCTCTGAAAAACGTGCCGGGCGTGCAAGACGTGAGCGTGAATCTCGCGACCGAATCGGCCCGCGTGGTGACAGGCGGCAACGAGGACATGGACGTCCTGCTGCGCCGAGCCGTACGGGCCGCAGGCTACGAGCCGCGCGCGGCGAGCACAGCGGCCGAAGAAGCCGCGCTGTCGCCATGGCACGGCTTCGGCCCGGTCGCTGTCGGCCTGGCGCTGTCGATTCCCTTGCTGGCACCGATGCTCGGCGATCCTTTCGGGCAAGACTGGATGCTGCCGCCATGGTTGCAACTGCTGCTCGCGACGCCGGTGCAGTTCTGGCTGGGTGCGCGCTTCTATCGCGCGGGCTGGCATGCGGCAAAAGCGCGTACCGGCAACATGGACCTGCTGGTGGCACTCGGCACCAGCGCGGCCTTTGGCTTGTCGCTCTGGCTCTGGTGGCGCGCGGCCACCGGCGAGCATGCGGGCCACGGTGCGATGCCGCACCTGTACTTCGAGGCTTCGGCGGTGGTGATCACGCTGGTGCTGCTCGGCAAGTGGCTGGAGGCGCGTGCCAAGCGCCAGGCCACGTCGGCGATCCGCGCGTTACAGCAGTTGCGGCCCGAAGTGGCGCACCTGGTGGGCCCGCGCGGCAAGGAAAGCGATGTGCCGCTGGCCGAGGTGATGGTGGGCGACCGCCTCGCGGTGCGGCCCGGCGAACGCGTGCCGGCCGACGCACGCGTGATCGAAGGGCAATCCGAAGTCGATGAATCGATGCTCACCGGCGAGCCGCTGCCGGTGGCCAAAGGGCCGGGCGATGCATTGACCGGCGGCGCGGTGAACGGCGATGGCCGCATGGTCATCGAAGTGAGCGCGATCGGCGCAGAGAGCGTGCTCGCGCGCATCATCCGGTTGGTCGAAGACGCGCAGGCGGCGAAGGCGCCCATCCAGCGGCTGGTGGACAAGGTTGCGGCCGTGTTCGTGCCGGTGGTGCTGGTGATTGCGCTCTTCACGCTGGCGGGCTGGCTGATTGCGGGCGCGGGCATCGAGACTGCGTTGATCCATGCCGTGGCGGTGCTCGTCATTGCCTGCCCGTGTGCGCTGGGCCTCGCAACGCCTGTCGCGGTGATGGCGGGTACGGGCGTGGCGGCGCGTCACGGCATCCTGATCAAGGATGCGCGTGCGCTGGAAGTCGCGCACCGCGTCGACACCGTTGCATTCGACAAGACCGGCACGCTGACGATCGGCCGGCCGGTGCTCACTGCGCTGGTACCCGTGGCAGGCACCGATGCCAGTGAAGACCAATTGCTGGCGACGGCCGCCAGCCTGCAGAGCGGCAGCGAGCATCCGCTGGCCAAGGCGGTGCTGGCCGCTGCGGCGCAGCGCAACGTGCAGGCGCCTGCGCTGGGTGTGATGCAGGCGTGGCCGGGTCGTGGTGTGCGTGGTGAGGTCGACGGCGTGCACTGGGCCATCGCCAGCCTGCGTTGGTGTCGTGAACTTGACGCGATGCCCGACGCTGCGGAAGTCGATCGTCTGCAGTCTCAAGGCGCCACGGTGTCCGCGCTGTTGCGCTTCGATGAAGCCGGTGCCGCGCACGTGCATGCATTGTTTGCCTTCGCCGACGAGCCCAAGCCGCAAGCTGCAGAAGCCATCCGCACGCTGCGTGCACGCGGCCTTCGCGTGGTGATGATCTCGGGCGACAACCTGCGTGCGGCTCAAGCCATGGCGGCGCGGCTGGGCATCGCGGCCGAAGACGTACGCGCCGATGTGCTGCCGGCCGACAAGGCGGCGCAGGTTTCAGCATTGAGGAAGAACGGGCACGTCGTGGCGATGGTCGGCGACGGCGCGAACGATGCGCCCGCGCTGGCCGCGGCCGACGTGGGCATCGCGATGGCGCCTTCGGGTGGCGGCACCGACGTGGCGATGGAAGCGGCCGGCATCACGCTGATGCGTGGCGATCTCGCGCTGGTGGCACAGGCTTTCGAGCTCTCTGCACGCACGGTCGCGAAGATCCGGCAGAACCTGTTCTGGGCCTTTGCCTACAACGTGGCCGGCATTCCGCTCGCGGCTTTCGGCTTGCTGAGCCCGGTGGTGGCCGGCGCAGCCATGGCGCTGTCGAGCGTGAGTGTGATGGCCAACGCGCTGCTGCTGCGGCGCTGGAAGCCCTGACGATGCCTTTTCAGTCGAACAGCAGCGCCATCACGTACTCGTCGACGTAGTTATCTTCGCCGGCCCGCTTGTAGTACTTGCGCAGCGTACCTTCGCGCTCGAAGCCCAGCTTCTCGTAGAAGCGCAGCGCGGGCGCGTTGTCGCTTTCGGCGAAGAGTTCGATGCGCTTGACGCCGGCAGTCTTCAGTGCATCGATGGCCTCGCTGACCATGGCGAGCGCAACGCCCTGGCCATGGAATGCGGGATCGACAGCGAGCGTACCGAGGCCGGCCACATGCTGAATGCGACCCGGATAGCGCGTGGCGCGGTAGAAGCCGGCGATGCGTCCTTCGCGTTCATAGACATAGAAGCACAGGGTGTCGAGCAGTGCCTGGTAGATGGCGCGAAAGTCTTCGATCGGCATCGGGTCGTAGCCGAGGAAGCGCACGACCTTCTCGTGCATGTAGAGGGCAAAAACTGCGTCGATGTCTTCGGGTGTGGCCAGCCTGCGCATGATGATGGAATGCTCCCGGTGCGATGAGAGCGCCGAGCATACATAGCGAGGCCGTCAGGCGAGCAGTACCGCCGAAACTCCCAGCAAGGCCAGCTGTGCGCACCAGGCCCATCGCAGCCGCAGTTGCGAGTCGAGCACGGCGCCAATGGACCAGAAGCCACCAACGGCCAGCGCAAGCAGTCCCAGTCCCGTCTGGAACGCGAGGTCGTCGGCGCGCCACAGAAAGGCCAGCGTCACGCCGACCCAGCACGCGAAGTGAATCGAGGCCGAAGCCACCTGCGGGCGCGTCAGCACCGGATCGTGAATGTGCATCGCTTCTTCCAGCGAAAAGGGTGCATCGGGAAACCGTTGCGCCACGTCGACCGGCCGCCAGCCCGGCGGCTTGAACCACACGGCAATCTTGTCCCGCCAGCGCCGTGTGTGCCAGGCGTCTCGCAACAGTGGCGCATACGGGCCGAGGATCGCGCGCATCGGGTCGAAGCTCGCAAGCGTCTTGCGTGTGCCGTAGACGCAGCGCTCTTTCTCTTCAGCGAAGGTGCCGAACATGCGGTCCCACACCACGAGCATGCCGCCGTAGTTGCGGTCCACGTAGCCGTCGTTCACCGCGTGATGCACGCGATGGTTCGACGGTGACGAGAACACGCGGTCGAACCAGCCGAGCTTGCCGATGTGCTCGGTGTGGATCCAGAACTGGTAGACCAGCACGATCAGCCCCGCAAGGCCGAACTGCTCGGGCGGCACCCCCACCACCGCCATCGGCAGGTAGAAGGCCCAGCCCAGAAAGGCCACGGTGCTTTCCTGCCGCAGCGCAGTGGAAAAATTGAAGTGCTGGCTCTGGTGGTGCACCGAGTGCGCAGCCCAGAACACGGCCGATTCATGGCCTGCGCGATGCAGCCAGTAGTCGAAGAAGTCGAACAGCAGCACGGCGACGATCCAGCCCACAACGCTGTCCCAGAAGCTGGGCCGCGTCCATATCGCGACCAGCGGATAGATCATCGCGTAGAGACCGATCTGGAACAGCTGCGTGCACACCGACAGTGCCTGGCTCAGCAGCCCCTGGCTCAGGCTGCCGAGCGTGTCGCTGAAGCGGTAGGTGTTGCGCCGCTTGAGCCAACCCCATGCGAACTCGCACGCCATGAGCAGCGCGAACACGGGCACGACGAAAACAACCAGCCGGTGCACCGCGTTCGTTTTTCAGGAAGGGTTCAGCGAATCTTCAGCGTCAGGACGCGCGGCCGGCCACGATGACCGCGTTGGTGCCGCCAAAGGCGAAGGAATTGGACAGCACATAGCGGATGCCCTTGGCCTCGCGCGCCTCGCCTTGCACGAAGTCGAGATCGAATGCGGCGTCGGGCGTCTGCAGGTTGGCGATGGGCGGCAGCGTCTCGCGCGCCAGTGCGCGCAGCGCTGCAACGAGCTCTATCGCGCCACCACCGCCGAGCACGTGGCCGTGGATGGCCTTGGTCGCGCTGACCGGTGTGTGGTTGCCGAACACCTCGCGGATAGATGCGGCTTCGGCCGCATCGCCTGCGGAAGTGGCCGTGCCGTGTGCGTTGATATGGCCGACGTCGGAGGCTTCGATGCCTGCATCGCGCAGTGCGGCGCGCATCGCGCGCACCTGGCCCGGGGCGTCGGGGTTGGTGATGTGTGTGCCGTCGCAGTTGGTGGCGTAGCCCGCAAGCACGAAGGGCGCGGCTTCGGCGCCGCGTGCGGCTGCATGCGCTTCGGATTCGAGGACCAGCGCGGCCGCGCCTTCGCCAATGGCAAAGCCCGCGCGGTCACCCGAGAACGGGCGGCAGGCCGAAGAGGGCGCATCGGCCGGCGGCGGAGCCATCACGCGCATCGCGTGCCAGCTGGCCATCACGCCTGGCGTGAGCATGGCGTCGTGGCCGCCGACGATGGCAACGTCGATCCAGCCGCCGCGAATGGCGCGCATCGCCTCGCCGATGGCCACGGCCGAGGAGGCGCAAGCACAGGCGTAGGCAATGGCCGAACCGCGCGCGCCGAAGTGCAGCGCGAGCTCTGCCACGGCGGCGTTGGGCATCACGGTGAGCACTGTCGTCGGGCGCATGCGGCGCTGTTCGCCGTAGAGCGCGCTGGTGGTGTTGTCGAAGGTGCCGGCGCCCGCGAGGCCGCTGCCCCAGAAGATGCCGAGGCGGTCGCGGTCGATGGCGTCGAGGTTGAGCTTCGCTTCGCCAGCCGCGTCCTGCGCGGCGGCCAGCGCCATGGCGGTGCCGCGGTCCAGCGGGAGGCGCGAGGTGCTGCGCACGCCGTTCGAATCGAAGTCGCAGGCGGCAACGGCGAGCAGCATCGGGTCCATGCCCTTGATCTCCAGCGTCTGCGCGCGCACGGCCGAGCGACCCGCGAACAGTGCCTCGTCGAAGGCTTCGACGGTGCGGCCGATGGGCGTGACGAAACCGATGCCGCTCACGCGCACCGGCGCGGAGGCGGCGCGTGCGGCCGAAGCGGCGAGCGCGGCGTGGGCTGCACCGCTGCTCATGCGATGGCTTCGGCGGGCTGGGCGGCGGCTGCGCTGCCGGCACTTTCCGTGTCGATCACTTCGCACAGGCGCTGCAGCGTGATGCCGGCTTCGCGCGGGTCGAGGCGGTCTTCGGGAATGCGCAGGTGGAAGGCGTCTTCGACGGCGAAGACGAACTCCATCAGCGCGAGCGAGTCGAGGCCCAGGTCGGACAGCGCGGTGTCCGGCGAGATGGCCGAGCGCTCGACGCGGAAGTCGGTTTCCAGGATCGCGGCGATGCTGTTGAAGGTGGGCGAAGAAGCGTTGGAAGAAGACATGGAAATGCTTTCCTTTCGGGCGTGATCGAACGTTGTCGAAGGTGTCAGGCGTACAGCGGATGCTCGGGCATCGTGCCATGCGCCACTGCATCGACGAACGACACTGTTTCGCGCACAACCTGTTGACGATCGTTGTCGATTGTGATCATGTGGTAGCTGTTGGCGACCACCACGGTGCGGAAGGCGCGGCAGCGCAGGCCGCGCGCGAGGATGTCGAGGTTGGCCACGCTGGCCACTTCGTCCTGCTGGGCGTGCAGCGCGAGCACGTTGTCGCATCGCACGCTGTTGAGGTTGCGGCGCACGTGGCGGATGAGCCGGTCGTGCTCGCGCAGGTGGCCCACGCCGATGACGGAGCTGCCGGCGCGCGAGACTTTGCGGTGGCGCAGCTCGCGCTCGATCCAGGCGCGCACGCGTTCGTTCTTTACGCCGTAGGGCGGGCGTTCGCGGTATTGCCAGAGCCGCCCGAGCGGCGTGTAGAAGGCCAGCGGCAGCAGGAACTGTGTGCGGGGAATGGCCCAACCGTCGAAGCGCAGCGTGGTCGACATGAGCACCAGCGCATCGACTTCGCTGCCGCAGCGGATGGCCGCGCCGAGCGCAAGCGAGGAGCCGGCGGAAATACCCACCAGCATCACGCGGTCGTGCTGCGCGCGCAGTGCCTTCACCTGCGCCTGGATCGCGTCGAGCCAGCGTTCGTACGGCGCCGCGCGCTGCAGCGGCGCATTGGCGTCGAACGAGTAACCCTCGATCGACAGCGGGTGCACCGAGTAGCCGCGGCTGCGCAGGGCGGACTGCACGGTCAGCAACTCGTCAGGCGTGCTGCATAAACCATGCAGCAAGACCACGGCGGTGCGTTCCACCTCCGGAGGCACCAGGCTCAAAAGATCGGAGGGTTCACGCGCGCTCATCGTGTGGCGTCGGCCATGAAAATGGCCCGTATTTCATCTTGCTGTCGTATGCTCATGTTGCGTTTATCGCTTGGAGCGACTGACCGGCCGCTGACCCGTCGTTCGCAAGGCAGATCACCCCCAACCACTCAATAACCATGCGAATTCTGCTTGTCGAAGATGACGCCGTTCTGCGCGATGTGATGGTGCGCAGCCTCGCGGATGCCGGCCATCGTGTCGACGTGTCGACCAACGTCGAAGATGCCGATCACCTGTGGCGCGTGCAGCCCTTCGATGCCGTGCTGCTCGACCTCAACCTGCCGGCCACCGCGAGCCCGACCAGCGGCCTCGCAAGCGGCCTCACCGCGCTGCGGCAGGCACGAGCGCGCGGCGACCGCACTCCTGTGCTGGTGCTCACCGCGCGCGGTCGCACCGAGGAGCGCATTGCCGGCCTCGATGCGGGCGCCGACGACTACCTCGGCAAGCCCTTCGACCTGGCCGAGGTCGAAGCCCGCCTGCGTGCGCTGGTGCGCCGCGCCAAGGGCACCGAAGACATCGTGCTGCTGGGCCAGCTGAAGCTCGATCGCAAGGCGCGCCGCTTCTCGACCGCGAGCGGTCCGCTCGACCTGCCGGCGCGCGAGTTCGAGGTGCTGTGGGAACTCATGAGTCCGCCGGGCCGCACCGTGAGCAAGCGTGCGCTGTCCGACAAGCTGTCGAGCTTCGACGAATCGCTTGGCGACAACGCGCTCGAGGCCTTCATCTCCCGCCTGCGCAAGAAGCTGCAGGGCACGGGCGCGAGCATCCGCACGCTGCGCGGCATCGGCTACCTGCTCGAAGCCGAGGTGTGATCCGCGCGTGACCGAGCCGCAGCAACAGCCGACTGAAACGCAACCCGCGGCCATCGTGCGTGCGCCGTCGCTCACGCGGCGCGTGCTGCGCAACGTGCTGGTGCCGCTGGCGCTCACGTGGATGGTCGGTGCTGTCATCGCGCTGGTCATCGCCAACTACTTTTCCGAGCAGGCCTTCGACCGCGGCATGCTCGACGATGCCTATGCGCTGTCGGCCAACGTGCAGGCGGGTGAGCGCGGCATCGAGCTGCTGCTGACGCCGCGCGAAGTGGCCACCGTGCTCTTCGACCAGGTCGACAAGGTGTACTTCGCGGTGCAGCGGCTCGACGGCTCGCTGATCTCGGGGCAATCGGGCCTGCAGGCGCCGCTGCCGGTGGACGGCTCGCGCTACCGCTTTTCCGACATCCGCTACGAAGGCGGCACGCTGCGCGCGGTGGTGCTCGAACACGACGCCGAGCCCGACATCAGCATGCCCTACCGCGTGATCATTGCGCAGACCACGCTTAGCCGGACCGCGCTGGTACGGCAGCTGCTGGGCTATGCGCTGGCGCCGCAGATCGTGCTGCTGATCCTGCTTGCAGTCTGGCTCTGGTACGGCATTCGCAGCGACCTGCGCCCGCTCGCCGACCTGCAGCGCGCGCTCGACCGGCGCGACGTGCGCGACCTGTCGCCGGTGGCGGTGGCGCAGACTTCGCGCGAGCTTCAGCGCCTGGGCAATGCGGTCAACTCGCTGTTCGAGCGGCTGGGCAACAGCGTGCAGGCGCAGCGCGAGTTCGTGGGCAACGTGGCGCACGAACTGCGCACGCCATTGGCCGGCATCCGCGCGCTGGCCGAGTACGGGCTCGCGCAGCAGGACACCAACGTGTGGCGCGAGCAGCTCGAGCGTGTGTCGGAACGGCAGGCGCGCGCTAGCCATCTGATCGACCAGTTGCTGGCGCTGGCGCTGGCCGAGGAGGCGCGCACCGAGCTCAAGCGAGTGCCGGTGCGGCTCGACGTGCTGGCCGAGCAGACGGTGCTGCGGCACCTCGCGCGTGCCGATGCACGCGGCGTCGACCTCGGTGCGCGCGGCCTCGACGACGGCGTGGTCGTGCATGCCAACGAGGCGCTGGTGGAAGGCATCCTCGACAACCTGATCGACAACGCGCTGCGCTATGGCGGGCGCACCATCACCGTCGAGCTCGCGGGCCGCACGCTGAGCGTGATCGACGACGGGCCTGGCATTCCGCTCGAAGCCCAACGTGCCCTGATGCAGCGCTGGGCGCAAGGGCCCGCGGGCGAGAAGCTCGGGCAGGGCTCGGGGCTGGGGTTGTCGATCGTGTCGCGCTATGCGGAGTTGCTGGGGGCTGAGCTGCGGCTTGAAGCGGCCGAGCCCACCGGACTGCGCGTGAGCGTGGCGTTCGGCGAGGCAATCTAGAGCGTTTGGAGCGATGTGCCCTGGTGGAACGCCATGCGCCAGCGGCCGGCGCGGCGTTGCCACAGCGAGCTGCGCAGCGAGTCCGCGGCGGGGCGCTGCGCAATGGCTTCGCGGTGCGCGCGATAGGTGACCAGCGCCACATCAGGTGCCATGCGCAGCACGCGAAAGTCCGACATCGTCCGCTGCGAAAACGCCTCGTCGCGCAGCGCTTCGATGATGGCGGCCCGCGTCCACACCGTGCCCGAGACGCCCAGTTCATGGAAGTCGTCGTCGAGCAGTTCTTCGAGTCGTGCGGCGTTTGCGCGCACCTCGCGAAGATGCAATGCGCCTTCGAGTTTCAGCAGCAGCGCGTCGAGATCGTCGTCGGGCGCGGCTTCGTAGAGTTCGAGCGGAAGGCCGTCGGGATCGGCGAAGAAGGTGAAGCCCCGGCCCGTGAATTCATCGGTGCGCAGTGGCTCGACCGCAATGCCCTGTGCTGCGAGTTCGTCGGCCGCGGCCTGCACGTCGGGCACCTCGAAAGACAGGTGACGCAGCCCCTGCGCCTCGGGCCGCGTGAGGCGCGCAGGCGCATCGGGGAAAGAGAAGAGTTCGATCTGCGAGCCGTCAGGCAGTGCCAGGTCGAGCTTGTACGAGTCGCGCGCGGCGCGGTAGTTTTCGGCGATCACGCGCAGGCCGAGCACTTCGGTGTAGAAGCGCTTCGACACTGCGTAGTCGGCGCAGATGATCGCGACGTGATGGATGCGGGCCAGCTGCATGGCGGTCACTTCAATGGCTTGCGCAGGAAGACACGAGTGCGCTCCGCGAAGGCGAGGCGCTTGTATTCGACATAGCCGATGTGTTCGTAGAGCGCTCGGTTCTCGGTCATCTTCTCGTTGGTGAAGAGGTAGATCGAGTCGTGGCCTTGCCGCAGTGCTTCCTGTTCGGCGAGCTCGAGCAGGGCGCGGCCCACGCCGGTGCCCTGGTGTTGCGGCAGCACCGCGATCACGTCGATCAGGAAGCCTTCGTCGGTAGTGTCGAGCACCAGCGCGGCGATGGTCTCGCCATGCTGCGTGGCGACCCAGACCTGCGCATTGGCGATGGCCGCGCCGTAGTCCCTGGTCATCGGAATCGGCGTGAGGCCCAGGCGCGGAATGTAGTGGCTGAAGGCTTCGACGGCGCAGTTGGCGACGGATGTTGCATCGCTCTCGGTGGCGCGCCTGATGGTCCACGTCGTCATGCGTCGAATTCCACTTCGCCTTCGATCTCGACCGGTATGTTGAACGGCAGCTCGGCCATGCCCACCGCACTGCGCGAATGCGCGCCGATGTCGGGTCCGAAGAGCTCGAGGATGAGGTCCGAGAAGCCGTTGATCACCGCTGGCTGTTTGTCGAAGCCGGGCGCCGAAGCGACCATGCCGAACACGCGTGTCCAGGCTGTGATGCGGTCGAGATCGCCGAGCGCGCGCTGCAGGCTGCCGAGCATCGCGAGCCCCGTGAGACGTGCGGCGGTGTAGCCCTGCTCGACGCTCAGTTCGCGGCCCAACTTGCCAAGCGGCGCGGCGATGGTGCCATCGGCATTGAGCGGGCCGTGACCCGAGATCAATGCGCGGCGGCCGACGATGCGGATGAATTGAAAGGGCAGCACGACGCCGGGTGGCGGCGTCACTGCTGGTGGAAGAACGAGGCCGAGCGCGGCCAGTCGTTGCTCGATGCGGGCCATGGCATTTCTCTCCTGGGGCGGACACAAAGCGTCCGCCGCATCTTGCCATGGCCTTTTCCGGATTACGCCAGTGCGGGGTAGTCCGTGTAGCCCTTCGCGCCACCACCGTACATGGTGGCCTTGTCGAGCTCGTTGAGCGGTGCGTTCTCGCGCAGGCGGCGCACGAGGTCGGGGTTCGAGATGAAGGGCTTGCCGAAGGCCACGAGGTCGTCGCCTTCCTTCAGCGCTTCTTCGGCCAGCGGGCGGTCGTAGCCGTTGTTGACCATCCATGCACCCTTGCCGCCGGCTTCGCGGTAAGCGGCCTTAAGCGCTTCGTAGTCGAAGGGCCGGTCTTCGATTTCGCGCGGGCCACCGGTGGCGCCTTCGATGATGTGGATGTAGGCGAGGTTGAGCGTGGCGAGTTGCTTCACCACGTAGGTGAACAGCGGCTGCGGGTTGCTGTCGTGCACGTCGTTGGCCGGCGTCACGGGCGACAGGCGGATGCCGGTCTTGCCGCCGCCGACGGCGTCGACCACGGCACGCGCGGATTCGAGCAGCAGGCGGGCGCGGTTCTCGATGCTGCCGCCGTAGTCGTCGGTGCGCTTGTTGCTGCCGTCCTTGAGGAACTGGTCGAGCAGGTAGCCGTTGGCGCCGTGCAGTTCCACGCCGTCGAAGCCGGCGGTCTCGACCGCGCTGCGCGCGGCCACCGCGTAGGCGTGCACGATGCCGGGCAATTCGCCGGCGTCGAGCGCGCGCGGCTCGGAGGTCTCGACGAAGGTTGGCACGCCTTCCTTGATGAGCACGGTCTTGGTCTTGGCGGTGATGGCCGAGGGGGCGACGGGCTTGCCGCCACCGGGTTGCAGTTCGGTGTGCGAGACGCGGCCCACGTGCCACAGCTGCACGACGATCTTGCCGCCCTTGGCGTGCACGGCGTCGGTCACGCGCTTCCAGGCGTCGAGCTGCTCGGTGCCGTAGAGGCCGGGCACGTCGGCATAGCCCTGGCCCTGGTGGCTGATGGCGGTGGCCTCGGTGATGAGCAGGCCGGCACTGGCGCGCTGGGCGTAGTAGGTGGCGGCGATGTCGGGTGGGATCGCGTTCGGCGAGCGGTTGCGCGTGAGCGGCGCCATCACGATGCGGTTGGCGAGCTTCAGGTCGCCGGCCTGGACGGGGTCGAAAAGGGTGGACATCGTGCGATCGAAAGCAAAGTTGAAAGAGGCGCAAGGCTAAGCCCCCGGCCTCAACCCTGCTGTCGCACGGTTGTCCCGATTGGTGCTAGGCAAGCAACGCCAGCAGCGCGGGGCTTGCGCGCAGGGGCACGGCCAGCAGGATCTGGCCCATGCCCTTGCCGAGCGGGTCGTTGCGCAGCGAGGCCATGCCGCCGCCGCCCAGCGCCTGCTCGCAGACGAAGTTGAAGGCGCCGATGCCCGGCACCTCGTAGCGCGTGACGCGGCCTTTGACGAGGTGCGCGAGCCATTCGGCCACGCGCGCTTCGGTGAGCTGTTCGCGCAGCAGCGGCAGCAGGGCAGGGTGGCGCGCGATGACGCCGATGTTCGATGTGTCGCCCTTGTCGCCGCTGCGAGCCCAGGCGAGGCGTATGAGAGGCACCTCGATGGCGTCAGGGGCCAGGGGTGCTTCATGCGTTTCTGGCGCTCTGGCAGGCGATGGGATGGGGGCTGACGCGGAAACCTCGCTGCGCGGAACATCGACGCGTTCCCCATCGATGGCCACCGTGGCTTCCACCCGCGACTTGTCGAGCAGGAACGCGTATTGCCGGATCGAAGGCGACACCGAGGCGCGCCCGCCGCCCGCACCCGTGGTGCCTGGCGCCCACGACGTGCCCGCCGGTGCGACCTCGCGTGCGAACAGCTCCAGCGCTTCCTTGCGTGGATGCGTCACTGCGAGCCGCAGCACCGCTTCGCGCGTCTGCAATGCCTGCGCGTGCGGGCCGTAGCACGACTCCGCGCCCAGCACTTCGAGCTGCGTGCCGCTGTACGGCCCGAAGCCGTATTGCGAGAACAGCGTGCCCGTGCGCGCGAGGATGGCTTCGCCCGTGCGCTTCGCCTTGGCCACCGCATTGAAGCCCACAATGGTGAGTTGCGCCGCCGTCTTGAAGCCGTCGACATACGTGGTGCTGACCTTGTAGCTCGCGGTCGGCGCATGGCCGCGCGCGCCGTGCACACGCACGCGGTGCTCGCCGGCCTGCTCGATGCGCACCTGCGTGAAGTCGGCCACCACGTCGGGCAGCAGGTACGCCGCGGGGTCGCCGATCTCGTAGAGCATCTGCTCGCCCACCACCGCGGGCGTGAGCTTGCCGCCGGTACCCTCCGGCTTGGTGACGACGAAGCTGCCGTCGGCGCTGCATTCGACGATGGGATAGCCAATGTTCGGCCAGTCGGGCACGGTGTCCCAGTCGGTGTGCAGGCCGCCGGTGGCCTGGCAGCCGCATTCGATGATGTGGCCCGCGAGGCTGCCGGCCGCGAGCAGATCGAAGTCGTCCGGCTGCCACTTGAATTCGTGCATGAGCACGCCGAGCGTGACGGCGGAGTCGACACAGCGGCCGGTGATGACGACCTGCGCACCTGCATCGAGCGCAGCCTGTATCGGCCGTGCGCCGAGATACGCGTTGGCGGTGAGTACGCGTTCGGGCAGCGCGGCCCCGCTCTGCAGTTCGCGCACGGGTGGTTGTGCCTGGCGCAGTTGCGGCAGCTGCGGGGACACGTCGTCGCCGCTCACCACGGCGATCTTCAATGCAACGCCCTGCTCGGCGGCCAGGGCCGCGAGTGCATCGGCACAGCCTTGCGGGTTGACGCCGCCAGCGTTGCTCACCACGCGGATGCCCTGTTTCACGACGTCCTTCAGCACTGCCTTCATCGCTACGGAGACGAAGTCGGTTGCGTAGCCCAGCTCGGGCTTCTTGAGCCGGGCACCCGCGAGGATCGACATGGTGAGTTCGGCGAGGTAGTCGAACACGAGGTAGTCGATCTGCCTGCTGCCCACGAGTTGCGGCGCGCCCACGCTGCTGTCGCCCCAGAAGCCCGATGCGCCGCCGATGCGGACGACGCGTTCGTTGTTGTTGCTGCTGTTCATCGGCCACTCCATTGCGGCTTGCGCTTCTCGCGGAAGGCGAGTTGTCCTTCGGCGGCGTCTTCGGTGAGTGCGAACAGGCCGATCTGGCTTTCGGTGAAGGCCATTGATTCCTCGAAGGCCATCGCCTCGATCTTCTTCATTGTGTAGAGGCCGCGGCGGATGGCGGCGGGCGACTTGTCGAGCATGCGGCCGAGCAGCCAGTCGATGCTTTCGTCGACGTCGTCGCTCACGCGGTTGACGAGCCGCAGTTCGAGCGCCTGCGCGGCGGTGATGGGCTCACCGGTGATGCACATCTCGGCCAGCACGCGGCGCGGCAGCAGGCCGCCGAGCACGCTGAGCACCTGTGCGGGAAAGAGGCCGACCTTCACCTCGGGCAGGCCGAACACGGCCTGGCTGCTGGCCACGGCCATGTCGCACATCGCCATGATCCCCATGCCGCCGGCCATGCATGCGCCGTTGACGCGCGCGATCAGCGGCACGGTCGATTGCCGGGCCTGGCGGAACAGATTGGCAAAGCCCTGGTAGGGCGCGGCGTAGTCGAACTTGAAGGAGGTGCCGCTCTGCAGGTCGGCGCCGGCGCAGAAGGCGCGCGTGCCGGCACCGGTGATGACCACGGCGCGCACGGCGGCGTCGCTGTTGGCGCGGGCCAGTGCGTCGCTCAGGCCGGCGAGCACTGCGCCGTTGATGGCGTTGCGGCGCTCTTCGCGGTCGATGGTGAGCCACATGACGGGCCCGCGCATCTCTTCGCGCAGTTCGACGGGGGGCGGGGTTTCGGGCATGGCGCGGGTTCCTTCTTCGGTCGTCTGAAGTTCTGCCCGTAGCGTGACCCGAAAAAAAAGCCGCATCGTGCGGCTTGTGGCTGAAGCAGTCCGGGTTTTCCCCTAGAGGGAATCCGGCCGCTTCAATGCTTCTGCACGCTTTCGCGTGCTTCGGCTTACTTCAGCAGGCCTTCGGCCTTCATTGCATCCTGCACCGCGGGGCGGGCGCCAACGCGTGCGTGCCAGGCCTGGACGTTGGGAAAGCCGGAGATGTCCACGCCCGTGGGCTTGGTCCAGTTGGTGACGGTGAACAGGTAGCCGTCGGCCACGCTGAAGTGGTCGCCCATCAGGTATTGCTTGTTGGCCAGTTCGCCGTCGAGCCATTGGAAGCGCGACTTGAGCTTGTCCTTGAAGATGGTCTTGGCTTCTTCGGGCATGTTCGGGTTGAACAGCGGGCTGAAACCCTTGTGCACTTCGGTGCCGATGAAGGTCAGCCACTCCTGCAGGCGGTAGCGCTGCAGGGTGCCGGCTGCGGGCGCGAGGTTCTTGATGGGTGCGAGGTCGGCGATGTACTGCAGGATGGCCGGGCCTTCGCGCAGGCGGGTGCCGTCGTCGAGCTCGAGCATCGGCACGTAGCCCAGCGGGTTGATGCCGTAGTAGTCGGTGCCGTCCTGCAGCTTGTGGCTCTTGGTGCTGGCCAGCACGGGTTCGACGGCGATGCCTGCTTCGTGCAGCGCGATGTGGGGCGAGAGCGAACAGGCACCGGGCGAGTAATACAGCTTCATTCGAAAAACTCCAATGGATGACGAGGTTGATTGATTGTTGTGGGAGATCGCAGCGGATGCTAGCGGGTTTGGCTGCCTCGCGTTTTTGTCCTACGGCCGCACGCGCGAGGCGACTATCGGGCGCGAGCGGGCCGCTTCCTAAGCTGCGTCGCACGGTGGGCAAGGCCTGCTGCAAGGAGTACCCGATGTTGAAGTACGCGATCATTTTTGCGGTCATCTCCCTCGTGGCCGGCCTGCTCGGCTTCGGTGGCGTGGCGGCCGGGGCTGCCGGCATTGCCAAGCTGCTGTTCGGCCTGTTCCTGGTGCTGGCTGTGCTGTTCGTCGTGCTGGCCGCGCTTGGCGTGGGTGCGGTGAAAAAGGCGCTCGACTGATGCACATCTCCCACGTCGATGCGCAGCTCGGCTACGAGGTCGTCGCGCCGGCCCACATGCTGCTCAACATCGAAGCGGCGCGCTCGGGTGCGCAGGCCGTCGTCAGCGAGGAGCTGACGATCGAGCCGCCGACCGAGATGCAGGTGTTCTGCGACGAGGGCAGCGGCAACCGCTTCATCCGTTTCGACGCGAAGCCCGGGCCGCTGAAGATTCGCTACAAGGCCAGCGTGCAGCGCGCGCATGTGGTGGTGCCGACCGACCTGCGAGAGGTGCCGGTCAGCGAAGTGCCCGACGAGGTGCTGCACTACATGATGCCGACGCGCTACTGCGAGTCGGACCTGATGTCGCGCTGCGCGCAGCAGCTCTTCGGCGGCCTGCCGCCGGGCATCGGCCGTGTGCAGGCCATCGTCGACTGGATCCACGAGAGCATCGCCTACGAGCCGGGCAGCAGCGACTCGACAACGACGGCGCGCGAGGTGTTCGTGGAACGCGCGGGCGTGTGCCGCGACTTCGCGCACCTGGGCATCACCTTCTGCCGCGCGCTCAACATTCCGGCGCGGCTGGTGGTGGGCTATGTGTGGTTCGACGAGCCGCCGCAGGATTTCCACGCCGTGTTCGAAGCCTGGCTCGGCGGGCAGTGGGTGCTGTTCGATCCGACGCGCATGGCGCCAGTCGACCGGGTGGTGCGCGTGGGCACTGGGCGCGACGCGAAGGACGTGGCCTTCTGCACGATCTTCGGCAACGTGCGCATGACGGACAAGAAGCTCGTCGTTCGCGAGCTGCAGGATGAAAGCCTTGAACCGTCGAAGGCGCCGCCGCCGACTGGCGCGCTGGTCGGCATCGAGAAGCCTGTGCCGGTGGTGCAGGTGGCCGAAGCGACGGGCTGACGCGGATAGTTTGCTATGAAATATATAGCAAACTATCGAGGCTCCGTGGGCATTGGCGGGTAATTTGGCATGGCCCTCTAGCTTGTCCACACAAAGGGCGCAGATCGGCCTGGACGATTAAAATCAGTGCCCCTTTTGCGCCGCGCACGCGTCAGTTGTGCGCTCCCCATTTCAAATGCTGTACCCCGAAGAATTCGACGTGATCGTCGTCGGCGGTGGCCATGCCGGCACCGAAGCCGCGCTCGCCGCTGCGCGCATGGGCGCCAAGACGCTGCTGCTCTCCCACAACATCGAGACGTTGGGGCAGATGAGCTGCAACCCGTCGATCGGCGGTATCGGCAAGGGCCATCTGGTGAAGGAGGTCGATGCGCTCGGCGGTGCGATGGCGATTGCCACCGACGAGGCCGGCATCCAGTTCCGAATTCTCAATTCGAGCAAGGGCCCGGCGGTGCGCGCCACTCGCGCGCAGGCGGATCGGGTTCTGTACAAGGCCGCCATTCGCCATCGGCTGGAGAACCAGCCGAACCTGAGTCTGTTCCAGCAAGCCGTCGACGACCTGATGGTGGAGGGCGATCGCGTGGTCGGTGCCGTCACGCAGGTGGGCATCGCATTCCGTGCCCGTACCGTGGTGCTGACGGCGGGTACTTTTCTCGATGGCCGCATCCATGTCGGCCTCGACAACTACCAGGCTGGACGCGCGGGTGATCCGCCGGCGATCAGCCTGTCGGCGCGGCTCAAGGAACTGAAGCTGCCGCAAGGCCGGCTCAAGACCGGGACGCCGCCACGGCTCGACGGCCGCAGCATCGATTTTTCGAAGTGCACCGAGCAGCCCGGCGACGGCATGCCCGGTGGGGCAGGGCCGATGCCGGTGTTCAGCTTCATGGGCCGCGCGGACATGCATCCGCAGCAAATGCCCTGCTGGATTACTCACACCAACGCGCGCACGCACGAGATCATCCGCTCCGGCTTCGACCGCAGCCCGATGTTCACCGGCAAGATCGACGGCGTGGGTCCGCGCTACTGCCCGAGCGTGGAAGACAAGATCAACCGCTTTGCCGACAAGGAAAGCCACCAGATCTTTCTCGAGCCTGAAGGCCTGACGACCAACGAGTACTACCCGAACGGGATCTCGACGAGCCTGTCGTTCGACATCCAGTACCAGCTGGTGCGCTCGATGCCTGGGCTGGAGAACGCGCACATCCTGCGGCCGGGCTACGCCATCGAGTACGACTACTTCGATCCGCGCGAGCTCAAGAGCAGCTTCGAGACCCGCTCGGTCAAGGGCCTGTTCTTTGCCGGACAGATCAACGGCACGACCGGCTATGAAGAAGCCGCTGCCCAAGGCCTGTTCGCCGGCATCAATGCTGCGCTGCAATGCCGTGGCGAAGATGCCTGGCTGCCGCGCCGTGACGAAGCCTACTTGGGCGTGCTCGTCGACGACCTGATTACAAAGGGCGTGACCGAGCCGTACCGCATGTTCACGAGCCGCGCGGAATTCCGCCTGCAGCTGCGCGAGGACAACGCCGACATGCGCCTGACGGAAGCAGGGCGCAAGCTGGGCTTGGTAGACGACGCGCGCTGGGACGCTTTCAGCCGCAAGCGCGACGCTGTTTCACGTGAAACAGAGCGGCTCAAGTCGATCTGGGTGAACCCGCGCAACCTGCCGGCCGCCGAGTCGGAGCGGGTACTGGGCAAGGCCATCGACCACGAATACAACCTGGCCGACCTGCTGCGCCGGCCCGACGTGAACTACGAAACGCTGATGTCGCTGGACGGCGGCAAGTATGGTGCCCAGACGGCGCTGAGCGAAACCGAGATCGAGCAGATCGAGATCTCGGCCAAGTACTCTGGCTACATCGAGCGTCAGCACGACGAAGTGGAGCGGGCCGCGCACTTCGAGAACCTGAAGCTGCCGGCTGATTTCGACTACGGTCAGGTCAAGGCACTGAGTTTCGAGGTGCGGCAGAAGCTGGACAAGCACCGGCCGGAAACGCTGGGCCTGGCCTCGCGCATCTCCGGTGTGACGCCTGCCGCCATCTCCTTGTTGATGATCCATCTGCGCAAGGGCGGCCACAAGGCCTTCGCCCGCGATACCGCCACCACGGAAGCAGCCACCGAGCCGCAGTCCGCGGAATGACGGCGCAGATCGATACGCTGCGCGCCGGCGCAGCCGCCATGGGCGTGGCACTGTCCGATCTTCAAGGTGAACAGCTGCTGGCCTACGGCACGTTGATGCTCAAGTGGAACAAGGTCTACAACCTGACGGCGCTGCGCGATCCGGCAAGCGTGCTGACGCACCACTTGCTCGACAGTCTGGCGGCAGTCGCGCCGCTGCAGCGCGAGTGGGCAGGGAAGGGCAAGCTGCTGGACGTGGGTTCTGGCGGTGGCTTGCCGGGTGTGGTGATCGCCATCATGCGGCCTGATCTTGAGGTGAGCTGCCTCGATGCGGTCGCCAAGAAGGCGGCTTTCGTCCAGCAAGTGGCAGCCGAACTGGAGCTCACGAACCTTCGGGGATTGCACGCCCGGGTTGAATCTCTGGTCGGCAGCTACGAAGTCATCAGCTCGCGCGCCTTCGCGTCGCTGCCGGATTTCTTCAACGGTTCGATGAATCTGCTCGCACCCGGTGGTGTCTGGCTCGCCATGAAGGGCAAAGTTCCGACCGACGAACTCGCCGCTTTGCCAAAAGACGTGGCAGTGTTTCACGTGGAACAACTGACGGTTCCCGGCTTGGATGCCGAGCGTTGCATCGTCTGGGCGCGCAAAGAAGCAGCTGAAATCGGCGCCTGAATCCGCAAATGAAGCGGCGACACCGGTAAAAGCCGGTGTCCGAACGATCCTCGCGGCGGTGTGCTCGCTTAGACTCGATGCCTCCCTCCGGTCCCTTTTCCGACTCGCTTTTTCGAGGCAAATCCCATGTTCGGCATCGCTGACTACGGCGCATTCGTCGCCGCCATCGTCCTGTTCCTTCTGATTCCCGGCCCGGGCAATCTGGCGCTGATTACCTCGACGAGCAAAGGCGGCATCCGTGGAGGACTGGCCGCAACAGCTGGCCTGATCATTGGTGACCAGTGCCTGATGTGGGCGGCGGTGGCTGGTGTGTCGGCCGTGCTGGCCGCTTACCCGACCGCTTTCAAGGCAGTGCAGTGGCTGGGCGCCGCCTACCTGGCGTGGCTGGGCCTCAAGATGTTGCTGGCCAAGTCCGGCTCGGCGCCCATCCTCGACATCAAGCCCAGCCATTTCCTGCGCCAAGCCTTCACCATCACCCTGCTGAATCCCAAGGCGATCGTGTTCTACATGGCCTTCTTCCCGCTGTTCGTCGACCCGGCCCGCCACCAAGGCCTGATCACTTTCGGCGCGATGGCGGTGACGATTGCTGCGCTGACCTTCCTGTACGGCCTGACCTCGACACTGCTCACGCACTTCCTGGCCGAGCGCATCCGTGCGAATCCCCGCATTTCCGCCACGCTCGAGAAGCTTGCCGGCACCTTTTTGATCGCCTTCGGCGTCAAGCTCGCAATCTCGCGCTGATCGATCCTCCGGTACTGACATGGCCAAGATTTTCTGTATTGCCAACCAAAAGGGCGGCGTCGGCAAGACCACCACCACCGTCAACCTCGCGGCCGGCCTGGCCAAGGTCGGCCAGCGCGTGCTGATGATCGACCTCGACCCGCAGGGCAATGCCACCATGGGCTCGGGCATCGACAAGCGCCAGCTGGAGCTGACGGTGTACGACGTGCTGCTCGAATCGGCCTCGGTGGCCGAAGCCCGGGTCAAGGCCGACAAGTTGGTGGAGGGCGGTTGCGGCTACGACGTGCTGGGCGCCAACCGCGAACTGGCGGGTGCCGAAGTCGAAATGGTTGCGCTCGACCGTCGCGAAAAGCGCCTGCGCACCGCGCTGGCCGCGGTCGGCGCCGAGTACGACTTCGTGCTGATCGATTGCCCGCCGAGCTTGAGCCTGCTGACCCTCAACGGCCTGTGCGCCGCCCACGGCGTGATCGTGCCGATGCAGTGCGAGTACTTTGCGCTCGAAGGCCTGACCGACCTGGTCAACACCATCAAGCAGGTACACGCCAACCTCAACAAGAACCTGCAGATCATCGGCCTGCTTCGCGTGATGTTCGATCCGCGCATCACGCTGCAGCAGCAGGTGAGCGAGCAGCTCAAGTCCCACTTCGGCGACAAGGTGTTCGACACGGTGATCCCGCGCAATGTGCGGCTGGCCGAGGCGCCCAGCTACGGACTGCCGGGCGTGGTGTTCGACCCGGCCGCCCGCGGTAGCCAGGCTTTCATCGCCTTCGCTCAGGAGCTGGTCGACAAGATGCCGCCCGCGAGCGCCTTTGCTTCGGGTGCGGTGGCGCCGCCGATTGCGCCGGTCACGCGCATCGCACCGGATCTGCCCATTCCCGATGACGTGATGGCACCCGCGCCCGCATCCGACTCCACCAGTGAAAACAATGCCTGACGCTTGCCGCTGCTCGGCAAGGTGCTATCAAGTTCGTAGCAAATGACAACTCCGCGCATCCTGCTGCTGCCCGGTTGGCAGAACAGCGGCCCCGGCCATTGGCAAACCCGCTGGGAGTCGGTGTACGGCGACCGCCGCGTCGATCAGCACGAGTGGATGCGCCCGCTGCGCGGCGACTGGTCCGCGCGGCTCGAAGAAGAAGTGCTGGCCTCGCCCGGCCCTGTGGCTTTTGCGGCGCACAGCCTCGGCTGCATCCTCGTTGCCGCGTGGGCTGCGCACTCGCGCAACACGCACAAAGTGCGCGGCGCGCTGCTGGTCGCGCCGGGCGACGTCGAGAGCGACAACCTGCGCCAGCTGATTCCCGGCTGGGCGCCGATCGTGCGCAAGCCGCTGCCGTTCCCGGCGGTGCTGATCGCCGCCAACGACGACCCGTACTGCGAAGCCTCGCGCTCGCAGCAGCTTGCCAAAGACTGGGGCGCACGCTTCATCGATGCCGGCCCGGGCGGCCACCTGAATGCCGAATCCGGCCTGGGCGACTGGCCCGAGGGCCGGAAACTCCTGAACGAAATCTCGAAAGAAAAGAACTGATGGCGACCAAGAAACCCAAGGGCCTGGGCCGCGGCCTCGAAGCGCTGCTCGGCCCGACGGCCGCGCCTTCCGCTGACAACGGCAATGGCGGCAATTCGGGCTCGGAAGAGGGCGGCGCACAGAGGAACCCGACGACGCTGATGCTCGACCAGATGGTGGCCGGCGTCTACCAGCCGCGCACACGCATGGACGAAGGCGCGCTCTACGAGCTGGCCGAGAGCATCAAGGCGCAGGGCATCATGCAGCCGATCCTGGTGCGCCGGCTCGACGCCGAATCGGCAGCCGCCAAGAACGCCGAGTACGAAATCATCGCGGGCGAACGCCGCTTTCGCGCCGCCAGGCTCGCTGGCCTCGACAGCGTTCCAGTGCTGGTGCGCGACGTGCCCAACGAAGCCGCCGCGGCGATGTCGCTCATCGAGAACATCCAGCGTGAAGACCTCAACCCGCTGGAAGAGGCCCAAGGCCTGCAACGCCTGGTGAACGAGTTTGGGCTCACTCACGAGCAGGCCGCACAGGCCGTGGGTCGTTCGCGCAGCGCGGCGAGCAACCTGCTGCGCCTGTTGAATCTGGCCGAGCCCGCACAGCAGATGCTGATGGCCGGCGACATCGACATGGGCCACGCCCGCGCCCTGCTGTCGCTGGACCGTGGCACGCAGATCACGGCGGCCAACCAGATTGCGGCCAAGAAGATGTCGGTGCGTGAAGCCGAGGCGCTGGTAAAGAAGCTCGCGGCCGAGTTCACGCTCACGCCCTCGCGCCGCGGCAACGACGGCGAAAAGTCGCGCGACCTGCAGCGCGTGGAAGAAGAACTGGCCGACCTGCTCACCGCCGAGGTCGAGGTGCGCATCAAGAAGCGCAGCAAGCGCGGCGGCCGCATCGAGGAAAGCGGCGAGCTCGCCATCCACTTCGGCTCCATCGAAGCACTCAACGGATTGATCGAGCGCATCCGCCGAACGGCCTAGTGTTGTGAACTCGGGGGCTGGCGTTCGTTTGATTGATTCCTGCAATCCTTTGCGCGTATCCTCGACCGCTGGTTTTTTCAATCCCAGATCTCTGAACAAACAGAGGGAGTCCACCATGCAGCTCACCAAGTTCCCGCTCGCGGCCATTGCCGTCGGCGCAGTTCTCCTCACCGGTTGCGCCACGACCGACATGCAAATGGGCAGCCAGTCGGCCAAGACCATGGCCACCGGCAGCGCCGCAGGCGGCGCCACCGACAACGCGAGCAGCCAGCTCGAGCGTTGCGAATCGCCGCTCGGCACGGTCTCTCTGATCGAGAACCAGAGCGCTGGCTGGTACACCATCCTCACAGGCGAATACAAGCTGCCGCCCACGGCCAACCTGCTGCGCCTGCTGGTGCAGCAATCGAACTGCTTCATCGTGGTCGAGCGCGGCGCGGCCGGCATGAACGCCATGACGCGCGAACGCGCGCTGCAGCAGTCGGGTGAAATGCGCGGCGGCAGCAACTTCGGTCGCGGCCAGATGGTGGCGTCCGACTACGGCCTGTCGCCCGAAATCGTCTTCAGCAACAGCGATGCCGGCGGCGTCGGCGGCGCGCTCGGCGGCCTGGTGGGTGGCGGCCGTGGCCGAGCCCTCGCGGCCCTCGGCGGCAGCATGCAGACCAAGGAAGCCAGCGCGCTGCTGACCCTCATCGACAACCGTTCGGGCGTGCAGGTTGCAGCCGCAGAAGGCAGCGCCTCCAAGACCGACTTCGGCGCTTTCGGTGCGCTGGCCGGTCGCAGCGGTGGCGGCGGCGTGGGTGGCTACACCAACACGGCGCAGGGCAAGGTGATTGCCGCAGCCTTCATGGACGCCTTCAACCAGATGGTTCGTTCGCTGCGCAACTACAAGGCGCAGACGGTGCGTGGCCAGGGCCTTGGTGGTGGTGGGCGTCTGGGCGTGGATGGCGGCGCTGCGCCGTCGCAGACCTATGTGCCCGCGGAGAAGGCACCGGCACGCCGCCGCAGCAACAGCACCAACTGATCGCGCGGCAGCTGCCGCAAGCAAATCAAAGAAGCCCGGCGCTCTTGCGAGCCGCCGGGCTTTTTCATTGAACGCCTGAACGAACGGGTCAGAGGCTGAAGATCTTGCCCGGGTTCATGATGTTCTTCGGGTCGAGCGCGCGCTTGATCGTGCGCATCATGTCGATCGCACCCACGCCCGCTTCGGTGACCAGGAAGTCCATCTTGTGCAGCCCCACGCCATGCTCGCCGGTGCAGGTGCCTTCGAGCGCCAGCGCGCGGCTCACCAGCGCGTGGTTCAGCTCTTCGGCCTTCACGCGCTCTTCGGGAATGTTCGGGTCGAGCAGATAGCCGAAGTGGAAATTGCCGTCGCCCACATGGCCGACGAGGAAGTACGGAATGCCGCTCGCATCGGCCTCGGCCACCGAATCGAGCAGGCAATCGGCCAGGCGCGAGATCGGCACGCAGGTGTCGGTCGAGATCACGCGGCAGCCGGGGCGCGACTGCACCGCCGCGAAGTAGCTGTTGTGCCGCGCGGTCCACAGGCGCGTGCGCTCTTCGGGTGTGCTGGCCCATTCGAATGCGTTGCCGCCATGGCCGCTCGCGAGCTCCTGCACCGTCTCAGCCTGTTCCTTCACGCCGGCGGGCGAGCCGTGGAATTCCATCAGCAGCATCGGCTCTTCGCGCAGGTTCAGCTTGGCGTAGGCATTGACCATGCGCACCGTGTTCACGTCGATCAGCTCGACGCGCGCGATTGGCACGCCCAGCTGGATGGTCTCGATGGTCGTGCGCACCGCGGCCTCGATGCTCGGGAACGAGCAGATCGCCGCCGACACCGCCTCGGGCAGCGGGTAGACGCGCAGCGTGATCTCGGTGACCACGCCCAGCGTGCCTTCGCTGCCCACCATGAGGCGCGTGAGGTCATAGCCGGCCGACGACTTCTTCGCGCGCGTGCCGGTGCGGATGACCTCGCCGGCAGCAGTGACCACTTCGAGCGCCAGTACGTTCTCGCGCATCGTGCCGTAGCGCACCGCGTTCGTGCCGCTGGCGCGCGTGGCCGTCATGCCGCCGATGGAGGCGTCGGCGCCCGGGTCGATGGGGAAGAACAGGCCCGTGCTCTTGATCTCTTCGTTGAGCTGCTTGCGCGTGACGCCGGGCTGCACCGTTACCGTGAGGTCGTCGGCGTTGATCGACAGCACCTTGCTCATGCGCGACACGTCGATGCTGATGCCGCCCTGCACCGCCAGCAGGTGGCCTTCGAGCGAGGAGCCCACACCGAAGGGAATGACGGGCACGCTGTGCTCGCTCGCGAGCTTCACCGCATCGGCCACGTCCTGCGTGCTTTCGGCGAACACCACGGCGGAGGGGGGTGGTGCGTCGAAGGAAGACTCGTCGCGCCCGTGCTGCGTGCGCACTGCCATGGCGGTGGAGCAGTTGGCGCCGAAGCGGGCCTTCAGTCCGTCGATCAGGCTGGCCGGGACGTCGCGCAGATGAAGCTCCGGCATCAGGTGCGAGGTTTGGGTCGGGGCGTTCATCGGGAGTCTCCTGGCGGGTGAGGTGATCGGCCATTTTACGGAGCGAGCACCATAATGCGCTTCGGAAAAAACATGAACCCCACGACCCTCAGCGCTCTCGCGGCCTTCCCGTCGCAACTGGAGGCCCACTACGCGGCCATTCCCAACGCCTACAGGCATTGGGCGCCGCCCTCGTGGGAGGGCGTGCCCAGCGAGGCCTTCACCGCCATCGAGCAGCTCTGCCATGTGCGCGACATCGAGATCGAGGGCTACCACGTGCGCTTTCGCCGCACGCTGCAGGAGACGCACCCGACGCTCGCCTCCATCGACAGCGAACCGCTGGCCATCGAGCGCGCGTACGGCACCGCCGATGCGGCGAAGGTGCTGGCTGAATTCCGCATGGCGCGCGTGCAGACGATGG
Organism: Variovorax sp. R-27; assembly: GCF_049913215.1. Taxonomy (NCBI): domain Bacteria; kingdom Pseudomonadati; phylum Pseudomonadota; class Betaproteobacteria; order Burkholderiales; family Comamonadaceae; genus Variovorax; species Variovorax sp. R-27. The sequence continues at coordinate 61,504 of NZ_CP183984.1, forward strand.
AAATCATCTCCAGCCTGAGCGACGCGCAGCTCGCGCGCACCGCGGTGTTCGAAGGCTACGGCCCGCTCACGATGCGCAGCCTCGTCCACTACCTCTGCAGCCATGACCAGCAGCATCTTGCAGGCCTGCAATGGCTGGCAGGCAAGATCGACGCATCGACCGTCGATCAGTAAGAACAGGAGCCTCCATGGGCAACCGACTTTCCCAGATCGCCACCCGCACCGGCGACGACGGCACCACCGGCCTCGGCGACAACACGCGCGTGCCCAAAGACCACTTGCGCGTGCACGCGATGGGCGACGTGGACGAACTCAACTCGCAGATCGGCGTGCTGCTGTGCGAGCCCATGCCAGAGCCCGTGCGCGAGCTGCTGGTCGACGTGCAGCACCAGCTCTTCAACCTCGGCGGTGAGCTGTCGATGCCGGGTTTCACGTTGCTGAAGGCCGATGCGCTGCTGCAGCTCGACAACGCACTGGCCGAGCACAACGCCGCGTTGCCGCGCCTGGCCGAATTCATCTTGCCGGCTGGCACGCGCGCGGCCTCGCTCGCGCATGTGTGCCGCACGGTGGCGCGGCGCGCGGAGCGTGCGGTGGTTGCGCTCGGCGCCACCGCCGAACTCAACGACGCCTTGCGCCAGTATCTCAACCGGCTTAGCGACCTGCTCTTCGTGCTTGCACGCGTGCTCAACCGAATGAACGGCGGCGACGACGTCTACTGGAAGAGCGAGCGCATGGCACGCGCAGCCGCTGCAGAAGCCGAAGCAGACGACACCGACACCAAGGAGGCCTCATGAAATTCCCGATCGACACCCTTCGCACCTCGCTCGCCGTGACGATGGCTGCCGCGCTGTGGCTGCCAGCCGGTGCACAAGCCCAGAGCGCGGACAACCCGCCCCAGGCGCAACGTGCCCACACCATCAAGTCGCCCTCCCGCAGCGGCAAGGTCGTGGGCAGCGTGCAGCGCGGCACCAACGCCGCGGGCCGCGGAGTCAACCGCGCAGACGCTGCCACGCGACGTGGCGTGAACAACGTGTCGGAGAAGGCCAGCCGACCGGTGCGCAACGTGGGCGAGGCCTTTGGCCGCAAGTTGTCACCCGGTTCCAGCGGTCGCGCTGCGCCGCCGCCTGTCGGTCCGCAGGGCAACGCGCCTTGATCCTCGCGGGTCAGTTCGGGGCGCGATCACGCCGACGGGGACATTCGCAGAGGGGAGTACCCGGTGTCATTCGCACGCACCCCGAACAAAACCTCCAAGGCACAAATGGCAAGAAACATCGAGATCAAGGCCCGTATCGACAGCGTAGACCGCGTCGCAAGCATCGCCCTAACGCTGGCCGACCAGGGCCCCATCGAGATCGCGCAGGACGACACCTTCTTCCGCTGCAACGACAGCGCCGACCGCCTCAAGCTGCGCACCTTCGCGCCCGACCGTGCCGAGCTGATCTTCTATCGCCGCGCGAACAGCACCGGACCGAAGGAGTCGTTCTACCTGATCACGCCCTGCAGCACGCCCGACGTGCTGCGCGAATCGCTCACGCTCGCATGGGGACAGGCCGGCCGGGTTCGCAAGCAGCGCCGGTTATTCATCGTGGGCCGCACGCGTGTGCATCTCGACCGTGTCGAAGGCCTCGGAGAATTCCTCGAACTCGAAGTGGTGCTGCAAGAAGGCGAGCCAGCCAAAGCCGGTGTGGCCGAGGCGCATGCGCTCATGGCGAAACTAGGCGTGGGCGCCGACCAGCTGGTGCAGGGCGCCTACGTCGATCTGATCAACGGTTGATCAGCGCCAGCCAGCAGCCTTGAGCTGATCCGCCAGAAGCTGCGCGACCTTTTCATAGCCTCGTGCATTGGCATGGATGCGGTCGGAGCGCAGCGACGAATCCGACAGGACGCTCGAATACACATTGGCGACCAGCAGCGCCTGCTGCGACTTCGCCACCTCTTCATAGAACGGCGCATCGCTGAGGGAGCCGACGGCCGCGCGCATGGCGTCGGGCGCCGGCGTGGCCAGCACTGCGACGTAGGGCGTGTGCGCACGCGCCTGGGTGATCAGCTCGACGAGGTTGTCGCGCGTGGCCGTGGCCGACACGCCGCGCAGCATGTCGTTGCCGCCGATGCCGATCAGGATCGCGTCGTAGCTCTGGGCACTCAGCAGGCCCGGCAAGCGCTGCAGCGCGCCTTCAGAGGTGTCGCCGTTGACGCCCGCGTTCTCGACCTTCCAACCCGTGAGCTCGCCCAGTTTCACGGGCCAGGCTGCGTCGGGCGGTGCGCCATAGCCATGGGTCAGGCTGTCGCCCAGGGCCAGCACGTGAGCATCGGATTTCAGCGCGGTGGCCGAGGCCTTGCGCTTGCCGCAGGCCGACAGAAGGGTGATGGCAGGCACGCCGGCCAGCAGGTGGAGGAGGTGTCGTCGCTTCATGTGGCGCGCAGCTTAAACGCAGCCTGAGGGCGCACGGGCGCTTGTCCCTTTGCTCGGAAAGCGCATAAGCCTCCCCGTTTTTGTTCGTTCCCGGCCGGTGGGCGCAGGCGAAGAATCGTTGCCCTGCACCTTCATTCATCTCCGGGGTTCGACACCATGCCGCTGCTCACTCGCCACCGCTTCCTGCGTCATGTGGCCGCTCTCTCCATGGCCTTGCTGGCCGCGCCCGTCGTCGCCTGGGCCGCGCCCGCCACCGGCGAGCCCGTGTGGTTCGGCGTGAGCGGTCCGCTCACCGGGCAGAACGCGCAGTACGGTGCGCAGTGGAAGGCGGGCTTCGACCTTGCCCTCGAACACATCAACGCGCAGGGCGGCATCCACGGCCGGCCGCTGGCCTACAACTTCGAGGACAGCCAGAGCGATCCGCGCCAGTCGGTGGCCATTGCGCAGAAGCTGGTGAACGACAAGCGCGTGCTCATCGAGCTCGGCGACTTCTCCAGCCCGGCCTCGATGGCCGCCTCGCCCATCTACCAGCGCGCGGGCCTGGTGCAGCTGGGCTTCACCAACTCGCACCCCGACTTCACCAAGGGCGGCGACTACATCTGGAGCCCTTCGATCAGCCAGGCCGACGCGCAGCCGCTGCTCGCCGAACTCGCGGTGAAGACACTGGGCTTCAAGCGCATCGCCGTGCTGTACCTCAACACCGACTGGGGCCGCACCAGCAAGGACGTGCTGGTGAAGGCCGCGCAGGAACGCGGCGCGCAGCTCGCGATTGCCGAGGGCTACCAGGCCGACGAGAAAGACTTCCGCTCGACGCTGGTACGCGTGCGCGACGCCAACCCCGACGGGCTGGTGCTCATCTCCTACTATCCCGACGGCGCGCTCATCGCGGGCCAGGTGCGCAGCGTGGGCCTCAAGCAGCCGATCGCCGCCGTAGGCTCGGTGTATTCGCCGAAGTTCATCGAGCTCGGTGGCGCGGCGGTGAACGGCATCTACACCAACACCGCCTTCTATCCAGAGGAGCCGCGCGCCGAGGTGCAGGACTTCGTGAAGAGCTTCCGCGCGAAGTACGGCAAGGAGCCCGATGCCTTCAACGCCTATGCCTACGACGCAGTGGTGTACGCGGCGGCAGCGCTGCGCCAGGCGGGCCCCAAGGCCGACCGCAAGGCCGTGCGCGATGCGTTCTACAAGATCAAGGACGTGCCCAGCGTGATCTTCGGCAAGGCGAGCTTCGACCCGCAGACGCGCCGCGTGATCGGCGTGAAGAGCGTCAACCTCGTCGTGAAGGACGGCAAGTGGGCGCAGGTCGACGAGAAGGCGGCCGTGGCAGTGGCCAGGTAGTCGATGAGCTTCACCTCCTTTTTCGACTACACCGTCAACGGCCTGATCATCGGCAACATCTATGCGTTGCTGGCGGTCGGCCTCGCATTGATCTTCGGCGTCTCGCACCTCATCAACTTCGCGCACGGCTCGGTGTACACGGTGGGCGCGTACATCGGCTGGGCGTCGATCACCTTCCTGCACACGCCGCTGCCGGTGACCATCCTGCTGGTGGTGCTCGGCTCGGGCGCGCTCGGCATGCTGATCGAGCGCGTGGGCCTGCGCCCGCTGCAGGGCGCGGCACGCATCGCGCCGCTGCTGGCGACCATCGGCATCAGTTTCGTGCTCGACATCGTCGTGCAGCTGGTGTTCAGCCCAGACCCGCGCTCGCTGCCCACGCAGCTGCCCGACTGGCGCCTGCAGATCGGCACCGGCACCATCGGCGCGCTCGACATCCTGATCGCGGGCATCGGCATCGCGAGCGCGGCCGTGCTGTTCGTCTTCCTGCGTTTCACGAAGCTCGGCTGGGCCGTGCGCGCCACCGCGCAAGACCGCGACGCGGCCCAGCAGATGGGCGTGGACGTCGACCGCGTGAACCAGACCGTGTTCGCCATCGCCGCCGCGCTTGGCGGTCTCTCGGGCCTGCTGGTGGGCATGTACTACAACAACATCAGCCCGGCGATGAGCTTCCAGGCCACGCTCAAGGGCGTGGTGGCCACCGTGGTCGGCGGCGTGGGCAACGTGCCGGGCGCCATCGTCGGCAGCCTGCTGCTGGGGCTGATCGAAAGCTATGGCGTGGCGATCCTCGGCACGCCGTATCGAAATCTCTTCGCCTTCGCGCTGCTGCTGGTCATCCTGGTGTGGAAGCCCAACGGGTTGTTCGGACGCAAGCGCGCGTTGCCGCCGGAGCCGCTGACGGGCACCTTCATTGCACCGAGCAAGCCGTGGCATGTGCCGCGGCGTCTGCTCCTTGCGTTGTTTGTAGCGGCGGTGGCGTTGCCGCTCTTCGATCCATCGCCGTACCTGCTGCAGACGCTCACCAATGCGTGGCTCTACGGTGCGCTCGCGTTGAGCCTCACGCTCGTTGCCGGCACCATCGGACAGATCTCGCTGGGTCATGCGGGGCTGCTGGCCATCGGCGCGTATGCATCGTCGCTGCTGGTGCTCGACCTGCACCTGCCGGTCGGCACGGGCATCGTGCTCGCGGGCATCCTCACCTCTCTGATCGGTACTGCGCTGATCTTCCCTGCCTTCAGGCTGCGTGGCCACTATGTATCGATTGCCACGCTCGGCATCGGCGAGATCGTGGCGCTCACCATCCTCAACTGGGAAAGCCTCACGCACGGGCCCATCGGCGTCTCGGGCATTCTGCCGCTCTCGCTGTTCGGGCGCGATGCATCGTCGAACGAGGCCGTCTACTGGGCGTCTTTCGGCGCGATGGTGCTGCTGGCCTTGCTGCAATGGCGCCTGCTGCGCTCGCACCTGGGCCGCACCTTCCGCGCGGTGCGCGAAGACGAAGTGGCCGCGCGCGCCTACGGCGTGAGCCCCGACCGCTACAAGGCGCTGGCCTTCGGCTTCGGCGGTTTCGCGGCCGGCGTGAGCGGTGCCTTCACTGCGCACATGTACTCGTACATCAACCACGAGACCTTCGGCTCGCAGATCTCGATCCTCGCGCTGACGATGGTGATCCTCGGCGGGCTCGGGAACATCAGCGGCGCTCTGCTCGGCGCGGTCGCGCTCGTGAGCCTGCCAGAGTTGTTCCGCGTGACGGCCGAGTACCGCATGCTGATCTACGGCGTCGCGCTGCTTCTCTTGATCCGCTTCCGCCCGCAAGGCCTGCTGGGCACCGTCTGAAAGAACACCACACCATGAGCCACCTCAACGACTACCTCGCCGAGAAACGCGCCGCCGTGCTGGCACGCAATGCCGCCGTCGAAGCAGGCACCGCACAGCCCGTGCAACTGAAGGCCAGCGTGAAGGCAGAAGGCCGCAGCGGCGTGCGCCGCCTGCGCATCCGCGAGCACCAGATCATCAGCGACAGCCCGCCGGACTTCGCGGGCTACAACCTCGGCCCCAGCTCGCCCGAGCTGCAGCTGGGCGTGCTCGGCACCTGCGTCACGCACATCTTCCTGATCCAGGCGGCCGAACGGCAGGTGCCGCTCGAAAGCCTCGAAGTGGAAGTGACCGGCATCATCGATCCGCGAGGCGGCAAGCCGGGCCACGAGAAGACGCCGATCTGGCCGCACGAGATCGGCTACACGGTGCACATCGATTCGCCCGCAAGCCGCGAAGACATCGACGCGCTGTTCGAGGCGGTGGAGCGCAACTGCCCGATCCTCAACCTGCTGCGCAATCCGCAGACCATTCGCGCCGAGGTGAAGCTGGTCAACTCGAAGGCGCAAGCGGCGAAGAAGGAAGCCGATGCCATCGCTGCTTGAGATACGCGGCCTCGTGCGCCGCTTCGGCGGGCTCACGGCCGTCGATGCCGTCGACCTGCACGTGGGCGAGGGCGAACTGCTGAGCGTGATCGGGCCGAACGGCGCGGGCAAGACCACGCTGTTCAACCTCGTCACCGGTCTCGACAAGCCCGACGCGGGGCAGGTGCTGTTCGACGGACAGGACATCACCGGACTGCCGGCAGAGCAGCTCGCGCAGCGCGGGCTGGCGCGCACCTTCCAGCATGGGCGTGTGTTCGCGAACCTCTCGGTGCTCGACAACGTGCTGGTCGGCGCACACACGCGGCTGCGCGCCGTGAAACCTCGCATCGGTGGTGTGCCAGGGTTGGGTGCGTTGGCCGAACTCGCGCTCGCGCTGGTGCAGCCCGGTGCCGTGCGCCGCGAAGAACAGGCGCTGCGTGAGGAGGCACGAGAAATCATCGCGCTCTTCGGCGAACGCCTCGCACCGCGCATCAATCACCCCGCGTACAGCCTCTCGTACGCCAACCGCCGCCGCGTGGAGATCGCACGGGCGCTGGCGCTCAAGCCGCGCCTGCTGCTGCTCGACGAGCCCACTGCCGGCATGAACGAGAGCGAGACGGCGGAGATGCTGGCGATCATCCGCGGCCTGAAGGCGCGCGGCCAGACCATCCTGCTGATCGAGCACAAGCTCGACCTGGTGATGCAGCTGTCCGACCGCGTAGCCGTGCTCGACGACGGCCGCAAGATCGCCGAAGGCCTGCCCGACGAAGTGCGCAACGACCCGGCGGTGATCGAGGCGTACCTGGGCCATCGCCATGTCGGAGAGGCGGTGCCCGCATGATCGCCACCGTCGCGCGCACCGGTCTTTCTCCTTCGCCCCTCTGGGGAGAGGGCAGGGACGAGGGGCTGCCCGAACGCGCCGCTGCACCTGCTTCCAGCGGGTCGCTGCAGCCCCTGCTCCAGCTCAGGAAGATCAACAGCTTCTACGGCCCCGTCCAGGCCCACTTCGATCTCGACATCGAAGTGCGCAAGGGCCAGATCGTCAGCCTGCTCGGCGGCAACGCGAGCGGCAAGTCGACAACAATGAAGATCGTGCTCGGCCTGCTCAAGCCGCGCTCGGGCGAAGTCAATTTCAACGGCGAATCGATGCTTGGGCTGAGCACTCCGCAGATCATCCGCCGCGGCATAGGCTCGGTGCCCGAAGCGCGTCGCCTGTTTCCCGCAATGACCGTGCGCGAGAACCTGCTGATGGGCGCCTACGCGCGCAGCGACCGCAAGGCCGTGGCCGAAGACCTCGAACGCATGCTGGAGCTGTTTCCGCGCGTGGCCGAGCGTATCGAGTTCCAGGCCGGCACGCTCTCGGGTGGCGAGCAGCAGATGGTGGCGATGGCGCGCGCGCTCATGGGCCGCCCGCAGCTCATCTGCATGGACGAGCCGACCATGGGCCTGTCGCCGCTGTACGTCGACAAGGTGCTGGAGCTCATCGCGCGTATCAACAGCCAGGGCGTGTCGGTGTTCATGGTCGAGCAGAACGCGAGCCTCGCGCTGCAGATTGCACATCACGGCTATGTGCTGCAGACGGGGCGCATCGTGCTCTCGGGTCCGGCGCGCGAGCTGCTGGCCGATGCGCGCATTCGCGATGCCTACCTTGGCGGTGATGGCGCGGCGCGCACTGCTTCCTGATCCGGCCATCCACGGGAGAAAACACATGTCATTGAAACTCGACCACATCGTCATCGCGGTGCACGACCTCGAACGCACCATTGCCGACTACGGCACGCTGGGCTTCCATGTGCTGCGCGGCGGCGACCATCCGGGCCGTGCCACGCACAACGCGCTGGTGGTGTTCGGCGACGGCAGCTACTTCGAGCTGATCGCATGGCGCGAACCGTCGCCCACCGAACGCTGGTGGCAGCTGCTGCAACGCCACGGCGAAGGCATCGTCGACTTCGCGCTGCTGCCGCGCGACACCGCCGCCACCGTGGCCGACGCGAAGGCGCGGGGGCTCGCACTCGATGGCCCGCTCGACGGCGGCCGCGTGCGCCCCGATGGCGAGCGCCTGCGCTGGCAGACGGCGCGCGCGCCTTCGGCTGACTTGCCCTTCCTGTGCGGCGACCTCACGCCGCGCGCATTGCGCGTGCCCGAAGGCGATGTGCGCGTGCATGCCAACGGCGCGCTCGGCGTGGCGAGCCTGGCCATTGCGGTGCGCGATCTCGACGCCACGCTGGCGCGCTACCGCGCCTTGCTCGGCACCGTGCCCGACGATGCCGACGCGCACATCGGCGAGCCCGTGGCGGTGCCCGGCAGCAATGTGCGCGTGGCGATCATCGCGTTGGGAGGCAGCGTGCTCGTGCTTTCATCGCCGCGCGAGAACAACAATGTGCCGGATGCGGAGGAGGGCAGCGGCATCCTCGCGCAACGCATTGCGGCGCGCGGTGAGGGCCCGTATGCGCTGGTGCTGCATACCGACAGGCCGCAATCTACCGGCACCTTCGACCTTGCACGTGCGCATGGCGCACTGATCGAACTCGACCTGCCACCGCTGGACCGTCACGTGAAGCACGGCAGCAGCTCGCGCAGCGACCAGGTCAACAGCCTGGTCGGCGGATGAGCTGGCCGTTGCCGCACCCTTGAGCATCTTGTATCGACGTTAGTGCCCGCCGAGATGTGCCTTGCGCAGCTCGGCCTGCATCTTCTTCTGCATACTGGCACTGCTTGCATTCAACAAGCGGTTGTTTCAGTCCTCATGAAGGAGAACCGGTATGAGAAAGCTCATCCTCCAGATGCAGATGTCGGTCGACGGCTATGTCTCGCCAGCCAATGGCAACCTCGACTGGCAACTGTGGGGCTGGGGTGATCGCTGGGGCTGGGACGACAAGCTGAAGCAAGACTTCAACGCCGTCTTCGAAGGCATCGACACCATCCTGCTGAGCCGGCTGATCGCGGAAGAGGGCTACCTTGATCACTGGGGTCGCGCGGCGAAGAACTTTCCTGCGAACCCGCACTACGCCTTTGCGCAGAAGATCGTCGACGCACGCAAGGTGGTGCTCACCGACAAGCTCGCGGGCTCGCGCTGGGAGCGCACGGTCATCGCGCGCGGCGGCATGGCCGAGGAGGTTAATGTGCTGAAGCGTGAACCGGGCAAGGACATCATCACCATCGGCGGTGTCGGCTTCGCATCCGCGCTGGTTGCAGCGGGGCTGGTCGACGAGTTCCAGTTCTTCGTGAACCCCATGGCGGTGGGCGCGGGGCGTTCTGTGTTCCACGACCAGCGCAAGGGCCACAAGCTGCGGCTGCTGCGTTCGACGGCGTACGAATGCGGCATGGTGGTCAACTGCTACACGCCGGGTTGAGCGGCTTGAAGGACAAGGCGCCGCGCGGATACCAGCACTTACCTGATTTCACCTGACCGCGACCTGAAGTGCCCGAAGCGGACACAAGTGCGGCCCACAATGGACTCGTCATCAACGCATGAAGGAGTTCCAGATGATCAGCAATTCAAAGAGCATGGCAGTCGCCGCAGCAGCGCTCGCGATGTGCATGGCCGCAGGGAGCGCCTTTGCGCAAGACCGTCATGGCGATGGCCGCCCGGGCGATGGCCGTCCAGGCGACGGACGCTATGAACAGCGCGACCGCAATTTCGACCGCCGAGGTGGTCCGCAAGGCGGTTACTACCGCGGCAACCAGGACTTCCGCGACGGCCGCCAGTTCGATCGCCGTGGCTTCCCGCAGCCGCATGCCGAATGGCGCCGTGGTGGCCGCGTGCCGCCCGAGTACCGTGGCCGCAACTACGTGGTGCAAGACTGGCGTGCCTACCGCCTCCAGCAGCCGCCCCGTGGCTATCAATGGGTTGGCGTGGGCGGAGACTTCGTGCTCGCGGCAATCGCCACCGGTGTGATCGCAAACATCATCGCTGGCCAGTAACCAGACGGCCAGTCGGGCAGACAGCACAAAAACCGCCACAGGCAACTGTGGCGGTTTTTCTTTTGATGGAACGCCGGAGCCGGTCTTCAGACCAGCGCGGTGGGCGCCGATTGGGCACACACATTGCGCCCGGTGATGGTCAACCGCAGGCCGCCACCATGCCACTCGAGCCAGTTGAGGCTCACATACGCGTCGATGTCGGCGTCGTCGATGCGGTCTGCCTGGCGGCTTTGCAGCAGCTCTACCGTTGCGGGCAAGGCTCGTCTCAATCTCTCACGCCGCTCGGCTGCATTGGCCGCCTTGAGGGCGGCCCTTGTTTGCTGTTGCTGCTGCTGCGGGGTCGATGCCATTGCTGATCCGTCCAGGAAGCCAGGGAATTAACCCGAATGTACGCCCCTTGTGTGAAGCTGCATTCTTCTTTTTTAACCATTCTGTCGTCCGCAGTACACACCACGCCGCAGCCTCTGGACAGGCTCTAGATTTCGTAGTGAGAGGCCCTGGCCTCGTCGCCCAGAGCCTTCTCGACGACCGCGCGCGTCAGCGTCGGCGCGAACGACTCGATGAAGGCATAGACGTACTTGCGCAAATAGGTGCCGCGCCGCACCGCGAGCTTGGTGAGGTTGATGCCGAACAGCCGACCCGCATCGAGCGCGCGAAGTTGCGTATCGCGCTCGGCTTCGTAGGCCACGCCGGCGACGATGCCAATGCCCAGGCCCAACTGCACGTAGGTCTTGATCACGTCAGCGTCCATCGCGGCCAGCACGATGTTGGGTTGCAGCCCGCGCTGCTCGAAGGCTTCGTCGATGCGCGAACGGCCCGTGAAGCCCGTGTCGTAGGTGATCAGCGGATAGCGCGTGAGCGCTTCTAGCGTCAGCGGCGCGTCGAGCAATGGATGCTCCGGCGGCACGATCACCGAATGCGTCCAGCGATAGCAGGGCAGGGCAACCAGCTGCGGATAGTCGCCCAGAGCCTCTGTGGCGATGCCCACGTCGGCTTCGCCGTCGAGCAGCATCTGCGCGATCTGCTTGGGCGAGCCCTGGTGCAGGTGCAGCTTCACGTTCGGAAACTGCGCGCGAAACTCCTGCACCGCCACCGGCATTGCATAGCGCGCCTGCGAGTGCGTGGCGGCCACCGAGAGCAGGCCGCTCTGCTGCGCGACGAATTCCTGGCCCGCATGGCGCAGGTTGCTGCTCTCCATCAGCATGCGCTCGATGATCGGCAGCACGTGCCCGCCGGGCTCGGTGAGCCCCGTGAGCCGCTTGCCGGCGCGCACGAAGAGCTCGATGCCGAGTTCCTCCTCGAGCTCGCGGATCTGCCGGCTCACGCCGGGCTGGGAGGTGTGAAGGGTGTGGGCGACTTCGGTCAGGTTGAAGCCGCAACGAACGGCCTCGCGTACCGAGCGCAGTTGTTGGAAGTTCATCTGGCGCGGAAGAGTCATCAGGGCCCCGGTTGGGGCCGACCGGCGATTCTCGGCAGAAGTGCTTATTCGGGGAACGATGCGTTTGTTGGTTTCACATGAGTAAAACATCTTTAAGGCGCTCCAGGAGTGGTTGTTTGAAATTTCGCACGACTGTGCTAAAGTTTGCCGCATGGACGCCAAGACCCAGAAAAGCGAACTCACCCGTGCCGCCATCGTCGGCGCTGCGATGAATCTTGCGCTGGCCGAAGGCCTGGAAGCGATCACGCTGCAGGCCGTGGCCAGCCGGCTGGGCCTGTCCAAGAGCGGCGTGTTCTCGCGCGTGGGTTCGCGCGAGGCGCTGCAGAAGGCTGTCATCGAAGAGTACGGCCGCGGCTTCCTGGCCGAGGTGTTCGTGCCCGCCATGCAAAAGCCCAAGGGCCTGCCCCGGCTCAACGAGATCGTCGCGCGCTGGATCGCCCGCACGCGCGACGTCGAAATGCACACCGGTTGCCTCTACACAGCCGGCGCCTTCGAGTTCGACGACCGCGAAGGCGAGTTGCGCGACATGCTGCTGGGCGAGATCACCCGCTGGCGCGCTGCGCTGCGCCGCACCGTGCTGCAAGCCATCGAGACCGGCGAGCTCAAGGCCGACACCGACCCCGCGCAGCTCGTAAGCGAACTCAACGGCCTGACCATGACCCAGCTGCACGACGCGCGCTTCCTGCGCGATCCGCAGGCGGCCGACCGCGCCATGCAGACCTGGCAGCGGCTTCTTTCCAGCTACCTCGCCTGACCTGTTCACGAAGCAGGCGGATCTCTCACGTTTCCATTTGCCAGAATTTCGCACAGTCGTGCGATAAATAGGAGAAGCACCATGCTGATCATTGCCCTCTTTCTTGCCGCCTACGCGCTCGTCGTTGGTGCCAAGGGCCTTCGCGACACCTTGCGCAGCCTGCCCCGAAGCAACCAGGACTGGGTCTGGTACTGAACGCCCGGAAGGAACGCCACGTCATGACGAGCACTTCCACGCCGGCCGCCGGCCATGCCGCGCAGTCGAACTACTACAAGCCTAGCCGCACGATGCGCGCGCTGCGCTTCGGCCTGACCACGTCGCAGCGGCTCTGGCCCGCGCTCGGCGTGCGCGCCGCCTACCGCCTGTTCGGCACGCCGCTGCCGCCCAAGTGGCTCTACCGCGGCCAGGGCCCTGGCGCGGAATGGCGGCGCGAGGGCTGGGCCTTCGAAGACGCGAGCGTCGGCATCTACCACCTGGCCGCGCAGGACTCGGGTGCCGAGTCCGCGCCGGTGGTGCTGCTGGTGCATGGCTGGGGCGGGCACGCGGGGCAGATGCTGCCGCTCGCGCAGGCCGTGGCGGCTGCGGGCCTGCGGCCCGTGCTGCTCGAGCTGCCGGCGCATGGCCGCAGCGCGGGCACGATGAGCAACTCGCCGCAGTTCGCGCGCGCCATTGCCTACGTCACGGCCCGGCTCGTGGCAGATGGCCACGCGTTGCGTGCCGCAGTCGCGCACTCGCTTGGCGCCAACGGGCTTGCGCTCGCTGCGGCGCGTGGCCTGCCGGCAGAGCGCCTCGTGCTGCTCGCGCCGCCCGCTTCGCCGCGCGAATACACGCGCTACTTCGCGCACACCTTCGGTCTCAACGAAGCCACGCGCCTGTCGATGCAGCGGCTGTTCGAATCGCGCGAAGGCGTGCTGATGCCGCAACTGGAGCCAGCGGCGGTGGGCCCGCGCATCGCGCAGCCCACGTTGATCGTCCATGACCGCGACGATCGCGTGAACCGCTTTGCCGACGCCGAGGCGTATCGTGACGCGATAGCGGGCGCCCGGCTCGTGGCTACGCAGGGCTGGGGGCATCGCCGCATCCTCAAGGAGGCCGAGGTACTGGCGCAGGTCACGCGCTTCGTGGCGGCGGACTGAACCCGCGCTACCAGGTGGGGTGGACAGGGGTGAACACCGGCCTGAACAGGTGCCGCCGCACGATCTCCCCATACCCCCGGTAATAGAAATTGCCGTTCGCCGCGAGCACCGCCGCGCGATGCTTGCGGAAGTACACCGGTATCTCGTACCAGGGCATGGTGGGCGCGCGGTGGTGCACGTGGTGCAGGTTGTTGAAGAGGTACAGCAGCCCGAACACGAGATTCGATTCGACGATGGCCACGCGCTCGTGCGGCGTATCGGCCCAGCGATGCTCGGTGAAGGTGCGCAGCGACCCCAGCATCATCCCCGGGTACACGAAGTACAGCAGGTACTCGCCGAAGCCCATGCCGCAGACGGCGGTCACGTAATACAGCACCGGCGCCACGCTCAGCGCATGCCAGAGCCACGTCGGCAGGCGCGAGAAATTGCCCGACAGCACCTGGGCGGTTTCGAAGCGCACCAGCTTCCACAGCCGCAGGAACGGCCCCAGCACCACGCGGAACGCGATCGTCTGGTTGGCCATGTAGATCCATCGCCACACCGGGCCGTAGCCCGCCCATGCGGGTGCCGAGTGGTAGGCGCTTTCGTTGTCGCGCTCCGGGTGCGTGAGGTGGAAGTTGACGTGGTGCGAGCTGTGGCCGCGGTTGTAGAACGGATACGGCAGCCACAGGTTCAGCGGCGGCCACACCACCGCGTGGCGCAGCCACTTCGGCAGGTGGCGCATCGCATGGATGCTCTCGTGCTGCAAAGAGAAGTGCAGTTGCGCGAGAAAGCCGCCGGCAAGGAACAGCGCCCAGCCCGGCAGCGCCGCGTGCCACCACAGCAGCGCGGCCCATGCGGCATAGAGCACGGTGGCCAGCAGCAGCGTGGGCACTTCGTAGTGCCACCACCAGTGCCGGCGTGTGCGTGCCAGGGCGATGGACGGATCGGCAGTCGTTGTCATGGTGCGAAGGACTGCGATGCTAGGCATGAAGAACCTGTCTGCATGCGCGCATTTCGCATAAGCATCGGCGTGAAACTTCTTTCCCGCATTGGCGCTATGCGGTCTACGCTTGGTTTTGTTGCCGTTGTTCAGGGTGCGATCACGCCGATGGGGGACATTCGCGGAGGGGAGTACCCGGTGTCATTCGCACGCACCCCGAAAGCAAGTACACATGAATCCGACCAGGGCAAAAACCGTCACCCCCGCAGACCTGCAGGCTCTGCTGCTGCAAGAGCCCGCAGCCGAGCTGGCGCTGCTCGACGTGCGCGAAACCCGGTGGTTCGTCCAGCGCCACCCCAACCTCGCGCGCAACGCACCCTTCAGCGGGCTCGAGCTGCAGGCCGGCACGCTGGTGCCGCGCCGCTCCACGCCCGTCGTGCTCTACGACGACTACAACGCGCCCGACGGCGTTGCACAAGCCGCCGTGGCCGTACTCGCGCGCCTGGGCTACACCGACGTGCGCACGCTCGACGGCGGCCTGCAGCGCTGGGTGACCGAAGGCCTGCCCGCCATCGACGGCTACGGTACCCTGGTCAAGGCCTTCGGCGACCGCGTGCGGCTGCACTACGGCACGCCGGCACTGCCCATCGAGGCGCTGCGCGCACGCCAGCGCGAAGGCCGGCCGACCACGCTGGTCGATGCGCGGCCGCGCGCCGAGTTCGAATTTCTCTCGCTGCCCGGCGCGCGCAATCACGCAGGCACCGAGCTGGCGCTGCGCCGCTTCGAGCCGCACGGGGCCGACGACCATCTCTGGGCCATCAACTGCTTCAGCCGCACCCGCGGCATCATCGGTGCGACCACGCTGCGGCTGCTGGGCCGCGCGCCCGATGCAGTGTTCGTCGAGGACGGCGTCATGGCCTGGGGCCTGCAGGGCGCACCGACCGTGCAGAACGCAGCCCCCAGCGACGAACTGCCGCCCGAATCCCCCGAAGTGCTGCGCCGCATCGCCGACGACCTGTTCGAACGCTTCGCCTTGCCCGTGGCCGACGCCGCACAGCTCGCCCGCTGGCGCGACGACGACAACGAACGCACTCTTTACGTCTTCGACGTGCGGCCTACCGCCGACCCGGCCTTCGCGGGCACAGGCGTGCAGCAGGTATCGGGTGGCCAGCTGCTGATGCATTTCGAGAACCTCGTCGGCACGCGTGGCGCGCGCATCGTGCTGATCGACGACCCGGCGCATCGGCTGCGCGCCGCCATCACGAGCTTCTGGCTCACGCAGCTCAACCAGGCCGAGATCTACGTCTACGAAGGCGAGCTGGCACCGGACCAGGCACCGCCCGCCACCGCAGCGACGGTGAACGATGCCCCTTCGCCTCTCGCCCCCGACGCGCTGGCCCAGCTGCGCAGGAACGGCGCCGTCACGGTGATCGACGTCGGCCCCAGCCTCGACTACGAGCGCGGCCACCTGCCGGGCGCGCTCTACATGCTGCCGGCCTCGCTGGCGCCACTGGCTTCGCACGCCGTGGCTGGTCGCACACTGGTCTTCACCTCGCCCGACGGCACGGCCGCCGCCCGCGTGGCGCGCGATGCGCACCAGCGCTGGCCAGGTTCGGGGGCGGTGTTCACCTGGCTCCAGGGCGGAACACAGGGCTGGAAGGCTTCCGGCAGGCCGCTCGCGACCGCTTTCGTGGCGGCCCAGCTGCTGACCCCCTTCGACGACGACTGGGGCTCGGTAATGCGCGTGTTCGGTCCGCGCCGCGATGCGGCCTGGGCCGACTACCTCGCGTGGGAACGCGCATTGGCAGAACGGGTCCTGCAGGACCCGTCC
This sequence comes from Variovorax sp. R-27, assembly GCF_049913215.1. Lineage (NCBI taxonomy): Bacteria > Pseudomonadati > Pseudomonadota > Betaproteobacteria > Burkholderiales > Comamonadaceae > Variovorax > Variovorax sp. R-27. Next base: position 77,655 of record NZ_CP183984.1, read on the forward strand.
GTGCGCTTTCGCTTCTTTCCGCTCAGCGCGCCGGCGCAGGAGTCGGGTCGGGTAGCTCGATCTTGATGTCGAGCACTTCGAGGTTGTCCTGGGTCTCCAGGTGCACCTTGATGTCTTCCGCGTTGATGGACACGTACTTGGAAATCACCGCCACCAGCTCGCGCTGGAGTTCGGGCAGATAGTCGGGCCGCTTCTTGCCGCTGAGGCTGGACCGCTCGTGGGCGAGGATGATCTGCAGCCGCTCCTTCGCGACGCTGGCAGTCTTCTTCTTTTCGCCCAGCAGGAACGAGAGAAAGGACATGGACTACTTGCCTCCGAAAATCCGCTTGAAGAAGCCCGGCTTCTCGGCGTCGACGAAGCGCATCGGCTTGTCTTCGCCGAGAAAGCGCGCCACCACGTCGCTGTAGGCCTGCGCCACGTCGGTTTCCTTGTCGTGGATCGCGGGCACGCCCTGGTTGGAAGCGTGCAGCACGCTTTCCGACTCGGGGATCACGCCGATCAGCTTGATGCGCAGGATGTCCTGGATGTCTTCGAGCGACAGCATCTGCCCGCCCGCCACCCGGTTCGGGTTGTAGCGGGTGATGAGCAGGTGCTCCTTGATGGGCTCGCTGCCGTCCTTGGCGCGCTTGGTCTTGCTGCTGAGCATGCCCAGGATGCGGTCCGAGTCGCGCACCGAAGAAACCTCGGGGTTGGTCACCACCAGCGCCTCGTCGGCGAAGTGCATGGCCATCATGGCGCCGGTCTCGATACCCGCGGGCGAGTCGCAGACGATGTATTCGAAGTCCATCGCGGCGAGGTCGGTCAGCACCTTCTCCACGCCTTCCTGCGTGAGCGCTTCCTTGTCGCGCGTCTGCGATGCGGCCAGCACGAACAGGTTGTCGCACTGCTTGTCCTTGATGAGTGCCTGGCTCAGGTTGGCTTCTGCCTGGATGACGTTGATCAGGTCGTACACCACGCGGCGTTCGCAGCCCATGATCAGGTCGAGGTTGCGCAGGCCCACGTCGAAGTCGATCACCGCCGTCTTCTTGCCCGCGAGCGCGAGGCCCGACGCGAAGCTGGCGCTCGTCGTCGTCTTGCCGACGCCGCCCTTGCCCGAAGTCACCACCACAATTTTGGCCATGGCCATTCCTTCTTGTTTCGATTCAGTTGTTGCTTGTCAGGGTCGCCGCGTTCCGTGAGCCGGTGATCCGGGTCATGGAATAGCGTCGATCGCAATTTTCTTGCCGTCCAGCCGCACCTGGGCCGACTTGCCCAGCACCGTATCGGGCAGCGGCACTTCATTGGTCCGGTAGATGCCCGCAATGGCCACCAGCTGCGCTTCCATGCAGGTCGAGAAGATCCGCGCCTCGGTGTTGCCCCGTGCACCGGCAATGGCCTTGCCGCGCAGCGGTGCGTACACATGCACGTTGCCGTCTGCGATGACCTCGGCGCCGAAGCTCACCACCGCCGTCACCACCACGTCGCCGCCCCGGGCGTACACCTGCTGGCCCGAGCGCAGTGGCTTGTCGATCAAGAGCGTGCCGTTGGCCGGCACCGGCACCTCGCGCACGATCTGCGGGGCTTCCGAGGCGGGGGCCTCGGCCGGCGGCGCCGGGGCGCGGGGTGCGGGGGCTGCAGGCATGGCCGCCACCGAAAGGCCGGCAGCCCGGGCCGCGGCGTTCTGCCCGGCATTGCCGCCGCGCACCGCGATGGGTTGGGTCTGGTGGCGCGCCAGCAGGCTGCGCAGGGCGGCAAAGTCGATGTCGCCGACGGCTTCGCCACCCTCGCCCTGTGCTTCCTGCAGCAGCGAGAGGTCGATCACCACCGGCTCCTGCTCGAAGAAGTCGGGCGAATCGGCCAGCTGGGCGTCGAGTGCCTCGGCCAGCACGTCCAGGTCGGACGTCTTGAGGATCACTGCGATCAGCGGCAGCGTGGCGCTCTTGAATTCGAAAACCGCCTTGGTGCGCGCGGCGGAGACATCGGCCATTGGAAAACGTCGGTGCGAAAAGCGTTGGAGTCTAACGGGCGCGGGCCAAACCCCGGTGAACCGCCCCCCGCTTCAGGCCCCTCGGAGAACACTTCTTTCATGAGGTTGCACTTTTCCGGGGGGCTTCGCTTCAGTTCTTCGAACGGCCCAGCAGGGCGTAAAGAATGATCGCGCCGAAGGTCGCGGTACCGATGCCGCCAAGAGCGAAGTCGCCGAACTTCAGCGTGAAGTCGCCCGTGCCGATGATCAGCGTGATGGCCGCCACGATCAGGTTCTTGTTCTGCGAGAAGTCGACCTTGTTGTCGACCCAGATCTTGGCGCCGGCAATGGCGATCAGGCCGAACACCACGATGCTCACCCCGCCCATCACCGGCAGCGGAATCGCCTGGATCAGCGCGCCGAACTTGGGGCTGAAGCCCAGCACCAGCGCGATGACGGCCGCTACCACGAACACCGCCGTCGAGTAGATGCGCGTAGCCGCCATCACGCCGATGTTCTCGGCGTAGGTGGTCACGCCCGTACCGCCCGCGGCGCCGCTCACCACCGTGGCAATGCCGTCGCCGATGAAAGCGCGGCCCATGTACGGGTCGAGGTTGCGGCCCGTCATGGCCGTCACCGCCTTCAGGTGGCCGAGGTTTTCCGCCACCAGGATGATCGCCACGGGCGCGATCAGCAGCATCGCGTTGGCCGTGAACACCGGCGTCGTGAAGGTCGGCAGGCCGAACCACGCCGCGTTGGCAATGCCGCTCAGATCGACCGGCTTGCCCATGCCCATGACGTTGGTCAGCACCGCATAGACCACAGTGGCCAGGATCAGCCCCACCAGGATCAGCAGGCGCTGCAGCATGCCGCGCGCGAACACCGCCACCAGGCCCACGCAGAGGAAGGTCACGGCCTGCATCCACGAGTCGAAGTTGCTGGCCGCCATGTTCTTGATCGGTACGCTCGCCAGGTTGAGGCCGATCACCGCCACCACCGCGCCCGTGACCACCGGCGGCATGAAGCGCTCGATCCACCCCGTGCCGACGGCCTGCACGATGGCCCCGATCAGGATGTACACCACCCCGCAGGCCACGATGCCCCCCAGAGCCACCGCGATGTTGGCGTTGGGCCCCTTGCCCGCATAGCCGCTGGCCGCGATCACCACGCCGATGAAGGCGAAGCTCGAGCCCAGGTAGCTGGGCACCTTGCCGCCGGTGACGAAATAGAAGATCAGCGTGCCGATGCCGCTCATCAGGATCGCGATGTTGGGGCTGAACCCCATCAGGATCGGCGCCAGCACCGTGGCGCCGAACATCGCGATGACGTGCTGCACGCCCATGGCGCCGGTCTGCAGCCAGGGCAGCCGCTCGTCGGGCGCGATGACCGCGCCGTTGGCCAGCGAGGACGCGGGCCGTTCAGTCCAGTTGAACATTTCTTGTCTCCTCTTGTTGGTTGTTGGTGGGGCGTGATTGTGGTCGATGAACCCCGCGCTGAACACCGCACCCACAGGAGAAGAAGGAAGGAGCGGCAGGCGCTCCCGCCGGTCAGCGCGGCTGCAGCACCGCCATCGTGATGCGCGACACGCAGGTCAGTTCGCCCGCCTCGTTCGTCAGGTCGATCTGCCAGACCTGCGTGGTGCGTCCGCGGTGCACCGGCCGCGCCGTGCCGATCACCCAGCCGCTGGTGACGGAGCGGATGTGGTTGGCGTTGATGTCCAGGCCCACGGCGCGGTCGCCTTCGGGGGCCGAGTAGTGGGCGCCGCAGGAGCCCAGCGTCTCGGCCAGCACCACCGACACGCCGCCGTGCAGGATGCCGTAGGGCTGGCGGGTGCGTTCGTCCACCGGGCAGCGGGCACGGATGAAGTCGTCGCCCACCTCCAGGAATTCCATGCCCAGTGCCGATACGACGGTGCCCACGTGGTTGCGTGTCAGCGCCTCGACGGAGATTTCTTTTTTCCAGATACGCATGGCGTGCTTCTTTCTTTGTGCCTGTAACAGTGGCCAAAACTATAGCGATTGCGACTGACAAACCGAGTCGCCTTTGCGTGTTACCTTGAATCGATGAAGCACCCCGTCCGCCGCTGGCTCATTGGCATTGCCGTCGCACTGCTGCTGGGCGTGGGCGTGCTGGTGTGGGTGGTGAGCGCGCGCCTGCCGACCGACGACGAGGTGGCCGCGAAGATCGCCGAAGGCTTCGAGAAGCGCTTCGGCGTTGCCCTGAAGGTAGGCGGCGCCCACTGGTCGCTGTTGCCGGTGCCCGTGCTGGTGCTGTCCGACATCGCCACCGACCAGCCGCGCCCCATCACCCTGCGCCGCGCCACCCTGCGGCTGCAGCTCGCGCCGCTGCTGCAGCGCGTCATTGCCGTGGACGAGATCGAAATCGAAAGCCTGGTGCTGCCGCGCGCCTCGGTGCGGGCGTTCCGCGGCAAGGGGCCCAAGCCGCAGGAGGGCAGCGGCAACGTCGTCGCGCTGCCCGCGCCATGGACGCTCGCGCCCGTGCCCGTGGAACTGCTGCGCTGGCGCGACGTGGTCTGGATCGACCGGCGCGACATCTCGCTGGCCTACGACGGCGACGTCCGCTTCGACCCCGGCTGGCGCCCGCGTCAGGCCCGGCTCGAGCGCGCCAGTGTCACGCCACCCGTGCGCCTGCGCCTGGACCGCCAGGCCGGACAGGACCGCTGGCGCACCCGCATCGACGCGGGCGGAGGCACCTGGAACGGCGTCTCCCGCTTGGAGACACTGCCCGACGGCAAGCTGCAGTTTTCCGCCGAACTGGAGCCGCGCCAGATCGACATCGAGAGCCTGGTGCAGGCCTTCGACCGCCGCACCTCGGTGGCGGGCAAGTTCTCGGGCAACACCACGCTCGTGGCCGAGGCCGGGAGCTCCGAGGAACTGGGCGCGCTGATCCGCAGCCTGCACACCCGCACCACCTTCTCGGTACAGCCCGCCACGCTCACCAAGCTGGACGTGGCCAAGGCCGTTGCCACTGCAGGCGTCAGCCGCGGTGGCACGACGCAGCTGGACGAGCTCACCGGCACAGTCGACACCCAGGGCACGGAAGACGGCGTGGTGATCCAGTACACCAACCTCAAGGCCCGCTCGGGCGTGCTCACGGCAAGCGGCAACCTGAAGCTCTTCAACCGCAAGCTCGACGGCGAGATCGCGGTGGACCTTGTCGACGGCGTGATCGGCGTGCCGCTGAAGATCGGCGGCACCGCGAGCGACCCCGAGCTCTCGCTGACCGGCGCCGCGCTCACCGGCGCGGCCATCGGCAGCGCGGTGCTGCCGGGCGTGGGCACGGCCATCGGGGCGCGCGTGGGGCAGCAGGTGGAGAAGATGTTCGGCGGGAGCAAGCCGAAGCCCAAGCCCAAGCCGGCACCCAGGCCGCGCACCGGCCCTAGGCAAACGCCTTGATCGCCGCCGGCACCGTCAGCACCGCCGTGTAGTACCCCATGAACTGCACGCCGGTGTTGAACCCGATCGCGCGCGACAGCAGCCCGCCCAGCAGCCCCATCGTCAGGATCACCAGCAGCCCGAGCAGCTGGCCTTCCCATACGCTGATGACCACGATCAGCCCGACGAAGGTCGCGATGATCGCCTCGTGGCTCACCTTGCGCGACACGAACAGCGCCGCGCGGCGCGCGAAGTTCATCGTGAACGGATAGGCCACCAGGGCAGCGAGCACCACCGCCAGCATGCCGTAGCCCAGGAACTCCCAGTGGTTCAGCAGGTTGTGCAGGTTGTGCGTCTGGCCGGTGGCCGCATCGATGGTGAACACCGGCGGCGCGTTGAACAGCGGAGCGGCCGGGCCGGCCGCCACAGGGCTCAGCGGCAGGCCGATGGCGATCAGCGGGATCAGCGCCTCGGCGATGTAGGTGGCCTCGGTCACGCCGTTGCGCGCGGCCAGCGTGGTGGTGAGCCGGTGGTACGCATGCTTGATGCGCGAGCCCACCAGTTCGCCCAGCACCACGGTCATCGCGACCGGGCTGAACACGAAGGTGGCGCTGGAGATCGCGGCCGTCGCGAAGGTCCACTTCACCTGCGTGCGGTCCAGCACCTTGAACGGATTCGGGAAGTAGCCCGACCAGCCCTTCACGTCGGGGGCGAGCGAGAAGGTGCGGACCTTGTCGCGTTTCATGCGTGCGCGCGCCGCCGGCGAGATCACCGAGAACAGGTCGGCCACCAGCGGCCCGATGGCGATGCCCAGGAAGTAGCTGATGCCGAGCTTCACGCCGTACTTGCCGGTGAGCGCCTGCAGCGCCACGATCACCATCACGAACGGCACCAGCGTGGCCACCGAGGCCCAGCGCCCGCTGGAGAAGTACGCGATGGCCACGGCCGCCACCACGAAGATCCACGGAGCCGCCTTGGTGATGGCCGCGCCGTAGGGCGCCAGCAGCACCGCGAACAGCACGGCCAGCGGCACCGCGATGAAGGCCGCGATGATCGCGCCCGACACCATCTTGCGCAGCGCGATGTGCGGCACGCCGAGGTTGCGCAGCACGTTCGCATCCTGCAGCAGCGGCGTGGCCATGGTGTCGCCCGGAATGCCCAGCAGCGCGGTGGGCACCGCATGCGTCATGTGCTTGGCCACGGCCGCCGCCAGGAAGAAGGTGAACACGCCTTCGGGCGGCACGCCGAGCAGCACCACCAGCAGGGTGAGCGGCGCGAGCGTGGTGGTCTCGTCGGTGCCCGAGACGAGGCCGATGGCCGCGAACACGACGGCGCCGACCAGGCCCATGCCGGTGGCCACGAGAATCTGGTTCAGGAGTGAGGCATCGATCATGGCGCGGCTCCTTCGGTACGGCGAGCGCGGGGCTTGTACGACGCGAACAGGTCGTGGATTTCGAGCTCCTTCATCTCGCGCACCACGGCAGGCGGCAGGTCGTCCACCGAGCCGAGGTCGCCTTGCTCGCCGGCCAGTTCGGCCAGCACCTCCTCGCGCCAGCGCGGATCGGCCGCTGCTCCTTCGACGACTTCGCGCTTCGGCGTGAAGAGCTTTGCGCAGATCAGGCCCGACACCACGCAGCCGCCCAGGCCGGCGAGCATGGCGTAGGCCCGTGCCAGCTCGGGCGTGCCGACAGTGCTCATGAGCACGCGGCTGGCCACGAGGTAGCCCGTGAGGCTCACCGCGATGCCGATGACGATCGACCACGCGAGGTGGCCCAGGTCGGCCGTGTCGCCCCATATCTCCACCAGCCGCCAGCGGGCGGGCGTTGCACTGTCTGCACTCATTTTTCGATGTCTCCGTCTGTGGTTATCTGACGGCCGTCTTGCGTGGCCGCCGCGGTGCTCGTCTGCTTACTTCTTGCGCAGCGCTTCGAGCAGTGCGACCGCGCGGTCGGTGCGCACGTCGTGCTCGGCCGCCATCTGCTTTGCGATGCTGTCGACCTCGTCTCCGGTGGCGCCCGCGACCAGCGCGATGTTGCGGGCATGCAGCGCCATGTGGCCGCGCTGGATGCCTTCGGTGGCGAGCGCGCGCAGCGCGCCGAGGTTCTGCGCGAGGCCCACGGCCACCGCGACTTCGCCCAGCTCCTGTGCCGACTTCACGTCGAGGATCTTCAGTGCGAGCCGTGCGAGCGGGTGTGTCTTGGTCGCACCGCCGACCAGGCCCACCGGCATCGGCATCTCGATGGTGCCGACCAGCGCGCCCGCGGTGTCCTTCTCCCAGGTGGTCAGCGAGGTGTAGCGCCCGCTGCGGCAGGCATAGGCATGCGCGCCGGCTTCCACTGCGCGCCAGTCGTTGCCGGTCGCGACGATCACCGGATCGACGCCGTTCATGATTCCCTTGTTGTGCGTCGCCGCGCGGTAGGGGTCGATGGCCGCGAAGGTGTATGCGTCGATCACGCCCTCGACCACCTCTTCGCCGCTGCGCTCGCGCGTGGCCAGCACCGAGGGTGCCAGCCGCACGCGGGCGCGCGCCAGCCGCAGATCGGCCAGGTTCGACAGGATGCGCAGCCGCACCGTGCCGCCCGTGAGCTTCTCGACCAGCGGCGAAACCGCCTCGGCCATGGTGTTGACCGTGTTCGCGCCCATCGCGTCACGCACGTCGACGATCAGGTGCATCACCACCATCGCGCCGCGCGGCGTGTCGCCGAACACATGCACCTCGATGTCGCGGCAGCCGCCGCCCAGGCCGATCAGTACCTTGTCGCGGCTGTTCGCCACGGCAAGGATTTCGTCGCGCGCGCGCAGCAGCGCCAGTCGCGCGCCGTACGGGTCAGTGATGCCGATCACCTGCACCTGTGCGCGCATCAGCGGGCCAGTGCTCGAAGCCTCGAAACCGCCGCCCTCGCGCGCCAGCTTGGCCATGAAGGAGGCGGCGGCCACCACCGAGGGCTCCTCCACCGCCATGGGCACGAGGTAGTCGCGCCCGTTGACGGTGAAGTTGCCGGCCACGCCCAGCGGCAGCTCGAAGGTGCCGATCACGTTCTCGACCATGCCGTTGGCGCGGTCCAGGCCCAGTGCGCCAGGCTGGGCGAGCAGCGCCACCTCTTCGTCGCCCAGGGACGCGGCCTGCGCGATGTGGGCCAGGCGCTGCGCGGGCGTGAGTGCGCGGAAGTTGGGAATGCGGGAATCGGCGACCATCGTTGCTTGTCTCTTCGGAAGATGAATTCGGGAGCAGGCAATTTAGGTCGGCTGTACCGCCGCTGGAAGGCACAGTTTGGCGGGACAGTGCGGACAGTGGTGCGCGAAAGCGGGCCGCTGTGTCACAGTCGGCGCCCATGACCACCATTGCCGATTCGCTCGCAGAGACTCTTGCGCGCCAGATCGCCAGCGGCGCCTACAAGGCCGGCGACAAGCTTCCTTCTCTGCGCGAGCTTGCGCAGCTTCACCGCTACGCAAAGAACACCGTCGTGGCCGCCTTCGAGCTGCTGGTGTCGCGCGGGTTGGTCGAGCCGCGCCGCGGTTCGGGCTACTTCGTGCTGCCGCAGCAGGTGGTCAAGCCGGTGGAAGAAGACGCCGGCAGTCTCGGCCGCGCCATGGACATCGTGTGGCTCATGCGCGAGCAACTCAAGACCCAGCCCGACGCCATTGCGGTGGGCGATGGCTTTCCACCGGTCGAATGGCTGGCCGATGTGCGGCTCGACAAGTACCACCCGAAGGTGGTCCGCACGGGGCTCGGCGCGCTGTTCCGCTACGGCAGCCGCTTCGGCTATGCGCCGCTGCGCGACCATCTCGTGCGCAAGCTGGCCGACTTCGGCATCGGCGCCGAGCCGCGGCAGATCGTGCTGACGCACGGCGCCAACGAGGCGATGGACATCGTCATCCGCTACTTCGTGCCACCCGGTGGCAAGGTGCTGGTGGACGACCCTGGCTACTACCCCCTCTTCGGCAAGCTCAAGCTCGCGGGCGCGCAGGTGCTGGGCGTGCCGCGTCTGGCCGACGGGCCCGACCTCGAGGCGCTGGAGCGCCTGCTCGTTGCCGAGCGCCCGCGCCTGTTCTTCACGCAGTCGATCGCGCACAATCCCACGGGCTCCGACATCTCGCCCGCCAAGGCCTTCCGTGTGCTGCAGCTCGCGCAGAAGCACGACCTGCTGATCGTCGAGAACGATCCGCTGGCCGACTTCAAGCCCACTTCGCTGCCGCGCCTGGCCGCGCTCGACCAGCTGGAGCGCACGATCTACATCGGCAGCTTCTCCAAGTCGTTCTCCGCAGCGCTGCGCGTGGGCTTCATCGCCTGCGGCGCCGACCTGGCGAGCGACCTCGCGGACCTGAAGGCGCTGATCCACGTGAGCAGTTCGGAGTATTGCGAGCGCACGGTCGACGTCATCCTGAGCGAGGGCCACTACCAGCGGCACCTCAATCGCCTGCAGGCGCGGCTCGGCGAGGCCACGCGCAACGCGATCAAGCTGTTCGACTCGGTCGACGCAGAGGTGTTCGCGCGCACCCCGCAGTCGCTCTACGTGTGGGCCGCGCTGCCCGGCGTGGCCGACTCGCTGGCCTTTGCGAAGGAGCTGCTGCCACGCAAGATCGTGATGGCGCCGGGGCGCATCTTCAGCGTCGATTCGACGCAGGTGTCGCGCTGGTCGCGCTTCAACGTGGGCGCCATGGCCGACCCGCGCTTCGCCAAGGCGCTGCGTACCACGCTGCGCTTCTTCAGCGCTTGAACTCCCCGTGGCGACCGGCGCCACCGGCGAAGCGCGCCGCGCCGGCTTCGCCTTCGGCGAAAACCATCGGCACGCCCTGCGCACCCTCGCGGCGCAGCGCCTCGGCCAGCGGCATGTCCCACTGCGCGTAGGCGGAGCGGCGGTCGGCCAGCATGCATTGCTGCGGGAATGCAGAGAGCTGGTGAGCCAGCTCCTGCGCGGCGGCCAGCGCACCGCCGGGCGGCGTTACGCGGTTGACCAAACCCATCGCCAGCGCCTCGGGCGCGCCCACCGGACGGCCCGAAAGAATCATGTCGAGCGCGCGCCCCATGCCCACGATGCGCGGCAGCCGCACCGTGCCGCCGTCGATCAGCGGCACGCCCCAGCGGCGGCAGAACACGCCGAACACCGCGTCGTCGTCGGCCACGCGCAGGTCGGCCAGCAGCGCGAGCTCGAGGCCACCCGCCACCGCATAGCCGTTCACTGCCGCGATCAACGGCTTCGACAGCCCCATGCGCGTCGGCCCCATCGGGCCGCTGCCACCGCCTTCGGGGTCGAGCTCGTTGCGTCGGGCCGGGTCACCTACGGCCGAGAGGTCGGCGCCCGCGCAGAAGTTGCCGCCCGCGCCGGCCAGCACCGCGACGCGCAGCGCGTCGTCGGCCTCGAAGCGCTCGAAAGCCTCGCGCAGTTCGGCGGCCACCACGCCATCGACCGCATTGCGCTTTTCCGGGCGGTTCAGCGTGATGGTGCAGACCGTGCGGTCCACGTCGTACGCCACGTACTGCATGGCCATGCGTGCATCCTTTCGGGCTAAATTACATTAGCGGTCGCTCGGTTGCATCGTAGGAAATATTTCTCTGTTTCGCAATTATGGACAAAGTATGTAATGTGCCGGTCGCCATCCCCAGCGCGCCGGAGCTGATCCTCGACCTGCTGGTGGCTGACGGCGGCACGCTGAGTTCGCAGGCGCTGTGCCGCGCGGGCGAGCTCATGGGCATCGGTGAATCGACGCTGCGCGTGGGCCTGACGCGGCTCGCGGCCGAGGGCAAGATCGCGCGCGGCGAGCGAGGCAGCTACGCACTCAACCGCAAGGGCCCGGCACTGTCGCGCGCGGTCGACGACTGGCGGCACAAGCAGGCGCAGGCCGTCGCATGGCACGGCGACTGGCTCGCCGTGCACGACGCCGGCGTGCCGCGCGCCGACAAGACAGCGTGGCGCCATCACGCTCTTGCGCTGTCGCTGCGCGGCTTTGCGGCGCTGCGGCCGGGGCTGAACATCCGGCCCGACAACCTCGCGGGTGGGCTGGAAGGCGAGCGCGTGCAGCTGGCCGATCTGGGCCTGTCGCGCATCGCCCTGGTGTTCCGGCTGGCCGATCTGGACGATGCCGCGCAGGCCGCCGCACGCAAGCTTTGGAATGTGCGTGCGCTGACGGCCGATTGCAGCCGCCTGCAGGCGGGCCTGGAACGCAGCGAGAAGCGGCTGCGCACCCAGCGGCTCGAAGTGGCCACGCGCGAGTCGCTGCTGCTGGGGCGTGCCGTGATCGCGCACCTCATCCGCGATCCGCTGCTGCCGGCCGAACTCATGTCGCCCGAACCGCGCGCCGCGCTGCTCGCTGCCACCCGTCGCTACCAGGACAAGGCGCTGGTTCTCTGGCGCAAGTGGCTGGCGCTGCCGTAGCCCTTCAGTGGACGGTGCCCAGCTCGTCGAACTGCACCACGCCTTCCTTCATGACCAGCGGAATGCGCTCGCCCTGGCCGAGCAGGCAGCCGACGTCGCGCAGCGGATTGCCGTCCACCACCAGCAGGTCGGCCAGCGCGCCGGGCACCAGCCGGCCCAGGCGGTCGCTCATGCCCAGCACCTCGGCCGCGACCGTCGTTGCGCTGGCAATGGCCTCGGCGGGTGACAGCACTTCAGCGCGCAGGCGGAACTCGTCGCTCTGCAGGCGCTGCGATTCGCCCAGCAGGTCGGAGCCGTAGCCCATCTTCACGCCCGCTGCCTTGTAGATCTCAAGCGAGCGCAGGCCGGCCTCGCGCACGCTGGCCACCTTGGCCACGCTTTCCTTCGGCAGCCCGAAGCTCTCGCCCTCGTTGGCCAATGCGTCGTAGGTGACCAGCGTTGGCACCACATACGCGCCGAGCTGCGCCATGAGTTCGGCCGTGGGCGCATCGACAAGGTTGCCGTGCTCGATGGTGCGCACGCCGCAGCGCACGGCCCGCGCGATGGCCTCGGCGGTGTAGGCGTGTGCCATCACATAGGTGCCGCGCCCGCGGGCCTCTTCGACGATGGCGCGGATCTCGTCCTCGCTGTAGCCGAAGGCGCCCACCGGGTCGGTCGGGGAGGCCACGCCGCCGGAGGCCATGATCTTGATCTGGTCAGCGCCCATCTGCAGCTCCTCGCGGACGGCACGGCGCACCGCGTCCACGCCGTCGACCACGCGCGCCAGCGCACCGACGCGTACGCAGGTGGCGCACGCCCCGTCGTTGCTTATCAGGTAGTCGGAGCGCGCGCGCATGTCGCCGTGCCCGCCGGTCTGGCTCAGAGCGCGGCCGGAGACGAACAGGCGAGGACCCTGCGCCAGCCCCGATTCCACCGCCTGCTTGAACGCGAAGCCCGCACCGCCCGCGTCGCGCACCGTGGTGAAGCCACGGCGCAGCATGCCGCGCAGCATGGGCACGCTGCGCAGCGTGATGAGCACGTTGGGCATATGCACCTGCCGCGAGAGATTGAGCTCCACCGCGATCACGTGCACGTGCAGGTCGATGAGGCCGGGCATCACCGTCTTGCCCTTCACGTCGATCGTGCGCGCCGAGGGGCTGTGGATAGGCTTGTCGGAAACCTCGCGGACCACGCCGCCTTCGACCAGGATGTGGTGGTCTTCCAGCAGCTCGGGGCGCTGCGGGTCGAGCAGGTTGGCGTTCTTGAAAAGCACGGTGTTCGTCATGCCATGGACTCCTTGGTCTGTTGTGCCATCACGGCGGGCAGCGCCAGCTGCGCGAACACGCGCGCGGGCTCGACGTGCCCGGTGTCGTACCAGTTTTCCTCGTGCAGCATGTTGAGCGTGCCCAGCGTCTCGCCGCGCCAGCGCAGCGGAATGTTCAGCACGCTGTGGCAACCCAGCGACACGATGAGCTCGTGGTCGTAGAACACGTCGCGCAGGTCGTCGGCGTTGCGGCCGATGTAGGGCAGGCCGCGCTGCATCACCTGCTGCATCCACGGCGAATCGGTGATCGGCTTGCGCCCGCCCACCGGGTAGGCCTCGCGCATGTTGGTGTAGATGCGTTCCGACTCGCGCGCCTCGCGGTGGTGCACCAGGATGGTGAAGAGCCGGTGGCCGATGGTCGCGGCCACCGCCTTCTCGAGCGCGTCGAAGGTGGCCTGGGGTTGTTGCGTGTCGGCATGCGCGCGCGCGACGGCCGACAGCGATTCATCGAGAAGCTTGGGTTGCATGGATGCCCTGAGTCAGGAAAGTTCGGCGGCCGCAATGTCTTCCAGCGAACGGCCGCGCGTCGGGATGCCCATGAAGGTGACGGCCGCCGCGCCCAGCAGCAGCACTGCCGTCGTCATGCCGAACACCCCCGCGAAGCCCAGCGCCGGATAGATGAAGCCCACCAGGATAGGCGCCGTGATGCCGCCGATGCGCCCGATGGCCGACGCCAGGCCGGAGCCGGTCGCACGTACCTGTGTCGGAAAAACCTCCGGCGTGTAGGCATAGACGCCCGCATAGGTGCCGTTCATGAAGAAGGACAGCAGCACGCCCGCCGCCATGATCTGCCCGTCGCTGTGCGTGAAGGCCAGCCCCAGCGCCGAGAGCCCGCCCAGCAGCATGTAGCTCACGATGGTGGCCTGCCGGCCGATCTTCTCGTTGAGCCACGCGGCCGAGAAGTAGCCCGGAATCTGCGCGAGGTAGATCACCAGCGAGTAGCCGAAGCTCTTGGTGATCGTCATGCCGTTCTGGATCAGCAGGCTCGGAATCCAGGTGAAGAACGAGTAGTAGCTGAAGGTGATCGCCAGCCACATCAGCCAGGTCATGGTGCTGATGCGGATGAGCTTGCTGGAGACCAGCGTGGCGTAGTTCTTCAGCAGGCTGCCGCGGCTGTTGCTGGGCGGCGGGGCGGCCACGTCCTCTGCGTTGAGCGCGGGCAGCGCAAGGCCGCGCTGCACGGTCTCGGACTCCATCGCGTCCACGATGGTCCCGGCCTCGGCCTGCCGCCCCTGGCTTTCCAGCCAGCGCGGCGACTCGGGCAGCGCGCGCCGCCACCACAGCAGCAGCACCACCGGCATCGCGGTGATGAAGATGACGATGCGCCAGCCCTGCGGATGCGCAGGCACGATGAAGTAGCCCAGCAGCGCCGCCGCCACGAAGCCGAACGAGAAGAAGCCCGCCAGTGCGCCGGTGAAGGTGCCCCGGTAGCGGCGCGCCACGAACTCCGACAGGTAGGGCGCGATGATCGCGCTCTCGGCGCCGGCGCCGAAGCCGGCCACGATGCGCAGCCCGAGAAACACCGTCCAGCTGTCGACCATGCCGCTGAAGAGCGACGCCACGCAGTAGATCGCCAGTGCCGACATCATCACCACGCGCCGCCCGAACAGGTCGCCGCAGGTGCCGGACGCGAGGGCGCCGAAGAAAAAGCCGATGAAGTTCGCGCTGGCCAGCACACCGATCTGCACGCTGCTGAGCCCCCATTCGGTGCGCAGCACCGGCAGCACGAAGGCGATCACCGCGGCGTCCATCGCGTCGAAGGTGTAGCCCAGTCCTCCCATGAGGAGCAGGCGCCGATGGAAACCGGAGAACGGCAGGCGCTCGATGCGGGCCGACAGCATGGTCATGTGAATCCCTCGACTTCGGTGGTGCAGAGAAGCGGCAGATCGTAGGATCGCGGGGATATCACGACAAATTTATACGTGTGATTGTGTTTATTGATTCAGTGAATGGTCAGGCCGCACGATGAACTACCGCTCCGCCGATCTCAACCTGCTGAAGGTGTTCGAGGCCCTCATGACCGAGGGCAACGTCACGCGTGCCGCCAGCAAGCTGTCGCTGACGCAGCCTGCGGTCAGCAATGCGCTGCGCCGGCTGCGCGAGACCTTCGACGACGCGCTGTTCGTGCGCAGCGGGGCTGGCGTCAACCCGACGCGGCGGGCCATCGACCTGTGGGAGCCGCTGTCGCAATCGCTGCATGCGATTCGCGGCACGCTCGACCTGGAGCGCTTCGATGCGCTGCGCAGCACCGCCAGCCTCAGCATCGCGATGTCTGATTACGTCTCGGGCATCGTGGTGCCGCGGCTCGCCAGCAAGCTCAGCAAGGCGGCGCCGTCGATGTTGATCCACGCCATTCCCAACACGCTGGTGGATTTCGACAAGGTGCTGGCCGACAACAAGGCCGACTTCGCGATCAGCGTCTACAACGAGGAAGTGCAGAGGCCGGCGTTTCTCAAGTCGAGGGCGCTGTGGTCGCCTGACTTCGTATGCGTCATGCGCACCGGGCATCCGCTGGCGCGCGCCGACAGGATTCCGCTGAAGAAATTCCTCGCGGCCCGCCATGTGGACGTGAGCCTGGTCGGCAAGACCACGCCGACTTACGACCTGTTCCTGCACAGCCGAGGGCTGCAGCGCAACCTGGTCGCGACGGTGAACCACTACGGAGCGGCGTACGAAGTGGTGCGCCGCTCCGACCTGATCGCGGTGCTGCCGTGGTCCGAGAAGTTCGAGCCCGCGCGCCTGGCCGGTCTGCGCCGCATGCCCGTACCGCTGGAGGCGCCGGCACGCGTCATCGAACTGTTCTGGCACCAGCGGCACGAGACCTCCGCGCTGCACCAGTGGCTGAAGAACACGCTGCTGGCGCTGTTCGAGCAGCCTTCGTGATGATCAGGCGCGCAGCCGCACCACCTGCAGGTCGTCATCGGCAAGGGCGTGCAGGCGCGCCACGTCCGCCGCGCGTCGCGTGAGCACCGCGCGCTGGTTGATGTAGCCCTTGTCGGTGATCTCGCCCGCATCGAGGCTCGGCGGCTCGGCCAACACCAGTGCACAGGCCGGGCATTGCGAGGAACCCGCGCCTTCGTCGCGCAGCGAACGCAGCACGCCGGCGATGCGCTCACCCATGGCCTCCGGCGGCAGCGCCGCGCCTTGCGGGCTCGCAAACACCAGCATGCCGATCTCGTCGCGGTCGTGGCCGGTGAGCACCACGTCCTGCGCATGCGGCGCGAGCATCGACACCAGCTTCACGCGCAGCGTGCCCACCGACACCCAGGTGCCGGTCGAGAGCTTGAAGTCTTCCGCCACGCGGCCGTTGAAGATCACGCCATGCGCGGGCTGCGCCGGGTTCGCGAGAAAGCCGGCGTCGCCGATGCGGTAGTAGCCTTCTTCGTCGAAAGCCTGCGCCGTTTCGCGCGGTGCATCGCGGTAGCCGGGGAACACCGAGACGCCCTTGACGCGCATCTCCAGCTTCTCGCCGTTGGGCACGAACTTCAGCTCCAGCCCCGGCAGCGGCGCGCCGATGCAGCCGGCGCCGTCAAGCTTCCAGTGCGCGGAGGTGATGGCGGGCGAGGTCTCTGTCGCGCCCCACGAGGTGGTGAGCCACAGCGGCCGCGTGGGCCGCACGCGCTTTGCCACCGCTTCGAGCCGCTGCCAGGTGGAGGGCGCCAGCGCCGCCGCCGCATAGAAGGCAAGCCTTAGCCGCGAGAAGACTTCGGCGGCCAGCGCATCGTCGGCTTCGAGAAAGGGCAGCAGCATGTCGAAGCCGCGCGGCACGTTGAACAGCAGCGTGGGCTTCACCTCGCGCAGGTTGCGCACCGTCTTCTCGATCAGCCCCGGCGCGGGCCGGCCCTCGTCGATGTAGAGCGCGCCGCCGTGGCACAGCACCATGTGCAGGTTGTGGTTCGCACCGAAGGTGTGGCTCCAGGGCAGCCAGTCGACCAGCACCGGCTTTTCCTGCGCGAGGAAGCGCCAGGTCTGCGCCATCATCTGCTGGTTGGCGCAAAGCATGCGGTGCGTGTTGACGACCACCTTGGGCTTGCCGGTGGAGCCAGAGGTCAGCAGGTACTTGGCGTGCGTGTCGGGCAGCACGTCGGCGAAGGCCTGCATGACGGCGGGTGTTTCCTTCGCTGCGAGCAATCGTTCAAACCCGATCGCACCGGGATGCGCATCGGCGTTGCGGCTGAACACCGTGACCGCTTCCACGCCACGGCCTGCGAGCGATGCGCCGTATACCTTGGCGTCGGATGCATAGATCAACGCGGGCTTCAGCGCCTGCAGCATGCCGTGCAGCCGCGAAGGGTCCTTGGCCATGCGCGAATAGGCGCTTGAGAGCGAGCACGCGGTGCGGCCGATGTGCATGGTCGCGAGCATCAGCACGGCGTGGTCTATGGCGTTGTCCGAGAGGATCACGACCGGCTGGTCTGCCGGCAGGTTCAGGTCGAGCAGGCCTTGCGCCACGGAGCCGACGGCTTGCCGCAGCGCACGGTAGTCGAGCTTGCGCCAGCCTTCGCCTGTTTCGTCGCGCTCGGCGAAGGCCAGCGCGTCGGGCGTTTCCGTGGCCCACCGTTCCAGCCATTCGCCGATGCAGCGTGCGTAGGGCTTCAGCGCCATCGGCGAGCGCAATGCGAACGAGCCGTCGTCGAAGTCGATGCGCACCGTGCGGGGTGGGGCGATCAGGCTTTCGTCATTGAGGAAGTCGGTCATTTCAGTGTTCCGGGGTTTGTTCAGGGCGTGTGCGAATGACACCGGGTACTCCCCTCCGCGAATGTCCCCCGGGGCTGCGCCCCTCCTCCTTTATTTCGCTGCGGGGAGTACCCGGTGCCATTCGCACATGGGCGCAGCCGTATTGCCGGCCGCACGAGCGTTGCGTCCATCGATCACGTCGATGGGGTGCCTTGCGCAGCGAAATAAAGGAGGAGGCCGAAGGCCGGGGGACATTCGCGGAGCAAGGTACCCCGTCGGCGGGATCGCGCCCCGAACGAACAACGCGACAAATCGAAAAGCAAGCTTTCATCTAGTCGAGCTTGCCGGTGTCTGCCTTCGCGCGAATCAGGTTTAACAGCAGGGTGTCGCGCGCAGCCTCGAGGTCTGCCGTGCGTCGAGTGCCCAGTTCCTCGGCCACGCCGTCCGTCACCTTCTGCCTGAGATCTGCAGTCATCGACGGCGTGCCCAGGTCCTTCCACCAGTCTTCGATCGGTCCACCCAGGTGCGCGAGCACGTGCTCGATACCGCCCGCACCGCCCGAGAGATGCAGGTTCATGAACGGCCCCATCACCGCCCAGCGCAGGCCGGGTCCGTGCGCGATGGCCGTGTCGATGTCGGCCACGCTCGCCACGCCTTCGTTGACGAGGTGGAAGGCTTCGCGCCACAGCGCCGCCTGCAGCCGGTTCGCGATGTGGCCTTTCACCTCGCGCTTCACGTGGATCGGCCGCTTACCGATGGCGGCGTAGAACGCCATCGTGCGCTCGATGGCCTCGGCCGAGGTCTGCTCGCCACCGATCACCTCCACCAGCGGAATCAGGTGCGGCGGGTTGAACGGATGCCCCAGAACGACGCGCTGTGGATGCGCGCAGCCTGACTGCACGCCGCTGATCGCAAGGCCCGACGAACTCGACGCGAGGATCGTGTCCGGCGGCGCGGCGGCATCCATGCGGCGGAACAGGTCGATCTTGAAGTCCATGCGCTCGGGGCCGTTCTCCTGCACGAAGTCGGCCACCGAAACGGCGTCTTCCAGGCTGTCGTGAAAGCGCAGCCGGTCTACCGACGCACCCGGCACCAGGCCGAAGCGCTCCAGCGTCGGCCAGTGCTGCGCCACCGCAGCGCGCAGCCGGTCTTCGGCGCCGGGTGACGGATCGGTCGCGTTCACGTCGAGCCCGTGCGCGAGAAAGTACGTGACCCAGCTCGCACCGATTACCCCGGTGCCGACCACCGCCACGCGCTTCACGCTCGAAACAGAAGATGTGCTCATGCTGATTTCCACCGCGCGCAGCGGCTCTCCGCCTTCGTGGTCCATGCGGCCTCGCCGCGGATCGGCTCGACCACCTTGTAATAGTCCCATGGTTCTTTCGACTCGGCCGGCGTCTTCACCTGCATCAGGTGCATGTCGTGCACCATCAGCCCGTCGTCGCGCAGCCAGCCGCCCTTGACGAACATGTCATTGAACTTCGTCTTGCGCAATTGCGCCATCACCTTGTCGGCATCGTCGCTGCCCGCGGCCTTCACGGCCTGCAGGTACTGCAGCGCGGCCGAGTAGTCGCCGGCATGGAAGGAGGAGGGCATGCGCTTGTGCTTGTCGAAGAAGCGGCGCGCCCACTCGCGCGCCTCGGGGCTCTGGTTCCAGTACCAGCTGTCGGTGAGGTACATGCCCTGCGAACTCTTCAGGCCCAGCGCATGAACGTCGTTGATGGTGATGATCATGCCGGCCAGCTTCATGTTCTTGCTGATGCCGAACTCTGCCGCCGACTTGATGGCATTGACCGTGTCGCCGCCCGCATTGGCCAGCGCCAGCACCTGCGCTTTCGAACCCTGCGCCTGCAGCATGAACGACGAGAAATCGCTCGCGCCCAGCGGATGCTTCACCGAGCCCGCCACCGTGCCGCCACTGGCCTGCACGATCTTGGCCGCGTCGTTTTGCAGCGCCGCGCCGAAGGCGTAGTCGGCCGTCACGAAGTACCAGCTCTTGCCGCCAGCCTTGACCACCGCGCTCGCAGTGCCGCGCGCCATGGCCACCGTGTCGTAGGCGTAGTGCACCGTGTAAGGCGAGCAGTACTCGTTGGTGAGGCTCGACGCGCCCGAGCCCACCACGAAGTACGGCTTCTTCTTGTCGGCTGCCACGCCAGCCATCGCAATGGCCGCGCCCGAGTTGACGCCCGCGATCAGCATGTCGACCTTCTGCACGTCGAACCACTCGCGTGCTTTCGCGGCGGCGATGTCGGGCTTGTTCTGGTGGTCGGCCGTGACCAGCTCGATCTTCTTGCCGCCGATGGCGCCGCCCATGTCGGCAATGGCCATGCGGATGGCCTCTGCGCCGGCCGGGCCGTCGTAGTCGCGGTAGATGCCCGACATGTCGCTGATGAAGCCGATGCGGATCACGTCGTCGGACACCTGGGCCGAGGCGCTTGCTGCGAAAGCCGTGCCCAGGGCGAGGGCCAGGGCGGTGCGGGAAATGTTCATGTGCTTGTCTCCGTTCGTTCGTTGTTCTGGTTCTTCTTCGTCGTCAGCCCAGCGCGAACTCGGGCCGTGGCGTGCCCACGCGCGGCAGGCCCATCATCTGTCGCGCCTCGGCCGGCGTGGCCACCTCCATGTCGAGCTCGCGTATCACCCGCACGATGCGCTCGGTGAGCTGTACGTTGGTGGCCAGTTCGCCCTGGCGGAAGTAGAGGTTGTCTTCCAGGCCCACGCGCGCATGGCCGCCCAGCAGCAGCGCCGCCACGTTGGCTTCGAGCTGCGAGGGGCCGATGCCGCTCACGCAGAAGATGCTGCCCTTGGGCAGGGTGTCGACCATCATCTGCAGGAAGCGCGGCGAGTAGGGCATCGCGTTCTGGAAGTTGCGGTGCACGTTCATCACCAGGTTGATGAAGTAGGGCTCGTCGTCGTGGCCTTCCTGGATCAGCGTGGTCGTGTCCTGCAGGATGTGCGTGGGGCTGAACACCTCCCACTCGGGCTTGATGCCGCGCGCCTTCATGCCGGCGGCCAGTTCGCGGCCGCGGGTGATGGGCGTGTCCATCAGGATCTGCCTGCCCTCGAAGCTCAGGTTGAGCGTGGTCGCGTCGAGCGTGCACATCTCGGCGCCGGCGTCCATGCCCTTGATGCGCTCTTCCCACGCGATCTCCCAGCGCTCGCCGGCCAGCGGCTTGACCATGTCGCCGTGCACGCCGCCACCAGTGGAGTTGTTGATGACGATATCGCTGCCGCCCGCGCGGATGCGGCTGTTGATGTCGCGGTACACATCGGCGTTGCAGGTGGCGCCGTCGTCCGGGCGGCGCGCGTGGATGGCCACCACGCTGGCGCCGGCATTCCAGCAGCGCAGCACGTCGGCGGCGATTTCGGCGGGCTGCGTGGGGAGGTGGGGGTTCTGCGACTTGTGCGCCATGCCGCCGGTGGGGGCGATGGTCACGATCACTTTGCGCTTCGACATGCTCGGGGACTCCTGGTGTCTTTCATGGGGGCGCGTCATTATTTTTTGGAGCGCATTCGCACTCAGTCATCGCGACGACATTTGGGGGCAGGGTTTACGCTGCGCCAAACGCTAAAGTCGCCCCAGCGCCATTGCGCGCATCAAGGAGAACCAATGAGACTACTGCCCATCCTCCTGGCCGCCGCGGCCGCGCTGACCTCGACCTGGACGCTCGCGCAACCGGCAGGCCCCGCCACTTGCGAAGCCAAGCGCGAGGCCATTGGCCGCGACATCGAGGCGGCCAAGGCCAAGGGCCAGAAGCAGCGCGTGCGCGGGCTCGAAAAGGCGCTGGGCGAAGTGCGCCGCACCTGCAGCGACGCGAAGCTGGCGGCAGAGCACCAGCGGCGCATTCGCAGCCAGGAACGCAAAGTGGCAGAACGCGAGAGTGACCTGCGCGAGGCCCAGCACAAGGGCCGTGCCGACAAGATCGCAGACCGCGAAGAAAAATTGCGTGAAGCGCAGGCCGAGCTGCAACAGCTCAAGGGCGCTCAGTAAAAAGAAGATGCCCACGACCAGGCCCGCCATCCAGGCGGCATCGCTCACGATTCCCCAGTTGCTCCAGGGCTCGGCCTGGTTCCCGCTGCTCGACGTGGCGGCGGGCGAGCGCGTGCTCGACGAGATACGCGAGGTCGACGTGGCCGCGGGTGCCGCGCTGTGCCGGCGCGGCGACACGCCGCTGCACTGGTACGGCACGCTCGAAGGGCTGCTCAAATGGTCGATCACCTCGAGCGACGGACGCTCCGTGACCTTCGGCGGGCTCTCGGTCGGCAGCTGGTTCGGCGAGGGCACGTTGCTGCGAGCGCTGCCGCGTTCGGCCGACATCATCGCGCTGCGCCCGAGCCGCGTGGCGCAGCTGCCGCTGGAGACCTTCGAGTGGCTGCACCGCACGCAGCGCGGCTTCGACCACTTCCTGCTGCAGCAGATCAACGAGCGGCTGCAC
This sequence comes from Variovorax sp. R-27, assembly GCF_049913215.1. Classification (NCBI taxonomy): domain Bacteria; kingdom Pseudomonadati; phylum Pseudomonadota; class Betaproteobacteria; order Burkholderiales; family Comamonadaceae; genus Variovorax; species Variovorax sp. R-27. The sequence goes on from NZ_CP183984.1 coordinate 99,782, forward strand.
TGGTTCATGGGCAACTACGCGGCGCACCGGCTGCTCGATGCCGACAGCCAGGTGGCGCGCGCGCTGGCGGGGCTGTTCCACCCGTGGCTGCATCCGGGGAGCGAGCCGCACCTGCAGACCTCGCAGGAGGAGATTGCCAACCTCTCGGGCGTGTCGCGTCAGCGGTGCAATGCGGCGCTGAACCGGCTGAAGGAAGCGGGCTTCCTGCGCATCGAGTACGGTGGCATCACCGTGATCGATCTTGAAGGGCTGCGGCGCTTCATCGAATAGCAAAAGGGAATCGGAGTACGCCCCATGCATGAATTCAGCATCTTTGCCGACTACTTCCAGTTCTACATCCAGGACGAGGCCGCGGATGGCGATCTCTCCGATGCGTGGACAGACGAAGCCGTGGAACGCATGCTTGCGACCGAAGCCGGCGTCGTCGGCATCGGCACCGTTCGCAACATGGACGTGCCCGTCACCGTCGAGATCCTCGATACGGAAAGCCCGCTCGATCTCGACCAGTGGGAGCATGTCGTCGAATGCACCCTGGTGACGCAGAGCGCCAACCTGGTCATCGCCGGTTGTACCGACTACTTTCCCGATGCGGCGCGCATTCCCGTTGCGCCCGGAACCTACAGGCTGCGTGCCTGCTATGCGGGCCTCAACACGCTTTCCGAAGACGGGCTGGAAGGCAACGACCGCTACCACCTGCAGCTCTGGCCGGCGCCGGCCATCGAACCGACTGTTCTCAAGCAGCGCGTGGCCTGATTGCTCACTGCGTCAGCCGCAACCGCATGCGGGCGCACCCCTTCTACACGCCCAGCAGTTCTTCCAGCGCCTGCGGCTCGGCCAGCAGATCGGCCGAAGCCCCGTGCCGCACGATCTGTCCCTTCTCCATCACCACCGCAAGATCGGTGTGCGCCAACACCTTGCGGTAGTCGCGGTCCACGATCAGCGTCGCGATGCCGGTCGCGCGGATCTCGCCGATCACGCGCCAGATCTCGGCCACGATCAGCGGCGCCAAGCCCTCGGTGGCCTCGTCGAGGATCAGCAGGCGCGGGTTGGTCATGAGTGCGCGGCCGATCGACAGCATCTGCTGCTCGCCGCCCGACAGCTGCTGGCCGCCGTGCGACAGCCGCTCGGCAAGTCGCGGAAAGGTGGCCATCACGCGGTCGAAGGTCCACTCGCGCCGGCCGTCGATGCCGGCGCGTTCGCTCATCACGAGGTTCTCGCGCACCGACAGGTTCGGGAAGATGCCGCGGCCCTCGGGCACGTAGCCGATGCCCAGCCGCGCCATCTTCTCGGGCGGCAGGCCGGTGACGGTGCAGCCGTCGACCTGCACTTCGCCCGAGGCGGGGCGCACGTAGCCCATCATCGTGCGGATCAGCGTGGTCTTGCCCATGCCGTTGCGCCCGAGCAGGCCGACCGATGTGGCCGCCGGAATGCCGGCGTGCACGCCGCGCAGGATGTGGCTGTTGCCGTAGTAGGTGTTGAGGTCGCGGACGATGAGCATCAGTGGTCTTCTCCGAGGTAGGCGGTGCGCACTTCGGGGTTCTCGCGAATCTCTTTGGGGTTGCCTGTGGCGATGACGGTGCCGTTCACCATCACCGTGATGCGGTCGGCAATGCGGAAGACCGCGTCCATGTCGTGCTCCACCAGCAGGATGGCATGCGTGGCCTTCAGCCGCGCGAGCAGCGTGAGCATGCGGTCGGTTTCCTCCGCGCCCATGCCGGCGAGCGGCTCGTCGAGCAGCAGCACGCGCGGGTTGGTCGCCAGGCACATGGCCACTTCGAGCTGGCGTTGCGCGCCGTGGCTCATGGTGCCGGCGATGCGGCCCGCTTCATGGGCGAGGCCGGCGGCTTCCAGTGCCGCGTCGGCCGATGCGTTGCTGGTGGCGCAATCTTTCGACGATTGCCAGAACGCCCAGGGCTTGGGCGTGGCGGCTTGCGCGGCGAGGCGGCAGTTCTCGTGCACGCTGAACTCCGGGAAGATGGTCGTGCGCTGGTAGCTGCGGCCCACGCCGTCGCGCGCACGCTTCGACTGGGCGCGGCTGGTGATGTCCACGCCGTCGAGCGCGATGCGGCCTTCGGAGGCTTCGATCTCGCCCGAGAGCATGTTGATCAACGTCGATTTGCCCGCGCCATTGGTGCCGATCACCGCATGGACTTCGCCGACGTGCAGGTCGAGCGTGACGGCATTGACGGCCGTGAGGCCGCCGAAGCGGCGCGTGAGGCCTTCGACGGAAAGCAGTGCGGTCGTCATGCGGCCCCCTTCGGCGACAGGCGTTGGACCAGGCCGATCAGCCCCTTGGGCAGCAGCGCCACGAACACGATGATCGTCAGCCCCAGCGTCAGCTGCCAGTGGTCCGCCAGCGGGCCCATCACCGCATGCGTCGAGAAGATTTCCTTCAGCAGCGTGAACGCGATGGCGCCGATCACCGCGCCGCGCAGATGGCCGAGGCCGCCGAGGATCACCATCAGCAGCACTTCGCCCGAGTTGTGCCATGCCATCAGCTCCGGGTTGACCACGCCGTCGCGCGAGGCCAGCAGGAAGCCCGCGAGCCCGGCCAGCGCACCGGCCAGCACGAAGGCCGCGAGCTTGTAGCCATACACTGCGAACCCTGCCGCGCGCATGCGCTGCTCGTTCACGCGGATGCCGGCCAGCGCTGCGCCGAAGCGCGAGCGGCGAATGAGTGCCAGCAGCCCGTAGGTGAACACCAGCGACGCCAGCACCACGTAGAACAGCACCGTGCGGTTCTCCATGTCGAGCGCGCCGATGGCAGGGCGTACATACATGTAGATGCCGTCGCTGCCGCCGCCGACCTTGGTGTCGTGGAACACGAAGAAGGCCATCTGCGCGAAGGCCAGCGTCACCATGATGAAGTACACGCCGCGCGTGCGCAGGCTCAAGGCACCGACGAACAGCGCATAGAGCGCAGCCGCGCCCATGGCCAGCGGCAGCAGCAGCGCGAAGTTGCCGCCCTCGCTGCCCGAGGCGAGCACGGTCATGTACGCACCGATGCCGTAGAACGCCGCGTGGCCCAGGCTCACGAGGCCCGTCATGCCCACCAGCAGCTCCAGGCTCAGCGCGAAGATCGACAGGATCATCACCTTCACGATGAAGTCCGACGCATAGTTGCCCAGCAACGGACCGGCGATGCCGATGGCCACCGCGCAGGCTACGGGCAGGAGGAAGGCGTTTTTTTTCATGGCTGTCATGGCCGCCTCCCCATCAGCCCCTCGGGCTTCCATATGAGCACGATGGCCATCAGAAGATAGATGCCGATGCCGCTCAGGTCCGCGAAGAACACCTTGCCGAAGGTGTCGACGAAGCCCACCAGCAGCGAGGCCACCAGCGCCCCGGTGATCGAGCCGATACCGCCGATCACCACCAGCACGAAGCAGATGATGAGCACGCTCGCACCCATGTTCGGGTACACCGAGGACATCGGCGCGGCGATCATGCCGGCCAGCGCCGCCAGCGCCACGCCGGCCGCGAACACGATGCGGTAGAGCCGCTTCACGTCGATGCCCAGGCCACGCACCATGTCGCGGTTGCTTGCGCCGGCGCGGATCATCATGCCCAGCCGCGTGCGGTTGACCACCCAGTACAGCCCCACGGCCAGCACGATGCAGGCGGCCGAGGCGAAGAGGCGATACCACGGGTAGCTCATGACGTTGCCCAGCGCGAAGCTGCCGTCGAGCCATGCGGGCACCTTCACGCCGTGCACGTCGTTGCCCACCAGGATGGAGCGCAGTTCCTCGAACACCAGGATCAGGCCGTAGGTCATCAGCACCTGCTGCAGATGGTCGCGCTGGTAGAGGTAGCTGAAGAAGGCCCATTCGAGCAGGTAGCCGAACACGGCGGCCAGCACCACGCCGGCCACCAGCATCAGCAGGAACTGGTCGCCGAACAGCGGCGCGAGCGCGAACGCCATGTACGCGCCGATCATGTAGAAGCTGCCGTGGGCGAGGTTGATGACGCCCATGATCCCGAAGATCAGCGTCAGCCCCGAGGCCACCAGGAAGAGGAGGAGTCCGTACTGAACCGAGTTCAGACACTGGACCAGGAAGGTGCCGAAATCCACGAGGAGGTTCTCTCTGGGCGGGATCGTTGTTCAATGGGAATGCACTGCGCGGGACACCGCGGAACCGGCTTTGCCGGGCCGCAGGTGTCGCCCCCTGCAAGGGGGTTGGCGCAGCACACGAAGTGAGCGAAGCCTGGGGGTGAGCCTATTTACATCCTGCAGCCGCGGGCTGGGTCGGCCAGTCCCTTGATGGCCGTGCTCACCAGCTTGTTTTCCTTGCCCTCGACCTTGCGCAGGTAGATGTCCTGCACCGGGTTGTGCGACTTGCTCATCGTGAACGTGCCGCGCGGGCTGTCGATCCTGGCCTTCTCGATGGCGGCCGTGAACTCGGCCTTCTTGCCGATGTCGCCCTTGGTGGCGGCAAGGCCCACGCCCAGCATCTGCGCCGCGTCGTAACCCTGCACGGCGTACACGTCGGGCTGCAGCTTGAAGGCCTTGGCATAGCCGACGCGGAAGGCGTTGTCGCGCGCGGTGTTCAAGCCGTCGGCGTAGTGCAGCGTGGTCAGCATGCCTTGGGCCGATTCGCCCTGTGCATCGAGCGTGCCGTCGGTCAGGAAGCCGGGGCCGTACAGAGGAATGGTCTTGTTCAGGCCTGCGGCCTGGTAGTCCTTCACGAACTTCACCGCGCCGCCGCCCGCGAAGAAGGCGTACACCGCATCGGGCTTGGCCGCCGCGATCTCGGTCAGCAGCGCCTGGAATTCCACGTTGGGGAAGGGCAGCGTGAGCTGCTTGTCGACCTTGCCGCCGTTCTTCTCGAAGCCTTCCTTGAAGCCGTTGACCGACTCGTCGCCGGCCGCGTATTTCCAGGTGATGGTCATCGCCTTCTTCTTGCCCTGCTGCTTGGCCGCCACTTCGCCCATGGCGAAGGCCGGCTGCCAGTTGCTGAACGAGCTGCGGAAGATGTTGGGCGCGCACATCGGCCCGGTCACGGCGTCGGCGCCGGCATTCGGCACGATCAGCACGGTGCCGCTTTCCTTGGCGGCCTTGGCCATGGCCATCGCGACGCCCGAGTGCACGGTGCCGACGATCACGTCGACGTTGTCGCGCTTGATGAGCTTGTTGACGTTGTCGGTGGCCTTGGCGGGGTCGGACTCATCGTCGACCTTGAAGTATTCGATCTCGCGGCCGGCGAGCTTGCCGCCTTGCTCGTCGACGTAGAGCTTGAAGCCGTTCTCGATGGCCACGCCCAGGGCGGTGTAGGTGCCGCTGTAGGGCAGCATCAGGCCGACCTTGAGCTTGCCGGTGCCCTGGGCGCCGGCGGCCGAGGCCAGCGCGGCGAAGGCGATGGCCGTGAGGGCCAGTCGGGCTGTACGCACGGAGGTGGGAAGGGTCATGGTGTCTGTCTCCTGTTTTTGGTGATGAAAGAAGTGGCCGCGACGATGACACGATCCGGCTGATCGCGATGCGGGGAATGCCCGCATTCAGGGATTTCGAGCAGCTCGCAACCACTGACGCGCGCGGCGATGCCGCGGATCTGCGCAAGCGTGCCGTACTCGTCGTCGATGCCCTGCACGGCAAGCACGGGGCAGCGGATGGTGTCGAGCTCCGTCTCGATGTTCCAGTCGCGAAAGGGCGGGTGCAGCCAGATGCGGTTCCAGCCCCAGAAGGCGGAGTCGGCGCTGTCGTGATAGCGGCCGAGCTTCTTCGGCAGGTCGGTGCCCAGGTACGCGGTGCGGGCGATCTCGATGTTCGCGACGGTCTTGTCTTCCACGAAGATGTGCGGAGCGAGCACGACCAGGCCTTCGACTTTTCCGGGAAAGCGCGAGGCGTACAGCAGCGCGATCGAGCCGCCGTCGCTGTGGCCGAAGAGCCAGGGCTTTTCATCGCCGAGCCCCAGCGCGGTGAAGAGGGCGGGCAGCACTTCGTGCGCCTGGCGGTGCATGAAGTCGACGTCCCAGATCTCGTCGTCGGCGCGCGGGGTGGAGCGGCCGTAGCCGGGACGCGAGAAGACCAGGCCTCGCGCGCTGGCGGCTTCGCAGACTCGCGCGGGGAAATCCTTCCACATGGCGACCGAGCCAAGGCCTTCGTGCAGGAACACGATGAGCGGGGCGTCGGTACGCTCGGGGGCGATCCACTGGCACTCGATCTGCACGCTGCGGCCGCGCCAGTCGATGGCGGCGAAGTCGGGCGTGCTCATGCCTGCTTCTCGCGCTCGCGCAGCCTGAAGCGCTGGATCTTGCCGGTCGCCGTCTTCGGCAGCTCGCTCACGAACTCCAGGAAGCGCGGGTATTTATATGGCGCGAGGCGTTCCTTGACGAAGGCCTTCAGCTCTTCCTCGGTTGCCGCGCTGCCGTCTTTCAGCACCACGAAGGCCTTGGTCTTGGTCAGCCCTTCGGTGTCTTCCTTGCCGATGACTGCCGCTTCGAGCACGGCCGGGTGCTGCATCAGCGTGGCCTCGACCTCGAAGGGCGACACGTAGATGCCGCTGACCTTGAGCATGTCGTCGCTGCGGCCGGCGTAGGTGAAGTAGCCGTCGGCATCGCGCGTGTACTTGTCGCCGCTCTTGGTCCAGCCGCCCTGGAAGGTCTCGCGCGACTTCTCGCGGTTGGCCCAGTACATCAGGGCCGAGCTGGGGCCGCGGATGTAGAGGTCGCCCACTTCGCCGTCGGGCACCGGGCGGCCGTCTTCGCCGCGCAGCTCGACCTCGTAGCCGTCCACCGGCTTGCCGGTGGTGCCGTAGCGGATGTCGCCGGGGCGGTTGGAGATGAAGATGTGCAGCATCTCGGTCGAGCCGATGCCGTCGATGATCTCGCAGCCGAAGTGCGCCTTGAAGCGCTGAGCAATCTCGCCCGGCAAGGCTTCACCGGCCGATGAGCACATGCGCAGCGCCACCGCTTCGCGCGCAGGCAGCTTGGGCGATGCGAGCATGCCCGCGAAGCCCGTGGGCGCACCGAAGAACACGGTGGGCTTGTGCTCCACCCAGCGGCGGAAGGTGGCGTCGGGCGTGGGCCGCTCGGCCATCAGCACCACGGTGGCGCCGACGGTGAGCGGGAAGGTCAGCGCATTGCCCAGGCCGTACGCGAAATACATCTTGGCGGCCGAGAAGCACACGTCGTTCTCGGTGAGGTCGAGCACGGGCTTGCCGTAGAGCTCGGCCGTCCACCACAGGTTGGCATGCGTGTGGACCGTGCCCTTGGGCTTGCCGGTGGAGCCGGAGGAGTACAGCCAGAAACCCGGGTCATCGGAAGCGGTTGTCACGGGCGACGCCAGGGGCTCGACGGCGGCGAGCGCGGCATTGAATTCCTTCGCGCCATCGGGCAGGGCGCCCGTGGGCTGCGACACGAACAGCGTGTGCACTTCATGGCCGCCGCGTGCCATCGCCTCCTGCAGCGTGGGCAGCAGCGCGCCCGACACCAGCACCGCCTGCGCGCGGCTGTGGTCGAGCATGTAGGCGTAGTCGTCGGGCGTGAGCAGCGTGTTGACGGCCACCGGCACGACGCCGGCATAGAGGCTGCCGAGAAAGCTCACGGGCCAGTCGTTGCCATCGAGCATCAGCAGCAGCACGCGCTCTTCGCGCCGGATGCCGGCTGCCTTCAGCGCGGCGGCCAGCCGGCGCGCGCGGTCTTCGAGCTGGCCGTAGCTCAGCGTGCCTCGGTCGTCGATGTAGGCGGTGCGTTCGGCGCGGCTACGGTTGAGGGCGAACAGATGCTCGGCGAAGTTGAATCGTGTGGGCAGGGTCATGGTCTTGTCTCCTTCGGCCGTGTTCTTGTTCTAGAGGCCGAGCGCGGCGATGACGCCGGGGCTTGCCTGCACCGCGCTGCGGCGGTGATAGAAATCGAGCGCTCGCAGCCCGCCAAGCTCTGCACCGCCCCCCGCGCGGCCGGGGCCGCCATGCAGCGACATCGGCATCACGTTGCCGTGGCCGGTATGGGCCTGTGCCACTTCGGGGGTGATGACGTGCACGCGGCCGTGACTGGGCGCGACCGACAGCGCGACTTGCGCCAGAGCTGCGTCGTCGCTGCCATATAGAGAGGTGACGAGCGAGCCCTGGCCGCGGTGCGCCAGCGCGATGCCGTGCGCGAGGTCGCGGTAGGGCAGCAGCGTGGCCACGGGGCCGAACACTTCCACGTCGTGCACGCGCTGCGCCGCATCGGCGTCACGCGCGCCAAGCAGCACGGGGCCGATGCAGGCGGCGATGTTCGGGTCGGCGTCGATCAGCGGCTTGTTGCGGCCATCGTGCAGAACGGACGTTTGCGCGGCCAGTGCGTCGAGGCCTTCGCGCACTGCGTTCAACTGCGCGCGGCTCACGAGCGAACCCATGCGCACGCTCTCGTTGCGCGGATTGCCGACCGTGATGCCCGCGAGCTTGGCGCCGATGGCTTCGGCCGCCGCGTCGTACACCTCGGCTGGCACCAGGATGCGGCGGATGGCCGTGCATTTCTGGCCCGACTTCACCGTCATCTCGCGCACCACTTCACGCACGAGCAGGTTGAAGGCCTCGCTACCGGGTGCGGCGCCGGGCAGCAGCAGGGCGCTGTTGAGGCTGTCGGCCTCGATGTTCACGCGCACCGAGCGTTCGGCCACGGCGGGGTGCGAGCGGATCACTGCGGCCGTCTCGGCCGAACCGGTGAACGAGGCCACGTCGAAGGGCTGCAGCGCATCCATCAAGCCGGCCGAGCTGCCGCAGACGATGGAGAGCGCGCCAGCGGGCAACACGCCTGCATCGACCACGTCCTGCACCATGCGCTGCGTGAGCCAGGCGGTGGCCGTGGCGGGCTTCACGATCACGGGCACGCCCGACAGCAGCGCGGGCGCAGCCTTTTCCCACAAGCCCCACGAGGGGAAGTTGAAGGCGTTGATGAACAGCGCCACGCCGTGCGTTGGCACCTGCAGGTGCTGCGACTGGAACACCGGTTCCTTGCCGAGCTTCACGGCTTCGCCGTCGCGCAACGCGCGAACGTCGCCGAGCGCGTCGCCCCATTTCGCGTATTGGCCGATCGTGAAGATCGCGCCGTCGATGTCGACGGCCGAGTCGTTCTTCACCGTGCCGGAATTGGCGGTGGCGATCTCGTAGTACGCGTCGCGGTTGGCTTGCAGCACCTTCACGACGGCTGCGAGCAAGGCGGCGCGCTGGCGGTAGGTGAGGGCGCGCAGCGCCTGGCCGCCCTGTTCGCGCGCAAAGGCAAAGGCGGCGGGCAGGTCGAGCCCTGTGGCATCGACGCGCGCGAGTTCGGTGCCCAGCACCGGGTCGAACAGGGGCGTGCCGGCGCCCGATCCGCTTTGCCAGCGGCCGGCGACGTAGTTGGAAAGGAGCTCGGTCATTCGATGGGTCTCAACGTGGGCAGGTTCGGGGAACACCGCGGAACCGGCTTTGCCGGGCCGCTGGTGTTGCCCCCGGCGAGGGGGTTGGCGGCCACACGAAGTGGGCAAGCCTGGGGGAGTGCTTCATACGGTGAACTTGATCTGCCCTTCGGGCAGCAGATACAGGACGAGCGCGCGGCCACTGGCCACGGTCGGGCGGTGCGCGGTGCCGGGCCCGTAGACGCACCAGCCCGCGGGCCGTCCGTCGAAGGTGGCGGCGCTGTCGTCGAGCGGCATGATCAGGTCGATCTCGCCGTTCGGATGCGTGTGGTGCGGGCCGGCGATGTCCTTCATGTCGACCACGTCGACCGAGAAGCGGTGCAGCGCGTCTTCGGCCTTGAAGACGCGGCCGTACCTGATGCCGCCGCCTTCGCGTTCGCAGAGCCAGCCTTCGGCGACGCCGCCGATGCAGGCCTGGCGCAGTTGTTCGAAGCTGGCGCTGCCCGCGCCGTGGGTGGCGTTGAGCCACTGGTCGAGCGTGCCGTCGAGCGGCCTGCCGGCAATCTCGGCGGTCAGGCCGGCGATCAGCTGGTGAAATGCTTCCTTGCCGGTGGCGGGAGTGCTGCTGTCGGACATCGTGGGGCCTCGAACTTTGGAACTACCTTGCAGGATCACTGCGCGTGCAGTATCTTGCGTGTGACCGAACAATAAGCATCGAGACAATGAGTGTCAAGCAATATAGTGCATCTATGGTGTTTACCCTGAGCGCGCACAATCCCGGCGAAGAACGAGGAATTGCATGAATGAGCATGTAGACGCGGGGCTGGCTGCCGCGCTGGAAAGCGGCAACGGCAGCAACGGTGCCCAGGGCCACGCCGTCGCAGGGGAGGCGAAGAATCCGCTGCTGGTGGCGCTGGGTGACCGCGTGCGCAACCTGCGCGCGCAGCGCGGCCTCACGCGCAAGGCGGTGGCTATTTCGGCCGACGTGTCGGAGCGCCACCTGGCGAATCTTGAATACGGCATCGGCAACGCGTCGATCCTGGTGCTGCAGCAGGTGGCCGGTGCGCTGCACTGCTCGCTGGCCGAACTGGTGGGTGACGTCACGACCAGCTCGCCCGAGTGGCTGCTGATCCGCGAACTGCTCGAGCACCGCAGCGAAGCCGACCTGCGCCGCGTGCGCGTGGCACTCGGCGAGCTGCTGGGCACCGCCTCGGTCGACCCGGCGCGGCACCGGCGCATCGCCCTCGTGGGGCTGCGCGGCGCGGGCAAGTCGACGCTGGGGCAGATGCTGGCCGAAGACCTGGAACTGCCCTTCATCGAACTGAGCCGCGAGATCGAGAAGCTCGCCGGCTGCAGCGTGCGCGAGATCCACGACCTGTACGGCACCAACGCCTACCGTCGCTACGAGCGCCGCGCGCTCGAGGAGGCTGTGCAGATCTACAGCGAGGTGGTCATCGCCACGCCCGGCGGCATCGTGTCAGACCCGGCCACCTTCAACGAACTGCTCGCGCACTGCACCACCGTGTGGCTGCAGGCCGCGCCCGAGGAGCACATGGGTCGCGTGGCCGCGCAGGGCGACACCCGCCCGATGGCGGCCAGCAAGGAAGCGATGGAAGACCTGCGCCGCATCCTGAACGGCCGGGCCGCCTTTTATTCGAAGGCCGATCTGTCGGTGGACACCAGCGGCAGGACTTTGTCGCAGAGCTTCCAGGCGCTGCGGGCGGTGGCTCGGCAGTCGATGGGGTTGGGCGCCTGAGCCTTCGGGGTGGGATCACGCCGACGGGGTACCTTGCTCCGCGAATGTCCTCCGGCCTGCGGCCTCCCCCTTTATTTCGCTGCGCAAGGCACCCCGCCGTCGTGATCGTTGGACAGAGCGCTGGCTGGTCGGCAGAACACCAGCAGCGTACCCTGACCCCCTCAACCCAGCCTGAAATCTGAAAAAAAGTGCACTAGGCATTGACTTGCCTATTTGCATGCAGCATGATGCATGTCATCGGAGCAAGAAAGTGCACTATCTTTCCTGTTCACGGTTTCCGAACACTGCCCCACAGGAGACTTCCGCATGACCGACACCACCACGCTCCAGGCGCCCCCGCGCGTCGACTACCGCACTGAACCCGGCCAGTACCGCCACTGGTCCCTGAGCTTCGACGGCGCCATCGCGCGCCTCGTGCTCGACATTGCGGAAGACGGCGGCATCCGCCCCGGCTACAAGTTGAAGCTCAACAGCTATGACCTGGGCGTGGACATCGAGCTGAACGACGCGCTCAACCGCGTGCGCTTCGAGCACCCCGAAGTGCGCAGCGTGATCGTCACCAGCGGCAAGGACCGCATCTTCTGCTCGGGCGCCAACATCTTCATGCTCGGCGTCTCGGGCCATGCGTGGAAGGTCAACTTCTGCAAGTTCACCAACGAGACGCGCAACGGCATTGAAGACTCCTCGAAGCATTCGGGCCTGAAGTTCCTCGCGGCCGTGAACGGCGCCTGCGCGGGCGGCGGCTACGAATTGGCGCTGGCCTGCGACGAGATTTTGCTGGTGGACGACCGCTCCTCCGCCGTGTCGCTGCCCGAAGTGCCGCTGCTCGGCGTGCTGCCCGGCACCGGCGGCCTGACCCGCGTGACCGACAAGCGCCACGTGCGCCATGACCTCGCCGACATCTTCTGTACCAGCGTCGAAGGCGTGCGCGGCCAGCGCGCGGTCGACTGGCGTCTGGTCGATGCCGTGGCCAAGCCCGCGCAGTTCGCCGCTGCGGTGCAAGACCGTGCTTCGCAGCTCGCCGCAGGCAGCGACCGCCCGGCCGGCGGCAAGGGCGTGGCCCTGACCCGCCTCGAGCGCACCGACAGCGCCGACGGCATCGCCTATTCGCACGTCAACGTGCAGATCGACCGCAGCAAGCGCACCGCCACGATCACCGTCAAGGCGCCCACCGGCGCGCAGCCGGCCGACATCGCCGCCATCGAAGCCGCAGGCGCCGCCTGGTGGCCGCTCGCGATGTGCCGCGAACTCGACGACGCCATCCTCAACCTGCGCACCAACGAACTCGACACCGGCACCTGGCTGCTCAAGACCGAAGGCGATGCCGCCGCCGTGCTCGCGTCGGACGCCGTGATGCTCGCCAACAAGGACCACTGGCTGGTGCGCGAAACCATCGGCGCGCTGCGTCGCACGCTGGCACGCCTCGATGTTTCTTCGCGCAGCCTGTTCGCGCTGGTCGAAGCCGGCTCGTGCTTCGCCGGCACGCTGGCCGAGCTGGCCTTCGCGGCCGACCGCACGTACATGCTCGCGTTGCCCGACGATGCCGACCGCGCACCGAAGCTCACGCTCGACGAGTTCAACTTCGGCTTCTTCCCGATGGTGAACGACCAGAGCCGCCTGCAGCGCCGTTTCTATGAAGAAGCCGCGCCACTCGAAGCCGCGCGCGCCGCCGCAGGCAAGGCGCTCGACGCCGACGAAGCGCTGAAGCTCGGCCTGGTCACCGCTGCGCCCGACGACATCGACTGGGACGACGAGATCCGCATCGTCATCGAGGAGCGCGCCGCCATGTCGCCCGACGCGCTCACCGGCCTCGAAGCCAACCTGCGCTTCGCGAGCAAGGAGAACATGGCCACCCGCATCTTCGGCCGGCTCACCGCCTGGCAGAACTGGATCTTCAACCGCCCCAACGCCGTCGGCGAGAAGGGTGCGCTCAAGGTCTACGGCACCGGCGAAAAGGCCGGCTTCGACATGAACCGCGTTTGAGCTGACAGTCCGTACAACCCCAGGAACAACGATGAGCACGATCAACTACAGCGAGAAGATCCCCAACAACGTCAACCTCGGCGAAGACCGCACGCTGCAGCGCGCGCTCGAAGGCTGGCAGCCCAACTTCATCAACTGGTGGGACGACGTGGGCCCCGAAGGCTCCACCAACCACGAGGTGTACCTGCGCACGGCCGTGAGCGTCGATCCGCAGGGCTGGGCCCAGTTCGGCCACGTGAAGATGCGCGACTACCGCTGGGGCATCTTCCTGAACCCGGGCGACGCCAACCGCGAAGTTCACTTCGGCGACCACAAGGGCGAGAAGGCCTGGCAGGACGTGCCCGGCGAACACCGCGCCAACCTGCGCCGCATCATCGTGACGCAGGGCGACACCGAGCCCGCGTCGGTCGAGCAGCAGCGCCACCTGGGCCTCACGGCGCCAAGCATGTACGACCTGCGCAACCTGTTCCAGATCAACGTGGAAGAAGGCCGCCACCTGTGGGCGATGGTCTATCTGCTGCACAAGCACTTCGGCCGCGACGGGCGCGAGGAAGCCGAGGCGCTCTTGCAGCGCACCTCGGGCGACGAGAACAACCCGCGCATCCTGGGTGCCTTCAACGAGCGCACGCCCGACTGGCTCGCGTTCTTCATGTTCACGTACTTCACAGACCGCGACGGCAAGTTCCAGCTTTCGGCGCTGGCCGAAAGTGCGTTCGATCCGCTGGCGCGCACCACGAAGTTCATGCTGACCGAGGAAGCGCACCACATGTTCGTGGGCGAAAGCGGCGTGTCGCGCGTCATCGCGCGCACCGCTCAGGTGATGAACGAGCTGAAGACCGATGACGCGCAGAAGGTGCGCGCCGCGGGCTGCATCGACCTGGGCACCATCCAGCGCTACCTGAACTTCCACTACAGCGTGACCATCGACCTGTTCGGCGCCGACCAGTCGAGCAACGCCGCCATCTTCTACAGCTCGGGCCTGAAGGGCCGCTACGAAGAAGGCAAGCGCACGGACGATCACATCCTCAAGGGCCAGACTTACAAGGTGCTCGAAGTGAAGGAAGGCCAGCTCGTCGAGAAAGACGTGCCGATGCTCAATGCACTGAATGAAGTGCTGCGCGACGACTTCATCAAGGACTCGGTGGCCGGCGTCGGCCGCTGGAACAAGGTGCTGGAAAAGGCCGGCATCCCGACCCGCCTGGTGGTGCCGCACAAGGCCTTCAACCGCCAGATCGGCGCGCTCGCCGGCATCAAGATGTCGCCGGAAGGCCGCGTGGTGAACGACGTGGAATGGGCCGCCAAGCGCGACGAATGGCTGCCGAGCGCCGAAGACTTCGCTTTCGTGGCATCGTTGATGGGGCGCGTGGTGGAGCCGGGCAAGTTCGCAGGCTGGATCTCGCCGCCGGTGATGGGCATCAATCGCCAGCCCGTGGACTTCGAATACGTGCGTTTCGGCTGAGCGCCTGGATATGAATCCCTCGTCCCCACGGCGAGGGGATGGAGAACAACATGGACATGGCCGTTGAAGCCGGGGTCATCAAGCAGCACCTGATCGACCCCGAGATCTGCATCCGCTGCAACACTTGCGAGGCCACCTGCCCCGTCAACGCGATCACGCACGACGACAACAACTACGTCGTGCGAGCCGACGTCTGCAACGGCTGCATGGCCTGCATCTCGCCGTGCCCGACGGGCTCGATCGACAACTGGCGCACGATGCCGCTGGTGCGCGCGTACACGATCGAGGAACAGCTAACCTGGGAATCGCTGCCCGCCGAGCTCTCACCCGAAGAGCTGGAAGCGGCCGGCGTGTCTGCCGAAGCCGCTGGCGATGCTGCCGCGCCTGAGCAAACCCAGGCGCAAGCCCAGGCTGCAGTCGAATCCGTCGAGCCGGCCTTCAACTCCGCGCAGTACGGCGCCACCGTGCCGCCCTGGTCGGCTGCGCACGCCTACACCAACCTCTTTCCGCCGAAGACGCCGACCACCGCCACCGTGGTGGGCAACTTCAACTGCACCGAGGCCGGCTTCGACAGCGAGACGCATCACATCGTGCTCGACTTCGGCGTGTTGCCATTCCCGGTGCTCGAAGGCCAGTCGATCGGCATCGTGCCTCCAGGCATTGATGCCATCGGCAAGCGCCACCATGCGCGCCAGTACTCGGTGGCCAGCCCGCGCAACGGCGAGCGGCCCGGCTACAACAACGTCTCGCTCACCGTGAAGCGCGTGACCGAAGACCATGAAGGCGAGCCGGTGCGCGGCGTGTGCTCCAACTACGTGTGCGACCTGAAGGTGGGCGACACGGTGCAGGTGGTGGGGCCCTTCGGCGCGTCGTTCCTGATGCCGAACCACCCCAGGTCGCACATCGTGATGATCTGCACCGGCACCGGCAGCGCGCCGATGCGCGCCATGACCGAATGGCGCCGCCGGCTGCGCAAGAGCGGCAAGTTCGAAGGCGGCAAGCTGATGCTGTTCTTCGGCGCCCGCACGCAGCAGGAGCTGCCGTACTTCGGTCCGCTGCAGTCGCTGCCCAAGGACTTCATCGACATCAACCTCGCGTTCTCGCGCACGCCGGGGCAACCCAAGCGCTACGTGCAGGACCTGATGCGCGAACGCGCCGCCGACCTGGCCGCACTGCTGAAAGACGGCAGCAGCCACTTCTACGTGTGCGGCCTCAAGAGCATGGAAGAGGGCGTGGTGCTCGCACTGCGCGACGTGGCGAAGGAAGCGGGGCTCGACTGGGACTCCGTCGGCGCTGCCCTGAAGCGCGAAGGCCGCCTGCACCTCGAAACGTACTAAGCTGCGGCGGATGAAGTTCGCCGACTTCCATGCGGGCCAGGTTATCGAGGCCGGCCCTTACGTGCTTGCCGAAGCCGAGCTCCTGCAGTTCGCGCGGGCCTACGACCCGCAGTGGTTTCACACCGATGCCGACGCGGCTGCCGACAGCCCTTTCGGCGGGCTGATCGCCAGCGGCTGGCATACGTGCTCCATCGCGATGCGGCTGGTGGTCGGCGCGGCGCTCGCGGGCTCCGAGTCTTTTGCGTCGCCGGGGCTCGAGCATGTGCGCTGGCCCAACCCCGTGCGGCCCGGCGACGCGCTGCGACTGGTGGCAGACGTGATCGAGGTGCGCCGCTCCGAGAAGCGCCCCACGCTCGGCATCCTGCGCTGGCGCTGGCGGCTCTTCAACCAGCGCGAGCTGGTAGTGCTCGACGCGGAAGTCACCAGCCTGTTCAAGCTCAAGCTGGCCGACTGAGGCTTCATCAATAAAAAAGCCCGCAACGCGGACGCTGCGGGCTTTCCTCGGCTTGGCCGCCGGGGTTACTGCTGCTTGATGTCGACAGCGCCCGAGCCTTGGGCCTTGGCGCGAGCCTTCGCGCCGGCGTTTGCCGGCTTCACGGTACCGGCGGTCGAGCCCACGGCGCCGGTTGCGCCATTCAGCGTGCTGCCAGCGGTGTTCGCCACGCCGCCCACTGCATTGGTGGCGCCGCCGACAGCGCCGGTGGCGCCACCCAGCACACCACCGACGGCATTGCCAACGCCGCCTGTCGAGTTGCCGGCCGCGTCGGTGGCGGTAGTGCCGGCATTCGTGCGGGCGCCTGCGGCCGCACCGGTGCGTGCACCGGCGCCTGCTGCGGCTCCGCCCTGTGGGGAGCCGGTGCCGGCGGCGCCCGAAGTGTTCACGTCTGCATTGACTCCCACGCCGACCCCGACGCCTTGCGCCTGGGCTGCGCCGCCGACGGCCAGGAGGCCTGCGAGCAGGGCGCCGAGGAAGATGCGGTTGTGTTGCTGTTGCTTCATGGGTGACTGTTCCTTTCGTAGCATGGTCACGATTTCAAGAACCGACCGAGGTTCGATCGATTCGGGTGCAACCATGGCCGGGCCGCCATCTGTCGCCATGTGCGCGACAGTCGCCCACACGTGTGGGAATCGGCTGTCGGCGAAATCAGAGGCTCGTACGTTAGGCCCCGGCCCGCATCAAGGCAGCAGATGCGTGCTGAAGAATGCTGTTGTCTTGCGGTTCACGTCCGGTAACACGCCGCTGCGGTCGAAGCCAGACGGGTCGTTGAGCATGTCGCCGATCAGCCCGGTGAGTCCCGGCGGCAGCGGCGACAGCAGCGAACCGTGCCCGGCGGTGGGCATGTCGGCAATCAGTTCGCAGCGCGGCAGGCAGGCCGCCAGCACCCTGTCGCTGTGAAAGCGCGGGATCAGCCAGCGGTCTTGCCGGGCGGTGATGAGCCCCAGCGGCACGCGCGGGTTGGCCAGCGAGACCATGTCGAAATCGGCCGACGAAGGCACGGCCGCCGCGATGGCGGCGATGCGCGGGTCGGTGTGCTCGCGCGGGGTGGCGTCGTCGAAGCGATGGCGGATGACCCACAGCGCGGCCCATTTCTTCAGGCCATCGAAAGGCCCGCCCGTCAGCCGCATGATCAGGCCGACACAGGACTGGAAGTCGTCCACCAGGTTCGCCTCGCAATGCTGTTTGAACCCGGCCGGCGACCAGCGCCCGCCCGCGAGGCTCAGCGCCGTGTGCCCGCCGGCCGACATGCCGTACATGCCGACCTTGTCGAGTTGCAGCAGCGGCGCGAAGCGCGGGTCGCGAGCCACTGCGTCGATGGCGCGCGACACCTCGGCCGGGCGCATCGACCAGCTGTCGGGGCCGGGGTTGCTGTCGTCCTTGTAGTTGTCGGCCTTGTGCTCGGGCATGGCGACGATGAAGCCGGCGTCTACCAGGCTGCGCGCCAGGTCCACGTGCACCCACGGCGCGCCGCCGGAGCCGTGTGAGACGACGACCAGCCGGCCATTACCGCGTACCGGTGCGCCCTGCGCCGCCACGTCGAGCGTGAAGCGGGCGCGCCGGGTCGGCTGGGCCGCATCGGTGGACGGGTAGAACACCGTCACCGGGCCGTCGTCAGCCGTGGCGGTAAGTTCCGCTATGCCCATCGAGGCTTGCGCCCATCCGGACCACAGGGCCAGCAGGAAGATGAAATAGAAACGTCGTCGCATCGAACTCCTTGTCATCGGAGGCCCATGCCCCCGGCGACCCGGACGATGCAGCGGCGCGCCGGCCGCGTCTTGCCGAAAGCCGCAAACGCGGTTTTCGGCAAGAGATTTCAGGATTCGGCCAGCTTCTGCTTGCGGAATTCGGTGGGCGTGAGGCCGGTGGCGGCCTTGAACGCGCGGTTGAACGGGCCGATGGACTGGAAGCCCGCGGTCAAGGCGATGGTCAGAACCGGCAGATCGCGCTTCGAGGAGTCGGCCAGCGCTGCCGTCGCCTCGGCCAGTCGGAAGCCGTTGACGAAGGCGTTGAAATTGCGGTGGCCCAGCCGCTGGTTGATGAGGCGGCGCAGGCGGTATTCGGGCACTGAGAGCCGTGCGGCGAGGGCGGCGATGCTCAGGTCTTCGCTGCGATAGGCGTGATCGACCGCCATGGCGTGTTGCAGGGATTCGGCGAGGCGGTCTTCGGCGGGGTCGGGGGCCGGAGGTTCGACGGGGGGCGGTTCGACCGTTGGGATAGGCGCATCTGGAACCACCGCGGCCGGAAACAGCTCCGACCCCGCCAGTCGCACCATCCGCCAGGCCACCACCGCCACGATCAGCAGCAGCATCGCCACATCAGCCGTCGCCGACAGGCTGGACAGCTGCCCGCGCGGCGAGGCCAGCCGGACGACCAGCATCCCGACGCTGTAGCCGACGCCCGTCACCACGATGAACACGCGCAGCCGGCGCCGCCCCTCCACCAGGTCCGCCCGCCATTGCGAGGCTGCCGCCATCGCGGCCAGCACCGCGAACACCAGTGGCACGGCGCGCTGAACGCCCATCGTCACCGGTGCGAGCACCGAGGCGCTGCCCGCCACCACCGCGCAGTTGAGCGCGGCCACCGCGGCCACCACGAGCCATGCGGCGACGTGCACGGGCCGCGGCCTGAAGTCATCGTTGAACAGCGCCTGCACGAACACCCAGAACAGCACGGCATTGCCGACCGCCACGGCGACGAACGGCGACTGCCACACGCGCGGCACGAGCGATTCGAAGGCCGGCGCGGAGCCGATGACCTGGATGCACAGGCCCAGCGTCAGCAGCACGCCGGCGCGCGCGACCGGCAGGCGAGGGCGGTCGCGGCCGAGGACCAGCGCGAGCACGAGCAGCAAGGCCAGCAGCACGCCGCGCAGGGCGGCGTCGAGCAGGGTTGTCGGGGCGGGCGTCATGGTGGGGTTGGTTGGGGGCGGCCCGATTCTCACCTCAGCGTCGTGACAACCGACGGGCGTTCCGGCCCCGCAAGACCCTTCGGCACGCCATGACAAACATATGCAACTCATAATGTTGCATGAAACGAGACAGCAAGCTTTCAGCCGTTCTCCATGTGCTCCTGCACATGGCCGAGATGAACGACCCCGTCACGTCCGAGTCGCTCGCGGCCGCGATGCACACCAACCCGGTCGTCGTGCGCCGCCTCATGGCCGGCCTGCGGCAGGCGGGGTTCGTCAGCTCGGCCAAGGGCCATGGCGGCGGCTGGGTGCTGTCGTGCTCGCTGGCGGCGGTGACGCTGGGCGACATCCACAACGCCGTCGGCGCGCCCGCGCTGCTGGCAATGGGCAATCGCACCGAGAGCCCGGGCTGCATCGTCGAGCGGGCCGTGAACGCGGCGCTCGACGGAGCGTGTGACGAGGCCGAGGCGCTGCTGCTCAAGCGTTTCAACAGCATCACGCTGGCCGATCTTTCCAGGGACTTCCACCGCCGCATGACGGGCGGCGGCTTTACATCGAAGGACATTGAACATGCGCTATGACGCACTGATCGTGGGCGGCAGCTTTGCCGGCCTTTCCGCTGCCATGCAGCTGGCTCGCGCACGAAGGAACGTGTGCGTCGTCGATGCGGGCGCGCCGCGCAACCGCTTTGCCGCGGCGTCGCACGGTTTCTTCGGGCAGGACGGCGTGTCGCCCTTGAAGACGATTGCCGACGCGCGCGACAAGCTGCTTGCGTATCCGTCCGTCAAGTTCGTCAGCGGCAGTGCGGTGGCCGCGAGCGCCGATGGTGTCGAGGGATTCACGCTGTCACTGGACAACGGCGAGCAAGTCTCGACCCGCAAGCTGCTCCTGGCCTACGGCATTCAGGACGGCCTGCCCGACATCGCCGGCATCAGCGAGCGCTGGGGCAAGAGCGTGTTGCATTGCCCCTATTGCCACGGCTACGAGTTCAGCGGGCGCCCGCTGGGCGTGCTGTTCCACAGCGGACACCCACCGGACCATTCGCTGCTGATCAACGAGTGGGGCCCGACCACGATCTTCCTGAATGGCGGCGAGGGGCCCGATGCCGAGACGCGCGCGAAGCTGCAGTCGCGCGGCGTGGCCATCGAGCCGGGGCGCATCGTTGGCCTGGAAGGCGCGGCGCCTCAGCTTGCCGGCGTGCGCATCGACGATGGCAGGCTCGTGCCGATCGAGGCGCTGTACGTGGTGCCGCACACGCGTCCGTCCAGCCCGCTGGCCGAACAGCTCGGCTGCGCCTTCGACGACGGCCCGTTCGGCCCGGTGCTGCGCGTCGACGGCATGAAGATGACGACGGTGCCCGACGTCTACGCGGCGGGCGACCTCTCGATGAAATTCACCAATGCCACGCTGGCCTCGGCGGACGGCCTGATGGCCGGCGTGTCGCTGCATCGGTCGCTGGTGTTCGACGCTTGAATGAACTTTTTTCCCGGATCCGGGAAAAGTGGCTCAAGATCACCCTATAATCTGAGGCTTCACGCGGGAATAGCTCAGTTGGTAGAGCGCAACCTTGCCAAGGTTGAGGTCGAGAGTTCGAGACTCTTTTCCCGCTCCACATTGCAGAAAAAAGGCCACCTCATCGGGTGGCCTTTTTCATTGGTGCCTCAGGTCAACCCCTGGCCGCCAACACCGTCCCCCGGCTCTCCCCAAACCCGATGCGCGCATGCCCCGGCTTCTCGCACCAGCCGCGCAGCAGCACCGCATCGCCGTCTTCCAGAAAACCGCGCTGTTCGCCATTGGTCAGCGTCACCGGGCTTTGCGCGGCGCGCGTCAGTTCGATGATTGCGCCGGCTTCACCTGCACCGGGCCCGGAGATCGTGCCGCTGCCGAACAGGTCGCCCGGGTTCAGGCTGCAGCCGCCCATCGTGTGGTGCGTCACCATCTGCGCGACGCTCCAGTACTGGTGCCTGAAGCTCGTGGACGACAGGCGCGACGGTCCGGTCTTCTCCTTGCGCGCCTTCTCGCTTTCGAGCCAGACCTCCAGGCGGATGTCGAGCGCACCGCTCTCGCGATTCTTCGCGTTCTCCAGGTACGCGAGCGGTTGGGGCTCGCTCGTTGGCCGCGTCCACGCCTGCCGGTAGGGCGCAAGCGCTTCCATCGTCACGATCCACGGCGAGATCGTGGTTGCGAAGTTCTTCGCGAGGAAGGGACCGAGCGGCGCCATCTCCCAGAACTGGATGTCGCGCGCAGACCAGTCGTTCAGCAGGCAGATGCCGAAGATGTGTTCTTCCGCATGTTCGAGCGCAATGGGCTCGCCCTGCGCATTGCCCGTGCCGATCCACACGCCTAGCTCCAGCTCGTAGTCGAGCCGCGCGCAGGCCTGATACGTCGGCGCCTTGGCGCCCGGCGCCATCGCCTGCCCCATCGGCCGGCGGAAGCGTTGGCCGCTCACGCCGATGGTCGACACGCGCCCGTGGTACGCGGTCGGAATCCAGCGGAAGTTGGGCGTTACGTCGCCATCCGGATTCATCAGGCGGCTGATGTTCAGCGCATGGTCGATCGAGGTGTAGAAGTCGGTGTAGTCGCCGATGCGTGCAGGCACCGTGTATTCGACTTCGGCCTGCGGCACCAGGCATTCGCGCACGGCCTGTACCGTGGCGACGGATGCGTCGTTCTTCAGCAGGTCGAAGAGCGCGTGCCGCAGCGCCTTCCACGCGGCGCCGCCGAGCGCGAAGAAGTCGTTCAGCGCGGGCAGCGCGGCCGCTCTCGCCGCATCGAGTGCAAGACCGTCGAGCTGTTGCTGGGCGGCCAGCGTCGCAAGGTCCAGCACCTGGTCGCCGATGGCGACGCCGCCGCGAAACGCCTCGCTGCTGCCCGCGCGGCGAAACACCGCATGCGGCAGGTTCTGGATCGGAAAGTCGCTGTCCGCTGCATTGGCCGATTCGACCCAGCTGCGCGCGTTGGCGTCGTGCGTGTGGTTGAGTGCGCTCATGGTGAAGAGGCCCTCACACCGAAGCCATCAGCGCGTCGTCGAAGATCGCGACCGCGCGCGTCCACCCCGCCGACGCGCCGCGGATCTTGTGCGGAAAGCAGCTGATGAAGAAGCCCGTGGGCGGCAGCACTTCGAGGTTGTGCAGCTTCTCGATGTGGCAGTAGCCGATGTCGCGGCCGGCCTTGTGGCCTTCCCAGATCAGCGAGGCGTCATGCGTCTCGCCGTACTTCTTCGCGGTGTGCACGAAGGGCGCGTCCCAGCTCCATGCGTCGGTGCCGGTGAGGCGCACGCCGCGCTCGAGCAGGTACATCGTCGCCTCGTAGCCCATGCCCGCGCCGGCCGACACGTAGTCGGGGTTGCCGTAGCGCGAGCCGGCGCGCGTGTTGACCACCACGATCTCCAGCGGACTCAGCGTGTGGCCGATGCGCTTCAACTCGGCCTCGACGTCGTCGGCCGTCACCACGTAGCCGTCGGCGAGGTGGCGAAAGTCGAGCTTCACGCCCGGCTGGAAGCACCATTCGAGCGGCACGTCATGGATCGCGATGGCGGGCTTCTTCTCGCCCAGCGCCTTGTCCATGGTCGAGTGGAAGTGATAGGGCGCATCGAGGTGCGTGCCGTTGTGCGTCGACAGCTGCACCAGCTCCACCGCCCAGCCTTCGCCGTCGGGCAGGTCTTCGCGCTGAAGGCCGGGAAAGAAGGGCTCGATCTGCTCGTAGGTCTGCTCGTGCGTGAAGTACTGGATCTTCGGTGCGAAGGCCGGCGGGTCGGAGAGCACGTCGTTTTCGAGAAAGATCGAGAGGTCGACGAATTTGCGTGGCATGGCGGGGCTCCTTGTGGGGTGTTCGTGTTGGAAGAAAAGGAAAGAGAGGGAAAGAGAAGAGGAAGGAATCAGGGCTGCTGCCAACGCAGCAGGCGTTTCTCGGCAAAGGCCAGCAGCGCGTTGCTCGCGAAGCCGATGAGCCCGAGCAGCACGATGCCGGCGAACAGGTCGCTGGCGCGAAAGGCGCGTGCTGCCAGCAGAATGGCCTGGCCCAGGCCGCTTTGCGAGGCGATCATTTCGCCCACCACCGCGACGATCAGCGCAATGGTCAGCGCGAGCCGCATGCCGGCCAGGATGTCGGGCATCGCATTGGGCAGGCCCATCTTCCAGATGTACGCCGCGCGCGACATCTGCAGGCAGCGCGCCACTTCCGACAGGCGCGGCTCCACCGCCGCGAAGCCGTGCACCGTGGCCAGCAGCACCGGCCACATCGCGCCGAAGGCGACCACGAAGAGCACCATGCCGGGGTTCAGCCCGAAGATCGAAATCGCCAGCGGCAGCAGCGCCGAGGCGGGCAGGGGGCGAATGAATTCCAGCGTCGGCTGCACCCACGCACGCACCGAGGGCGACACGCCGATGGCCGCGCCCAGCAGCACGCCGAAGAGCGAAGCGAGCAGCCAGCCCTCGATCATCCGGCCCACCGTGGCCTGCGTGAAGCCGAGCAGTTCGCCGTTGCCGCCTTCGCCGGAGAGGTTGAGTCCTTCGAGCAGGCTGGAGAAGGTAGCCTGCGGCGTCGGCAGGAACACGCGGCTGACCCAGCCCGCGTTGCTCGCGACCCACCACAGCGCGATGAGCGCGAGCAACACGCCCAGCGAGCCGAGCCAGTTCAGGCCGGTGCGATCGTTGTTGTTGCCGCTCATGACGGCACCCCCATGCGCCGCGACACCACGCGCTGCAACAGCAGCATGCCCGCATTGACTGCGAAGCCCACCACCCCGATCCAGCCCAGCCAGGCGAGCATCAGCGCGGGGTCGAAGCTCTGCTGCGCGATCATCATCGCGTAGCCCATGCCGTTCGGGTTGGCCGCGATCTCCACCGTCACGGCTACCACCAGCGCCACCGCCACGCCCAGCCGCAGCGCGACGAACAGGCGCGGCACGATGGCCGGCAGCACGATCTTGAAGGCCCGCTCACGCGCCGACAGGCCCAGCACGCGGCTGACTTCGAGCAACCGCGGCTCGATCTGCTGCACCGCCGACTGCACCAGCACCAGCAGCGGCCAGAAGGTGGCAAACGCCACGATGGCCAGTTCCATGCGCACGCCGAAGCCGAAGGTCAGCATCGCGAGCGGGATCAGCGCGACCGAAGGCACCGGGCGCAGCACCTCGATGGAGACGGAGCCGAGCTGCGCCGCGCGGCGCGAGAGTCCGAGCACCAGGCCCAATGCGATGCCGAGCACAGCGCCCAGCAGCAAACCAAGTGCCGCGGTGCCGAGCGTGAAGCCGGTGGCCTGCCAGAGCGAGCCGTCCATGGCCGCGCCGACGAAAGCCTTGGCCGCCGCACTCGGTGGCGCGAGCGCATCGCTGCCCAGCGCGGCTGCACGTCGCGCGTACCACTCGAAGGCTCCGACGAGCACCACCGGAAACACCCACGGCCGCAGCCAGCGGAAGAGGCGGTTCTCAGTCATGGCCCTGCTCGATGAAGGCGAACAGTTCACGCCGCAACTGCAGGTACTCAGGATGCTCCTTCGTCGTAAGCTGGTCGCGCGGCCGGGGGATCTTCACGTCGATCATCCGCGCGAGACTCGGCCGCCCCGGCCCCGGGTTGGCCTGCAACGCGATCACGCGGTCACCGAGGTAGATGGCCTCTTCCAGGTCGTGCGTGACGAACAGCACCGTGAGCCCGTCGTCACGCACCAGTCGCGCGAGCTCGTCCTGCAGGCTCTGCCGCGTGAGCGCGTCGAGCGCGCCGAAGGGCTCGTCCATCATCATCAGCTCGGGCTTCTGCGCGAGGCAGCGTGCAATCTGCGCGCGCTGCTGCATGCCGCCCGACAGCTGCACCGGAAACTTCTGCGCATGCTTCGCGAGGCCGACCTTGCCAAGCACGTCGGCGATGCGCGGCGCGCGTTCGACGGCGGGCACGCCAGCCGCCTCCAGCGCAAGGCTCACATTGCCTTCCACCGTGCGCCACGGCAGCAGCGCGCGGCCGTAGTCCTGGAACACGAAAGCGACTTCGCGCGAAGGCTCGGTCATCTTCACGCCGTTGCGCCGCACCTCGCCCGCGCTCGCGGTGACGAGCCCGCTGGCCGCGCGCAGCAGCGTGGTCTTGCCGCAGCCGCTGGGGCCGACGATGCAGACGAACTCGCCACGCGCCACGTCGAACGAAGTGGGCGACAGAATCTCGCGCCCGCCGAGGCGGATGGTCACGCCGTCGAAGCGCAGGAAGGGAGTGGCTTGCATCGTGGGGCTGGCCGGCGAATGAAAGGCGCTCGCTGACAGTGCGGCGCGTGCGGTGATGGGGGCAGGTGCTGAGATCACTTCGCCACCAGCTTCGCAACGTCGATGCTCGTCTTGAGCATGTCTTGCTCTTTCATCAGCCCGGTCCAGTAGGCGAGCTGCTTTTCCGTCACCACGGGGCCGGGCGGCGAGATCTGCACCTTGGCCAGCACTTCGGGCGGCAGCTTGATGTACTTGCCGATGGCCGCGCGCACCTTGGCGTCGTTCTTCGGCTGCTGCATGAACCCACCCGACTCGACCAGTGCTTCGCGAAAGGCGCGCGCCGCCGCTGGATTCTTCGCCACCCACTCGCGCTTGGCCGCATGCACGATGGTCTGGTTGTTCTCGGGCAGGAAGGTCGAGTAGTACGAAGCCACGTAGCCCGCGCCGCTCTCGGTGATGCGGCTCATGAACGGGTCGGCCGACACCACCGCGTCGACCGAGCCGCCGCGCAGCAGGTCGGCATGCTGCGGGAATGCAGCCTCGACGAAGTTGACCTTGCGGTAGTCCACGCCGCTGTCTTTCAGCCATGCGCGGAAAGTCACGTGCAGGAAGGCGCCGAGGCCCGGCACGCCGATCTTCTTGCCCACGCAGTCCTGCGGGCTCTTGATGCCCGAGCCCGCGCGTGCCACCAGGCCGAAGCCGGTGATGGTCTTCGAGGTGAGGCCGCCGCCGGCTACCAGCACCAGGTCGAGCCCGCCATCCACCGCCTGCAGGAACACCGAGGGCGTGGGCCCGCCGATCTGCAGCGAGTCGGACTGCAGCGCCGCCGGGATC
The DNA here is from genome assembly GCF_049913215.1 of Variovorax sp. R-27. Taxonomy (NCBI): domain Bacteria; kingdom Pseudomonadati; phylum Pseudomonadota; class Betaproteobacteria; order Burkholderiales; family Comamonadaceae; genus Variovorax; species Variovorax sp. R-27. Next base: position 126,058 of record NZ_CP183984.1, read on the forward strand.
GTCGAGTTCAGCGGGATGAACTTAAGTTCGACCTCGAGATTGCGCTTCTTGAAGTAGCCCTCTTCGGCCGCCACGAACACCGAGGCGAAGTCGGTCACGGCCGTGTAGCCGAACACGATCTTCGGGTTGGACTGGGCGCGCGAAGGCAGCGCGGCAATGGCCGACGTCGCGGCAAGCGCCGACAGCAGGGTGCGTCGTTTCATCATGGCTTTTGTCTCCTGGAGATGGTCTTGTTCGTGCGTGGGGTCTTGGGCCGCGGCAGCGCGGCGCGCAGGCCGCCGACGATGAAGCTCACCAGCATCGGTGCCACGGCCGGGTCGGCGCGCGTGTTCTCGCCGCGCGAGAGTCGTTCGATGCGGCTGTCGTTCAGGTGGTGCAGCAGCGAGCCCAGCGCGAACTGATAGCCCCAGGCCGCCTGGCTGCGCGTGGCATGCGGCAGCGCGACGTGCAGCGCATCAATGTACGCCTCGGCCAGCGGGTCGAAGTAGGCGCGCAGCACGCGGTCGGCTTCCTCGGTGGCGTGGTACAGCTCGCGCGCCACCAGCAGCGCGTAGTACTCGCCCTCTGAACTTGCGCGCAGCGCCAGCACGGGCGCGGTGAAGGCTTCGATGATGCGCGGCAGCGTGCGCGCGTCGTCGGGGTCGATGTTCACAGCGGCCAGCCCCGCGAGCCGCGCCTCGATGGAGTGGCCCCAGTGCTCGAAGATCGCGTGAAACAGCTCGTGCTTCTGGCCGTAGTAGTAGCCCACCAGCGCCAGCGGCACGCCGGCCTCCTCGGCAATCTGGCGGATCGTCACCACGTGGTAGCCGTGCTGCGCAAAAAGCTTCTCGGCCGCCAGCAGGATCGCCTGCTTGCGATCGGGCCGCGCAGTCGCGATGGCGACTGCGGCGGGGGAAGGCGTCGCAGCGCGCGAGGTGCTGCGCCTTGCGGCAGGTGTGCGGGTGCTCATGGGAGCGTATTGAACGCTTGTACAAAAACATTGAACACGCGTACAAACCCTGAGGTCAACCCCGATTGAGCACGGTCGTTCGCAGCGCTACGCTCGCGCCATGCCCGCTCCCAACATCCCCCAGATCCGCCTCTATCAAGACTGGCTGCGCGAGACGCGCGGCCTCGTGTTCGACAGCTACGACGCCCTGTGGCGCTGGTCCGTCACCGAGCTCGACGCCTTCTGGCAGAGCATCTGGGACTACGCCCGCATCGAGTCGCCCACGCCGCACACAGCCGTGCTCGCCGAATCGCGCATGCCCGGCGCGCGCTGGTTCCCGGGCGCCCAGGTCAACTACGCCCGCGAGGTCCTGCGCCATGCCGATGCGGCACACGCGGCCGGCATGCCCGCCATCGTGAGCGACAACGAACGCGGCGAAGTGCGCGAGATGTCGTGGCCCGAAATGCGCCGCCAGGTGGCGTCAGTGGCGCTCACGCTCAAGTCGCTAGGCGTGCAGCGCGGCGATCGCGTTGCGGCCTACATGCCCAACGTGCCCGAGACCATGGTGGCCTTTCTCGCGTGCTCCAGCATCGGCGCGATCTGGAGCGTGTGCGCGCCCGACATGGGCACGGCCGCAGTGGCCGACCGCTTCCGCCAGATCGAGCCCAAGGTGCTGATCGTCGTCGACGGTGTTCATTACGGCGGCAAGCCGCTCGACCGCAGCGCCGTGCTGCAGGAGCTGCGGGGCCAGCTGCCGAGCGTGCAGAAGCTGCTGCTGGTGAAGTCGCCGTACGCCGCCAGCGCAGTGCCGCATGACGTCGACTGGGCGCAGGCCATCGACCGCAACGGTGCCGAGGTCGCAGCCTTCGAGCCCGAATGGCTGCCCTTCGACCACCCGATCTGGATCGTCTATTCGAGCGGCACCACCGGCCTGCCCAAGCCCATCGTGCACGGGCAGGGCGGCATCATCCTCACCATGCACCCCTGCGGCCTGCACAACGACGTGGGCGCGAGCTACGGCGCCAACAACTTCGGCGAGCGCTACCACTGGTACAGCTCCACCGGCTGGGTGATGTGGAACTCGCAGCTTTCGGGCATGGCCTTCGGCGCCACCATCTGCATCTACGACGGCAACCCGGCGGGCAGCAAGGAGAAGCCCGACTGGAGCGTGCTGTGGCGCTTCGTGGCGCGGCACAAGGTCACGTTCTTTGGCGCGGGCGCGGCCTACTTCACCAACTGCATGAAGGCCGGCCTTGTCGCGAAGGAATGCGGCGATCTGTCGCGTGTGCGTGCACTCGGCAGCACCGGCTCGCCGCTGCCCGAAGAGGTTCAGCGCTGGGGCTCCAGGCAGATTCTCGAGGCGGGTTCGAAAGAGGTGTGGTGGTGCAACATTTCCGGCGGCACCGATTTCTGCGGCGCCTTCGTCGGCGGCAACCGCGACCTGCCCGAAGTGCCGGGCCAGATGCAGTGCCGCGAACTCGGCCATGCGGTCGAGGCGTGGAACGAGCAGGGCCAGCCGGTCATCGGCGAAGTCGGCGAGCTGGTGTGCACCAAGGCCATTCCGTCGATGCCGCTCTACTTCTGGGGCGACGAAGGCAATGCGCGCTACGTGTCGAGCTACTTCGACACCTACCCCGGCGTGTGGCGCCATGGCGACTGGATCAGGATCGGCGAGGACGGTGGCTGCATCATCTACGGCCGCAGCGACGCCACCATCAACCGCCAGGGCCTGCGCATGGGCACCAGCGAGATCTACAGCGCCGTCGAGGGCCTGCCCGAGGTACTCGACTCGATGGTGGTCGACCTCGAATACCTGGGCCGCGACAGCTACATGCCGCTGTTCGTGGTGCTGCGCCCCGGCGTGTCGCTCGACGACGCCATGCGCACGCGGCTCAACAACGCCATCAAGACTTCGCTGTCGCCGCGCTTCGTGCCCAACGACATCTTCCAGGTGGCCGAGATTCCGCGCACGCTCTCGGGCAAGAAGCAGGAGCTGCCGATCAAGAAGCTGCTGCTGGGCCAGCCCATCGAGAAGGTGGTCAACCGCGAGGCGATGGCAAACCCCGGCAGCCTGGACTGGTACGTGGCCTTTGCCGCACAGCGTGCCTCCGCAAGTGCCTCCGCATAATGGCCGCATGAAAAGACGCACCAGCCTCCTCATGTTCTCCGTCATCGCAGGCGCCTCGTTGCTGAGCGCTTGCGCAGTGCCTTCTTCGCCAGCTGCAGGCGGTGCCGCGCAGCTTCGCGTGAGCGGCACCGTCACCTACCGCGAACGCATCGCGCTCGACCCCGCGGCCGAAGTCGTGGTTCAGTTGCTCGACGTGTCGCGCATGGACGCGCCCTCGACCGTGCTTGCCGAGCAGCGCATCAAGGCCAACGGCAAGCAGGTGCCCTTTGCCTACGAGCTGAAGGTGGATGCCGCGCGCATCGACCCGCGCATGCGCTACGCCGTGTCGGCGCGCATCTCGCGCGGCGAGCAGCTGCTGTTCATCAACGACACGCAGTATTCCGTGCTCACGCAAGGCGGCGCCACCAGCGCCGACCTGGTGCTGGTGCGCGTCGCCCAGGCTCCGCGCTAGGAAGTCATCAGCTCGTAGAGCACCATGCGCGTCTGCCGGCCGCGCAGTTCCGCCTGCTCCTCGATGCGCCGCGTGTGAAGCCGGCCGCCGAGCCCGGCGAAGGTGGTTTCCGACATCAGCGTCTGCGTGCCGAGCTGCTTGTTGAAGCCCTCGATGCGGCTCGCCACGTTGATCACGTCGCCGAACGCCGTGTACGACAGCCGGTCGTTCGAGCCCAGCACCCCCGCGATCACCGTGCCTGTGTGGATGCCCACGCGCGTGCGGAACTCGGGCAGGCCCTGTGCCGCCCACTTGCGGTTGAGATCGTCCATCTCCACGTGCAGTTCCAGCGCGGCCAGGCAGGCCTTGTATTCCGCGTCCTTCAGGTCGGAGGGCGCGCCCCACAGCACCATGATGCCGTCGCCGATGAACTTGTCGACCACGCCGCCGTGCCGCGCGAACACGCCCGTCGCCAGGTTGAAGTACTCGGTCAGCATGACCACCAGCACGTCGGTGTCGAGCGACTCCGAGATCGAGGTGAAGCCCTCCACGTCGGTGAACATCACCGTCACGCGCCGCGGTGAGCCGCTGGGTGCGAGCGTGTGGCCCGCGTCGATCAGCTGGTTGATCACGTCCACCGGCACGAACTTGCTGAAGGCCTTCAGGCTGCGCGCCGAGTCGTCCAGGGCCTGGTCGAGGTGCTGGATCTCGAGCACCCGGCTCGGTTCGCGCGGCAGGTTGTCCAGCTCCAGCAGGCCGATGCGGCGCGCGATGTGCGAGAGGTTCTCCACCGGCGCAGTCACCAGCTTCGACAGCTTCAGCGACATGAACAACGCCATCGCCAGGAAGACCAGTGCCAGCGCCAGGCCCCACAGCACCGCGCGGTGCAGGTCGCCCAGCAGCATGTCTTCGGGCACCCAGCTCACCAGTTGCCAGCCGGTGCTGGGAATGCGCGAGGCCTGCACCAGATAACGGCGGCCTTCGTGGGTGAAGGAGAACTCGGTGTCGGTGCCGCCGCCCGCCGTGCCGTCGGCCACCATGTGCGCATGCAATGCACCGAGCACGCCGCTGGGCGGCTGCAGCTCGTGCAGCACGCCCGGCATGTCGCTGCGCGCGAGCACGCGGAAGTCGGCGCTCAGCAGCGCGCTGTCGCCGTAGCCGTCGCTGCTGAACTGGCGCACGAATTCCGACAGCCGCCCGAGCGACACGTCGCCCGCCACCACCAGCGCCTGCGCGCTGCTGTCGGCGTAGCGGCGCTTGCTGGGCAGTGCGTAGGTCACGCCAAGCTCCTGCGCGGCTGCGAACACGTACGGCTGCGTCCAGATGGGCCCCTGTGCCTTGCATGCCTGCACGTACCAGCTGCGCTGCGTCGGGTTGTAGTTGCTGCGGAACGACTCGAGGCGCTGCGTGGCATAGCGCTGCTGCACGTCGGCCTCGGCATCCAGCGGCAGCTTGTACTGCCAGGTCTCGGTGGTGGAGCTTGCGCCGCGCTCGATGTAGCGCATGGCCGGCACCGGGTAGCGCAGCGCCATCAGCATCTGGCCCTTCTCGTTGCTGACGTAGATGCTGTCGAGCTCGGGCGACTGCTGCAGCAGCGTCCAGAGCAGCTCCGCCGTTCTTTCGGAGTGCTCGCCCGCGGGCTGCAGGCTGGGGGCGGTGCCCACCGCGTTGATGACCGACTCGGCCTTCTGCAGAAAGGCCAGCACCTTGTCTTCGGTGCGGTCATGGTTGGCCTTGTGCGCGGACACGCCGATGCGCGACACCAGCCGCTGCGAGCCCCAGTAGCCGAGCGACACCAGCAGCAGCGACTGGGCCAGCGCCACGACGCTGACGATGGTGCCCACGTCCACCCGGAAGCGGCGCGAGCGCCCGGCCGGTGCCGGTTGTGTGACAGATTTTTCGACCGACGGCTTTCCAGCCACTTCCGGATTCCCGGAAGAGTTCTTGTTGTTCATACAGCTCCCTGACGACCACTCGAATGCACCCGCTGCAGCGAAGCCGCGGGCCGACCTTCGGTGAGCCACGGCCTCGATCGTTGGTGTCGGGGATCCTGGTGGCGCCGGAGGCGGGCGCGATTTTCGCTCGACTTCGGCTGTCTGTGCGGTACTGAACAGCGCCGCGGTGGCTCAGGCCTGTCTAGACCGGAGTCGTGGAAGCGCGTGGGAGCAGCCCTTCAGCGCGCGTCGTGAAAGATGATGCCCAGCGTATGCCGCCGGCCCGAACGCACGCGGCTCACGCCGTGGCGCATCGTCACGCGGTAGCTGCCGCGCGTGCCGGCCACCGGCCGCTGGTTGACCGCGAAGATCACCGCCTCGCCCTGCGCGAGCGGCGCCACCTCGGCGCGCGATTGCATGCGCGGGCGCTGCTCGGTCAGCACGAACTCGCCGCCGGTGAAGTCTTCGCCCGGCTTGCTCAGCAGCACCGTGAGCTGCAGCGGAAACTGCAGGTCGCCGTACAGATCCTGGTGCAGGCAGTTGTAGTCGCCCTCGTCGTAGCGCAGCAGCAGCGGGGTGGGGCGCAACTGGCCCGCCGCGTGGCAGCGCGCGAGATACGCGGCGTGGTCCGGCGGGTAGTCGGCCGGCTGGCCCATCGCCGCGGCCCACGCATTGGCCAGCGGCGCGAGGCGTTCGTACAGCGCGCTGCGGCATGCGGCGAGCCTGGGCGGCAGCGGGTTTGCAAAGTATTGGTACTCGCCTTGTCCGAAGCCGTGGCGCTGCATCACCACGCGGCTGCGAAAGCGGTGGCCTTCGTCGTACATGGCTGTGAGCGCGGCGCATTCCTCGGGAGTGAACAGCTGGCCGGTGACGGCGCAGCCGCGGGCGGCGAGGTCCGCTTCGATGCGGGGCCAGTCGAGCGAATCGATGCGGGAAGGCTTTCTTGTCATGCGCCCAGTGTCCCGCCTGCGAGCCATCGAGGCTCGCCGTTTCCGGACGCGGGTTTCGATTCGCTCGGCATCACGCTGCGCTAGCGGCGCGTCAACCCTGCCGGGCCTGCTCCAGCAGCCAGTCGCTGAAGAACTTCAGCAGCGGCCGCTGATCGGCCCGCTCCGGCGTCACGAGGTAGTAGTTGCGCTCGCCCGAAAGGGGCCGAGCGCACGCCACCACCAGCTCGCCGCGTGCCAGTTCGTCGGCCACCAGCATCGTCGGCATCAGCGCCACGCCGAGCCCGTGCGACGCGGCCGCGGCCAATATCGAGAACAGCTCGTAGCGCGGACCACCGCGCGCGTTGGGCGCGTCGATCTGCTGCGCGTCGAACCACTGGCGCCAGCCGTCGGGCCGCGTGCTTTGCTGCAGCAGCGGCATCTTCGCGATGGCGGCCGGCGTTACGGCCTTGCCGCGTGCGAGCAGCGACGGGCTGCACACCGGCACCACGTCTTCGTGCATCAGCAGCAGCGCGCGCGTACCGGCCCAGTTCTCTACCTGCGCGGGCGTGCCGGCGTACAGCGCGGCGTCGAACTCGGCGTCGGCAAACAGAAAGGGACGGGTGCGCGTCTCGATGTGCACCACCACGTCGGGCTGCAGCGCCGCGAAGCCCTTCAGGCGCGGCATCAGCCAGCGGGTGGCGAAGGTGGGCACGGCCGCCAGCGAGAGCGAGCCGCCTTCGCCCTGGTGGGCCATTGCGTCGAGCGTGTCGCGCTCCATCGCTTCCAGCCGCTTGGTGATCTGCCGCGCGTAGGCCGCGCCGCTGGCCGTGAGCGCTACCCCGTGCCGCGTGCGGCGGAACAGCGCCACGCCGAGGAAGGCTTCGAGCGTGCCGATCTGGCGCGACACGGCGCTTTGGGTGAGCGCCAGTTCCTGCGCAGCGCGGGTGTAGCTCTCGTGGCGCGCGGCGGCGTCGAAGCACACGAGGGTTTGCAGGGGTGGGATCTTGCGGCGCATGTATGCCTCGGGTGTATGTATGAAACCCTGGCCTCACCAATGAAGAGGCCGATCGAACATCTTGCAAGACATTCTACGAACGCATATCTGGGTGCGGAATCATCGTTTGCGTCATGCCCCCCGCATGGCTAGCATCGGCCCCATTCCCCCTCTTTTCACCTTTCCCCTAATTTCCGGAGACAGCCACATGGCCGCCAAAGCGCAATTCCACTGGGACGACCCCCTTCTTCTCGACCAGCAACTGACCGACGAAGAACGCATGATCCGCGACGCGGCCAATGCCTACTGCCAGGAGCGCCTTGCGCCCCGCGTCATCGAAGGCTTCCGCACCGGCGAAACCGACCCCGCCATCTTTCGCGAAATGGGCGCGCTCGGCCTGCTGGGCCCGACGATCCCCGAGCAGTACGGTGGCCCCGGCCTCAACTACGTGGCTTACGGCCTGATCGCCCGTGAAGTCGAGCGCGTCGACTCGGGCTACCGCTCGATGGCCAGCGTGCAGAGTTCGCTGGTAATGGTGCCGATCTTCGAATTCGGCACCGAAGCGCAAAAGCAGAAGTTCCTGCCCAAGCTCGCCACCGGCGAATGGATCGGCTGCTTCGGCCTGACCGAGCCCGACCATGGCTCCGACCCCGGCAGCATGGCCACGCGTGCCAAGAAGGTGCCGGGCGGCTACTCGCTCAGCGGCTCGAAGATGTGGATCAGCAACTCGCCCATCGCCGACGTGTTCGTGGTGTGGGCCAAGGAAGTCAGCGAAAGCGGCACGGTCGGCCCCATCCGCGGTTTCGTGCTTGAGAAGGGCATGAAGGGCCTGTCGGCTCCGGCGATCCACGGCAAGGTCGGCCTGCGCGCCAGCATCACCGGCGAGATCGTGATGGACGGCGTGTTCTGCCCCGAAGAAAACGCCTTCCCCGAAGTGCAGGGCCTCAAGGGCCCGTTCACCTGCCTGAACAGCGCCCGCTACGGCATCTCGTGGGGCGCGATCGGCGCCGCCGAAGACTGCTGGCATCGCGCCCGCCAGTACACGCTGGACCGCAAGCAGTTCGGCCGCCCGCTTGCCGCCAACCAGCTCATCCAGAAGAAGCTGGCCGACATGCAGACCGAGATCACGCTGGGCCTGCAAGGCAGCCTGCGCCTGGGCCGCATGAAGGACGAAGGCATCGCCGCGGTGGAAATCACCTCGATCATGAAGCGCAACAACTGCGGCAAGTCGCTCGACATCGCCCGCATGGCGCGCGACATGATGGGCGGCAACGGCATCAGCGACGAATTCGGCGTGGCCCGCCACCTGGTGAACCTGGAAGTGGTCAACACCTACGAAGGCACGCACGACATCCACGCGCTCATCCTGGGCCGCGCCATCACCGGCATCGCAGCCTTCGCCAACTGAACGAACGAATGAGCAACAAGCCCGCAGCACTCGACGGCATCAGAGTCCTCGATCTGTCCCGCGTGCTCGCGGGCCCGTGGTGCACGCAGATCCTGGCGGACCTGGGCGCCGACGTCGTCAAGATCGAGCGCCCCGGCGTCGGCGACGACACGCGCACCTGGGGTCCGCCCTTCATCAAGGACGCGGACGGCAACGACACCGACCAGGCGAGCTACTTCACGTCCTGCAACCGCAACAAGCGCTCGGTCACGGTCGACATGGCCACGCCCGAGGGGCAGGCGCTGCTCAGGCAGATGGCGGCGCAGGCCGACATCGTGGTGGAGAACTTCAAGACCGGTGGCCTCAAGCAATACGGCCTCGACCACGAGAGCCTGCGCGCGGCCAACCCGCGCCTCATCTACTGCAGCGTGACCGGCTTCGGCCACGACGGCCCTTATGCCGAGCGCGCGGGCTACGACCTGATGATCCAGGCCATGACCGGCATGATGAGCATCACCGGCCGCCCTGATGACGTACCCGGTGGCGGCCCGTTGCGCGTGGGCGTGGCGCTCACGGACCTGTTCACCGGCGTCTACGCCAGCACCGCCATCCTCGCGGCGCTGCAGGTGCGCGACCGCACCGGCGAAGGCCAGCACATCGACATGGCGCTGCTCGACGTGGGCATGGCCATCCTCGCCAACCAGGCGAGCGCGTTCCTCAACACCGGCAAGGCGCCCGAACGCCAGGGCAACACGCACCCGAGCCTCGCGCCGTATCAGGACTTTCCGACGCAAGACGGCTCGATGCTGCTGGCCATTGGCAACAACGGGCAGTTCGCGCGCTTCTGCGAAGCAGCCGGCCATCCGGAATGGGCGACCGATGCGCGCTTTGCCACCAACACGCTGCGCGTGAAGCACCGCCTGGTGCTGATCCCGATGATGGAAGAACTCACGCGCACCCGCACCACGGCCGCGTGGGTCACGCTGCTCGAAGACAAGGCCGTGCCCTGCGGCCCGATCAACGACATTGCCCAGGCCTTCGATGACGCGCAAGTCAAGGCGCGCGGCCTTGCGGTCACGTTGCCGCGCGATGCGGGCGACGGCATCGCCAGCATCACGGGCGTGGCGAGCCCGCTGCGGCTGACGGCCACGCCGCCCGTGCTGCGCCATGCACCACCGGCGCTGGGCCAGCACACGCAGGAAGTGCTGGCGGAAATGGGCATCGACTCCGCCCGCTTCGACGCCCTGCGATCGGCCGGCGTGGTCTGACCACCAGGCAGCCATGACGAGCCCGATGCGCACGCCACCGTTCTCGGTGCTGCGCATCGACCACATCGTGCTGCGCGTGAAGGACATCGAACGCGCCATCACGTTCTACCGCGACGTGCTGGGCTGCGCCATCGAGAAGCGCCGCGACGACCTGGGGCTCGTGCACCTGCGCGCCGGCGCGAGCCTGATCGATCTCGTCACGCCCGATGGCCCACTGGGCAGGCAGGGCGGGGCGCTTGCCGGCGTGGAAGGCCGCAACGTCGATCACATCTGCCTGCGCATCGAGCCTTTCGACGAAGCCGCCATTCGCGCGCTGATGGCTGCCCACGGCGTAGCGGTGAACGGCGAGGTGCAGAACAACTTCGGCGCCGAGGGCAATGGCCCCTCGATCTACATCGCCGACCCCGACGGCAACACCGTCGAGCTCAAGGGCGCTCCTCGCTGACCTGCGGCTCGACCGAGTGGCCGCTTTGTACGCCAGTGTGTCTGGCCGCCCGCCGCACACACGGGCATGCAAAAGTGCGCCCCGCTCGACACATCGCGGATACAGCCCGCCGATTCAATCCATGCATCGCCATTCCGGCGAGCCTGAAAGGAATCCCCATGAGCTCCACCACCGCAAAGATCCTCTACACCGGCAAGACCCACACCACCGGCGGGCGCGACGGCGCATCGCGCAGCGACGACGGGCGCCTCGACATCCGGCTTTCGTCGCCCGGCACCTCTGGCGCGGGCACCAACCCCGAGCAGCTGTTCGCCGCGGGCTGGTCGGCCTGCTTCATCGGCGCGATGGGCAAGGCGGCCGGCGCGATGAAGATCAAGCTGCCCGCCGACCTGGCCGTCGATGCCGAGGTCGACCTTGCCAACGAAGACGGCCAGTACTTCCTGCGCGCGCGCCTGAACGTGAGCCTGCCGGGCCTCGAGCGCGAAACCGCCCGCGCTGTGGTCGACGCCGCGCACCAGACCTGCCCGTACTCCAAGCTCACGCGCGGCAACATCGACGTCGAGCTCAACCTGGTCTGAGCGCCGCAGCCTCAGCCAGCCCGCCCGATGGTCGCCACTCCGAACACGATCACGCCCAACACCAGGTTCACCATCACCAGCTTGCGCACGGTGTTGAGCCGCGCGGCCGCCACCGGCCAGGCGCTTTCTTCCACCGCGCGCCGCATTGCCCTGAACACCGAGGCGCGGATGTAGACGTAGATGGCGGCCATCACGATCGCGATGCTCATCATCGCCTCGATGCGCCAGTGCAGGCCGCGGAAGCCGCCCGTCGAGAGGATCATCGCCACGCCGGTCACGAACAGCAGCGTGACCGATGCATCCACCCCCACGAAGAAGCGCCGCAGCGTCGCGGCCATCATGCGCAGGCGCAGCGGCGGCTCCAGCGTGGCGACGGCGGAAGGGCGCACCGCGAAGTGCATGGTCGCCATGCCGCCGACCCAGAAGGCGGCGCAGAGCAGGTGAATGAAAAGCGGAATGGCGTACGACATGGGGCCCGATCAGAACACCGAAAGGGCGAGGCGCGCAACGTCGTGCCTCATGCCGCGGCGCTTCGTGCACGCGAGGCCGCGCGCTTCTCCGCTTTCTCCGGCTTGTCCTTGCTGGCGGCCAGATCGGCATAGCGCCGCATGTCGGCCACCACGCACCGCAGCAATTCGGAAGCGGCCGGCGACAGCATGCGCCCGTGCCGCGACACGATGTGCGAGCGGCCCTGCGACAGCAGCGGGTTCTTCATCGGCAGCTCGACCAGTTCGGGGTTGGTGGCGTTCGGCGTGAGCGAGATGCGCGTGCCCAGCGCATAGCCCAGCCCGGCCGACACGAAGTGGCCGAGCGCGCTGAACGAGGTGGTGGTCAGCAGCGATGGCAGCCGCACGCCTTCGCTGACCTCGGCCGCCTCGATGTGCTGGCGCACGCCGAAGTTGCGGTGCAGCGTGGCGCCCGGGTAGGGCAGCAGGTCGGCCAGCTTCAGCGGACGGCCCAGCTGCGCGAGCGGGTGCGTGGCCAGCACCAGCGCCTGGATCGGCTGCGAGTGCGACTGGTGGGAGGTGAGCCTGTCGTCCTTCGGCGGCTGGAACAGCATGCCGATGTGGGCGCGTTCCTCGACCACGCGCTGCACGATCTCGTCGGTGCTCGCCACGTCGAGGTCGATGGTGATCTTCGGGTGCGTGGTCATGAAGTCTCGCAGGCTGTGGCGCATGAGCCAGTCGACGTACCCCTCACCGGCCACGACGTCGATGTGGCCGCGCTCGATCTTGCGGATGCTGTCCATCTGCGCCATCAGGTGCTGCTTCTGGCTGTTCTGGCGCCGCACGTAGCCAGCCAGCATCTCGCCCGCATCGGTGGGCACCACGCCACGGCCGTGGCGCTCCAGCAGCGGCACGCCGCACTCCTGTTCGAGGATGCCGATGGCGCGGCTCACGGCCGAAGGGTCCATGTCGAGCACGTCGGCGGCGCCGCGCACCGAACCGCTGTCGAGCACCTGCATGAAGTAGCGCACGCGGCGCGTGTCGAGCTTGTCGTCCATGGCCCGGTCTCCTGAAGTTCGTGGTGAGTGTTGCATTCAATGCATCGAATATCCCGATTTACGGTCATTGATGCAATAGACCTGCAAGCCGAAACTCGCCGGCACCCCGCAGGTACTGCGCCACGAAAAGACGCCCCACCCATGACCTCTGCCGCCTCCGTCCTTGCCGCTGCCGCGCCCTCCAGCGCCTCCGGAAAACTCAAGCTCGCGCTCGTAACCCTGGCCATCGTGGCCGTGGCCGAGCTCATCGGCCCGGTGCAGTTCAGCGTCGGCCCGGGCAAGGTGGCGCTGCTGCCGATGCTGTGGGCGCTGCTGATCGCAGCCGCATGGGGCATCGCGCACAGCCGTGTGCCGGGCGTGGCGCGCGTGGCGACTGCCGAGCAGTCGTTTGCCGGCGGCTTGCTGAATGCGGGCCTGCTGCTGTTCGTGGTGAAGCTGGGCCTCACGGTCGGTGCCGCGTTGCCGCAGGTCAAGCAGGCCGGCTGGGCGCTGCTGTTCCAGGAGTTCGGCCATGCGCTGGGTACTCTGGCGCTGGGCCTGCCGCTGGCGCTGCTGCTGGGCATCAAGCGCGAGGCGGTGGGCGCCACCTTCTCGGTGGGCCGCGAGGGCAACCTCGTGATCATCGGAGAGAAATACGGCATGGCCTCGCCCGAAGGCCGCGGCGTGCTGGCCGAGTACATCACCGGCACGGTGCTGGGCGCGCTTTTCATCGCGGTGCTGGCGGGCTTCATCGCCAGCCTGCACATCTTCGATCCGCGCTCGCTGGCCATGGGCGCCGGCGTGGGCTCGGGCAGCCTGATGGCCGCGGCGCTGGGCGCCATCGCCGCGCAGCAGCCGGCCGAGATGCTGCCGCAGCTCACCGCCATCGCTGCCGCGTCGAACCTGCTGACCACCGTGGCCGGCTTCTACTTCACGCTGTTCCTGTCGCTGCCGTTGTGCTCATGGCTCTACGGCAAGCTGGAGCCGGTGCTGGGTCGCTTCTCGAAGCGCGGCGCGCAGGACTCGGCAGGCACGGGCGCCGTGTCGCAGGTCAGCGTGGCGCATGGCGGTGCCTTGCCATTGCGCGACACGCTCATCGCCTGGGCGGTGGTGGGTGGCGGCGTGCTCATCGGCAATTCGCTGACCTACAAGGTGCCGATGCTGGTCTCGCTCGAAGGCATGGCTGTGGTGGTGGCGATCGCGCTGGTGGTCGAGGGCATCAAGCGCCTCGTGCCGCGCCTGCCGATGGTGCTGGTGCTGTCGGTGGTGGCCACGGTGGTGGGCATTCCGGGCCTGTTCCCGTTCTCCGACGCGCTGATCGCGCTCACCGCCAAGCTCAACTTCCTTGCCTTCACGACGCCGGTGCTCGCGCTGGCCGGCTTCTCCGTCGCGAAAGATTTGCCGGTGTTCCGCCAGCTGGGCTGGCGCATCGTGGTGGTGTCGCTCACCGCCACGGCCGGTACCTTTCTCGGTGCGACCCTCATCGCCGAATTCTTCCACTGACAACCCACGAGAGAACTGCCATGTACCGCGACCCCGACATCGACGAAGACACCCGCGCCCGCATGCTGAGCTGGCGCCGCGACATTCACGCCAACCCCGAGACCGCCTTCGAGGAACACCGCACCGCCAACGTTGTCGCCAATGCGCTGATGCTGATGGGCCTGACGGTGCATCGCGGCCTGGCCTGCACTGGCGTGGTCGGTACGCTGAAGAACGGCGAGGGCCCGGGCATCGCGCTGCGCGCCGACCTCGATGCGCTCAACATGCAAGAGCTGGGCACGCAGGCGCATGCCTCCAAGTGCGCCGGCAAGATGCACGCCTGCGGCCATGACGGCCACACCGCCATGCTGCTCGGCGCGGCCGAGCACCTGTCGCGCCACAAGCCATTCAAGGGCACGGTGCACTTCGTGTTCCAACCAGCCGAAGAGAACGAGGGTGGTGGCCGCGTGATGGTGGAAGAGGGCCTGTTCGAGCAGTTCCCGGCCGACGCCGTCTACGGCATGCACAACTTCCCGGCCCTGCCGCGCGGCCAGTTCGCGATCCGCAAGGGCACGATGACGGCCTTTCTCGACACCTTCGAGATCGTCATCACCGGCAAGGGCAGCCACGGCGCCATGCCCGAGACCGGCATCGATTCGGTGGTCGTCTCGGCCCAGCTGGTGAACGCACTGCAGACCATCGTGAGCCGCCGCACCGGCGCGACCGATTCGGCCGTGGTGAGCGTCACGCAGATCCACGGCGGCGACACCTGGAACGTGATCCCCGAGACCGTGGTGCTGCGCGGCACCGTGCGCACGCTCGACCCCGTCATTCAAGACCAGACCCAGGCCGCGATGCAGCAGATTTGCGACGGCGTTGCGGTCACGCACGGCGCCCGGGTGGCGCTCGACTATCGCCGCGGCTACCCCGGCGTGGTCAACACGCCAGCCGAGACCGACGCCGCCATCGCCGCCGCCGCCAGCCTGGTCGAGCGTGAGCAGGTGCACACCGATATCCCGCCGGCCATGGGCTCGGAAGACTTCGCCTTCATGCTGCAGAAGCGCCCGGGTGCCTACATCGGCATTGGCGCGGGCGAGGGCCCGAACGATCCGAACGTGCACAACCCGTACTACGACTTCAACGACGCCATCCTGCCGCTGGGCGCCGCCTACTGGGTGGCGCTGGTCAAACAGCAGCTGCCGGCATCAACGGACGAGAGCATGATGCGCTGATGCTCTCCGCCTTCGACATCTTCAAGATCGGCATCGGCCCGTCCAGTTCGCACACCGTCGGGCCGATGCGCGCGGCGCTGCTGTTCGCGCAGTCGCTCGAGCGGCGCGGCGTGCTCGCGCAGGTGGCGCGTCTGCACGTTGACCTGTTCGGCTCGCTCGGCGCCACCGGCCACGGCCACGCGACTGACCAGGGCGTGATCCTCGGGCTCTTCGGCGACGCGCCCGACACGGTGCAGCCCGAGACCGTGCAGCCGCGGCTGGAAGCGCTTCGCCGCACCGGCCAGCTGAGCCTGCTGGGCACCACGCCCATTGCCTTCGACCGCGTGCGCGACATCGCCTTTCGCGGCGAAGAGTCGCTGCCCGAACACCCCAACGCCATGCGTTTCACAGCCTTCGCGGCCGATGGCGGCACGCTGGCCGAGGGCACGTACTTCTCGGTCGGCGGCGGCTTCGTCGTCGAAGGCGGGCAGGCCGTGGCCGCAACGGTGGCGGCTGCTTCCGCCGTGCCGCATCCCTTCACCACCGGCGACGAACTCATGGCGCAATGCCATGACAGCGGCCTGTCGGTGGCCGCGCTGGTCATGCGCAACGAATGCGTGTGGCGGCCCGAAGCCGAGGTGCGCAGCGGCCTGCTGCGCATCTGGGGCGTGATGCAGCAGTGCGTGCAGCGCGGCTTCGGCATTGACAACCCGTTGGCCGCGCTTGCGCTGCCCGGCCCGCTGCGCATGCGCCGCCGCGCCCCTGAGCTGAACCGCGAGTTGCTGGCGCAAGCCGGTGCGGCCGACCCGCTCGCGGTGATGGACTGGGTCAATGCCTTCGCGATGGCGGTGAACGAGGAGAACGCAGCCGGCGGCCGCGTGGTCACCGCGCCCACCAACGGCGCTGCGGGCGTGGTGCCCGCCGTGATGCACTACTACCAGCGCTTCGTGCCGCAGGCGAGCGACGAGGGCATCGTCGACTTCCTGCTCACCGCGGCGGCCATCGGCATGCTCTACAAGACCAACGCTTCCATTTCGGGCGCCGAAGTCGGTTGCCAGGGCGAGGTGGGCGTCGCCTGCTCGATGGCGGCCGGCGCGCTGGCCGCGGTGCTCGGCGCCACGCCGGCGCAGGTCGAGAACGCGGCCGAGATCGGCATGGAACACAACCTCGGCCTTACCTGCGACCCGGTCGGCGGCATGGTGCAGATCCCGTGCGTCGAGCGCAACGCCATGGGCGCGGTGAAGGCGATCAATGCGGCGCGCATGGCTCTGCGCGGTAACGGCAGCCACTACGTGTCGCTCGACGCGGTGATCCGCACCATGAAGCAGACCGGCGAGGACATGAAGTCGACGTACAAGGAAACCTCGCTCGGCGGCCTCGCGGTGAACGTGGTGGAGTGCTGACCGCGCCGAAGCTCAGGGCACGAACATGTCCCACGGCGCCTTGCCCTCCGGCAGCCGGGGCCGTTCGGTGAGCGAAGCCAGTGGCTCGCCGGCCTCGAAGCGCGCAGCCAGCGCTTCGGGGTCGAACACCACGCCCATGAAGTTCTCGGCATAAGCGCCACTGGCGAAGAAGGCGCTGACTTCCTCGGCTGTTTCGAACACGTCGTGCTGCAACTCGAGCCGGTGGCCGTCGGGGTCGCGGTAGTACATCGAGATGGTCGGCCCGTGGTTGATGCACCAGTAGGGCCGGATGCCTCGCGCGGCCAGGCGGCGATGGTTGGCCAGCAATTCGCCGAGCGAGCCGTAGGTGAAGGCGATGTGCTCCAGGCCCGTGCTCGCGTCGGCTTCGTGTTTCAGCTCCGGTCCTGCGATCAGGCCGATGCGGTGGTGCTCGTCGTCGTAGGTCAGGAAGCACAGCATCTCGTTCTCGAACGCGGCATGGGCCTGCAGCACGTCGAGGTACCACGCGCGCGAACGCGCCAGGTCGCTCACGCGCAGCACTACGTGCGCCAGCTTGACGGGGCTGAGCGAGGTGCGCGTGAAGTCGGGTAGCGGGCGTACCGGGGTCGCAATGTCGTTCATGGGTGTCTCCTTCTTTCTTTGGGGGCGCAACGCTCAGCCGGCGGGTTCGGCAATCACGCGGTTCTCGATGCGGCCGATGCCTTCGATCTCCACGCGCACCACGTCGCCCGGCACCAGATAGCGCGGCGGGTCCATCAGCCCGCCGACTCCAGCGGGGCTGCCGGTGCTCAGCACGTCGCCCGGCTCCAGCGTGAAGGCGGTGCTCAGTTCGACCAGCATGGCCTCGATGCGGTGGATCATCTGCGCGGTGTTGCCGTCCTGCCGCAGCTCGCCGTTGACCCAGGTGCGCAGCCGTAGCGCGTGCGGGTCGGCAATCTCGTCGCGCGTCACCAGCCAGGGCCCGAAGGGGCCGTGCGTGTCGAAGGACTTGCCCAGCGTGTGCGTGGGCGCGCGCATCTGCCAGTCGCGCACGCTCATGTCGTTGACCACCACGTAGCCCGCGACCATGGCCATCGCGTCTTCCGCGCGCACGTGGCGGCAGCGCCTGCCGATGACCACGCCGAGTTCGCCCTCGTAGTCGAACTGGTCGGACACGCGGGGCTTGTGCACCGCATCGAAGGGGCCGGCCACGCACGACACCTGCTTGTTGAACCACACCTGGCCCGGTGGCCGAACGAGCCCCAGCTTCGCGGCCTCCTCCAGGTGCGAGGCGTAGTTGCCGCCGAGCCCCAGGAACTTCTGCGGCGCGGGAATGGGCGCCGCCAGCCGCACGCCGGCCAGTGCCACGCGGGGTGCTTCCGCCAGCACGGCGTGCAGCCACGCCATGCCTTCGTCGCCGCGCGCAAGGAGTTCGCGCAGCCCGGGCGGCGCGTCGGGCTGGTCCGTCAGGTCGGCGATTTCCTCGTTTCGGACCACGCCGAAGCGAAGGGCGTCGCGGTGGTGGAAGCTGGCGAGTTTCATGGCGTGTGCTGGAACGGGTGGTTGACCGACAGGGAGCGATCGATGATGCTGGTGGAACGAACGCAGAACAATTCGCCCGGCATGAACGGATCGTTCTGCCGGTGGAACGAAAAACAGAACGAGAGACATGGAAGACCTCAACGACCTGGCGCTCTTCGCCCACGTGGTGACGCAGCAGGGCTTCAGCGCAGCGAGCCGGCACCTGGGCATTCCCAAGTCGCGCCTGAGCCGCCGCATCTCGCAGCTCGAGGAGCGCCTGGGCGTGCGACTGCTGCAGCGCAGTTCGCGCCGCCTGCTGCTCACCGGCGTGGGCCGGGAGTTCTACGAGCGCTGCCAGGCCACGGTGGCGGCGGGCGACGAAGCCTTCGACGTGCTGCGCCAGGCCACCTCGCAGCCGCAGGGCCTGCTGCGCGTGAGCTGCCCGTTCACCCTCGCGCAGTTCTGGCTCACGCCGCTGATTCCGGCCTTCATGCGTGCCTGCCCCGGCGTGCGGCTGCAGCTGGAAGTGAGCAACCGGCGCGTCGATCCGATGCAGGAGAACATCGACGTGGTGCTGCGCGTGCGGCGCCCGCCCTTCGAGGACTCCAGCCTCATCGCCCGGCCGCTGGGCTCCACCGTCGACGTGCTGCTGGCCAGCCCCGCGCTGCTGGCGCAGCTTGGCGCGCCGCAGGGGCTCGCCGACCTGGCCGCATGGCCCGTGCTGTCGCTGCCCGCCGAGAACGACCGCTACCGCTGGGCGCTGGAGCGCGGCGCGCAGGTGCAGGAATTCGGCTTCACGCCGCACTTCGTCACCGACGACATGTTTGCGCTCAGGCATCTCGCGGAGCAGGGCATGGGCCTGGCGCTGCTGCCCGAGATCATGTGTCGCGATGCGCTCGCCGAAGGCCGCCTGGTGCGCGTGTGCGGCGAATGGGCCTGTGCGACCAGCGAGATCCAGGCCGCGTTCGCTTCCCGGCGCGGCATGCTGCCGGCGGTGCGCGCCTTCATCGACTACCTGTTGCAAAACCCGCCGGGCGAGGCTGTCGCGCGGACAGGCTTATCCTGACCGGCCCTTCTTTCGTTCCAACTCCCGCAAGACAAACAAAGGCACTGCAATGACCCGTACCGTCGCCGAGAAACGCGCCGACTTCCGCGCCCTTCACGAACAAGGCTGCTTCGTCATTCCGAACCCCTGGGACACGGGCAGCGCGCGCTTCCTCGAAGGCCTGGGCTTCAAGGCGCTGGCCACCACCAGCTCGGGCTTTGCGTGGTCGCAGGGTCAGGCCGATGGGGCGATGTCGCGCGAACTCATCCTGGCGCACTTGCGTGAGCTGGTGGAAGCCACCGAACTGCCCGTAAATGCCGACTTCGAGAACGGCTTTGCCGCCGATGCACAGGGCGTGGCCGAGAGCGTGCGCCTCGCGATCGAGACCGGTGTGGCGGGTCTGTCCATCGAAGACTCGACGGGCAACGCCGCCGACCCGCTCTTTTCCATCGACGTGGCGGTCGAGCGCATGCGCGCCGCGCGCAAGGCCATCGATGCATCGGGCGCCGACGTGCTGCTGGTCGGCCGCGCCGAGAACTTCTTCGCCGGGCGACCCGACCTGGCCGACGCCATCGCGCGGCTCAAGGCCTATTCGAACGCGGGTGCCGATTGCCTCTACGCGCCCGGCATCAAGACCCGCGAGCAGATCGCGGCCGTGGTCGCTGCCGCAGGAGGCAAGCCGGTCAACCTGCTGGTGGGCGCGGCCAGCGAGCTCACGATGCAGGACATCGCCGGGCTTGGCGTGCGCCGCGTGAGCGTGGGTGGCGGCATGGCGCGCGCGGCCTGGGGCGGCTTCATCCGCGCTGCACGCATGCTGGCCGACCAGGGGCGCTTCGACGGCTTTGCAGATGCCGCACCGGGCGCCGAGCTCAACGCCTTCTTCCGCCCGTTCGCCGGCTGAGGCACCGTGGATGCGCTGCTCGCCGAGATCCGCGCCTGCCGCGTGTGCGAGGCGCATCTGCCGCTGGGCCCGCGGCCAGTGGTGCAGGCCAGCGCGAGCGCCCGGCTGCTGATCGTCGGCCAGGCGCCCAGCATGACCGTGCACCGCACGGGCGTGCCGTGGGACGACAAGAGTGGCGAGCAGCTGCGCCGATGGCTCGGCATCGATCGCGACGTGTTCTACGACGCGACGCGCATTGCGATCATGCCGATGGGCTATTGCTACCCGGGGCGCGGTGCCAGCGGTGACCTGCCGCCGCGCAAGGAATGCGCCGAGCTGTGGCACGAGCGGCTGCTCGCGCAGATGTCGCGCATCGAACTGACGTTGCTCATCGGGCAGTACGCGCAGCGCCACTTCCTCGGCAAGACGGCGCGCGGCAGCGTCACCGAAACCGTGGAGGCCTTCGCCGACTATGCGCCGCGTTTTGTTCCGCTGCCGCATCCTTCGCCGCGCAACACAGGCTGGTTCAAGCACCACCCGTGGTTCGAGAGCGATGTGCTGCCGGTGCTGCGCGAGCGGGTGCGGGAAGCGCTGTTTTCGCCCACTCCATCGCCGCCTGCAACTAGGGCGTTGACTTCGCACGCCGCGCCGCAGGCCGGCGCGGCGGCTTTGCCTCCAGCACCAGCTCGGCCGGCAGCGCGTCGTTCCATGATTCGGTGAAGTACGCGCGGTCGCTCGGCACCAGCTGGGGCAGCGCTTCGCGCAGCAGGCTCAGCGACTGTTCCGCCGCCTTCAGGTCGCCCGCGTGCGCCGCATACCAGGCGTGCTCGAACAGCAGGCTGCAATGCTGCAGCCCCGGGTAGCGGCGGCGCCCCGCCTGGTGGTCGGCAAGCCGCGCCTGCGCCACGTCGACCCAGCGCGCGGGCCAGTTCGTCGCATCGAAGGCATCGGCGAGCGGACCGGCCAGCTTCGAGATGGCGGCCGGGTCCAGTGGCTTCTGCGCACGGAACTGCGCAAGCGCGGGCTGCTTCTCTGGCCGGCAGTGGCCGCGCGCGATGCGCATCAGGTAGATCGCATTCCACGCCGAGCGGCCCTGGCCGTCGGTGTGGCCGCAGAGCCATTCGCTGAAGGCGATCCATTGCACCGCGCGCCGCGTGGTGTCGGCCTTGCCGTCGTGTGCGAGCGCGGGCAGGTCGGACAACCCTACGCGATCGAACAGCCATGCGGCCATGCCCATGTTGGCGGCCACGTGCTGCGCCGCGTCGAAGGAGTGCGATTCGAAGGCGGCTGCCAGCGCCTCGCCGAAGCGGCGCAGCGATTCTTCGGCGAGCGCGGCCGCCGCCGGCTTGTCTTCGGCCGACAGCGCCAGCGCGCGCGAGCGGCACACCAGCGCCCACAGGTTGCACCACTCGAAGCGCACGTCGGGGTGGTGCCGCAGCACCAGCCCGCGCGCCGCATCTTCGGCCATGCCGCCCAGCAGCGACTGCGCCAGCGGCAGGTCGCGCGCGGTGTAGGCGCACCATGCGGAGACGATGCATTCCATCGCACCGAGGTAGTCGTTGCCCGCCACGTGGTGCGCGAGCCGCTGCTTCTTCAACGCCTGCAGCCGCCGACGCGCCTGCTCGTTGTCGCCGAGCCGGCGCCACAGCATGGCCTCGTTGAGCGTGACCAGCGCGCGCTGGAAGTCGGTGGCTGCCAGCGTGCCGGCGAGGCGGATCGATTCGAGCGCGCTTCCGTTGCCACTGCCGTTCCCGCCCGCCACCGGCGCCATCAGCCGGCCCTGCCGCGCCGCCTGCTGCGAGGCGACAAGCTGCTTCCAGAAGGCCGCGTCCTGCAGATGCACCGCATCGGGCGGCGGCGAGCCGGCGGCTTGGGCTTTGCGCGAACGCAGGCCGAGGAACGACGCCACTTCGGCAGCCGTGGCCGCGCGGCCTTGCACCAGCACGCGCACGCGCTTCGCCTCGGCGGCGGGAAGCCAGAACGGGCCCTGGCTGCGCCGCTCGGCATTCAGGAAGCGGGGCTCGCGCTGCGTGTCTTCGCCCCAGCCGACCTCGATGTTCCAGGCCTTGAAGTCGCGGAACGCGCGGCTTACGACCATGCGCAAGGTGCTGGCATCGGACACTTCGCCGCGCAGATCGGCCAGCCGCACGACACCGGCGCCGGCATCGTGCGCATGCTGCATGCGCACCAGCAGCCAGAGCGATTGAAAGGCCGCGCGCCGGCCGTTGACCGACTGCGGCGAGGTGAGTTCGATGGAAAGGAGAGCAGGCTTGGGCACGCCCGAATTGAACCTCAAAACGGGCGCAGAACCTGATCAGTGCCGATGGCGGTCCAGCAGCTCGGGCACTTCGCTGCGCCCGATGCCCAGGTCGCGCAGATCGTGGTCGCTCATGCTGGCCAGTTGCCGCGAGTCGGCGTGCGTGCGGCGGCTGTTCACCACGCGGCGGCGCCAGCCGCGCAGGGCATGGATCAGGCGTTGATGAAAAGACGATGGCTTGGGCGCGGTCACGATGGGCTCCTTGGTTGGGAGCGCTCATCTTCCGGCGGTGCATGCTATTGTGGAAGTTGAGATTCCTGACACTTCCCATCACCTTTACTGATACTGAGGCGACCCGATGCGACAGCTCAACCTCGATCAACTGCGCACCCTCATTGCCATCGTCGATCTCGGCACCTTCTCGGCGGCGGCCAGGGCGCTGCACCTGGCGCAGCCCACGGTGAGCCTGCACATCAGCGAACTCGAATCGCGCCTCGACGCGCCGCTGGTGGTGCGCGGCAACCGGCGCATCACGCCCACGGCCGCCGGAGCGGCGCTGGTCGAGCGCGGACGCAAGCTGCTGCGCGACACCGACGACGCCGTCGAAGCAGTCAAGCGCCAGGCCGAAGGGCGCGTGGGCCGCGTGCGCCTGGGCACTTCGACCGGCGTGCTGGTCGACCTGCTGCCGCAGGTGCTCGAAGCGCTGGGGGAGGAGCATTCGGGCATCGACGTCGAAGTGAGCATCCGCGGCTCCTACGAGGCCATGGAACGGCTGGCGGCAGGCACGCTCGACATCGGCCTGGTCGCCATTCCGCAGCCGCCGCTGCGCGGCATCGTCGTCACGCCGTGGTGCGAGCAGCCCATGATGGCCTTCGTGCCGCAGCGCTGGAAGGCGCCCAGGCGCGTCACGCCGGCCTGGCTGGCGACGCAGCCGCTGATCTTCAACGAGGCGACCACGCACATGTACCGGCTCACGATGGAGTGGTTCGCAGACGCCGGCTTCGCGCCGCGCGCACGCATCGAGCTCAACTACGACGCTGCCATGCGCAGCCTGGTGGCGGCGGGCTATGGCGCCGCGCTGCTGCCGCTGCAGCAGTCCACCGACACGGGGCGCAACGACCGCATGCAGATCCTGCCGGTGAGCCCGAAGCTCACGCGCCGCGTGGGCATTGCGCATCGCCAGCACGCGATGCTCGACGGCGCGACGCTGAGCGTGCTGGAGGTGCTGACGGCGTTCAGCCAGGCCTGAGCATCCCGAGCCGGGCGCTCATGCGCGCCAGGCGCTGGGGCAGCGTGCGCACATCGTCGGCAATGCCGTGGTTGCGCCAGCCGAAGATGCGGCGCACATAGGCATCGGCCGCGCCGTCCACCGCAATGCAGGCGGTGTGCACGCCGGCTTCGCGCGCCTCGGCCACGGCCTGGCGGGCGTCTTCGATCAGGTACCCGGGGTCGTGCACGTCGATGTCGGAAGGCGCGCCGTCGGTCACGAGCAGGATCGCGCGCTGGCCCGCGGGCTCGCCGCGCAGGTGCGAGGTCGCATGGCGAAGCGCGGCGCCCATGCGCGTGGAGTAGCGCCCCTGCACCGCGCCGATGGTGGCGCGCGACGCGGCATCGAGCGGCTGGCCGAAGTCGAGCAGGCGGTAGTAATAGACCTCGGCGCGCGTGTTCGACGAAAAGCCGTGGATCGCGAGGCGGTCGATGCCTTGCGTGTTCGATGCGGCAAGCAGCAGGGCGGCCCGCTTTTCGATGTCGAGCAGCGAGACGGTGTGCGGGCCCGCATCGTTCGCCGATGCCGACAGGTCGAGCAGCACGAGCAGGCTCGAAGGGCGCGGGCCCTTGCCGGGGCGCATGAACAGGCGGGGGTCGGGCTGCAGGCGCAGGCGGCGGTCGATCAGCACTTCGATGGCAGCGTTCAGGTCGATGTCGTCGCCTTCCCATTGGCGGCGCAGCCGGTGCGTGCGGTCGAGATGGCGGGAGCGGGGCAGGGCGAGCGGAGGGATGCGTTTGCTGTCGGCCGTGGCCTGTTCGCGCGGTGCGCTGAGGCCTTGCCATGCGGGCAGCTTCTCGATCACCGTGCACCAGTCGGGGCGCAGGCGCTCCAGTTTGCGGTCCCATTCGGGGTAGGTGTAGCGGCCCAACTCCATCTCATCCATGCCGCCGGCTGACGGGTGGCTGCTGCCTTCACCAAGCGCCCCCGATTGCTGGAGCGCGATGGCCTCGTCCGGCGGCGTATCGGCTTCGCCGAAATCCCAGAGGTAGCTGTTGTCGTCGCGGTAGGGCGCGGGCACCGCGTAGTCCCGGGGCTCGAAGCGCACGCGCATCTGGCCGAGGTCGTTGGCGAGGATGGAGGCGACGGCGCGGAAGGCGTCGCGGTCTTCCAGACCGGCATGCGCGATGGTTTCGTCGAAAAGGCGGCGGGCCTTGTTGACCCAGTGGTTATCGTCCTGCCATGCGGGCAGCATCAGCATGCGGTCCATGCGCGCGACGAGCGCCGCGAAGCCCAGGTCCAGCGGGTCGGG
This sequence comes from Variovorax sp. R-27, assembly GCF_049913215.1. NCBI lineage: Bacteria > Pseudomonadati > Pseudomonadota > Betaproteobacteria > Burkholderiales > Comamonadaceae > Variovorax > Variovorax sp. R-27. Next base: position 150,859 of record NZ_CP183984.1, read on the forward strand.
CACGGGCGCCAGCGATTCGGCGAACCAGCCGTGCAGGCCGGGGAAGTCGCGGCACAGCAGGCGTTCGACGCGCGCGTCCTCGATGGCCGAGATCACCGCGATGCCCATGGGCTTGAGGGTGCGCGCCGGGCGGGCGGGCGTGGAGTGGCGCAGGTGCGCGACCGCATGCGCGACCATGGCGCGATGCAAGCGTTCTTCGCCGGCGCCCTCGGGCAGCAACAGGCGCTTGCCGACCAGCACGACGCGCGTTCCGGCCAGCGCCTGCACTTCGACATCGATGCCGGCAAGGCCACGGGCCAGCAGCGACAACGCAGCGTTCATCCGAACTGCGCTTCGACAAAGCCCTGTAGTGCGCTCGCCATGTCGGGGTCGTCCGTCAGCGCGCGCGTCATCGTCATCTCGCAGCTCTCGCGCGGCGTCACGCCGTCGCGGATCAGCACGCCCGCATAGATCAGCATGCGCGTTGACACGCCTTCGTCGAGCCCCCGGTGCTTCAGTTCGCGCGAGCAGCGCGCGATGGCCACCAGCTTCGTCGCGAGGTCGAGTTCGATGGCGGCTTCGTGCGACACGATCTCCGCTTCGAGCGTGCTGCCGGGGTAGTCGAATTCCAGCGCCGCGAAGCGCTGGCGCGTCGAAGGCTTCATGTCCTTCGCGCTGCTCTGGTAGCCGGGGTTGTATGACACCACGAGTTGAAAGTCGGGGTGCGCGCGCACCAGTTCGCCCTTCTTGTCGAGCGGCAGGATGCGCCGCGCGTCCGTCAGCGGGTGGATCACCACGGTCGTGTCCTGCCGCGCCTCCACCACCTCGTCGAGATAGCAGATGCCGCCGTGCCGCACGGCGAGTGTCAGCGGCCCGTCGTGCCAGGCCGTGCCGTTGGCGTCGAGCAGGTAGCGCCCGACGAGGTCGGAGGCCGTCATGTCCTCGTTGCAGGCCAGCGTGACCAGCGGCCGGCCCAGCGACCACGCCATGTGCTCCACGAAGCGGGTCTTGCCGCAGCCGGTCGGGCCTTTGAGGATCAGCGGCATGCGGTGGCGGTACGCCTGCCGGTACAGCGCCACCTCGTTGCCCGCGGGCCGGTAGAAGGGCTCGGTCTCGATGCGGTAGGCAGCCAGCGGATCGGGAACCGCCGCGTTCATCGGTGCTGGGCCGGCTCGTTCGGAATGCCCTCGATGGGGCACTCCGGCGTGCCCACCGTGCTGCGCGTGAACGACTCCACCATTTCGCGCGTGCCCTCGGGGTCGTTGATCCACTTCGTGTAGAAGTTGTACGGGCAGGCTGCCACGCCCTTGTCGCCGTCGCCGGAGTTGATGGTGCCGGTGTAGCCGCGGTGCACGAGCTTGAACAGGTGGTTCTGCGACTGGCCATTCTTGCGCGCATCGCGGATCAGGCCCATCGAGAGCTCGGCGTAGTTGATGCCCATCTCTTCCTCGCCGCATTCGCCCAGCGTGCGGCCGTCGAAGCCGATCAGCGCCGAATGGCCGAAGTACGAATACACGCCGTCGAAGCCCGCCGCGTTGGCCACCGCCACGTAGGTGTTGTTCATGAAGGCCATGGCCTTCGACACCATGATCTGCTGCTCCTTGGCCGGGTACATGTAGCCCTGGCAGCGCACGATGAGTTCGGCGCCGCGCATCGCGCAGTCGCGCCAGATCTCGGGGTAGTTGCCGTCGTCGCAGATGATCAGGCTGATCTTCATGCCCTTGGGGCCATCGCTCACATAGGTGCAGTCGCCCGGATACCAGCCCTCGATGGGCACCCACGGCATGATCTTGCGGTACTTCTGGACGATCTCGCCCATGTTGTTCATCAGGATCAGCGTGTTGTAGGGCGCCTTGTTCGGATGCTCCTCATGGCGCTCGCCGGTCAGCGAGAACACGCCCCACACGTTGGCGCGGCGGCAGGCGTCGGCAAAGATCGCGGTCTCCTCGCCCGGCACGGTGGCCGCGGTGTCGTACATCTCCTTGGCGTCGTACATGATCCCGTGCGTCGAATACTCCGGAAAGACCACCAGGTCCATGCCCGGCAGGCCCTTCTTCATGCCGACCAGCATTTCGCCGATCTTGCGGGCGTTGTCCAGCACCTCGGCCTTGGTGTGGAGGCGGGGCATCTTGTAGTTGACGACCGCGACGCCAACGCAATCGTTGCTGCTCGAAATATCACCATGTCTCATGACGCTGCTCCTGAAGGATGGTTGAGAAAGAAAAACAAACAAAAAAGGCCCGAACCGGGGTTCAGCCGGTTCGGGCCTGTCTGTCTGCGGTGCAACGGGTTCGTGTCGTCGAAGCCGATTGTTCTCAACTCAGCGCGGGCTGCACATACGTCATTTCGCTGATTGCGGTGGGTGCTGTGTTCAGCGGGGGCGTGCGTAGCCGGATTCGATCCAGGCGGTGGCGCTGGAGGCGGTGAGCCTGAAGGCGGGCGACACGTTGACGCTGGCGAGCTCGGAGTCGTCGGCATCGTCATAGGCCGTGAGCGTGGCCGAGGGGTTGTCCTCGTCGGGCACGATGCCCAGGGCCACGCGAATGCGCTGGTCGTTGCGCGCGGTGACGGTCACGCTCTTGTTGAGCGTGGCGTGCAGCTGCTGCTCGTGGCGGCGGATGACTTCGGCGGCGGTCTTCACCAGCGTGGAGAAGGCGGGGCCGTCGAGCGGCTTCGGATTCTTCTTGTCGCGGCCCATGGTCCAGGGGCCGACCAGTGCCGGCTCGGGGTCGCCGTGGCGGGTCATCTCGACGGCCCAGCCGTCGTCTTCCTCGTTCTTGATGATGCGGGCGGTCCAGCGGTCGTCGCGCCAGAGGCGGTCTTCCTGCAGGGGGAGGGTGTCGGAGTCTGTCGGGTCGGTCATTCGGGTGTCGTTGGTCTGGCGCGGGGTATTTTCGCCTCTGCCGCAGGGCCGCCGATGTAGAGCGAGAGGCCTTCGACCAGTGCGTCGAAGGCGGCGCGGCAGCGCGGGCTGTTGCGCAGGTCTTCGTGCATCGTGACCCAGGTGTCGAGCTTCAGCGAGAAGGTGCGCGGCATCAGCCGCACCAGCGCGTCGTTGCGCCTGGCCAGCGCCACCTGGCAGATGCCGACGCCCGCGCCCGCGCGGATCAGCGCCAGCTGCGCGAGGTCGCTGTCGGTGCGCAGCGAAAAGCCATCGCGCGAAAAGACCTTGAGCGACTTGCCCGCGTTGCGCACGAAGGCCGAGGGCTGGTCGTAGCCGATCACCGAATGCGCGGCCAGCTCCTCCAGCTTGCGCGGCGTGCCGTGGCGGGCGAGGTAGTCGCGGTGCGCGTGGAAGCCCAGCTCGATGTTGCCGATGCGGCGCGCCAGCAGCTGCTCTTGCCTGGGCCGCACCATGCGCACGGCGATGTCGGCCTCGCGCTGAAGCAGGTCTTGCACGCGGTTGGTCGACACCAGCTCGACCTTCAGCGCCGGGTGCGCCTCGCGCAGCCGCGCCACGATGGGCGGCAGCACTTCGACGCTGACCACCTCGCTGGCCGACACCCGCACCACGCCGCGCACGCCTTCGCCCTGGCTGCTGGCGGCCCGCTCCAGCGAGGCGGCGGTGCTTTCCATGGCCTCGGCATGCGCGCGCAACGACAGCGCCACCTCGGTGGGAAGCAGCCCGGTCTGCGAGCGTGTGAAGAGCACCACGCCCAGCGCCTCTTCGAGCGCTGCCACGTGGCGCCCGGCCGTGGGCTGCGTGATGCCGAGCGCGCGCGCCGCGCCCGAGAGAGAGCCCTCGCGCAGCACGCCGAGGAAGGAGCGGTACAGCTCCCAGCCGATGTTCGAAGTCATACATAAATGTATGGCTGATGGCTCATGTTCGGCAATTCCAATTGAACCCTGCCGAACCCAGAATTCCTCCATCGACAACTGTTCTGGAGCATTTCATGGCACGCAACGACACGGTTCTGGTTCTTGGCGCAACGGGCGGCATCGGCGGCGAGGTAGCCAGCCAGCTGCGCGATGCGGGCTGGGAGGTGCGCGCGCTCAAGCGCGGCGCGACCGAAGGACGCAGGGACGGCATCACCTGGCTGGCCGGCGACGCGATGAATGCGCAGGCCGTACTGCAGGCCGCGAAGGGCTGCTCGGTCATCGTGCATGCGGTCAACCCGCCGGGCTACCGTCGCTGGTCGGAGCTGGTGCTGCCGATGCTCGACAACACCATTGCCGCTGCTAAGGCCGAAGGCGCGACCATCGTGCTGCCCGGCACGGTCTACAACTTCGGCCCCGATGCCTTCCCGCTGCTGGCCGAAGACTCGCCGCAGCATCCGGCCACGCGCAAGGGCGCGATCCGCGTCGAGATGGAACGGCGCCTCGAAGACGCCAGCCGCCAGGGTGCCCGCGTGCTGATCGTGCGCGCTGGCGATTTCTTCGGGCCGAAGGCCGGCAACAACTGGTTCTCGCAGGGGCTGGTGAAGGCGGGCCAGCCCGTCAAGGGCGTGAGTTATCCAGGCCGCGCGGGCATTGGCCACCAGTGGTCGTACCTGCCGGACGTGGCTCGCACCATGGTCGAGCTGCTGGCGCGGCGTGACCGGCTCGAAGCCTTCGCCCGCTTCCACATGGCCGGCCATTGGGACGCCGACGGCACGCGCATGAGCGATGCCATCCGCAAGGTAGTTGCTCGCCGCACAGGTGCAAAGGTGAGTGTGTCGGCCTTTCCGTGGTGGCTGCTGGCGCTGGCCTCGCCCTTCGTCACCACCTTCCGCGAAATGCGCGAGATGCGCTACCTGTGGCAAACGCCCGTGGGCATGGACAACGCGAAGCTGGTTGCCTTCCTGGGTCGTGAGCCGCACACGCCGCTCGACGAGGCAGTGGAGGCCGCGCTGGAAGGCATGGGCAGCCTGGCCACGGCGCCGGTGGCCGTGGCGGCCTGATCGATCAGAAGACCGACAGCCCCGTGCGCGCCACGAACAGCTCCAGTGCCTTCATGCCCAGCAGCGAATTGCCGGTGGCATCGAGCGCGGGCGACCACACGCACAGCGTGAGCCGGTCGGGCACCACCGCCACGATGCCGCCGCCTACGCCGCTCTTGCAGGGCAGGCCGATGGAAAAGGCCACGTCGCCCGCCGCGTCGTAGGTGCCGCAGGTGAGCATCAGCGCGTTGATGCGGCGCGTCTGCCGCTCGCCCGTGATCTCGGGTTCGCCGTCGATCGGGTGCGCCCCGTCGCGGCAAAGGAAGGCGGCGGCGCGCGCCAGTTGCCGGCAGCTCATGCGCAGCGAGCACTGGTGGAAGTAGGTGTCGAGCACGGTCGCGACGTCGTTGTCGATCTTGCCGAAGCTCTTCATGAAGTTGGCCAGCGCGACGTTGCGAAAACCCGTGTCGGCCTCCGACTGCGCCACTTCGTCGTCGAAGCCGATGGACTCGCCGCACAGGCTGCCCATGAGCGCGAGGATGTCGGCCTTCGCGCTGCCGCCGGTGGCCTTCGCCTGGCTCACCAGCCGGTCGGCCACTGCGATGGCGCCGGCATTGATGAACGGGTTGCGGGGCTTGCCCTGTTCGTTTTCGAGCTGCACCAGCGAGTTGAACGGATTGCCCGAGGGCTCGCGCCCGATGCGCTCCCACAGCGCGTCGCCCATGCGCTGCATGGCGAGCGTGAGCGTGAAGAGTTTCGACACGCTCTGGATGGAGAAGGGCGTCTCGAAGTCACCCGCGCCGGCTTCTTCGCCCTGGCAGGTGCGCAGCGCGATGCCGAACTGCCGCGCGTCCACGCGGGCGAGCGCCGGGATGTAGCTCGCGACGGTGCCACCCTGGCCGAGCTGCGGGCGCAGCGTGGCGACGATTTCGTCGAGAACGGGCTGGAAGTTCGTTGTGGTCTTGCTCATGCCGAGCGTTGTACCGCAGGCCGCCGGTTCACCAGCACGATGCCCAGCGCCACGCCGGCCAGTGCCACGATCAGCTGCGCCGTGAGCGGCTCCTTCAGCAGCACCACGCCGAACACCAGCGCGAACAGCGGCGTGAGAAAGGTGAAGGACGACATTTGCGTGGCTGGGTAGTGCCGCAGCAGCCACATCCATGCGAGATAGCTGGCGAAGGCGCCGACCACCGTCTGCAGGCCGATGGAAGTCCAGGCCCGCGCGGAATACGAAAAGCCCCAGTGCTCGCCGAGCGCCAGCGACAGCACCGGGCACACCGCCGCCGTTACCGCCACTTGATAGAACAGCGTCTTCTCCGCACTGGCCGTGGCCAGGCGCGTGGTGCGCAGCGTGAGCGTGGTCAGGCCCCAGAGCATGCCGGCCGCCAGCGCCATGCCGTCGCCGATGAGCTGCGACGAACTCATGTGGCCGAAGCCTTCGCTGAAAGCCAGCACCACGCCCGAGAACGCAATGAACAGCCCCAGCCACTGGAAGCCCCGCAGCCGCTCGGCCGGCACCCAGCGCGGCAGCAGCAGCGACACCCAGAAAGGCGCGGTGTAGAGAAACACCGTGAGCCGCGAGGCGCTGGTGTGCTGCAGCCCCAGGTAGATGCCGGCGAATTCGCCAGAGAACAGCAGGCCGGCCAGCAAACCGGGCCACAGCGTGCCGTCGCGCTCGAACAGCGACACGCCTCGCGATACACACCACAGCCACAGCAGCACCGTGGCGCCGATCATGCGGATCGAGGCCTGCCACATCGGCGGCACCTCGGCCACGGTGGTCTTGATGAGGATCTGCTGCAGGCCCCAGAAGGCGCAGCAGGCAATGAGCAGGCCGATGGCGAGGGAGTCGAGGTGGGTCTTGCGCTGGATCATTCGGGGCCGGTCAGTCGCGGCGGGTTGCCGCGTAATTCATCCGATGATCGTATCGTGCCAGCGTGTTTACTGTGCGAACGCGGTCAGCGAAGGCAGCGGCGCGCGCTGCTCGAAGCGCTTTTCGATGGCCAGCAGCGCAGCCTCCAGGAACTGCAGGAACATGCCCATGGCCACCGCCGTGGTCTGGCCCGCACGCTGGTAGAGGCAGCTGAACGAGCGCGCCCCCGCGTCGGCCAGGCCGGTCCACACCAGCGTGCCGCGTTCCACGTCTTCGGCCACGTTCTCGGGAATGAGAAAGCCGATGCCCGTGCCGCCGGCCACCAGCCGCCGCACCATCGCGACCGAGCTGGTCTCCACCAGCGGGCGCACCTTGCGGTGCTCGCGGTGGTCGATCTGGTCGACCATGGCGCGCAGCTCGGTGTCTGGCGTCATGAGGATCAGCGGGTGGTCCAGGCAGTCGCGCAGCCGCGGCAGCTTGCCCAGCGCCGCCAGCGGATGGCCGGGCGGCGTGACCAGGCCCAGGTGCTGCGGAAACGCGCGTATCTCTTCCACGCCGGGCGGCGGCTTGCGGCGCAGGCAGAAGCCGATGTCCGATTCGCCGTTGGCCACCCACTTCAGGATGTTCTCGCCGCTGCCCGACCGCACGCTGTAGGTCACGCCCGGGTAGTTCTTCATGGCCGCCTCGATGACCTCGGGCACCAGCTGTTCGGCCGACGAATGCGACACCGCCAGGTTGATGTGCCCGCGCCGCAGCGACCGCAGGTCTTCCACCTGGGCCATGGCGTTATCGAAGTCGCGCTGCCCGCGCCGCACGGCGGCCACCATGATCTCGCCGGCCGTGGTCAGCTGCATGCCGCGCGGCAACCGGTCGAACAGAGGCGTGCCCACCTGTTCCTCGAGGTTGAGCACCTGCTGGTGCACGGCGGCCGCCGTGAGGTGCAGCGCCTCGGCGGCCTTGCGCACCGAGCCGCGGCGGGCCACTTCGTCGAAACAGCGGAAGGTCTGGGAGATGGCGCGCATGGTGCCGGGAAGTGTATGGATTTTCTATACGCACTGTACGAAACAAACAGGTTTTCCTGACGGGCGATGCGGCCTAGATTCGCACCACTCTTCAAACTCCCGAGGTTCGCTTCCGTGACCACCACCACCGTCGACCAGATCACCCAGCGCCGCCGCGGCACCGGCCTGATCGCCCACGACCCGGCGCTCAGCGCCGGCGGCTACACCCTGATCGCGCCGCAGACCGATGACGGCAACGTCTACCTGATCGACATCGAGGGCCGCGTCGCGCACCAGTGGAAGATGCCCGTGCGCCCGGGCCGCGCGGCGGTGATCCTGAAGAACGGCAACCTCGGCTACAACGGCAACCACGCGAACTCGCCCGAGATCTACGGCGCCTGGTCGCTGTGGCACGGCGGCGATTTCTACGAGGCCACGCCCGGGGGCGAGATCGTCTGGCGCTTCGAAGACCCGACGCACCACCACGACGCCCGCTGGCTCGACAACGGCCACCTGCTGTACGCCGGCTGCGCGCCGGTGCCGCCCGGCTTTGCCGAACGCGTGCCGGGTGGCACCGCCCACGGCCCCGGCGAGGCCATGTACGGCGACGTGATCCGCGAGGTCGACCGCGACGGCAAGCTGGTGTGGGAATGGAAGGCCTGGGAGCACCTGGCGCCGGAAGACTTCCCCATCCACCCCGGTTTCGGCCGCACCCACTGGCCGCTGGTGAACGGCCTGGACCTAACGCGCGAGGGGCTGGTGCTGATGAGCCTGCGCACCACCTCCGGCATCGTCGGCGTCGACAAGGCGACGGGAGGCTTGAAGCTGCACATTCCGCCGTCGGTGCTGTCGCACCAGCACGCGCCCGTCGCGCTGGCCAACGGCCACATTCTTGCTTTCGACAACGGCAACTTCCGCACCGGCAAGCATGTGGCGTTCTCGCGCGTTCTCGAAATCGACCCGGCCTCCAACGAGGTCGTGTGGCAGTACGCGGACGAACTGGTCAACGCGTTCTACACCGCCTACATGGGCAGCGCGCAGCGCCTGCCCAACGGCAACACGCACGTCACCGAGTCGGCCACGGGGCGCCTGTTCGAGGTCACACCGGCCGGCGAGGTGGTGTGGGAGTACGTGATTCCCTGGTTCGCCGAATACCCGGACGAGGCCGCGCGCAAGTACGTGCCCGGCCGGCAGAACAGCGTTTTCCAGACCTTCCGCTACACCGCGGCGCAACTTCCATGGCTCAAGGTTTCCGCATCATGATTTCTTCCGCCCTTCGCCGACTCGCACTTCCGCTGGCTGCCGCACTGCCTCTTCTCGCGCAGGCCGCCGACGCTCCCAAGCCCGTGCGCATCCTCAGCAACTGGTTCGCCCAGCCCGACCAGGCCGGCTACTGGCAGGCGCAGCAGGACAAGCTCGGCAAGGAGGCCGGCATCGAGATCAGCGTGCTGCAGGGCGGCCCGAAGATCCAGACCATTCCGCAGGTGGCCTCGGGCCAGGCCGAGTTCGGCATCGGCAATGCCGACGACGTGCTGCTGGCCCGCCTGCGCGGCGCGCCGGTGCGTGCGGTGTTCGCGCACCTCGACTACGTGCCCTACACGCTGGTCTACCACGCCGACCCGTCCGTGAAATCCATCGCCGACCTGCAGGGCCGCACCTTCGCGGTGAACATCGGCAACGCCTACTGGGAGTGGACGAAGAAGCAATACAAGCTCACCGGCACGCGCGAGATCCCGGTGAGCGGCGACCTGAGCCTGTTCCGCAACGATCCGAAGATGGTGCAGCAGGGCTACTCGCTCTTCCTGCCCGCGCGCATGGCCGCGGCCGGCGTGCAGGTGCAGCAGGTCACGCTGGCATCGCTGGGCTACCGGCCCTACGACGTGCTGTTCACCACCGACGACATGATCCGCAAGAACCCCGCGCTGGTGAAGGCCACCATCGCGGCGGTGCAGAAGGGCTGGGCCAACTACGTGCGCAACCCCTCGGGGCTGAAGCCGCTGATCACCGGCATGAACAAGCAGATGACGCCCGAGATCTACGACGCGGCCAACAAGGAAATGATCGAGACGCTGATCTCGCACGACCTAGGCCGCATCGGCTGCATGACCGACGCGCGCTGGAGCGAACTGGCGGGCCAATTGCGCAGCGTCAACTTCCTGCCGGCGAACTTCGACGCGAAGCAGGGCTACGACCGCACGCTGGTGCCGGGCTGCAACCCATGAGCGGCGCGGCCGTCGGGCTGGAGGGCGTGTCCAAGCGCTTCGACTCCGGGTTGCAGGCGCTGGGCACGGTCGACCTCGCGCTGCGCCCCGGCGAATTCGTCTCCATCGTCGGACCTTCTGGCTGCGGCAAGTCGACGCTGCTGCGCATCATGGCGGGGCTCATCGCGCCGAGCACGGGCCGTTGCACGCGGCCCGACGGCATCGAGACCGCCTTCGTGTTCCAGGAAGCCGCGCTGCTGCCCTGGCGCACCGTGGAGCGCAACGCGCAGCTGCTGATGGAGCTCGAAGGCCATGCGCCCGCGAGCTACCGGGCGCGTGCGGCCGAGGCGCTGAAGCTGGTGGGGCTTGCGGGCTTCGAGAAGTCGTACCCGCACCAGCTTTCGGGCGGCATGCGCATGCGGCTGTCGTTGGCGCGCGCGCTGGCGTTGCGGCCGGGGCTGCTGCTGCTCGACGAGCCGCTGGCGGCGGTCGATGAACTCACGCGCGACGTGCTGCAGGAAGAGCTCTCGTCGTTGTGGCGCCAGGCCGGCTTCACCGGCGTGCTGGTCACGCACAACGTGCATGAGGCGGTGTACCTGTCGAACCGGGTGGTGGTCATGTCGCCGCGGCCGGGGCGCATCCTCGACGTGATCGACGTGCCTTTCGAATTCCCGCGCGCGCCCGAGTTGCGCGCCAGCGCCGGCTTTGCGGCGCTCACCGGCCAGGTGACGGCGGTGCTGCGTGCGCAGCACCATGCGCAAGCCGTGGCGTGAGAGAGATGACGATGACCCGATCCGATTCTTCTTCTCCGGCCGCCGCCTTCGTGCGCAACGCCGCCCCCGTGCTGGTCGTCGCGCTGCTCGCCATCGGCCTGTGGTGGCTGCTGAGCGCTACCGTCTACGAAGGCAAGGGCTATCTGCTGCCGTCGCCGCAGGAAGTGGCGGCAGCCACGGCCGAGAACGCCGCAGTGCTCGCGGGTGCGACGCTCTCTACGCTGAAGGAGGCGCTGCTGGGCTATGCGCTGGCCATCTTCCTCGGCATCGCGGGTGCGGCGGTACTGGCGCAGTCGCGGCTGCTGGAGCGCAGCCTGTACCCGTACGCGGTGCTGCTGCAGACCGTGCCGGTGGTGGCGATCGCGCCGCTCATCGTGCTCTGGTTCGGCTACAACGAGCTGTCGGTGGTGATCGTCAGCTTCATCATGTCGCTGTTCCCCATCATCAACAACACGATGCTGGGCCTGCGCTCGACCTCGCGCAATCTTGCGGAGCTGTTCGCGCTGCACCGCGCGAGCGGGCTGGTGTCGTTCTGGAAGCTGCGGTTGCCGGGTGCGCTGCCGCACATCTTCGCGGGACTGCGCATCTCGGCGGGGTTGTCGGTGATCGGCGCCATCGTGGGCGAATTCATCATCGGCTCGGGGAATGCCGAAGGCGGGCTGGGCGTGCAGATCGTGTTCGCGCAGGGGCGCATGTACACCGCACTGCTGTTCGCGGAGGTGATCGCGGCGACGCTGCTGGGCTTTCTGTTCTTCCTGGTGGTGAGCGCGATCGGCCGGCTGCTGCTGCGGCACTGGCACGAATCGGCATTGGGAAGCTGAGTGCCAGGGGCCTTATTTCGCGGCCAGCGGGTAGGGCGGCTTGCCCCGCGTGCCCACCATCAGGTCGGGCACCACCGTCTCGACATCGGGCAATGCACGCGCCGCGCGTTCCAGCTTCTTCGCCAGCGCCGCGTTCGGCACGCAGCCCTGCAGGTACACCCAGCGGCGCTGGATCATGACCCACACGCTGCCCTTGTTCACTCCGGGCACCGCCAGCAGCGCGGCGCGCACCTTGGGCGCGAGGGGCTTGTCGTAGCGGTAGGCGTTGCTGTCGGTGCATTTGCCGGCCAGCCAGCAGCTGGTGCCGCGCTCCAGCCGCGAATGGGTCTGCATGCGGCGCTCTTCGGCGGTGTAGAACGGCCCCTCGGGCATGGCGCAGGCCGGCAGGCCCGCGGACACCTGGAAGAACGGGTCGTCGAACCAGTTCTGCTTGAGCGGCCCGTTCGCTTCCTGCGCCATGCCGGTCTGTGCGGCAAGCAACAAGACAGACGACAGGAGCGCAGGGCGGTTCATTACAAGGGATGCTCGGTGTAGAAGCGCCCGCCGTGGAACAGCAGCGGCGAGGCGCCCGCGTCGTGCGTGCAGCGCTCCACCTCGCCCACGAAGATCACGTGGTCGCCTTCGTCATAGCGGCTGCGGTTGAAGCACTCGAAGCTGGCCGCCGCGCCTACCAGCACCGGCGCACCGCCGAGGCCCTCGGTGAAGGCCACGTCGGCCCAGCGGTCGATGTTCTTGGTGGCGAAGCGCTCGGCCAGCGCCTTCTGGTTGGCCGCCAGGATGTTCACCGTGTAGTGCGAGCCGGTGCTCAGTGCGGGCATCGAGCCGGCCGCGCGTGCAAGGCTCCACAGCACCAGCGGCGGTGCCAGCGACACCGAGTTGAACGAGTTGGCGGTGAGGCCGACCAGCGTGCCGTCGGCCGCGCGCGCAGTGACCACGGTGACGCCGGTGGCGAACATGCCGAGCGATTCACGAAACTCGTCGGTCGAAAAGGAGGGCGGCTGGGCCCGGCGGGGAGTGGTCACGAAAGAGGCTGGGCGGTGGTCGGCAGGAGGGCCATTTTGGCTCAGCGCCCGGTGGGCTGCCTGACCGGGCCCATCAACTCTGTCACCAGGCGGGTATAGACCGTGGCGGCGGCCGAGGGCGTTCGGCCCGCGAGCGTCACCAGGCTGTAGTGCGTCTGCATGCGGGCAAAGCCGACCACCGGCAGGGGCACGAGGGCGTTGGTGTCGGTGTTCAGGGCCGGCGCGTGGGGCGCGAGGATGACCGCGTTGGCGGTCAGGGCCAGGTGGCGCAGGGTGCCGGCGTCGTCGCAGGTGACGTTGAACACGCCGCGGTCGTCGCGCTGGATCTGGCTGTCGAAATACGCAGCCACCTCGGCGGGGAGGTTGGGGCCGGCCACGGGATAGCGCATGGCTTTTTCCAGCGTTACCTGCTTCAGCCGGCGCAGCGGGTGCTTCGGCTGCACGAAGAACGAGACCGGCAGGTCGGGCAGCCGGGCAAGCTTGAGGCCGGGCTGCTTCTTCAGGTCGCGCGTGTCGGCGATGAACAGGTCGAGCTGGCGCCGGTGCAGGCGCTCGCTGAGCGTGGCGGTGTCGGCCACTTCCATGCGCATCAGGAGTTGCGGATGGCGCTGCGTCATCAGCGACAGGGCCATGCGCCCGAGCGTGCTCGCGGCGAAGGGACCGAGCCCCACGGCGAGGCTGCCGATGGCCAGGCCTTCGAGCTGCAGCACGTCGCGCTGGATCTGCTGCGCATCGGCCAGCAGTTCGCGGGCACGCGCCAGCACGAGCTCGCCGGCTTGCGTGAAGCGCACGGTGCCATAGGCCCGGTCGATCAGGCGCGCCTGCAGGTTGTCTTCCAGGGTGTCGATGCTGCGCGAGAGCGCGGGCTGTGACAGGTGCACGGCCTGCGCTGCGCGGCCGAAGCTGCCCTGCTCGGCAAGGGCAACAAGATGCTGGAGCTGGCGCAACTGCATTTTGCGTTTCACTTAAAAAGGAAGCATGTATTTTGCATTTGCCAATGCTTCTGCCGCTTCGGAGAATTGCCGGATGACCCCTTCTTCCTTCTCCACAGCTGCATTCGTCGCACTGGCTTGCGCGCTCGGCGCCCCGTCGATCTCCGCGCAGATCGCGCCCAAGGCGCCCGAGCCTTCCACGCTGCAAGCCAACGCCGAAATGGCGAAGACGCTGCCTTTCGCCAACCGGCAGGACTTCGAGGACGCGATGCGCGGTTTTGTCGGCACCGTGCCCGATGCGCTGGTGCCCGGCAGCGGCACGCGGCCGGTGTGGAGCATGAAGCCCTACGACTTCCTGAAGGCAAACGAAGCGGCCGACACCGTCAACCCGAGCCTGTGGCGCCAGGCGCAGCTCAATGCGATCCACGGCCTGTTCAAGGTGACCGACCGCGTCTACCAGGTGCGCGGCTTCGACATCGCCAACATGACCATCGTGGAAGGCGACAGCTCGCTGATCGTCATCGACCCGCTGCTGGCCGCCGAAACCGCGCGCGCCGCGCTTGCCCTGTACTACCAGCACCGCCCGCGCAAGCCGGTGGGCACGGTGATCTACACGCACGGCCATGCCGATCACTTCGGCGGCGTGAAGGGCGTGATCGACGAGGCCGACGTGAAGGCCGGCAAGGTGCAGGTGCTCGCGCCCGCGGGCTTCATGGAAACGGCCGTGGCCGAGAACATCCTCGCGGGCAATGCGATGAGCCGGCGCTCGCAGTACCAGTTCGGCACGCTGCTGCCGCCGGGCGCGCGCGGGCAGGTCGACACGGGCCTGGGCAAGGCGCTGGCGCGCGGCACCATTTCGCTGATTGCGCCCACGGCCACAATCGACAAGCCGACCGAAGAGCGCACCATCGACGGCGTGCAGCTCGTCTTCAAGCTCGTGCCGGGCTCGGAGGCGCCGTCGGAAATGATCATGTACCTGCCGCAGTTCCGCGTGCTCAACATGGCGGAGGACGTGACGCACAACATGCACAACCTCTACACCATCCGCGGCGCGGAGGTGCGCGACGGCAACCTGTGGTCGAAGTACATCGACGAGGCGCGCGTGGCCTTCGGCGACAAGACAGACGTGCTCATCGCCCAGCACCACTGGCCCACCTTCGGGGGCGGGCGCATCGTCGACCTGCTGAAGAAGCAGCGCGACATGTACAAGTTCATCAACGACCAGTCGCTGCGCCTGCTCAACCAGGGCTACACGTCGGCCGACATTGCAGAAACGCTGCGCATGCCCGCGAGCCTGGAGCAGGAGTGGTCCGCGCGCGGCTACTACGGCACGTTGCGGCACAACGCCAAGGCCGTGTACCAGAAGTACCTGGGCTGGTACGACGCCAACCCCGCCAACCTGAACCCGCTGCCGCCGGTGGCCTATGCGAAGAAGACGGTCGAGTACATGGGCGGCGCAGACGCAGTGCTGGCGCGTGCGCGCGAAGACTTCAAGAAGGGCGAGTTCCGCTGGGTGGCCAGCGCGATGAGCCAGCTGGTGTATGCCGACCCGGCTAACCGCGCGGCCCGCGAGCTGGGCGCCGATGCGCTCGAGCAGATGGGCTACCAGTCGGAGGCCGGCACCTGGCGCAGCGCGTATCTGGTGGGTGCGATGGAGCTGCGCAATGGCGTGCCGAAGATTCCGGGCGGCAACAGCTCCAACGCCGACACGCTGAAAGCGGTGAGCAACGACCTGTTCTTCGACTTCCTCGGCGTGCGGCTCGATGCGGCCAAAGCCGAGGGCAAGAAGATGGTCATCAACTGGAACTTCACCGATTCGAACCAGCAGTTCGTGCTGACGCTGGAGAACTCCGCGCTCACGCACATCGCCGGTCAGCAGCCGGGAGCCGATGCCACGGTCACGCTGAGCCGCGCCACGCTCGATGCAGTCACGCTGAAGGAGACGAGCTTTCCTGCTGCGGTGCTGGCGGGCAAGGTGAAGATCGATGGTGACCGGGCGAAGCTGGGTGAACTGCTCTCGATGCTTGATACCTTCGAGCCGATGTTTCCTGTTGTCGAGCCGCGGAAGTGAGGGTTCGGGGGGTGTGCGAATGACACCGGGTACTCCCCTCCGCGAATGTCCCCCGGCCTGCGGCCTCCTCCTTTATTTCGCTGCGGGGAGCACCCGGTGCCATTCGCACATGGACGCAGCGCTCATGCCGGCCTATCAACAAGTGCTCTGAACGATCACGTCGATGGGGTGCCTTGCGCAGCGAAATAAAGGGGGAGGCCGCAGGCCGGAGGACATTCGCGGAGCAAGGTACCCCGTCGGCGTGATCGCGCCCCGAAACAACGCCGAGTCCTAGCCAAAGAACCAATAGCAGACCGCGACAGCCGCCACAACACCGGCCAGCTCTGCCAGCAACGCGCAGGCCACCGCATGCCGCGCTCTCTGGATGCCAACGGCGCCGAAATACACGGCCAGCACGTAGAAGGTGGTTTCGGTGCTGCCCTGGATGGTGGCGGCCACCAGCGCGGGAAAGCTGTCGACGCCCTGGCTCTTCATGGTCTCGATCAGCATCGCGCGCGCCGCGCTGCCCGAGAAGGGCTTGACCAGCGCGGTGGGCATGGCGTCGACGAAGCGCGCGTCGAAGCCGCCGGCGTTCACCAGCCAGCGCAGGCCGTTCAACGCGAAGTCGAGCGCGCCCGAAGCGCGCAGCACGCCGACCGCGCACAGCATCGCAACGAGGTACGGCAGCAGGTTCTTCGCGATGTCGAAGCCTTCCTTTGCGCCTTCGATGAAACACTCGTACACCTTGATGCGGCGTATCGCCCCGGCCAGCAGGAACACGACGATCACGCCGAAGAGCACGAGGTTGCCCAGCAGCGAAGACAGCGATGCAATGGCCGCCGCCGACAGCGTGCCCAGCAGCGCCATGAAGCCGCCCAGCAGCAGCGCGCCCGGCAGCAGGTAGGCCAGCACCACCGGGTCCCACAACCGCAGGCGCTGCACCGCCGCCACCGAGAGCAGCCCGACCAGCGTCGAGGCACTGGTGGCCAGCAGGATCGGCAAAAACACCAGCGTCGGGTCGCCCGCGCCCTGTTGTGCGCGGTACATGAAGATGGTGACCGGCAGCAAGGTCAGCGACGAGGCATTAAGTACCAGGAAGAGGATCTGCGCGTTGGTGGCCGTCACCGGGTCGGGGTTCAGCCGCTGCAGTTCGCGCATCGCCTTCAGGCCGATGGGCGTGGCGGCGTTGTCCAGCCCCAGCGCGTTGGCCGCGAAGTTCATTGTGATGAGCCCGAGCGCCGGATGCCCCGCCGGCACGCCCGGCATGAGGCGCCGGAACAGCGGCCCCAGCAGCCGTGCGAGCCAGCCGACCAGCCCCGCCGCCTCGGCGATGCGCAAAAAGCCCAGCCACAGCGTGAGCGTGCCGAACAGCAGCACCATCACCTCGACCGCCAGCCGCGCCATCGCGAACAGGCTCTCGACCAGCGCCGCGAACACGGTCGGGTCGCCGCCGATGAGCCACCGCCCCAGCGCCGCCAGTGCCGCCACCCCGAAGAAACCAAGCCACAAGCCGTTGAGCACGCTTCTTTTCCTTTTGTTTCGCTTCGATGATAGGGCCGCCATCCGGGCCCGCCGCGAGCTACAGTTCGGGCCATGCGCGCCCTCATCGTCCGTCGTTTTGCCGCCTGCCTGAGCGTCCTGGCGGCCATTTGGCTCACCGGCTGCGTCAGCCTGCCGCCGCCCGAGCCGAAGGCAAACGTCACGGCGTTCACCGACGTGGCGCAGACAGAACTGGGGCAGCTGGCGGCCAAGGGCGCGCCGGGCGATTCCACCGCGCTGTCGGGCTTCCGGCTGCTGCCCGAGGCGGCGTTTGCCTTCGACGCCCGCATCTCGCTTGCGCGGCATGCCGAGAAGTCGCTCGACGTGCAGTACTACCTGGTGCAGCGCGACGACATCGGCCTGCTCTTCCTGCGCGAACTGCGCGAAGCCGCGGCGCGTGGCGTGCGGGTGCGCCTGCTGGTGGACGACCTCTACACCGGCGGCGAGGACGAGCTGTTCGGCACGCTCGCGGCCTTTCCCAATGTGGAGGTGCGGCTGTTCAACCCGCTGCCTTCGCGCGCCAGTTCGCTCGGCACGCGGCTGCTCATGTCGCTGACCGACTTCGGCCGCATCAACCACCGCATGCACAACAAGCTGCTGGTGGCCGACAACAGCTTTGCCGTGTCGGGCGGCCGCAACATCGGCAACGAGTACTTCATGCGCAGCACGGCCGCGAACTTCATCGACATGGACGTGATTTCCAGCGGCCCGGTCGTGCGGCAGATGTCCGAAGGCTTCGACCGCTACTGGAACAGCTCGCACGCATGGCCCATCGAGCGTATCGCGCCCCTGCGCGGCATGACGCGCGAGGCGGCGCAGCGGCGCTTCGACGAAATTGCGCGCACGGCCGTGCCCGACGTGCCCATTCGCCCGCGCGACGTGCTGAACAAATCGCCCGTGGGCGAGCAGCTCATCACCGGCAAGCTCGACCGTTATTGGGCGCCGGCCACGCTGTTCATCGACGACCCCGACAAGATCACGCGCAAGGCCGACGAGGCCTACATCGGCAGCGTGACCGAAGGCGCGCTCAGCGTGATCAACGCCACGCGGCGCGAGGTCGTCATTGCCTCGCCGTACTTCATTCCGGGCCCCAAGGGCCTGGAGGAAATGCGGGCGTGCATTGCCAAGGGCGGGCGCATCACGGTCGTGACCAACTCGCTGGGCGCGACCGACGAGCCGCTGGCCTATGCGGGCTACGAGCGCTACCGCGCCGACATGCTGAAGATCGGCGTCACCATCTTCGAGATCGCGCCCACGCTAAGCGGCAGCTCGGGCCGCTTCGGCGACTTCGGCAAGTCGATCAGCCGGCTGCACGCCAAGCTGGCAATCGTCGACAACGAGCGCTTCTTCGTCGGCTCGATGAACCTCGACCACCGCTCGGCCGCCGTCAACACCGAGATAGGCCTGGTCATCGACAGTCCCGAGCTGGTGCAGGACTACAACAAGCTCATGTCGGGCGAGCGCGTGAACCTCGGCTACCGGCTGCGGCTGGGCCCCAACGGCCGGCGCGTGCAATGGCTGGAGTACGACGACGCCGGCGGCGACATCGTCCACGAGGACGAGCCCGGCGAATTCCTCTGGCTGCGCTTCAAGAACTGGCTGTTGCTGCCCATCGTGGGCGAAGAGCTGCTGTAGCGAAGTAGCTGCCGCTGTCATCTCGGGTGGAGAGTGGGTGCGTTACATTCCTTGAAAGAATGTGAATTTTTGTCACTAACGCATTACCTCCTGGAGACTTCGACCATGACCGTTCCCGTGCCGCGCGAGTCGATTGCGCCGCTTTCCACCAGCCGTCGGCGTGCGCTGACCGGGCTGGCCGCAGCAACCGCCGCCGCGGGCCTGGGTTTTCCGGCGCTTGCGCAGAACCGGCCGGTGCGCATCGGCACCACCTTCGACAACAGCAGCGTCGAGAAGGCCAACGGGCAGGGGCTGTTCCAGGGTTCGAGCGCGTTCTTCAATGCGCTGAACAAGGCGGGCGGCATCAACGGCACCAAGGTCGAGCTCGTGATGGCCGACGACACCTTCAAGCCCGACGTGGCCAAGGCCAACGCGCTGGCCTTCGAGAAAGACAGCTCGGTGCTCGCGCTGCTGCACCCGCTGGGCACGCGCCAGACAGCCGAGGTGATGGACGCTGTGCCCGGCATGGCCGTGGTCGGCCCGATCACCGGCACGATCGCGCTGCGCAAGAAGGCTTCGCCCAACACCTTCTGGGTGCGCGCCAACTACGACCAGGAAGTCGACAAGCTCGTGAGCACCGCCGCCGTGCTGGGCCAGAGCCGCATCGGCCTCGTGCATTCGAACGACCCGCTGGGGCAGTCGGTGCTGGCGGCCTTCAAGAATGCGCTGGCCAAGGCCAAGCTGGAGCCGGCGGTGATCGCGACCACGCCCAACACCACCAGCATGGAAGTGGGCCCCGCCGCCGAGGCGATCGCCAAGGCCAAGCCGCAGGTGGTGGTGGTCGGGCTGGCCGGCACTGCGCCGGTGTTCCTGAAGGCACTGCGCGAGGCGGGCAACAGCAGCTCGGCCTATGGCCTGTCGATCACGGCCAGCGCGCTGTCGGCCATGGGCGACCTGGCCAAGGGCCTGGGCTTCGTGATCGTGGTGCCGTCGCCGTACTCGACCAAATTCGAGATCGTGCGCCGCTATCAGGCCGACATGGTGGCCAACGGCGTCAAGGACTTTTCGCTCACGAGCCTGGAGGGCTATCTGAACGCCGCAGTGCTGGCTGAAGGCATGCGCCGTGCCGGTGGTTCGCTCACGCGTGCGTCGGTGATGTCGGGGCTGGCGAGCATCGAGAACTTCGACCTGGGCGGGGTGAAGATCAACTACGGTCGGACCAACCGCGAAGGCGGGCAGTTCGTGGACGTGGCCGTCATCGGCAGCCGCGGGCAGATGCTGAGCTGAACGCCGTCAGGCTTGCTCGGCGATTCCCACGCCGAGCAAGCCTTCGAGCAGAGTCCTGTCGGCCGCGAGCTCTGCGCTCGGCCCCGCATGCACCACGGTGCCGCGCTCCAGCACGATCGCCTTGTGCGTCATCTCCAACGCGAGCACCGGATGCTGCTCGACCACGATCGACGCCAGTCCTTCCGACTCACACAGCCGGCGGATCGCTGCAGCCAGCTCTTCCACGATGATCGGCGCGAGGCCTTCCATCGGCTCGTCGAGCAGCAGCAGCTTGGGGTTGGTCATCAGCGCGCGGCCGATGGCGAGCATCTGCTGTTCGCCGCCGGAGAGCTGGTTGCCGTAGTTGCCGCGCCGCTCGCGCAGGCGCGGGAAGAAGTCGTAGACGCGCTTCAGGTTCCAGCCGCCGAGCCGCGATATCACCGTGAGGTTTTCTTCAACGGTGAGCGATGGGAACACCTCGCGCTCCTGCGGGACCCAGCCCAGCCCCGCGCGCACGCGCTGGTGCGACGGCCAGCGCGTGATGTCGGCGCCTTGCCAGCGGATTGAGCCCTGCATCACGCGGGTGTTGCCCATCAGCGTTTCGAGCAGCGTGGTCTTGCCCACGCCGTTGCGCCCGAGGATGGCGAGGCTCTCGCCCTGCTGCAGCGAAAAGTCGAGTCGGTCGAGCACGACTGCATTGCCGTAGCCGGCGGTGACCTGGTCGAAGGCGAGTGCTTCAGGCATGGTGGTGATGGCGGGGTGAACTTCCGAGATAGACCTCGCGTACGCGCGGGTCGGCGCCGATTTCCGAAGGCGTGCCCTCGGTCAGGATGCGTCCGCCCACCAGCACCGAGATGCGGCGCGAGAAGCGGAAGACGAGCTTCATGTCGTGCTCGATGAACAGCACGCTGATGTCGGGCGGCAGCGCCGCGATGGCCTCGAACAGCTCACCGCTCTCGTCTTCAGGCACGCCGGCAGCGGGTTCGTCGAGCAGCAGGATGCGGGGCTTGGCCGCGAGTGCGAGCGCGATCTCCAGCAGCCGCTGCTTGCCATAGGCCAGCTCGGCCACGGGCACGTCGGCGAGGCTGTCGAGCCGGAGCGTGCCGAGCAGCGCATGCGCCTCGTCGAACACCGCCGTGCAGCCCTTCAGCGGCCGCCACCACGTGGCGCCCAGCCCTTCGCGCTCGCTGATTGCCAGCACGACCGACAACAGCGGCGTGAGGCTGGGGAACAGCGTGTTGATCTGGAAGGTGCGCGCCAGGCCCATGCGCGCGCGCTTGTCGCCAGGCAGGCGCGTGATGTCGCGATCGCCCATGTGGATGCTGCCGCTGGTGGGCTTGAACACGCCGGTGAGCAGGTTGATGAGCGTGGTCTTGCCCGCGCCGTTGGGGCCGATCAGTGCCTGCCGCGCGCCGGGTTCGAGCGAGAGGTTCACATCGCTCACGGCCTGGAAGGCGCCGAAGCGGATGCCCAGGCCGTGTGTGCGCAGCGTGTGCGTGGTGGTGGAACTCATCGCGCCTTCCCCATGCGAACGAAACGCGAGAGCGCACCCATGATGCCGCCGCGGCCCAGCATGACGGCCGCAATAAGGAAGATACCGAGCCAGAACATCCAGTACTGCGGGTTCATGTCCGCGAACCAGTCGTGCACCAGCATGTAGACGATGGCGCCGATCATTCCGCCGTACAGCCGCCCTGTACCACCCAGCACCAGGATGATGAGTACCTCTGCCGAGCGGTTGAAGCCGATCGACTCGATGCCGACGAACTGCGTGGTCTGCGCCAGCAGTGCGCCCGACACGCCGGCCACCGCGGCCGAGAAGGCGTATGCCATGCGCAGCCGCGCTTCCACCGGCGAGCCGATGGCCGTCATGCGCTTGCGGCTGTCGTGAATGCCGCGCAGCGCCAGGCCGAAGGGCGAGCGCAGCACGAGCCGCACGAGCAGGAACATCGCGAGCACCACGCCGAAGGCATAGCCGAATGCGGTCTTGCCGTAGAGGTCGAAGTCGAAGAGACCTAGCACCGGCGCGATGACCACGCCTTGCAGCCCATCGGTGCCGCCGGTGATGCCCGAGAGCCGGTTGGCCAACTCGTACAGCAGCACGCACACGCCGATGGTGATCATCAGCCGCGTGAGGTCGGCGCCGCGCACCACGAGGTAGCTCAATACATAGCCGAGCACGCCGCACACTGCGAGTGCGAACAGCAAGCCGGTGAAGGGCTCGCTCCAGCCGTACTTGGCCAGCAATCCGGCCGCGTAGGCGCCCGCGCCGAAGAAGGCCGCGTGGCCCACGGTGAGGATGCCCGCGTAGCCCAGCGCCATGTCGAGCGACACGGCGAACAGGCCGAAGATCATGATCTGGCTCATCAGCGTGAGCTTGTCGGGCAGCAGGAAGAAGCTCGACGCGAGTGCCAGCCAGAAAGCGATTTCGGCGATGCCCAGGTGCGCGGGAGAAAGATGCAGGGCTTTCATGCGAGCCCCTTCTTCGCAACGATGCCGTTCGGCCGCACCAGCAGCATGACGATCATGAAAACGTAGATGAGAAAGGCGCCCGCTTCCGGCAGGTAGTACTTGCCCGCCACGTCCACGATGCCGACCAGCAGCGCCGCAATGAACGGCCCGGTGACGGTGCCCGCACCGCCCACGCACACCACCATCAGGAAGTAGACGAGGTACTTGAGCGGGAACGACGGCTCCAGCCCCAGCATGCCCAGGCTCAATGCACCGCCGAGCCCCGCGAGGCCGCAACCGAGAGAGAAGGTCAGGAAGAACAGCCGCTGCACGTTGATGCCGGTGCCGCCCGCCACGCGCTGGTTGTCGACCGCCGCGCGCACCATCGCGCCGTAGCGCGTCTTGCCCAGGCCCAGCAGCAGCGCGGCCAGCACCGCCACGCCGCAGACGATCAGGAACAGGCGGTAGCGGCCCACTTCGAGGCCCAGCAGCGACATCTGCCCGTCGAGCGCCGGCGGCAGCGTGAAGGGCTGCATCGTCGGGCCGAAGAAATACGTGAAGGCGGCGATCGACACGAACACCACGCCGATCGACAGCAGCACCTGGTCGAGCGGATGCGCGCGGTACAGCCGACGGTAGAACACGAACTCCAGCACCGCACCCGCAACGGCAGCCGCCACGAAGGCCGCCGCCAGCGAGAGGCCGAAGCCCAGGCCGAAGTGGTTCATCAGCACGCTCGCGGCGTAGCCGCCCACCATCGCGAAACTGCCGTGCGCGAGGTTGACGAAATTCATGAGCCCCATCGTGATGGACAAGCCCACGCCGATGAGAAAAAGGAGCATGCCGTAGGCCACTCCATCGAAGATCACGATGCCCATGAATTTCCTGCTGGCTGACGAACTGGCTGGCTTACTTGGCTGCGGCTTCCTTGGCCGGGTCCTTCACGCGGTCGAACTTGTCGAACTCGACGTTCACCAGCTGGCCGTTCACGCGCTCGGTCTTGCGGATGTAGACGGTCTGCACGATGTCGCGCGTGGCGGGGTCGATCTCGATGGGGCCGCGCGGGCTCTCGAAGCTCAGGCCCTTGAGGGCGTCCATGAACTTGTCGCCGCTGGCGTCGCCCTTGGTCTTGGCCAGTGCGAGGTCGATGGCGGCCATCGCGTCGTAGGCGGTCACGGCGAAGTAGCTCGGGCGCAGCTTGGCGCCATTGTCGGCGGCGAAGTCTTTCACGAACTTCTGGTTCTTGGGCGAGGGGTGCGCGAACGAGTAGTGGTGGCTGGTGACCAGGCCCAGCGCCACGTCGCCGGTGGCGTCGAGGTAGCTGTCGTCGGTGGCTTCACCCGTGGCGTAGAGCTTGATGCCGGCCTGCTCCATGCCGCGCTCCTTCCACACCTTCAAAAAGGCCGGCGGCATCACGCCCGAGGGGAAGAAGAAGAACACGGCCTGGGGCTTGGCGTCCTTGATGCGCTGCACGTAGGCCGAGAAGTCGGGGTTGTTCATCGGCGTGCGAACCTCGCCCGAGACCTTGCCGCCGCCGGCGGTGAAGGTCTTCTTGAATGCGGTCTCGGCGTCGACGCCCGAGGCGTAGTCGGCGACCACGGTGTAGGCGTCCTTGATGCCTTCCTTGAGCATGTAGCGCGCCATCGGGTCCGTTACCTGCTGCACGGTGAACGACAGGCGCGCCACGTAGGGCGAGCTGGTGGTGATGGCCGACGATGCCGCGTTCATCACGATCGTCGGAATCTTCGCCTGCGTGGCGATGGCGCCCACGGCGTACGCGTTGGGGCTGAAGTCCAGGCCGGTGAGCACGTTCACCTTGTCGCGCACGATGAGCTCCTGCGCGATGCGCTTGGCGGCGTCGGGCGCGGGGCCTGCGGTGTCCTTCTTGATGATCTCGACCGTGCGGCCGCCCACCTTGCCGCCGTGCTCCTTCAGGTAGAGCGCGATGCCGGCGTCGAACTGGCGGCCGTAGTCGGCGTACGGGCCCGAGTAGGTGGCGATGAGGCCGATGCGCAGCGGCTCGTCGGCGGCGTGCGCCGTGGCGCCCAGCAGGCCGAGGCCGGCGAGCAGCAGGGTCGAGAGGATGGTTCTCTTGGTCATCGTTGGGTTCACGGGAAAACGCCTTTCAGGTGGAGTGGATGCGCCACATCGGGCGCCGCTGTCATGTAACCGAATATGCAAACAAAGCGGGCGATGATGCCCGAGCCGTCCTTCAAATCTGGGTATCGGGCACGCGGACCCTGAGGCCATCGAAGGCTGCGGTCACGCTGAGCTGGCAGCTCAGGCGCGAGCCGGACCTGCGCTCGGACGCGACGGCGTCGAGCAGCGCGCTCTCCATGTCGTCGGGCGGCGGCAGCAGGTCGATGAAGGCGTCGTCCACGTAGACGTGGCAGGTGGCGCAGGAACAGCAGCCGCCGCACTCGGCGTCGATGCCGCGCACGTTGCCGCGAATGGCGGTTTCCATCACGCTGGCGCCGACCTTGGCGTCGACTTCGCGGGTGGTGCCGTCCTTGAGGATGTAGTGGATCGTGGGCATGGTTTTCAGAACATGTCGAAGTACTCGCGGTGTTCCCACTCCGAGACTTCGAGGTTGAAGCGGGCGATTTCCGCTTCCTTGATGTGGCAGAGGTAGTCGATGAAGACTTTGCTCATCTGCGTGTTGAGCATCTCGTCCTTGCGCAGGCAGGCGAGGGCGTCGCTCAAGGAGCGAGGCAACTGCTCCGCCGGCGTTTCGTACGGCGCATCGGCCGAAGGACCGGGGTCGGTCTTGTTGCGGATGCCGTCGAGCCCCGAGAACAATTGCGACGCCAGGTACAGGTACGGGTTGGCCGTCGGCTCGCCCACGCGGTTCTCGATGCGCGAGGCGCTCTGGCCCACGCCGCCGAGCACGCGCAGCATCGCGCCGCGGTTGTCCTTGGCCCAGATCGCGCGGTCGGGCGCGAGCGAGAAGGGGCGGTAGCGGCGGTAGCCATTGATGGTGGGGCTCGCCAGCGCCGCGGCGCCGCAGGCATGCGCCTTGAGTCCGCCGAGGTAATGCATGCCGATCTCGCTGAGGGTCTGGCCCTCGGCTTCGGGCATGAAGGCGTTGACGCCGTCGCTCTTGCGGCGCAGCGACTGGTGCAGGTGCCAGCCGCTGGACATCACGTTCGGAATCTTCGGCCGGCACATGAAAGTGGCGTGCAGCCCGGCGCGCTGGCAGATCTGCTTGATGGCGCTGCGCAGCAGCACCATGGTGTCGGCCGGCATCACGCCGGCGGTAGGGCCGAAGGTCAGCTCGAACTGGCTCGGGCCGAATTCGATTTCGAGCGAGCGCAGCGGCAGGCCGAGCGCGATGAGGTTCGAGCGCAGCAGTTCCATCAGCCCGTCGACGCGGTCGTAGCGCAGCTCGGTGAGGTACTGGTGGCCGTGCGACAGCAGCGACACGCGCGGCGGCTCGCCGGGCTGGCCCGAATCGGACAGGCCCATGCGCGCGTCGTCGAGCTTGAAGACGTGGAACTCCACTTCGAGGCCGGCGATGAAGTCCAGCCCCAGCTCGTCGAGCTGGCGCACCGCGCGCTGCAGGATCTGCCGCGTGGCAAAGGGGCAGGGCTTGCCGTCGGCCATGTAGGCGTCGCACATCACCCAGCCGGTGCGCGGCGACCATGGCAGCACCTTGAAGGTGGCGGGGTCGGCCACGATGGTGAAGTCGGCGCCGCCCTGCAGGCCCTCGATGGCGAAGCCGCCGCCTTGCGTGAACACCGGGAACACGGTCTTGTGCGAGGTGTCCTTGGCCAGCAGGGTGGAGGTCAGGTTCACGCCTTCCCAGAGGGCCGAGCGCGCCTCGGTGGCGACGAGCGTCTTGCCGCGCAGGATGCCGTGCTGGTCGGGCCAGGCGAAGCGCACGAGGTCGACCTCGCCGCTGTCGATGCGGCGCACCAGCTCCCTGGCCTGCGCATGCTGGTCGTCGGACCAGAGGCCGAAGCGGTCGACGAATGTGTGGCTGCTGCTCATGGCGTGCGTGCTCAGGCGGCGAGCCGTGCGGAGGCCCAGTCGGACTTCAGGCGGCGCGCGCGGTCGGCGTCCTGCCAGTAGGCCTCGGTGGCTGCCTCGTCGCTGACGTTGCGGCCGATGCCGTCGATGGAGGGCGGGCCGGTCATTGCGCTGGCCTGTGCGGCGTCGATGAGCATCGGCGCGCTCTCGCCGGCCAGCGTGGCTTCGATGGCCTTCACCAGCACGCGGCGGTAGGCAATGATGCCCTTGTCGGTGCTGCCCAGGTGCTCGCGCGTGCGGTCCTGGATGGCGCCTTGCGACTCCACCGCCCACTGGTCGTGCACGTTGATGTCGTCGCCCATGCCGGTGTAGGTTTCGGTCAGCTGCTCTTCGATGCTGTAGCCGTAGTTGTTGCGCTTGTTCTTGCGCGAGGTGTAGTCGGGCAGCTCGTAGAGCTTCAGGCGCTGGTCGCGCATCTGCCGCTTGTCGACCGGGCCGGTGAAGCTGGTGAAGATGGCGTACCAGTAGCAGTGCGTGTCGTCCACCGGCACGTGCCATTGCGAGATGGTCATCTCCGCGCTCATCGGGATCACGAAGGCCTGCGGGAACACCACGTTGGTCACGCGCACGTGGGTGGTGTCTTCGGACAGCTTGCGCAGCGCCTTCAGGCGGAAGCCGTAGTCGGTGGGCTCCACGCTGATGTCGGGACAGTCGTACTCGCGCAGCACCTTGGTGATGGGCATGTCGGAGTCGGCCGACGCGCCGCGGAACTGTTTGCCGTAGCTCCCGGAGGTGTCTTCGTCCTCGAAGAAGCGGTGCAGGTACGAGGCGTGTGCCGGGTCGATGCCCACTTCGAGCGCCTGCAGCCAGTTGCATTCGAACAGGCCCTTGAACGCGAAGGTGTGGCTGTCGGGCGCGACGAAGCAGTCGAACTCGGGGAAGGCGGGCGGCTCGCCCTCGCCGATGTACGCGAAGACGACGCCGCTTTTCTCGGCCACCGGATAGGCCGACTGCTTGATGCGGCTGCACAGCTTGCTGGTGGCGGGCTCGGCCGGGGTTTCGAGGCAATTGCCCTTGGCGTCGAACAGCCAGCCGTGGAAGGCGCAGCGGATGCCGCCGTTTTCGAGCCGGCCGAAGGCCAGGTCGGCGCCGCGGTGCGGGCAGTCGCGGTCGAGCATGCCGAGCTGGCCGCTCTCATCGCGGAACAGGACGAAGTCCTGCCCCATGAGCTTTACGGGCTTGACCGGGCGCGGGCCCGCCAGTTCGTCGGCCAGGGCCACCGGCTGCCAGTAGCGGCGCAGCAGCTTGCCGGCGGGCGCGCCGGGTCCGACGCGGGTGATGAAATCGTTCTGCTCTGCGCTGATCATCGTGAGGGCTCCATCGTGGGGACTGTGGAAAGAGGCTTGCAGCCATTGCATGCAACTGTATGCATTGTCTTGGTGATCCTCGATCCGGGTCAAACTTTCATCTGCGATTTCGCCCCGATTCGGGGCTTGAAGAGGCAAAAATCAGGGTAAACGCTGAGCTGCTCGTTAGTTTTCGACACTTGTTGTGGTGCAATGCATGCAACAACCGAGCCAAGCTAAATATGCTGCGTGCAGTGTCGGGCTCGTCTCCTAGAATCCGCCGATGGACTCCCAACAATCCCGCGTGCTCGTGCAACTGCGCGACATGATCCTCAAGGGCGAATTCGTGCCCGGAGAGCGGCTGGCCGAGATCCCGCTCGCCGAGAAGCTCGAAGCCTCGCGCACCCCGGTGCGGCTCGCGCTGGCCAGCCTGGAGCACGAAGGGCTGATCGAGCAATCGCCCAGCGGCGGCTACCAGATGCGCCGCTTCACCTCGCAGGAAGTGGCCGACGCCATCCGCGTGCGCGGCGTGATCGAAGGCTTCGCCGCGCGCCTGCTGGCCGAAGACGGTGCATCGCGCCAGCTGCTGCGCGACCTGAAAGAGTGCCTGGAAGACGGCGACCGCGCTGTGAACAAGCCCAGCATGGAGATCGACGACTACGCGGCCTACGTCGAAATGAACGACCGCTTCCACAAGCTGATCGTCGAAGGCTGCGGCAATCTCGCGCTCAAGCGGGTGATGGACATGCTGGGCGGCCAGCCCTTTGCCGCCCCGAGTGCGATGCTGCCGATGCAGTCGTCGATGGAAGAGGGCCAGCAATGGATGCGGCAGGCGCACCGCACGCATCACGCGATCGTGCAGGCCATTGAGCGCGGGCAAGGCTCGCGGGCGCAGGCGCTGGGCGAGGAGCACGTCGAGATCGCGCGCATGAACCTCGATTACGCGCTCGAGCGCCCGGAGCTGGCGGCCGAGCTGATGCCGGGCATCCGCCTGGTGTCCAAGGGCCGGGGCGCCTGAGATCGGGCAAACCGGCGCGTCTGTATAAGACTGGCTGGTATTTCGGCATCCACGCCGTCTGCCCAGCGACGGGCGAGACTAGAATTTCCGGCATGAGTGCCACCGCCCCCGCCAAGACCTCGTTCAAGGAACAGATGCTGCAGGCCCGTGAAGAGGCCATCGTGCAGACCGCGAACCGCCTGCTCGCCGAGAAGGGCTTCGAATCGATGACGGTCGACGAGGTGGCCGCAACGGTCGGCATCGCCAAGGCCAGCCTCTACAAGCACTTTCCCAGCAAGGAAGACCTGGCGGCCGCCGCGATGGTGCGCATCATGCAGCGCACGCTGGATTTCCTTGCCGCGGTGCCGGCCGAGGACAAGCCCGTCGACAAGCTGCGCGCTGTGGTGCGCTGGGCCATGCAGATGCAGCTGGCCGGCGAGATGCCTTCGCTGCCGCACCAGAACTCGAGCCTGCGCGCCGCGCTGATGAACAACCGGGGATATCTCGACCGCCTGGTCACCATCAGCGACCAGCTCGGCGGCTGGATCCAGGCGGCGCAGGCCGACGGCTCGCTCAACCCGAAGCTGCCGGCGATTGCCGTGCTCTACACGTTGTTCGCACGCGCCTGCGATCCGGTGCTCGGTTTCCTGAAGGCCGGCGGGCTGCAGACAGACGAGCAGATCGTCGAGCTTGTGCTCGCAACCTGCTTCGACGGCCTGGCCGCGCGCTAGCTGCTGAGCGCGCGCCGCGGCGTCACCACGGCTTCGACCGCTGCGCCCACCGCGAGTAGCCGGTGGTCGGTGTTGCCGATGCTGGCCACCATCAGCCCGACCGGCGCCGTGCCCGCGTCGTGGCAGGGCACCGAGAGCGCGCAGCCGTCGAACAGGTTCACCACCGAGGGGTTGCGCAGCATGCGGCCATTGATGCGGTAGTAGGTGTCGTCGTCCTTCAGAACCTCGGCGATCGGCGGAGCGATATCGGGCGTGGTGGGCATCAGCATCGCGTCGTAGCCCACGGCGGCGGTGTTGATCGAGCGGATGAACTGGCGGCGCAGCGCCTGCAGCTGCAGATAGTCAGGCGCGGTGATGGTTTCGCCGGTTTTGATGCGGGCCAGCACGCGCGGGTCGTACTTGGCGGCACCTGTCTTGATGAAGTCGCGGTGCCAGGTGAAGGCTTCGGCGGCGGTGATCATGCCGCGCGGGTTGATGGTCGGCGCCTTCGCGAACTCGGTCATCGGCAGTTCGGTGACCGTCGCGCCGGCGGCGGAGAGCTTGGCCAGCGCCGACGCGAATGCCGCGGCCACGGGCGGCGACAGATCGTCCTGGAAGAAGGTCTTGGGCACCGCGAAGCGCAGGCCGCGCAGCGGAAGCACACGCAGCGGGCGCTGCAGTTCGGCGGCCAGCACGGCGTCGAGCAGGGCGCAGTCTTCTACCGTCCATGCCATCGGCCCGGCCGAATCGAAGGAGGTCGACAGCGGCATCACGCCGTCGAGCGGAATGCGCCGCTGCGTCGGCTTGAAGCCCACCAGCCCGTTGAGCGCCGCCGGGATGCGCAGCGATCCGCCGGTGTCCGTGCCGATGGCGCCGGCCGCCATGCCATCGGTCACCGAGATCGCGCCGCCCGAGGTCGAGCCGCCCGGGATGCGGCCTGTTGCGCGGTCGTAGATATTTTTCGGCGTGCCGTAGTGCGGGTTGACGCCCAGACCGGTGTATGCGAACTCGACCGTGTTGGTGCGCCCGATGATGATCGCGCCGGCGCGTCGCAGCCGCTCGACCACGAGGGCATCGCGCGCCGCCGGCGGCTGGCCGGCCAGCACCATCGAGCCGCCGAGCGTGGTGATGCCGGCTTCGTCGAACAGGTCTTTCAGGGAGATCGGGATGCCGGCGATCGGCGAGGCGGCCGGGCGGCCGCTCTTGCGCTCGGCGTCGAGCCGTGCCGCGGTGGCGCGGGCCGTATCGGCGTGCACGCGGATGAAGGTGCGCGCGCCTTCGCCCGCGGGGTTCTGGATGGCGGCCAGTGCTTCTTCTACTAGTTGGCTGCTGCTGAGGGTGCCGGCGGCGAGGCGGCGCGACATTTCGGCTATCGACAGCTGGCCCATGGCCCTGCCGGCGGTTTCGTTCGGTCCCTGGGCGAAGGCCCGGGGCCACAAGGAGAGCAGCCCAGTGGCCGCGGCGGCGCCGGCGGTCTGCTGCAGGAAGTTGCGTCGTTGTTGTTGCTGTTGCGTCATGGCGCTCTCCTCCATCGGTGAGATGGGCTCGGCCAGTCTACACAGCCGTGGTGGCGAACGCGTTGCTGGCCGTTACCGTCTGCGCGACGCTGCGGCCGGTCAGCGCACTTCGATAAGCAACTGGGGCTTGTAGCCTTCCTGTTCGCCGTTGCGTGCGTAGCCCAGCGGGTTGGCCACCACGCGGCAGCCGTTCTTCACATAGTCGGACGGACAGTGCAGGTGGCCGTGCAGCCACAGCTTCGCATGGGGCAGCAACTCGTCGAGCGCATTGCAGAAGCCGGCCGTGCCGGGTGTCAGGCCGTAACGCGGGTCAGCACTTTCGAGGCTCGGCGCAAAGTGGGTGATGGCCACCGTGGTGCCGTCGAAAGGTTCGGCCAGCGCCTGGGTGAGCCAGGTCTGGCAGGCCAGCGCCTGGTCGCGCAACTGTGCGGCGAGAAAGAGTTCGCCGTTACGCATGGTGGCCGCTTTTTCAAGATAGAAATCGGCCGCGCGCATGGCCTTGCCACGTTTCTTGAGCGCCTCGGCCAGACTGTCGGTGGGTTCGGCCAGTGCGTCGAAGTCGGCCCACAGCGTGGTGCCCACGAAGCGGATGCCGTTGATTACCCGGGTTTCGCGCTCCAGCCAGAGGATGTCGAGTTCTTCGCAGAGCGTGCGCAGGCGGTCGTGGGTCTCGTCGAAGTCGACGTTGTCGTATTCGTGGTTGCCCGGCACGTAGACAACCGGCACCGGCCAGCCGTTGCGAGGCGAAAAGCGGCCCAGGCCGAAATCGGTATCGGTCAGGCGGGAGCCTTGCTGGTAGGAGCCGATGTCGCCCGCCAGGATCAGCATGTCGGCGCCCGGCACGGGCTCGGCATGGAAGCGGGGATGGGACTCCAGATGCAGGTCGGAGAGCAGTTGCAGCTTCATCGTCGGGCCAGTCTAGGTGAATTGCCCCATGCGTGAAGTGCATAAGGTTTGGCTTGATTAACTAGGGATAACCCTTATTCTTGAAACATCAACCACTCCAGCGCAGCCACGAGCCGCGCACCGTCATGTTCAGCCTCATTGCCCAAGTGGCCCGTTTCTTCCGTTCTTCCAGCGCCAATGCTCCGGCCAGCCACGCCGCAGCGCTGATGGAAAGCGCCGATATGCGCGCCGGCCGCGGAGCCCACCACGCGCAGGAACTGCGCGCCGCAGCCAGCGCCTGGCTCAGCGTCGTCCGCTAAGCGAACCCGGTCAGCCGGGCACTTTCTGCCCGAGGACCGATCCGGCGAAAGCCGCGGCTGCCGAGCGCAACAGCGCATTGCGCAGCCACTCGTGCGAATGCCCATGCTGGGCGCGCCGATGCCAGATGGCATCCACGTGCACCGGCGGCTGGTCGAAGGGCAGGTCGCGCAGCACCAATTGATCGTCGATGCCGGTCACCGTCACGAAGTGACGGGGCAGCACGGTCAGCAGGTCTGAATTGGCGACCACCCGGCCGGCCGTGAAGAACTGGTTCACCGTCACCACGATGCGCCGCTCGCGCCCCAAGGCGCCCAGCGTCTGGTCGATGAAGCCGTAGGGCCTCCCCGAAAAACTCACCAGCAGGTGTCGCGCTGCGCAGTAGTCATCGAGCGTGAGGGGTGCGCTCGCAAGCGGATGGCCGCGCCGCATCACGCATACATACTGACCCAGGTAGAGCCGCTGGGTCTCGAACGGCACCCCTACCCCAGATTGCCCGCGCGCCGCGAGGCTGGCGATCACCGCCGGGAAATAGCCGACGGCCATGTCGACCTCTTCCAGCTCCAGCATGCGGCGCGGATCGCGTGTGGTCAGCGGCAGCACGCGCAACGAAATGGCGGGCGCTTCCTTTTCGGCGATCTGCACCAGGCCCGGGATGAGTTCGGCTGCGGTGGCGTCGGCCATCGCCAATAGGAAGGTGGTGTCGGCGGTGCCTGCATCGAACTCGCCGGGAGCCAGTGTGTGCTGCAGCTGGCGCAGGGCATCGCGCACGGTCGGCCAGAGGGCAAGCGCCCGTGGCGTGGGCTCCACGCCGGCGCCGGAGCGGCGCACCAGCTCGTCCCCCAGTACTTCACGTAAGCGCCGCAGCGCATTGCTTACCGCCGGTTGCGTGATCGAGAGGTTGCGGGCGGCGCGCGTGAGGTTGCGCTCCGCCATCACCTCGTCGAAGACGCGAAGCAGGTTGAGGTCGAGTGTGCGAAAGTTGACGTCCATCAGTCTTGTGAATGATAAACATCAGAAAGATAAAGTGGACGAACACTGGGGTAATCCCTAATATCACTGCATCGGCCTTGTTCGCCACCACTGATTACCACTGTCCCAGGAGGGATGCATCATGACTAGCTTCGTTCACGTTGACCAACCTACTGTCCACCCCGGCGTGCGTCGCGCCGAAGTCCTGTTCGGCCAGATCCAGGCCGCCCGCGCCGGTGCCAATGGAGCCCGTCCGCTCGTTGCCCTGCTGATCGTCGCCATTGCGGCGGCCGTGCTGGTGGTGACTGACTCGCTCGTTTCCAACTGGAACGAAGGCGGTCTGCTCGCTGCCTGGACTGTGTTCTGCGTCGCAGCCATCGCCTTGTTCGCGCTGTTCGCAGGCTCGGTGCGCCAAAGCAGCATCGCCGGTGCCTGGCGCGCTGCAGCCGAACGCCGTGCCGCTGCCCGCGCCGACGCCCGCTTCCTGGAAACCGCCAAGAGCGACCCGCGCGTGATGCAAGAGCTGCAGGCTGCAATGTGGCGCCAGCAATCGGAAGGCACGGTGCCTGCCGCTGAGGCTGCCAAGATCGACGCGCTGGCCCGCATGAGCACCCGTTCGCAGGAAGTGCGCATGCCCACGCTCTATGAAGCGATGCGCCGCATGAACAGCTCGCGCTATTACTAAGTAGCAACTTGCTGTATGTAAGAAAGCCGCCCTCGGGCGGCTTTCTTTATGGGGGAGCGTAGTCTTCGAGGAGGTGCCTCGGAACTTGGGCGAAAAAAGTTCGTGGAGGTTGATGGCACCCCCAAATCTGTCATATACTCGTGGGCTTCGCTGATGAATGCCACTGGTGTTCGAGGCAGTTGGTGCTTCTCTGGGGCGTTGATTGTTGGCGGTGAAGAAAGTCTTCGAAAGTTGACGCGGTTTGAAAAAACGGTGCATAATCGAAGGCTTCGCTGAAACGGCTTCAGCGGCTTGCGACGGAAGTTGCGGGTTGCGAAAAGAAGCTGGTGGGAGGCGAAGAAAGAGTTGAAAAGTTTGGTTGG
>NZ_CP183984.1:4987500-6222500 GCF_049913215.1 Variovorax sp. R-27
TGTTGTAGCCCAGCCATTGGCTCAGCACGGGCGCCTTGTCGGCGTCGGGGTCGCGCGTCAGGTCGAAGAGGAACTCCGGCGATTGCCATGCGAGGGCGACCGCACGCAGCACCACGCCACCGAACGCCAGCAACGAACCGTCGCCGCCGCCAGGAATGCCGAGGCCGGTGGGCAGCGCCCCCCCAACGACGCCGGGCGGCTTTTCGTAGGCAGCGGCGGGGCCCATGAAGTCGGGGAACAGCTGGTAGTAAGCAGCCAGGGCCTCCGTGGCCTGCGACGACGGTGCCTGCGGCAGCACGATGACGAAGGAATCGTCAGGGCCGACCCAGCCGGACGTCAGCATCGGCTTCCATGCGGCGCGCATGTCCGGATTGGGGTCCTGGAAGAGCGAGATGTCGAGCAGCGGCCACTGCGTCGGCAGGCCGAAGTCGTCGTGCAGCATCTGCTGGATGTCCGACGCGCCGAGCAGCTTTGCGCGATAGGCGTCGTCTTGCCACGATTTGGCAATGCCGCGCAGGTAGGCAAGGCGGAATTCGAGCAATGGGTCGGCAGCTTGGCTTTGAAAGGTCATGGTGACTTCATCCTTGGTTCAAGACATGGTTCGAGAAACAGGCGCATGCACGGGCATGCGCGACGACAGTTCCGGCCGCAGGTCGGCCAGCTCCTTGAGGCGTCCAGCCACGTTGTGCCCGGCGGGTGCCAGTGCCTGCAACGCCGCCAGGGCTTCGTATTCGGTTCTGTACTTCGCACCCTCGCGCGCGACGTTGGCGGCCTGCGAGAAGCACTCGGCCACTGCGTCGTGTTCGCCGCCCGAGGCCTGCAGGTAACGGGCCTTCTGCAGATGGAGCTCGGACCTGTAGAGCCCTTCCTTGAGCTCGTCCGCCAGGCGCAGGCACTCGTCGATCCGCTCCAGCGCCTCGCCCCAGCGGCCATTGGCGGCCAGCGTGTCGGCGGCAAAGGCGCGGTAGTAGGTCTGGCAATAGCGGCAGCCCATGCCCCACAGCGCCTGCACCCAGCCGTCGGCCTGCGCGATGTTGTCGACGTCGCCGGTAGCCCAGCAGCGGATGATTGCCGCGTAGCCCTGGAATGCCGGCAGGCCGTAGCGCTCGGTGATGCCGAGCAGCTCGCCCGTGCTCACCAGCGCCCGCGCCTTGTCGTTGCGGCCCTGATGGCCAAGGCTCTGGTACAGCAGGGCCATGCTCAGCGACGGGATGTGCGACATCTCGCGAGCCCAGCGCACGGCATTGGTGGCGTCGGCGCGCGCGGCCGCGTCGTGGCCCGCGAACCAGCGCACGAGTGCGCGCCCCGTGGTCGCCCACACGCGGGTGTCGAAGCCGAAGTAGGCGGCATGGTGCGCATGCCCCTCGGGGCTGTAGCGCTCGATGCCGTCCGTCAGCGACTGCTCGGCGCGCTCGAAATAGCCGTCGGAATAGTGCGCGAGCCCGAGGTACGTTTGCGCCGCGACGAACACGCCCTCGTCCTGCTGCTGGGTGGCGTGGTCGAGCAGCCGGTTGCTCAGCT
This sequence comes from Variovorax sp. R-27, assembly GCF_049913215.1. Taxonomy (NCBI): domain Bacteria; kingdom Pseudomonadati; phylum Pseudomonadota; class Betaproteobacteria; order Burkholderiales; family Comamonadaceae; genus Variovorax; species Variovorax sp. R-27. The sequence continues at coordinate 4,989,022 of NZ_CP183984.1, forward strand.
GCTGCACCTCGGCGCGATTGCTCGCGACGTGGTGGAAGGTGATCAGCGTCCACAGGTGCTGCACCTGCTTCTCCCGCGCCACGTCGTCGGAGAGCAGCTCTTGCGACAGGGCGATGCGGTCCACCACCTGCGCATGCGCCCAGCCGTACTTGTTCATCATGGCCTGCGTGACGTAGCTGTTCACATCGAGCCGCGCCTCGCGCTGCGCGGCGCTGTCCAGGTGCGCCATCCAGCCGTCGATGTGCTGGGCATAGGCAATGGTTTCGTCGTTCAGCGAGCGGTGCTGGGTAATCAGCAGCTGCCGCACGGCCAGCGCGACGGCCTCCGCATGCTCGCCCGCATCGGCCCAGTGCTGGGCCACGCTGCCCGGCTCGCTGGCCACGCGCTGAGGCTGGCTGCTCAGCAGCGTCTGCGCGACGTTGCGGTGCTGTTGCCGGCGCTGCGCGTCGAGCATGCATTCGTAGGCGGTGTCGCGGATCAGCGCGTGGCGGAAGATGAAGGCGCCCGGCGGCCCGGCCGGGGCCACGAGCCCCGCGTCGAGCAGCACGGCCATGTCCTTGTCCATCGCTTCGGGCGACTTGCCCGAACAGGCGCACAGCAATTCGGCATCGAACTGCCGCCCGATGGTGGCTGCCAGCTGCAGCAGGCCCTTGACGGAGCCCAGCCGGTCGAAGCGGCTGACCAGAGAGTCGCGCAGCGTGACCGGAATGGCAGCCGGCTGCGCCGTGTCCTTGAAGACCCAGACGCCCTCCTGTTCCACCAGGTAGGCGTCGAGCAGCATGCGCGCCATTTCCTGGATGAACAGCGGCACGCCGTCGGTGCGCGCGACCACGTTGTCGATCACCTGCTGCGCGGCGACCCTCGGCGCCAGCGCTTGCCGGGCCAGTTCGGCGGCCTGCGCGTCTTCGAGCCGACGCACCTCGATGCACTCGGCCTGCAGCGCCGGCGGCTTCACCCATTCGGGCCGCGCGGTCAGCACCAGCAGCACGCGCTGCTGCGGCAATTGGGCAACCAGCTGCTCGACGAACTCGATGCTGGTGGGGTCGGCCCAGTGCACGTCTTCGAGCAGGAGCAGCAGCGGCGCCGCCTCGGCCATGTGCAGCAGCCACTGTGCGGTCGACTGCAGCAGCAATCCCTTCTGCATCGCGGGAGACACCTGGCTGGGTGCGCGATCGCCCAGTGGGAGAGACAGCCACGCGCAGAAGATCGGCAGTACCGCTTCGGCGTCGCAGCCGGCGGCCTGCAGGGCCTCGCGCAGCCGCTCACGCCGGGCGTCGGGCGTGGTTGCATCCGGCGCAGCTTCGAGGCGCTGGCGCAGCAGCGTCAGGAACGGCGTCAGCGCGTTGTTCTGGTTCTCGGGCTGGCACTGCGCGCTGACGGTCTGCCAGCCTTCCCGCGCCACCTGCTCGCGCAGCACGTCGGCAAGGCACGACTTGCCGATGCCGGGCTCGCCGCGGACCCACACCGCGCCGCCGTGGCCTTGCCGGGCCTGCGCCCATGCGGCGCGCAGCTGTTGCAGTTCGGGCTCGCGTCCGATGCACGCGTTGTGCAGTGCCTGCTCCACGGATCCATGCGGCGCGGGCGCCTGCTGTTCACCGCCCAGGCGGTAGGTCTGGATGCCGCCGGACTGCCCCGGCAGGGTCACGTTGCCGGCCTTGTCGAAACGCGCATGGCGGCCCAGCAGCCGGTAGCTGCTTTCGCTTGCCAGCAGCGTGCCGGTATCGGCCACGCCCTCGAGCCGCACCGCGACGTTGACGGCATGGCCCGACGGGATTTCTCCGGCGGCCACCACCGCCATGCCGGTGTGCATGCCCATGCGAATGCCCAGGTGCACGCCGTGCGCCTGCTCGATGGCGGCCGAGCGCTCGCGGCTCAGGTCGATCAGCTCCAGCGCCGTCATGCCGGCCTGCCGCGCATCGGTGTCGCTGGCGTGCGGATAGCCGAACAGCACGATCATCCGGTCGCCCAGCGTGCCCGCCAGCAATCCGCCGCGCCGCGTGGCGGTCTCCGCGAACAGGGTGAGCTCGTTGCGCTGCAACAGCTCCAGGTTTTCGATGTCGGAGGGCAAGGCGTCGTCAATGCCCTCTTCGTCCGCGCCGGCGTCCGGCCAGACGGAGACGCTGCAGCACAGCACGGTGAGCTGCCGCTTTTCGGAAAACCCGCGCGTGGTGGCCACGGTGTGGCTGAGAGCTTCGTCTTGCGCCTGCTTCGCCGATCGCAGCACGCCCACCAGGTCGTCAAGCCGCAGGCGCCCGAGTTCGGCCAGCAGCGTGGCCGCCGAATCGCTGCGGTCGGCCGCCTTTTTCCTCAATGCCTGGCGCAAGACGGAGGCCACCGGATGGCTGGCGATTTCCGCCGGCAGAGGCACCTCTTGCGGGCTCAGTTGCTGGTGAAGAATTTCTGCCGCCGATGCGCCTCGAATAGCGGGCACGCCCGTCAGGCACTCGATGAACATCAGCCCCCAGGCGTAGATATCGGACTTGACGCCGGGCGGCTCGCCGCGCAGTTGCTCGGGCGCGCTGTAGGCCGGCGTGCCCAGAGACTCGTCGGTCATCGTGAGCGTAGGGAACTCGGCGCCCCTGTTCGAGGGAATGACGGTGCTGATGCCGAAGTCGAGCACCTTCGCATGCGGGACGGCGCCGGTGAACGTGACCATCACGTTGTCGGGCTTCAGGTCGCGGTGCACGATGCCCGCGCTGTGCGCGCAGTCCAGCGCGTCCAGCACTTCCGCCATCAGGTGAGCGGTTTCGGTGGCCGTCAGCGCGCCCTTGCGCCGGATCAGGCTGGTGAGCGTTTCGCCCGGCACGTACTCGAAGACGCCATAGACGCATGGGCCCTGCTCGCCCTTGTCGAGCAACTGGACAATGTGCGGGTGGTGCAGCGAGGCGCAGAGCTTCGTCTCGCGGTGAAAACGTGCAACGCGCTGGCTGCCGACCTGCAGCTTCACGACCTTGATTGCGACCACGGTGCCCGTGTTCTTCTGCAGCGCGCGATACACGGTGCCATAGCCGCCGGCGCCTAGCTCCTCCAGCAACTCGTAGCCCGGAATCTCCAACGGATTCGGCAATGATGATTGCGACACTGCGTGCGTGGGGTTGGTGACGGCATCCTGCATTTCAGTCTCGTCGTGATGGATCGTTGAGAGTCCTCCGGAGCGTGCCGCGGCCGCGATCTGCGCTGCGGCAGGAACGCGAATTAGACACTAATTGTTACTGTAGCGGACGCGAGGACTTTTCAACTGGGTCGCCCCAAAAAAGAAAACCCGCGCAACGCGCGGGAGGTTAGAACTTTTGAATGTATAAGCGCCCTCGCTCGCGAACGTGGCCGATTCGCGGACACCGAGGAACCGGCTCCGCCGGGCCTCAGGTGTCGCCCCCGGTAGGGGGTTGGCGTAGCGACACGAAGTGCGCGAAGCCTGGGGGCGAGCTTATTTCTTGTCGCCGCCCGGCACCTTGCCTTCGACGCCCTTGACGTAGAAGTTCACGCCCGACAGGAACTTGTCGTCGGCCACGGCGTCCTTGGCGACCACTTCCTTGCCGTCCTGGCCGAGGATCGGGCCCTTCCAGATCACGAAGCTGCCGTCCTTCAGGCCCTTCTTCACGGCCTCGACCTTGGCCTTGGTTTCGGCCGGCACGTCTTCGGCGATCGACACGAGGTCGATGGCGCCTTCCTTCACGCCCCACCAGCTCTGGCCGGTGGCCCACTTGCCGTCCAGCGCTTCCTGGGTGGCCTTGATGTAGTACGGGGCCCAGTTGATGGTGGCCGAGGCCAGGTGGGCCTTGGGACCGTAGGCGGTCATGTCCGAATCCCAGCCGAAGGCGCGCTTGCCCTTTTCCTGTGCGGTCTTGAGCACGGCCGGCGAGTCGGTGTTCTGGAACAGCACGTCGGCGCCGCCGTTGATGAGGGCGGTTGCGGCTTCGGTTTCCTTGGGCGGGCTGAACCACTCGTTCACCCACACGACCTTGGTCGTGATCTTCGGGTTGACCGACTGCGCGCCCAGCGTGAAGCTGTTGATGTTGCGCAGCACTTCGGGAATCGGTACCGAGCCGACCACGCCCAGCGTGTTGCTCTTGGTCATGGCGCCGGCAATGACGCCGGCCATGTACGCGCCCTCGTACGTGCGGCTGTCGTAGGTGCGCATGTTGTCCGAGGTCTTGTAGCCGGTGGCGTGCTCGAACTTCACTTCCTTGCTGTCGGCCGCGACCTTGAGCATGGGCTCCATGTAGCCGAAGGTGGTGCCGAAGATCAGCTTGTTGCCCTGGCCGACCATGTCGCGGAACACGCGCTCTGCGTCGGCGCCCTCGGGCACGCTTTCGACGAAGGTGGTCTTGATCTTGTCGCCGAATTCCTTCTCGAGCGCCTTGCGGGCGTTGTCGTGCGCGAAGGTCCAGCCGCCGTCGCCCACCGGTCCGACGTAGGCGAATGCGATGTTCAGCGGCGCTGCCGGAGCCGGAGCTGCTGCGGCGGGTGCCGGGGCCGGCGCGGGCGCCGCGGCCGGTGCTGCCGCTTCTTCTTTCTTGCCGCAGCCGATCAGGGCCGCCGAAGCGACCGCAGTGAGAGCGGCCAGCTTGAGCAGGGAGCGCTTGTTCAGATCATTCATTGTCGGAAATCCTCAAAAGGACAGGTTGGCGGAAAACGAAACGCGATTATGAGCCGGGGTAGAACGGTTTCCCGATGGAAGCCGGCATGTTGGCGCGGATGAAGGCCGGGTTGCGCGAGATCAGCGCCAGCACCACGATGGGCGCGATGTACTGCAGCATGCTGAGGAACTGCGAGGGCACGTCGACGCCGCTGCTCTGCAAATGAAAGCCCAGCATCGACACGCCGCCGAAAAGGTACGCACCCAGCAGCACGCGAACCGGCCGCCAGGTGGCGAAGGTGGTGAGCGCCAGCGCGATCCAGCCGCGGCCGGCCACCATGCCCTCGACCCACAGCGGCGTATACACGGTCGACAGATACGCGCCCGCGAGCCCGCACAGCGAGCCGCCCGCAATCACCGCCATGAAGCGGATGCGCCGCACCGGATAGCCCAGCGCATGCGCCGACTCGGGCGATTCGCCGACCGAGCGCAGCACCAGGCCGGCACGCGTGCGGTACAGGAACCAGATCAACGCCAGGGTCAGCACCACCGCGAAATACACCATCGGGTGATGGCGGAACAATGCGGGGCCAACGAGCGGAATGTCGCTCAACATGGGGATCGCGTACGACGTGCTTTCCGGCAGCTTGGCCTGCACGAAGTTGATGCCGGCAAAGGCAGAGAAGCCGACGCCGAACAGGCTCAGCGCCAGGCCCGTTGCGTACTGGTTGGTGTTGAGCCAGATCACCAGTACGCCGAAGAAGGCTGCGAGCAAGGCGCCCGCCGCCATGCCGGCCAGAAAGCCGAGCCAGGGGTTGTGCGTGGTGACGACCGTGGCAAAGCCGGCGATTGCTGCGCACAGCATCATTCCCTCGGCGCCGAGGTTGACGATGCCGGCCTTCTCGTTGATGAGCAGGCCCAGCGCCGCGATGGCGAGCACGGTGCCCGCGCTCAGCGTGGAGCCGAGCAGGAGTGCGTAGCTTTCCATGTTCAGTGGCTCCCTTCGGTGGCACGCGCGACGGGTGCAGTAATGGGCGTGCTGGCCTGCAGCGAGGCAGTGGTCATGGTGGCGGCCTTCGCGGCCGCCTTGCGCCGGATGCGGTACGCGATGAGCGTGTCGCAAGCCAGCAGCGTGAACAGCAGCAGCCCCTGGAACACACCGGTCAGCGACTTGGGCAGGCCCAGCCGCGACTGCGCAAGCTCACCGCCGATATAGAACATGCTCATCAGGATGGCCGAGAAGATCATGCCCACCGGATGCAACCGCCCGACGAAGGCCACGATGATGGCCGCGAAGCCGTAGCCCGCCGGCACATAGGGTGTGAGCTGGCCGAGCGGCCCTGCCACTTCGAGCGCACCAGCCAGGCCGGCCGCGCCGCCCGAAGTCAGCAGCGCAATCCACACCGCGCGCCGCGCCGAGAAGCCCGCATAACGCGAGGCCGCCGGTGCCAGCCCGCCGACCTGCTGCGCGAAGCCCGCCCGCGTGCGGAACAGAAACACCCACAGCGCCCCCGCGCCCACCAGCGCGATGACCAGTCCGATGCTCACGCGCGAGCCCTTGAACAAGCGCGGAATCTGCGTGACTGCCTCGAAAGTCTTGGTCTGCGGGAAGTTGTAGCCGTTCGGGTCTTTCCATGGCCCATAGACCATGTAGCCCAGCAACAGCGTGGCCACGTAGACCAGCATCAGGCTCACCAGGATTTCGTTGGCGTTGTACTTGTCGCGCAGGAACGCGACGATGCCCGCCCACACCATGCCGCCAAGGATGCCGGCCAGCAAAATGGCCACCACGATCCACTGCCCCGTGGTCTTGTCGGCCAGCAGCGCCACGCCGCCCGCCGCGATGGCACCGAACACGAACTGCCCTTCGGCGCCGATGTTCCACACGTTCGAGCGGAAGCACACGGCCAGCCCGAGCGCGATGATGAGCAGCGGTGTCGCCTTCACCATCAGCTCGCCGATGGCGTAGCCGCTCTTGATGGGTTCATAGAAGAACACCAGCAGGCCCTTGACCGGGTCCTTGCCGAGCGCGGCGAACAGCGCCACGCCGATCAGCACGGTAATCAGCAGCGCCAGGATCGGTGAGGCATAGCTCCAGAAGCGCGACAGCTCCGGGCGGGGTTCGAGCTTAAGCATGGGCGGCCTCCGCCTTCTGGCCGGCGCTGGCTTGCCACAGCCCGCTCATCCATTCGCCGATCTGCGGCAGCGTGGCAGCCGCGCGGTCGATGGAGGGCGACAGCCGCCCCTTGGCGATCACGTGCAGCCGGTCGCAGATGTTGAACAGCTCGTCGAGCTCCTCGCTGATGACCAGCACGGCACAGCCGGCGTCGCGCAGCGCAAGGATCTCCGCATGGATGAGCGCAGCCGCGCCCACGTCCACGCCCCAGGTCGGCTGCGAGACGATGAAGAGCTTCGGGTTGGCGTCGATCTCGCGCCCGACGATGAACTTCTGCAGATTGCCGCCCGAGAGCGAACGCGCCGCTGCGCGCGGCCCGCCGGCCTTGACCTTGAAGCGCTCGATGATGGCCTTGGCCTGGCGCTCGAGCGCGCCGGTGCGGATCCACCCGCCCCGGCCCACTGCGTCGCTGCGCGTCAGCAGCAGGTTGTGCGCGAGCCCCAGCGTGGGCACCGCGCCGCGGCCCAGCCGCTCTTCGGGCACGAAGTGCAGGCCGAGCGCACGACGCGAGCGCGGGCGCAGCCGGCCGGCCGGCTTGTCGAACACCCGGACCATCGAAGCCTCGGCGCGCACGTCCTCGCCCGAGAGCGTGTAGAGCAGTTCGCGCTGGCCGTTGCCCGAGACGCCCGCAATACCGACGACCTCGCCAGCGCGAACCTCGAACGAGATGCCCTCGAGGTCCATGCCGAACTGGTCTTCGCGCGCCAGCGACAGCCCGTCGACGCGCAGCGCCACTGCGCCCGCATGCACCGGCCGGTGCTGCAACGGCGGCGGCTCGCTGCCGATCATCAGCCGCGACAGCGACTGCGTGCTCTCGTTCTGCGGATTGCACACCCCCGTCACCTTGCCGCCGCGCAGCACGGTGCAGGCGCTGCACAGCTCCTGGATCTCGTGCAGCTTGTGGCTGATGTAGAGGATGCTGCAGCCCTCGGAGGCCAGCTTGTTCAGCACATGGAAGAGCTTGATGACCGCCTGCGGCGTGAGCACCGAGGTCGGCTCATCGAGGATCAGCAGCTTGGGGTTGGTGAGCAGCGCGCGGATGATCTCCACCCGCTGCATCTCGCCCACCGACAGCGTGTGCACCGGGCGCGAGGGGTCGATGTCGAGCCCGTACTCGCTCGCCTTGGCGGTGATGCTGCGCGCAACCTCGGCCAGTTGCAGCGACTTGTCGAGCCCCAGCCAGACGTTCTCGGCCACGGTGAGCGTGTCGAACAGGCTGAAGTGCTGGAACACCATGCTGATGCCCAGTGCCCTCGCCTGCTGCGGGTTGCGCAGGTTGACGACGTGGCCGTCGAACATCACGGTGCCCTCGTCGGGCTTGACCGACCCGTAGATGATCTTCATCAGGGTCGACTTGCCGGCGCCGTTCTCGCCGAGCACGGCGTGGATTTCGCCGGGCTGCACGGCCAGGGAGATGTCGCTGTTCGCCACCACCGCGGGATACCGCTTGGTGATGTTCGCGAGCTGGAGTCTGGGGGTTGTCATGCCGGGTTTCGTGGATTTGTCTCGTTCAACTGCAACAAAGCGGGAACAGCTATCAGTTTAATAGCGTGCTCCCGCGACCATCGGCGCCCGACGGCGCTTCGCTCAGTTCATTGCATCAGTGTCCGCCGATATAGGCGAACTTGAACAGGAACACGGCGGCGATGACCCAGACCATCGCATGCACTTCCCGTGCCCGGCCGGTGCAGAGCTTCAGCACGGCGTACGTGATGAAGCCGAAGGCCAGGCCGTTGGCGATCGAGTAGGTGAAGGGCATCGTCAGCGCGGTCACCGCGGCGGGGATCACCTCGGTGGTGTCTTCCCAGTCGAGCTCGACCAGGTCGCGCAGCATCAGGCAGCCCACGAAGAGCAGCGCCGGCGCGGTGGCATAGGCCGGCACCGAGCCCGCTAGCGGCGAGATCATCAGGCAGGCCAGGAACAGCAGCGCCACCACCACGGCCGTGAGGCCGGTGCGCCCACCCGCCTGCACGCCCGCAGCGCTTTCCACATAAGCCGTGGTGCTCGAGGTGCCGAGCAGCGAGCCGGCGAAGATCGCGCCGCTGTCGGCCAGCAGCGCCTTGTTCATGCGCTCCATCTTGCCCGGCACCAGCAGGCCGGCGCGCTTGGCCACGCCCATCAGCGTGCCGGTGGCGTCGAACATCTCGACCAGGAAGAACACCAGCACCACGTTCAGGATGCCGCCCTTGAGCGCGCCCAGGATGTCGAGCTGCATGAAGGTGGGCGCGATGGACGGCGGCGCATCGAACACACCATGGAACTTGTTGCCGCCGAAGAAGAACGACAGCACCGTCACCGTGACGATGCCGATCAGGATCGCGCCGCGCACCTTGAGCTTGTCGAGCGCCACGATGATGAGAAAGCCCAGCGTCGCCAGCACCACCGGCGCCGAGTGCAGGTCGCCCAGCGTGACGAAAGTGGCGGGCGATGCTGCCACCACGCCGGCGCTCTTCAGCGCGATGAGCGCCAGGAACATCCCGATGCCCACGGTGATCGCAGTTCGCAACGACTGCGGTATGCCCTGTATGAACAGCTCCCGCAACCCCGTGACCGTGACGATCAGGAACAGGCAGCCCGAGATGAACACCGCGCCCAGCGCAACCTGCCACGTGTAGCCCATGCCCAGCACCACCACGTAGGCGAAGTAGGCGTTCAGGCCCATGCCCGGCGCCATGGCAATCGGGTAGTTGGCGTACAGGCCCATGATGAGCGTGCCCAGCGCGGCAATCAGGCAGGTGGCGACGAAGACCGCGCCCTTCGGCATGCCCGCGTCCCCGAGGATCGACGGGTTCACGAAGATGATGTAGGCCATCGTCAGGAAGGTGGTGAGCCCCGCGATGACCTCGGTGCGCACGGTGGTGTTGTGCGCACTGAGCTTGAACAGGCGTTCAAGCAGGCCCGAGCCGCTTGCGCTGCCCACAGCCGCACGCGGACGCGCGGACTCGACATGCCCCGGGATGCGGGGCTCGGCGCCTTTCGGCGCCTGTTCCAACGTACTCATTTCGCTTGTCTCCAGCTGTTGTAGTGGCGGTTTTCATCGTTCCCCCGCTCACGACGCCGGCGCGAACGGGGTTTTCTCAGGGATCCGGGGTTTCAGGGGCGGCAGGCGGGCGCGCCGCAACGCCAGATACACCGGGTATGGCGGAAGCCGGAGGCCGCAGCGAAGCCGCCACGTCCTTGATGCATTCGCGCAACCAGCGCGCAGAGCTCGACGAATGGGTGCGTTCGTGCCAGAGCTGGTAGTACATGAGGCGCGGCAGCGCCACGGGGCAATCGAGAATCTTCAGCGGCAGCCGCGACGCAAAACGCTCGCAGTACTGGCGCCCGGTGGTCAGCACCAGCAGGCTCGAAGCCACCATGTCCGGAATGAGGCTGAAGTGCGCGCAGCGCGCCGTGATGTTGCGCTGCCGACCCAGCTCGTCGAGCATCTGGTCGATGATGCCGCGCCCGCCCGGGTGCATGGGCGTGGGCGCGATGTGCTCGGCCGCAAGCCATGTCTCCAGGTCCCAGCCGCGGCGCACCGCCGGATGGTCCTTGTTGACCAGCGACACCACCTCGTCGCCGAAGAGCCGCGCCATGTGCAGGTCTTCCGGTGGCTTGAGCCAGTTGCCGATCACCAGATCGACCTGGCCGAGTGCCAGGTGGCCGTGGTAGTCCGAGTCGGGCGAGAGCGCGTGGATCTCGATCTGGCACAGCGGCGCGTCGCGCTTGACCTGCGCCACCAGCATGGGCAGGAACAGCGGGTCCATGTAGTCGCTGGCCGCGATGCGGAAGGTGGTGGCCGCCGACTGCGGCTCGAAGCCCCGCGCATCCGAGAACAGCATCTCGGCCGCGCGAAGAATGCTCGCAGCCGGCTCGATCATGCGCAGCCCCGCATCGGTGGGCACCATGCCCGAGCCCGAGCGCACCAGGAGCGGATCGCCCGACAGCTCGCGCAGGCGCTTCAGCGCGGCCGAGACGGCCGGCTGGTACATGCCCAGGCGGATGGCTGCGCGCGAGACGCTGCGGTCGGTCAGCACAGTGTGAAGCACCCGGATCAAATGAAGATCGATCTTGTCGAAAAGCGCCTGGTCTCTCATGGCTGTTCACACCTTTCTTGTCTGTGCGAACAGTTATACAGCGCAGCATTTGGCGAAACCGGGTGTGGAAGTGAAGCTCGGACCGTGCGAGCACGGCCCGCTGTCATTCGGCCGATGCGGGTTCCACCGCCTGCACGGCGGTGATGGCTCGGAGGATCGACTCGCTGGTGGCCGGCGCCTTCAGCGGCGGATCGACCCTGTGCCCACCGGCCGCCGACACCGCATCGCGGATCGCGAAGAACACCGAGAACGGCAGCAGCAGCGGCGGTTCTCCCACGGCCTTGCTGCGGTGAATGGAGTCTTCGAAATTCTGGCCTTCGAACAAACGCACGTTGAACACGGGCGGGCAGTCGTTGGCGGTCGGAATCTTGTAGGTGCTGGGCGCGTGCGTGGTTAGCTTGCCGCTTTGCGGGTGCCACACCAGCTCTTCAGTGGTGAGCCAGCCCATGCCCTGGATGAAGGCACCTTCGACCTGGCCGATGTCCACCGCCGGATTCAGCGACTTGCCCGCGTCGTGCAGGATGTCGGCGCGCAGCAGCTTCCACTCGCCGGTGAGCGTGTCGACGATCACCTCGCTCACCGCCGCGCCGTAGGCGTAGTAGTAGAACGGGCGGCCCTGCATCTTGTCCTTGTCCCAGCTCAGGCCGGGCGTGGCGTAGAAGCCGTCGGACCACAGCTGCTTGCGGTCGAGATACGCCTCGCCCACCACGGTGCTGAAAGCCAGCGTGCGGCCGTTGACCTCGACCTTGTCGTTGGCAAAGCGCACTTCACTGGCCTTGCCACCATGGCGCTCGGACGCGCTCTCGGCCAGGCGCTCGCGAATCTGGCGGGCTGCGTCCTGCGCGGCCTTGCCATTCAGGTCGGCGCCGGTCGACGCGGCAGTGGCCGAGGTGTTGGCCACCTTGGTCGTGTCGGTCGCCGTGACGCGCACGCGCTCGAAGCTCACGCCCAGCTCGTGCGCCACCACCTGCGCCACCTTGGTGTTGAGGCCCTGCCCCATCTCGGTTCCGCCGTGGTTCACGAGGATCGAGCCGTCGGTGTACACGTGCACCAGCGCGCCGGCCTGGTTGAAGTGCTTCACGTTGAACGAGATGCCGAACTTCAGCGGTGCCAGTGCCAGGCCGCGCTTGAGCACCGTGCTCTTCTTGTTGAAGGCCGCGATGTCTTCGCGCCGCGCGCGGTAGTCGCTGCTGGCTTCCAGCTCAGCCACGAGTTCGTGGACGATGTTGTCGGTGACGGTCTGGCGATACGGCGTGACGTTGTTCTCCGCCTTGCCGTAGAAGTTGACGCGCCGCACGTCGAGCGGGTCGCGCTTCAATTCGCGCGCCACCGAGTCCATGATGTTCTCGATGGCAATCGCGCCCTGCGGACCGCCGAAGCCGCGGAAGGCCGTGTTGCTCTGCGTGTTCGTCTTGCCCGAGAAGCCGTGCATGGTCACGTTGGGCAGCCAGTAGGCGTTGTCGAAGTGGCACAGCGCACGCGTCATCACCGGGCCCGACAGGTCGGCCGAGTGGCCGGCGCGCGAGACCATCGTGATCTCTGCGCCGAGGATGCGGCCTTCGTCGTCGTAGCCGACTTCGTATTCGTACCAGAAACAGTGACGCCGGCCCGTGACCATGAAGTCGTCGTCGCGGTCGAGCCGCAGCTTCACGGGGCGCTGCAGCTGCCGCGCCGCGATGGCCGCCACGCAGGCGAACAGTGCCGACTGCGACTCCTTGCCGCCAAAGCCGCCGCCCATGCGCCGGCATTCCACATGCACTTCGTTCGACTGCAGGTGCATCGCATGCGCCACCAGGTGCTGCATCTCGCTCGGGTGCTGCGTGGAGCAATGGATGTGCAGCGCGCCGCCTTCCTTCGGAATGGCGTAGCTGATCTGGCCTTCGAGATAGAACTGTTCCTGCCCGCCCACGTCGAGCGTGGCCTTGTGGCGATGCGGCGCGTTGGCGATGGCGGTGCGCACTGCGGCCTCGTCGCCTTCGTTGGCGGCACCGCCGCTGCGCACGATGTGCATCGGCGGCACCACGTACTGGCCGCGTTCGTGCGCGGCCTGCGGCGTGAGCACGGGCGGCTGGGCCTCGATGGTCAGCGCGTCCTTGGCCTTCGCGGCGGCGCGGCGCGCGTCGGCGCGGGTTTCGGCGATCACGGCGAACACCGGCTGGCCGAGGTAGCGGATCTCGCCGCCGTCGTTCACAGGCAGCAGGATCGGGTCGTCGTGAATGATCGAGCCGCAGTCGTTGGTGCCCGGAATATCGTCGGCCGTGATGACCGCGACCACACCCGGCATGGCGCGAATGGCGTCGAGCGACAGCGCCGTGACGCGGCCATTGGCGGCCGGCGACAGGCCCAGCGCGCAATGCAGCGTGCCGGTGAGTTCGGGAATGTCGTCGATGTAAGTCGCTTCACCGGCCACGTGCAGGTGCGCCGATTCGTGAGGCCGACTGATGCCCACGCGCATGCCGCGCTCGTGCGCCAGCGCTTCAGCGCCCACGTCGATGCGGGCGGCGGTGTTGGTCAGGTAGTCGGCAAAGGCCTCGGAGGGCTGCAGCAGGCGGGCGTCGATGGGCTTGTTCATGGTCAGACTCCTGCGGCAGTGGCCGGGGTCGCGTGGGGCATCACGCTCCAGACGCTGGTTTCTTCCAGCGACAGGGCGTCTTCGGCGCGGGTTTCGAGCCAGAGGCGCTGAATGAGGTTCTGCGCCACCTGCAGCCGGTAGTCGGCCGATGCGCGCATGTCCGACAGCGGTTTGAAGTCTTGCGCCAGCGCGAGCCTGGCGGTGGCAACGCTGGCCTGCGTCCACGGCTTGCCGAGCAAAGCAGCCTCGGCATTCGCGGCGCGCTTGACGGTAGCGGCCATGCCGCCGAAGGCCAGGCGCACGGCTTTCACCGTGTCGCTGCCGGCTTCGAGCTCGATGGCGAAGCCCGCGCACAGCGCCGAGATGTCGCAGTCGAAGCGCTTGCTGATCTTGTAGGCGCGAATCTGGCGGCGCAGCGCGGCATGCGGAACGGCCAGCCCCTGGACGAATTCGCCGGGCTGCAGCTGGTTCTTCATGTAGTCCAGATAGAACTCGGGCAGCGGCATGCGGCGCACCACATCGCCGCGGCGCAGTTCGATCTGTGCGTCGAGCGCCATCAGCACCGGCGGCGAATCGCCGATGGGCGAACCGTTGGCCACGTTACCGCCCATGGTGCCTGCGTGGCGGATCGGCGGCGAGGCGAAGCGCAGCCACACCTCGGCCAGGCTGGGCACGCGCTCGACCAGTGCGGCGAAGGCGGATTCGAGCGAGGCGCCCGCGCCGATGTAGAGCTCGCCACCTGCATTGTTCGGGCGGTCTTCGATCGTCTTCATTTCGGCCACGTCGCCCACGTAGATGATGTCGCCCAGGTCGCGGAACTGCTTGTTGACCCAGAGGCCGACGTCGGTCGAACCGGCCAGCAGCTGGGCGCGTGGCTTCTGTTCGCGCAGCGCGGCAAGCTGGGCCAGGGTCTTGGGGGCGTGGAAGTGGTCGATGCGGGCGCCGAGCGGGGCGGCGTAGTTCAGGTCCAGGCCGTCGTTCTGCAGGGCGGTGAGCGCTGCGACCACGGGCTGGGTGTCGAGGCGAACCGAAGGCAGGTCGAACATGCGCTGGCCGGCATCGAGGATCGGCCGGTAGCCGGTGCAGCGGCACAGGTTGCCGGAGAGGTCGTCGGCCAGCTGCTGGCGGGTGGGCTGCGTGCCTTCGGCCTGGTGGTGCTCGTAGGTGGCCCACAGCGACATCACGAAGCCGGGCGTGCAGAAGCCGCACTGGGAGCCGTGGCAGTCGACCATGGCCTGCTGGACCGGGTGCAGCGTGTGCACGGGGTGCTTCTTGGCGATGTTGCTGTCCTGTGCCTTGGCCTGGCACTGGGTCTGCGCCTTGAGGTCTTCGACCGTGAACAGGGCCTTGCCGTGCAGCGTGGGAAGAAACTGGATGCAGGCGTTGACCGTCTGCAGGTTCAGGCCGCCAACGGCGCTGGGGGCGTTCGGGTCGGTTGCGAGTTCGCCGATGACGACGGTGCAGGCGCCGCAGTCGCCTTCGTTGCAGCCTTCCTTGGTGCCGGTGCAGCGGGCGTCCTCGCGCAGCCAGTCGAGCACGGAACGGGTCGGGTGGACGCCGGTGACGTCGACGATCTTTCCGCGATGGAAAAAGCGGATCGGGTGAATCTGGCTGCTACTGCTGCTGTCGGTGCTCATGCTTTTGGGCTCGTGGGGGACCCGTCGTGGGTCAGTCATGGACGTTAGCGGCTTGTTCGGCGTCGTGCATACGGAGGGGCCCATAACGCGTATGTGGGGGTCGGTATGCCACGTACGGGGAAACCCTTGCGCATGCGCTGCAATTACCGGGCCACACACCGGGCGGTGCCGTGGCCCGGGCGGTGGTCAGCCGTGCGCGATGGCCACCCACGCGGAGGCGATCAGCGTCGAGCCCGCCGCCGCGAGCAAGCCGCCGACCAGCCACTTCAGCGTACGCGGCCGCAGCTTGTTCGGCAACCGGTGGTGCACACGCGTCACCCCGTAGACCACAGGCATCGCGCACCCGGCGAGCAGCGCCGCATGCCACGAGAAATGCCCTGTCGGCACCACGATCACCAGCCGCACGAGCGAGTTGAACGCGAACATCAGCAGCAGCGCGCGGCGCACCAGCTCGCGGTCCAGCGGCTGGCGGTACATATGGAAGACGATGGGCGGCCCCGAACTCGAGAACAGCCCGCCCAGCACGCCCGACAACCCGCCGATGACGGCAAAGCTCGTGCGCCCCGACACCACCGGCAGCGGCTTGCCCTGCAGCACCAGAAGCACGGCGCAGCCCAGGATCGACACGCCCAGCAGCCCGCGCAGCCAGTTGACCGCCCCGCCACTGAGCCATGTGAGCAGCATCAGGCCCACGATCACGCCTACCGTGCTGCCATTGAGCGCCGGCTTCATCAGCTGCCAGGGCACCACGCCGGGCCGGGCGCGGAAATACGTCCACGCATTGATCAGGCTCAGCACCGTGGCGGCGTTGGCGGTGTCGCTCACGCTGGCGATATGGAACACCGACACCAGCCCGAGCAGGATGAGGCTGAATGCAAAACCGGTCAGGTTCTGCGCATAGGTGGCGAGCGCCACGCAGGCCATGAAGACCAGCACGGGGCCGGCCTGGGAAAGAACTTCTTGCACCGGCTGCGTCTTCAGAGTGCGGGGGAAAGGGGAAGCAAAACGAACATTCGAAAGCAATCAGGGCAACGGGAGGCGCAGAGGCGGCGGCCACCCAAGAATAACCGCGCGCCAACTCACGAATTCACGGCTTCTCCGAGAAGAGCTCGACGATGACCTGCCTGAGCCACCGGTTCCCCGGATCGGCCTCGAAGCGCTTGCTCCAGTGCAGCGACACCGTGAAGTCGCGCAGCGGAAACGGCGGCTCGACGATGGCGTAGCCCCCCTCCTGCGCAAAGCCGCGCGCAATGTTGCGAGGCATCACCACCGCCAGATCGGTAGCACGCACGATCGCCGGCAGCACCATGAAGTGCTCGGTAGTCAGCCGCAGCCGGTCTTCGAGGTTCAGCAGTTGCAGGATGCGCAGCGTGTCCGCATGCGTGCGCACCGCCACGTACTCGAGCTCTTGCAAGGCTTCGAGCAACGCCTGCCCGCTACGCCGCCGCTTCACAAAGGGATGGTCCTTGCGCAACAGCACGATGTAGCGGTCCTTCAGCAGCTGGGTGCTCTGGGTGTCCTTCACGCGCGGCAGGAAGCCGAAGGCGAAATCGACCTTGCCGCCGTCGAGGCCGGTGGCGATGTCGCCCGGCGCCAGCGGCATGGTCTCGACCCTCACCCCGGGCGACAACTCTCGCAGCCGCGCCATCAGCGCCGGCAGGAAGCGCCCCTCGCCGATATCGCTCATGTGAATGCGGAAGGTCTTGCGCGACACCAGCGGCTCGAAGTGGTCGGACTCGTGCAGCGCTTCTTCCAGCACGCTCAGCGCCGCCTGCACGGCCACCGCCAGCCGGTCGGCGCGCGGCGTTGGCGCCACGCCGCCGGGGGCGCGGGTGAAGAGCGCATCGGCAAGCAGCAGCCGCAGGCGGCCCAGGCCGTGGCTGGCTGCCGGCTGCGTGAGGCCCAGCGATTCGGCGGCACGGCTCACGTTGCGCTCGCGGTAGACCGCGTCGAACAGCCGCAGCAGGTTGAGGTCGAGCGTTTCCATATGCATGCCATTCATATTACTTAGCTCGATTATTTTATTGAACGCTGCAGCAGCGCCACGCACACTGGCGGGCGCTGTCCGGATCGCCCCCGCGACCGGACAGCCCCACGACAAGAAGGAGACAAGACATGGCCCCGATTCGTGCATTCGGCGCGTTCCGCGCGCATGCGGCGCTCGCCGCCCTTCTCTGCGCAGCCGTTACCGCATGGGCCCAGCAGCCGCCCACCGAAGAGCCGGGCTGGGCCAAGGGCAGGCCGAAGAACGAAGCCGCCACGCGCATGGCGCCGGTGCCCTCCTTCCCGATTCCGACCGTGGCCGACCAGTTGCCCACGGCCAAGTTCAAGCTGCCGCCCGGCTTCAAGGTCGAGACCTGGGCCTCGGGCGTGCTCGACGCGCGCGAGCTGCGCCAGGGCGCCAAGGGCACGGTGTTCGTGAGCACGCTCTTCGTGGGCAACAAGGTCTACGCGATCCCCGAGAAGGGCGACCGCAAGCCCAGGACCATCATCGACAAGACCGAGTTCGCCACCGGCATCGAGTTCTACAAAGGAGCGCTCTACCTCGCGACCCACAAGCAGATCGTTCGCTACGACGGCATCGAGGACAAGCTGGACAACCCCGGCACGCCCGTGGTGCTCAACGACAAGCTGCCCGGCGGGCAGGACCACAGCTGGCGCTACCTGCGCATGCACGACGACAAGCTCTACTACGCGGTCGGCGCGCCCTGCAACCTGTGCGAGCCCGACGACGCGCACGCGCGCATCTTCCGCATGAACCCCGACGGCAGCGGCATCGAGACCGTGGCGCGCGGCGTGCGCAACACGGTGGGCTTCGACTTCGATCCCAAGACCGGCAACCTCTGGTTCACCGACAACGGCCGCGACTGGCTCAGCGAAGACCTGCCGAACGACGAGCTGAACGTGGTGACCAGGCCCGACCAGCACTTCGGCTACCCGTACTGCCACCAGGGCAACATCGCCGACTCCGAATTCGGCTGGGGCAAGAGCTGCAACGACTATGTGAAGCCCGCCGCGCTGCTCGGCCCGCACGCCGCCGCGCTGGGCCTCACCTTCTACAAGGGAAAGATGTTCCCGGCCAAGTACCGCGGCGCCATGTTCATCGCACGCCACGGCCCGTGGAACCGCACCGCCAAGTACGCCGACATCGCGGTCGCCTGGCCCGACGGCAAGGGCGGCGCGAAGGTCGAGCCCTTCATGACCGGCTTCGTCGAGAACAACACCTACCTCGGCCGGCCAGTGGACTTCCTGGTGCTGAAGGACGGCTCGATGCTCGTGAGCGACGACCACGCCGGCGCTATCTACCGCATCAGCTACGGCGGCCGATGACACCAGCGGGCCTTCTCTTTCGACACGCGATGGCGGCAATGATCATGGCGGCCGCAGCATCGTCGGCCGGTGCACAGGGCACGCAGGCGGCAAAGGGCGGCTACGCCCAGCGCTACGCCGAGCTCTGCGCCTCATGCCACGGCGCCAACGGTCGCAGCGACATGGCAGGCACGCCGGTGCTCGCGGGGCAGCATTCGTTCTACGCGATCACGCAGCTGTATCTCTTCCGTGAAGGCCGGCGCGACAACCCCGCGATGACGGCGGTGGCCAAGACCATGAAGGACGAGGACCTGCGCGGCTTCTCGGACTTCATCGCCACCCTGCCCGCGGTGCCGCCCCCGCCGCCTGCCGCGCCGGCCGACGCGGCGCGCATGGCGCGCGGCCAGGCGCTGGCGCAGGAACATCGCTGCCTGCTCTGCCACGGCGCCGACCTGAGCGGCGGCCAGCAGGTGCCGCGCATCGCACAGCAGCACGAGGACTATCTGCAACTGTCCCTGCAAGGCTTCCGCACCGGCAAGCGCCCGGGCTACACGCAGGCCATGGGCGAAGCGGTGGGCCGCGTTCCGCCGGAAGACCTGGACACCCTCGCCTACTACGTGGCGCGCTTTCCCGGCGCGGCGCCCAAGCCGCCTCCCAAATAAACGCCCTCTTCCGGCATGCAGCACCGGCGGATGCACGGTGCCGGCACTGCGCACCCCGAACCCTCCCCCCAACGAACATCGGAGCCGAATCTCTTGGAAGTCTCATTCAGCAAGGAAGTGGAAATGCTGCGCCTCGGCGCAGGCGACACCTTTCACGGCGAGGGCATCCTCGCGATCACCAAGGGCCTGCTGCAATCGGGCGTGGCCTACGTCGGCGGCTACCAGGGCGCGCCGGTGTCGCACCTGCTCGACGTGATGGTCCAGGGCAAGGCCTACATGGACGAGCTGGGCGTGCACGTGGAGGCCTGCTCCAACGAGGCCTCGGCCGCGGCAATGCTCGGCGCGTCCATTCACTACCCGCTGCGCGGCGCGGTCACGTGGAAGTCCATCGTCGGCACCAACGTGGCGGCCGATGCGCTGTCGAACCTGTCCTCGCCGGGCGTGACCGGCGGCGTGCTGATCGTGGTGGGCGAGGACTACGGCGAAGGCGCCAGCGTGATCCAGGAGCGCACGCATGCCTACGCGCTCAAGTCGAGCATGTGCCTGCTCGACCCGCGGCCCGACCTCGGCGTGATGGTGCGCATGGTGGAAGAAGGCTTCCGCCTCTCCGAAAGCTCGAACATGCCCTGCCTGATGGAGCTGCGCATCCGCACCTGCCACGTGCGCGGCAGCTTCGAATGCAAGGACAACATGGCGCCCGCCATTTCGACCCGCGCGCTGATGACGGAGCCGGCGGGCTTCGACTACATGCGGCTCGCGCATCCACCCGTCACCTTCCGGCACGAGAAGCTCAAGGGCGACGAGCGCATTCCGGCAGCGCGGCGCTACATCGTCGAGCACGGCCTCAACGAGCTGATACCGGGCCAGCGCCACGCCGACCTTGGCATCGTGGTGCAGGGCGGGCTCTACAACGCGCTGATCCGCAGCCTGCAACAGCAGGGGCTGGCCGATGCCTTCGGCGAGACGGACATACCGATCCTCGTGCTCAACGTCACCTACCCGCTGGTACCTGAACAGGTCGCCGACTTCTGCGTAGGCAAGCGCGCGGTGCTTGTGGTGGAAGAAGGCCAGCCCGAGTACATCGAGCAGGACATTGCCACGCTGCTGCGCCGGCGCGACATCCAGACGCCGCTGCACGGCAAGGACATGCTGCCGTCGGCGGGCGAGTACGGCGTCGAGGTGCTGTCGGGCGGCATCGGAGCCTTTGCCGCGAAGTACATCGAGGCAAGCGAAGCCTCGTCTTCTGCGCAGGCCTGGTTGGCCGGCAACCGCGAGCGCCGCGAAGCCGTTGCGCGCAGCCTGAGCGCGCCGCTGCCCAACCGGCCGCCGAGCTTCTGCATCGGCTGCCCCGAGCGGCCTGTGTTCTCGGCGTTGAAGCTCGCGCAGCAGGAAACAGGGCCGGTGCACATCGCGGCCGACATCGGCTGCCACGCCTTCGGCACCTTCGAGCCCTTCTCGATGGGCCACTCCATCCTGGGCTACGGCATGAGCCTGGCGAGCCGCGCGGGCGTGGCGCCGATGATGAACCGCCGCACACTGTCGATCATGGGCGACGGCGGCTTCTGGCACAACGGCCTGCTCACGGGCGTGCAGAGCGCGCTGTTCAACGGCGACGACGCGGTGCTGCTGATCTTCAAGAACGGCTACACCTCGGCCACCGGCACGCAGGACATCATCTCGACGCCCGACGACGAGATCAAGGAGCGCGCCGTCGACAAGCAGCAGAGCCTGGTCGACAAGAACCAGACCATAGAAGACACGCTCAAGGGCCTGGGCGTGAAGTGGATGCGCACCGTCACCACCTACGACGTGGAGCGCATGCGCAAGACGCTGACCGAGGCGCTCACCAGCGATTTCAACGGCCTGAAGGTGGTGATCGCCGAGGGCGAATGCCAGCTGGAGCGCCAGCGCCGCATCAAGCCGTGGATTGCCGGGTTGCTGAAGAAGGGCGAGCGCGTGGTGCGCGTGAAGTACGGCGTCGACGAGGACGTGTGCAACGGCGACCACGCCTGCATCCGCCTGTCGGGCTGCCCGACGCTCACGCTCAAGGACAACCCCGATCCGCTGAAGGTGGACCCAGTTGCCACCGTGATCGACGGCTGCGTGGGCTGCGGGCTGTGCGGCGCGAATGCGCATGCGGCCACGCTGTGCCCGAGCTTCTACCGCGCCGAGGTGGTGCAGAACCCGAAGTGGCATGAGCGACTGCTGCACGGGCTGCGCGGTGCGGTAGTTCGCGCATTGCAACCGGCGTGAGGAGCGAAGGCATGGAACAGAACCGCCCCCTCACCCTGCTCGTTTGCGCCCTCGGCGGCGAAGGCGGCGGCGTGCTGACCGAATGGCTGGTCGACATCGCACGCCACGCCGGCTACGCGGCGCAGAGCACGTCGATTCCCGGCGTGGCGCAGCGCACGGGCGCCACCACCTACTACCTCGAAGTGTTCCCTGTGCCGCTCGCGCAGCTCAGCGGCAAGCGCCCCGTGTTCAGCCTGAGCCCGGTGCCGGGCGCGCTCGACGCGATCGTCTCGTCGGAGCTGCTGGAAACCGCGCGGCAGATCGGCAACGGCATGAGCGCGCCGCTGCGCACGCTGGTCATCAGTTCGTCGGCACGCATCTTCACGACGGCCGAGCGCATGGAGCCCGGCGACGGCCGCGCCGACGCGCAACGACTTCTCGACGTGGTGAAGGCCTTCAGCCGCGAGCATCATGTGTTCGACATGAACGCCATCGCGCGCGACAGCGGCACGGTGGTCAGCGCGGTGATGCTCGGCGCCATCGCGGGCAGCGGGCTGTTTCCGTTCCCACGCGAGGCCTACGAGCACGTTGTGCGCGGCGGCGACACGAGCGCGCCGGACAAGCTCGGCAAGATGGCCGCCGCCAGCCTGCGGGGCTTCGCGGCAGCCTTCGACGCGGTGAGCGCCCCGCGCGCACAGGCCGCCTTCGTCAGCAGCGTGCTGGCCGGAGACACGAGCGACGCACCACCGCCAGCCAGCGCCCTGCCCGCCGACCTCGCGCGGCGCTTTCCGCCGGCCGTGCACGACATGCTCACGCTCGGCCACGCCCGCGTGCTCGACTACCAGGACGCCGCCTACGCCGCGCTCTACACCGAACGCCTGAGCCGCGTGCTGGACGCAGAGCGCGCCGCCGATCCGGCCGGAGCACATGGCTTTGCCATCACCCGCGAGGCCGCGCGCTGGCTCGCGCTGTGGATGGCCTTCGACGACATCGTGCGCGTGGCCGCGCTCAAGGGCCGCGCGAGCCGCGCACAGCGGGTGCGGCAGGAGGTGCGGGCCGGCGATGAAGACATCGTGAAGGTCTACGACCACTTCAAGCCAGGTGCCGCCGAGTTCGCGGCGCTGCTGCCTCCTTCGCTCTCGCGCCGCGTGACGGCATGGGACCGGGGCCGGCAGGCGCGCGGCCTCGCGCCGTGGGCGCTGCCGCTGAAGGTGGGCAGTCATTCGGTGTTCGGCATGGCCTCGCTGCGGCTGCTGGCCTCGCTGCGCTGGCTGCGCCGCCGCGGCAGCCGCTTCGCCGAGGAACAGGCGCTCATCGAACGCTGGCTCGCCGCCGTGGAAGCCGGCACGCGCGAAGCCTGGGCGCTGGGCCACGAACTCGCGCTGTGCGGGCGGCTCATCAAGGGCTACGGCAGCACCAACGAACGCGGCAAGGACAACCTGCTGCACGTGACCGACCAGCTCGCCGCACAGTCCGGCGTGGCGCCGGCCGAGCGCGCGCTAGCCGTGGCCGCCGCGCGCACGGCCGCACTGGCCGACGACGCGGGCAAGGCGCTCGATGCCGCACTGGTCGAGCATGGCGCGCCCGCACGCCCCATCAAGGCCCAGCCCATCCGCTGGATGAAGCGCAAGCCGACCGGCGGCGCCTGAGACGGAAGGCGCCCACGATGACGCAGCTGCTCAACGTCGAGGACTACCGCCGCCGCGCACGGCGCGTGCTGCCGCGACTGGTGTTCGACTATGTCGACGGCGGCGCGGAAGACGAACGCTGCCTGCGGCGCAACCGCGATGCGCTCGAAGCATTGCCGCTGATTCCGGAGTGCCTGCGCGACACGCACGCGATGGACATCGGCATCGAACTCTTCGACCGACGCTGGCGCGCGCCTTTCGCGGTCGCGCCCATCGGACTGGCCGGCCTTGTGCGCCCGCGCGCCGATGCCCTGCTGGCCAGCGCCGCGCAGGCCGCTCGCGTGCCCTTCATTCTCTCGACCGCATCGAACACCCGCATCGAGGACGTGCGCACTGCCGCCCCCGACGCCACGCTATGGATGCAACTCTATGTGATGGGCGAGCGCGCCATCGCCGAGCGCATCGTGCGCCGCGCGCGCGCAGCCAACTTCGAGGCGCTGGTACTCACGGTGGATGTGCCCGTCGGCGGCTTGCGCGAACGCGACCTGCGGCACGGCTTTCGCGTGCCGATGCGCCTCACGCCCGGCACGGTGTTCGACATGGCGCGGCACCCCGCATGGCTGCTGCGCCTGGCGCGCGGTGGCATGCCGCAGTTCGCGAATCTGCTGCCAGATGACGACGACGCACCGGTCTCAGCGCAGACGCAGGCCGCGCTGCTCTCGCGCACCATGGACCGCACGCTGACATGGGAAAGCCTCGCGTGGCTGCGCAAGCTCTGGGACGGCCCGCTGCTCGTCAAGGGCCTGCTCGGCGCGGAAGACGCGCGGCGCGCGGTGCGGCATGGCGCGGACGGCATCGTGGTCTCGAACCACGGCGGACGCCAGCTCGATGCGGCACCGGCCAGCATTGCGGCGCTGCCCGCCATCGCCGATGCGGTCGGCGGGCGTATCCCCGTGCTCATGGATGGAGGCATCCGGCGCGGGAGCGATGTCGTGAAGGCGCTCGCACTGGGCGCGCGTGCGGTCCTCGTCGGCCGCGCACCCGTCTACGGACTGGCCTGCGACGGCGAGCGAGGCGCGCTGTCGGTGCTGCAACTGCTCGCGCAGGAGACCGAACGCACGATGACGCTGCTCGGCGCCGCGCATGCACGCGAGCTCGGGCCGCGCCATGTCGACCGGCCCACACCGCGTTCGCTCGACGAACAGAACGGCTCCACACAACGAACTCCGGAAAGCACGCGCGGGAAACCCTCCATTTACCCCGCACGCGCGCCTGCCTAGGCTCACCGGACTCGACGATTTCACACGCTACCCATAACGAAGGAGACCATGCAAACCACGCACCGCCCCCGCCGCCTCGGCAAACCACGCCCGCAACGCGTCGCTCGCCGCATCCAGCCCCTTGCCCTGCTCGCAGCCTGCGCCGCGCTCGTCGCGGGCTCGCCCGCCGTGCAGGCGCAGGACAAGCCCGTGCAGCTCAAGCTGTCGAGCTGGGTGCCCGCGCAGCACCCGCTCAACCCCGCGCTGCAGGCCTGGGCCGACGACATCAAGAAGGAATCGGGCGGCACCATCACCGCCATCCTGTTTCCGTCGGAGCAGCTCGGCAAGGCCTTCGACCACTACGACATGGCGCGCGACGGCATCGCCGACTTCTCGTACGTGAACCCCGGCTACCAACCGGGGCGCTTCCCGGTGATGGCGGGCGCGTCGCTGCCCTTCCTGTTCGCCAACGGCAAGGAGGGCTCGGCTGCCATCGACGCCTGGTATCGCAACTACGCGGCCAAGGAAATGAAGGACGTGAAGTACTGCTTCGCGTTCGTGCATGACCCGGGCACCTTCCACTCGCGCAAGAAGATCACCGTGCCCACCGACGTCAAGGGCATGAAGGTGCGCCCGGCCACCAGCACCGTGGGCCAGCTCATCACGTCGCTGGGCGGCACCAACGTGCAGGCATCGGCGCCCGAGTCGCGCGACATGCTGGAGCGCGGCGTGGCCGACGCCATCACCTTCCCGTGGGGATCGATCGGCCTGTTCGGCATCGACAAGGTGGTGAAGTACCACATGGACGCACCGCTCTACGTCACGCCCTTCGTGTGGGTGATGAACAAGGGCAAGTACGACGCCATGTCCACCGCGCAGAAGAAGGTGATCGACGATCACTGCACCAGCGAATGGGCGCAGAAGGTGGCCGGCCCGTGGGCCGACTTCGAGTTTGCGGGGCACGCCAAGATGGCGGCGCTGTCGGGGCATGAGATCTACAAGCTCACGCCCGAGCAGCTCGATGCATGGCGCAAGGCGGCAGCGCCTTCGGAGGCGCAGTGGGCCGAGAGCGTGAAGAAGGTGGGTGAAGACCCGAAGGCCATCATGGATGCACTGAAGGCCAGCCTCGTCAAATACAAATCGGCGCTCTGAGCGATGGCTACACGGTCCGCCAGCTATATGGACCGCGCGATCAACACGATCGAATGGCTTGCCGCCATCTTCGTGGGGATCGTCGCGCTCAACATCTTCGTGGCCGTGGTGCTGCGCAAGTTCTTCGACACCTCGATCCCCGACGCATACGATTTCGGCCGCATGCTGCTGGGCATCCTGATCTTCTGGGGCATCGCGGCCACCAGTTATCGCGGCGGCCACATCACGGTCGACCTCGTCTGGACGGCTGCGGGCCCGCGCATGAAACGCGTGATCGACGTGTTCGCCACGCTGGTGCTGCTGTTCGTGGTGGCGGTGCAGACCGCCATGCTGTTCGACAAGGTGCGCGGCACCTACGTCGACAACGTGCAGACCTACGACCTCAACATTCCGACCTGGCCCTTCTACGCGGTGGCCTGGGCCGGCGACGTGTGCGCGGTGCTGCTGATCGCCATCCGCACCTACAGGCTGATCTTCCACCCCGAGCAGCTCGAAGAAATCCACCCCGAACAGAAGGCTGATGAATGAGCCCCGATGCAGTTGCCATCCTGGGCTTCGTCGCCCTCTTCGTGTTGATGTTGTTGCGCGTGCCGGTCGGCATGGCGATGGGGCTGGTCGGCGTGGTGGGCTACAGCTACCTCGTCGGGCCCGGGCCCGCGCTGAAGCTGGTGGGCCAGACCTCCATGCGCACCGTGACCGACTACACCTTCGGCGTGATCCCCATGTTCATGCTGATGGGCGCGCTGGTATCGGTGTCGGGTGTGAGCCGTGAACTCTTCAAGGCTGCGAACTCAATGATCGGCCACCTGCGCGGCGGGCTCGGCGTGGCCACCGTGGTGGCGTGCGGCGGCTTCGCGGCAATCTGCGGCTCGTCGGTAGCCACGGCCGCCACGTTCTCGGCGGTGGCGTATCCGGAGATGCGGCGCTTCAACTATCCGCAGTCGTTTTCCACCGGCGTGATTGCCGCGGGCGGCACGCTGGGCGCGATATTGCCGCCCTCGACCGTGCTGGCGGTGTACGCCATCCTCACGCAGCAGGACATCGGCAAGCTCTTCATGGCGGGCATCGTGCCCGGCATCCTCGCGATGGCCATGTACGTGCTGACCATCGCGATCATCGTGAAACTGCGGCCCGACTGGCTGCCCGGCGGCGAGATCAAGCCGTGGTCGGAGCGCCTGAAGGATTTGAAGAACGTGTGGGCGCCGCTGGTGCTGTTCGTGTTCGTGATCGGCGGGCTCTACGGCGGCTTCTTCACGCCGACAGAGGCGGGCGGCGTGGGCGCGAGCGGCGCGTTCATCCTCGGGCTGGTGCGGCGCAAGCTCGACGGCCCGAAGATCCGCGAGGCACTGCTGTCGGCCACGCGCACGGCCGCGGCGGTGTTCACGGTGCTGATCGGCGCGCTGCTGTTCGGCTACTTCCTCACCATTACGCAAAGCCCGCAGAAGCTCACCGAATTTCTCACCGGCCTGGGCATCGGCCGCTACGGCGTGCTCGCGCTCATCATGCTGATGTACCTGGTGCTGGGCTGCCTGATGGATGCGATGGCGATGATCATCCTGACCGTGCCCATCATCTACCCGGTGATCGTGCACCTGGGCTTCGACCCCATCTGGTTCGGCGTGATCATCGTGATGACGGTGGAGCTGGGGCTCATCCATCCACCGGTGGGGATGAACGTGTTCGTCATAAAGAGCGTGGTGAAGGACGTGAGCTTCACCACCATCTTCAAGGGCGTGCTGCCGTTCATCGTGACCGACATCGTGCGGCTGGTGATTCTGATCGCCTTCCCCATCATTGCCCTGTGGCTGCCAACGAGAATGGGCTGATGAGCAGCATCAAAGAAATCGTCTACACCGCACGCGTCGAATTCGGCGATTGCGACCCCGCCGGCATCGTCTGGTTTCCCAATTTCTTCCGCTGGATCGATGCGGCCTCCCGGCACTTCTTTGCCGAGTGCGGCGTGCCGCGCTGGGAGGAAACGGCGCAGACGCTGGGCGTGATCGGCACGCCGCTGGTCGACACGCACACGCGCTTCGTGAAGGCCGCGAGCTATGGGGACACGCTGCAGATTGCGGTGCGCATCACCGAGTGGCGCGACAAGAGTTTCGTGCAGACCTACCGCGTGACGCGCGACGAAGACCTGATCCTCGAATGCGAAGAGGTGCGGATCTTCGCCGCGAAACGCGAGGGCGGCGGCATCCGCGCGGTGCCGATTCCGCCGGACATTCGCGCACTCTGCGCATAGCGCCGGCCAGCGCCGCCGGTTAATTCCTTGGACCTCATTCGCCGCGGCTTCGCGCTCCGTGAAGCCTTTCAGTACCCTTTCATTTCACACGCCTCGATACAAATAATCACAGCCATTACAAGGCTGGAGGCGAGCCGTGAACCATGTCTACCGTGTCATCTTTGATCATCGGTCGGGGGAGTTCCGGGTCGCATCGGAACTGACGAAGCGCAGTGGTTCAGGGAGGACAAGAGGCAGCACCGGTGCTGTATGCCACAGCGTGCTCCCTGCCCTCGCGGTGCTGGCGGCGCTGCAGTTTCACAGCGGCGAAGCGGCGGCGGCATGCACACCCGCAGCCCCCATCGACAACGACACGGTGAGTTGCACCGGCGTGCCGATCACGCTGCCGCCGAACCCGAACAGTTTTCTCAGCAACGCCAACGGCCTCGCCGTGACGGTGCAGGCGGGCGGCATCATGAGCACGCTGCCCGGCGGCACCGCGATGGCCCTTGGGGGCAACAACATCACGCTCAACAACCTGGGTGCCATCGATGCGAATGCGGCGGGGTCCCTCGTGCTCGCGCGGGCCCTGACCATCGGCAACCTGATCGCGCCCACCAGCAGCAACGTCACGGTGAACAACTCGGGCTTGCTCGAAGGCACCTTCGACGGCACCTTCGGCCTGCTCGGCACGGCGGCGGTCATCGCCAACGCCGGAACCACGACGTTCAACAACAGCGGCTCGATCGGCGTGAGCGTGCTGGGCGCTTTCGATCCGGTCAACTCGATCGCGGTCGCCGTCTACGGCGGCGGCAACGTCAACTTCACGAACACCGGAACGATCACGGGCCGCGTGGCTTTCGAGAGCCCCACCGCTGGCGGCAACACCTTCGTCAACGCGGGCACCATCAACGGCAGCGTCTCGCTGGGCACCACAGTCAGCAACGACACCTTCGTGGCGGTGACCGGCTCGTCGATCGGCAATCCACTGATACCCCTGCCTGCCGTGGCCATTCCCACGCTCACCCTCCCACCGGGCCTGCTCACATTCGCCGCCACGGGCACGGTCGATGCGGGCGTCGGCGGAAGCGACACGCTCGTGCTGCAGAACACCATCGCCGGGCCCGGCTCCGGCACGGGCGGCACCGGCAACATCTCGGGCCTGCAGTACCTCAACTTCGAGAACCTGACCGTCAACAGCGGCACGTGGACGCTCACCGGCGCGGTGGTGAGCGGCGCCACCACGCTCAACGGCGGTCTCTCGGTCTTCGACAACCCGCTGGCCTTCGGCACCGGCGCGCTGACGGCCAACGGCGGCGCCATCGAGGCGTCGCTCCCGGGCCTGGCGCTGGCGCAGAACGTCAACCTGACAGGCGGCCTGATCGTGCAGGGCGCCAACGGCCTGACGCTTGGCGGCACGATCAGCGGCGCGGGCGGGCTGATCAAGAACGGGGCCGGCACCCTGACGCTGTCCGGCAGCAACAACTTCAGCGGCGGGCTGGCGCTCAATGCGGGCGGGCTCACGCTGGGCTCGGCCAGCTCGCTCGGCACCGGCCTGTTCCTGGTCGGTGGTCCGGCCACGCTGAACACCGCTTTCACGGGCACGCTCACCAACCCGGTGCAGCTCAATGGCGCCCTGTCGCTCAACGGCGCAGGCGCCCTGACTCTGGGCGGCAACATTGCCGGTGCCGGCAGCCTGACGCTCAACAGCGGCGCCCTGGCGCTGACGGGCAGCAACAACTACGGCGGCGGCACCGTGCTGCAGGCCGGCTCGATCGACCTCGGCAACAGTTCCGCGCTCGGCTCGGGCGCGCTGACCGTCAACGGCGCCGGTTCGCTGACCGGTGTGGCCGGCGTGACGATCGGCAACGCTGTCGTGCTCAACAACACACTGAACTTCGGCGCGGGTGGCGGAGGCGGTGCGCTGACGCTCAACGGCACGATCAGTGGCGCGGGCGGCATGAGCCTGGCCGGTGCGCCGGGACTCACGCTCAACGGCGCGAACAACTTCGCCGGCGGCTTCAACCTGGGCGGCGGCGCGCTCACCGTCGGCAACAACCTCGCGCTGGGCACGGGGGCGGTCACGGTCAGCGGTGCCGGCTCGCTCACGGCCGGCGCGGCCGTGAGCGTTGCCAACAACTTCAACCTCAATGCCGGCCTGACCATCGGCAGCGGCAGCGACCTGGCGCTCAACGGCGCCCTCGGCGGCCTCGGCGGCCTCATCAAGACCGGTGCCGCCAAGCTCTCGCTGGGCGGCGCGAGCACTTTCTCCGGCGGCGTGAACCTGCAGGCCGGCGGCCTGGGCATCGGCACGAACACGTCGCTGGGCCTGGGCGCGCTGACGGTCAACGGCGCCGCCACGCTCGATGCGAGTGCGAACGTGAGCGTGGGCAACGCGGTCGTTCTCAACGCGGGCCTGACAGTGGGCGGCGCCAACAACATCGCCCTCGGCGGGCTGGTGTCGGGCATCGGCGCGCTGGGCTACAACGGCACGGCGACGCTGGGCCTCAATGGCGCCAACGTCGGCCTTCTGGGCGGCGTCAACCTGGCCAGCGGCACGCTCAGCGTGGGCAACAACCTCGCGCTGGGCACGGGTGGGCTCGGTGTCAGCGGCAGCGCGAACCTGAGCGCGGGCGTACCCGGCATTACCCTGGGCAACAACGTCACGCTGAACGGCGGCGCCACGCTGGGCCTGGGTGGCGCGAATGCGCTCACGCTGGGCGGGGTCATCGGCGGTGCGGGCGCGCTCGCGGTCAACGGCACCGCCGCCGTCACGCTGGGCGGCGCCAACAACTTCGGCGGCGGCGTGACGCTGGCCGGCGGCCAGCTCGCGCTGGGCACCAGCACCTCGCTGGGCACCGGCACGCTCGGCGTGACGGGCAACGCCACGCTGTCGAGCACGGGCGGTGCACTCGCGCTGACCAACGCCGTCACGCTCGGAGCAGGCGCGGGGCTCACGGTGGGCGGTGCAGCAGACCTCACGCTCGACGGCACGGTGAGCGGTGCCGGCTCGCTCATCAAGAACGGCACCGGCACGCTGGCACTCAACAACGCCAACAATTTCGGCGGCGGCGTCACCCTGCAGGCGGGCACGCTCAGCGTCGGCAACAACACAGCCCTGGGTACCGGCGCGCTGACGGTGGCCAGCACCGCGATGCTCAGCGCCAGCACCGACGTGGCGCTGGCGAACGACGTCGTGCTCAACGACAACCTGGGTGTCGCGGGCGCCAGGAACATCACGCTCGGCGGCACGGTCAGCGGCGCCGGGGGAATCTCGATGGGCAGCACCGGCACGCTGGCGCTGAACAACGCCAACACCTACTCGGGGCCGACTGTGGTCGCCAGCGGCACGCTGCAGGTGGGCAACGCGACCGGCAGCGCCACCGGGAGCGGCGCGGTCACGATGCAGAACGGCTCCACGCTGTCGGGCAATGGCCGCATCGGTGGCGATGTCACGCTCAACAACACTGCCGTGCTGGCACCGGGCACCCCCGGCGCGATGGGCATGCTCACCATCGGCGGCAGCCTGTCACTTGCCAACGGCAGCGTGTTCGACTATCAGTTCGGCACGCCCGGCGCCAACTTCGCCACGCCCGGCCAGAGCGACAGCGTGAGCGTGGGCGGCAACCTCCTCATCGCGGGCAACACCACCATCAACGTGACGGACACCGGCGGCTTCGGCCCCGGTGTGTACCGGCTCGTGGACTACGGCGGCGCGCTCACGGGCGGCGGCACGTTGACGCTGGGCGGTGTGCCCGGCGGCGCCACGGTGGTCCTGCAGAACCTCAGCGCCGACAAGCGCTTCACGCTCGTCAACAGCACGGGCATGACGCTGGACTTCTGGAATGCCAATGGCCTGGCCAGTCCGACGCAGTCGGGCGGCGGCACCGGCACTTGGTCGACCACCTCGCCGGTGTGGACCGATGCGGTGGGCAACATCTCGCTGCCGATGCAGCCGCAACCGGGCTTCGCGATCTTCACCGGCGCGCCGGGCACCGTGACGGTGGACAACACCGGCGGCGCGGTGCAGGCCACCGGCCTGCAGTTCGCGAGCAACGGCTACACGCTGACCGGCGACGCGCTGACGCTGCTGGGCGCGGGGGGCGGCGCGAAGGCGGAGATCCGCGTCGGCGACGGCGGCGCGGGCTCGGCCGGCTTCACCGCCACGCTGAACAACACGGTCGCGGGCACGGCCGGCATCGCCAAGACCGGCGACGGCACGCTGGTTCTCGGCGGCACCAACACCTACACCGGCGGCACCGCGGTGCAGGGCGGCACGCTGTCCGTTTCCGCCGATGTGAACCTCGGCGCGGCCGCCGGCAATGTGACGCTGGACGGCGGGCGCCTGCAGGTGACGGGCACCACGTTCACCGGTACCGCGCGCAACCTGAACATCGGCGCGGCGGGCGGCGGCATCGAGATCGTCGATCCGGGTCTGGACTTCACCGCCAGCGGCGCGCTCGGCGGCAGTGGCGGCCTGGTCAAGTCGGGCGCAGGCACGCTGACGCTCGCAGGCACCAGCACCCTCACGGGCGCCACCACCGTCGCGGCCGGCACGCTGCGCTTCGGCGCGCCGGACCTGCTGAATCCCACCGCGCCGATCGCACTGGCCAACACGGCGGGCGCAACGCTGGACCTGAACGGTTTCAACCAGACCATCGGCTCGCTGTCCGGCGGCGGCACGGCCGGCGGCGAACTCCAGCTCGGCAGCGCAACGCTCACGACCGGCGGCGACAACACCAGCACCACCTTCGGCGGCACGCTCAGCGGCAGCGGCGACCTGGTCAAGCAAGGCACGGGCACCTTCACGCTGACCGGCGCGAACAGCTATGCGGGCGGCACATCGCTCACACAGGGCCGCATCGACGTGGGCGCCAATGCGGCACTGGGCACGGGCGCGCTTGCGATGTCCGGCGGCACCACGCTCGGTCTTGCGGCCGATGGCCTGACGGTCGCCAACAACGTGACGCTCGCCGCCGGCGGCGGCGGCGCGGTGGTCGACACCGGTGCCTTCAACGGCACGCTCACGGGCGCCGTCAGCGGCGGCGGCGCGCTCGTCAAGGAGGGCAGCGGCACGCTGACGCTGGCCGGCACCGCCAACACCTACACCGGTGCAACGCAGGTGGACGCGGGCACGCTGCGCGCAGGCGCGGCCAATGCGTTGAGCCCTGCCTCCGCCACCAGCGTGTCCGCGGGTGCGACGCTCGACCTGGCCGGCTTCAGCCAGACGGTGGCCGCGCTGGCCAACAGCGGCACGGTCTCGCTGGCCGGCGCCGCGCCGGGCACCACGCTCACCGTCACCGGGCCCTACACGAGCAACAACGGCATCCTGCAACTGGGCGCGGTGCTCAATGCCACCGGCCCCTCGGACCGCCTGGTGCTCGACGGCGCCGGCGCGACCGCGAGCGGGCGCACCACGGTGCAGATCATCAACCTCGGCGGACTGGGCGCGCTGACGACGGGCAACGGCATCGAGGTGATCAGCGCCCTGAACGGCGCGACCACCACCGCACAGACCACCAGGGACGCCTTCTCGCTGGCCGGCGGCCACGTGGACGCTGGCGCCTACGAGTACCGGCTGTATCCGGCGGATGCCAGCGGCAGCGGCGAGAACTGGTACCTGCGCTCCACCACCGGCGGCCTTCCTGGAGCACCGGGCGGGCCGGGCGGGATCGGCGGGTTGCCTACCTACCGCATCGAAGTGCCGCTGTATGCCGCGCTGGCGCAACAGCTGCGCCAAGGCAACCTCGAAATGCTGGGCAACCTGCACCTGCGCGGCGGCGACGACACGCGGCTCGCCACCGACGGCGCCAGCGCTCGCGGTCGCCGCGCCTGGGGCCGCCTGATCAGCACCGACATCGACGCGAGCCAGCGCGGCACTGCGAACGCGCAGAGCAAGGGTCGCCTCCACGGCTTCCAGGCCGGTACCGACCTGTGGGCCGACACCCGCTGGAACGTGGGCGTCTACGTCGGCCAGCTCGAAGGCAATATCCGCGTGAACGGCTTCGCGCGCGGCATCCAGGGGCTGGACGTGGGTTCCAACGACCTGCGCAGCCGCTACCTCGGCGCCTACGCCACCTGGCACGGCGACGAGGGCTGGTACGCCGATGCCGTGCTGCAGGCCGGCCAGCACCGCTACAACGTGCAGCCGTTCGCGACCTTCGGCAGCTCGGGCAAGGGCAAGAGCCTGCTGGCCTCCATCGAGGTGGGCAAGGCCTTCGGCATCGGCAGCGGCTGGATCGTGGAACCGCAGCTGCAGCTCATTCACCAGCGCCTGCGCATGGACGACACGGGCATCTCCGGCGCCGCGGTGACACAGGACCCGCATGACGGCCTCATCGTGCGCGCAGGCGTGCGCATCAAGGGCGAGATCGCCACCGGCGCCGGGACGCTGCAGCCCTATGGACGCATCAACGTGTTCCACGCCTCCGGCGGTGCCGACGTGACGCAGTTCCTGAACTTCGGCGGCGGCACGGCCATCCGCAGCGAAACGGGCTCGACCAGCACCGAAGTGGCCGGTGGCGTGACGCTCGCTCTCGGCGAGCGCGCCTCGCTCTACGGGGAGCTGGGCAAGCTGTGGGCCTCGGGCGGCGCGGCGCGCTTGAAGAGCTCGATCAACGCGTCGCTGGGTGTGCGGGTGCGCTGGTAGCAAGCGCGGCCAGCCTCGTCAGCAGGCCATCGACGCCAAGATCGATCAGGTCGAAGACTTCGACAAAAGCCTGTTGCCCGCCATACCAGGGGTCGGGCACATCGCCTTCGACGCCCTCGGCGAATTCGGTGAACAGGTGCACCTTGTGGGCCGTGCCTGCGGGCGCGAGCCGGCGCAGCGCGGCGCAATGCTGGGCAGTCATGCCGATGATCAGGTCGAAACGTTCGAAGTCGGCCTTGCGGACCTGCCGCGCGGAATGGGCGTGCATCTCGATGCCGCGGCGTTTGGCCTCGGCCACGGAGCGTGGATCGGGCGGATTGCCGCGCTCTTCGTCGGAGACGGCTGCACTGTCGACTTCGACGTGGAAACCCACTGCGCGGGCCTTGTGCATCAACAGGACGTGGGCTGTGGGGGAGCGGCAGATGTTGCCGGTGCAAATAAACAGAATTGCCAGTTTCTTCATATGCGACAACGGCTGGATGATTTCGCGGGCTGATGGATGCGGCAGAGAGGCTACAATGCGACCTCGCTCAATGATCCTGAGCACTGCCTGGCCAGGCAAGCTGAATCTCACACCAGCGCGTCGAAGTCACTACGACGAGAAAAACAATAATGACTTCATGCAAAAGAATTTGCCGTAGCGTGGACCGCGTAAGAGTTCACGACCACATTCCCAAAGCCCGCTTCGTGCGGGCTTTTTCACGCCCGAGCGATCTGGTCTGATGGTCCTGCAGACCGTGAAAGGTGACAGCAGTCGGCATCGAGGCACTTCCCTGAGCGATTTTATTCCTCCCTCGCCTCTACCAGCGCCGTCTGCTGTCGAAGCCAGTGTGCTCAAGTGAAGTGAATTCAGCATGAAGTCAGCGCGGATGTTCTGTGAAGTGAGGGCGCGCAGTTTGCACGACCGTCTCAGGTGCCCGCACAAGCGGGACGTAACCGCAACAGTGAGGCGATAACTACCATGCCGGCATCGAGGGACATGGCCAAAATGGTTGACGCTGTTCGTGCCGCAGTGCAACAATCCTGCATCTTCATTTCGGAGCCCCGTGCGTGGACAGTGCCAGTTGGATCAGTGACAAGACGCGTGCCTCGGCAGGCGTGACACACCCGGCTCTCTAGCGCAGGCTTCTCCCGCGCTGCGTGCCGGTGTGCACACAGCGTGGCCCTCTTGCCTCATCGGCAAGCGGTTCCCCTCCTCCCGATTCCCGTCGTTTCGTCGCTGACTTTTTCAGTCAGCTTGCGTGCGTCCGTGCACGAGGCCCTTCACTGCGAAGGAGTCTTGTCATGCGTCACTTTCATCTTCGTCGTCAGCCGCACGAACAGCAGCAGCGTGTTCGCCCGTCGGCGCACGCGCCTGTCCGCGACCCTGCGGCAGTTGACGCCGCGCCCGTCGTCGATGCCTCGCTCGACCAGGCCGCGGCGCTCTGGACAACGCGCCGCATCCGCAGCTTCCTGGTGCTCCAGCCGGCCTGCGCGCCTCGCCGCTGAGCCGCGCTCCGAGCCCTTCTTTCAACCTGCAAGCAACCCGGGAGCACACGATGGACCCAGCCTCTCATTTGCGCCGTAGCGCGCCCCCTTCGCTTCGATCGATTGCACCAACAACAACGCGGCCCGCCGCCGCGCTTCGCAAAGGGTTGCTCCTGGCTGATTGATGCCCGGAGGTTCTCCCTGGGCGGGCGGCGGCCGCCCCGAAGGAGAACCCCATGAAAAACGTCCTGAAGTCTTTCTTCGAAAGCTTCCTGCGCAGCCGCCACATGCTGCATCACTTCGAGCGCTGGCAGACGCTGCTGGGATCGAAGCCCGTCGGCACCGGCTCCTTCGTCAGCATGCCGCCCGACATCGCGAAGGCACTGGGCACCGCCTCGCGCACCGATGCCGGCGAGATGCTGCTCAAGCTCAACAGTTCGCCGCGCGGCCTCAGCGAAGGCCATGCGCAAGTGCTGCGCAAGCGCCTCGGCAGCAACGAGGTTCGCCACGAGCAGCCGCTGCCCTGGTGGCAGCACCTGTGGCAGTGCTACCGCAATCCGTTCAACCTGCTGCTGACGGTGCTGGCGCTGGTCTCCTATGTCACCGAGGACATGAAGGCCACGCTCGTGATCGGCAGCATGGTGGTGCTGTCGACGGTGCTGCGCTTCCTGCAGGAGTCGCGCTCCAACAAGGCGGCCGACCGGCTCAAGGCCATGGTGAGCAACACCTCCACCGTGCTGCGGCCTGCGCCGGGCTACAAGGCGGGTGCCGCTGGCGACGAGGGCTTCGACACCACGCACGCCGGTACGGTGCGCGTCGAAGTGCCGATGCGCGACCTGGTGCCGGGCGAGGTGATCGCGCTGTCGGCCGGCGACATGATCCCGGCCGATTGCCGACTGCTCACCGCCAAGGACCTGTTCATCAGCCAGTCCGCGCTGACGGGCGAGGCCATGCCGGTGGAAAAATTCGTCGTCGATCGCGGCGACCACGCGGCGGGCGTGCTCGAACGCGAGAACCTGCTCTTCATGGGCACCAACGTGATCAGCGGCACCGCCACCGCGCTCATCGTGCACACGGGCGATCGCACATTCTTCGGTGCGCTGGCGCAACGCGTGACAGCCACTGATCGCGGCACCAGCGCGTTCCAGGCAGGCATCAACCGCGTGAGCTGGGTGCTGATCCGCTTCATGCTGGTGATGGCGCCGCTGGTGCTGGTGATCAATGGCGTTGCCAAGGGCGACTGGTGGGAGGCGGCGCTGTTCGCGCTGTCTATCGCGGTCGGCCTCACGCCCGAGATGCTGCCGATGATCGTGACGGCCACGCTGGCCAAGGGTGCGGTCGTGATGTCGCGCCAGAAGGTGATCGTGAAGCGGCTCGAAGCCATCCACAACTTCGGCGCAATGGACGTGCTGTGCACCGACAAGACCGGCACCCTGACGCAGGATCGCATCGTGCTCGAGCGCCACACCAACGCCTGGGGCGAAGGCTCGGACCACGTGTTGCAGCTGGCCTACCTCAACAGCTTTCACCAGACGGGTCTGAAGAACCTGCTCGACAAAGCCGTGCTGAGCCATGCCGAGCTGCAACTCGAAACGCGTCTGCAGACGGCCTATCGCAAGATCGACGAAGTGCCCTTCGATTTCTCGCGCCGGCGCATGTCGGTGGTGGTGGCCAATGGCGGCAGCGAGCACCTGCTGATCTGCAAGGGTGCGCTGGAAGAGATTCTGTCGGTATGCACCTCGGTCGAGCGTGGCGCTGAAGTGCTGGCGCTCGATGCGGAGGTGCTGGCGCGCATCCATCGCGTGGCATCGGAGCTCAATGCCCAGGGCCTGCGTGTGGTGGCCGTGGCCAGCCGTTCGCTGAAGACCGAGGCACGGAAGCCGGCCTACGGCGTGGCCGATGAGTCAGGGCTCACGCTGCTGGGCTACGTCGCCTTCCTAGACCCTCCGAAGGAATCCACCGCGCCCGCATTGCGCGCGCTGGCCGAGCACGGCGTGGCCGTGAAGGTGCTGACGGGCGACAACGAACTGGTCACGCGCAAGGTCTGCGCCGACGTGGGACTGGAAGTCGGCCGCATCGTGCTCGGCCGAGAGATCGAGGACATGGCCGATGCCGACCTGCGCCTGGTGGTCGAAGCGCACCAGGTGTTCGCCAAGCTCACGCCTGCCCACAAGGAGCGCATCGTGCACGCGCTGCATGCCAATGGCCATGTGGTGGGCTTCATGGGCGACGGCATCAACGACGCGCCCGCGCTGCGCGCCGCGGACATCGGCATCTCGGTGGACGGCGCGGTGGACGTGGCCAAGGAGTCGGCCGACATCATCCTGTTGGAGAAGAGCCTGATGGTGCTGGAGCAAGGCGTGATCCAGGGGCGCCGCACTTTTGCGAACATGCTCAAGTACATCAAGCTCACTGCCAGTTCGAACTTCGGCAATGTGTTCTCGGTGCTGGTGGCGAGCGCGTTCCTTCCGTTCCTGCCGATGCTGCCGCTGCACCTGCTGGTGCAGAACCTGCTGTACGACGTGTCGCAGATCGCGATTCCGTTCGACAACGTGGACGAGGAGTTTCTGAAGAGCCCGCAGCGCTGGAACCCGGCGGACCTGGGCCGTTTCATGGTGTTCTTCGGCCCGCTGAGCTCGGTGTTCGACATCCTCACGTTCGCGGTGATGTGGTTCGTCTTCGCGGCCAACACGGTGGGCCACCAGACGCTGTTCCAGTCGGGATGGTTCGTCGAGGGCCTGCTGTCGCAGACGCTGATCGTGCATCTGATCCGCACGCGCAAGATTCCTTTCCTGCAAAGCCGCGCGGCATGGCCGCTGCTGATCATGGGTGCGGCGATTGCGGCGGTGGGCATCTGGCTGCCGATGGGGCCGCTGGCGCACTACTTCAAGCTGCAGGCACTGCCGTTGATGTACTTCCCCTGGCTTGTCGCCATGCTGGTCGGCTATGCGTTGCTGACGCAGGCGGTGAAGGGGTGGTATGCGCGGCGGTATGGGTGGCAGTGAGATGAATGCTCGCCGATCAACTAGTGCCCCGAACAACTCGCCAACAAGGTTTCATCCTGGCAACGTCAAATATGCCCTGGCTCCCGATGCGGGGCCTACCGACAAGAAAGAACCTTTCGATGCAAGCCATCCAGAACATCAACCTGCTCTCGCTGCTCGACACTTTCATCAGCGTCGCGGCCGCGTTCGTCCTCGGCTCGCTGATCGGCCTCGAGCGGCAGATACGACAGCGCACCGCGGGCCTGCGCACCAACACGCTGGTGGCCGTGGGTGCGGCGGTGTTCGTCGATATGGCCAATCGGCTGCACGGCCAGGACGGGGCTGTGCACGTGGTGGCCTACGTGGTCTCGGGCATCGGGTTCCTGGGCGCGGGCGCGATCATGAAGGAAGGCGCCAACATCACGGGCCTGAACACGGCGGCCACGCTGTGGGGGTCGGCGGCGGTAGGCGCCTGCGCGGGCGCCGATCTGCTGGGCGAGGCGATGATCGCCGCGCTGTTCGTACTCGCCAGCAACACGCTGCTGCGGCCGGTGGTCAACCGGATCAACCGCCGCCCGATCAGCGAAGAATCGAGCGAGGCGACCTATGCGGTGCGCGTGATCTGCTCGCGCGCGGCGCGGCCCGAGGTAATGGACCAGTTGCTGCTGCTCCTGGAAGCCGCGAACTACCCGGTGCGCGACGTCGACCAGCACGCCTTCGGGCCGGCCGACACGGAAATCGAGGCAACGCTGTACGCCACCGCAGTCGAGCCGCTGGAGCTCGACCAAGTGATTGCCGAGCTTGAAACGCTCGACGGCGTGCAGCAGGCGTTCTGGAACGCCTCCGCCGAAGACTAAGCGCCGATCAAACGCCGAGGATCGAAACGGCCTTGGTGTTCAGGTAGGCCTCGAGCGCTTCGGGGCCGCCTTCCGAACCGTAGCCCGAATCCTTCACACCGCCGAACGGCATTTCGGGCGACGGCGTGGCGGGCTGGTTGATCCACAGCATGCCGAGTTCGAGCTTCTGGCTCAGCAGGTGCGCGTTCTTGATCGACTTGGTG
Source organism: Variovorax sp. R-27 (assembly GCF_049913215.1). Lineage (NCBI taxonomy): Bacteria > Pseudomonadati > Pseudomonadota > Betaproteobacteria > Burkholderiales > Comamonadaceae > Variovorax > Variovorax sp. R-27. The sequence goes on from NZ_CP183984.1 coordinate 5,028,691, forward strand.
AAAGCATAGCCGGCCAGGCCGAAGGGCAGGCGGTTGGCTTCTGCAATCGCTTCTTCGAGCTTGTCGAAGCCGCGGATGGCGGCGATGGGGCCGAAGGGTTCGTTGTTGAACACGTCGGCGTCCAGCGGCACGTCGGTCAGCACGGTGGGGGCGAAGAAGTTGCCGGTGTCGCCCACGCGTTCGCCGCCGGCCGCCACGGTGGCGCCCTTCTTGCGCGCGTCTTCCAGCACATGGGCCATGGCCGTGAGGCGGCGGGCGTTGGCCAGCGGGCCGATGGTCGTGCCTTCGGCGAGGCCGTCGCCGAGCTTCAGGCCTTCGGTGTACTTGACCAGCGTGCGGGCGAATTCTTCGCGCAGGCTGTTGTGCACCAGGAAGCGGGTCGGCGAGATGCAGACCTGGCCCGCATTGCGGAACTTGGCCGCGCCCGCTGCCTTGACGGCCAGCGCCACGTCGGCGTCTTCGGCCACGATCACCGGAGCGTGACCGCCCAGTTCCATCGTCACGCGCTTCATGTGCGAACCGGCCAACGCGGCGAGTTGCTTGCCGACCGGGGTCGAGCCGGTGAAGGTGACCTTGCGGATGATCGGGTGGGCGATCAGGTAGTTCGAGATTTCAGCGGGGTTGCCGAACACCAGGCCCACGGTGCCGGGCGGAATGCCTGCATCGACAAAAGCCTGCAGCAGCGCGGCTGGCGATGCCGGGGTTTCTTCGGGCGCCTTCACCAGGAACGAGCAGCCGGTGGCCAGCGCAGCGCCGAGCTTGCGCACGATCTGGTTGATCGGGAAGTTCCACGGCGTGAACGCGGCGACGGGGCCCAGCGGCTCCTTCAGCACGAGCTGCTGTGCGGCCAGGTTGCGCGAGGGCACGATGCGGCCGTAGACGCGGCGGCCTTCGTCGGCGAACCATTCGATGATGTCAGCGGCAGCCAGCGTTTCGCCCTTGGCTTCGGCCAGCGGCTTGCCCTGCTCTTGCGTCAGGAGCTTGGCGATTTCGGGGGCGCGTTCGCGGATCAGGCCGGCGGCGCGGCGCATGACGGCGGCGCGCTCATTGGCAGGGGTATTGCGCCAGGTCTCGAAACCGCGTTGTGCGGCGGCCAGGGCGCGGTCGAGGTCGGCGATGCTGGCGTGAGCCACCTTGCCGATGGCCTTGCCGGTGGCGGGGTTCACTACGTCCAGCGTCTTGCCGCCGGTGGCGTCGACCCATTCGTTGTCGATCAGCAGGCGGGTGTCGGTGTAGGTGGCGGTCATGGCGAACTTTCCTTCGGGGACTGGATGATGAAAAGAAGAATGGGGAATTCTGGAGGTGCTGTGCGGCTCTGCACCCGAAAGGATGCGCCGGCTTCAACGGCAGCCACAGGCCGCCGGAGGCATAGATTAACCCGAGTTCACAAACCTCGCCCGCCGGCGGTCACGGGGGAGGAACGGGGTCGTCATGCGCGCCGAACATAATCCCCGTCACACAAACACACAGAGGACGAGGGAAATCCATGCACGCAGCGCTGCGCAACAACCTGTTTTTCATCAAGGAACACGTCGGCATCTTCAAGGCCGCCAACAACTACGACATCTTCGACCCGAATTCGCAACAGAAAATTCTGGAGTGCCGTGAGCCGAACCTCGGCTTCTTCAGCAAGCTGCTGCGCTTCACCGACTACAAGCGCTTCACGCCATTCGACGTGGTGGTGTCGACGCCCGAAGGGCAGAAGGTGCTGTCGGTCAAGCGCGGCGTGTCCATCTTCCTGTCGAAGGTGCAGGTGCTCGACGGCAACGACCAGGTCGTCGGTTCGTTCAAGCAGAAGCTCTTTTCCATCGGCGGCAAGTTCGACGTGCTCGACGCTCAGGAGCAGATTGCCTGCACGCTCAAGGGCAAGTGGACCAGCTGGGATTTCCGCTTCGTGCAGGGCAGCACCGAGTTCGCCGCCGTGTCCAAGAAATGGGCGGGGCTGGGCAAGGAGCTCTTCACCACCGCCGACAACTACATGCTGTCGATCGACCCGGGCGTGCCGGCCAACGATGCCCGCCGCCTGCTGATCGTGGCGGCGGTGATGTGCATCGACATGGTGCTGAAGGAGTAAGAAAGCTCCTTACAGCACCAGCAGCGCGCGGAAGTCGTTGACGTTGGTGTGGGTCGGGCCGGTCACGAACAGATCGCCGATGGCGTCGAAGTAGCCATAGGCGTCATTGCGGTCGAGGTGGTCCGACAGCTTCTTCCCGGCAGCGGTGGCGCGCGCCAGCGTGTCGGGCGTGACGAAGGCGCCCGCGTTGTCTTCCACACCGTCGATGCCGTCGGTGTCGGCGGCGAGCGCCCACACCCGCGGCTGGCCCATGAGCGCACCGGCCAGCCCCATGCAGAACTCGCCGGCCCGCCCGCCGCGGCCTTTGGCCTGGCCCGGCTGGCGTGGGCGGATCGTCACCGTGGTCTCGCCGCCCGAAAGAATCACGCAGGGCCGCGCGAACGGCTCGCCGCGGTGCGCCACGGCGCGCGCGAGCGCAGCGTGCACCTTGCCGACTTCGCGCGATTCGCCTTCCATTTCGTCGCTGAGGATGTGCGCCTCGATGCCGGCCTCGCGCGCAGCCTTGGCCGCCGCTTCGAGCGACTGCTGCGGCGTGGCGATCATGTGCGTCTCGTGGCCCTTGAACACGGCGTCGTGCGGCTTGGGCGTTTCGAGTTCACCGCTTTCGAGTTGCGCGCGCACCGGCGCGGGCACTTCGATGCCATAGCGGTCGAGGATGGCGAGCGCATCGGCGCAGGTGGTGGCGTCGGGCACCGTCGGGCCGCTGGCGATGACGGCTGCGTCATCGCCGGGCACGTCGCTGATCGTCAGCGTCACCACGCGGGCCGGCGCGCATGCCGCCGCCAGCCGGCCACCCTTGATGCGCGACAGGTGCTTGCGCACGCAGTTCATCTCGCCGATGCCTGCGCCGCTTTCGAGCAGTTGCTTGTTGATGCGCTGCTTGTCGGCCAGCGTCAAGCCTTCGGCCGGCAGCACCAGCAGCGACGAACCTCCACCCGAGATCAGGCACAGCACAAGGTCGTCGGCCGTGAGGCCCTGCGTCAGCGCGAGGATGCGCTCGGCGGCCTGCTGGCCTGCTGCGTCGGGCACGGGGTGTGCGGCCTCGACGATCTCGATGCGCTGCGGCACGCCTTCGGGCCGCGGCGGAATGTGGTCGTAACGCGTGACGACCAACCCCGACAGCGGCGCATCGGCCGGCCACAGGGCCTCGAGCGCCTGCACCATCGAGCCGCCGGCCTTGCCTGCGCCCAGCACCAGCGTACGGCCCTTGGGCGGCGGCGGCAGATGAGCGCCCAGCGTGGACAGCGGCAGCGCGCGGTCCACCGCCACACGGTAGAGATGTTCGAGGAAGGCGCGCGGGGCTTCGCGCGGATCGGGAGCGGGGCCGAAGGCGGGGTTCGATGCGGTCATTGCTGCTTTGTCTCCAATCCGGCGATTGTGCTGCGGACCGTGACCCGCCCTCTTGCCGCCGGTCAACTTCTGTCTGTCTAGTTGGTCTTTGCGCCAGCCTGGAACCAGCGGCTGATGAGGGCCCGCTCTTCGTCGGTGATGCCCGTGGCGTTGTTCATCGGCATGATCTTCGTGACCACCACCTGCTGGTAGATCGCCTGTGAATGCGCGGCCACTTGCTCCGGCGAATCGACGCGCACGTTCTTCATCTGAACGGCCGCGCCGTGGCACATGAAGCAGCGCTGTTCGAGCACCTTCTGCACGTCCTTGAACGGCACGGCAGGCGCAGCGGCAGCCACCGCGGGGGCCGCCACGGGTTCAGGCTTCATCCAGACGATGGTCAGGCCCAGCACCACGATGCCGACCAGCGCATAGGGCAGCGGGTTGCCCGCATTGCCCAGCTTGAAGCGGTGCCGCACCACGAAGAACTGACGAATGGCCGCGCCGCCGAGCATGATCAGCAGCAGCACGATCCAGTTGTACTTGTGCGTGTACGTAAAGCTGTAGTGGTTGCTCAGCATCGCGAACAGCACCGGCAGCGTGAAGTAGGTGTTGTGCACGCTGCGCTGCTTGCCGCGCTGGCCGTGCACCGGGTCCACCGGCTTGCCTTCGCGCAGCGCCGCCACGTTCTTGCGCTGGCCGGGGATGATCCAGAAGAACACGTTGCCGCTCATGGTCGTGGCCATCATGGCGCCCACCAGCAAGAAGGCCGCGCGGCCCGCGAACCACTGGCAGGCCAGCCAGGTCGCGAAGGCGATGAAGATGGCGATCAGCACGCCGACGATGGTGTCGCCGTGCTTGCGCCGGCCGAAGATCTGGCAGATGCCGTCGTACACCATCCAGAACACCACGAAGAAGGCCAGCGCCACGGCAATGGCGGCGCCGGGCTGCCAGTCCATCTTCGACTTGTCGATGAGGTACGTGCTCGCGTTCCACAGGTACGACATGGTGAAGAGCGTGAAACCCGTGATCCAGGTCGAATAACTCTCCCAGTACGACCAGTGCAGGTGGTCCGGCAGCTTCTTGGGCGCCAGCGCGTACTTCTGCATGTTGTAGAAGCCGCCGCCGTGCACGGCCCATTGCTCGCCGCCCACGCCCTTGTCGAGCGATTCCTGGTCCTGCGGCTTCTCGAGGCTGTTGTCCAGCATCACGAAGTAGAAGGAGGCGCCGATCCAGGCGATGGCGGTGATGACGTGGACCCAGCGCAGCAGCAGGTTGGCCCAGTCGAGGTAATAACTTTCCATATGCTTCTCTCTCAACCCGATTGGCGCGTGGGGGCACCAAGGAGGGGTTTCAGCCTGCTCACCACCGCGGGCGCTGTAAGCAGAGAAAGTGCCGCGAACGCAGGCTCCATGAAAAAATGGGCCTCGCTCCGCTGCGGCTTGTTGTGGACCGAAAGTGTATACAGTTTTGGCAAGGGACGGGGCTGTTTTTTAGGGCGTGGCCGCCGGGAAAACCCTGTTCAGCCCAGCGATTGCAACAACTGTGCCGCCACCGCCACGGCGATCACCTCGGGCTCCTTGCCCGTGATGCCGGGCACGCCGATCGGGCAGGTGATGCGGGCCAGTTCGCCGGCCGTGAAGCCCCGCGCCTCGAGCCGATGGCTGAAAGTGGCCCACTTGGTCTTGCTGCCGATCAGGCCGACATAGGGCAAGTCGTTGCGCTCGCGCAGGCGCTTCAGGCAGGCGATGACGATGTCCAGGTCTTCGGCATGGCTGAAGCTCATGATGAGCACGCGGCTGCCCGGCACCAGCGCGGCCACGGCGTCCTGCACGGGTTCTGAATGTTCGGTGTCGATCTGCGCGGGCAATTCGTCGGGAAACACGCCGTCGCGGCTGTCGACCCAGCGCACCGCAAACGGCAGCGCAGCCAGCAGCCTTGCCAGTGCGGCGCCCACATGGCCGCCGCCGAACAGCGCCACGGGCTTGAGTTGCGCGACCAGTTCGCGCTGCAGCCTTGGCGCATCAGCGGCCGTGATGCGCTCGTACGACAGGAACATCACGCCGCCGCAGCACTGTCCCAGGCTCGGGCCCAGCGGGTAGCGCTGGATGCCATCGAAGGGCTTGCGCGAGCCGGCCAGCATTTCGCGTGCTTCCTTCGTGGCCTGGAATTCGAGCTGCCCACCGCCGATGGTGGCCGTGAGCGCCTCGGCCCACACCGCCATCCAGGTGCCGGCCTCGCGCGGTGCCGAGCCCTGCGTCGATTCGACGCGCACCAGCACCGCGTCTTCGTGGCGAAGACGTGCCAGCAGTTGATCGACCGCACCGCTCATCGTTGTCGATACCTTCGGTTGCCTGGCCCGTGAGGACTCACGGTATAAACCCGGCGATGAATCGCCAGCTTACGCCCCGCCGCCTTGCACTTGCTGCTTCCGTTCTTTCCGCCCTCTGGCTGGCCGGCTGCGGCAGCCCTGGCGCCGTGCCCGGCCAGTTGAGCAGCGCCTCCCCTTCCAACGCATCCGGCCGGGTGCCTCGTGCATCGAACGCCGCCACGGCGCGCGACTACCGCCGCGATGCGGCGCGCCACATCTACGAGATCAACCGCTCGCGCATCTACGGCGGGCAACTGCCGCCGATGCTCTATGCGGTCGGTACGCTGCAGGTGAACCTGGATGCGGGTGGCAAGGTGGTGTCGATGCACTGGTTGCGCGCGCCCCAGCATGCGCCCGAAGTGATCGCCGAGATCGAGCGTGCCGTGCTGCAGGCCGCGCCCTTCCCCGCCGCCACGCGCCTCGGAGCGGTCACGTGGACCGACACCTGGCTGTGGGACAAGAGCGGGCGCTTCCAGCTCGACACCCTGACAGAAGGCCAGCAACAAGGCGACTGACCTCAGGAGCCCCGGTACGTGGAGTAGCTCCACGGACTGACGAGCAGGGGCACGTGATAGTGCTGGTCGGTGTGCGCCACGCCGAAGTCCAGCGACACCTTGTTCAGGAAGTTCGGCTCAGGCAGCTTGACGCCGCGAGCCTTGAAGTAACCCGCCACGTCGAACACCAGCCGGTAGGTGCCGGCCTTCAGCGAGTTGTTGTCGTACAGCGGGCCGTCGCTGCGGCCGTCCGAATTCAGCGTGAAGCGCTTCACCAGCGTCGCGGCGTCGCCGTCGGTGGTGAACAGCGCGACCTCCATGCCGGCTGCGGGACCGCCATGCATCGTGTCCAGTACGTGAGTGCTCAGGCCCATGGGGCGCTCCTTGAAATGGGTGCGGGAAATTCCGGTGGACAAAAGTGTATACAGTTACCGGCTTTGGGTCTATCATGAAAAACATGGAGTCCTCCACCACCCGTTCGATCGTCGATGCCCTCACGAAGGCCATCGTCGAGCACCGGCTTCAGCCCGGCACCAAGCTGGCCGAGCAGAAGCTGGCCGATCATTTCGGCGTCTCGCGCACGCTGGTGCGCCAGGCGCTGTTCCAGCTGTCGCAGAACAAGCTCATACGCCTCGAGCCCGCACGCGGCGCCTTCGTGGCCGCACCGGCCGTCGACGAGGCCAAGCAGGTGTTCGCCGTGCGCCGCATGCTCGAAGCCGAGATGACGCGCGAGTTCGTGCGCACCGTCACGCCCGCCAAGATCAAGGCGCTGAAGGAGCACGTTGCGCTCGAAAAATCAGCCGTGTCGGGCGAAGACATCTCGGGCCGCACCGAGCTGCTCGGCGACTTCCACGTGCGCATGGCCGAGCTCATGGGCAACCAGGTGCTGGCGCAGATCCTGGGCGAACTCATCTCGCGCTGCGCCCTCATCACGCTGATGTACCAGAGCGCCAGCGCGGCCGAGCACTCCAACGACGAGCACGCCGACATCGTGAAGGCGCTGGCCGCGCGCGACGAAGAGCGCGCCGTGCGCCTCATGACCGAACACCTGGAGCACGTCGAGGCCAATCTCACGTTCGACCGCAAGGTGCCCACCAACGACATCTCCCTCGCGCTGTCCTGATCCAAACCATGACCGTCTACGACACTACCCTGCCCTACCCGCGCGACCTCGTCGGCTACGGCCGCAACCCGCCCCACGCCCAATGGCCGGGCGGTGCGCGCGTCGCGGTGCAGTTCGTCCTCAACTACGAAGAAGGCGGCGAGAACGCCACGCTGCACGGCGATGCGGGCTCCGAGCAGTTCCTCTCCGAGATGTTCAACCCGGCGAGCTTTCCAGACCGGCACATCAGCATGGAAGGCATCTACGAGTACGGCTCGCGTGCCGGCGTGTGGCGCATCCTGCGCGAGTTCGAAAAACGCGGCCTGCCGCTGACCGTGTTCGGCGTGGGCATGGCGCTTGAGCGCTACCCCGAGCTGACCGCCGCCTTCAAGGAACTGGGCCACGAGATCGCCTGCCACGGCTGGCGCTGGATCCACTACCAGAACCTCGACGAAGCCACCGAGCGCGAACACATGCGCCTGGGCATGGAAGCCATTGAAAAGCTCACCGGCGAACGCGCCCTGGGCTGGTACACCGGCCGCGACAGCCCGCGCACGCGCCGCCTCGTGGCCGACTACGGCGGCTTCGAATACGACAGCGACTACTACGGCGACGACCTGCCCTTCTGGATGAAGGTGCAAAAGACCGACGGCACCGTGGTGCCGCAGCTCATCGTGCCCTACACGCTCGATTGCAACGACATGCGCTTCGCGCTGCCGCAGGGCTATTCGCACGCCGACCCGTTCTTCCAGTACATGAAGGACACCTTCGACGCGCTGTATGCCGAAGGCGACCCGAACGGCGACAACAGCCCGAAGATGATGAGCATCGGCATGCACTGCCGCCTGCTCGGGCGGCCGGGCCGCATCACGGCGCTGCAGCGTTTTCTCGATCACATCGCACAACACGACCGCGTGTGGGTCTGCCGGCGCGTCGACATCGCGCGCCACTGGAAGCAGGCGCACCCCTTTGAAGCCGGAGCCGCATCATGAGCCTCACCATCGCCCAACTCAACGCCGCGGTGCCGGCCGCAGCCGTCGCGCTGCTCGACGGCATCTACGAGCACTCGCCCTGGATCGCTCAGCGCGCGCTGGCCGCTCGCCCGTTCCGCTCGCTCGCGCATCTCAAGCATGCGCTCGTGCAGGCGCTGGCTGCTTCGTCGGCCGACGAGCAGATCGGCCTGATCCGCGCCCACCCCGAGCTCGCCGGCAAGGCCATGGTCAGCAAGACGCTGACGGCCGAATCGACCAACGAGCAGAGCAAGGCCGGCCTGACCGACTGCACGCCCGAGGAGTTCGCAAAGATCCAGCAGCTCAACGCCGACTACAACGCGAAGTTCGGCTTTCCGTTCATCCTCGCGGTGCGCGGCCCGCGCGGCACGGGGCTGGCCAAGCGCGAGATCATCGACACCTTCGCGCGCCGGCTGTACAACCACTCCGACTTCGAACTCGGCGAGGCCCTGCGCAACATCCATCGCATTGCGGAGATTCGCCTCGACGACAAGTTCGCCGCCGACGTCACGCTCGGCAACGACGTGTGGGACTGGCAGGAACAGCTCTCGGTGCACACCGATCCCGGCTACGCCGAGAAGGGCCAGCTCACCGTCACCTACCTGACCGATGCGCACCGCGCCTGCGCCGCACAGATCAGCGCGCTGATGCGCGACGTGGGCTTCGACTCGGTGCACATCGACGCGGTCGGCAACGTGGTGGGCCGCTATGAAGGCTCGACGCCCGGCGCCAAGACCCTGCTCACCGGCTCGCACTACGACACCGTGCGCAACGGCGGCAAGTACGACGGCCGCCTGGGCATCTTCGTGCCGATGGCCTGCGTGCGCGAACTCAAGCGTCAGAACAAGCGCCTGCCCTTCGCCTTCGAGGTGGTGGGCTTCGCCGAAGAAGAAGGCCAGCGCTACAAGGCGACCTTCCTCGGGTCGGGCGCGCTCATCGGCCACTTCGACCGGCGCTGGCTCGACCAGAAGGATGCCGACGGCATCACCATGCGCGAGGCCATGCAGCAGGCAGGCCTGAAGGAAGAAGACATCCCGAAGATCCAGCGCGACCCGGCGCGCTACCTCGGCTTCGTCGAAGTGCACATCGAACAGGGCCCGGTGCTCACCGAGCTCGACCTGCCGCTGGGCATCGTCACCTCCATCAACGGCAGCGTGCGCTACGTGGGCGAAGTGATCGGCATGGCCAGCCACGCCGGCACCACGCCCATGGACCGCCGCCGCGACGCCGCGGCCGCCGTGGCCGAGCTGATCCTCTACACCGAGCAGCGCGCCGCCAAAGACGGCGACTCGGTCGGCACCGTCGGCATGCTCGAAGTGCCCAGCGGTTCCATCAACGTGGTGCCGGGCCGCTGCAAGTTCAGCCTCGACCTGCGCGCGCCCAACAACGCGCAGCGCGACGCGCTGGCCACCGACGTGGTCAACGCGCTGAAGGACATCTGCGAGCGCCGCGGCGTGCGCTACGAGCTCGAAGAAACCATGCGCGCCGCCGCCGCGCCCAGCGCACCCGCCTGGCAGCAGCGCTGGGAAAAGGCCGTCGATACGCTGGGCATTCCGCTCTTTCGCATGCCCAGCGGCGCCGGCCACGACGCGATGAAGCTGCACGAGGTGATGCCGCAGGCCATGCTGTTCGTGCGCGGCATCAACTCGGGCATCAGCCACAACCCGCTCGAATCGAGCACCAACGACGACATCCAGCTCGCAGTGCAGGCCTTCCAGCTGCTTCTGGAAAACCTCACCGCCGAACAAGCCCACTGATTCACAGAAGAACAACCATGACCGACTACGCCAAGCTCGACGCCTGGATCGACGCCCACTTCGACGAGGAAGTGCAATTCCTGCAGCAACTCGTGCAGGTGCCCACAGACACGCCACCGGGCAACAACGCGCCGCACGCCGAGCGCACCGCCGAGCTGCTGAAAGACTTCGGCCTCGACGCCGAAAAACACGCCGTGCCCGCGCAGGAAGTGAAGGACTACGGCCTCGAATCGATCACCAACCTGATCGTGCGCCGCAAGTACGGCAACGAAGGCCGCACCGTGGCGCTGAACGCCCACGGCGACGTGGTGCCCCCCGGCGAAGGTTGGACGCACGACCCGTATGGCGGCGAGATCGCTGACGGCAGCCTCTACGGCCGTGCTGCAGCAGTCAGCAAGAGCGATTTCGCCAGCTTCACCTTCGCGCTGCGCGCACTCGAGGCGGTGGCCAAGCCGACCAAGGGCAGCGTCGAGCTGCACTTCACCTACGACGAAGAGTTCGGCGGCATCCTCGGCCCGGGCTGGCTGCTCGACAAGGGCCTGACCAAGCCCGACCTGATGATCGCGGCCGGCTTCAGCTACGAAGTGGTCACCGCGCACAACGGCTGCCTGCAGATGGAAGTGACGGTGCACGGCAAGATGGCCCACGCCGCCGTGCCGGCCACCGGCATCGACGCGCTGCAAGGCGCCGTGAAGATCCTCAACGCGCTGTATGCGCAGAACACGCTCTACCAGCAGGTCACGTCGAAGGTCGAGGGCATCACGCACCCGTATCTCAACGTCGGCCGCATCGAGGGCGGCACCAACACCAACGTGGTGCCCGGCAAGGTCGTGTTCAAGCTCGACCGCCGCATGATCCCCGAAGAGAACCCGGTCGAAGTCGAAGCCGCGATCCGCAAGGTGATTGCCGATGCGGCCGCCGAGAGCGCGGGCATCACGGTCGAGATCAAGCGCCTGCTGCTCGCCAACTCGATGAAGCCGCTGGCCGGCAACAAGCCGTTGGTCGATGCGATCCAGAAGCACGGCGGCGAACTGTTCGGCGAGCCCATCAAGGCCATGGGCACGCCGCTGTACACCGACGTGCGCCTGTACGTCGAAGCCGGCATTCCCGGCGTGATCTACGGCGCCGGCCCGCGCACGGTGCTCGAATCGCACGCCAAGCGCAGCGACGAGCGCGTGGTGCTCGAAGACCTGCGCCGCGCCACCAAGGTGATCGCGCGCACGCTCAGCGACCTGCTGGCCTGATCCTGATCCAGCTCAGATGACCTTGACGGCCGCGGGCGCCAGGCGCGCCGCGGCCCACGCCATCACATCGGGCAGCGGCGCGGGCCGCGCCAGGTGATAGCCCTGCACCAGCCGACAACCTATCGCGTGCAGGGCATCGAGCTCGTCCTGCGTTTCCACGCCTTCGGCAACCACCTGGATGTTCAGCGAGCGGCCGAGCTGGACGATGGCGTCCACCAGCACCACGTTGCCCGGCGAGGACGACAGGTCGAGAATGAAACTGCGGTCGATCTTCACCTGCCGCACGTACTCGCTGCGCAGCGACGCCAGCGACGAATAACCCACGCCGAAGTCGTCGACCACGATTGCCACGCCCGCGGCCGACAGCGCGCTCAGCCGGCTGCGCGTGGCATGCGTGTCGAGCGCCACCTCTTCCGTGATCTCGATCTGCAGCCGGCGCGGTGCCACGCCGCGCGCCTTCAGCATGCCGAGCACGATGTCGTCGACCGCCAGCTGCGCCATCTCGCGCGGCGAGACATTGATGGCAACCGGCACGGCGGCCAGGCTGGAGCCTACGGCCTCCAGCTGGCGCATGCCCAGGCAGACCTCGTCGACCAGATGCCGCAGCAGCGGCTCGGCCACGCCGGTGCTCGCTGCCGCGTAGATCACCTCTTCAGGGGCAATGTGGCCATGGCGCGGATGGTTCCAGCGCATCAATGCCTCGAGGCTGTGAACTTCCCGGCCGTCGCTGTTCATGATCGGCTGGTACCACACGCCGATGTCGCGCGCCTCGATGGCATGGAGAAGGTCGCGCTCCACGTCCCGGCGCGTGGCCAGCCGCTGGTTGAGCGCTTTGTCGAAGACTTGGTAGCGGTTGCGCCCGGTGCGCTTGGCCTCGTAGACGGCCTCGTCGGCAAAGCTGATCATGTCGGCGATCTCGGCCTCGCCCGAGACTGAGATGCCGATGCTCACGCCCAGATGGCCGCCGTAGTGCGCAGTGGCGAATGAGATCGAACGGATCAGCGCCTGCGCAATCGCCGTGGGCGCCTGCCGCTCGTCCTGCAGGCTGTAGAGCACCGCGAACTCGTCGCCGCCCCAGCGGCCGAGCACGGCCTGCATGTCGGCGGTCTCCCGCTGCAGCCAGCGGGCCACGTCCTGCAGCACGCGGTCGCCGACCTTGTGGCCGAAGGCGTCGTTCACCGCCTTGAAGCCGTCGAGGTCCAGCAGCAGCAGGCCGTGCTGGCGGCCGCCGGGTGCGGCGATGTGCAGCGTCGCCGCCTCGGTGAAGCCTTCGCGGTTGAGCAGGCCCGTGAGCGAATCGTGCGAGGCCCGGAAGGCCAGCTGCTGCGTGGCGTCCAGCGACAGCGCGTGCACCAGCCGCAGCTGCGCGGCCATGGCTGTGGCTTCGTTGCGCAGGCGGCTTCCTTCGCGGAAGGTCCTGTCGCTGTGCAGCGCACCGCGCACCAGTGCCGCGAGGTACAGCAGCACCATCGCCGCCAGGCTCAGATTGTCGAAGCCGCCTGCATAGACAAGGCAACCGACCACCGACAGCAGCGCCGGCGTGATGAAGCTGATGGGCACGAGCGCATAGGCAATGCCATAGGTGACGGCCCCCGCGCAGATGCCGCACACCACCGTGAGATAGAACACCGCTTGCGGCGATGAGTAGCCGTCGCACAGAAACGGAATGAGGGCCCACACACAGCCCGACACCGCAGCCAGGACCGCAGCAATGCGCAAGTGCCATTCGACCGGACGACCATTTGGCGAGGTCAGGACATCACTGCCGGGCTCGGCACCGGGCGAAGGCGCGAACGGCCAGCGGCAGATGTAGCTGCGCATCCCGTTCACCATGAGCGACAGCAGCAGCCAGCTCATCCCTTCGAACGCGCGGCCGGCATTGAGGGCGACCAGCGCCGCGGTGAAGCTCAGCACCACGCTGATCGGAATGGCCGAGAGAACGCTGCGGCGCACCGTCACGAGCTGATCGGTGCGCACCATGCGCGACAGCACTTCATCGTCGATGGATGCGGTGGGCAGGGGGACGGGCGCGCTGGGGATCATGGAAGGGGCACAGTTTATAGAGGGCAAGCCCTCCGGCGGCCCGGTTGCTGGCGCGAAAACAACGAACTTTCGTTCTGCTTTCATCGAAGCGTCATCGCGCCATTCGAGACTCGGCGACTTCCTTCGACACGCGCACTTCAGGTGCGCGTCATTTTTTTCAGACCGCCATGTTCATTCTTCCGACCGCCCTCTCGACGCCCCTCCCGTTCCGCCGCACGCTGTTCTCCACCCTCGCCATCGGCACGCTCATGCTGGCCGGCTGCGGCGGCGGAGACTCCAGCGGCCCGGCCTTCTTCCCCGTGGCGCCCAGCACCCCGGCGGCCGTCGCGCCCGCACCCGCTCCCGCGGCCGATCCAGGCCCGTCGGTACCGCCAGGCCGCTGGACCGTGGGCGACCTGCACATCCACACGATCCAGTCGGACGACACGCAGCAGATTTCCACGCTCGACCAGGTGCTGGCCAAGGCCTTCGACCAGTTCGGGCTCGACTGGGCGGCGCTGTCCGACCACCTGCGCCTGTCCTCCTACGACAACAACGGCACCAAGCTGCCGGCGCAGATTCCGTTCTCGGAAGGCATGGCCAAGTACCAGGTGCCGCGCATCAAGGCGCTGCAGGCCGGCGGCAAATATGCCGACAAGACGATCTTCGCGTCCTTCGAATGGGACATGCCCTCGCACGACCACGGCAACGTCGGCATCCTGACCGACAACCCCATGTCGGATGCCGCGCTCAAGGCCGCGAGCCAGTTCGAATACCTCTTCACCAACCGGGCCGCCGCACTCTTCCCGGCCGGCGACGTCACCGCCTGGGGCCCGAAGGCCGGCGTCAACTACGACACGCACGCCGAGACGCTCGCCGCTATCGCCTGGCTCAAGAAGAACTACCCCGACACCAGCTACCTGCAGATCAACCATCCTTCGCGCAACCCCGGCAAGTACACGATCGCCCAGCTGCGCGAGATGAACGACCTCGCGCCGAACATCGTGTTCTCGCTCGAAGGCATGGTCGGCAACCAGATGGAGCCCGACCGCGGCGGCTACAACAGCGCCTACATTCCGGCCAACCTGCCCTCGCGCACCTACGGCGGCGTCGACTACCTCGTCGCCAAGCTCGGCGGCACCTGGGACGCGCTGCTGTCCGAAGGCCGCCACATCTGGAACGTGGCCGACTCCGACTACCACTTCACCACCTCGCAAGGCCAGTACAGCAGCGGCTACGCGCCGGGCGAATACGCCAGGAACCACCTGTGGGGCGACGTCAAGGATCCGAAGTCGCTGCTCTCGGCCCTGCGCTCAGGCAAGCTCTTCGCTGTGAACGGCGGCCTGATCGACGCGCTCGACTTCAAGGTGCAAAGCGCCAAAGGTACTGGCGAGATGGGTTCGGACGTGACGGCCAAGGCCGGTGAAGACCTGAAGATCACCATCCGCTTCAAGAGCCCCGAGCGCAACAACTTCGAATACCAGCTCGGCAGCGGCAACTTCGCCAACGTGAAGCCGGTGGTCGACCACATCGACCTGATCGGCGGCGACGTGACCGGCCCCGAGCTGGCGGGCACGCCGGGCTATGCGCGCGACACCAACCCGTCGACGCGCGTGCTCAAGCGCTTCACCCGCAACGACTGGAAGCTCGATGCCGACGGCTACTTCTCGGTGAGCTACACGGTGAAGGCCGGCAACAACCAGTACTTCCGCCTGCGCGGCACCAACCTGGGAACCGACGTGCCCAACGAAACCGCCGCCGGTGAGCCGCTGCCCGATGCGCAGACCACCGGCACCGACAACGTGGCGCGCTTCAATGCGATCAACGTGCGCAACTACAGCGACCTGTGGTTCTACTCGAACCCGGTGTTCGTGAAGGTCGCGGCGCTGTAGCGAGCGAGCCGGAGCCCGCCCGCATCGATCAGTTCTTCGCGGCGCGCGCCTCCGGCATCGCCGACGAGTGGTGATGCGCGATCAGCCACTGCCCGTTCACCCATTCGTAGACATAGGTGTAGCGGGCATGCACCGTGCCGCCATCCTTGAAGCGGAAGGTGTAGGTTCCGACGTCCTGCGCCACATTGCAGCCGATCTTGACGATGCGCTTGTCGATCGTGCCTTGCGGCTCGCTCTTGAGGAACTTGACGAAGTAGTCGCGGATCTCCGCCGGGTTGGTGCGCGGCTGGTTCGACACGGTCGCCAGCAGCACGCCGTCGGGTGCGTAGTTGGCGACCACCTTGTCGGGGTCCAGCGTGCGCAGCGAGTTGTTCCAGCGGTCGAACAGCGCGCCGATCTGCGCTTCATTGGTCGGCGCGCAGGCAACGGCGCCCGAACCCTGGGCCAGCGCACCGGTGGCGAGAGTGAAAGAAAGAACGCCGAGGGCGGCACTGGTGACGAGACTTTTCTTCACGGAGATTCCTTGTTGTGAAAGTGTTGAAGCACCGGTGTCTGCCGGCGCTGCACCGCATTCGCGAGGCAGGAATCAAGTCTCTGGCGCAGAGATGAACACGACCCGTGCCGGGCCATGAACGCAGGTTGAAGCGCAGATGAACAACGGATGAACGCGCGCCCGGGCGTCCAGTTGTTCAGGCCTCCTGCGCGTCGAGCCGGTAGCCGAAGCCGCGCACGGTCTTGAGCAGCGCGAGCGGGTGGCCCTCGTCGATCTTGGCCCTGAGGCGGCGCACGTAGACGTCGACCACGTTGGTCAGCGGATCCTCGTTGGTGCCCCACACGTTCGAGAGGATGCGCTCGCGGCTGTAGACGCGGCCGGGCGCGCTCATCAGCAGCTCCAGGAAGGCCAGCTCCTTCGCCGTCAGCGCAATCGGCTGTCCGGCCCGCGTGACCTGCATGCGTTCGCGGTCCAGCACGAGGTCGGCCACCTGCAGGCTGCTCGCTTTCACGCGCTGTTCGCGTCCGCGCCGCAGCAGCGCCTCGATGCGCGCGAGCAGCTCCTCGAAGGCAAAGGGCTTGGTCAGATAGTCGTCCGCGCCCAGCCGCAGGCCGTTGACCTTGTCCTCCAGCGAGCTCATGGCCGTGAGCATCAGCACCGGCACATGATGGCCTTCGGCGCGCATCGTCTGGCAGAGCTCCAGGCCGCTGATGCCGGGCAGCATCAGGTCGAGGATGAGCAGCGCCGGCTCACCGCCGCGCGCCAATGCCAGGCCCTCGGTGCCGGTGCGCGCCAGCTGCACGCCATAACCTTCGGCGCGCAGGCCGCGCTGCAGAAAGTCGGCCACGCGCGGATCGTCTTCGACCACGAGGATGTTGTTCATGCGGCCTCCGGCGTTGTGGGGCTGGCTGCGCCATCAAAGCGCGGCAGCCGGATGCGAACCGTCGTGCCCACGAACGGTTCGCTGTCTATGTCGATGCGGCCTTCGTGCGCGACAACGATGGCCTGCGCAATCGACAGGCCAATGCCGGTGCCATCGACCCGATGCGCCCGCGCGCGCTGGCCGCGCGTGAAGCGCTGGAACACCGTGGGCAGCTCGTCGGCGTCGATGCCGATGCCCTTGTCGCGCACCGCGATCTCCGCGCATCCGTCGACTTCACGCCAGCCGATGCGGACCTCGCCGCCCGAGCGCGAATAGCGCACCGCGTTGTCGAGCACGATCACCAAGGCCTGGCGCAGCCGGTCGGCATCGGCATGCACGTAGAGCAGCCCTGGCTGTGCGTCGTGCGAGGCATCGAGGCGAACCCCAACGCCGTGCAGCGCACCCAGCGCCTCGGCCTGCTCGGTGGCATCGCCGACCAGCAGGCCGAGGTCCACCTGGTCCTGCCGCATGACGAGCTGATCGGCCTCGGCGCGCGCGATCAGCATCAGGTCGTCGATCACCCGCGCGAGCTGCTCCACGCCGCCGACGATGCGCGACAGCGTTTCCTTGTATTCGGCCAGTGGCTTGTCGGTGCCGCGCAGCGCAATCTCGGCCTCGCCGCGGATGGCGGTGGCCGGCGTGCGCAGCTCGTGGCTCAGGTCGGCAAACAACTGGCGGCGGCGCTGGTCGATGTTCTGCAGCGTGACGTGCGCGGTCTGCAACTCAACCGTGCGCGCATCCACTGCTTCTTCGAGCTTGTGCCGCGCGGCTTCGGCATCGCTCCGGCGCTGCTGCAGTTCGGCGGCCATGGCGTTGAAGTTCTCGGCCACCTGGCCGAATTCGTCACCCGAGCCGACCGTCATGCGATGGTCCATCTGGCCCGCCTGCAAGGCCTGCGTGCCGGTCAGCAGGCTGGCGATGGGTGCCTGCAGCCGCCGGTTCAGGCGAATGGCGAGCAGCACCGCCGCTGCCAGGGTCAACACAGCGAGGCCGATGGCCTGCAGGCGCAGCACCTCGATGGCGTGCTCGGTGGCCAGGCGCGCGGCCGGCACCGCCTGCTTCTGGCGCTCGATTGCGCCGTTGACGAGTTCGCGCAGGTCGCGCCCGCGCGTCACGTCGAACACCTGGTTGATCTGCTGCCACACCGACGAAAACTCCGCTCCCGGCTGCAGTGGCGTGAGCTGCAGCAGGCGATCCTGGACCGCGGCGATGTTGGCATCGAGCAGGTCGATGCTGGCCGCCAGCTGGGTCACCGCCTCGGGCACCTGTGTGCCCCGCGCCGAGGTCACGGTGGTCCACCAGGCCAGGTCGCGCTGCGTCAGGTCCCGCAGGCTGGCTGCGCTGGAGCGCATGCCGGCCAGCCAGCGGTCGCGCGACTCGATGGGTGCGTCGCCATTCATCAGCCGCAGCGAGGCCCATACCCGCAGCCGCTGCTTGTTGGCGGACAGCTCCAGCAGATCGGACTGGATGTCGCTCGCCAGCCGGCTGTGCTGCGCATAGAAGGTGACGCGCTCGGAGCCCAGGTAGATGAAGGCAGCCTGCACGCAGACCAGCGCAACGAGCGCTGCAAAGGCCAGTGAGAGCCGCGAGCGGAATTTGATGGAAGGCATCGATCGGTGCGAGGCGGATACCTGCTTGGAAGGGTGCGAAGAATAGCCCATGCCCGTTGGACAGTCGGACATCCATCACTTCTGTTGAAGCTCGATTGACCCGAGCATCGATGTTTGCGATGCTCCGGGCGTGATCAACGAACTCAAGACCTTCATTGCGGTGTGCAAGCTCGGCACCTTCGCGGCAGCCGGCGACCGCATCGGCCTCACGCAATCGGCAGTGAGCAGCCAGATGAAGCGGCTCGAAGAGGCCCTGGGCTTCGAGCTCTTCGACCGGACGGGCCGATCGGCCACCTTGAACGTCGCGGGCCAGACGACCTTGCCGCGGGCGGAAGAAATCTGCGCCCTGTTCGCCAAGCTCGGCGAACTTCCTCACGACGACGCCACCCGGGGGCTCCTTCGCATCGGTTCGATTGCGTCGGCGCAACCAACTCTGCTGGCGCGCGCGCTTGAGCAGCTGCGCAAATCATTCCCCCTTGTGCGCGTCCATGTGTCGCCCGGCGTCTCGATGCGCCTGATGGACGACCTGGACGCCGGCAAGATCGATGCGGCCGTGATCATCCGCCCGCCCTTCGGAATGCCTCCCGACCTGACGTGGCAGGCGTTGGTGCAGGAGCCCTTTGTGCTGGTCGTGCCCAAGGCCGTTCCCGCAACGAAGAACTGGCGGGCGCTGATCCAGGAACAGCCGTTCCTTCGCTACGACAGGGCTTCGTTCGGAGGGCGGATGGTCGAGGCGTTTCTGCGCCGGGAAGGCCTTTCGGTCAACGACGCCATCGAGATCGACGAGATCCCCGGGTTGATTCATCTGGCCTCCAGGGGCCTGGGCGTGGCGCTTGTGCCGCTGGTCGAGGCGCATCTTCCGATGCCTGCGGGGGTGCGCATCGTCTCGCTGGGCGAGTTCACTTTCCATCGCGAAATCGGCTTGCTTCATCGCAAGCCCCGGGCCAGTCCGCCCGTGGTGGCGCACTTCGCCCAATGCCTGCGCGATGCGGTCGACGCGACGGCACCGACTCGCCGACGTTCGGCGTAGTGCCGACTTGACCGGCTCGGCCCCTCAATCGCCCGGTATGTGGGGCGGATTCAGCACCACGGGCTTCGCCGACTTCTTGCGCATGCGGATGTTGAGCATTTCCACGCTCAGCGAGAAAGCCATTGCGAAGTACACATACCCCTTGGGCACGTGATGCTCGAAGCCTTCGGCAACCAGCACGACACCCACCACCACCAGGAAGGACAGCGCCAGCATCTTGATGGTGGGATGGTTGGAGACGAAGCGGCCGATCGGCCCGGCGAACAGCATCATGAGCAGCACCGAAGCGATCACCGCTGCGATCATGACGCGCACGTCGTCCACCATGCCGACCGCGGTGATGATCGAATCGAGCGAGAACACCAGGTCGATGAGCATGATCTGCAGGATCACCGAGGCGAAGGTCGCCTTGGCCGTGCTCTGCTTGTGCTCATGTTCGCCTTCCAGCGACTGGTGAACCTCGCTCGTGCTCTTCCAGATCAGGAACAGCCCACCCAGTATCAGGATCAGGTCGCGGCCCGAGATCTCCTGGCCGAACACCACGAAGAGCGGCTTCACCAGCCCGACGATCCATGCCAGCACCAGCAGCAGGCCGATGCGCATGAACATGGCCATGAAAAGGCCGATGCGCCGTGCGAATTCGCGCTGGGCCAGCGGCAGCTTGTCGACCAGGATCGAGATGAAGATGATGTTGTCGATCCCGAGGACCAGCTCAAGCGCGGTCAGGGTGGCGAAGGCGATCCAGACCTGGGGATCGGAGAGAAGTTGGAGCATGGGCGCGACTCTGTTGCGTCAACGCGCGGTCGGCGACCGCGGCGGGCGAGCGCATCTTAAAGGCGCGCACGCACATGGCGCCAGCGCCCCCGCGACCCATGGGCCATTGCCCGTTCAGCGGGCGAAAAGCGAGCTCAGGTCCGCGAACGACTTCATCTCGATGGCGTTCCCGGAGGGGTCCAGGAAGAACATCGTCGCCTGCTCGCCAGGCTCGCCCTTGAACCGGATATAGGGCTCGATGACGAACTTGGTCTGGCGGGCGATGAGCTTGTCGGCCATGGCCTGCCATTGGTCCATGGGAACGATCGCGCCGAAGTGACGCACCGGCACGTCGTGACCGTCGACCGAACTGCTCTGGTGGTGGCCGCATTCGTCGGGCGCCAGGTGCGCCACGATCTGATGGCCGTAGAAATCGAAGTCCACCCATTCGGGCGCGCTGCGGCCTTCGGGGCATCCCAGCAAGTCGCCGTAGAACGCGCGTGCCTCGGCGATGTCGCGCACCGGAAACGCGAGATGAAAGGGGATGCGGGTGGTTGCGTTGCTCATGGTTCTTGCCATCGAAAGTGGGGGATGGACGGGACTCTAAGCAGCGCGTCTCACAACTGAAAGCGATATATTTTTTCTCTGAGCCACACGGATTTCGATCAGTCAATGAGATCGAGAGCGACAGAAACGGCCGGCTCCCCCGATGCAATCCGCGCGACCGTCGGGATGTGAAAACCTCATGGCGACGGGCTGAGCGAGGGCGCCTGGTCCGACCTGCAGTTTGTCGGCCAACCTGCGCCGGTCCAGTTCACCGTGCAATTCGCGCCACGGTCAACCACCTGGCATAGGCCTTCTGTCCTTTCGGCGCCCGTTACCGAATAGGCGCCATCTCGCTCGCTGATAACCGCTTCAGCCTGCTCCTTCGTGAAGCCAAATGCACCGGGAGCTCCATTCGCGACGCGAGCCGTCAAGTTGCACGCGAGCAAAGTAATGGAGTGCAGGGCCACGCCAGCGCTCAGACGCCCCGACACCTTGGAGATTTTCAGCACGTCGCGGCTCGAAGGGAAATCCAGCGCCACGTCGGTGCGGCCTGTACGGCGCACTGTCGAGTTCGCCGCGTTGGAGAACACCCGGATGAACCCCAGAGCCTCATCGTCCTGCATGACCCTGATGATCGGGGGATCCTTTCTCGGCATCACGACTTCTCCCGGGTTTTCGCTCTGCTGCTTGCGCAACCACGTCCAGCCGCTCACCGGCGACGTGTTGAAGGCGTAGGCGATCTTCACGTCCTCACTCATGTATGCGGCCAGTTGCGCCATGCTGCCCCCCAAGGAATGCCCGGCTGTGTAGATCTCGACATTCGGGGCGTCTTTCTTCAATTTTCTGACGATCTCTTTCAATCCGATCCGGACCTGCACGAACTGCTGTGGTTCGAGATTCAGCGCCATCGCCAGATTCGCTTCCCAATCGGGCAACAACTGGCCGCTGTAGTTCTCCGTACCGCGAAAGACAATGAACGCTTGTGTGATCGGCCCGTCGGGCAGGCGATAAACGAAGGTCTCGTAGTACAGGCCTCCCACGGCTTTGCAGCCGACCCCCGAGTGCTCCCATGACTCCCATTTGCCGGCACCGGCGGACGGGACCCTCTTCAGCCGCTCCAGCGGATGCAGATCCGGCCTGTAGGCGCAGTCGCCCCGGCTTGCCTCAGGCGCATACCGTCGGTAGACCACTTTGCTCAGCACTGCAGGCCACGCCATCTGGCCGAGCACTTCGGCCGCGGAGGTTGCCTGGGCCACTTCCTGGGGCGTCCACGGCTTGCGTATTGCAACGGCGGACGGCGAACTGCCTATCGTCGGTTTCTGAATCCTATCGACCCTCGCTCCCTCGAGCGAGCGGCTGGCAGCGGAGATCACCGCGCTGTAGCAGTCGGACGCGTCGGTATCCCGGTAGCGATGGTCCAGAACGTGCCGCTTTTCCGGTGAGGAGCCATTGCGGCACTCTTCCACCTCACGCCTCATCTCCTCGGCCATCTCGGCGCGGTACAGCTTCGCCTCGCGGTTGACGGAATAGAGACCACAGCCTCCCAACGCGGCACAGCAAAGCAGCACCGCCATGCACCGGGCGGCACGCCCCCAGTTTTCTCTTTGCATCTCCACCTCCAAATGTTTGCCGCAGCATAGCGGCGCGCTACGCACGCCACGGGGTTCACCCCGCAGCGTCGGCAGCGCATCAGGGAATCTACGGATATATGATTCCCCGAATGGTCTTGATTGAGTGCATTTTTTGTATACAAATAACGCATCCGAAAAACACGTACTCAATCCACCCCACTCGCACGAGGAAAAGACCATGAGCACAGTCGTCAGCCACGCCCCCGCGGGGGCAAGCGAAGCCGGCATTGCGCCGCACGCGGAATCGAACGCCCTCATCAAGCCCGGCTACCACCCGCGCCTGACCAACGAAGACCTCGCTCCGCTGAAGAAGCAGACCTGGGGCCAATACAACATCTTTGCCTTCTGGATGTCCGACGTGCACAGCGTGGGCGGCTACATCACGGCCGGCAGCCTGTTCGCGCTGGGCCTGTCGAGCTGGCAGGTGCTGGTGTCGCTGCTGGTGGGCATCGTGATCGTGCAGTTCTTCTGCAACCTGGTGGCCAAGCCCAGCCAGGTCACGGGTGTGCCCTACCCCGTGGTGTGCCGCGCGCCCTTCGGCGTGCTGGGCGCGAACATTCCGGCCATCATCCGCGGGTTGATCGCGGTGGCTTGGTACGGCGTGCAAACGTACCTTGCCTCGGCGGCGTTCATGGTGCTGGCGCTGCACATGGCCCCGGGCCTCGCGCCGTATGCCGATGTCGCGCAGTACGGCTTCGTCGGCCTCTCGGCGCTTGGCTGGGTCGCGTTCATGGTCATGTGGGTGCTGCAGGCCTTCGTGTTCTGGCGCGGCATGGATGCCATCCGCAAGTTCATCGACTGGGCCGGCCCGGCGGTGTACGTGGTGATGGCCGTGCTCTGCGGCTGGCTGGTGTGGAAGGCCGGCTGGAGCAACATCGACCTGAACCTGGGCGGCATCAAGTTCCAGGGCTGGGACGCGCTGCCGGTGATGCTCTCGGCCATTGCGCTGGTGGTGAGTTACTTCAGCGGCCCGATGCTCAACTTCGGCGATTTCTCGCGCTACGGCAAGAGCTTCGACGCGGTGAAGAAGGGCAACTTCTGGGGCCTGCCGGTGAACTTCGTGTTCTTCTCGCTGCTGACCGTCATCACCACCGCCGCCACGCTGCCCGTGTTTGGTGAACTCATCACCGATCCGGTGCACACCGTGGGCAAGATCGACAGCACCACCGCCGTGGTGCTGGGCGCACTGACCTTCATGATCGCCACCATCGGCATCAACATCGTGGCCAACTTCGTCTCGCCGGCCTTCGATTTCTCGAACGTGGCGCCACAGCACATCAGCTGGCGCACGGGCGGCATGATCGCCGCGGTGGGCTCGGTGTTTCTCACGCCGTGGAACCTCTACAACAGCCCCGAGGTCATTCACTACACGCTCGACGTGCTGGGTTCGTTCATCGGCCCGCTGTTCGGCATCCTGATTGCCGACTACTACATCGTGCGCAAGCAGCGCATCGACGTGGACGCGCTCTACACGATGAGCCCCAAGGGCGAATACTGGTACAGCGGCGGCTACAACCCGAAGGCGATCCAGGCGCTGGTGCCGTCCGCCCTCGTGCCGATCCTGTGCGTGATGGTGCCGGCGCTGCGCGGTGGCGCCAACTATGCTTGGTTCATCGGCATGGGCTTGGGCTTCGTCCTCTATGCCCTGCTGAACCGTAACAGCAAGACTTGAACTGAAAGAGAAAGAAAGGGACCGCGCCGTGCGCATCAAGATCATCAATCCCAACACCACCTGGAGCATGACCGAGAAGATCGGCGCCTGCGCCCGCGCGGTGGCGCATGCCGGCACCGAGATCGTGGCCGTGAGCCCGGCCATGGGGCCGGTCTCCATCGAAAGCCACTACGACGAGGCGCTGGCCGTGCCGGGCTTGCTGCAGGAGATCGCTTCGGGCGAGCGCGACGGGATCGACGGCTACGTGATCGCCTGCTTCGGCGACCCGGGCCTGAAGGCCGCGCGCGAGCTGGCACGCGGCCCGGTGGTGGGCATCGCCGAGGCGGCGATGCACCTGGCCAGCATGATCGGCAGCCGCTTCAGCGTGGTGACCACCCTGGGCCGCACCATGGGCCAGGCCTGGCACCTGGCCGAGATCTACGGCATGGAGCGCTTCTGCGCCAACGTGCGCGCCTGCGAACTGCCCGTGCTCGAACTGGAAGAGCCGGGCTCGGGCGCGCGGGAACGCATCGTCGACGAGTGCCGGCGCGCGCTCGAAGAAGACGGCTCCGACTGCATCGTGCTCGGCTGTGCGGGCATGACCGACCTGTGCGCGCACATCGAGCAGGTGCTCGGCGTGCCCGTGATCGACGGCGTGGCCGCGGGCACCAAGCTGGTCGAATCGCTCGTTGCCCTGAAGCTGCGCACCAGCAAGCGCGGCGAATTGGCAAAGCCCCTGCCCAAGCCCATCATTGGTGCGCTCGAGGGCTTCACTCTCCCGCGCTAGGCCACAATCCGCGCATGCCCCGCGCCAGTTCCAAACCCTCCGCTTCCCCTGCCACCGCCGTTCCGGACGAGAACGGCGTGGCTGCAGCCGACAAGAACAGCTCCATCGAAAGCATCGCCAACGACATCGCCACCGCGATCGTCGAGAAGCGCCTGCCGCCCGGCACCTGGCTGCGCGAAGAAGCGCTGGGCCGCGTGTATTCGGTGAGCCGCACCAAGGTGCGCGCCGCGCTGCTGATGCTGTCGAAGGACAAGCTCATCGAGATGATTCCCGACAAGGGCGCCTTCGTCTGCCAGCCCTCGGTGGAAGAGGCCCGCGAGGTGTTCGCGGTGCGCCGCATCCTCGAAAGCGAAGTGGTGCGCCTGTTCATCGCCGCCGCGCGGCCGCGCGACTACCAGGTGCTGGAGCAGCACATCAAGTTCGAGCGCACCGCACTGCGCCAGACCACCACCACGGGCACCGTGCGCGAGAAGCTGCTGGGCGACTTCCACGTGGCGCTGGCCGAGGCCACCGGCAACCGCACGCTCGCCGAGCTGGTGCGTGAACTGGTCGCACGCAGCTCGCTGATTGCGATGCTCTACCACTCGTCGAACGACCCGCATTGCTCGTCGGACGAGCACGCCGATTTCCTGCGCCTGTGCCGCAAGGGCGACGTGGAGGCAGCCGTGACGAGCATGATCGACCACCTGGAGCGCATCGAGTCCAGCCTCGAACTCGGCACCGAAAAGCCCGACCGCCAGCTCGATCTGGTCAAGGCGCTGCTCGCCTGACCCCACACGGCCGGCAGGGCCGGTGCGGCTGTCACACAACCGCGTCATGCTGTAGCCCGAATGGCTTACGCGTTTTTCCCGTGCGCGATCGCCGCCGACGAACAACTTCCACAGCATGCCCCGGCAAACACGGCCCAACGCCACCCCTGCCTCGCCTCCTGCGATCTCGCCCTTCTTCCAGCCCATCGTGGATCTGCGCAAGGGCACGGTCTTCGGCCATGAAGCCCTCATTCGCGGACCGACCGGCACCCCGCTCCACAGCCCGCAGGCGCTGCTTGCACTTGCCGCGGCCGAGTCGCGGCTGACCGAATTCGAATTGCTGTGCGTGGAAGTCATCCTCGCCCAGTGGGGCCGCCTGCCCGATGCGGGCCGGCTGTTCGTGAACATGAGCGCCGACGCGCTGGTCGCGGCCATGGGCGGCGCGGGCACGGCGTGCTGGCTCGAACGCATGCTCGCGCACCACAACGTCAGCGCCCGCGACGTGACCGTGGAGCTCACCGAGCAGCGGGCCACCGGCAGCCCCGAGGCGCTTGGGCGTGCGGTCGAGACGCTGCATGCGCTTGGCGCACGCGTCGCGCTCGACGACTTCGGCGAAGGCCATTCCAACCTGCGGCGCTGGAAAGACCTGCAGCCAGACTTCGTGAAGATCGACAAGCTGCTCACCCAGGGCATCGCCAACAGCCCGCAGAGCGTGGCGCTGGTGCGCGCCATCGTCGGCTTCGGCAACGCGCTGGGCACCGAGCTCATTGCAGAGGGCGTGGAAGACGCGAAGGACCTGCACGTGCTGCGCGACCTCGGCATTGCCCACGGCCAGGGCTACCTGTTCGGCCGGCCGACGCCAGCGTTGCAGCCGGCGCTGCCCGAGCCCATGGCGGCCACCATCCGCGACACCCGCATCGCCGTGATGCCGCACGCGTCGCAACCGTCGCAGCCCAACGTGCTGCGCAGCCTGTCGGTCATCCAGGCGCCTGCGCTCAGCCCGCAGACGCCGATCGACGAGGTCTCCGCAATCTTCCAGAAGCACCCCGAGCTGCATGCGCTCGCCGTGGTCGACAAGGGCACCCCCGTCTCGCTGATCAACCGGCAGTCGTTCATGAACGACTACGCGCGGATGTACTTCCGCGAGGTCCATGGCCGCCGCCCCTGCCTGGCCTACGGCAGCAGCACCCCGCGCATCGTGGAGCGCGAGGAGAACGTCGAGAGCCTGCTCGGCATCCTGATGTCTGAAGACCAGCGCTACCTGAGCGAAGGTTTCATCGTCACGGAGAAGAAGCGCTACGTCGGCCTGGGCACGGGCGACCAGCTCGTGCGCGCCGTGACCGAGGCGCGCATCGAGGCCGCCCGGCACGCCAATCCGCTGACCTCATTGCCGGGCAACATCCCCATCAACATCCACATTGCGCGCCTGCTCGACAGCGGTGCCGACTTTGCTGCCTGCTATGCCGACCTGAACAACTTCAAGGTGTTCAACGACCACTACGGCTACTGGCGCGGCGACGAAATGATTTTGCTGCTCGCGCGACTGGCGACGCAGCATGCAGACGCCCATCGCGACTTCGTCGGCCACATCGGCGGCGACGACTTCCTGGTGCTGTTCCAGAGCCCTGACTGGCACCGGCGCTGCACCGCTCTGATCGACGACTTCAACCGGCAGGCGCCCGGCCTCTACGACGAAGCGGAAAGACAGTCCGGTGGCATCGAAGGCGAGGACCGGCATGGCGTGGTCCGGTTCACGCCCTTCTCCACGCTGTCCATCGGCGCGGTGCGCATTCCGCCGGGAATGTTCAGCCATGCCGAGGATGTGGCGAGCGAAGCGGCCATTGCGAAGCACGATGCCAAGCAGGCGGCCTCGGGCCTCACGGTGCGCGAGGCCCGGCCGCGCGCATAGCGCAGGGATTCATGCGTCGATGGTCCCGGCGGCCGGCGACAGTCTTGCGGCCTTGACCACCCGGCGAGGCCCCTGCGCGGATGCGGGTTTTCCAGAGTCTGGATTGTTGCATAAGTTGTATACAGTTTGGCGTACACAACGGGGTGTGCGCATGCCAAGCCGTGTCGCCCACCTTCCTTCTCGCCGCAGCAGGAGCCCAACGATGACGGCCGACAGTTCTCTCTCAACAGTCCATCCCGTGGACCAGCGCCTGCCTTCGGGCAAGCTCGCGGCCCTCGGCCTGCAGCACGTGCTGGTGATGTATGCGGGCGCCGTCGCGGTGCCGCTGATCGTCGGGCGCGCGCTCAAGCTCACGCCCGACGAGGTCGCGCTGCTGATCTCGGCCGACCTCTTCTGCTGCGGCATCGCCACGCTGATCCAGGCGCTGGGCGCCACGCAGTTCTTCGGCATCAAGCTGCCGGTGATGATGGGCGTGACTTTCGCGTCGGTCGCGCCGATGGTCGCCATCGCCAATGCCAACCCCGGCCAGAACGGCGCGCAGTTGCTGTTCGGCGCCATCATCGGCGCGGGTGTGGTGTCGATACTGATCGCGCCGCTGGTGAGCCGAATGCTGCGCTTCTTTCCGCCAGTGGTCACCGGCACCATCATCGCGGTCATCGGCATCAGCCTGATGCGCGTAGGCATCAACTGGATCTTCGGCAACCCCGTGGGCCCGACGGCGCCCGCGCTGGTCGACCCGGTCTATGCAAAGTGGCTGGCCGAAGTGACTTCGCCCGGCAGCTCCATTCCCGCCGTGCCCAAGGGCTTCGCGATCATGCCCACCGTGCCCAACCCCAAGTACGCTGACCTGTCGGGCTTCGGCGTGGCTGCGCTGGTGCTGGTGTCGATCCTGCTGATCGTCAAGTACGCCAAGGGCTTCATCGCCAACATCTCGGTGCTGCTCGGCATCGTGATCGGCGCCGTGGTGGCCTCGATCACCGGGCTCATGACCTACGAGAAGGTGGGCAAGGCCGCGTGGGTCGACATCGTGCTGCCCTTTCACTTCGGCATGCCGCAGTTCGACCCGATCCTGATCTTGACGATGACGCTCATCATGATCGTGGTGATGATCGAATCGACCGGCATGTTCCTCGCGCTCGGTGAAATGACCGACCGCAAGATCAGCCAGAAGGACCTGGCCCGCGGCCTGCGCACCGACGGCCTGGGCACGCTGATTGGCGGCATCTTCAACACCTTTCCGTACACCAGCTTCTCGCAGAACGTGGGCCTCGTGGCCGTCACCGGCATCAAGAGCCGCTATGTGTGCGTGGCCGGCGGCGCGATCCTGATCGTGCTGGGCCTGCTGCCGAAGATGGCCGCGCTGGTCGAGTCGCTGCCCACGGTGGTGCTCGGCGGTGCGGGCCTCGTGATGTTCGGCATGGTGGCGGCCACCGGCATCCGCATTTTGTCGGGCGTGGACTTCAAGACCAACCGCCACAACGCGATGATCGTCGCGGTGTCGATTGGCGTCGGCATGATTCCGCTGATTGCGCCCAACTTCAAGCAGTGGATGCCGCATGCCATTCACTCGCTGATCGAGTCGGGCATCTTGCTGGCGTCGATTGCGGCTGTGCTGCTGAACCTGTTCCTCAATGGTGCGAAGCACGACGAGCAAGCCGTCATTGCTGCGGCCAAGCAGGCCGAAGCCCACTGAGCCTTTGCTAGATCATCGCCAGCGGCCCCTTGCGCCGCGGCGGTGGGTGCAATCGGTCGAGTTCTTCGAGAGTTGCCGCATCGAGCTTCAACTCCGCTGCCGCCAGGTTCTCCTTCAGGTGCGCGCTGCGCACCGCCTTCGGAATCGCCGCCACGCCGGGCCGCGCGATCACCGCAGCCAGCGCCAGTTGCGCGGCCGTCACGCCGAGCCGCTCGGCCAATTCGCCCAGCCCATCGTCTTCGGCCAGCGCGCCCTGGTCGATCGGGCTGTAGGCCATCAGCGGCATGCCATGTTCGCGCAGCCAGGGCAGCAGGCTGAACTCCGGGCCGCGCTCGCCAAGCGACAAGTAAACCTGATTGGCTGCGCACTCCGGGCCATCGCCCACGGCCTGCGCCAGCTCTTCCATATCGTCGGTGTCAAAGTTGCTCACGCCCCAGTGGGCTATGCGCCCGTCTGCCACCAGCGAATGCATTGCCGCGACCGTCTCGCTCAGCGGATGGCTGCCGCGCCAGTGCAGCAGGTAGAGATCGATGGCGTCGAGCCCCAGCCGCTTCAGGCTGCGCTCGCAGGCATCGCGCGTGCCGCGCCTGCTGGCGTTGTGCGGGTAGACCTTGCTGACGACGAAGAGCTCTTCACGCCGCACGTCGCCCGCACGCAAGGCCTCGCCGATGGCCTGGCCCAGGACGGTTTCGGCACCGCCTTCGCCGTACATCTCGGCGGTGTCGATGAGGCGGTAGCCGATCGCGATGGCCTCGCGCACCGCCTTCACTTCGGCCGCGCGATGCCCCGCGTTTTCGCCCATGCGCCAGGTGCCGAGACCGAGGACCGGCATCTCGCCGCCGGTGGGGAGTTGGAGTGTTCGCATCGGGCCATGGTACGGGGGACGCAAGGCCCTGTCAGCCCGTCGACAACGGAAGCCACACGGTCGCGAGCAGGCCGCTCCCGTCTTCACCGGCTGCCAGTTCGATCCGGCCGCCATGCTTGTTCAGCACCGAACGAACGATCGCCAACCCCAGTCCGCTGCCCGACTGCGTCTGGTCCGGGTTGCGAAAGAAGCGGTCGAACACGCGCTCGCGCAGCTCCGGCGGAATGCCCGGCCCCTGGTCCGTCACGCGCAGCACGGCCTTCGCCGATTCCGGTTCGCACACAACGCGCACGGTGACAGTGCCGCCATCCGGGCTGTACTTGATGGCGTTCTCGATGAGATTGCTCACCATCGAGATCAGGCTCTCGCGTTCGCCGAACACCAGCACCGCGCCTTCGGACACGAAGTCCAGCCCGATGCCGCGCACGCGTGCAAGGTCTTCCACGAACGGGATGCGCTCCTGCACCAGCGCATCGAACGCGAGCCGCGTGGGCACCGCGTCCTGCGGCATCTCGTCGCTGCGCATCAACTGCTGCAGTTGGCCCACCAGCCGCGCGGCGCGGTCGTTGCTGCGCAGCAGGTTGATCATGAGTTCGCGCTGGCCCGCGTCGGCGGTCTGTTCCTTCAGCGCTTCGACATTCACGCGCATCGCATCGAGCGGCGTGCGAAGTTCATTCGCTGCATCGGCGATCAGCACGCGCTCGCGCGATGCCCGGTCGCGCACGCTGCGCAGCAGGCCGTTGATGCTGCGCACCAGCGGCTGCAGTTCCTTGTGCCGCGGTTCGAAGCTCAGCGGCGTCAGATCGGCCGGGCCACGCTCGGCAGTCTCTTGCGTTACCTGCCGCCAGGGCCGCAGCGCGAACAGCACCGACAGCCACGCCGGAAAGACGAGAAACGGCAGGCTGATGGCCAGCGGCAGCAGGTAGTAGCTGCGGTGGTCGACGGTGAAGCTGAAACGCAGGACTTTCGGCTCGGCCAGCAGCACGCGGGTGTCGAGCCCCGGCGAAGTCATCATGCGTGCGCGCCACACGCGCTCGCCGACGCGCACGTTCTCCACCCGACCCGGCACTGCCGTGTGCATGACCGGCGCGGCAGCTGTGGAGTTGAAGATGAGCCGCCCCCGCTGCCACACCTGCATGACGGGCGCCTTGTCCGTCTCCGAACTGAAGTCACCCGAGGTTTCGAGCAGCGCCATGTCGAAGGCCTTCAGGGCCTCCTGCTGACGGGCGGGGTCGGCCGCGAGGTTCTGCGCAATCGTGATGACGCTATCAAAGATCTTGTCGTAGCGCACCAGATCCGTCACGCGGTTGGAGTCGTACAGGAACAGCGCCAGGATGGCGCCCCACAGCAGCACGACCACTGCGATCTGCGCCAGCAGCAGGCGCCGCAGCAGCGAGGGCTGCAACCACCGCTTCCAGCGCCGGGCAAGCGCCGTCATGGCGACAGGCAAAAGATTCATGGTCCTCCAGGCGGCGGTCTCTGCGGAGCGCATCGCAAGCGCGTGGAGTATCCGGCACGCCCGCGCCGAGGGCTTCAGAAAACCTTCATGAACCGGTTGTCGGAGCCGGCAAGCGGTCGGTCGCGGATGCTCTTCGCCTTCTAATTTTCTGAAGTCAAAGTCAATTTAATGACAAGGAATTCTCGGAATCTCCTTTGAAGGCATTCCGCTTTGCCTTCTGATTTTGTCAATACCATTTGAGTGCCAACCCCCTCTTCAGGCCCGGTTCTCGCTTCTAGAATTTTTTGGCAAGCCCTGCGTCACGAGCGCTGGTGCACCGAACGAAACGAACTTGGAACAGGTTGAGTCAATGCAGAAAAAGCACAGGATTGCCGTCATTCCCGGAGACGGCATCGGCGTCGAGGTCATGCCCGAAGGGTTGCGCGTACTCGATGCGGTCGGTCGCCGCTTCGGCATCGATTTCTCGTACGACCACTTCGACTGGGGCTCCGACCACTATGTGCGCACCGGCCTGATGATGCCGGCCGACTGGGCCGACAAGATCCAGGGCCACGACGCGATCTATTTCGGTGCGGTGGGTGCGCCCGACAAGGTGCCCGATCACATTGCCGTGTGGGGCCTGCTCATCAAGATCCGCCGTGACTTCGACCAGTACGTGAACCTGCGCCCCGTGCGCCTGATGCCCGGCGTGCCTGGCCCGCTGGCGCACCGCAAGCCCGGTGACATCGACTTTCTGGTGGTGCGCGAGAACACCGAGGGCGAGTACACCTCGGTGGGTGGGCGCCTGTTCGAAGGCACGCCGCGCGAGATGGCAATCCAGGAGGCCGTGTTCACCCGCACCGGCGTGGACCGCATCATCGACTACGCGTTCCAGCTCGCCAATCGCCGCAAGCGCAAGAACCTGGTGGCCGCCACCAAGTCGAACGGCATCTCGATCACCATGCCCTATTGGGACGAGCGCCTGGCCGAGATCGCCACGCGCTACCCCGACGTGGCGACGAGCAAGTACCACATCGACATCCTGTGCGCGCATTTCGTGCAGCACCCTGACTGGTTCGACGTGGTGGTGGCTTCCAACCTGTTCGGAGACATCCTCTCCGACCTGGGCCCGGCCTGCACCGGCACCATCGGCATCGCGCCCTCGGCCAACCTGAACCCCGAACGCAAATTCCCCTCACTGTTCGAACCGGTGCACGGTTCGGCGCCCGACATCGCGGGCAAGGGCATCGCCAATCCGATCGGCCAGATCTGGTCGGCCGCGCTGATGCTCGACCATCTGGGCAACAACGACCCCGTGTACGCAGAGGCTTCGGCTGCGGTGATCTCGGCCATCGAGACTGTGCTGAGCGAAGGTCCGCGCACTCGCGACATGGGCGGCACTGCTTCGACTGTGGACGTCGGCCGCGCGATTGCTAGCTGCATCTCGGCATGAAATCTCGCTCTTGTTCAAGGCACGCTCATGTGCGAATGGCACCGGGTGCTCCCCGCAGCGAAATAAAGGAGGAGCCGAAGGCGGGGGACATTCGCGGAGGGGAGTACCCGGTGTCATTCGCACTCGCCCTGAACAAGAACACCCAACGACACAACGCAGAGCGGAGTCACTGAAATGGGCCTGTTCCTGCTGAAACGCACACTGACGCTCATCGGCACCCTGGTGGGCGCATCGATCATCGTGTTCCTGGTGCTGGAGATTCTTCCGGGCAATGCAGCGCAGATGCTGATGGGACCGGATGCCTCTCCTGAAGCCGTCGCAGCGCTGGCCACCAAGCTGGGCCTCGACTTGCCGGCGTGGACACGCTACTGGCACTGGATAGGCGGCCTGCTCACCGGCAACCTCGGCGACAGCTACGCCTACAGCTCGCCGGTGCTCGACCTGATCCTGGAGCGCCTCGCGCTCACCGTGCCGCTCGCCATGCTGGCGATGGCACTCACCGTCGTGATCGCGCTGCTCGTCGGCGTTACGGCCGCTGCCCGCCACAACAAGCTCGGCGACGTCGGCCTGATGGGCATGGCCCAGGTCGGCATCGCGATCCCGAATTTCTGGTTCGCCATCCTGCTGATCCTCGTGTTCTCCGTACAGCTGCAGTGGTTCTCCGCAGGCGGCTTCGAGGGATGGGGCGAAGGCATCTTCGCGGGCATCAAGTCGCTGCTGCTGCCGGCGCTGTCTCTCGCCGTCGTTCAAGCCGCGATCCTCGCGCGCATCACGCGCTCGGCCGTGCTCGAAGTGATGCGCGAAGACTTCGTGCGCACTGCCCGCGCCAAGGGTGTCTCGCAGCGCGCGGTGCTGTGGACCCACGTGCTGCGCAACGCCATGATCCCCGTCATCACCGTGATGGGCATGCAGTTCTCCGAGCTGCTGGCCGGCACCATCGTGGTGGAGAACGTGTTCTACCTGCCGGGCCTGGGCCGGCTGATCTTCCAGGCCATCAGCAACCGCGATCTGATCGTGGTGCGCAACTGCGTGATGCTGCTGGCGGCCATGGTGGTCATCGTGAACTTCGTGGTCGACGTGCTGTATGCCGTGATCGACCCGCGCATCAAGGCCAGCGACATATGAGCACCCTAGCTATTCCAAGCCCAAGCGCCGCGGCGCTCAAGGTGCCGGGCTTCTGGCGCCGCGCGCTGAAGCACCGCAGCTTCGTCATCGGCGGCGTGCTTGCCGCCCTGCTGCTCCTGGCCGCCCTCGTGTCCTTCGTGTGGACGCCTTGGTCGCCCTATGCGATGGACATGCCGAACAAGATGCAGGCCCCTTCGGCCTCGCACTGGCTCGGCACCGATGCGTTCGGCCGCGACGTGACTTCATTGCTGCTGGTCGGTGCGCGCGCGTCCATCCTCGTCGGCGTGATCGCAGTCGGTATTGGCTTGGTGGTCGGCACCGCCTTGGGCCTGCTCGCGGCTGCGAAACGCGGTTGGGTCGAAGAAGCGGTGATGCGGCTGTCGGACTTCACGCTGGCCTTCCCTGCGATCCTGTCGGCCATCATGATGACCGCCGTGTTCGGAGCCGGCATCGTGAATGCCATCGTGGCCATCGGCATCTACAACATCCCGACCTTCGCGCGCATCACACGGGCTTCTGCCAACGCAATCTGGTCGCGCGAGTACGTGGCCGCCGCACGCGCCTGCGGCAAGGGCCCGTTCGCGATCACCATGCAGCACGTGCTGCCCAACATCTCGGCCGTGCTGATCGTACAGATCACGATCCGCTTCGCCATCGCCATCCTGGCCGAAGCCGCCCTCTCCTACCTCGGCTTGGGCACGCAGCCGCCGCAACCCTCGTGGGGTCGCATGCTCAGCGAGGCGCAGACCCTCATGTTCCAGCAGCCGCTGCTGGCCGTCTTCCCCGGCATGGCGATCGCCCTCGCAGTGCTCGGGCTGAACCTCCTTGGTGACGGGTTGCGCGACTTGCTCGACCCCCGCCTCGCCAGAGCCCGGTAAGCGCCATGCCCCTCCTCGAAGTCAACAACCTCCAGATCGGCCTGCAGACCCAGCGTGGGCCGGCGCAGGCCGTGCGCGGCATTTCGTTCTCGCTCGAGCGCGGCGAAACGCTGGGCATCGTCGGCGAATCGGGCTGCGGCAAGTCGATCACCGTGATGTCGCTCATGGGCCTGCTGCCATCGAGTGCCAAGGTCGCGGGCAGCATCAAGCTCGACGGGCAGGAGCTCGTCGGCCTGCCCGAAAAGCAGATGTGCCAGATCCGCGGCAACCGCATCGGCATGATCTTCCAGGAGCCGATGACTGCGCTGAACCCGGTGCACACCATCGCGCGCCAGGTCGGCGAGCCACTGCAGCTGCATCGCGGGCTGACGAAGGCGCAGGCGCGCAAGGAAGCACTGAGCCTGCTCGACCGCGTGGGCATTCCCGATGCGGCGTCTCGCCTCGACGCCTACCCGCACCAGTTCTCCGGCGGGCAGCGCCAGCGCATCGGCATTGCCATGGCGCTTGCCTGCGGGCCCGACCTGCTGATTGCCGATGAGCCCACCACCGCGCTCGACGTGACCATCCAGAAGCAGGTGCTCGACCTGATCCAGGGCCTGGTCAAGGAAATGGGCATGGCGCTGATCCTGATCTCGCACGACCTCGGCGTGATCGCCAACAGCGTGCAGCGCATGCTCGTGATGTACGGCGGCAGCGCAGTGGAGAGCGGCCCGACCGACACGGTCTTTGCCGGCCGTGCACATCCCTACACACGCGGCTTGTTCGCTGCGCGGCCCGCCATCGGCGCAGTGCGCGCCGGCCGCTTGCCGACCATTCGCGGCAGCGTGCCCGAGCTGGTCGACATGCCGCGCGGCTGCGCCTTTGCCGGCCGCTGCGCCCACACCATCGACCTGTGCCAGAGCACGCGACCCAAAGCCACGATGCTGCCGAACGACCACACGGTGCGCTGCCTGCGCCTGGGCGAAATCGCCGCGTTGAATGCCAAGGCGGCCACCGCATGAGCAAGCCCATCACCGCCGGCCAGCCCCTGCTGGCCGTGAACAACCTCTACCGCCATTACGCGCTGCCGCGCGAAAAGCTCTTCGGCCCCCCGCCCACCGTCAAGGCGCTCAACGGCGTGAGCTTCGAGGTGCAGGCCGGCAAGAGCGTGGGCATCGTCGGCGAATCGGGCTCGGGCAAGTCGACCATCGCGCGCCTTGTGATGGCGCTCGACACGCCTACCTCCGGCACTGTCTCGCTCGAAGGCCGCAACCTGCATGCGCTGCCCAAGGCCGAGCTGCGCACCGCGCGGCGCGATTTCCAGATGGTGTTCCAGGACCCCTACGGCTCGCTCGACCCGCGCCAGACGGTCGCACGCATCGTCGCCGAGCCGCTCGAAGCACTGGCCGAGACCAGCCGCTCGGTGCAGCGCGAGCGTGCTTCCGAAGCATTGGCAGCGGTCGGCCTGCGCACAACAGACATGGACAAGTACCCGCACGAGTTCTCGGGCGGACAGCGCCAGCGCATCGCGATTGCCCGCGCGCTCATCACGCGCCCCAAGCTCATAGTCGCCGACGAACCCGTCAGCGCGCTCGACGTGTCGGTGCAGGCGCAAGTGCTCAACCTCATGCAGGACTTGCAGCAGCAGTTCGGCATCAGCTATCTGCTCATCAGTCACGACCTCGCGGTGGTCAACCATCTGTGCGACGAGGTCTGCGTGGTCTTCAAGGGCCGCATCGTCGAACGAGGCCGCCCGGCCGACCTGTTCCAGCACGCCCAGCACGAATACACGCGCACCCTGCTTTCCGCCGTTCTGCACACGCCGTCCCGCTAGCCGGGCAAGGCTTTCTTTTCCTCCACCCTCACCTCCAGGAACTATCGAATGTTGAAGCGACGCACACTCATGACTTCCGCCATGGCCGCGGCAATCCCGGGTGTCTTCCTGCCCCAGGCGCGCGCGCAGGCCGGCAAGAACACGCTGACGATCGGCATGCCGCTCGAACCGCCAGGCCTGGACCCGACGAGCGGCGCCGCATCGGCCATCGCGGAGATCACGCAGTACAACATCTTCGAGACGCTCACCAAGGTGAACGCCGACGGCTCGGTCACGCCGATGCTGGCCGAGAGCTGGACGTCGTCGCCCGACATGAAGACCTTCGTCTTCAAGCTGCGCAAGGGTGTGCGCTTCGAGAACGGCCAGCCCTTCAACGCGTCGGTGGTGAAGTTCTCGTTCGACCGCGCGGGCAATGCC
This sequence comes from Variovorax sp. R-27, assembly GCF_049913215.1. NCBI lineage: Bacteria > Pseudomonadati > Pseudomonadota > Betaproteobacteria > Burkholderiales > Comamonadaceae > Variovorax > Variovorax sp. R-27. The sequence continues at coordinate 5,065,749 of NZ_CP183984.1, forward strand.
AAGAGCACCAACAAGGACAAGCGCTTCTTCAGCGAGATCGGCACCGTGGTGCTCGACGAGTACATGGTGGGCGTGAACAGCACGCTGCCCAACCCCGACCTGCCGTTCATGCTGGGGCAATCGACCGCCTGCATCGTCGAGCCCAAGAGCGCCGAGACCAACGTCACTGCGCCGGTAGGCACCGGCCCGTACAAGCTGAGCGCATGGCAGCGCGGCGCTTCGTGCACGCTGGTGAAATCGCCGACGTATCGCGACCCGAATCTTGCGAAGACCGAGAAATTCGTCTTCCGATTCATGTCTGACACGGCCGCGCAGACCGCCGCGCTGCTGTCGAATGACATCGACATCTTCCCGCGCGCGGGCACGCGCTCGGTAAGCCAGTTCAAGGGCAACCCGCGCTTCCAGGTGATCGAGGTCGGCACGCGCGGCAAGGTGATCCTGACCATCAACAACCGCAAGAAGCCGCTGGACGACGTGCGCGTGCGCCGCGCCATCCTCGCGGCCATCGACCGCAACGCCATCGTCCAGGGCGCGGCGGACGGCTTCGGCAGGCCCATCGGCAGCCACTACGCTCTCGGCGCGCCGGGCTTCATCGACACCACGGCGATGAACCCCTACGACATCGAGAAAGCGAAGAAGCTGCTGGCCGAGGCTGGCGTGAAGACGCCGCTCGAACTGCGCCTGCAGCTGCCTCCGCCCTCGTATGCGCGGCAGGGCGGCGAGATGATCGCGGCGCAGCTCGCGCAGATCGGCATCAACGTGAAGATCCAGAACGTCGAGTGGGCCCAGTGGCTCAGCGGCACCTTCGGCGGCGCGCACGACTTCGACCTGACCATGGTCGCGCACGTGGAGCCCTTCGACCTTGTGAAGTACACCGAGCCCGACTACTACTGGGGCTACGACTCGAAGAAGTTCCGCGACCTGTTCGTCAGCATCCAGAACGAAGAGAACAAGAAGCGCCGCGCCGACTTGCTGGCCGAGGCCCAGCGCCAGCTGGCAACCGATGCGGTCAACGGCTTCCTGTACCAGGCGGTGTTCCCGACCATCGCACGCAAGGAAGTGAAGGGCCTGTGGCCGAGCATGCCGATCGTGGTGAACGACCTGGCCGCTATCTCGTGGAGCTGATGCGATGACCAGGCCCCTGTACTCCCTGAGCGTGCAGGAGTTGCACGCGGCCTACCGCAGCAAGGAGCTCTCGCCGGTGGAAGTGGTGCGCTCGGTCAACGAGCGCATTGCGGCCTACGAACCCGAGCTGCACGCGACCTGGCTCTTCCGCCCCGAGCTTGCGCTCGAACAGGCCCGCGCCTCCGAGGCGCGCTGGCTGGCCGGCAAGCCGCGCGGCACGCTCGACGGCGTGCCCGTGACCATCAAGGACAACCTCGCGACCGAAGGCGACCCGATGCCGCTGGGCACCGCCGCCTACGACCTCGTGCCGATGACGCAGGACTCCCCGCCCGCCGCACGCCTGAAGGAAGACGGCACGGTGCTGGTCGCCAAGACCACCATGCCCGACCTGGGCATGCTGTCGTCGGGCCTGTCGAGCTTTCATGAACTCTCGCGCAACCCGTGGGACCTGTCACGCACGCCGGGCGGCTCCAGCGCGGGTGCCGGTGCAGCGGCTGCCGCAGGCTACGGCCCGCTGCACGTGGGCACCGACATCGGCGGCTCGCTGCGCCTGCCGGCCAGCTGGTGCGGCATCTACACGCTCAAGCCCAGCTTCGGCCGCATTCCGCTGAGCACGCCCTACATGGGCCGCTGCGCCGGACCGATGACGCGCACGGTGGCCGACTCGGCGCTGATGATGGCCTCGGTCGCACAGCCCGACGACCGCGATTATTCGGAACTGCCGGCGCCGGGCATCGACTGGACGACCTTCGAAGTCGACCCGTCGTTCATCAAGGGCAAGCGCGTGGCGCTGCACATGGACGCGGGCTGCGGACTGCCGCTGGACCCGCAGATCGCGGAGGCGGTGCGCCGCGCTGCGAAGCGCATCGAGGCGGCCGGCGCGCTGGTGGAAGAAATCAAGCCCTTCATGACGCCGAAGATGCTGCAGGGCATGGACCACTTCTGGCGCATGCGCTCGTGCATCGACATGCAGGCGATGACGCCGGAGAAGCGCGCGAAGATCCTGCCGTACATCCGCGACTGGGCCGAGAGCGCGGCCGGTTTTTCGGGCGCGCACATCTTCGACGCCTACAGCCAGTTCATCGCCACGCGCGCGGCCACCGTTGCCGCCACCAAGGGCTACGACTTCGTGATATCGCCGGTGTCGCCCAACATGCCCGCGCCGGCGGACCATGCCTCGCCGACCAACGACCCGATGCTGCCGCTGGAGCACATCGGCTTCACGGTGCCCTACAACATGTCGGAGCAGCCTGCCGCCTCGATCAACTGCGGCTACTCGGCCGAGGGCCTGCCCATCGGCCTGCAGATTGCCGGGCGCCGTTTCGACGACCTGGGCGTGCTGCAGTTCAGCCGCGCCTTCGAGCAGATCCGCGAAGCACAACACCCCTGGCCGGAACCCAAGTGACCGGTCGCAAGGAGACAAAGCAAATGAACGCAACCCACTACATCGACGGCCGCCACGTGCCGTCCGAAGGCAACGCCACCATCGACGTGATCGACCCGAGCGATGGCCAGAAATTCGGCCAGATCGCGCGCGGCACCGCCGCCGACGTGGACACGGCCGTGCGCGCCGCACGCAAGGCCATGGGCGAGAACTTCGACGGCTCCTGGGGCGCGATGACCGCGCTGGAGCGCGGCCGCCTGCTCGCCAAGCTGGGCGCCGCCGTGATGCAGCACCACGAAGAGCTCGCGCAGCTCGAAGCTCGCGACACCGGCAAGGCGCTGCGCGTGGCGCGCAACGACGCGACCGCGCTGGCCCGCTACATGGAGTACTACGCCGGTGCCTGCGACAAGCTGCACGGCGACACCCTGCCCTACGAGCGCGGCTACACCGTGCTGACGGTGCGCATTCCGCACGGCGTGACGGGCCACATCATTCCCTGGAACTACCCGATGCAGATCGCAGGCCGCAGCGTTGGCGCCTCGCTCGCCGCGGGCAACGCCTGTGTGGTGAAGCCGGCGGAAGACGCGAGCCTGTCGCTGCTGCGCCTGGCGGAGATTGCGACGGAGGTGGGCTTTCCGGCCGGCGCGCTCAACGTGGTGACGGGCTACGGCAAGGAAGCCGGCGCGGCGCTGTGTGCGAACCCGGGCATCGACCACATCTCGTTCACCGGCTCGACCATGACCGGCCGCAGCGTGGGCCTGGCCGCAGCCGAGCGCCATTGCCCGGTGACGCTGGAGCTGGGCGGCAAGTCGCCGCAGATCGTGTTCGCCGACGCCGACCTGGATGCGGCCGAGCCAGTGCTGCTCAACGCCATCATCCAGAACGCCGGCCAGACCTGCTCGGCGGGCAGCCGCGTGCTGGTGGAGCAGTCGGTCTACGAAGAGGTGGTGCAGCGGCTCTCGAAGCGCTTCACGGCCGTTCGCGCGGGCACGCCCGCCGAAGACCTGGACATGGGTCCACTCATCAACGAGAAGCAGTTTCGCCAGGTGCGCGACATGGTCTCGACGGCCGAGGCCAGCGGCCTGAAGGTGGCGGCGCGCGGCACGGTGTCGCCCAATGCATCGGCTACCGGCTACTACCAGGAGGCCGTGCTGTTCCGCGACGTGCCGCACGACAGCGACCTGGTGCAGCGCGAAATCTTCGGCCCGGTGCTGGTCGTGATGCCCTTCGCCGACGAGGCCGAGGCAGTGCGCCTGGCCAACGGCACGGACTTCGGACTGGTGGCCGGCGTGTGGACCCGCGACGGCGCACGCCAGCTGCGCATGGCGCACAAGCTGCACTGCGGCCAGGTCTTCGTGAACAATTACGGTGCGGCGGGTGGTGTAGAACTGCCTTTCGGCGGCGTGAAATCCAGCGGCTTCGGCCGCGAGAAGGGCTTCGAGGCCCTGCTCGGATTCACGACCCTCAAGACCATCGCCATCAAGCACGGATGAAGACAACACATGACAACCACTGAACAGCAAGCGCCGCGCAAAGTCGGCCTCGTCGGCGTCGGCCTGATGGGCCACGGCATTGCCAGCAACATCGTCAAGCACGGCCACCAGCTCACCGTGCTGGAGCATGCGGGCAACCAGCCCATCGACGGCCTGCTGAAGGCCGGCGCCACTTCGGTGAAGGACGTGGCCGCGCTCGCTGCGCAGGTCGACGTGCTGATCCTGTGCGTTACCGGCACGCCGCAGGTCGAGGCCGTGATGCTCGGCGACAAGGGCGCATTGACTGCGCTGCGCCCCGGCACGGTGGTAATCGACTGCTCGACGGCCGTTCCCGCCTCCACCGCCAAGGTGGCGGAAGCAGTAAGCGCCAAGGGCGGCAAGTTCATCGATGCGCCGATGACGCGCACCGCGAAGGAAGCCGCCGAAGGCCGGCTGAACCTGCTGGTGGGTGGCGACGCCGAGGTGCTGGCCTCGTGCCTGCCGTTGCTGCGCTGCTTTGCCGAGAACGTCACGCACGTGGGCGGCATCGGTGCGGGCCACGCGATGAAGCTGCTGCACAACTTTGTGTCGCTGGGCACCGTGGCGCTGCTGTGCGAGGCTGCTGCCTGTGCCGAGCGCGCGGGCGTGAAGCCCGATGTGTTTGTCGACGTGCTTGCCAAGGGCGGCGGCAACGGTGTGGCGCTGGAACGCGTCAAGCCCAAGCTGCTGACGGGCAGCACCGATTCGCTGAAGTTCTCGATGGCCAATGCCAAGAAGGACCTGGGGTACTACAACGACATGGCGGAGCAGTCGTCTTCCAGTCATGGCATTGCGCAGGCTGTCGATGCGCTTTTGACGCAGGGCGTCGAGAAATTCGGGCCTGATCGGATGGTGCTGGATCTGGTCGAAGCGCTGCGCTGATTTCTTGTTGTGTTCTGTGCACCGTTGTTCGGGGCGCGTGCACAGGACACCGGGTACTCCCCTCCGCGAATGTCCCCCGGGGCTGCGCCCCTCCTCCTTTATTTCGCTGCGGGGAGCACCAGATGCCCTGCGCACGATGAGCGCGGCTGTGGCGTTGGCGGTTCGACCGCTGCGGCGAAGGGCTGGCGTCGGCCACGGTCGACATTGGTATGACTGCGTTCGATGCCCGCTTCAGACTGCAAAGCAGACATCTGTAACGGTCGGGTGGACGGCAGCACAGGGCCCTGAACGGTCGGTCGCCTGACTCGAAAGCGGACACCCGTCGCCACTATTTGGGCCGCGACTTCTTTCGCTTTCCCGCACCCAGGAAACTGCATTCTGCTGTCTGAATGCGCTGCTGAGCCTCAGCCACCTCGCCGCTTCGATAGAGCTCATGAATCGCAGCGACTTCTGACAAACACTTCTCATACGCCTTAGCAGCGTCGGCGCTTTTCGTTCGTTGCATGACGCTCGTGATGCCCTCGACCAGCGAGTTCATCATCATGTCGAGCGTGATCGTGTAAGTAACACAGGAGTTCAGGAACACAAAGTCCGGTGCACCAACAAAGATGCTGGTGAACCGGTCACCTATCTCGCGAACGGTATGCGGAACTGGAACTGAGTAGGTGGTCATGGAAATGATCGCGTCGACACGACGGGTGACTGGTTCTGGCCGCAGGCCGTCATAGCCTAGAAAAACTGGATGACTATGCCTCCGAACGCAACCACCACAAAGAACAGCGCAACCCACACGAGATGACTTTTCAACACTGGCGATACAAACGTCGCGTCGGCTGCAAGCACTGCTCCTAGCAAAAACACCATCGATCCACCCCAGTAGGCCAGGCGCCAAGCCAGTCGCAAACGACCTGCTGGCGGGTCGAACTTCATCTTTTCCGTGTACAGGAAGACCGTCCCGACGCACATAAAGAGAAGCACGGCAGTTGAGGCGGTCATCGTTCGCTGATGGCTGTTGATCACTCGGTCGATTTTGCTCACGTTGCGGTTAGTACGCACGCGCTTCGGACGGCACTGTCGAAGATCGGCTTCTGGCCGACTGTAGCCGGTCGGCCCCCCCCGCCGCGACGCCGCGCCTTGCGGGCGGGGAACTAGCCAAGCTGACGAATCCGTCTGACCGCGCGCTCCCCCGCCCGAGCGACCTGCGGATGACGATGTGCTGCGCATAGCTCGGCAATCGGTAGGAGCGCCGGCGATGGACGCCTTTCGATTTCGGTCCCGACGGCCTCGCCTAGAAAGAAGTCTTCGTCTTGTGCGAGCCTCCGCAGCAAATCGATGTCCTCGAGATTTAGCGATGGAATCAGAGAGACCACCACGTCGTTCAGTTCTTGACCGTCGAGGAGGCTGCGAACGAACGCGCCCAGTGCACTCTGGTCTTTTGCGAGAGGCGAGTGGTCTGGATGCAAGTCCGTTACTTCAATGCCCCTCTCGTGCGCCTCGCGAACGGCCGCGAGAAAGGTCGACCCAGAGTCGAACACGAAGCGTGTATCTCCGTCGTGAGCGAGGAAGAGCACGCTCCCAATGAGGGGCGAACTGGTCGCGAGAATGTGGTGGTCGCTTGTGTCGGCGTCGTCCAGGACATACCCACCTAGCTGCTGAATGATGGGGTGATATGCAAAAAGACCGCTTTGCTCCAGAACCTGGAGTGGCGGAAGGAGATGCGAATCGCCTTTGCCGAAACGCGCAGATGCATCGAGATAGTTCTGAAGCACCGCGCGGCCCTCGTCCGATGCAGGCATTTCCGCCTTGACCGGTCCGATTGCGGGCTGCCGGGCATCACCCTTTAGGAACTTGTCGAAGAAACTCGCCATTGTTCAACGTCTCTTTGTGGTCGGCTCGGGGCGGCGGCACCTTGTTCTTGCTACAACTGAAATGCTAGCCGAATGTCGGCTCGTGGCCGTCCTGGGTCACAGCGGAACGTCACTCATAGAAGAAATGACAGTGACCCTTCCCGATTCGCACAGGCCGACCAAGTCGGGCGGAAGTTCTGCTGTGATTTCTGTTCGCGCCAGAACGTAGCTGCAATCCAACTCGTAGTAGCACATTCCGGGGATGCCGAGTAGCTCGAACACGAGCGAGGCTAGCCGACCACCAGAGACCGGTCGCTCGAAGCTGACCGAGTCGATCCCGTCGACTTCACCGCCGCCAACAAATCCGATTTCGCAAAGGTCGTCGTCGTCCGGCGTGAATTCCAGCCGACCGCCGGCATCACTGACGTCACCATACCTTTGCAGAATCGAAACGACCGAAGCAGAAGCAGCGGCGCTGGGCTCGCCGCGGGCAAACTTCTGCACAAATACTGAGTAGCTCATGTTGGTCGAATGTTGACGTGCATTCCGCCGGTGTACACAAATTGAGCCCCGTCGGCGAATGTCGGGTCTTGGCCGGACTCGGAAGTCTAGCCTTGAGCAGCGACAGTCCGCTTCCGCCCTGCAAAGCGGATGCTCGCATTGTCTGTAGACGATCAGCATGGAGCGCATGGCTGATACCGAGGCCTATCCACAAGCAGCCTCAACCAAACCGAATTCCCTCCATCACGAAGGCTTCAGCCGTCGTACCCCAAAGAACCCGTTCGCCAGGCGGGCCGCGAAACACGCAGCCCGCAGACCAGCCACTAACTGCCGGTCTCAAGCGCCCCGCGCCGCGCCTTCTCGCTCATCTGAAACAGCTCCCCCGCCTTGCGAGCCAGTTCAGCCGCAAGCCAAAGCAGGTTGTCCAATCGTCGAGGCCCATCCCCGCTGCACCAGTCGATGTCTTCCCCGTGGCAGACCCACAGGAGGGCTTCGAGTTGAGAGAGGGTGTTTTCGAGAAGATCCGCCGGGTGTTGGGCGTTGTCTTCGGAAGCTACCGGCGTGCGAGGCCGGGCTATAGTCTTGGTAGCCATTTTTGTGCGTTCCTTCCAAGGTAAGTGCACGAACTTGGTTAGACGGTCGGGGTGCTCGTAACACCTCGGCCGTCGCCTTTTGATACCTCGCATTTGCGTCGCTGCTTTCGCACCGACAACCTGCCGCGAGGCAAGCAGCCTTCGAACATTCAGGTGACTGGGGGTGTGTGGCGCCTTTCTTCTCCCCTTGGTGGGGTCTCGAGTGACAGGGGCATCCACTCTAGAGAAGAACCCGGCGAAATAGCCGTTCCATGCGGCACGAAGTCTCGGCGACCGCCAACAAATGCAGCTTCCGCAGCGGCTCTGAACGATCACGCCGATGGGGTGCCTTGCGCAGCGAAATAAAGGAGGAGGCCGCAGGCCGGGGGACATTCGCGGAGCAAGGTACCCCGTCGGCGTGAGCGTCGCCCCGAATGACCCCGAGCCCGAGCCCTACGGCATCCCGCGCGCCAACAGATGGTCGACCAACCGGCGCTGCGGAAAGCTCAACGCCTCCTGCCGCGTGCACAGATACATCCGTCGTGAAGCCCAAGCGTCGGTGAGGTTGATAAAGCGCAGCTTCATCTCCTTGCGATAAGTCACCGCAGCCCCCTCGGGCAGGATGCCCACGCCCATTCCCGCTTCGATCATCCGGCACACGGCCTCGAAGCTCTTCACCCGCACGCGCAGCTTCAACACCTTGCGCGCACTCATGGCGGCGTCTTCCATCGTGCGGGAGATGGCCGAGTCGTCTTCCAGCCCCACGAAATCGAAGTCGAGCAGTTCCTCGAACGACACCTCGCGCCCGCGCCACGGATGCTTCTGCCGCACGATGGCCACCAGCCGGTCGGTGCGGTAGGGAATGAAGTTGAGCGCCGGGTCGGCCGCCTCGCTGGTGATGACGCCCACGTCGGCCTGCCGGTCTCGAATGGCCTGCACGATGTAGACGCTGCGGTGCTCTTCCACGCTCACGCGGATCTCGGGGTAGCGCTGGCGGAAGCTCGCCACGTCGTCCGGCAAGAACTGGCCCATGGCCGAGGCATTGGCATGCAGCCGCACGCGGCCGGTGGCGCCCTGTGCGTAGTCGGACAGGTCGGCCCGCATGCGGTCTACGTCGCGCAGGATCTGGCGCGCATGCATGGCGAGCGACTCGCCGGCGCCGGTGGGCGTCACGCCCTTCGAGGTGCGGTTCAGCAGCGCAACGCCCAGGTGGCCTTCGAGAATGGACAGGCGGCGGCTCGCGGCCGACAGCACCATGTGGCTCTCTGCGGCGGCCTTCGACAGGCTGCCGTGCTCAATGGCGCGCAGGAAAAGCGCCAGCGAATCGAGGTCGGGTCTCATCGGGTTCTCGTCGTGCTGCGGGGGTCGCCATTGTCGGGCCAGCGGGAGGCTCCGAGCCTGCCGAAATCCTTTCGGTCGATCGCACCCGCAAAAGACAGATCTTCCGTAAAGCGCCGCGCTTTGCCAAAACGAAGAAGCACTTTCAGAAGACAAGGCGGAAGAATCATTGCTGCCTCGCCGTCTACCCCGGCAAGGCATCTCGCGAGCCGGCCCTCTACCGGGGCCACGCCCGCATTTCAACGAGTCCTACCCGGAGTCTTTTTCAGTCATGGCATCCCACGAACTGGCCAGCGTTGCGCTGGACGACAAATACACGGCCACCGAAGGCCGGATCTACCTCAGCGGCATCCAGGCGCTGGTGCGCCTCATGCTCGTGCAGAAATGGCGCGACCAGAAGGCGGGGCTGAACACCGCGGGCTTTGTTTCGGGCTACCGCGGCTCGCCGCTCGGCGGCCTGGACGAAGCGCTGTGGAAGGCGCAGCCGCAGCTCGAAGCCAACGCAGTCAAGTTCTTGCCCGGCGTGAACGAGGAGCTGGCCGCCACCGCCGTCTGGGGCACGCAGCAGGTGCACCTGACCGGCGAAAGCACGGTCGATGGCGTCTTTGCCATGTGGTACGGCAAGGCACCTGGCGTGGACCGATGCGGCGACGTGTTCAAGCACATGAGCCATGCGGGCACCTCACCCAACGGCGGCATCCTGCTGGTGGCGGGCGACGACCACGGCGCGTCTTCTTCCACACTGCCCAACCAGAGCGACCACCTGTTCGCCGCCTCGATGATCCCGATGCTCTATCCGCAGAGCGTGGAGGAATACATCGAGCTGGGCCTGCACGGCTTCGCGATGTCGCGCTTCGCAGGGCTGCCGGTGGGCTTCAAGGCGCTGGCCGACACGGTTGAATCTTCCGGCTCCATACCGGCCGGCGCGCTCGACGAGCACACGCGGCTGCCTTCGGACTTCGTGTTCCCGCCCGGCGGCGTGCACGCGCGCCTGTCGACCGACACGCTCGGCGTGCAGGCGCGCAAGCAGGAAGCGCTGATGCAGGACTACAAGATCTACGCCGCCATCGCCTATGCGCGCGCCAACCGGCTGAACCGCGTGACCATCGACTCACCCAAGGCGCGGCTGGGCATCGTGGCCTCGGGCAAGTCGTACCGCGATGTGCTCGAAGCGCTGGAAGAACTCGGCATCGATGCAGACGAGGCCGCGCGCATCGGCATTCGCCTCTTCAAGGTATCGATGCCGTGGCCGCTGGAGCCCGACTCGATCCGCGAGTTTGCCGACGGGCTCGAAGAAATCCTGGTGGTGGAAGAAAAGCGCCAGATCGTCGAGTACCAGCTCAAGGAGCATCTCTACAACTGGCGCGAAGACGTGCGCCCGCGCGTGATCGGCAAGTTCGACGAACAGGGCGAGTGGGTGCATCCGCGTGGCCGCTGGCTGCTGCCGGCAACGGCCGATTTCTCGGTGGCGCAGATAGCGCGCGTGATCGCAGGGCGAGTGGCGCGCTTTCACACCAGCGACCGCATCCGCATGCGGCTCGCCATTCTTGACGCGAAGGACGTGGTGCTGGGCAAGGCCGTGGCCACGCCCTCGCGGCCAGCCTGGTACTGCTCGGGCTGCCCGCACAACACCTCGACCAAGGTGCCCGAAGGCAGCCTCGCGCTCGCGGGCATCGGCTGCCACGTGATGGCAACGGCCATCTACCCCGAGCACAACAAGACGACGACGCACATGGGTGGCGAAGGTGCGCCATGGCTGGGGCAGGCGTGGTTCTCCAAGCGCAAGCACGTGTTCGCGAACCTGGGCGACGGCACGTACTACCACTCGGGCTCGCTCGCCATCCGCGCGGCGGTGGCTGCTGGCGTGAGCATCACCTACAAGATCCTCTACAACGACGCGGTCGCAATGACGGGCGGGCAGCCGGTCGACGGGCCCATCACTGTGCCGCGCATCGCGCACCAGATGGCAGCCGAGGGCGTGAAGCGCCTCGCGCTGGTGGCAGAAGACCCGACGCGCTGGGCCGATCGCAGCGTGCTGCCGCCGGAGCGTGACGGCTTCATGCTCACCGTGCACCACCGCGACGACATGGACGCGGTGCAGCGCGAGCTGCGCGAGTTCGAGGGCGTGTCGGTGCTCATCTACGACCAGGTGTGCGCAGCCGAGAAGCGCCGCCGCCGCAAGAAGGGCGAGTTTCCGCAGGCCGCGCGGCGCGTGTTCATCAACGACGCGGTGTGCGAAGGCTGCGGCGACTGCGGCGAGCAGTCGAACTGCACCGCGCTGCTGCCCAAGCAGACCGACCTGGGCCTGAAGCGCAGCGTGGACCAGAGCGCGTGCAATGCCGACGAGTCGTGCATCAAGGGTTTCTGCCCGAGCTTCGTGACGGTGGAAGGCGTGAAGCCGCGCAAGCAGGCGCTGGTGGCAGCAAAGGCTCCGTCGGAAGAAGCCGCCCTGCCCGATCCGGCACCGCTCGCGCTCGAAGGCATGCACAACATCCTGATCACCGGCATCGGCGGTACGGGCGTCATCACCATCGGCGCGCTGATCGGCATGGCGGCGCACCTCGAGGGCAAGGGCGTGAGCGTGCTCGACATGACGGGCATGTCGCAGAAGAACGGCTCGGTAACGTCACACGTGCGCATCGCGCGCGACGCGGCGCAGCTGAAGGCGCAGCGCATTCCCACCGGCGAGGCCGACCTGATCCTGGGCTGCGACATGCTCACGGCCGGTGCGCCCGATGCCATCGCGCGCATGCGGCCGGGGCGCACCTATGCGCTGGTCAACACCTTCGAGCAGCCGACGGGGCATTTCGCGCAGCAACCCGACTGGGAGTTTCCGGCCGCGCAGGTGCGCGCTCTGATCGAGGAATCGGTCGAAGGCCGCGCGGACTTCATCGATGCGACGCAGCTTGCAACACGGCTCATGGGCGATGCGATTGCGGCGAACCTGTTCCTGCTGGGCTTTGCGTTCCAGAAGGGCTTTGTGCCGCTGTCCGCCGAGGCATTGAACAAGGCCATCGAGATCAACGGCGTAGCCGTGAAGGCGAACCAGGCTGCGTTCCGCTGGGGCCGCAAGGCGGCGCTGGATCTTGCCGCAGTAACGCGTGAAGCCGCGCCTTCGAAGGTGGTGGCGCTGCAGCGGCCGCAGAGCTTCGAGGCGCTGGTGGCGGACCGCACCGCATTCCTCACGGCGTACCAGAACGCGGCGTATGCGCAGCGCTATGCCGAGCTGGTGGAACGCGTGCGCGTGGTCGAACAGCGCGAGCGCGGCAGCATGCAGCTGGCGAGGGCCGTGGCATCGGGCCTGTTCAAGCTCATGGCCTACAAGGACGAGTACGAGGTCGCGCGGCTCTACACCGACAAGCGCTTCATGGAAAAGCTGGAGGAGCAGTTCGAAGGCAAGCCGGTGCTGCGCTTTCACCTGGCGCCGCCAGTGCTCGGCCGCCGCGACGCCGAGGGCCGCGCGGTGAAGACGAGCTTCGGGCCGTGGATGATGAGCGCGTTCCGCCTGCTCGCGAAGTTGCGCGGCCTGCGCGGCACGGCGCTCGACCCGTTTGGCCGTACCGCCGAACGGCGCATGGAGCGGCAGCTGATCGAGGACTACCGCGCGATGGTCGAGGACGTGCTTGCGCGTTTCGATCGCATCGACTTCGACACCGCGCTGTCGCTGGCACGGTTGCCCGAGCAGATTCGCGGCTTCGGGCATGTGAAGGAAGAGAGTGTGGTGTCAGCGCGCGTGCGGTGGGGCGTGCTGGTGAAGCAGCTGGACGTGGTGCCTGCTTCCCGTGCACGAGCTCCAGCGCCTGTGCAGCCCGTGGCTGCCTGAGCCAAGCGTCAGCGGCATCCGGGGGCCTTCCAGCGATCAGGGCAAAATTCTGCTCGCCGCGCCGGTCGGCCCCTGCCTCCCATGCCGCCAATCACGCTCGCTCCTCCGCCACCCCCAACCCGCCCGCGCCGCCGCTACCGCGCGGCAGCCGCATGGGCGGCCGTACTCGCACTGGCGCTGCTGCTGATCGGCCTCGCAGCCCAATGGGCCGCGAGCCGCGAAGCTAACTTCCAGGCCGACTCGATCCGCCGCGCCATGGAAGTCCACGTGCTGGGCCTGCGCGATGCCGCCGGCAAGTACAGCTACCTCCCGTTCACGGCAAGCCTGCATCCGGACGTGCTGGCCGCGCTGGCCCATCCGCAAGACGCGGCGGTGAAGCAGCGCGCCAACCGCTACATCGAGGAAGTGAACCGCCAGGCGGGCTCTGATGCGCTCTACCTGATCGACCTGCAGGGCCTCACGCTGGCGGCCAGCAACTGGGCAACGCCGCAGACCTTCGTCGGCGAGTCGTATGCCAACCGGCCCTACTTCATCGACGCCCGCGCGGGACGCAACGGCTTGTTCTACGGTGTGGGCCAGACGACCGGCGAGCCGGGGCTCTTCATTTCGGCACCGGTGCGGCCGGACGGCGGCGCGGTGCTGGGCGTGGTGACGGTCAAGGTCAGCCTGCGCCAGTTGCAGGATGCCTGGACCTTCGCGCGCGACCCCATCTTGCTGACCGACGCGCGCGGCATCGTGTTCCTGAGTTCGGTGCAGTCATGGATGTACCAGGCCACGCGAGCCCTGGGCGCCGCCGAGATCGAAGGCATGCGGCGCGACCAGCAGTACGGCGCGCGCACGAACTTTCCGGCGCTGCCGTGGAAGGTCGATCGCGACGAAGGCGGGCCCGGCTACCTCGTGCGCACCGACCTCGGCGGCCAGCCGCGCCGCTTCCTGGCGGTGGACGAGCCGCTGCCCGATCTCGGCTGGACGCTGACGGTGATGGCCGACCATGCCGAAGTCACTCGCGCGCGCGAACGCGCCTGGATGCTGGGCCTGCTGTGTGCCAGCCTGCTGCTGCTGGGCGGCCTGTACTGGCAGCTGCGCGAACGCCGCTTCGCGGAGCAGCGCGATGCGCGGCGCGACCTGGAGCTGCGCGTGCGCGAGCGCACCCACGAACTCGACGAGGCCCACGCCTTCCGCAAGGCGATGGAAGATTCGCTGCTGGTGGGCATGCGCGCGCGCGACCTGGACGGCCGCATCATCTACGTCAACCTGGCCTTCTGCGAGATGACCGGCTACGGCGCCGACGAACTGCTCGGCCGGCTGCCGCCCTACCCCTACTGGCACCCTGACGACGTGACGCTGCACTGGCGCCACTACGACGCCATGATGAGCGGCGAGCCCGCGCACGCGGGCTTCGAGTCCCGCCTGCGGCACCGCGACGGGCACGAGGTGATCACCATGGTCTACACCGCCGCGCTGATCGACGCCGACGGCAAGCACAGCGGCTGGATGAGCTCGGTGGTGGACATCACCGAGCAGAAGCGCGCCGAACTGCGCCAGCGCCAGAACGACGAGCAGCTGCAGCACGCCCAGCGCCTGGCCAGCCTCGGCGAGATGGCCTCCACGCTGGCCCACGAGCTGAACCAGCCGCTGATGGCGCTGAGCAACTTCGCGAGCGCCGCCAAGGCTTTTGCAGAGCAGGGCAACCAGTCGCTGCTGGTCAGCAGCCTCGACGAGACCATGGCCCAGGCCCAGCGCAGCGCCGAGATCGTGCGGCGCATTCGCGGCTTCGTGCGCCAGCGCACCGCCGGCACCGAAGACTGCGCGGTGGCGGCGCTGGTCAGCAACGCGCTGGCGCTGCTGCAGGGCGAGATGCGCATGCGCCAGGCGCGCGCCGAGGTTCGCATACCGGCAGGGCTGCCCGAGGTGCGCGGCGACCGCGTACTGCTCGAACAGGTGCTGCTGAACCTGCTGTCCAACAGCCTGCATGCCATGCAGGCCACGCCGCCGGAACAACGGCTCGTGGAGATCGAGGCCGAGGTGCTCGAAGGGCGCATGCACATCCGCGTGGCCGACCGCGGGCCGGGCATCGACGCCGCGCTGGCCGAGCAGGTGTTCGCGCCCTTCTTCACCACCAAGACCGGCGGGCTGGGGCTGGGCCTGAACATCTGCCGCACCATCGTCGAGGCCCATCGCGGCCGGCTGTCCTTTGCCAACCGGGCCGGCGGTGGCACAGTTTTCACCCTCGAACTGGAAATCACACCCCCATGAACGCCATGAGCGCTCTTGCCAACAACCTGTGCGTGGTGGACGACGACGAGGCCGTGCGCCGCTCGCTGGGCCTGCTGCTGCTGTCGCGCGGCTATGCGGTGCAGACCTTTGCCTCGGGCGAGGCCTTTCTGGCCGGCGCCGATTTGCAGCGCGCGGGCTGCGTGATCCTGGACCTGCGCATGGACGGCGTGAGCGGCCTGCAGGTGTTCGATGCGCTGCGCGCACAAGACAGCCCGCTGGTGGTGATCTTCCTGTCCGGCCACGGCGACATACCGATGGCCGTCGAGGCCGTGCAGAACGGCGCCTTCGGCTGGTTGGAAAAACCGTGCAACGACGAACGCCTGCTGGACAGCATCGCCAAAGCATTGCAGCAGGCTGGCGAGATCGCCGCGCGCCGGCAGGCCCGCCAGGCCGCGCAGGCACTGTGGGACAAGCTGACGCCGCGCGAGATGCAGGTGGCCCGGCTGGTGGCCGAGGGCAAGCCCAACAAGCAGATCGCGCAGGAGCTCGCGCCGCTGGAGCAGCGCACCGTGGAAACCCACCGCGCGCATGTGTTCGCCAAGCTGGGGCTGGCGAACAGCCATCAGTTGGACCGATTCCTGCGGGAACACGCGCTGTAGCGACCCGACTGGAAGCAAGGGGGCCCAATGCGCGAGCCCATGGCAGGACCGGAAGTGGCTCGGCGAGCTTCTTGCTTGACCTCATCGCTGCAGCCAGTCGCGTTGCGCAGGAGGACTCCGATGCCGAACTTTTACTTGCCGCTCTCTGGCAATGTGCGCCAGGAAATCAATCCCTGGACTTGGTTTACCAAGATCGCCAATGGGCAGCTTGGGTTCATCAACATCAATATGGGCAAGTCGTCAGACCCTGCTCTGGAGCAGCAGATTCTGGATGACGTCGGAAGCTACGGACGGCAGATTGGACAACTCGGTGATGCGCTGGAGGCGGTTCTCGCGCACATGAAGACCGACACCTGGGAGCCCAAGGCCAAGGAAGCGGTCGATGCCTTCAGGTTCCAGCTCGCCGAGATTCGCCGGCTGAAGCAGAGCCGGGCTGACAACAAGACCTGACATTTCTCGACGGCATATCGAACTGACCTGGGGCGGGCTTTGCGACGTCTTCTGGTCCGGGGACCTCACCAAGGCCGTGCCGTTTCAGTGTCGCTGCATCGCAGCGCTGCTCTCGAGTTGATGGCAAATTTCGGCCAGGACCAGTCAGGCCTGCCAGCCAGTCGTCCATATTTTTGGGAAAGGCTTGAATGGCTTATGACTAATAGTTGGGGCAAGAGGCTACTGGAGCGGTGCTGCCGACCCACAGTCATCGCAAGGCTCACCATGAAGAATCCTGACGAGCGACGCTCGCAAATAACTATCGTGTAGCTGGCGTTCGCAGATCATTGCCGGTTAGCGAGTAGAGAGGAGAATGGCACAGGAGCGGAAATTGGTACATCCACACCATCACAAAAACATGAGCACTTGTAGAAGAGTTTTCATTGCTATTGCCATGTGCATGGTCAGCATTGGAAGCGCATGCGCAGCTTCAATAATGCCCGGGTCTCCCCTTGACGATGGCCATGGCAGCACCATCGTCTTTGAGACTGTCACGCCTGAACGCGTCAAGGATTTTGTGGAGCGCACCGTTGACAAGAAGGTCTCAATCACCGGGCGATTGGCGTTTCCTGAAGCGATGAACTCTGCCGTTCCGGCGGTGGTCATCCTGCACGGAAGCAGCGGTGTTAATCCAGGCGAGATGGTCTGGGCGCAACGCTTGAACTCGATGGGATTTGCCAGTTTCGTCGTCGATAGTTTTACGGGCCGAGGCGTCACCAATACCGAAGCTGACCAAACTCAGCTATCGATGACGGCAGGTGTGGCAGACGCCTACTTTGCTCTACGCCTATTGGCGGCCGATCCACGTATCGACAAAAGAAAAATCGGTGTGATGGGTTTCTCGCGCGGAGGGATTGCAGCGCTTTATTCTGCACAGGAGCCGTTTCGCCGCGCCCTGATCGAAGACGATCTGCACTTTGCCGCACATATAGCCTTCTATCCCGGCTGCGGCATACATTACACATCGGCGCATCTGGATGGCGCTCCGATACTGATGCTACTTGGCGGCAAGGACAACTACACGCCGGCAGCGCCGTGTGTGACGTACGCCAACGATTTACGCAAGCAAGGCGCACAGGTCACGCTGAAAACTTACCCCGATGCTTATCACGGATTTGACAGGCCGACACGACTCCATGTCGTCAAGTCAGCAACAAGCGCACGCGAATGCCATGGCGCCTATGATCTGGATACAAACAAATTCACGATGCGCAAAGATGAGAAAACGCTGTCGGGTACGGAGGCCACAGCAGAATCTAAGCGCTGTCTCAGCTATGGTGTGGTGCTTGGTGGCGATGCGCTGGGACGCGAGCAATCGCCGCTTGATGTTGGCGAATTTCTCAAATCTGTGTTCGATAGTGGCCAATGACATCCAGGGCCTGTGGCGTGTCAATGTTTCCGCAACCGGCCAGAACCGGACATTGAAAGCAAGCCAATGTACAAGGACTAGCCGCCTTTCGTCCGCCGAGATCCTCCAGCTTTGGACGCAGCATTCAACCCGAAAAAGTTTTGTAGGTGCGATGTGTTCTACGTTGAATCCGATGTGCTCCGCCTCCTTCATGAGGTTCCATATTTCCGTTTCATGAAGCCGCAAGC
Organism: Variovorax sp. R-27; assembly: GCF_049913215.1. NCBI lineage: Bacteria > Pseudomonadati > Pseudomonadota > Betaproteobacteria > Burkholderiales > Comamonadaceae > Variovorax > Variovorax sp. R-27. Next base: position 5,083,693 of record NZ_CP183984.1, read on the forward strand.
GGCACTTCGATTCTGGACAAGACTGCGAGATGATGGGCGGGAGTTGGCTTCGCTTCTCAGTCAATTTCCGTTGGTGAAGTATGAACCGCTCGATACGCTATATGCATGCGCAAAAGCGGCCAGCGCACTGGACGAAGAACTTGTCGCCGATCTGTCTACTCATTATTCGTGGCAGGGCGTCGTTGAAGCATCCTTTCTTGCTGCGCTCCGGCCTCACGCGGCCTACGCAAGCCATCTACGACGGGCTCGCGACAGCATGTCCCACAACGGATGGATCGTCGATTTGGCTCTGAGTGAGGTGCGCGGTTCAGCTTGTGACGGGCATTTGGAGCATCAGAAAGTCATTCGAGAACTGCGCGAAATCATCGATAGGCTCCCGGAGCAGCCTACTGCCTTGAGACGTGGACCAACGGCAGATGAGTTGCTTCAATTGCAAGCTTCCACCGTCGCAGTTGCCCATGCCTACAAAGAGGGCGGCGTGGCACAAGCAAAAGCCGTTCTAGATGCGTCGCCTTGGCGCGACTTTCTCTAGACGGCGTGCCACGTGAAATGACGCACTCTCCCAAGCACGGTCGCCGTGCGGGTTGCCGTCAGCGGCAAGCGGCTCGTTGTGCAATTGACGGCGCCCGGCCACGACCGGACGTTCGCAGCGCCTATGCTAGGCGGTCAAGAACAAGTCCCCTCCCCGGCCACTGCCGCGAGACAACCCGACCATGCACTCGACCGGAACCCTGCGCGGCATCGCCGCGATGCTGTTGGCTTGCGCCTTCTTTGCCTGCATGGACGCGCTGCTCAAGAACCTGGCCGGGCACTACCCGCCGGTGCAGGTGATGGCACTGCGCGGTCTCACGGCTCTGCCCCTGGTGTGCCTGTACATCGCCTGGCGGCGCGAGGCAGCCGGCGTTTTCAGCCGCCGGCTGCGTTGGCGCCTGCACCTGCTGCGCACTGCGCTGAACATGACGATGCTCGTGCTCTTCGTCCATGGCCTGAAGACCCTGGGCCTGGCAGAGGCCTACACACTCACTTTCATCGCTCCGATGCTGATGGTGCTCATCGCCGTGCCGATGCTGGGCGAGTCGGTCCAGCCGCGGCACTGGATCGCGATCGGGCTGGGCTTCATCGGTGTCGTGATCGCACTGCGGCCTGAGCAGGGTGCCTTCCTCTCGGTGGGCGCTCTGGCGATTCTGGTGGCCGCAGTCTGCTATGCGCTGTCGAACATGCTGGGCCGGCTCATCAGCCGCACCGAATCGAGCGCCGCGCTGGTCTTCTGGACCACGGCCGGCATGGCAGTGGGCGGCGGTCTGCTGTCGGCGCCGCAATGGGTGCCAATCCAGGCTGAACACACGTGGGTGCTTGCGGGTTTGGCCATCAGCGGCTTTCTGGGCCAGATGGCTATCGCCGAGGCCTTCCGTCACGGCCAGGCCGCCGCCATCGCCCCCTTCGAATACAGCGCCCTGGCCTGGGCGCTTGTGCTGGACTGGGTGTTCTGGCAGGCCGCGCCCGACGCATGGACGCTGGGCGGCGGGGCATTGATCGTTGCGAGCGGACTGTGGCTGGCGCGAAGCGAGGCGCCAAAATCTGCTCGGCCAAAGAGGCAGGCCACCTGATCCGCGGCGAAGCGGGCGTGCGAAGCCGCATCGGGCAGACAAGATCAACGGCTCAGGGCGCCAGCGTGAGCTTGAAGATCTGGTTGCCGTTGGATGCGCCCACGTAGATGGTCCCGTCGCTGGCGACCGCCACACCAATCGGAAAATTGAACCTCATCGCCGCGCCGGTGCTGTCCCGCAGTGTGCTGATCTCGCCCGCAGGCGTGACCACTCGCGCCACGCCATCCCAGGCATGCGTCAGGAACACGTTGTCATGTGCATCCACCGTTACGCCGTAGGAATAGCCGAGCTTGGCCGGCGTGGCGGCCGTTCCGTCGACCACATTGGAAACAGCGTTGCCGTTGCAATCGCCCAGCAGCGTGCTCACTGTGGCGCTGGCCACATCGATCTTGCGCAAGCATGTGCCGTCGGTGTCCGTGTCGTACAGCGTGCTGCCATCGCGGCTGATCGCCAGGCCCTGCGGGCGCGCCATCTGGGCGGCCGTGCCGACTCCGTCGAGGTAGGCCTGCGTGCCGTCTCCGGCGAGCGTGCTCGTGGTGCCATCGGCAGCGACCTTGCGCACGCGCTTGTTTTCCAGGTCTGCCACGAACAGGTTGCCTGCGCTGTCCAGCGCAATGCCGGCGGGGTCGTTGAACATTGCAGCGGCCGGGCTGTCGGCGTACCCGCTGGTGCCACTGCCCACCCAGGTGCTGTAGGTTGTGGCGTTGGGGGCGATCTTGTTGATGCGATGCTGGTCGCTCACGTACAGGGTACCGTCGGCGGCCAGTGCCAGGCCATACGGCGTGTTCATGGTCGTCCCCGGCGTTACTTCCGCGCCGCTGCCGCTGGCCGTGTCGATCCTGTAGACCGAACCATTGCCTCCCATGGCCACGTAGAGGTTCGCGCCGCTGGCATCCAGAACGAGTTGATAGGGACGGTTGTATGTCACCCCGGTGGTCGCCAGCACGTTGGCGACCCAGGGTTTGACCGTCAGCGTGGCGGCATGGCTGGTCACACTGCCATTGGGGCCCGTCACTTGCACGCGCAGCTGCTGGCCGCTGTCGGCCAGTTGATTGGCAGCTGTGGTGAAGCTGTCGCTGGTGGCGCCGGAAACATCGGTCCAGTTGGCACCGCCATCAACGCTGCGCTGCCACTGGTAGGTCGTGGCACGCACAGCCTGTACCTTCAACATGGCGGTCACGCCCTGGCCAATGGTGGTATCCGATGGCTGTGTCGTGATGGAGGGCGCGGTGTCTTCCTGCGTCGGTGCCGGCGTCTGCGTTCCCTGAGGAACAGGAGCAGGTGCAGGAGCGACAGCGAAGCCGGGGAAGCCACCGCCTCCGCCCCCACCGCCGCCGCAGGCGGCCAGCACGAGGTTCATCATCAGCAGCGCGGCAGGTGCACGCCATGCGCGGGAAACGGTACGAGTGGTATTCATGATGGGCCTTCCTTTTTTCAAGTGGAGTGAACGAGAAGGCCTCCACGGTAGGGTCGGCAACGCCTGCGATCTAGTGTCGAAGGTCATCGCCGAGCAGCAAAAAAAGATGCTCAGGAGCGCATGCAAGCGTGCGTCGTATCGTGCCGCGTCAGCGATGCAAGGGCCTGCAGCAGCCTGTCGGCAGCCACCGGCTTGAGTAGCACCTGCAACCCGGAGTCGAGCATCTGCCGCTGTCGTTGCGGCGCGGTTTCCCCGGTGATCAACAGTACCTGCAAGCCAGGGCTGAAGCGCGCGCTCAGTCGCTGCGCCGCGGCAAGTCCGTCGGCACCGTCGGCCAGCCGCACGTCGCACAACAGAACTTCGACAGGGGTACTCCCATGTGCGGCTTGCACCAGCACGGCCTCGGCTTCGGCCTCGCTGGCCACTGCATCGATGGTTACGCCGTGGGCCTGCAGCAGCCCGGTAACGGCCTGGCGGATCGCGGCTTCATCATCGATGAGCAGCACGCGCTGCGGCAATGGCGAGGCAGCGCCTGGGCATGCAGCGAGTGGCACGACACCCGAGGCGGTCACCGCCGGAAGCACCAGGCGAAAGCGACTGCCGTGATGCAGGCGCGAGCGCACCTGCAGCGGGTGCGCCAGCAGGCGTGAGAGCCGCTGCACGATGGACAGGCCGATGCCCAGTCCTTGTGCTCGATCGCGCCCCGGATTACCGATCTGGTAGAACTCGTCGAAGATGCGGCCGAGGTGCTCATCCGCGATGCCGATGCCGGTATCGCATACGTCGATCCACACCAGCGGACCGCGTGCGCGGGCAGCCACCACCACGCCGCCGCGCGTCGTGTACTTGAGCGCGTTGTCCACGAGATTGGACAGCAGCCGCTGCAACAGCTGCGGATCACTCAGCACCCAGCAAGGCGTGGCACGCAGCCGCAGTTGCAGATCCCGATCGGCCGCCTGCGCCACGAACACATTGTTGAGCGCGAGGAACAGCGGATTGAGCTCCACGGGTCGAATCTGCGGCGCCACCTCGCCGGCATCAAGTCGCGAGATGTCCAGCAGGATGTCGAGCGAATCGCCGAGCGTTCCGACCGCGTCCATCAACCGCACCGCGTGATTCCATTCCTCGGTGCCCTTGAGCTTCTTTTCAATGACGGCTCCGAACAATGCGATGGCGTGCAGAGGCTGTCGCAGATCGTGGCTCGCCGCGGCAAGAAAGCGCGTCTTCTCCTCGCTGACACGCTGGGTTGCGGCAATCTGATGGCTCAGCTGCTCGGCCAACGCCTCCTTTTCGAAACGCATGGTAAGCGCCGCTGTCAGCAGCCGATGATGCTGCAGCGCGAACATGATCATGACGCACATGTACAGCAGGCAGCCGGTGGCCAGGAACAGGTGCGTGCTATCGCCGCGCCAGGCCAGCGCCAAGGTCAGGCTCGCCATGCTGGGCACGATGAAGCGTGGAATGTTGCGCTTGAGAACCGCCAGCGACAGTGCTCCGCCGGCGCAGCCGCCCATCATCATCACGATGACCATGACCCAGAGCCCCAGGTTGCGCCCCGGCGGAACGCACAGCCACGGCGCCAGGCCCCAGACACAGGAGCGCAGCAGCACGTTGCGCGCATTGAAGCGTGCCCAGTACTCGGGATGGGCGGCAGCATCAGGACTGCGCTGGTAGCGCCGATAGGCTCGTCGCAGCGTTAACGCCAGGTGCAGCGCCATCCACAGCAGGACTTGCCAGCGCCACGTGGCCACGAACAGGCCGATGCCCAGCGACTGTGCCGTGAGGAAGTCCGCGAGATAGGCTGCCGGCGCGTTGGCATGGACCGCGGCCACCTGTTCGCGCAGCACCCGCTCGGCCAACTCGGGCGGATGCAAGTCATTCATTGCAGGCATGCGGGGCATCGCCACGTCGAAGGCCGCATGGCGCGGAGGGCTCACTTCAGACTGCTGATGAGCTGGGCTCGCGAGCGCACCCCGAACAGCAACAACAGGGTAGACACATGGTTCTTGACCGTGCCCTCGGTCAGGTGCGACAGCTGTGCGATCTCTTTGTTCGACTTGCCGGCCAGCAGCCAGTCGAGGATTTCGACCTGGCGCACATTGAGCTGCGGCTGCAACTCAGTCGTCGCCGTCGCCGGCGTCGTGCGGACAGCGACAGGGGCCGTGGACGGCGAGGCTGGCAGAGCGACCAGATCGTTGTCCCTCACGTAGCGCAACACCTCGCCCAGGTGACCTGTCTTGGGAAGAAAGGCCTGCGCCCCGAGCGCCATCACCCCTTGCATCAACGCATGGCTGTCCTTGCCCGATAGCACGACCACGCGCGATGCAGGAAAGGCGCGCCTGAAACGCACCAGGGTATCCAGCCCCTGGGAGTCGGGCAGATCGAGATCGAGCAGCACCAGAAGATGCGACGTGAGATGAAACTCGTACAAGCGCAATGCGTCGGCCAGGGAGCGTGCCTCGTACACCGGCACGCTGCCGGTCTCCGCAAGCAGCAGCGCCCTCAGGCCCAGGCGCACCAGCTCGTGGTCGTCGACCACCAGGATGCCCCGCGCCGGTATGGCAATGCTGGCCTCGCTACGCAACGGCGCGGCATGCAGCGGCAGGGGGGTGGCAGTAGCCATGGTCCGGGCATCTTAGTGCGGATGGCTGCGAACCTGAAATGACCAAAGTCATGAGATCCACGGCTCTGCCATGAGCAACATCTGCCATCGGTAGGAGGTTCGGGCTTCACAACATCGCGCGACGTTTCCCATATCGACACCATCCTGCATCTTTGGATGGAACGCCTTAAGCAGCAGGGCGGTATTGAAATCACGCATGTTTCCACCGGAGAGCCACACAGGTCCTGATCGAACTGATGAGCGATCAAGCCGCTCTCTCGTTGCTCACTACCGGTTCGGTTCGGCGCTGACGCTCGTGACGCAGAGGTTCAATTGCCGCGCAAATAGAGAAAGGCATAGGCAGAAGGGCATATGCCTTCGGGACATCTCGTTGCAGGGCGTATTAAGCAATCGGCCCGCAGACCGGCATCTCTCTCGTTGCCGTCGGGGTACTCAATACGCCAGCGGTTTGGACGGCATTCCCACCGAAGCTCAAGGCGAGCCGCTCGTACTCGCTACTTGGACCACGCGGCTTGTCTGCTCGGAGCGTGTCGGCAGCTCGAACCGCGGCTTGCCAAGCACTTGAGTCGCCACCCGCGATGCGAACGCCGTATCAAGAAACGCACGCCGAAGCACGACAGCTTGTTGAACAGCCCGGGCACAACCGTGCGCTTTCCGCGCAACATCGCGCGGCAGCTAAATCATCTGCACCACGACCTTGCCCTTGGCGCGCCCACTGTCTACGTAGGCCAGAGCTTTGTGGGTGTCCTGAAACGGGAATACTTTGTCGACGACCGGACGGATCGCACCAGATTCGACGAGGGCGGTGATCTCGCGCAACTGCGCCCCATCGGCCCGCATGAAGACGAAGGTGTATTCACCCCCGATCTTTTTTGCCTTCTTCCTGATGCCGAAACTCAGCAGGCGCAGCACCTGCTGGAGCGGCCAAGCCAGTCCTCGCGCGACGGCGAACGTCGGGGTCGGTGGCCCGGAGATGGAGATGAGATGCCCGCCCGGCTTGAGAACCTGGAGGGATTTGTTCAGCTCGTTGGTGCCGAGGCTGTTCAGCACCACGTCGTAGCCGCGAAGCACCGTGGCGAAGTCCTGCTGCTTGTAGTCGATGACGACGTCCGCGCCCAAGGCCTTCACCCAGCCGATGTTGGCCGTACTGGTGGTCGTGGCCACGAACGCGCCGAGGTGCTTGGCAAGCTGGATGGCGATGGTGCCGACGCCGCCGGAGCCGGCATGGATCAGCACCTTCTGCCCCTTCTTCAGCTTGGCAGTTTCGACCAGCACCTGCCAGGCCGTCAGGGCCGCCAGAGGAACGGAGGCGGCCTCGACCATGCTGAGATTCGCGGGCTTCAGCGCCAGCGACGACTCCTTGACGGCAATGAACTCGGCGAAGGTGCCGATGCGATCGTCGTCAGGGCGTGCATAGACCTCATCACCGGGCTTGAAGTTGCGAACGCGAGCGCCGACCCGCACGACCGTTCCGGCCATGTCGTTGCCCAGGATCAGGGGGAGGCGGTAGGGAAGAATCAGCTTGAATTCACCGCTCTTGGTCTTCGTGTCCAGGGGGTTGATGCTCGCCGCGTGGATCCGGATCAGGACGTCATCGTCCCGGACCTCGGGGTCGGGCATTTCGCCGATGCGGCCAACTTCTTTCTTTCCATAGCGATCGATGATGAAAGCTTTCATGGGGTACTTTTTTCAGTCATTGAGGAAGGCCAGCGCCTTGGGCACGAACTCGCCGTGGTACTGGAAGATCCCGCCATGTCCGGCGTCCTTGTAGATGACCAGTTGTGAGCCAGGAATGCGACGCGCCATGTCATGACTGTTCACGGTGGGCACCATGATGTCGTTGTCGCCATTGGCGATCAGCACAGGGATGCGGATGCCGCCCAGATCCTGCGGCGCCTGCTGGCCCCAGGCCTTGATTGCCTTCAACTGTCGCAGGAAGGCACTGGGCGTCGGCCCGTTGTCCCGATCCGTCTTGCGTTCCCTCAGTCGCTCCAGGAAGGCTTTGGCGGCTTGACGACCATTGGCCGTGGAGGTGAAGAACAGGTAGGTCTTCGGATCGCGCAGTGTCAACAAGCCTTTGACCATCAGCGGCCAGGAGACCGCCCCTACCTGGTCGATGCCTTTGCCGCCCGCCGGCCCCGTACCGGTCAGGATGAGCCGGCGCACCAGGCCGGGGGCTTTCAGCACAATGTCCTGCGCCACGAATCCTCCGAGGGAGAAGCCAAGCAGATCGACCTTCTCGAAACCCAGCGTGTGGATCAGTGCGATCGCATCCCGTGCCATCGCGTCGATGGTCACAGGTGCCGTTCCGCCCGAAGCGCCAATTCCCCGGTAGTCGATGGCGATGATGCGATGCCTGCGGGAAAGCCCATCGACGATACGCGGGTCGAAATTGTCGAGTACCGCGCCCCAGTGGTTGAGCAGAACCAGCGGCACGCCACTGCGCGGCCCGAGGTCACGGTACGCGAATGCAGTCCCGTCGACATCGATCGATCGGGTGGCGGTGTCGATGTAGGGCATGCTCGATCCTGGATGCCGGTCGGTAGGGGTCATCGTCATCGTGTTGGCGGTCAGGCGTTCACATCGACGATGGTGCGCCCCTGAACCTTCCCTGCGAGGACTTGACTGGCGACATCAGGCACCTCCGCGAGGCCAATCACCTTGGTGGTCCGTGCAAGCTTTTCCAGATCCAGGTCGCTGGCCAGACGCGACCACGCCTGCAGCCGCACAGGCTGCGGCGCATTGACCGAGTCGATACCTGCGAGGGTGATGTTGCGCAGGATGAAGGGCAGAACCGATGCCGGCAGATCCGCGCCCTGTGCGAGGCCGAAAGCCGCGACCACCCCGCGATACCGGGTCTGCGCCAGGACGTTCGCCAGCGTATGGCTGCCGACCGAATCGATGGCCCCGGCCCACCGCTCCTTGGCGATCGGTGCGCCCGCTTCGGACAGGGTGTGGCGGTCGATGACGTCCGCCGCGCCCAGCGCACGCAGGTAGACGGCTTCGTCGAGTCGGCCGGTCGATGCGATCACGCGATAGCCCAGGCCCGACAGCAATGCGATGGCCACAGAGCCGGCACCGCCATTGGCGCCGGTCACCAGGATGTCTCCCCGCTCGGGCGCCAGGCCCCCATGCTCCAGTGCGAGCACGGCCAACATGGCGGTGAACCCGGCGGTGCCGATGGCCATGGCATCCCGGGTCGAAAAGACCTCCGGGATCTTGACCAGCCAATCACCGCTCACTCGCGCCTTCTGTGCGAAGCCGCCGTGGTGCGTCTGGCTCAGTCCCCAGCCGGTCGCCAGCACACGGTCGCCGGCGACGAGGCCGGGGTAGGTCGACGACTCGACGACACCGGCAAAGTCGATGCCCGGAATCAGCGGAAACTGGCGAATGACCGGTGACCGGCCACTGAGCGCCATCGCGTCCTTGTAGTTCACCGTCGAGTACTCGATCGCGACGGTGACGTCACCCGGCATCAGATCTTCGTCCTTGAAGTCGACCAGGCTGCTTGAAATGGTGTCGCCGGTCTTGCTGGCGAGCAGTGCCTTGAATGTCATGTGCCGTCCCTTCCGCTCTGGGGCTTTTGCGGTTTCAGGCTGCGGCTCGATAGCGCTCTGCCACATGCGCCTGCCGGATGTCCGCGATCAAGGTCTGCCGTGCCGCGTTCAGCACCTCCCAGCGCGCGCCATCATGCAGCGGCGGGATGGTCACGAGTTCGCGGCGGTCGAATCCGACCAGTGCGGCATCTACCAGTTCTTCCACTCCCATCAGATCAGGCATCGCGCTGCTGTCGATGCCCGCACGCTCCCAGATCTCGGTACGGGTTCCGGCTGGCAACACCGCCTGCACGTAGACACCCTTGGGCGTCAACTCCAGGCTCAGCCCCTGGGATAGGAACAGCACGAAGGCCTTGGTTGCACCGTAGACCGACATGCCGAACTCGGGCGCCAGGCCGACCACCGAGCCGATGTTGACGATCGCGCCCTTGCCGGCCTGCGCCAGGCGCGGGGCGACGGCGCTCGCCAGCCTTACGAGTGCGGTGGTGTTGAGGCTGACCAGGCGGGCGACATCGTCTGTCGATTGGTCGATGAAGTGACCGGACAGTGCAGCCCCGGCGTTGTTGATCAGGGTTTCGATCTTGGTGTCCTCGCGCAGGCGCGTCTCGACTGCGGCCAGATCGCCGGGCTGGGTCAGGTCGGCCGGGAGGGTATCGACGGCAGCGCCGGTTTCCTCGCGCAGCCGCGCAGCGAGCGTTTCCAGCCGCGCCTTGTCGCGTGCCACCAGCACAAGGTCGTGGCCGCGGCGTGCGAAGCGGTCGGCATAGATGGCGCCAATGCCGGTCGAGGCGCCCGTGATGAGAACAGTGGAATGGGATGTCATGTGTTTTCTCTTGATCGAAAAGGTCGTTGGTCAGGCAGAAAAAGGGGATGCGGGCGGCATCACTCCTTCAGGAACTGGATCGCGTGTTGCCCCAGCGGCTAGAGGCGAATTTGTCGCCATCCACCTCGAAGAAGGGGGGGCAGTCAGGTGGGTATCGCTCATTTCCAGAAGCCTTTCGAGGTGAGTTGGCTTAATGATGTCGATTGTCATCTTTGCTGTCAAGGGGTTTGATGATGATTAACATCAATGTATATTCATGACTTCACTGATGGCACATCTAGAGAGATCCTGGACATGAAGGTCACCAAAGCGCAGGCCCAGGCGAACCGGGCACACATCGTCGAGACGGCCTCCACGCTGTTTCGCGAGCGAGGCTATGACGGGGTGGGGATTGCGGACTTGATGGCGGGCGCAGGGTTCACCCATGGTGGCTTCTACAAGCACTTCGGGTCCAAGGCCGACCTGATGGCAGAAGCGGCAACATGCGGTTTTGCGCAGACGGCGGCCAAGGCCGAAGGCGTCGATGCGATGGAGTTCGTCAAGCACTACTTGTCCCGTGAGCACCGCGATGCTCCTGGTGACGGTTGCACGATGGCCGCACTATGCGGAGATGCCGCGCGTCAGACGGAGTCGATCAAGACGGCTTTTGCGGCCGGCGTTGAAAGCTTGCTGGCGAACCTGGCAAACCAGTGCGGCGCGACAGAGGAAGGCGATCAGTGCGGCGACGCGCGTGCCAAGCGGATCGACGTCATTGCACAGGTAATCGGCGCAATAGTGCTGTCACGGGCGTGTCCTGACGACTCACCACTCGCCGATGAAATTCTGGATGTCTGCCGCACTGCAGTCCTGTCGAGGCTTTCCTCGCCGACCCTTGGCTCCTCCCTTGCCTAGATCAGCCAGTCCAGTTTCTTGCACACGCTGAAAGATGACCGCTTTGCGGATTTCGACGTTTCCGCTGACCGTTAACCCGCCAAGACCATCCCCATCGGAACTCACTCGCAGAGCTTGATCCAGCGTTCAAGTCGCCCCACCACACGCGGAGTATTGAGCCGGGCAATCGACCCTTCCATGTCCTCGGCGCCTTCGCTCTGGCACAGCAGTACAACCTCTTCACGCACCGCGCCAGTACCAAAGAACCCTTCGCGATCAAGTTGTTCCATCGCAGCGACGCAGGCTTCGAAGAGGCCCGCGTGCAAGACGTCGAACTCAACACTGCAGGGCAAGTCGTTGCGGTGGCAGGGCAGAATCATGCGGTAGGCGATGTCGAGGAACTCGTCGCCCTCCGAATGGGGCCACTCGGCGGAGCACCAGATCTCGCTTTCGTCGTCCATGTCGCCGGGCTCGCCCAGCGCAAGAATGCCAGCGGCGTGGACGATGGTCATCGCGCTGTCGTCACTGCCGAGCGCGAAGAGGCGGATGGTTTCGTCGGGGTGGGCCGCGCGAATGGCCTGGAAGGCGCGGCGAGCACCATCGCGAATCTCGGCGGTGAGCAGGGGGAAGTCGATGCGAGCCGGGTCGTGTGTGCCCTGGCGCACCCGCTTGTAGCCCCGGGCCTCGATCTCGCTGCTGCGCTGCACGAGGGCGTCCTTCGCGGCCTGCGGACTGGCAAACTCGGCGACGCTGGAGCGCCCCATGGTTTTCACCTTGCCACTCGCGGCCCACAGTGAGCTGCCGAACTGGCGCAATTCGTGGAAGTCGGTGGGCACCTCGTTGTCGAAGCGGTAGAACAGTGACCATGTCATGGCGGCGAGAACTCCTTCTGGCGGGGCGCGGTGTCTCCTGAATTTGAACATCAGCTTGTGCGCAATCACGCTGCCCGTTCGACCCACTGGGCGCGCCAAGCGGGGGCGTCGAAGGGATCGGCAAAGTATTGAGTCTCGCGCGATACCTTTCCACCCCGGAACTCCATGATGCTCACGGTGAAGGCGCTCTTGCCCCCGTAGTCGATCGCATACTCGGTTACCCAGAGACTGCCCTCCCCCACGATCCGCCGGACCACAAACCCAGATGGCTTGCCGGGGTGATGGCTGCGAAGTGCCTGCAGGTTGTGCCGGCCGTGGATGACCTCGCCTGACTGCGGGTAGGTGCACACGGCATCGTCGTGATAGATCTCATGCTCGACGACCTGGTCGCCTGCGGCGGACGCAGCCCAATGTCTGTCGATAGCCGTCCGGATGTTCTGCTCTTCCATCATCGACCTCCATTGCGAGCCCGTTTGCTTGCGGCACCCCATTCTAGGTATTTACCCTTGCGTACCGATACGTAGCCGCCCGGCGGCAGGCTACGGACGACAGCCCGACGGCGGCCGGACAGACTCGGCGGGACGGCTTCGCGCGGCTTTGCGGCGGGCCGCAGCAAGAGACAAGCAAGGACCCCTTTTCATGACCGCCATCGCAAGCAGTGCGACCGCCGGCGCCTCCAGCCCCGACGCGACCACCGCCAACAACACCCCGTACACCTTCGAAGAAAAGCGCAAGCGCATCTTCGCCATCTTTGCCGCCTCGTCCGGCAACCTGGTGGAGTGGTTCGACTTCTACGTCTACGCCTTCTGCGCCATCTACTTCGCGCCGGCGTTCTTCCCCAAGTCCGACCCCACGGTGCAGCTGCTGAACACCGCTGGCGTGTTCGCTGCCGGCTTCCTCATGCGCCCGATCGGCGGCTGGCTGTTCGGCCGCCTGGCTGACCGCAAGGGTCGCAAGACTTCGATGGTGACTTCGGTCGTCATGATGTGCGTGGGCTCGCTGGTCATCGCCTGCCTGCCGACCTATGCACAGATCGGCGCCGCTGCGCCCGCGCTGCTGCTGGCCGCACGGCTGCTGCAGGGCCTGTCGGTCGGTGGCGAATACGGCACCACAGCCACCTACATGAGCGAAGTGGCGATGCGCGGACAGCGCGGCTTCTTCTCGTCGTTCCAGTACGTCACGCTGATCGGCGGCCAATTGCTGGCGGTGGTTGTCGTGGTGGTGCTGCAGCAGGTGCTCGACGAGGCCGAGCTCAAGAGCTGGGGCTGGCGCATTCCGTTCGTCATCGGCGCCATCGCCGCCGTGGTCGCACTCATGCTGCGCCGCACGCTGACCGAAACCGCGAGCACCAAGACCCGTGCCGCCAAGGGCGCGGGCACGATGCGCGAGCTGTTCACGAACCATAAGCGCGCCTTCTTCGTGGTGCTGGGCTACACGGCCGGCGGCTCGCTGATCTTCTACACATTCACCACCTACATGCAGAAGTACCTGGTGAACTCGGCCGGCATGTCGATCAAGACCGCAAGCAACGTGATGACGGCCTGCCTGTTCATCTACATGTGCATGCAGCCGCTGTTCGGCGCGCTGTCTGACCGCATCGGCCGACGCACCAACATGCTGCTGTTCGGCGCACTGGGCGCGCTGATGACGGTGCCGGTGCTGAGCAACCTGCAGAACGTGAGCAGCCCGCTGGTGGCCGGCATGCTGATCACGCTCGCGCTGGCGGTGGTGAGCTTCTACACCTCGATCAGCGGCATCGTGAAGGCCGAGATGTTCCCGCCCGAGATTCGTGCACTGGGCGTAGGCCTGTCGTACGCGGTGGGCAATGCCATCTTCGGCGGCAGCGCGGAATACGTGGCGCTGGGGCTGAAGTCGATCGGGCACGAGTCGTACTTCTACTGGTACGTGACAGGAATGATGGGGGTGGCCTTCCTTGTCAGCCTGCTGCTGCCGAAGCAGGCCACGTACCTGCATCACGACAAGTAGAGAGAGAGCGACAACGCGGGACGGACCTTCGGAGAAGAAGAAGCTCTCCAGGGTCTGCGGAGCCACCAGGAAACATGAGGGCAAAGCCATGTCGAGACGGACGGTCCACAACGCAACCATCACCCTGAAGCTGCCGTTCGACATGGACACCGGCGCGAAGGTCACAGCCTTGCGAGCCGCCGGCATCCCGGTCGACGCGGAGGGCAATGAGCTGTAGGGCTTTCTCTTCATTCGATCCAGCGATGGGCTGAAAAGCCGGAGCAACATCTTCCGATGGTTCGCCAGCGAGGTGGTGGGGCATGACCAGCGGCGTGATGTTGTCAGTGCGCCGCCTCAAGACGAACGCAGCGTCGCACCTTCAAGCAACATGCTCGATCTCTGGCTCGCCCACTCCCTTCAAGACTCCATTAACTGCCACGGGCCCGCGTTGCAGTACGAGCCGGACAACCTGCCGACCGCAGATCGGATGTAGCCGTTGCTGTTGCCGGGACACCGAAGCCACATGCTCTACAAAAGGCCTGCGTCCTGGCCCGCGCGCGCCAGGCGTGCCGCCCGGTCGGAAAACAGCGGCGCATCGGAATAGCGTAGCGTCCCGTGTACACGGGTCTCGTCGAGTTCCAGCCGGTGCACCGCGTCACGGAGCTGAAGAACATCGGCATCGTGCTCTCCGTACAGGGCCTGCATTCGCACCAGGAGGTGCTGCAGGCGAGCTTGGTCCTTACTCATCGCGTCGTCCTTCCTTACAAGATGGGGAAGCCGCCAGCGGGATGGAACTGCCACCCTGCGCCAAGCTCGACTCTATAGGTCAACAGTGGGCAAGGTCCGGGTCATTTTTGTTTCGAAGCGCAACTCGCTGCTGTCGCCCGTGCCTCTCAAGAGAAATACGCGTCACGGCGCGGCGCTTGATCGACCAGGAACAACTGTCTTCGGTATCGGGCCATGCACCTGCCGGTTGCGGCCTTTGCGCCTTCCTGCCTCTGATATCCGGCACACGGCGTGGGTATGCATACTGCGCCCATGCTCGCGCCGCCCCTGATATCGCACCTTCGACCCACCCGCTGGGTGGGTGCCTTCCTGGCGTTCACAAGCCTGTCCGTGCATGCAGAACCTGTTGCGGATTTCTTTCGCATGCTGGGCTGGTCTGCAGTCATGGGCTTGGGTCAGCTGGTGGCCTGGGCCTTGGGGTTGGCGTTTATCTTCCTGATGACGTTCCTCGTACCCGGAGCAATCCTGCGGGCACTGGTGCGCGCCCCGCTGCTCTGGGCTCTATGCCTGCTGATGGTGCCTCGCTGGCGCGTGGGGCCATGGGGCTGGAGCAGCGTCCTGCTGGGCCTGGCAACCGCCGCTTTGGCTGCCTGGCTTATCGAGCGCCGCTGGAATGACGACGACGTGGATCTCGACCTTACTTGACACATCAGGATCAATCGATGGGTTTGCTTCGCAGGGCAATTGCGCTTGTCATCTTCCTCGGCGCGACTTACAGCGCGATCGAGATGCGTTCGGGCAGTAGCTCTGCGCTGGGAGGGATCTTCCTCATCCCCGCAGTGCTTGTCGCCTTCTTCGCGCTCGTCGTCGTCATATTCAACCTCCCGATCCTGGGAAGTGTCCGATTCGAGGACAGCGGTTTTGAGAACACCGTGCTGTCGCCGTGGCAGTTGAAGGCCTTCGGCATTTTTCTGGCTCTCCTCTTCGGGGGAGCACCTGTCTACATTGCCGTTCGAGGCCTTTTCAAAGGCGTCATTTCCGCGCCATGGGGAGCACCGGACATCGTGCTGGCACAGGCGCCGCTTCGCTTTGTGCTTGCCTGCGTCGTCTTTGCCGGAGCAGGCGTGCTGCTCGCAGTGCTGATCGTGAAGGGAATCTGGCGAGCCAGTGCTCCGTCTCGTTGATTCGGCTGTCTTGCGCTGAACTCGACCCGATGGCTCATTGCGTCTTCCTGCCCAAGGGGAACAAACCGATGGACCAGAAGACATGTCCAGAAACGACGGGACAGATTGACTTCTGTGAAGTTTGGGACGCGAGAGGTCGAGAAAAGCGATTCTTTGAGATCATGTAGCGACGGCCTGCGAAGGTAAG
Organism: Variovorax sp. R-27; assembly: GCF_049913215.1. Classification (NCBI taxonomy): domain Bacteria; kingdom Pseudomonadati; phylum Pseudomonadota; class Betaproteobacteria; order Burkholderiales; family Comamonadaceae; genus Variovorax; species Variovorax sp. R-27. Next base: position 5,099,524 of record NZ_CP183984.1, read on the forward strand.
TGCCTCAGTGCGGATCGGAAGCCTCGTAGACCACCACTGCAGCGGCCAAGTCCTCCAGCGCGGTACCCACAGCCTTGAAGACGGTCCGCCCGTCACTTTCGGCTCGTCCCTGAATCCTGCCCGCGGCCAGATCGGCCAACTCTCCCGCTACATCTGCGGCGGCGAACACGCCGCGCGACATGGGCCCGAGCAGTTCGCCGCTCTTGTGCAACGCTTCTTGCGTATCGACAAACAGGCGTGCGCCAGCAAAGCAGGCATCGTCGGCTTCGCGCATCTGCGGCGTGAAGCTGCCGATCAGGTCGAGGTGGCTGCGCGGCCGCAGCCACGCGCCCTGCACCAGTGGCTGCGTGGCGAGCGTGGCACAGCTCACGACGTCGACATCGTTCACCGCCTTGGCGAGGTCCGGCGCGACGGCCGCCTCGATGTTCTGCGCGCACAGCCGCGCAGCGAGTGCCTTCGCCGCAGATTCGTCGCGGTCCCACACCACCACTCGTTCGATGGGAAGCACGGCACGGTAGGCCTCGGGAACAAGACTGCCGACACGCCCGCAGCCGACGACCAGCAGACTGCGCGCACCCGCAGGCGCGAGATAGGACGCGGCCAGGGCCGATGCGGCAGCGGTGCGCCGCGAAGTGATCTCGTTGCCGTCGATCTGCGCCAGTGGCTCGCCGGTGCTTGCGTCGTACAGCACATAGGTCGAGAACAGTCCGGGCAGGCCGCGCTGCGCGTTGTCCGGGAAGATGGTCACGGTCTTGATGCCCAGGTAGCGGTCGCGCTGCCACGCCGGCATGACCAGCACGGTGCGGGGCGGGTCGTCCGCCCCGGCCTGGAGCGAATGCGTGTGCCGCAACGGCACCTCGCAGCCAGCGACGAACATCTCCCGAAGCGCCGGGATCAGGCGTTCGAAAGGCAGCGCACGGCGGGTGCTTTCCGTATCGATGATTTTCATAGGGTTGCGGATGGAATCAAGTGGATGGAAGTGCCCGCAGTCATGCCTCGAGCACCACGTCTTCGAGAGGGACGGCTTGGCAGGCGAGGCACACGGACGGGTCTTCCGGCTCACTGCCGTGCAGATGACGGACCTTGCCGGCCAGCAGGCGCACGGCGCAGCTCTCGCATTGGCCCACGCGGCAGCCGCTGGCCATCTGCAGGCCGAGCGATTCGCAAAAAGTCAGCAGCGTGCCCTGTCTGGGCGTCCACGTCGCGGGGGCGTGGCCCGAGCGCGCGAAGTTGACGGTGAAGTGCTGGTCGCCGTCGGTGGGCGGCGCAGTGGGCGAGCGGAACACTTCGCTGAAGATGTCGAAGCGCGGAACGCCCCGCGCCATCAACCCGTCGGTCACGGCGTCCATCATGGCGGGTGGTCCGCACATGTAGAAACGGGCGCGCTGCGCGATCAGCGCATCGTCCACCACGCTTGCGTCGATGTAGCGGTTCGACTGGTAGTCGATGCCCAGGCGCTCCTGCGACCGTGGTGCGTTGTAGTGGTCAACGACCCGCAACTGCGGCAGACGTGCGCTGTGCTGCGCGATACGCTCGCGAAAGGCGTGTGTCGTGCTGTTCTGGTTCGCGTAGTAGAGCCAGATGGCCGGCCCTTGCATGCCGTCGGGAAGCGATTCGAGAAGGCTGATGAAGGGCGTGATGCCGATGCCGCCCGCGAAGAAGACCAGCGGTTGCGGCGAGTGGCGCGGCAGCACGAAGCTGCCTGACGGCGCACGTAGCGTGAGGGTGTCGCCGACCTTCAGCGCGCAGTGCAGATGGCTCGACACGCGCCCCTCGTGCGGCGTGCCGTCGGCCGAGCGGCCGCGCTGGTGGCGCACGGCCACGCTGTAGCTGCGCCGGCCCGGCACCTCGGCCGCGCCCGTGAGCGAATAGGCGCGCGTGACTTGCGTGCCGTCGTCGAGATGCAACTGCATCTCGACGTGCTGCCCTGGGCGGTAGTCGGGCAGCTTGCCGTCGTCGACCGGCTCGAAGTGGATACCCAGCACGCCATCGGCCTCGGGCCGCAGCTCGCTGACGCGGAAGGGACGGTAGCCGGACCACTTGCGCTGCCGCGTCCCGGTAGCCGGGTCGCGTTCGATGTCGCAGAGAAAGGAACGGTGCGGCACCGAGCCGCTCACCGGGTCGCAGCTGTCGGCGGATATCAGCGCGTTGAAGTTGCTGCCCAGTGCTCCTTCGATCGGCAGGCCGTCGCGGTCGAGTTCGGGGCAGCCCTGCCACCAGCCGAACTCGGCAACGATGACGTCGTCCGCCAGTTGAGGCGTGACGCGTGCGACGAAGCGGGCTTCGCCCACGCGCGTGCGGATGCGCATCCAGTCACCGTCCGCGATGCCCTTGGCGGCCGCCAGTGCGGGGCTCAGCTCGGCCACCGGATCGGGCGCGCGCTTGCGCAGCGAAGGCAGGCTGCGGTGTTGGCTATGGCAATAGAAGCCGTTCTTGGCCGAACTCAGCACATAGGGGAAGCGGCCCTGGCGCGTGGCCTTCGCGTCGCGCGGCGTGTCGGCCGGTTCGACGAAGGTGGCGACCGGCGGCTGGCCGTGGCGCAGCAGGGTTTCGGAATAGAGCTCGACGCGGCGCGTCGGGGTGTCGAAGCCGCGCACGCCGGTGGGTGTGGCGCGGGCGTATTTCTGCTCGCTTGCGTCGATGGCGCAGGCAATGCCTTCGGGCCGGGTGCGCAACTGATCGACCGTGAGGCCGAGCGGCTCGAGCATGTGGTTCCAGCCGGCGTCGAGGCGGCCGCCGAAGAAGCCGTCACCCATGCCAAGGCGGGTGGCCAGTTCGAAGATCACATCGTTGTCTGAGCGCGATTCGCCGCGCGGCGCAACCATGCGCTGGCGCAACTGCACCCAACCGGCCGCGCGGTCGTCGATCTCGAAGCCGATGCGCAGGCCTTCGCGCTCCCATGGCGTGTTGACCGGCAGCAGGATGTCGGCGTACCTGGCGACGGGTGTTTCGAACAAGTCGCAGTGCACGTGGAATTCGAGCTGCGACAGCGCCCGGTGCGCGAGCGCGGTGTCGGCCTGCGACACGGGCAGGTTGGTGCCGAAGGCCATCATCGCGCGCACCTTGTAAGGCTCGCCTTCGAGAATCGCGCGGTAGGTGTCGCGCGCCGTCACCCAGCCGTGCGCGGGGGGGCCGATCGGGCGCTCCGCAAGACCGAGCGCCTTGGCGCGCTGCGCGTCGGGCAGCAGTGAGAGCGAGTTAACGGCGTTGACGCTCGGACCGACGCGAACGCGGTTCGCGCCGATGCGGTCGAAGCTGCCGCACAGCGCATACAGCGTGGCGACCGCGCGTTCGGCCTGTGTGGCGTTGGTGTGCTGGCCGATGCCAGTCCAGGCGTGGTAGGCCACGCGGCGGCAAGTGCCAAAGAGATCGGCGACCGCGCGCAACGAGGTTTCAGCAACGCCGGTGATGCGTTCGACCTCCGGCGGCGTATAGGTGGCGCAGCCCTGGGCCAGCAGCTCGAAAGCCGGAGCGCACGACAGGCGATGTGCGCCCACATCGATCTCGACCGCGCCGCGCAGGCGGAAGTGGGCTGCGTCCTGGGCTTGCGCCGCCTGCGCGGTGTCATAGGGCACCGCACAAGCGCGCGCCTCGTTCCACGCCACGAAGCGGTTGCCCTCGGCATCGGGCCACAGGTCCTGCTCACGCAGGAAGTGCCCGTTGTCGCCGCGCACCAGCAACGGGGCATTGGTCCAAGCGCGCACGAAGTCTTCGTCGAAGCGCGCGTCCGCGATCAGCAGGTGGATCAGCCCCAGCGCCAGTGCCGCATCGGTGCCGGGCCGCACGGGCAGCCAGGTGTCGGCCTGCCGCGCGAGCGCGGTGGGGCGCGGATCGATCACCACCATCTTCGCCCCGTTCGCGCGGCCGCGGCCGATGGCATTGGCCTGTGCCAGCCAGGTGTTCGCGGGGTTGTGACCCCACAGCACGATCAGTTCGGCCTGCGCGTAGTCGGCCGCGGGCATGCCGCAGCCGAAGGTGAAGGCGTGCGCGAAGTCCTTGTGCCAGTTGCAGACCTCGGTCGCGTAGCAGATGTTGGGGCTGCCGAAGAGGCGCACGAAGCGCTCGATCCAGTCGATGCTGTCCGTCAGTGGCGTGCCGCTGGGCGTGGTCACGGCAAACACCACCGACTCGGCGCCGCTCTCGGCCTTGATGGCGCCCAGCCGCTGCGCGGTCTCGGCCAACGCCTCGTCCCAGCCGATGCGCACCCAGCCCGGATCCGCTTCGGTCTTGGGCCTGGTGCGGCGCATCGGGTAGCGCAGGCGGTGCGGGCTGTGCACAAGCTCGGGCGCGGCCTTGCCCTTCATGCACATCGCCTGGCCGGTAGGGTGCGAAGGGTCGGGCCGTACCGACACCAGCATGTCGTCGCGCACTTCGTTGAGCGTGCCGCAGCGCGAACGGCAGAGCGTGCAGTAGCCCTGCTTGGTTTGCGTTGCCGCCGTCGTCGTCACTTGCATCCGGAACCTGCGTGATTCAAGGCATTCAAGGAATCACCGGCGCGACATAGCTCAGCGTGCGGCCAAAGACCCAGAGCATGAAGAGCACCAGCGGCGCATGCACCAGCAGTTGCAGGAAGGTAAAGCCCACGATGTCGCGTGCCTTGAGCGAGAGCACGCCCAGCAGCGGCAGCATCCAGAACGGGTTGATCAGGTTGGGCAGCGCCTCGGCCGCGTTGTAGACCTGCACGGCCCAGCCCAGGTGTACCTTCAGGTCGTTGGCCGCCTGCATGACGTAGGGCGCCTCGATGATCCACTTGCCGCCCCCCGAGGGAATGAAGAAGCCCAGCACGGCGGAATACGCCCCCATCACCACGGCGAAGCTGTCGACGTTGGAGATGCTCACGAACAGGTGCGCGATGCGGTCCGACAGCGTAATGCCTCCGTCGCCCTTGGCGGCGGTCAGCATGGCCGCGATGGCACCGTACAGCGGGAACTGGATGATCACGCCCGCCGTCGACGGCACCGAACGCGACACCGCGTCGAGAAAGCTGCGCGGGCGCCAGTGCAACAGCAGCCCGATCATGAGGAACAACAGGTTGTAGGTGTTGAGGCCCGAGATCGCGATCAACGGGCTCTTGGCCATGAACTCCTGCGCCAACCAGCCGAAGCCCAGCGCGCACAGGAGCAGCGTGAGCAGCGGGCTGCGTTCGAACCACTCGCCGGGGCGGCGTGCGGCGGAATCGGGAGAGGCCGGCTTCGCTTCCGTGAGGTCCACGCCCAGATCCTGCGCCGTGACCGCGTGCTTCGCGTCGGGCGCCGACCACAGCGCGATGGCCACCGACACGACGATCAACACCAGCGCCATGACGACCGACTGCCACAGGAAGATGGTCTGGCTGAACGGGATCACGCCGGTGATGTCAAGAATGCTCTTGGGCAGACTGCTGGCGTTGGCCTGCAACTGCGCCGCCGACGAGCTGAGCCCCAACGCCCAGGTCGCGCCCATGCCGAGGTAGGCGGCCGCGCCGCCGGCACGGTAGTCCATGCGCAGGTCGAGACGGCCGGCCAGCGCGCGTACGTAGAGCGCGCTGAAGATCAGCGAAATGCCCCAGTTGAAGAGCGACAGGATCATGCTGATCGCTGCCACGTACGCGATGGCCTGCCGCCCCGACACGGGCAGTGCGGCCAGCTTGCGGATGAGCCGCGCGGCCGGCGGCGAGGTCGCCACCACGTAGCCGCCGATGGCCACCAGCGCCATCTGCATCGTGAAAACAATCAGGCTCCAGAAGCCGTCGCCGAAGGACTTGGCCACCGCCTGCGGGCTCGATCCGTTGAGCAGCGCGGCGCCCGCGACCACCACCACGGCGATGGCCGCGAACACGAAGGCGTCGGGAAACCAGCGCTCGGCCCAAGCCGTGAAGCGCAGGCCCAGGCGGCTCAGCAGCCCGGCATCGGCCTGGGCGTCTTGGGGTACAGGAGGGTGGATGCCGGGGCCGGCGGAAGTCTGTGATGTCGATGGCATGGGTTTCTCCTGCTACTGCTGCTGGAACTGTGGGCGTCCTCGTCACACGCCTGACATGGCGTGCTGCGCGGATGTTAGGAACTACCATCGACAATTCATAATCTCTATTTTCAATAGAGCGATATAGGGTGCATCTATGTCGATAACGATCAAGCAGCTGCAACACTTCGTGGCTGCCGCGCACACGGGGCAGGTGTCCCGCGCGGCCCAGCGCTGCTATGTGAGTCAGCCGTCGCTGACCACTTCGCTCAAGAACCTGGAGTCCACGCTGAAGGTGCAGCTCTTTACGCGGCACTCCGACGGGCTGCGGCTCACGGTGCAGGGCGAGGGCTTTCTCCGGCACGCGGAGCACATGCTGCACACGCTCGAGGCAGCGGTGGAGGAAACCCGCAACTCGGTGTCCTCGGTCGAGGGGCGGGTGCAGATCGCCATCACCGACACCGTGTCCGAATACATGCTGCCGAAGATCATCGGCGCGATGCGCAGGCAACTGCCGCTGGTCGAGTTCGAGCCCGTGGAGCGCAACCGGCTCGAGATCGAGGATGGCCTGCGCAGCGGCGAGTTCGACCTGGCCGTGGTACTGGTGTCGAACCTCTCTCGCGCGCCGGACATCCGGCGCGAGAACCTGCTGAAGTCGCAGCGCCGCCTGTGGACGTCGTTCGACCATCCGCTGGTGGCGCAGAAGTCGGTGTCGCTGCGTGAGATCGCGCAGTTGCCCTTCGTGCTGCTGGACATGGACGAGCACGTGGACACCGTTGGCCGCTACTGGGGCGCGATGAAGCTCAAGCCCAAGGTCGTGTTCCGCACCAAATCGATCGAGGCCGTGCGCAGCCTCGTTGCACAGAACGTGGGTGTGACCATCTTGTCGGATCTGGTGTTTCGCCCCTGGTCTCACGACGGCGGGCGAATTCGCAGGACGGTGGTGTCGAGCGCGGTGCCCTCGATGGACCTGGGGCTGGCCTATCGGCGCGGTGCCGTTCTTTCCGAGGCCACTGCAGCCTCCGCGAGTACCTTGCGGTTGCTGGCCAAGACGCTGACGAGAGAGTCACAACCGCGTATGGACGACGAGCCGCAGTAGTTCACTCCAATCAACAAATGGCGGGCCCGGGAATACCCTCTGACCTTCCCAAAGTCTTCTTGCCTACATTTCTTGTATGCAAGACAAGGCGTTGCTTGCATGCAAAACCTAGACAAGACAGACAGGAGACTCCATGCCTCGCTTCGCCAAATCGCTTTTCGGTCAGGTGGTCATCGCGCTGGTGCTCGGCGTGCTCGCGGGGCTCTTCGCGCCCGAGTACGCCGTCAAGCTCAAGCCGCTGGGTGACGGGTTCATCAAGCTGATCAAGATGATCATCCCGGTGCTGGTGTTCTGCGTGGTGGTGCATGGCATTGCCGGCGCGGGAGACCTGAAGCGCGTGGGCCGGGTGGGCGTGAAGTCGCTCATCTACTTCGAGGTGCTGACCACCATCGCGCTGGCGATGGGCCTGGTGCTGGCCTTCGTGTTCCAGCCCGGCGCGGGCATGAACGTCGACCCGTCGAAGCTCGACCCGGCCGCGATGAGTGCCTATGCCTCGAACGCCGACAAGCTCACGAGCGGCGGCACGGTCGAGTTCCTGATGAAGCTCATTCCGACCACGGTGGTCAACGCCTTCGCCACTGGCGACGTGCTGCAGGTGCTGCTGTTCGCGGTGCTCTTCGGCTGCGCGCTCACGCTGCTGGGCGAGCGTGGCAAGCCGGTGGCCGTGGTGGTCGATGCACTCTCGCTGGTGCTGTTCAAGATCATGGGGATCATCATCAAGCTGGCGCCGCTGGGCGTGCTGGGTGCCATCGCGTTCACGGTCGGACAGTACGGCATCGGCTCGCTCAAGCAGCTGGGCATGCTGGTTGCGCTCTTCTACGGCGCGGTGCTGATCTTCGTGTTCGTGGTACTCGGGCTGGTGATGCGCATGTCGGGCTTCAGCCTGATCAAGCTGCTGCGCTACCTGCGCGAAGAGCTCACCATCGTCTTCGCCACCACCTCGTCGGACAGCGTGCTGCCGCAGATCATGGCCAAGCTGCGCCGCATGGGCATCCGCGATTCGACAGTGGGCCTGGTGATTCCCACGGGCTACTCGTTCAACCTCGACGCGTTCTCGATCTACATCACGCTGGCGGCCGTGTTCATCGCGCAGGCCACCAACACGCCGATCTCGATGACCGACCTGATGACGATCCTGGCGATCGCACTGGTCACGTCCAAGGGTGCGCACGGCGTGCCGGGCTCGGCCATCGTGGTGCTGGCGGCCACGCTGCACGCCATTCCGGCGATTCCCGCCATCGGGCTGGTGCTGGTGCTGTCGGTCGACTGGTTCATGGGCATCGCCCGCGCACTGGGCAACCTGATCGGCAACTGCGTGGCGACCGTTGCCATCGCCGCCTGGGAAGGCGACATCGACCGCGAACGCGCACACGCGGTGCTCGACGGCCGCTACTCGCCCGACGACGAACCGCTGGCCGAGGCCGTGGTGAACACCGCAGGCACCTCCACCGCCTCGAGCGCCCACTGAAGAAGAAAAAGAAAAGAAACATGCCCGCCGACGTCAGCCCCACCGTCATTGCCGAACGCGTCGTCGAGGCCATCCTCGCGCAGAAGCTCGCGCCGGGCGAGCGGCTCGGCGAGCAGGCGCTGGCCGAGAACTTCTCGGTGAGCCGCACGATGGTGCGCGAGGCGCTGATGCAGCTGCAGGCGCGCGGTTTTGTCGAAGTGCAATCGCGCCGCGGCTGGTACGTGGTGGAGCCTTCGGCCGAAGAGGCGCGCGATGCTTTCTCCGCACGGCGCATCGTCGAGGCCGGCATCCTCGAAGCGAGCGAGGGGCGGCCGCTGTCGAAGGTGATCCGCAAGCTGCGCGACCACATCGCCGACGAGCAGCGCGCCATCGAAGGCGCCGATGCCGCCACGCGCGCCTTCCTGCTGGCCGACTTCCACGTGTGCCTGGCCGAGCAGATGGGACACCAATTGCTGGTCGACGTGCTGCGCGACCTCACGGCGCGCACCACGCTGGCGGCCACGCTCTACCAGTCGAAGCACGAGGCGGGGCAGTCTTGCTCGGAGCACGGCGCCATCGTCGCGGCGCTCGAAGCCGGCGACACGGCCAGGGCGCGCCGGCTGATGCTCGATCACATCGGCAATGTCGAGCGCTCGCTCGAGGTCGATGCCGCCGCCGAGCCGGACGCGCCGAGCCGGCTGCGCGCCACGCTGGCGCCTGTGGCGTTGCCGCGCGCCAAGCGCTGAAGCCGTGCATTAATACCGGTGGTAGCTATCTGTTCGATAGCAGGCATAGCCCGCCGGGCCATCGCTTCCGGCGGATTTCCTCCCCAGTCCTGTTGCGCCGCACAAGGGCGCGCCCGCTGACACGGCCGTGGGTTCCGGCTCGGCTACAGTCCGAGACAACTATGAACTCACCCCAACTCCAGCGCGGCGTGTTCCTCGCCCTTCTCGCCGCCGTGACCGCCGCCTTCCTCTGGGTGCTGATGCCGTTCTTCGGCGCAGTGCTGTGGGGGGTGGCGCTGGCGATCCTGTTCACGCCGCTCTACAAGTGGCTGCTGAAGAAAATGCGCGGCAAGCCCAATGCCGCTGCGCTGTCGACGCTGGCGATCTGCCTGTTCATCGTGATCCTGCCGCTGGCGATGGTGGGCGTGTCGCTGGTGCAAGAGATCGCGCTGGTCACACAGAACATCCGCTCGGGCCAGATCAACTTCGCGGCCTACTTCCAGCAGATCCTCGATGCCTCGCCGCAATGGCTGCTGAACCTGGTCGAGCGCTTCAACCTCGGCGACATGGCAGCCTGGCAGGCGCGCGTGTCGGCCATCGCGGGGCAGGCCAGCCAGATCATCGCGAGCCAGGCGCTCACCATCGGGCAGAACACCTTCGACTTTGTCGTCAGCTTCTTCGTGATGCTGTACCTGCTGTACTTCCTGGTGCGCGACGGCGCGACGCTGTCGAAGACGATGCGCGATGCCGTGCCGCTCGCCAAGCCGCACACGCACTACCTGCTCAACAAGTTCACCACCGTGATCCGCGCCACCGTGAAGGGCAACGTGGCTGTAGCCATTGCGCAGGGCACCATCGGCGGGCTGGCCTTCTGGTTTCTCGGCGTGCAGGGCGCGCTGCTGTGGGCAGTGCTGATGGCATTCCTCTCGCTGCTGCCCGCCGTGGGTGCCGCGCTGATCTGGGGGCCGGTGGCCATCTACTTCCTGGCCACGGGGCATTTCTGGCAGGGCGGCGTGCTGATCTTCGTTGGCGTGTTCGTGATCGGCCTGGTCGACAACATCCTGCGCCCCGTGCTGGTGGGCAAGGACACGCAGATGCCCGACTACATCGTGCTGATGTCGACCATCGGCGGCATGGCGATCTTCGGCATCAACGGCTTCGTGATCGGGCCGGTGATCGCGGCGCTGTTCATGGCCGCGTGGAGCCTGTTCGCGGATTCGGGGCACGTGGGCAACGGCCACGAGGCGGCTGAGGGCGCGGAAAGCGCCGGAGACAAGAAAAAGGGCTGAGGCAGGCACGGGCGCCGACCCGTTTGCCCCCGCCCGCGCGCATTTCACGCGCGCAAACCTGCGTTTCGTCACATGGCGCTGGGCACCGCGCCCAGCCTGCGAGATCGTCGGGCCTCCAACTTCCAACGAGGCCTGCCATGCAACTTCCCGCCCTCCTGTCCCGCCCGGTCGTGCGCGCCCTGTGCACCGCCGTGGCCCTTGCGCCTTTCGGCGCCCTTGCCGCCGACCTGAGCCTGAGCGTCGCCGACGGCCCCACGGCCGAAGCCACGCTCTACGTCGCGCTGTACAACGACGCCGCCGGTTACGCCGACAGCAAGGCCGTGGCCTCGCAGACCGCGCCGATGCGCGAAGGCAAGGCCCGGCTCGTGTTCGCGGGGCTGGCGCCAGGGCGCTACGCGCTGCGGGTGTTTGCCGACGAGAACGGCAACGGCAAGCTCGACACCAACCTCATGGGCATGCCGACCGAGCGCTACGGCTTCTCGAACGACGCCAAGGGCAACCGCGCCGCGCCGTCCTTCGAAGCCGCGGCGATCAGCGTCGACGCCGACCTGCAGACCGTCATTCACCTGCACTGAGGAGTAGACCGCCATGGAACGACGCGAACTCCTGCGCCTGCTGGTTTCGGCCGGCGCCCTGCCCCTGCTGGCACCGCTGGCGCGCGCCGCCGGCACCGACGACTGGCAAGCCCAGTTCGAAGCCGCCAGCGCGCCCTGGAAGACCGGCTTCACCACGCCCCCGAGCGACCTGCCGCTGACCCGCGCCACGGTGCGCGGGCGCTTTCCCGATGCCGTTGCCGGCACGCTGTTTCGCATCGGCCCGGCCGGCCACGACCTGGGTGGCGAGCGCTACCACCACTGGTTCGACGGTGACGGCATGGTGCACAGCTTCGTGATCGACGGCGCCGACGTGCGCCACCAGGGCCGCTACGTCGCCACGCCCAAGCGCGTGGCCGAGGCGAAGGCCGGCCGCCGTTTGTTCGAGGCCTTCGGCACCATGCCGCCGGGCGTGGAGCCGCCAACCTCGGCCGACAGCATCAACGTCGCCAACACCAGCGTGCTGCCGATGCGCGGCGAGGTGCTGGCGCTGTGGGAAGGCGGCTCGGCCACGCGCATCGATGCGCGCACGCTGGACACGCTGGGCGTGAAGACCTGGCGCGCCGACCTCGCGGGCATGCCGTTCTCGGCCCACCCGAAGGTCGACCCGAACGGCACGATCTGGAACTTCGGCGTGAGCTCCGGCCAGGGCCTGCTGGCGCTGTACGAGATCGCGCCCGAAGGTACGCTGCGGCGCGCCGCCGTGGTGCCGGTGGCCGATATGCCGATGGTCCACGACTTCGCCGTGACCGAGCGGCACCTGGTGTTCCTGATGCCGCCGCTGGTCTACGACGGCAAGCGCAAGGAGGCTGGCGCGAGCTTTCTCGACGCACACGTCTGGCGGCCCGAGCTCGGCATGCGCGCGCTGGTGGTCGACAAGCAGAACTGGGAGAAGCGCCAGATGCTCACGCTGCCGGCCGGCTTCCTCTTTCACGTCGGCAATGCCTGGGAAGAAGACACGCCGCGCGGCACGCAGATCCACATCGACTACGTGCGTTCGGACAACGCCGACTCGGTGTTCACGACCAACCGCGAAGTGATGCGCGTGCGCATTGTGAGAAGCACCCATCCACACCTGACCGTCGCGACGCTGAATCTCGGCACTGGGGAGGCCACGCAGAAGGCCCTGCCGCTGGAGGCCGAGTTTCCGCGCATCGACCCGCGCCGCGTGGGCATGCGCCACCGCAACGTGGTTCATGCCACGCAGATCCGCCCTGATATTCCGGGCTTCGGCTCCATCGCGCGCACCGACGTCGAAACCGGCCGCAGCCAGCGCTTCAACTATGGCGCGCAGGCCATGGTGGAAGAGCATGTCTTCGTGCCAGACGGCTCGAAGCCGGGCTGGGTGCTGGGCACGGTGCTCGACTTCGGCCGGCAGAAGACGGTGCTGTCGTGCTTCGCGGCCGACAACCTGGCGGCGGGGCCGGTGGCGCAGGCCACGCTGCCTTACGCGTTGCCGCTGGGCCTGCACGGCGCATTCGTTGCGGCCTGAAGAAGCTCAGGCCGCCCACCAGCCTTCGTCGAAGCGCCCCTGCAGGAAGGCCACGAAGCCCGACACCTTGCCCGGCACCAGCTTGGGCGAGGGAAAGACGGCGTGGATCTCCTGCTCGGGCAGCGCGTGGTCGCCGAGCACTTCGCGCACCTTGCCCGTGGCCAGCGAGTCGCTGGCCACGTAGCGCGGCATCAGCGCAATGCCCAGCCCGTCGCGTGCTGCGGCCAGCACGGCGGAAAGGTTGTTCGAGCGGAAGCGGCCGGACACAGGCACCGTCACCGGCTCGCCCTTGGGCGTGTGCATGCGCCAGAACTCGTCGCCCACCACGCTGCTGTAGATGAGCGCCACGTGCGCGCTCAGGTCCTGCGCCCGCTTCGGTGTGCCGTGTTTCTTCAGGTAGGCCGGTGACGCGACCATCGCCCACGGATTGACCCCCAGGTAGCGTGCGCCTAGCGAAGAATCGGCCAGCTTGCCCATGCGGATCGCCACATCGATGCCCTGTGCGATCAGGTCCACGTAGCGGTCCTCGAAGCTCAGGTCGAGCTGCACCTGCGGATGCCGGCGCATGTATTCGAGTGCCAGCGGCACCACCACGCGCCGCCCGAATGCCACCGAGGTGCCCACGCGCAGCAGCCCCTGAGCCTGGTTCTGCCGCAGCTGCACGATGCTGTCGGCCTCCTCGGCCTCGCGCACGATGGTCTTGCACTTCTCGTAGTACAGCGCGCCCGGCTCGGTGAGGCTCACGCCGCGCGTGTTGCGATTGAGCAGCCGCACCTTCAGCCGCTCTTCGGTGGCCGCTATCTGCTTGGTCACGGTGGGCTGCGTGGTGTTGAACTCGCGCGCCGCCTTCGAGAAGCTGCCGGTCTCGACCACGCGCACGAACATTTCCATTGCCAACAATCTGTCCATGGGCCGGATGGTAGTCACTTATTCCGCCATGGAATAGGTTTTATGGTCCCCAGCCGTCTTCTTCGAATGCCCCCCGCTTCCTACAGTGGGACCACCTCAAGGAGACTCAAATGGCAAAGATGACAGCGGTGCAAGCCGCGGTTCTGGTGATGGAAAAAGAAGGCGTGACGCAGGCCTTCGGCGTTCCGGGCGCGGCAATCAACCCGATGTATTCGGCGCTGCGCCAGCGCGGCAGCATCTCGCACATCCTCGCGCGCCACGTCGAGGGCGCCTCGCACATGGCCGAGGGCTACACCCGTGCCATCGCCGGCAACATCGGCGTGTGCATCGGCACCTCGGGCCCGGCGGGCACGGACATGATCACGGGCCTGTATTCGGCCTGGGCCGATTCGATCCCCATTCTCTGCATCACCGGCCAGGCGCCGCGCGCGCGGCTCTACAAGGAAGACTTCCAGGCGGTCGACATCGAGTCGATCTCCAAGCCCGTCACCAAGTGGTCGGTCACGGTGCGCGAGCCAGGCCAGGTGCCGCAGGTGTTCCAGCAGGCTTTTCACCTGATGCGCTCGGGCCGCCCGGGCCCGGTGCTGATCGACCTGCCCTTCGACGTGCAGATGGCGCAGATCGAATTCGACATCGACAGCTACGAACCGCTCAAGCCCTACAAGCCGGCCGCCACGCGCGCCCAGATCGAAAAAGCCATCGGCATGCTGAATGCGGCCGAGCGCCCGCTGATCGTGGCCGGCGGCGGCGTCATCAACGCAGATGCGGCCGACCTGCTGGTGCGCTTTGCCGAAGCCACCGGCGTGCCGGTGATTCCCACGCTGATGGGCTGGGGCGCGATCCCTGACGACCATCCGCTGATGGCCGGCATGTGCGGCCTGCAGACCAGCCACCGCTACGGCAACGCAACGATGCTGGCGAGCGACTTCGTGCTTGGCATCGGCAACCGCTGGGCCAACCGCCACACGGGCTCGGTCGATGTGTACACCAAGGGCCGAACCTTCGTGCACGTCGACATCGAACCCACGCAGATCGGCCGCGTGTTCACGCCCGACTTCGGTATCGTCTCGGACGCCAAGGCCGCGCTCGAACTCTTCGTTGAAGTGGCCGAGGAAATGAAGGCCGCAGGCCGCCTGCCCGACCGCCGCGGCTGGGCCAAGCAATGCATCGAGCGCAAGAAGACGATGCTGCGCAAGACCAATTTCGACGACGTGCCGATGAAGCCGCAGCGCGTGTACCAGTGCATGAACAACAACTTCAGCAACGACACCTGCTACGTGAGCACCATCGGTCTCTCGCAGATCGCCGCCGCGCAGTTCCTGCACGTGTACAACCCGCGCCACTGGATCAACTGCGGCCAGGCCGGCCCGCTGGGCTGGACCATTCCCGCCGCGCTGGGCGTGCGCGCCGCCGACCCGACGCGCAAGATCGTCGCGCTCTCGGGCGACTACGACTTCCAGTTCATGATCGAAGAGCTGGCCGTGGGCGCGCAGTTCAAGCTGCCGTACATCCACATCGTGGTGAACAACTCCTACCTCGGCCTGATCCGCCAGGCGCAGCGCGGCTTCGAGATGGACTACTGCGTGCAGCTCGCCTTCGACAACATCAACGCGGGCCCCGATGCAGGCATCGAGAGCAGCTACGGCGTGGACCACCTGAAAGTGGTCGAGGGCCTGGGCTGCAAGGCAATCCGTGTGAACAAGCAGGAAGAGATCGCGCCGGCCATCCGCCGCGCCGAGGCGCTGATGTCCGAGTTCAGCGTGCCGGTGGTGATCGAAGTGATGCTCGAGCGCGTGACCAACATCGCGATGGGCACCGAGATCGACAACATCACCGAATTCGAACCGCTGGCGGAGACCATCGCCGATGCGCCGACCGCCGTCGCGGCCATGCTGGATTGAGACTGCAAGAAAGAAAAACGACATGCCAAAGTTCGCAGCCAATCTCACGATGCTCTTCACCGAGCTGCCGTTCATGCAGCGCTTCGAGGCTGCCGCCAAGGCGGGCTTCGAAGGGGTGGAGTACCTCTTCCCCTACCCCTTCGAGAAGAAGGAGCTCGCCGCCGCCCTGCGCGACAACGGCCTGCAGCAGGTGCTGCACAACCTGCCGGCCGGCGACTGGGACAAGGGCGAGCGCGGCATCGCCTGCCACCCCGACCGCACGGGCGAGTTCGCCGAAGGCATCGGCGTGGCGATCGACTACGCGACGGCGCTCGGCTGCCCGCAGGTCAATTGCCTCGTGGGCAAGGTGCCTGCCGGCGTGAGCAGGGAGCTTGCGCACAAGACGGTGGTCGACAACCTTCGCCTTGCCGCACGCGAACTCGAAGCGGCAGGTTTGCGCCTGCTGATCGAGCCCATCAACACCTTCGACATTCCGGGCTTCTTTCTCACGCGCACCGACCAGGCGCTGGCACTGATCGAAGAAGTCGGCTCGGCCAACCTGCGCGTGCAATACGACATCTACCACGCGCAGCGCATGGAAGGCGAGCTGGGCAACACGCTCACCAGGCACCTCGCGCAGATCGGCCACATCCAGCTGGCCGACAACCCGGGCCGCGGCGAACCGGGCACGGGCGAAATCAACTACCCATGGCTGTTCAAGCACATCGATTCGCTCGGCTACGACGGCTGGATCGGCTGCGAATACAAGCCCCGCGCGACCACCGTGGAAGGCCTCGGCTGGCGCCAGGCGCTCACGCAGAAGCAATGAACATCGCGAACCTCGAGAACATCGGATAAGGAAACCAGAGACATGACGACCCAACAAAAAATCGGATTCATCGGCCTCGGCATCATGGGCGCGCCCATGGCGGGCCACCTGCTCGACGCAGGCCACCAGCTGTTCGTGAACACGCAGGGCAACACGCCCGAGCCTTTCATCTCGAAGGCCACGATCTGCGCCTCGGCCGCCGAGGTGGCGCGCCAGGCCGACATCATCTTCATCATGGTGCCTGACACGCCCGACGTCGAGAAGGTGCTGTTCGGCGAGCCGGGCACGCAGGGCGTGGCCGAAGGCCTGAAGGATTCGCGCGGCAAGATCGTGGTGGACTGCAGCTCCATCGACCCGATTGCCACCAAGGGCTTCGCCAAGCGCATCATCGCGCTCGGCGCCGGCTACATCGACGCGCCGGTCTCCGGCGGCGAAGTGGGCGCCAAGGCCGCCAGCCTCACGATCATGTGCGGCGGCGACGAAGGCACCTTCGAGCGCGTGAAGCCGCTGCTCGACAAGATGGGCAAGAACGTGACGCTGGTGGGCGGTGCTGGCGACGGCCAGGTCTGCAAGGTGGCCAACCAGATCATCGTGGCGCTGAACATCGCGGCCGTGGGCGAGGCGCTGGTGTTCGCCTCCAAGGCCGGCGCCGATCCGGCCAAGGTGCGCCAGGCGCTGATGGGCGGCTTCGCCAGCTCGCGCATCCTCGAAGTGCATGGCGAGCGGATGATCAAGCGCACCTTCGCGCCGGGCTTCCGCATCGCACTGCACCAGAAGGACCTGAACCTCGCCATGCAGAGCGCGCGCTCGCTGGGCGTGGCGCTGCCGCAGACAGCGGGAGCCGCGCAGCTGATGAATGCGTGTGCGGCGCTGGGCTACGGCCAGCTCGACCACTCGGCGCTGGTGCGGGCTTTGGAAGCGCTCGCCCAGCACACCGTCACTCCTGACTGAGCCTCAGGGTTTCGCAGCAGCCTCCAGAGACTCTTTGAGGTTGCGCCGACGCCATGCCCAGGTCTTGATGGCCTGCGGCAGGATGCCCAGGCACGACGCGTAGTACGTCACCTTGAAGCCCCAGAAGCGCGGGCCGATGGGAGTGTTGCGGAACAGGTCGCCGGCCAGGATGGACAGCAGCGCCTCCTGCATCCGCCAGACATTGCGCGGGTTCATGAACAGACGGCGAATGGCCGGCGAGGTGATGCGGTAGATGAACCACGAGAACATCTGCGGCCCGCGCTTCATCACCTTCTCGTAGTGGCGGAAGGCTTTTTCGGCCTCCTTCGCCTCGCCCTTGAGCCAGTGGTCGGCCGCGGTGGCGGCCTCGAAGCCGCTGTTCATCGCCAGGTACACGCCCGAGGAGAACATCGGGTCGACGAAGGCATAGGCGTCGCCCACCATCATGAAGCGGTCGCCGCGGCAGAACGCGGAGTCGTAGGCGTAGTTGCCGGTGGAGGTGGCGCCTTCCATCAGCGTGGCGTTCTTCAGGCGCTCGGCCAGCTTGGGCGCGAGCGCGATGGTTTCCATCAGGAATTCTTCGAGCGTGCCCTTGCGGTTCTTGAAGTACGCGGGGGAAGCCACCGCGCCGACGCTCACGGTGCCGTCCTTCAGCGGGATGTACCAGAACCAGCCGTGGTCGAACCAGAACAGCGTGATGTTGCCCTCGAAGCGGCCCGGCCGGCGCTCGGCGTTGGCGAAGTGGCCGAACAGCGCGGCGCTGGCGTGCTTGCGGTTGCGGCGCTTGGCGTCGAACTGGTTCGACAGCAGGGTGTCGCGTCCGCTCGCGTCGATCACGAAGCGCGGGCGCCAGGTGGTCTCGGCGCCGTCGTCGGCCTTGACCTTGACCAGCGGGCGGTTGTCTGGCGTGCCCTTGCCGGCCTCCATGTCCACGCCTGTGACGCGCTGGCCCTCGAAGGTGCGCGCGCCGCGATTGCCGGCATGGCGAAACAGCAGTTCGTCGAACTCCGAGCGGCGCACGTGCACCGCGTACGGAAAGCTCTTGTCCATCGCCTCGGCAAAGTGAAAGTGGCTGGTGTGGTCATGCCAGGGCGAGACGAACTCGGCGCCGTGCTTGCGGATGCCGATGGCCTCGACCTCGGTGCGCACGCCCAGCCGGTCGAACAGCGGCATGTTCATCGGCAGCAGCGATTCGCCGATGTGAAAACGCGGATGCTGCGCCTTCTCGATGAGCACCACGTCGTGCCCCTTGTCCGCGAGCAGCGCGGCCACCGTGGAGCCCGAAGGGCCGCCGCCGATGACCACGACATCGGGGTCGTTGCTGGTGAAAGGTCCGGATGTCATGCGCTGTTGCCCCTCATTGGTTTTGTCGTTGTTGGAGATTCCCCGGCCAATACCCTGTTAACCGTAGGTAACGATCTGCAGTTTAGCGAACCGGCCAGCCCTCCTTATCAAGCTAAAGATATAGATCCAGGCGTTTTCGGCATTCACCCTGTAAGAAGAGGCCACGCTTTTGCGGTAGCCTCATTGCCCGTCAGAAACAAGGAGACTTTCATGGCTGCACCCCTTTCCCCTGCAGAAGAAGCACTTCGCGAGGCAGCGCGCGAATACCACCGCTCGCCCGTCAAGGGCAAGATCTCGATCACCCCGACCAAGCCCCTGCTGAACCAGCGCGACCTGTCGCTGGCCTATTCGCCGGGCGTGGCGTACCCCTGTCTCGACATCGCCGCGGATCCGGCCACGGCCTCCGAATACACCGCGCGCGGCAATCTCGTGGGCGTCATCACCAACGGCACGGCCGTGCTCGGCCTGGGCAACATCGGCCCGCTGGCCGCCAAGCCGGTGATGGAAGGCAAGGGCTGCCTGTTCAAGAAATTCGCCGGCATCGATGTGTTCGACATCGAGCTGGCCGAGAACGACCCTGACAAGCTGGTCGACATCATCGCGGCACTGGAGCCCACGCTGGGCGGCATCAACCTCGAGGACATCAAGGCGCCCGAGTGCTTCTACATCGAGAAGAAGCTGCGCGAGCGCATGAACATTCCGGTGTTCCACGACGACCAGCACGGCACGGCCATCATCTCGGCCGCCGCGCTGCTCAACGGCCTGGAGCTGGTCGGCAAGAAGATCGAGGACGTAAAGATCGCCGTCTCGGGCGCCGGCGCCGCCGCCATCGCCTGCCTCGACGTGATGGTGGGCCTGGGCGCCAAGCCCGCCAACATCTACGCCTGCGACTCCAAGGGCCTGATCTACATGGGCCGTGCGGGCGGCTTCGACGAATCCAAGGCACGCTACGCCCAGAAAGACACCGGCGCCCGCACTCTGGCCGACGTGGTGAAGGACGCCGATGTGTTCCTGGGCTGCTCGGCCCCGGGCGTGATGACGGCCGATATGGTCAAGACCATGGGCACGCAGCCCATCATCCTGGCGCTGGCCAACCCCGAGCCTGAAATCCGCCCCGAGTTGGCCAAGGCCGTGCGGCCGGACTGCATCATTGCCACGGGCCGTTCGGACTACCCGAACCAGGTCAACAACGTGCTGTGCTTCCCGTACATCTTCCGCGGCGCGCTCGATTGCGGCGCCAGCAAGATCACCGAAGAAATGAAGCTGGCCTGCGTGCGCGAGATCGCCGACCTGACCAAGGCCGACATCAGCGAAGAGGTGGCCACCGCCTACGCCGGCCAGGAGCTGGCCTTCGGCCCCGACTACATCATTCCGAAGCCCTTCGACTCGCGCCTGATCCTGCGCATCGCCCCGGCCGTGGCCAAGGCCGCCGCCGCCTCGGGCGTGGCCTCGCGCCCGATCGAAGACATGGACGCCTACCGCCAGCACCTGACGCGCTTCGTCTACCAGACCGGCATGTTCATGCGCCCGGTGTTCAGCGCCGCCAAGATCGCCACCGCCAAGCGCGTGGCCTACGCCGAAGGCGAAGACGAGCGCGTGCTGCGCGCCGCCCAGTGGGCCGTGGACGAAGGCCTGGCCAAGCCCATCCTTGTGGGCCGCCCCGCAGTGATCGAGGCGCGCATCAAGAAGGCCGGCCTGCACATCCGCACGGGCATCGACTTCGAGATCGTCGACCCCGAGGACGATCCGCGCTTCCGCATCTACTGGGAAAGCTTCCACAAGCTCATGGGCCGCCGCGGCGTGACGCCGGAGGCCGCCAAGACGATGGTGCGCCGCTCGAACACCACCATCGCCGCGCTGATGATGCACCTGGGCGACGCCGACGCCATGATCTGCGGCCTGGTCGGTCGCTTCGACGTGCACCTGGAGCACATCCGCAACCTGATCGGCCTGAAGCGCGGCGCGCCAGGCTTCGCAACGCTGAACGCGCTCACGCTCGACAAGCGCACGGTGTTCATCACCGACACCAACGTGAACGAAGACCCGAGTGCCGAGTTGCTGGCCAGCATCGCGCTGATGGCCGCCGAGGAAGTGCGCCGCTTCGGCTTGCCGCCGAAGGTGGCCTTCCTGTCGCACTCGAACTACGGCACCTCCAGCCGCGGCTCGGCCCGCAAGATGCGGCTGGCGCGCGACCTGTTCGCGCAGATGGCGCCCGACATCGAATGCGACGGCGAAATGCACGGCGACGCGGCACTGTCGGAAGAAATCCGCCGCACCGCCCTGCCCGAGACCACGCTGAGCGGCGAAGCCAACCTGCTGGTGTGCCCGAACCTCGACTCGGCGCACATCCTCTACAACGTGCTGAAGATGACGGGTGCCAACGGCATCACCGTCGGCCCGGTGCTGCTGGGCGCCGCAAGCTCGGCGCACGTGCTGACGCCGTCGTCGACGGTGCGCCGCATCATCAACATGACGGCGCTGGCGGTGGCGAAGGTCACGGTCGACAAGTAAGAGCCTTCAACCGGGGGGTGTTTTTGCCCGCCTTCGGTGCCAAAAACGCGGCCTCGCCGCGTTTTTGCATTTGAGGGGTGCAAAGGCGCACCGTCTCGATCCACTGGAAGGGTTCGCACCAATCGCGTGCGGGCACCGTTTTTGCTTGAATGCCGAAGCATTCACCTTCCCCTAACGGATCGATCTCCGCATGAACAAGCGCCAACTGCTCCAGTCCTTCCTCGCCGCCTCGGCCATCTGCTTCGGCCTCACACCGGCCCTTGCACAGAGCCCGACGCCGATCAAGTTCCAGCTCGACTGGCGTTTCGAAGGACCGGCCGCGCTGTTCCTGCACCCCGCCGCCAAGGGCTACTTCAAGGCGGCCGGGCTCGACGTGACCATCGACGCGGGCAACGGCTCGGGCGGCACCGTCACGCGCGTGGCCTCGGGTGCCTACGACATGGGCTTTGCCGACCTCGCGGCGCTGATGGAATTTCACGCCAACAACCCCGACAGCCCCAACAAGCCGGTCGCGGTGATGATGGTCTACAACAACACGCCGGCCTCGGTCATGGCGCTCAAGAAGAGCGGCATCACCAAGCCGGCCGACCTAGCCGGCAAGAAGCTGGGCGCGCCGGTGTTCGACGCAGGCCGCCGCGCGTTCCCGATCTTCGCCAAGGCCAACAACATCGGCGCCGTCAACTGGACCGCCATGGACCCGACGCTGCGCGAAACCATGCTGATGCGCGGTGACATCGACGCCATCACCGGCTTCACCTTCACCTCGCTGCTCAACCTCGAGGCACGCGGCGCCAAGACGGCCGACGTGGTGGTGCTGCCTTACCCCGACTACGGCGTGAAGCTGTATGGCAACGTCATCATCGCCTCGCCCAAGCTCATCAAGGAGAACCCGGCGGCGGTGAAGAAATTCCTCTCGGCCTTTGCCAAGGGCGCAAAGGAAGTCATTGCCAACCCGGCCGTGGCCATCGAATCGGTGAAGGCGCGCGACGGCATCATCGACAGCAAGCTCGAAACCCGCCGCCTGCAACTGGCCATCGACACCGTCATCAACAGCCCTGACGCACGCGCCGAAGGCTTCGGCGCGGTCAACGCAGGCCGCATGTCGCTGATGGCCTCGCAGGTGTCGGACGCCTTCAACACCAAGACGCGCGTGAGCCCCGACGCGGTGTGGACCGCCGCTCTGCTACCGCCCGCCGCTGAACTGAACATCCTGAAGAAGTGATGGCGGACGCATCGCAAGACGCGGCTGCAGCCCCTTTCGTCGACTTCCAGGACGTCTGGCTCGCCTACAACGAGGAGCTGCTGCGCGAGAACCACTTCGCGGTCGAAGCCATCGACCTGAAGGTCAAGCGCGGCGAATTCATCGCCATCGTCGGCCCCTCGGGCTGCGGCAAGTCGACCTTCATGAAGCTCACCACGGGGCTGAAGATGCCCTCGATGGGCAAGATTCGCATCGACGGCCAGCCGGTGACCGGGCCGCTCAAGATATCGGGCATGGCCTTTCAGGCGCCGTCGCTGCTGCCGTGGCGCACCACGGTCGACAACGTGCTGCTGCCGCTGGAAATCGTCGAGCCCTACCGCTCGAACTTCAAGGCCAAGCGCAAGGAATACGTCGAGCGCGCACGCAAGCTGCTGCAGAAGGTGGGCCTTGCGGGCTATGAAGACAAGTTTCCGTGGCAGCTCTCGGGCGGCATGCAGCAGCGCGCGAGCATCTGCCGCGCGCTCATCCACGAGCCCAAGATGCTGCTGCTCGACGAGCCCTTCGGCGCTCTCGACGCGTTCACGCGCGAAGAGCTGTGGTGCATCCTGCGCGACCTCTGGACCGAGCAGCAGTTCAACGTGATCCTGGTGACGCACGACCTGCGCGAATCGGTGTTCCTCGCCGACACGGTGTACGTGATGAGCAAGAGCCCGGGGCGCTTCGTGGTCAAGCGCGAGATCGACCTGCCGCGTCCGCGCGAACTCGAGCTCACCTACACGAAGGAGTTCACCGACATCGTGCTGGAGCTGCGCGGGCACATCGGTGCCATCCGCAATACCGGCATCAGCGCGGCGCAGACGGCCGCGGCCGTGTCTCACTGAGCGGGCGCACCATGAAGAACACCAAGCAAATCGAACGCTGGTCGCCATGGCTGCTGCTGGTCGCGGTGCTCATCCTGTGGCAGGTCATCTGTGCGGGCTTCGAGGTTTCGGACTTCATCTTCCCTAGCCCCTGGCGCATCTGGACGCAGTTCTGGGAATACAAGGAAATCATCGCGGGCCACGCGTGGCGCACCTTCTGGGTCACGATGGCCGGCTTCGGCCTGGCGATCGTGGTGGGCGTTCTGCTGGGCTTCGTGATCGGCAGCTCGCGCATCGCGTACGCGGCGATCTATCCGCTGATGACCGCCTTCAACGCACTGCCCAAGGCGGCCTTCGTGCCTATCCTCGTGGTGTGGTTCGGCATCGGCGTGGGGCCGGCGATTCTCACGGCCTTTCTGATCAGCTTCTTCCCGATCATGGTCAACATCGCGACCGGCTTGGCCACGCTGGAGCCGGAGCTTGAAGACGTGCTGCGCGTGCTCGGCGCCAAGCGCTGGGACGTGCTCATGAAGATCGGCTTGCCGCGCTCCATGCCCTACTTCTTCGGCTCGCTGAAGGTGGCGATCACGCTGGCTTTTGTCGGCACCACGGTGAGCGAGATGACCGCCGCCAACGAAGGCATCGGCTACCTGCTGATCTCCGCCGGCTCGGCCATGCAGATGGGCCTGGCCTTCGCGGGCCTGATGGTGGTGGGCGCAATGGCCATGCTGATGTACGAGCTCTTCAGCGTGATCGAGAAGCACACCACGGGTTGGGCGCACCGGGGTTCGCAGAATCAGTAAGTAGGCCACGCCGGATTCGACATCGGTGCCTGCCACGGATCAGGTGAGATGCCAGCGCCGGCTGTGCTGCCCCTGCTTCGCGAACACGTGGGCGAGGTGCTTCTTGACTGTGTTGACACTGATGCCGAGTCGCTCGGCGATCTGCTTGTTGGTCATGTCCCGGTACATCAGCGAAAGCACCTCGTCCTCGCGTGCGGTCAGTTTGATTGCAGGTGATATCGCGCAGGACGCCGGCCGCCCGCCGCCTGCCTTCAATCGCAGCACAGACAGATAGAGTGCCTGCAACACCGGGCCCGGGAAGCCCAAGGTGCCTGCCAGCACGGCATCCAGCGATTGCGCGAACTGCTCTGCGCTCGCTGTCCACTCGACGCAGCCGCGCGCCTGACTCCGGATCGCTGCATCCAGCCCCAGCATGGAGGGCTCCTCCCAGCCGAGGAGCCAGTCGGTGGCTGGAAAGCGGCGGCGCAGATCGTCCAGTTTGTTGACTCTCTCCGGCGAAATCAACGCGATGTCCACCAACAGCAAACGAGGCGCCTGCTGCCGGCAGCAGGCTTCCAGGTCAGAGATGCTGTTCATTTCCGCGTACTCGACCTGATACATCTGCTCGGCCCATTGCCTCGAGGCCAACAGGCCCAGCCCGGACAGCAGCGATGCGCGACCTGGACAGGTTGCGACGAGAACCGGAACACGGACTTCGACCGCAGGGCACGGGGCAGGAGATGGAATCTCCAGGCAAGCCGGCTGAAAACAGCTCGATGTCCACAGCGTGGGTGGCGCAAATGGCGACGGGGGGCGGAAGTCTTGCGTGAACGGCCGCGGATCTGCGTTCCACGCAGGTTCCAGCCCAGCAGACGACAGTGGGATTTCTTCCATGGCTTCCCCCGGGGCACTTGTTTTGGAGGTATCCGGAGGTTAATGATAAAGACCGCACCATCGTGCAGATAGGTCCGCGGACCTCCCAAGGTATCAAAAGGTTAAGGGCATGAGAGCGCACGCCCGGCACGACGCGTCATCCTTTGGGTGACAACTTTTATCCCATGGACAAGGCGCCGTCTGACGGCACAGCATGCCTCCTCTGCTGATACGTGAGCCTGGTTGATTGGCGGCGAACGCGCCTCAATCGGGTGCACTGATTCCGATCGGCGGGTTTTTTCTCAACCAAGGAGTGTTTATGCCCGCGCTAAATTTGACGGCTGGCTCGACCGTCACCCTGGACGAATCCGCCAATCTGCAGAACCTTGCCGCTACTCCCGCCGTTGCCGGCGACAGTAACGACAATGACATCTCCGCAAGCTCGCTGCCGACTGCCTTCAGCAGCCGCCTGGCGGCCCAGAGTGTCGGGACCGCCATCAACGCCGCGTTGAGTGGCTACAACGGGTCCAATACCGGCACCAACGCATTCACATTCAGCATCTCCGGCACGGTCACCGATGTGTCCTTCACGGACACGAACGGCGCTCCGCTCAATGGCTTCGACAGCGGCCTCAATACAGCCGACGGCGAAGACATCTTCCTTTACACCGACACGACCAACAACAACGTCGTCTACGGGAAGACCGCCCTCAATGTCGTCGTGTTCGCCGCCTACCTGGAGGAAACGGGAACCCCGGTGACCGGCGCCAAGATCTGGATGGTCCAGTACGAAGCGATATCGGACCCGGATGCCACCAACCCCGACGATGCAGTCAACCTGCTCGACAAGGTCTTCGTCAGTGTCAGCCAGGATACGGAGTTCAACCTCGCAGGCGCGCCATCCGGCCAGAACCTGTTCCTGATGTTCACGAAGGACAATCCGACGATCGTCAACGGCCGGATTTCCGACGTGTCGATCATCGCGACGGGGAAGGACCCGGCAAATCAGTCCGGGGCCAACCCCAACAGCACCGCCGACGATATCAACATCACGACCGGCGACACGATCAACACCAGCAAGGCCGGCGGGCCGACCACGTTTGGCACCAACAGCCAGATGATCACCGAGCAGGAAGGCATCCGCTTCACGTTCGTGACCGGCGCCAGGGCGGACGTCACCATTCCGACCCTGGACCAGAACGAGGCCGATCTGGAATCGAACATCGACTTCACCGGCATGTTCGGAGCAAGGACTGCCGATTTCGACGTTGTGCAGTTGCAAAGCGGAAAGACCGCCCAGGTCAAGATCACCGCATACAGCACGGCGCTCGAGGCCGGCAACAGTTTCATCGAGGGCTATTCGGGCGACCAGGTGATTTCGATCACGAGCGTGCGCGTGCTCGACTCCGTCACCGGGGCGGCCCTGGAAACCTTCTCGAACGGCGCCGAGGGCGGACAGAGTTCGGCCATCGTCATCAGCGTCACCGGCGGCATCGCAACAATCACCGGCGTCAAGTCCGGCTACTCGATCGAATACACGACGTCAGCGGACCACAACCGCGTACTCATCGAAAACGGGGCCGACCTCAATGCCTCGGGCAACACCCACGCGGACTTCGACATCGGAGGTTTCCGGCTGCTGCGGGTTTCCAACGCAACGGCAGAGGTCGGCTCCATGATGGTCTTCGAGGACGACGGCCCGTCCATCGTGCTGGCAACGCCCACCGATACGGCGCTGCTCAACACCCAGGACGCACAGACCGTCGGAGCAGCCACCGACTCCGCCACCCAGGACTTCGCGACGGCCTTCGGCACAACTTCGAGCAGCTTCGGCACCGACGGGGCAGGCACCACCGACTCGACCTTCGCGCTCGGCGTGAAGACGCAGGGCGAAGACTCCGGGCTCAAGAGCGATGGCGCCAGCATCTACCTGTACCTGCTGAACGGCAAGGTCATCGGCTCGACCTCCGCCACCGAGGCCAGCGTCTCGGCAGCCAACACCGTCTTCGACCTGGCCGTGAACGCAACCGGCTCGGTAACGCTGCAGCAGTTTGCAGAAATCGACCACGCGCTGCCGGGTGCTTCGTCGAACTACGCGGCCCAGCAGGCCACGATGGCCGACGATCTGATCACCCTGACCAATGCCGTGACGCTCACCGATCGCGATGGCGACACCGCCGCCGATTCCGAGCTGCTCAACATCGGCGCGAACATCAAGTTCGACGACGACGGCCCGTCCATCGTGCTGGCAGCGCCCACCGACACGACGCTGCTCAATATCCAGGACGCACAGACCATCGGGGCAGCCACCGACTCCGCCACCCAGGACTTCGCGACGGCCTTCGGCGTGACTTCGAGTGGCTATGGCGCCGACGGGGCGGGCAGCACCGCATCGACCTTCGCGCTCGGCGTGGCAACGCAGGGCGGCGCATCCGGGCTCACGAGTGACGGTGCGGTCATCAGGCTGTACCTGGTTGCCGGAACGGTCATAGGTTCGACCTCCGCCACCGAGGCCGGTATTTCGGCAGCCAACATCATCTTCGATGTCGCCGTGAGTGGCGCCGGTTCGGTAACGCTGCAGCAATTTGCAGAAATCGACCACGCGCTGCCGGGTGCTTCGTCGAACTACGCGGCCCAGCAGGCCACGCTGGCCGACACCTTGATCACCCTGACCAATGCCGTGACGCTCACCGATGGCGATGGCGACACCGCGACCGATTCCAAGGTGCTCAACATCGGCGCCAACATCAAGTTCGACGACGACGGCCCGACGGTGACCGCCATCTCCGACCTCACCGGAGCGAACGACGCGCAGCCCATTGCGGGAACCTACAACTTCTCCATTGGCGCCGACGACGTGGACAACTCGTCGACCGACGGCATCGTGCTGAACAGCCTGACCGGAACGACCGGCGGCGGGCGGCCCATCACCGATACAGCCGTCTCTCACTTTGCCGAAGACGCCACGACCGTCACCTACAACTTCAGCTTCAACTACTACCCCGGGCCAACGTCGACGACAACGCAGGCGGCAACAGGCACGGTCGTCTTCAACAAGACAGACGGTACTTACGCCTTCGATCTGGATCAGGTCTTCGGAGGACAAACGACGTTCTCCACGAGTGCGCCGCTGGCATCCTTCAACTACGACACGGAAGGCAACAACTCGCCGGAGATCGTGGTCCAGAAATACAGCAACGACTTTTTCGGCGTGCTGTCAGCCAGGGCCTCCTCGCCTCCGAGTGATTCCAGCGATCTGTTGGCGGGCGGCAATCACGCGTTCCTGACGGGCGAAACCTTCACCAGCCAGACCGCGGGTTTTGTCAACGTCGCAACCAACACCCTCGGGGTGAACTCCGATACCGTCCAAGCCGGCGAGTTGCTGAACTTCGACTTCTACAAATCGAATCCGGTGAGCAACCCCAATCTGACGAGCCCGCCGCAGCGACCCGGGGCGACCATCGTCGGTACGGACACGGCCTACGCTGACGCGATCAACATCACGATCGATCAGATCACGGACGGCGAAGATGTGGCTGTTCTGCTGAAGCTGTTCAATGCGTCGACCAACACCACCACGACCAGGCTTCTGATCGCCAACTCCGCGGCGGACTATCAATCGGCCGGAGGAGGCCTGAAGGTCGTCAGCATCGGCGAGGACGACTACGACAGCGCCAATTTCCAGATCACGGGCGTGCAGGTCCTGAGCAGCACCGAAGAAATCACTGGCACGGGTATCAGCCTGAGCGGCCATAACGCGGTGAATCTGACCGCGACCGGTTCGAACTATGCCGATACGGCGGACAACGATGTGTTCAAGATCATCAAGATCGATGTGATCACGTCGGCGACGATCAATTCGGACGTGGACCTGAACTTTGTGGGTCAGGTGATCGACGGCGATGCCGACTTCGCAGGCTTCAACTTCGATGTCCACCTGGAGATCGATGGCGTGGCCAACCTGATAGGCACAACCCAGCAAACGGAGGCGATCGCGTAACGAGCTCTGGAGCAAGGGGGCAGCAGAAATGCTGCCCCTTCTCACTTGGCCTGTATTCAGGCGTACTGATGTCGAACCTGCGGGGTGGTATGAAGCCTCAGGAAAAGTCTGGCGAATTGCGGCAGGCGGTGACAACGCTCCACTCCTACTTCGTACGGGCGGCCTGGTTCAGTGTTTGCTCCGGCCTTTTGCTGCTGGCTCCGAGCGGGTACATGCTGGAGGTGTACGGGCGCGTCGTGAACAGTCGCAGCACGCTCACGCTGGCCATGCTGACATTGCTGGTTCTGGCCGCCTACTGCCTGATGGAAGTACTCGATTGGGCTCGCTCGGAAGTGATGTACCGGGCCGGGCAGAAACTGGATCAGAAGATGCGCAACCGCGTGTTCGTCGCCGTCTTCGAAGCGGGGCTCAAGCGGTTGCCGGGCGGAACCGTGCAACCGCTCAACGACCTGCGGACCTTGCGGGAATTCCTGTATTCGCCGCCGTTGCTGGCGCTGATGGAAGCGCCGGTTTCGCTGGTCTTCATGGGGCTGCTGTTCGCCATCAGCCCGGTGCTGGGCTGGTCGGCTGTCGTGGGCTCGCTGCTGCAGGTGTTTGTCGGTTGGATCAACGACCGGAACACGCGGCCGCCGCTGGTGTCGGCCAATCGATGCGCGATCGAAGCACAGCAGTATGCGGACGCTGCGCTGAGAAACTCGCAGGTCATCGAGTCGATGGGCATGCTGCAGGACGTCCATCGCCGCTGGATGGGCAAGCGACGCGATTTCCTGCAGCGCGAGGCCCTGGCTTCGGACCGTGCTGGGGCCTGCCAGGCCGTCAGCAAGTTCCTGCAGGTCACCATGGGTTCCCTGTTGCTCGGCCTGGGCGCCTGGCTGCTGCTGAAGAACCCGCTCAATGGCAATGCCGCAATGATGGTTGTCGGCTCGATCCTGGGCGGCCGTGCCTTGGCGCCGCTGGTGCAGCTCGTGACGCAATGGCGCGCGGTGGTCAATGTCTGCGATGCATGGCAACGCCTGGACAGCCTGTTGAGCGCCATTGCCCCGAGACCGGAAACGATGTCCTTGCCACCACCCAAAGGCGCGCTGCAAGTCGAAAGCCTCGTGGCAGGCGCGCCAGGCAATGGTCCGGCCATCCTGAAGAACGTGGCCTTCGCCCTGGCGCCCGGCGAGGTGCTTGCCGTCGTGGGTCCCTCTGCCGCGGGAAAGACGACCCTGGCACGCCTGATCGTCGGCCTTTGGCCTGCAGCGAGCGGCAAGGTGCGGCTGGACGGCGCAGACGTGTTCGCGTGGGACAAGAGCGAACTCGGCCCGCACATCGGCTATCTGCCGCAGGATGTGGAATTGCTCGACGGCACATTGGCCGAGAACATCGCGCGCTTCGGGGAGGTGCGACCTTCGAAGGTCAAAGCGGCAGCATTGGCCGTCGACCTGCACGCGTACATCACGAGCCTTCCGTTGGGCTACGACAGCCCGATCGGACCCGAAGGGGCTGTGCTGTCGGGCGGGCAGAGGCAGCGGGTCGCGTTGGCGCGCGCGATTTATGACGAGCCAGCGCTGGTGGTGCTCGATGAACCGAATTCGAGCCTCGACGACGCCGGCGACGCAGCATTGGCAAGCGCCATCCTGAATCTCAAGGCGCGCGGCACGACGTTCGTCGTCATGACGCACCGCACCAGTGTGCTGGCCGTGGCGGACAAGATGCTGGTGCTGTGCGACGGCACGATGCAGGCGTTCGGCGCACGCGACGAGGTCCTGGCTGCGCTGCGGCAAGCCACCGAGCAGGCGGCGGATCGGATGCGCAAGGCAGAAAGCAGCCTTGCATCGAAGCGGCGCGATGCCGGAAACGCTGCAAGCATCGCGCTTCAGGCGCACCCACTGCCATGAAGAAACCTGCGTTCTTCAACCGCAGCGAACTGGGGCGCGCTCTCTGGGGGTTCCGAAGAGAGTTCTTGCTGGTTGGATCGTTGAGCTTCCTGACCAATCTGCTCATGCTCGCGCCGACCATCTACATGCTGCAGATATTCGACCGCGTGCTTGCCAGTCAGAGTGAACTGACCTTGCTCGCGGTTTCCTTGATCACGCTGCTTCTTTTCGGGGCGCTGGCCTTGTCGGAATGGCTGCGCTCGCGTCTGCTGGTGCGGGCCAGCCTGCGCTTCGACCGGCAATTGAGCACCCGGGTGTTCAACGGGAGCTTTCAGGCCTACCTCGGCCAGTCGGTATCCACCGTGTCAAGGCCGTTCGCAGACCTGAACCAGATCCGCCAGTTTCTGACCGGCATGGGCGTCTTTGCGCTCTTCGATGCACCCTGGACGCCGATCTACATCGCGGTGATCTTCTTTCTTCATCCCTGGCTCGGCGTCCTGGCGCTCGGGTTCGCCCTGGTCCAGGTCGCACTGGCCTGGTTCGGACAGAGGAAGACCGTCGCGCCATCGGAAGCGGCCCTGAAAGCCGCGAGCGAGACGATGAGCGACCTGCAGGGCAAGCTTCGCAACATCGAGGTGCTCGAATCGATGGGCATGGTCGCCAATCTGCAAAAGCGCTGGAACCGCCAGCATGCGGCCTGCATGGACAAGAGCACTTCCGCTCATGGCTTTGTCAATCGCGTCGCCGGCTGGAGCAAATTCATACGCTACAGCCAACAGTCGCTCGCGCTGGGGGCGGGCGCGCTGCTGGTGATCGATGGCCAGTTGTCGCCGGGCGCCATGATTGCGGCGAATGTGCTGATGGGCCGCGCCCTCGCGCCCATCGACCAGTTGCTCGGCACGTGGCGGGGTTTTGTCTCGTGCAGCGCTGCACTCGAGCGTCTCGAAAAGCTGTTGGCCGACTTCCCCGGGCAGGCCCCTGTCCCTCCCCGGGCCGGACCTACCGGCGAGATCAGCCTGCAAGGCATCTTTGCGGGGGCTGCGGGGCGCGCGGCGCCCATCCTGAAGAACATTTCTTTTGCGGTCCCCGCAGGAACAGTGGTCGCGCTCTTGGGACCTTCCGGTTCGGGCAAGTCCACGCTGGTGAAAGTCATGGTCGGAATCTGGACCGCATCCCGCGGCGCGGTGCTGCTCGATGGCGTGCCGATCCGAGGCTGGAACCGTCTGGAGCTGGGTCCGCATCTTGGCTATCTGCCGCAGGACGTCGAGTTGTTCGCAGGCTCCATTGCCGAGAACATTGCGCGGCTCGGCGAGGTCGACTCGCGCAAGGTCATAGAGGCCGCATGCAGCGCCGGCCTGCACGAGACGATCCTGCGCTTTTCCAAAGGCTACGACACCCTCATCGGGGACGCGGGCCACCTGCTTTCCGGAGGGCAGAGGCAACGAATCGGACTGGCCCGGGCGCTCTATGGCGACCCGTCGCTCATTGTTCTGGATGAGCCGAATGCCAACCTGGACGATGACGGGGAAGCAGCGCTGCTGCGAGCCATACGGGAATTGAAGGCCAAGGGGAAAACGGTGTTCCTGGTAACCCACCGCCAGGGCGCGGTTGCCGTGGCCGACCGCCTCATGGTTCTGGGCGATGGCGAATTGACAGCAGACGGACCACGAGATGCCGTGCTCGCGTCTTTTCGTCGCCCTCAGCCTGACGTGCGACCGGCGGCCCTGGTGCAGTCGGCCTGATCCGGCGCCGTCCTGTACTCGACTCATCTCGCAGGGAGTTCCAAATGGCCAAACCGAATCTTCTCAGAGACGTGACTTCCATCCCCTCGCCTGCCAAGGACGATCGGTCGCAGGATGCCGATGGACTCGGGAACGAGTTCGGACGCGCAGGGCGAATCGGCGTGTGGGCCTTGGTCGCCGGATTCGGCGGGTTTCTGCTGTGGGCCGCGTTTGCTCCGCTGGACGAAGGCGTGCCCAGCCAGGGGCAGGTCGCCATCGACACGAAGCGTAAGGTTGTCCAGCACCAGATCGGAGGCATCCTCAAGGAGGTGCGGGTCGGCGAAGGCGATCAAGTCCAGGAAGGCCAGTTGCTGTTCAAGCTCGACGACGCCGCAGCCAGAGCGAGTTTCGAAACCGTGCGGCAGCGCTACCTGGGGTTTCGCGCCATACAAGGCCGCCTGCTGGCCGAACAGGGGGGACAGGACGCCATCGACTTCCATCCGGACTTGCAGGCGGCAGCCACGGACCCGCTGATCCGGCAGCAGATGTTCAACCAGGAGCAACTGCTCAAGTCGCGCCGCGCCGCCTTGCGCGCCGACCTGCAATCGATCGAAGAGAACATCCAGGGCCAGCAAGCGTTGTCCCAGGCTTACGCAAGCATGTTGAGCAGCCGCCGGACCCAGCTTTCGCTTCTCGACGAGGAATTGACCCAGACACGCAAGATGGTCGCCGAAGGGTATGCCCCGCGCAATCGCCAGCTGGAGATGGAGCGTCAAATCGCGGAGTCGAGCACATTCATTGCCGAACTCATCGGCAACACGGGCCGGGCCCGGCGGTCGGTCGCGGAGCTTCGCCAGCGTGCCATTGCCAGGCAGCAGGAATACCATAAGGAAGTGGAAACGCAGCAGGCGGAAGTCAGCCGCGAGGTGCTTGGGGACTTCGAGAAGTTCCTCGCCTTGCGGGACGAACTGGGCCGCACCGAGATCCGCTCGCCCGCTTCGGGCCAGGTGGTGGCACTGGTGGCGCAGACCGTGGGCGGCGTGATCGCACCGGGGCAAAAACTGATGGATGTGGTGCCTGCCAACGAGCCCTTGCTGCTTGAAACGAGAGTGCCGCCTCATCTGATCGACCGCGTCCACGCCGGCATACCGGTGGACGTGCGTTTCTCTACGTTCGCCCATTCTCCGCAGCTCGTGGTGCAGGGCAAGCTGGTTTCGGTCTCCGGCGATTTGTTGACGGACCCCCAGACCAACACGAGTTATTTCCTCGCGCGAGTGGCGGTGACGCAAGAGGGCCTGAGAAAGCTGGGCAAACGTTCGCTGCAGCCTGGCATGCCGGTCGAGGTGGTTTTCAAGACGGGGGAACGCTCGCTGCTCATTTACCTCCTGCATCCGCTCACCAAGCGCATCGCAGCCTCCATGACGGAAGAGTGAGCAGTGAAAAAAACCGCGCTGGCATTCGCTGCTGCCGGCCTTCTCTGGGGGCCGGCCTGGTCGCTCGACTTGTCTCAGGCCTACGGGGAAGCACTGGAACAGGACTCGACGATCCGGTCGGTGCGGGCAGCCACGGATGCCCGGCGCGAACGCCTGCCGCAGGCCCGCGCGCAACTGCTTCCCAACTTGTCGGCAAGCGTCTCGCGCTACCGGAACTGGCTGGAGAGAACTTCGCCGGACGCCTCCGGGCACCTCGTCACGTCCAACCTGCGCTACACCAGCAGCAGCGAAGTGCTGAGCTTGAGGCAACCCATCTTCCGCATGTACCAGATGGCCGACTACCGCCAGGCTCGGGCGCAGGTCGACGATGCCGAGGCGATTCTCGAACGCGAATTGCAAAACGTCGGCGTTCGGGTGAGCGGCGCCTATTTCGAGGCACTGCTGGCCGAGGAGCATCTCGCGCTGGTGCTCTCGCAAAAGACGGCTTACACGACCCAGCTCGATGCCGCGCAGAAGCGGCTCGGTGCAGGTTTCGGCACGCGCACCGATATCGATGAAGCACGCGCGGCCCTGGACCTCAACGTCGCACAGGAATTGGAGGCGCGCCAGAACCTGGACTTCACACGCAGGCAACTCCAGAGCCTGGTCAACCGCCCGATCGACGGGCTGGCGTCGCTGGACCCGTCCAGGATGCGGCTCGTTCGGCCGGCGCCCGACCGGGTGGAAGACTGGATCGAGCGGGCCGAGCTCAACAGCCCGGAACTCCGGTCGCTCGGCGCCCAGGTTGAAGCAGCCCGGCACGAGCTGGAGAAGGCACAGGCAGGTCACTACCCGACGCTGGACGCCATCGCCCAGTGGTCCCGCAACGACAGCGACACGATCACCAGCATCAAGACCCGTTACAACAACAGGTCCATCGGCTTGCAGCTCAATATTCCTCTCTATTCGGGCGGCCATGTGAGTTCCACCGTGAGGCAGGCGCTCGCAGACCAGCAGCGGGCAGAAGAGGCCCTCGAAGCCCTGCGCCGCGACCTCGGGGTGCGACTGCATCGCGAGTTCCGCGGCGTGACCGAAGGCATCTTGAGGGTCAAGGCCCTTGAACAGGCGGTGCGCTCCGCGGAGCAGGTCGTCATCTCGAATCGCCGCTCGTTCGAGGCCGGCAGCCGCACCTTGCCCGACGTGCTGAACTCGGAACATCAGAAGGTTTCCGCCCAGCGTGATCTGGCGCAGGCCCGTTTCGTCTACCTGATGTCGCGGATACGGTTGCAGGCACTCTCTGGCGGCGCCAAAGCCGAAGTCATTGACGAGATCAACGGCTGGCTCACGCGCTGACGGCGGCAGCGATCTAAATCGGCATGCCGAGGACACACAGGCGCTACACGCGAGCGAAGCGCGCCGGTCCCTCCACTGTCCAGCCGCTGCCGCAGGCCGGATCGAGGTCGCGATGGCACTGCGTGAGCCCGTCGTCCAGGTCGAGGGTGACGCCGATCCGCCAATGGCCGGTGGCGCCGCGCTCCACCTGCAGCACGGCGAAGCCGTTGCCGGTGCTCACGGCCGCCGTGACCATGGTGGCGCCGAAGGCTCCTGGCGTGGCGCCGAGGTCGACCTGGCCGTCGAGCCAGAACGCGTCGGGCCGCGCATTGACGAAGGTCCAGGGTGCATACAGGCCCGAGGACACGACCGAGATCACCTCCACAGGCCCGCCCGCCGCCTGCAGCCAGAGGCTCGACACGCTCGACATATGGCGGTCGCCCGACAGCACCACCACGTGGCGCGCGCTGGTGTCGCGCAGCAGTTCGAGCAACGCGCGCTGCGAGGCCGGGTACCCGCTCCAGTCGTCCAACCCCAGGCGTTGCGCGGGGTCGCCGAAGACGGCCGCACGCGGCATCGGGAACAGCGCCACCGGCGACACGATGAACTTGGGCAGTCCGGCGGGCGCGGCCTCCAGCCACTTCTTCAGGTCGCCCATGCTGGCCTCGGCACGGATCGCCGCCTGGTCCAGCGGCGCGGCAGGGGTCGCGGCTTGCGCTGCGGTGCGCAGCGCCCGCTGCTGGCGGGTGCTGCGCGTGTCGAGCATGTAGAACGGAAAGCCGGCCGGCGCAATGCGGTAGTCGAAGGGGCGCTGGTCGCGGCCCGGGCCGATGTCGTGCACCAGCTTGTGCTGTTGCGCGAAGTAGCCGTCGAGCGCGGCGCGCACGGCCGGCGTTCCATAGGGGTCGGGGCCCGGCTCCCAGTCGTCCATCACCTCGTGGTCGTCGAGCAGCGGATAGGTCGGCAGCGAGGCCATCACTTGGCGCAGCGCCTCCAGCCTGAAGGTGAGCGCATAGGCCTGGCCGACGTCGTCGCCGCCCGCCGGCACGAAGAGCCCCGCGGTCTGGTCGACATACACCTGGTCGCCGGCCAGCACCAGCAGTTGCGGCTTGTGCGGTGGCGCGAGCACCTCGAGCCGCTGCGCGAGCCGCCGGTACGACGCCTGTGCAGGCACCCGGTCGACCAGGCCCGGCACGTACTGGCAACTGGCGAGCGCGAAGCACAGCGAGGCCTGTGCGGGCTCGCCCTCGCGCTGCACGGCGCTCGTCCATGCGGGGTCGAGGCGCACCACGGCACGCTCGCGCTGCGCGTCGGTCGCTGCGTCCAGAGTTTGCATCACCTGGCGGCGGATGGGCTCGATCGGCTCGTCCTGCGGCTGCGCGAACAGCCCGGCCTCCAGCCGCCGGCCCAGCACGTCGACGGGGCCGCGTGCCATGGGCAGGTCGTCGTGCGCCGTGAGCACCGCGAAGCCCTGGTACTCGGCGAGCCGGTCGTCGAAGAGGTCGATTTCCACCGCCTCCTGCAGGAGTTTTTCGCGCGTGGTCTGCAGTCCCACCATCCATGCGAAGTCGAAGCACCATCGCCCGCCGCGGCGCCACGCGGGCACGAAGACCACGGCGCGCGCCGACACATGCGCGGGCGGCGGGCGCAGCGCCAGCCGGCAATGCAGCCGGCCCGCGTTGCCGGCCACGCGGCTCGCATGGCCGAGCCATGGGCCGGTCCACGGCAGGCTGGCCCGCCAGTCGGGCGGCACCGGCGTGTCGGGGCCGGGCTTCTTGTCGAAGGCCTCGAGGAACCGCACGATGTGCGGAAACACGTCGCTGCAGGCCTTCTCGCCGATCAGCGTGTCCTGGTGGCCGTAGGCGCCGAGCACCAGCAGCTGGTGCGGGGTGCCTTCGCCGAGGAACAGGTCGCCCCCCGAAGGGTTCGAGGAGTCTGGCGGGTCCGGCAGCTCCGGGGGCTCCCGCGGCAGGCCACCGTCCTTGCCGAACACGCGCTTCAGCAGCCAGAAGCTCTCGTACGAGCCACGCCAGTCGAACACCGCGTTGCGCTGCCCGTGCAGCATGAACACCGGAAAGCCGAAGCGCTCGCCGAGCTGCTCGAAGCCGACCGCGTGGCCCTGTCCGCCGGCGTCGGTCAGCACCTCTTCGCGGGCGTAGTTGCCGACCTGGGCGAGGCCCCGCAGCTTCACGAAGCCGTATATCGAATCGAGCGCATCGAGCGTGTCCTTGCCGATGTTGTGTAGCCGCATGGTCTGGCCGAAGATCGCGTCGGCCCGGTGCCGTACGGCCGCGAAGCCCGGTGCCTTGCGCAGGCGCTGCGCTTCGCCGTCTTCATCAGGGTAGGGAAAGGTCGCCAGCAGGCCGTCGACGAGCAGGCGCTGCGTGTGCGTCAGCGCGGGTCGCGTGTCGAACTCGTCGATGCCGATGAACTGCTGCAGGTAGCCCGCCACATAGCCGCGGAAGCGGTTGAAAGCCGTGGCGCGCAGCAGCGGCCCCACCTGCGACAGCACCACCGCGCCAATGGACGCATGCAACCCCGGCAGGCGCAGCACCGCCACGCTGAACATGGCGGCGCCGATGCAATGCGCCACCACGTCGACCTGGACGGGCGCTACTTCGTCGGGCGTCGCATACGCCGCCTGCACGGTGCGCAATGCATCTGGAATGTCGGCCTCCGCCACTTCGTCGAACGACCAGTAGGCCCGCGGCCGGCACGAGAAGCCGATGCTGGTGCGCAGGTCGAGCACCCAGACCTCGCGCCCGGCCTCGAGCAGGCTGTGTACCAGGTTGCCGGGAATGCTCTTGTGCGCGAAGGTGGAACCGCTCGCGCCGTAGCCGTGGATCAGCATCACGGGCCGCGTGCCCGCGCGACGCGCCGGCGGGCGGTAGCGCGACAGCAGCCGCGGCGGCGCGCTGCCCGGGCCGGCGGCGGTGTCGAGCTCGACCGGCTCGGGCCGTACGCCGTACACCTCGCCGGGCAGCCGCTCCCAGTCGCGCTTCGGCGAGTCGGGCGGCGGCACGAAGTGCAGCAGGTGAATGTGCAGCACGATGCGCAGCACCCACAGCGCCAGCTCGGCCAGGTCGCCCAGCTGGTTGGGCATGTCCTGCTGGTGCTCGACGCGCAGCAGGGGTTGCAGCTTCTCGACGAAGTAGGAAGGGTCCAGCACCATCCGGCCCAGCGGCTCCTCACCGAGGGGGCCGATCCGCTGCAGCTCGCCCTCGCTCAGCTGCCGCCACGGGTTGCCGCCCTCGACGAACGCGATGCGCTTGGTGAGCCGCAGCCGATCGCCCTCCTTCAGCGGCGCGCCGTTCTCGACCCGCGCCACCGTCCAGTCGTATTCGATGAGGCGCACCTGCCCCAGGTGGGAACACAGCGCCATCAGGTCGGCCATGACCGGACCGTCGAAGGCCAGGTTCTCCTCGCCGTTGCCGCCGTTCGGGCCCGCCACGGACGCGCGCGAAGGCAGCAGGACCTCCGCCAGCGCCTGCAGCTTCCTGCGCGCCAGCGCGTGGCTGCGCAGGATGCGCTCGATGCTGTCGCACTTCTCGCGCACCAGCATCGACGCGGTGCCGGTGCAATGCGCGATGGGCGCTTTGTTGCCCTTGCCGAAGCGAAGGATCACCGCCGGCTGGGCCAGCGTGCGCGGCGTCGCGCGAAGGGCCGGTATGTCGACGGGCTCGAATTCCACCTCGGTGCTCAAAGCGAAGGACTGGCCGTCGATGTGCACGCGGCCCGTCATCCGCTCGCACATCGAGACACGCGTCGGCGCGGACGTGCGGGGATGGGTCAGGTCACGGCGCAACGGACGCTCCGACGCCGGGGGTTGCGGCGAATCCGCCAGCGCCAGGCCCCAGTCCGCGGCCAGCATCGGTACTGCGCGCTCGGCCAGTGCCGCGATGGTGAGCGAAGGGTTGATGCCGAGCGACACCGGCACGATCGAGCCGTCGAGCACCGCCAGGCCAGGCAACAACGCGGCATCGGCAACACCGTCGTGGACGCGGCCCCAACTGTCGACCACGCCGCGCTCGCGCCCTTCGGCCATGCGGCAGCCGCCCAGCGGGTGCACGGTGAGCACCGAGCCCACCGGAGCCACCAGGGACTCGAGGCTGCGAAACGGCGGGAGCGGATTCCACAGCGGGTTGGGCAGCACGCGTCCGCCGAGCCCGCCGGCGCCGTCGTGAGCCACATGCAGCGCACGCATCTGCGCCGCGAACACCGGCAGGGCCGCGACCTTGTTCCACGCGACGCGCACCTGCGCGTCGGCCAGCACCGCGTCGCTGCCGCCTTGGCCGACCGGTTCGATGGTGCCAGCGGCGCCGTCGTCGCCCATCATTCCGTAGACCGGCGTGCGGCGCAGCATGTCGTCGTCCACGGCCAGCGGATCGTGCACCTCGTCCGGCGCGTGCAGGTCGAGGTCCATGCGCGCGAGCGCCTGCAGGGCGTCTGTGGTGCTCACCACTTCGGCCAGCAGGCGGCGCAGCGGCGCGGGAATGGCGAACTCCTCGATCACCAGCGGGCGCTCGCCCTGCTTCGCGCGGGTGCGCAGCAGCCCGGTGATGGTCGGCCCGATGCCGCGCTGCGCCGGCGCGTCGCCTTCGGCCGCGCTGGACAGCGCTTCGTCGTCCTGGTCGGCCGCCACCGCAATCATGTCGCCGTTGGCCGAGAAGCCCGCGCCCAGCGCCTGCGAGACGGGCAGACCCGCGGCCCTGGAGCGCAGCAGCAGCTCGGTGGAGCCCAGCGTGCCTGCGGCCACTACCACCCGCCGCGCGCGCACCACGTAGGGCCGGGCGTTGTCGGTGCGTGCCTTGCGCCGGTTGGTGAAGAAGAACTCGACCGCATAGCCGGCCCCTCCCGGCAGGGCCACGATGCGGTGCGCGGTGCCACCAGTGAACAGGCGCGCGCCCCGCGCATGGGCCAGAGCCAGGTAGTTGGTGTCCAGCGATTTCTTGGCGCGGTGGTTGCAGCCGCTCACGCAATCGCCGCAGCGCAGGCAGCCATGCATCGCAACCTGGGCCGGCGTGCGCGTGCCGTCGGCGAAGGCGATCGCAACGTGGGCCTTGCCGCGCGCCGCATGCAGCCGCGCACCGGCTTTCAGCAAGGAATCGAGCTTCGACACGCTCTCGGGGATCTGCTCCAGGCCCAGCATGGCTTCGGCCTTGTCGTAGCCGTCCGCCAGCGCGGCGAGGTCGAGGCCCGCGGGCCAGGCGCCGCCCTCGAAGGCATCGGGCGTTGCGCGTTCCATCACTGCCGCATTGATGAGCGACCCGCCGCCCAGCCCGTTGCCTAGCAGCGCATTCACATCGCCGCCCAGGCGCAGGTCGAACAGCCCCGAGGCATTGCCGCGCGCGGGCCTGCCGTCCTGCATGCTGAAGCGCACGTGTCCCGGCAGCTCGGCAAAGGTGGCCGGAAATTCGCCCGGCAGGTATTCGCTGCCGCGCTCCAGCACGTAGACCCTGATTGGCACCACGCTCGGTGCGGTGCCCGGCGATGCGTCCACCGGCAGCGCGCCCGCCAGCCGTGCCGCCGCCACCGCGCCGCCGTAGCCGCTGCCGATGACCAGCACCTCGCAGTGCAGCGCGTCGGGCGGTGCCGCGACGATCTCGCGCACCAGCACTTCAGCGCCCTCCGAGAGCAGACGGTCGCCCGGGACATCGTCGTGGTGGCGGCCTCCGTTGTTCATGTTCGACTCCTCGCGGGTTGGTCGCGAACTCAGGAACCTTCGATGGCCGCGGCCAGTGCGCGGCCGAGCCTCTGGTCGTCGACGGGCTTGCGCAGCAGCGGCAGCGCCTGTCGCCGCGCCGCCTCGACCACCGCCGGGTCGGTATCGGCCGTGACCATGACGATGGGTAGCGCGGGCTGTGCGCAGCGCTGCTCGCGCAGGCGCTCGGCGGCATCGAAGCCCGAGACGCCGCCGCCGAGCCGGCAGTCAACCACCACCGCGTCGGGCTCGTCGACCTGCCCCAGTGCTTCGTCGAGCGTGGCGGCGGACAGCACGCGGCAGCCCATCGCTCCCAACGCGTTGAGATAGGCGCCGCGCACCATCGGGTCGTCCTCCAGCACCAGCACGCAGCGCCCGGCCAGACTCCACGACGCACCTGCGCCGTCACCCTCGCAGCCGTCGACGCCGACGGCTGCGGCGCGCGGCAGCCGCAGGCGAAAGCAGGCGCCCGCGCCAAGGCTGGACTCGAGCTCGACCGGCACGTCCAGCAACTCGGCCATCCGCCGCACGATGCCCAGGCCCAGGCCATGCCCCGCGGCAGTCGCGATGCCTGGGCCCGTCGCCTGGAGTTGCACCAGGTCCTCGAACACGATCCGGTGGTTCTCGGGTGCAATGCCGGGGCCGCTGTCCTGCACTGTCAGCTCGACCTCGGCGTCCGATGCGCCCGATACATCCGACGCATCCCGCGTGCAGACCCGCACCTCGACCCGTCCATCCGCGGGCGAGAACTTGATCGCGTTATCGACGAGGTTGGCCAACATGCGGCGCAGCAGGTCGGGGTCGGTGCGCACCGCCAGACCAGGCGGGCAGGTGATGTGCAGACCGACCCGGCGCGCTGTCGCCGCAGCGCCGAAGCTGGCCATCACGGCTGTCAGCAGCCGGTCGATCCGCACGCGCTGGGGCTGAGCCACCACCACGCCGGCATCGAGTTTCGAGACGTCGAGCAAGGCGTCGAGCATGGCGCGCAGCTGCTCCAGGCTGCTGTCGACCACTTCGACGATCGCGCGCGCATCGGGCGCCATCGCCACGTGCCGCAACGCACCCACGTTGAGCGCCATCGCCTGAAGGGGCTGGCGCAGGTCGTGGCTGGCGCCGGCCAGGAAGCGGCTCTTGTCGTTGTTGGCGCGCACCGCCTGGTCGCGGGCGATGGCCAGCTGCGCGCGCTCGAACTCCAGCGAAGTGGCCAGCGCCTGGTTCTCGGCGCGGATGCCGAACGACTCCTCGAAGGTCTGCAGGTTGCGCCGGGCAAAGCGCGTCTGCACCCCGAAGAACATCAGCACCAGCGCGCCCACGCCCCAGCCGAGCCAGCCGCCGGCCACCAGCCACATGGCCGCAGTGGGCATGAAGAGCAGCCCCGCGTAGGCCAGGAAGGCGGGCATCACGGTCGCGCTGGTGGACACGGCACCCGCGCCCCAGGACACCAGGATCATCGTGAGGACCGCGTCCAGCGTCGGGTCGAGCCAAGCCATGAACAGCGCCGCGGAGCCGTTGCAGGCGCCGATCAGCACATTCCAGCGCACGGTGGCGCGCAGTCGCGCGGCGATCGGGCGGGCCCGGTCGGCGGCCATGCGCGCGAGCGCGGCGGCACGCCACTCGCGGCTGGCGATCACCGCCGCGAACCAACCGAGCACCCAGGGTGCCGAAACGTCGCGCCAGACGATGGCCGCGACGACAACGGCGGTGAGCAGAATCTGCCAGCGCAACCCCACAGCCTGCTCGGCGACCACCTGCAAGCGCCGTTCGTCCAGCTCGTCGAGTGCGGCCGCCATGTTCACGTGGCCTCGAGCGCCCATGCCGCCTGCGCGTCGAAGACGCGGCACAGGGCATCGGTGCGGTTGCGCGCGCCAAGCGCCCGGTAGACCATCGACAGGTGCACCTTCACCGTGCCCTCGGCAATCAGCAGTTGGCGCGCGATCAGCTTGACCGGCATGCCCCGCATCGCCAGCGCCAGCACCTGGCGTTGGCGCGGCGACAGCTCGATGCGCAGGAAGCCGGCGAGATCCTCGCGCGGCAGTTCGTCGGGGTCGCGCGCGCGGGTCACGTCATCGGCCAGCACGAACTCGGCCGGCAGGTAGATCTTGTGGCGCAGCACCACGCGCAGGGCTGCCTC
Source organism: Variovorax sp. R-27 (assembly GCF_049913215.1). Lineage (NCBI taxonomy): Bacteria > Pseudomonadati > Pseudomonadota > Betaproteobacteria > Burkholderiales > Comamonadaceae > Variovorax > Variovorax sp. R-27. Next base: position 5,142,405 of record NZ_CP183984.1, read on the forward strand.
CATGTCCTCGAGCCGGTACGACTTGGGGATGAAACCGGCCGCGCCGGCCTCGATGACCTCGCGCACGCGCTGCGGCGAGCTTTCCGCAGACTGCATGCACACGGGCGTGGCCTCGAAGTGCGCCTTCACGGCCTTGAGCGCAGCGAGCCCGGAGAGTTGGGGCAGGTGGTAGTCGAGCAGCAGCAGGTCGACACCGGCTGGGTCCAGCTGGCAGGCCTGCTCGGCGTCCCGCACCGCTTCGAAATGAAAGGGGCGGCCCGGTTCGATCTCGGCGGCCATTCGCTCCAGCAGGAGTCGGGTGCCGTTCCAGACGATCTCGTGGTCATCGACCAGAAGAACCTTCATACAGACCTCTCGTCTACGGTGGCTCTCCCCGTCCTGAATGCAGGTTAGCGCAAAGCCCCCCAATAAGCGAGTGCGCGCACCTACACCAACGGCCTAGTCGGATGGCCACGCCGGCACCGCGCCGCAGACTAGGCGCTGCGTTCAATTGTTGCGGCGGGCACCGCGCGGAAGACTGGCTGCATCGATCACCACTGCGCATGCGATGCACCGAGGACCGCCATGAACACCCCAAAGTCTTTTGCCGCGCTGCGTGCCGCATGGGAACCCCTTGCGTGCCGGTTCTGCATCTTCGCGCTCCACCACGCGGTGCTCGCCCGCGCGCTGTGCGCCGCGGCCATGGTCGCGGTCTCGCTGCTGGCGGGTTGCGCTGCATTGCCCGACAACGTGCACCGGGTCGCGTCGCAGGCGCGCACCGACGTCGGGGACAGCGCGCTCGCGCGCATCGCCGCCGCGTCGCTGCCGGAACCGGACGGCGCGACGCCCGAAATACCCGACGTATCCGGCGTGCGCCTGCTGCCGGACGGCGACCAGGCCCTCGACGCGCGCATCGCACTCACGCAGGCCGCACGGCATACCGTCGACGCGCAGTACTACGTGGTGACCAACGACACCTCGGGGCGGCAATTCCTGCGCGAGCTGCGCGACGCGGCCCGGCGCGGCGTGCGCGTGCGCCTGCTGGTCGACGACCTGTACGCGGGCGGGGACGACGAGATGCTGGCCGGGCTGGCCGCGCACGCCAACGTGGAGGTGCGTCTCTTCAACCCGCTGCCGGTGCGCAGCGGCGGCCCGCGCACGCGCGTGCTGCTGTCGCTGCACGAGATCGGCCGCGTGAACCGGCGCATGCACAACAAGCTCTTCATTGCCGACAACAGCTTCGCCATCACCGGCGGGCGCAACATCGCCGACGAGTACTTCGGGCGCAGCAAGCCAGCGAACTTCATCGACATGGACGCGCTGCTGGCCGGGCCAGCGGTGCGCGCGCTGTCGGCGAGCTTCGATGCCTTCTGGAACGGACCGATGTCGTACCCATTCGAGGCCATCGCGGCCGGAGACCGTCCGGCGCCGGCCCATGCGCGCGAACGCTTCGCCGCGCTGGTCCATGGCCTCGGTCGCTTCATGCCTCCTGCCAACGAGCGCGACGCGCTGGGGCGCGGCCCGGTCGGCGCGCAGCTGGCGCGGGGGCGGGTCGAACTGGTGCCCGCGAAGGTGCGCGTCGTAGCGGACGCAGTGGTGCAAGGCCCCTTCGCCAGTGATGCCAGCGGAAGCGTCGAGGAAGCCGGAGGGCCGCAAGGCCGCGAGAGCGCGGTCATGGCCGCGAACCTCGATCTTTTCCGGACCGCACGCTCCGAGGCGCTCGTCGTCTCGCCCTACTTCGTACCCATGCCCCGCATGATCGAAGCACTCGCCCATGCGAGCCGCGAGGGCGCGAGCGTATCGGTGGTGACCAACTCGCTCGCCACCACCGACGAGCCGCTTGTGCACTACGGCTACGCGCGCTACCGCAGCGCTCTCCTGAAGATGGGCGCCACACTGTACGAGCTGATGCCAACTGGCGAACCACATACGGCCTGGAGCGACACCGAAAGCGACCGCGGCTCGCTCGGCCGCCTGCACGCCAAGCTGGCGGTGGTCGACCGGCGCTGGTTCTACGTGGGGTCGATGAACATGGACCGGCGCTCGGCGCACTGCAACACTGAACTGGGCCTGATCGTCGACAGCCCCACGCTTGCAGGCGAGCTGGCGGACCTGATCCAGCGCGTGCGCATGCCTGCGAGCTTCACCGTGAGCGAAGCACCGCTGCGAGGCGGCCTGCAATGGAGCTTTCTGCGCGACGGACGCCGCTGGGTGCTGCACCGGGAACCGGAATCGAACTGGGCCCAGCGACTGCGCTGGTCATTGCTGTCGCTGGTGGTGGACGAAGACTTTCTGTGACTGCGCACCACCGGTGCAGTCGTGCAAAAAATAGGTCACCGCGAGCATGGCCCAGGACTACTATTCAATCGTTCACGTGCGGTTTCGCACGAGGCTGCCGCGGACCGTTTGCTCACTCGTGCAAGGAGAGTAGCTATGGCAAGTCCGATGAATGTCAACAAGCTTCAGACGAAATCCCATGACGAACCGGATGAGGTTCGGGAGCCCGAAAAGACCCGGGTCGAAGTGGTCCGCCTCGAGGGGTACACGCTCGGACGCTTCAAGTTCGAGCCCGGGTGGCGCTGGTCGAAGTGCATCAAGCCGGTCGTGGGCACGGACAGTTGCCAGGTGGCTCACGTCGGGTATGCGGTTTCCGGTCGAATCACCGTGCAAATGAATGACGGCTCGCAGACCGTCATCGAGGAAGGCATGTCGTACACCATCCCGCCGGGGCACGACGCATGGGTCGAAGGCAACGCCCCGTTCGTCGGACTGGAGATGATGAGCGCAGAGGAATACGCAAAGTCCAGTAGCTGACCCAAAGTGAGAGGCCTCAGGGGCAGGCCTCTTCGGGATGGTCGAACGGAGATGCGATCCGTACGGAACAACAGTCGGACTGACAATCAGCTGCAGCGGCAGCGGTCCTTGCGCCCGCGGAACCGTTCGACTCCTCCTTCCTCAGCGATACATGTTTGCCCTGACCCGCCTGACCATCGACCGCGCCAGAAAAGAGCGCTTGCCCCAAGTCGCCGGAAGCCTGGCGTTCACGACCTTGCTGTCCATCGTTCCCCTGCTGGCGGCGAGCCTCGCGCTGCTCACGCGATTCCATGCCTTCACGCGGTTCAAGGATGCGCTTCAGGAGTTCTTTCTGAGCAGGCTGCTTCCCGCGGACATCGCACGCACAGTGCTGAAGTACCTGAACCAGTTCGCCGCGAACGCCAGCGGCCTGACCTGGGTCGGTTCGCTCTTCTTGCTGGGCACGGCCATCGCGATGTTGCTCACTGTGGAGAACGCGCTGAACCAGATGTGGAAGATCCGGAGGAACCGGCCGTTCTTCAAGAGGGTTGGCCTGTACCTGCTGATGTTGGCCGTCGGGCCACCCGTTCTGGGGCTGAGCCTGTGGGCGACGTCGTATCTGCTGGGCGTTTCCATGGGCCTCATCGGCGCACTGCCATCCTCGCTTGCATTCGTGCTCGACCTCGGGCCGCTCATGCTCGGCGTGACCGTACTGACGAGCATGTTCTACCTCGTTCCGAACACCAAGGTACGGCTGCGCGACGCCTTCGCAGGTGGCCTGATCGCCAGCGTGGCTTTCGAGCTCGGCAAGCGCGGCTTCACCACCTACCTCGTCAAAGTGCCAACGTACAAGGCGCTATATGGGGCGTTCGCAGTGCTCCCCATGTTCTTGCTGTGGGTGTACGTCTCGTGGCTGGTCACGCTGGTCGCGGCCATGATGACGGCTAACATGGCGCTCACCCGACGGCAACCGGCAGGCAAGCCTGCTCGGGCCTAGCAGCCAGGAGCAGGCGTTCGCGAAGAACGGCTTTCAGGATGCTTGCCAGACGGCCACTTTGCAGCAATCTGGCCGCGTCGATCAATGCGACGTCACCCACCCCTGCTTCCCCGGCAAAGGAGGCATCGCGAAGCTCGACTTCAGGCGCGCAACCTCATCGCTCGGAGTGAGCCCGAAGAAGCGCTTGAACTCACGACTGAACTGCGACGCGCTTTCATATCCCACCTCGATGCTCGCCGCGGACGCGGTCTTCCCATTTCGCAACATCAGCAGGCGCGCCTGATGAAGGCGTACCGACTTGAGGTACTGCATCGGAGAACTCTGGGTGACGGCACGAAAGTGAGTGTGAAACGTCGGGATGCTCATGCCCGCCTCGCGAGCCAGGCGGTCGACGGTAAGACGGTCGCCGAACGTGGTGTGGATGCGCCGCACGGCCTTGGCGATCTTTCCGAACTGCCCCTGGCTGGCCAGCGCCGCGCGCATCGATGCTCCCTGTTCCCCGATGAGCACCCGAAAGTAGATTTCGCGCACGATCGCCGGCCCGAGCAACACAGCCTCTACGGGCGAACTCATCGCCTCGAGAAATCGCAGAACGGTCTGCATCAATGCGTCGTCGATCGGCGTCGAGAACATGCCGACTGGTGCCGTCTTCGAACTCTCGATAAGTTCATCAACCTGCAACGCAAGACCCGCGAGGACGGTGAGATCGAGGCTGAAGTAAATCGCGAGCAGAGGCTCGTCGGCACTGGCGTCGGTCTCCATGGTGAACGGCACCGGCACGGACACCGCGAGGTAGTGCTGGGCATCGTAGAGGTAGACCTGATTTGCCCAGAGGCCGCGCTTGCGTCCCTGGCAGACGATGACGATCCCGGGTTCGTAGAGCACAGGGGTCGAGGCCAATGGGCGATCGGAGCGCAGGAAACGCACGTCCGGTAGCGCCGTCAGCGTGTAGCCCTCTCGAGGTGCGAGCCGCTTCAAGAGCGCCACCATGCTGGCCTTGCGCTCCTCGCGGAGTCTGCCAGCGCGGTCGATGGTTGATGCGCGCGATTTACTCATTCATCGTACTGTGCATCACACCCTGGCAAAAAGTAAGCGAGAGCGGTTGGACTTCATAGAAATAGGCAAGCCAAACATAGGATTGCGACTGGCTCCGGGCGCCCTCGATTTCTAAGATCGACGCATGCAAAACACCAGGACTTTCTTCATTACGGGCGTCGGCAGCGGCCTCGGCCGCGCCATTGCGAACGCCGCATTGCGGGCGGGCCACCGAGTCGTCGGAACCGTTCGTACCGAGCAGGCAGCAACCGAATTCGGCAGGCAATTTCGCGGGGAGGCTCATGTGAAGCTGCTCGACGTGACGCAGTTCGACTCCGTTGCACCACTCGCCGTTGTCGTCGAAGCTGAGATCGGGCCAGTGGATGTCGTGATCAACAACGCAGGGTATGGTCACGAGGGCATCCTGGAAGAATCGTCTCTCGATGAAATGCGCCGCCAATTCGACGTCAACGTTTTTGGTGCGGTCGCAGTCATCAAGGCGTTTCTGCCGTTCATGCGTCAGCGTCGGCGCGGCCACATCATCAACATCACGTCGATGGGTGGCTACATCACGATGCCCGGCATCAGCTACTACTGTGGCAGCAAGTTCGCCCTCGAAGGGATCTCCGAGACGTTGGCGAAGGAAGTGAAGGGCCTGGGCATCGCAGTCACTGCTGTTGCCCCAGGATCTTTCAGGACAGACTGGGCTGGCCGCTCGATGGTGCGCAGCGCGCGTTCCATCAGCGACTACGACAGCTTGTTCGATCCAATCCGGCAATCGCGCATGGACAAGAGCGGCAAACAACTGGGCGATCCGGACAGGGCTGCAGATGCGATCCTCACTCTGGTGAACATGCCGGAGCTGCCGGAGCATTTGCTGATCGGCAGCGACGCGCTCGGGCTGGTAAGCGCAAAGCTCGACGCGATGCAGACGAGTTTGACGAAGCACGAGGTCCTGACTCGCTCCACCGATATCGCGTGACGTCGCATCCATCTACTTGACCGATATATTCCATCGAAACAAACAGGCTTCCTGGATAGGTCGTGCATCCCTAATCTTCAGGTCATGCAGCTCGCCGAGCTGTCCAACCAGGAGATTCAGAGATGCCCAAAGTCCTCGTTCTGTATTACTCGTCGTACGGCCACATCGAAAAGATGGCCGAGGCCATTGCCGCTGGTGCGCGTGAAGCCGGCGCCCAGGTCGACGTGAAACGCGTCCCCGAGACGGTTCCCGAAGCGGTCGCAAAGTCTGCGCACTTCAAGCTCGATCAGGCAGCGCCCGTCGCGCGCGTTGCCGATCTGGAGAACTACGACGCCATCGTCGTAGGCACCGGCACCCGCTTCGGCCGGATGTCTTCCCAGATGGCCGCCTTTCTCGACCAGGCCGGTGGGCTGTGGGCCCGCGGCGCACTCAACGGCAAGGTCGGTGCGGCCTTCTCGTCGTCGGCCACCCAGCACGGCGGCCAGGAGACCACGCTCTTCTCGATCATCACCAACCTGCTGCATTTCGGCATGACCATCGTGGGCCTGCCGTACAGCCACCAGGGCCAGATGAGCGTCGACGAGATCGTCGGCGGCGCGCCCTACGGTGCCACCACCGTCGCAGGCGGCGATGGCTCGCGGCAACCGACGGCGATCGATCTGGCCGGCGCGCGCCATCAGGGCGAGCTGGTGGCCAAGACCGCCGCGAAGCTCTTTGCCTGAGCACCCGCACCCTCCATCTGTAGAAGCGAGAAAGACATGGTCTCCAACGACTTTGCAGGACGGGTGGTACTCGTCACGGGTGCGGGCTCCGGCATCGGCCGGGAGGCCGCCAAGGCCTTCGCGGCACGAGGGGGTCTTGTGTATGCCGCCGACCTGAGCGAGCACGGCCTTGCCGAAACCATCGATCTCATCACCGAGATCGGCGGGAAGGCCCGCGCGCTCATCGCCAATGTGGCCGTCGAGCAAGAAGTGGCCAACGCCATTGCACGCATCGAACGCGAGGCCGGCCGGCTCGACGTGGCCTTCAACAACGCCGGCATCACCGGCAAGGCGCAACGCATCGAGGACTACCCGACCGAAGACTTCGACAAGGTGATTGCAGTCAACCTGCGCAGCGTCTTTCTCGGCATGAAGCATGAGTTGCCGCTCATCAAGAAAAGTGGCGGCGGCGCCATCGTGAACACGGCGTCCGTGGCGGCACTGACGGGCCCCGGCGGGATGAGCGCCTATGCGGCCTCCAAGCACGGCGTGCACGGCCTCACGCGCGTTGCCGCGATGGAAAACGCCGCCCACAACGTGCGGGTCAATGCCCTCGCCCCCGGATGGACGGAAACGCCGATGGTGAAGGTCGCGAGCGACCAGAACCCGGCCTTCGCGAAGCTGGTTTCCACCGCGATTCCTGCCAAGCGAGGCGGCCATCCCGCAGAGGTGGCAGCCGCCGCCGTGTGGCTGGCCTCCGATGCCGCGAGCTACGTGATGGGCCAGATGCTGGTCGTCGACGGTGGAATGACCATCGGCGGCTTCGAACTTTGAACAAACCGAACCGACAAGGAGCAACACCATGAGCAATTTGAATGCAGGCGAGATGGCAAAGGCCGTCGTTCGCCGCAATACCGAAGAAGTGCAAGGGCGCGGAAACTGGGCCCTGTTCGACGAGCTGTTCTCGGACGACTTCCTCGACCACACGCCACAGCCGAACTGCACGCCCGACAAGGCCGGTGCGCTGGGCCTGTATCGCATCCTGCGGGAGGCGTTCCCCGACTTTCACGCCGAGATCCATTGGCAACGCGCCGATGGCGATGTCGTCACCACCTACAAGACCTATCACGGCACGCAGCAGGGAACCTTCCTCGGCATTGCGCCGACCGGCCGCGCGATCCATTTCGAAACCGTGGACGCGATGCGCGTGCAGAACGGAAAGATCACGGAGCACTGGGGTGTTGCCAATCTCTTCTCCGTGCTTCAACAGCTGGATGCATGGCCCCGCGCCGCAGGAGACAAGTCATGAACACCAACATTCTTCAGGACAAGGTGGTCGTCGTGACCGGCGCTGCCAGCGGCATTGGCAAGGCTGTGGCCGTGCAGGCCGCGAAGCACGGAGCCAAGGCGGTGATCGTTTCGGACGTGACGCCGGAGCCCCGCGAAGGAGGCCGCACCACGATGGAGGAGATCGAGGAGCTGGGCGTGCTGGCGCGCTTTCATCGCGCAGACGTCAGCCAGCGGGCACAGGTCGACGACCTTCTGAAAGCAGCCGACGAGTTCGGCGGCGTCGATGTGATGGTCGCCAATGCGGGCATCACGCTGCGCGCCGATGGGTTCGACGTTGCAGAGGCGGACTACCGCCGGCTCATGGGCATCAACCTCGACGGAACGCTGTTCAGCGCGCAGGCGGCAGCCCGCAGCATGAAGGCACGGGGCAAGGCCGGGAGCATCGTTCTCATGGCCAGCATGGGCGGCATCTCGGGCGCGGGCATGACGGTGGCTTACTCCACCAGCAAGGGCGGCGTGGTCCTGATGGCCAAGTCGCTGGCCGATGCACTGGGGCCGGATGGCATCCGTGTGAATGCAGTCGCCCCGGGAACGATCGACACGCACCTGCTGCGAACGAGCCCCGGCATCGCAGAGGCTGCAGAAGGCTTTCGCCTGCGCACGCCACTGCGGCGCCTTGGCAAACCTTCCGAGATCGGCGACGCCGTCGCGTGGTTGGGCTCGGACCTGTCGAGCTATGTGACGGGCACTGCGCTGCTCGTCGATGGCGGCCTGCTCGCCGTGATTTGACCCGAAAGAAAGACATGACCACCACCATCCGCTTCCATCAATACGGTTCTCCCGAAGTCCTCCAAGTCGAGGACGACAACGTCGGCATGCCGGGGCCCGGACAGGTTCGCCTGCGCCATGAGGCCATCGGCGTCAACTTCATCGACACGGCTTTTCGCCAGGGCGTGATGCCCGTCCCGCTGCCCTCGGTGCCTGGGGTCGAGGGCGCCGGCATCGTCGAGGCCATCGGGCCGGACGTCACAGACGTCAAGGTCGGCGATCGCATGGCTTACTTCCTCGCGCCGGGCAGCTACGCGCAGGTGCGCCTGGTCGATGCAGCCGCGCTACTCAAGGTGCCTGACGATCTCTCTTCGGAACAGACCGTCACGGTGCTGACCAAGGGCCTGACTGCCTGGGTCGGACTGAATGGCTTCCATCAGCTCAAGGCAGGAGAGAAGGTGTTGGTGCAAGGCGCTTCGAGCAGCGTGGGCACCATGATCTCGCGCTGGGCCAAGACAAAAGGCGCCACCGTCATCGGAACGGTGGGCTCGCAGTCGAAGCGAGCAGCGCTCGAGGGCACCATCGATCACGTATTGCTCTCTGGCGACGCCGATCTGGCCGCACAGATCCGCAGCATCGCGCCCGAAGGCGTCGACGTGGTCTACGAGTTCGTCGGCAAGGCCACTTTTGCAGCATCGGCAGCGGCCGTGCGCGATGGCGGAACCATCGTCACCATCGGCGCGGCTTCCGGGGCGCCAGACATCGACCGGGCGGGCCTTGCCGCTCGCGGCGTTCGCATCGTGGGCGGGCCGATGGCGCAGCACGTGCAAGGTGCCGTGGCCCAGGCGACCGGCGAGGTGTTCGACGCGTACCGCAAGGGTGTCTTCGGCACGCTCGACGTGGCCCGCTATCCGCTCGTCGAAGCGGCGCGGGCGCACGAGGACATCGCGGCCCGGCGCAAGTCGGGGGCGATCATCCTCGTGCCCTGATCCTGTGAACGCATCGATCCTGGCAACTCGCTGGACACCCAGCGGGGAAGCAGATATTTTCCCGGGAGTTTCATCGATGGGAGCGATAGATGCTGGACGGCGTTTCAATGGATCAACTGCGCACCTTCATTGCGGCCGCCGATGAGGGCAGCTTCTCGGCCGCCGGGCGCAGGCTGCGCCGGGCCCAGTCGGTGGTGAGCCAGACGCTGGCCAACCTCGAAGGGCAGATCGATGTGCAGCTCTTCGACCGTAGCGGGCGCTATCCGAAGCTCACCGAGGAAGGCACCGCTCTGCTTGCGCAGGCCCGCTCCGTGGTCCACGGCATGGACGGCTTCAAGGCCACGGCGCGCACGATCTCCGAAGGGCTCGAACCCGAGTTGTCGGTGGTGGTCGACGTCATGTACCCCATGGACTCGCTGACGGTGGCGGTCGGTCTCTTTCGGGCCGCGTTTCCGCACACGCCGCTGCGCCTCTATGTCGAGGCACTGGGCGCCGTGGCGCAACCGGTGCTCCAGCGCGGCTGCAGGATCGGCATCATGGGGTCCATGCCCCTCGTTCCGGAGGAACTCGATGCCGAGAAACTGCTCGACGTTCCGATGGTGACGGTGACTGCCTCCTCGCACCCGCTGGCCGCACAGAAACGCGTCATCGCGTCGCGGGAATTGGAGCAGCACGTTCAACTCGTCCTGACGGATCGCACCTCGCTGACCAGCGGCAAGAGCTTCGGCGTGTTCACTTCATCGATATGGCGGCTCGCAGACCTGGGCGCAAAGCATGCGTTTCTTCGCGCGGGTTTTGGCTGGGGGCACATGCCGCTTGCCATGGTGCGCAGCGACATCGAGTCAGGGCTCCTGACCCGGTTGCAGCTGGAGGCCTTTCAACCCACCACACCGCCGATTGCCATGTTTGCCGTGTACCGCAAAGACCTGCCGCCGGGGCCTGCCGGGCGATGGTTCCTGGAGCACCTGAAGGACACGGCGCCGGCGCGAGATTCATCGAAGTGACGCGAGCGCCCCTTGCTCACTCGGCCCCGCGAGGCCGCTGCCCGAGATGCTCGTGCAGGAACTCGATGAAGCGCTGAGTCTTTGCGGGCAGCAGGCGGGTTTCAGTGAGCGCATAGACGGAAGTCGGGGTGCCGTGCCACTGCGGCAACACCGGTCGCAGGCGACCTGCCGCGACATCTTCGGAAGCGATCTCCTGCGGAAGCAGGATCACGCCCAGGTCGAGGGTCGCCAGGCGCCGGAACATGCCGACGCTGTTCACCTGAAACCGTCCTCCCACCTCGACCTCGACGACCTCTCCTTCGCGCTGCAGCGTCCACTTGTTTGCCTTGGGCAGGCCCAGGCACTCGTGTCGCGCCAGATCGCTCGGGTGCGTTGGCTCGCCGGACAGCTCGAGGTAGCGGGGCGAGGCATAAACCTGAACGGGTAGCCGCGCGAGCAACCGGGCGATCAGGTTCGAGTCCGCGAGTTCGCCCATGCGGATGGCCACGTCGAAAGGCTCGGTGACCAGGTCCACCCGCCTCGGCGTGAGATCGAACTCGAAGCTGATGCCGGGGTAGCGACGAGCGAACTCCGCGACCAGGGGTGCCATGTAGATGGTGGCGAAGTCCACCGGCAGCGACGCGCGCAGCACGCCGCTGGGCTGCGCCAGCATCTCGCCCAGTTGCTCGTGAGCGATGCGCGCTTCTTCGACGATGCGCCGGCAGCGCTCGAAGTAGAGCTGCCCCGCCTCCGTCAGCTCGACCTTGCGTGTCGTGCGATGCAAGAGCCGCAGGCCGATGGCTTTCTCCAGTCCGCTGATTCGCCTGGACAACGTCGAACTCGGCACGCCCGAGGCATCGGCCGCGCGGCGAAAGCTCCTGGCGTGGGCGACCTCCACGAACAAGGCCATGTCGTTCAGCAGTTCCATCTTGATTGCGCCATTTATGGATCAATGAAAGCCATTTTGACGTATTTATCTCTTCAGCAGATTAATCAAAGATGCGTCCATCGCACCGCACAACCCAAGGAATTCACCATGAGCCAACTGTTCACCCCCGTTCGCATCGGCCGCTACATTGCGCCGAACCGCCTCGTCATGGCCCCGATGACCCGCTCCCGCGCCGACGGCGACGGCGTCCCGAGCGACCTGACGGTCGCCTACTACGCCCAGCGCGCCAGCGCCGGCCTGATCATTTCCGAAGGCGTGTTCCCGTCCGCCATGGGCAAGGGCTACGTGCACACGCCCGGCATCGAGACCGAGGCACAGGTCGCAGCCTGGAAGAAGGTGACCGAGGCCGTGCACGCTCGCGGCGGCCGCATCTTCATGCAGCTGATGCACACCGGCCGGATCTCGCATCCCTCGCTGCTCGACGGCGCGACGCCCGTGGCGCCTTCGGCCATCAAGCCCGAGGGCCAGGCGTGGACGCCTGCCGGCCAGGTCGACTTCGTCACGCCCCGCGAGCTGAGCCTGCTCGAGATCGCCGACGTCATCGAAGACTATCGCCAGGCCACCCGCCGCGCGCTTGAGGCCGGCTTCGACGGTGTAGAGCTGCACGCAGCCTCCGGCTACCTGCCTGAGCAGTTCCTCTCCTCCGGCAGCAACCAGCGCCAGGACATCTACGGCGGTTCAGTCGAAGGCCGTGCCCGCTTTGTGCTGGACGTGCTGGATGCGATGGCCGCAGAGGCCGGCGCCGACCGCGTCGGCATCAAGATTTCGCCGGAGATGAACTACAACAGCATCACGGATGCTGCGCCTCAGGAGACCTACGCCTACCTGGTCGAACAACTGCGCGGCTGGGGTCTGGCCTATCTGCATGTCACCCTCTTCGGTGCGCAGTTCGACTACCACGCCCTCCTGCGCCCGCGCTTCGAAGGCGCATACCTGATCGGCGGCGGCCTCACCCAGGACAGCGCCGAAAGCGCACTGTACGAAGGCAAGGCCGACGCAACGGTGTTCGGCAGCGCTTTCCTTGCGAACCCCGACCTGCCGGAGCGCTTCCGCGTGGGCGCCGCGCTCAACGCAGCCGACCGCAGCACCTTCTTCGCACCGCCGACCGCCAAGGGATACATCGACTATCCGGCGCTGGCTGCGGCCGAGGCTGCCTGAAGCAGAAGCCGAACTGGAGCTACACCATGAAGATCGAACGATTCACCGCCGACAACACCGCCTTGCTGCTGATAGACCATCAGGTCGGCACGATGCAACTGATCAAGAACATCGACAGCGAACTCGCGGCCAAGCAGTCGATTGCGCTGGCCAAGATGGCAAAGATCCTCAACATCCCGACCGTGATCACGTCCAGCCAGGAAGACCACGCCCAGGGCCCGATCCTTCCGAAGATCGCCGAGATCCTGCCCGAAGCGCACGCTGCACGCATCAAGCGCCCTGGCGTGGTCAATGCCTGGGCCTATCCCGACTTCCGCAACGCAGTGCTCGCAACCGGGCGCAAGCAGCTGATCATGGCGGGCGTCACCACCGACGTTTGCCTGATCTTCCCGGCCATTGACGCCGCAGTCGAAGGCTTTGCCGTGCAGGCCGTGATGGATGCATCGGGCTCGCCCAGCGATCTGTCCGAAGAGTTTTCCCGCCAGCGCATGCACGACGCGGGCGTGGTGCTCACCGCCACCAACACGCTGATGGCGGAAATCGCGCAAGACTGGTCCACGCCCGCCGGGCAGCAGCTGATCGGCTTGTTGTTCAGTGATGTGTTTCCGGCCCTTGGTGCCGGCATCGTTTGAGCCATCAGCCGAGCCGCAGCGAAGCCTCGTCGCGCCAGTAGGCCACGGCGGCGAGCCAGCCTTCCCACACGCAGCCGTTGCAGCCGCGACCGCAGCAGGTTGTGGGCTCGGGCGGCGGTGCGCGCATCGCAAGCCCTGCGGCATCGAGCAATGCCTGCACGCGCGCGATGAGCGCTTGCGCGCCGGCGAGGTTCGTGGGTTCGGGTAGCCGGTCGATGGCGTTCATGGCGGAAAGATCTTCATGCGTCGAGGTTCAGCTCCAGGCGCATCTTCGCGCCTCCCGATTCGCTCGACCCGATCGTGAGCTGCCCGCCGTGCAGGCGCGCAACCTCGGCCACGAGATGCAGCCCGAGCCCCGCGCCGCGCCCGCGCGGCACGAGCCTGTGAAACGGCGCCACCACGCGCTCGCGGTCCGCTGCCGGAATGCCGGGCCCGGAGTCGAGCACCTCGAAGCCCGATGGCTCCCACAGCCGCACCTGGATGTCGCAGCCCTGCCCGCCGTGCTCGATAGCGTTCTGGATCAGGTTGCTCAGCGCGCGTTCGAGCGAGGGCGCATCGCCGCGCACCCACAACGGTTGCGGCGCATCGACCGACAGCGTGCAACGATTCATGATCGCCAGCGGCGCGATGTCGCCCGCCACGCGCTCGCACAGCGCCTTCAGGTCGACCTGCTGCTGGTCGTGCACCGCGACGTGGTCCAGCCGCTGGAGGTCGAGCAGTTGCTCGGCCAGCGTGGCGAGCCGTGCCGAGGCCTGCATCAGCTTGACCTTGAGCGGGCCGTCCTGCAGTCCTTCGAGATGGATCTGCAGCGTGGTGATCGGCGTGCGCAGCTCGTGTGCGGCGTCAGCGAGGAAGCGCTCCTGCCGGTCGTAGCCTTCGTTGAGCCGGTCGAATGCGCGGTTCACGGCGTTGACCAGCGGGCGGATCTCGCTGGCCACGTTGGCCAGCGGCAGGCGCGTGGTGCGCTCGTGCACGTCGATGCTCTCGGCATGCTCGGCCGTAGCCACCACGCCCTTGAGGCCGCGCTTCACCACGAAGGGCGTGGCCAGGATCACGCCGAGGCAGGTCACCAGCGCCATCGGCGCCACCAGAAAGAGAAAGGCGATGCCCGTGCCCTTGAGCGTGTTCCTCACCGTCAGCGGGCCACCGGTCTGCACCATCACGGCCACCAGGCCCGCGCGCGTCTCCGCGCGCTCGAAGCGGGCCTTGGGCCGGGTGTTGTCGTCCTCGGGGTTGAGGGCCATGCGCTCCATGTCGCCGAGCGCGTTGAAAAGCGCGGAATAGGCAGGCGGCACGTCGCCACTGCGCACTTCCGAGCCGTGGGCATCGCGCGCGATGAACCAGAACGGCGGGTCGGCCTTCTGCAGGCGCTGCACTTCTGCCGTCGGCTCGACCACCAGTTGCCCATCGGGGCCGCGCGCCAGCGCGCGCTGGATCACGGTGACGGTCTCCTGCCCGGTCTCGTCGACCACGCGGCCCAGCACCCAGGCCAGCCCGAGAAAGCCGCCCATCACCAGCGAGCCGACCACCACCTGCAGCAGGATCAGGCTCCAGATCAGCCGCCAGCGCAGCGAGAGCAGGCTCAGTGTCATGTCATGCCGCCATGCGGGCCGCGCAGATCAGGTAGCCGACACCGCGGATCGCATGGATCTCCACCTGCGCACCGGCCTTGTCGAGCTTGGAGCGCAGCCGCGACACATGCGTGTCGAGCGCGTTCGACTGGATCTCGTCCTTGTGGCCGTACACACGGTCTTGCATGGCCTCGCGAAGCACCGTGCGGCCACGGTGTTCGAGCAGTGCCTCGAGCACCAGCAGCTCGCGTCGCGGCAGCGTGAGGCACAGCTCGCCCACATGGGCCTGCCGCGTGTGATGGTCGAAGCGCAGCTGCCCGAGCGTCATGACGAGGTTCGCCCGCACTGCTGGGCGCCGCGCCAGTGCGCGCACGCGCGCCATCAGTTCGTCCATCGAGAAGGGCTTGGCGAGATAGTCGTCCGCACCGCCGTCGAGGCTCAGCACGCGCTCGGCCACGTCGGTCATGGCCGTGAGCACCAGCACCGCGGTGGCGATGTGGTTCTGCCGCAGGAAGGCCACGAGCGAGAGGCCGTCGCCATCGGGCAGGCCACGGTCGAGCACGATCACGTCGTGCTGCGCCGACAACGCTGCCTCCTCGGCCTCGCGCAGCGAACTCGCCACGTCGACCACTGCCTGGTTCTGCCGCAGCGCCGAGGCCAGGGCTTGCGCCAGGTCGACTTCGTCTTCGACGAGCAGGATTCTCATGAGGGGTGCGGCAAGGGCTGTGTGCAAAAAAGAAGCGGGCCATTCTAGGAGAGGCCTCATTGCAGCTCATTGCAGAAAGCGCAATGTTCACGCAATGCAGCTGCATAAGCTGGAGCACTGCATGACCTCCCGCCCGGCGACTTCCTCCCTCCACCCTTTCGTGCCCTGGTACGTGGCATTGGGCCAGCGGATCGCCACGCTCTGGGTGGCGAAGATGATCGGCACCACGGTCGGCATCTCGGGCTTCTTCGTCGTGTACTTCTGGGTGATGCACAACCCACCATCGGAGCCGATGGTGATGCCGCTCACGCGGCTCGACCACTGGGTGGACGTGAGCGACGACGCGATGGTGCTCTACGGCTCGCTGTGGTTCTACATCTCGCTGGCGCCGGCCTTCGCGAAGGACAAGGCAGAGCTCTGGGCCTGTGCGCGCGACGCCGCCATCATGGCCGCCGTCGGCCTCGTGGTGTTCTGGCTCTTTCCTACGACGGTGCCGGTGTTTGCGGTCGACTGGGCGCAGTACCCGGCTCTGCAGTTTCTGAAGGCCACCGACGTGGGTGGCAATGCGTTTCCATCGCTGCACGTCGCGTTCGCGGTGCTGACGGCCGTGCTGCTGGAGCGCCAGCTGCGCAGCGTGCAAGCGCCCACATGGCTGCGCGTACTGAACCTGCTGTGGGCCTTCGGCATCGTCTACTCGACGCTGGCAACGCGACAGCACGTGCTGCTCGATGTGCTCGGCGGCACGCTGCTCGCAGCCGCCGTGAGCTGGGCCGGCACCACACGCGACTGGCTGGTGTGGACCGAGGCCTGAGCCCCAGCACACCAGACAGTCAAGCAGCAGCGCTCGCGGCGACGGCCCTGAAAACCTCCAGCGCCAGATCGATCTCGCGCTCGCCCGTATGACGATGAGTGACGCAGCGCAGCTTGTGCCTGCCCCAAGTCCGGGCCAGCACGCCCAGCTTGCGCAGCGCGGCTTCCCACTGAGCCGCGTCGAGCCCGGTGGCGCTCACGTCGACCTGCACGATGTTGGTCTGCGGCTCGTTGGCGGAAAGCCCACGGAGCTGGCCGATTCCGTGAGCGAGGCGGCGCGCGACCGCATGATCGTCCGCAAGCCGGCCCACCATGGTGGTGATGGCAACCAGCCCCGCGGCCGCGGCGATCCCGACCTGGCGCTGGCTGCCCCCGAGCAGCTTTCTGTGCCACCTGGCACGCTGAATGGTGTCCGTTGGCCCGGCGAGCACAGCCCCCATGGGCGCGCTCAGGCCCTTGGACAGGCACAGCGAAACGGTATCGGCAAAGGCCGTGATCTCCGCAGCTGGCACGCCCAGTGCCACTGCCGCGTTCATCAAACGTGCGCCGTCCAGGTGGACCGCAGCGCCCGCATCCCTGGCCACTGCAAACACCGCCTGCATGTGGGTGAGCGGCAGCACCGCCCCGCCGGCGTTGTTGTGGGAAGTTTCCAGACAGACGAGCCCGGTGCGCAGCTTGTTGCGGCCCGGTCCCAAGGCCTGCGCGAGCAAGCCCAGGTCCATGGCGCCGTCGACGCCGGCAATGCCCTGATAGAACGACCCGGTCAGCGCGGCCGCGCCGCGCTCGGTCACGTAGATGTGCGATGCCGCTTCGGCAAGCACGACTTCCTGCCGCCCGGCCTGGGCGAGGATGGCAAGGAGGTTGGCCATCGTTGCGCTCGGGACATACAGCGCGGCCTCCTTGCCCAGCAGTCGGGCGGCCTCGGCCTCCAGCTCCAGCGCGGTCGGGTCGCCGTCGAGCCCGTCGTCGCCGAGAGGAGCAGAGGCGATGCGGTCATACATCTGCTCTGTGGGCAGCGTCACCGTGTCGCTGCGAAGGTCCACCGGCGGATACATGCTGTCTTGGGTCATTCGGCAGTTGCGCCGGTCGCCTTCACGACCTCCGCCCATTTTTTTCTCTCGCTGTTCAGGAATGTATTGAACGCTTCCGGCGTTCCGGTCCGCACGTAGATGCCGCGCGCGGCGAGGTTGGCCCGGACATCCGCCGAATCGAGCACCCGATTGATCTCCGTGTTCATGGTCCGGACGATGTTCTCCGGTGTCTTCGCAGGCACGACGACACCATAGAGCGTGTAGTACTCGAAGCCCTTGAAGCCGCTCTCGATGAAGGTGGGAACGTCAGGCAGCGATGGATCCCGCGCTCCCGAAGTCACGGCGAGCGCCCGCAGCTTGTGGTCCTTGATGAGCGGCAGCGCCGAAACGAGGGAGGAGATGTAGAAGTCGACCTGCCCGCCCAGCATGTCCGTCATGGCCGGGCCACCGCCCTTGTAAGGCACATGCAAAACGTTGGCTCCCGCCGTCACGCGCAGGTTCTCGGCCACCAGATGCCCGACGGTTCCGTTGCCGGACGATGCGTACGCAAGTTGCTTCTTCTTCGAGCCCGCCAGCAGCGAAGCAAGGCTGTCGTACGGACTGGAGGCATTCACCACCAGCACCGACACGCCCGTGCCGACCAGCGCAACCGGCGCGAGGTCCTTCGAGGGATCGAAGCTGAGCTTCTTGTAGAGGAACTGGTTGACCGTAAGGTTGCTGGTTTCGCCCAGCACGGCGGTGTAGCCGTCGGGCGGCGACTTCGCGCCGAACTCCAGGCCGATGTTGTTGCCGGCACCGGGCTTGGTGTCGACGACGACCTGCCACTTGGCCTGCTCGCCCAGCTTGGCCGCAAGCAGGCGGCAGACGGCATCCGTGCCCCCACCCGGGGGACTCGGCGAGACCAGGTGAATGGGACGCTCGGGCACCCACGCCGCGGCGGCCGCATGCGCTGCGGCGAGCGCGAGCCCCAAGGTGCATGCCAGGCTCCTGGCGCGCGCGAGACGATGGCGTCGGATGTCGTTCATGAGCGGGTGGTTCCGATCGGGCAGGTTGAATGAATTCAGCGAATCCTAGGCCCGCCATAAAATGAGTAAAGCGAGATATACAAATATCAACTGTGAGGATTTCTCATGAATCTCACGATGCTGGTCACCCTGCGCACCATCCTCGAACAGGGCAGCTTCACCGCCGCGGCCGGCGTCGTGGGCTGCAGCCCGAGCGCGGTGAGCCTGCAGGTCAAGCAGCTGGAGCAGTATTTCGGCAAGCCGCTGTTCGACCGCTCCACCCGCGTGGTGGCGCCAACGGCCTTTGCCCATGAGGTAGTGAGCGCGGTGGGCGACTTCTCCCACCGGCTGCAGATGCTTCGCTCCCGCCCGGTAGTGGAAGTGGCGGGCCGCATCAGGGTCGGCGTGATCACCAGCATGCAGAGCGACGTGCTGCCGCAGGCGCTGCATGAGCTTCGCCGGAAGCATCCGTCGCTGGATGTGGTGGTTCCCCCGCTGAACGACAGCGACGAAATGATCTCGGAGCTCAAGGCGGCGCGGCTCGACGTCGCGTTGCTCGTCAGGCCGGAAGCCGGCGGCTCGCGCCGGCTGGTCTGGCGGGAGCTGCACCGCCAGCCCTACGTGTTGCTGGCGCCGCCGAATGCCTCCGGTAAAACCGTCAGGCAACTGCTGGAAGCCTACGACTGGATCGGCTACGACCTGTCTCTTTCGGGAGGACGCGTCGCCGCGCGATACGTGCGCAGCCTGAAACCCGATGCGCGCTGCGTGATGGAGCTGCGCTCGATGGACGCCATCGTTGCAATGGTCGCCCAGGGCCTGGGAGTTTCCGTCGTCCCGCAGCCCAGGCGTCCGCTGGTCGATGCCTATGCGGTGCGCGAAGTGGACCTGGGAAGTCGTGCTCCGTTTCGCAAGCTCTCGCTGGTCTGGCGAAACTCGGACGAAGGCAGCCGCAATGTCGAGGCGGTTGCAGAGGCCTTCGCAACCGCCTTCGGCCTTCAGCGAAAGCCGTGAAAAGCCGGCATTACCAGAAGATCCAGAGGGCCAGGCCACCGAAGATGGCCCACTTCACGAGGTAGTACACGCGCTTGTCCCAAGCCTTCAGGCGCTTGCCGATCACGCGGATCTGGTAGATGTACTTGAAGGCGCGGTTGATACCGCCCGTCTTGTCGCCCGCGTCGTTGGGCGAGCTGGCGGCGGCCAGCAGGTTCTTCGCGAACCAGCGGTTCACGGCGCTGGCCCAGCGGTACTTCAGCGGGCGCTCGATGTCGCAGAACAGGATCACGCGGTCGTGGTCGGTCGTGTTCTCGGCGTAGTGGATGAAGGTTTCGTCGAACACCACGGCTTCACCGTCGCGCCAGTGATAGCGCTGGCCGTCCACGTCGATGTAGCAGCCTTCGACACCCGGCGTCCACAGGCCCAGGTGGTAGCGCAACGAACCGGCGAAGGGGTCGCGGTGGCGCACGAGGCGGCTGCCCGGCGGCAGCTCGGCGAACATCGCGGCCTTGATGGTGCCGATGCCCTTGAGCAGCTCTGTGGTGCGCGGGCACAGCACCGCGGCCGAGGGATGCGCCTCGTCGTACCACTTCAGATAGAAGCGCTTCCAGCCGCTCTTGAAGAAGGAGTTGAAGCCCACGTCGTTGAACTGGCTCGACGCCTTGATGCTGCCGCCATTGCGCATGGCCAGCGCTTCTTCGCGGATGACTTCCCAGTTTTCTTCGAGCACGCGCATCTCGGGGAACTGCGCGGGCGACAGGTACGGCGTACCCGGCACCTTCGAGAAAAGGTACATGAAGACGTTCAACGGGGCCAGGAAGGTCGAGTGATCAGAGAGCTGTCTGAAGAAGCGATGCCGCACCTGGCCGCGGAAATGAACGTAGAGCGCACTGAGCGCGAAGATGGCAAGAATGACCCACTTCATTTGGAAAGTGTCCTGTAAACAGCACCGGGTAGTGTAATTCTTTGCACCAAATTGGCCCTGCCCTGGTCCTTTGGCCGTGCGCCAGGCGAGGTTTCAGCTGCAGAGCATTGGCTGCGGCGTATCGGCCATGGCCAGCGGCAGCCGCACGGTGGCCAGCAGGCCGCCGTTCGCGGTTTCACCGAGCGCGACTTCGCCGCCGTGCCGGTCGACCACCGATTTGACGATGGCCAGCCCCAGCCCGCTGCCGCTCTGGTTCTGGTCGGGGTTGCGGAAGAAGCGGTCGAACACCCGCTCGCGCAACGCGGGCGGAATGCCGGGCCCCTCGTCTGCCACCGTCAGAAGTGCTTGGGTGCCCTCGCGCGCCACATGCACGACCACCGTGCTCCCCGGCGGGCTGTACTTGATGGCGTTGTTGATGAGGTTGTCGATCATCGAGACCAGGCTTTCGCGCTCGCCGAGCACCGGCACGCGGTCTTCGCTCACCAGTTCCAGCTCGACGTTGCGGGCGCTGGCCAGCCCTTCGATCATGGCCAGCCGGTCTTGCACCAGCGCGTCGAGCGACAGCATCACGGGTAGCGCGTTGTCCGAAACCGCGTCGCTGCGCATGAGCTGCAGCAGCTGCCCCACCAGCCGCGCCGCGCGGTCGTTGCTGCGCAGCAGGTTGCCCATGAGTTCGCGCTGCTGTTCGTCGGTGCTCTGCTCTTTCAGCGCCTCCACATTCACTCGCATGGCCGCCAGCGGGGTGCGCAGCTCGTGCGCGGCGTCGGCGATCAGGCTGCGCTCGCGCGAAGTGCTGTCGCGCACCCGCTGCAGCAGGCTGTTGATGCTCTGCACCAGCGGCTGCAGTTCCTTGTGCGGCGGCGCGTACGACAGCGGCGTGAGGTCGGCCGGCCCGCGCTCAGCGGTTTCCTGGCTCACCCGGCGCCACGGCCGCAGCGCAAGGCGCACCGACAGCCACGCGGGAAACACCAGAAAAGGCAAGCTGATGACCAGCGGCAGCAGGTAGTAGCCGCGGTACATCACGGTGACCGTCAACCGCCAGACGCTGGGCTCGGCCAGCATCACGCGAACGTCCGAGGTGGGCGAGGCCAGCGTGCGCGCGCGCCACTCGCGGTTGCCCGCCTTCACGGTCTCGACGCGGTTCGGCACGGTATTCAGAATGACAGGCACGGCCGCCGTCGAGCGATAGATCAATTTGTCGCCCTGCCAGACCTGCAGCACCGGCGAGGTGTCCGAAGCGGCGTCGCCGTCGCCCATGGTTTCGAGCAGCGCAGCCTCGAAGGCGGCCAGGGTTTCCTGTTGCTTGTCGGGCTGGTCGGCCGTGTTCTTCGCAATTGCAATCACCGACTGGAAGATCTTGTCGAACTTCAGCAGCTCGGGGTCGTCGTAGGAGTCGTACAGCAGCAGCGCGATGGCCATGGTCCACAGCAAGGCGACCACGCCCATCTGCGCCAGCAGCAGGCGCCGCATCAGGGAAGGTTGTTTCCAGTTCTTCCAGCGCTGCGCCAGCGCCTGCCTCATTTCTGCGTGCTCCGCACGAGCGACTGCACGTCAATCACGTAGCCGATGCCGCGCACCGTGCGGATGTAGCCCTGGCCGATCTTCTTGCGCAGGTTGGAGATGTGCACTTCGAGCGAATTGCTGCCGTTGGCCTGGCCGCCGGGCAGCACCTGCTCTTCCATCACGCGGCGCGTGACCACGCGGCCGGTGCGCTTGAGCAGCAAGGCCAGCAGGTCGAACTCGCAGCGCGAAAGCTCCACCGGCTCGCCATCGACGATCACGCCGCGCGTGGGCTCGTGCAGCGCCAGGCCGCGCATGCGGATGGTCTCGTCGTTGAAGCCGTAGCTGCGCCGCGCGAGCGCCCGCACGCGCGACAGCAGCTCGGCCAGCGCAAAGGGCTTGACGAGATAGTCGTCCGCGCCGTCGTCCAGGCTGCGCAGCCGGTCGGTCAGCGCGTCGCGAGCGCTCAGCACCAGCACCGGCAATATCTGCCGGTCGCGGCGCAGGCGGAACAGCAGGTCGAGCCCGTCGCCGTCGGGCAGGCCGAGGTCGAGCAGCACCATGTCGAAGGTGCCGCCGTCGAGGGTGCGCAAGGCGTCGTCGAGTCTGCGGACCCACACCACATCCATGCCTTGATTGGCCAGCGCGATGCGCACGCCGTTGCCCAGGTCAAGGTCGTCCTCAACAAGCAAGAGATTCATGAGCCTCCACGTGAACGAACCACTCCGTTTCCGGAATGTGGCCGGAGTATCAGCGACACGCCGGTGAAGCACTTCAGGAAATCTTCATGAATGCCGAAGCAGCCCTTCAGGTGGGGCCCGGACACTGGAGCGACTCCTCACCACACGGAAACGGAACACCGACGTGAATCGATCGCCCACCCTCCTGGCCCCTCGCGACCAGCCGGATCGCAACCGCCTCCGGCGGCGGGACATCCTCCATGCCATGGCACTGACCAGTGCTGCAGGGCTCGCCGCCTGCGGTGGTGGCGGCGGCCGCGGCGGCGTTGGCATCGGGCCCGGCATTGGCACGGATGCCAGTCCTGCTGCTCCCGCCGCTGCCGGCCCAGGTGCCAACCCGGATGCCCCCCCGAACACCAACCCGGGTGTTGACGATGGAAGCCCAAGGAACGACAGTGGCGAAGGCAAAGTCTCCGTCATCGACCGCCGTATCAAGGTCTCGAGCTCGCCCGAAGTCTCGCTGCAGGTGCGCGACTGGCAGCCGCCCCGCAGCACCGGCCCGGTCTTTGTATTTCTGCCCGGGCTTGGCGCCAACGCGCGCAGCTTCGACGGCCTCGCACCCGCACTGGCCGCCAAGTCGCGCGTGATCGCGATCAGCCGCCGCGGCTACGGCCTCTCGGACAAGCCGCTGCCCGTGAAGACCGCCACGCAGTACTACGAGGTGGACACGCTCGTGGCCGACCTGAAGGCCGTGCTTGACGCCCTCGGCGTACGGCGCGCGGTGCTGGGCGGCCATTCGATCGCAGGCAACGAGCTCACGCACTTCGCGGGCCTGTATCCCGAACGGACGCAGGGCCTGATCTATCTCGACACGACCTTCGATTACACGGTGGGCGCAGACAGTGGCGGCGAGGACGTACCGGCGAACTCACTGCTCGAAGAACCCAAACCGAAGCCGGAGAACGGCCGCTCGCTGCAGGCTGCCATCGCCTTCTCCCGCCGCAATTCGAAGAACTGGTGGCCTGTGCTGGAAGCGAACCTGCGCGACAGCCTCGACATCCATGCCGACGGAAGCGTGAGTCTCAACACACCCAGCGAAGTGAATGACGCCATGGAAACAGCCGCCCACTCGTTCTCGCCCGACTACAAGGCCGTGCGCGCACCTTCGCTGGTCGTGACCGCCCTGCCTGCGGACACCCGCGACATGTTCCCGTGGCTGGAACTGCCGCTCGATGCCAAGACGCAGAAAGATGCCTCGGACTACGTGCGCATGATCCGTAGCGCGGCCATCACGAATTCGAACCAGCTCGTGGCGGCGCTCAACACCCCGAACCGGCTGACCCTCGACAACAGCAACCACACCGACTTCTTCATGGAGCGCGAGGCCGATGTGCTGCGTGCCATCCAGTTCATGACATGGGCTTGAGCCATGCCGATGCCTTTCAAGCGCGCAGCAGCTTGATCAACGCAGCGAGCTCCTCGCCGCCGAGCCCTGCCGCATCGGCCCGCTGGAAGAGTCCCGCGGCGAAGGCCGGAAACTCGGTGTTGATGCCCGACGCCTGCGCCGCCTGCAGGATGCGCTGCGTTGCCTCGACCGAGATGCGCATCGGGCTCTGCGAGATGCTGAAATCGCCCGACTGGATGACGGAGCCCTCGTGCTGAAGAAAACCCGCGAAGGTCGGCATGATGCCCGCAACGATGCGACCGTACTCGGCCACGTCGAAGCCTTCGTGCTCGGCAATGCGCGCGCCGTGGATGAAACCCAGCATCGTGCCGTAGATGGTGGAGAGCGTAGCGAGGTCCATGGCCGCCGCTGCGCTCGCCTTCTCGCCCAGATAGACGATGCCGCCGGCCAGCAAATTCAGCCACGGCTCGGCCTCGTCGAACACGTGCTTTGCGCCGGACACCAGCAGCGGCGTATCGGGCCGGCCCATCTGATCCGGCGCGGCCTGGATCGCGCCTTCGAGATACGCAGCGCCGTGGCGGTGAGCCCAGACCTCTGCATCGCTCGCGTCCTGCGGGCTGCCGGTGGTCAGCTGTATCAGCAGGCGGCCGTCCATGGCGGCCGCGACTCCGTCGAGCGCGAGGATCGCATCGGCGCCCCGGTAGTCGTAGACGCACATCACCGCGACGCGGCTCGCACGCAACGCCTCGCCCGCGTCGCGCGCCAGCACGGCGCCCTTCGCGACCAGCGCATCGGCCTTGCCGGGCGTGCGGCTCCACACCGTGACTTCGTAGCCCTGATCGAGATAGAGCTGAGCAATGGTGAAACCCATCGAGCCCAGGCCCAGAACGGAAACTCGCTTGTTGTTCATGACGATTCGATTGCTGTTTGTGAAGATGGTCGAATCGTAGAAATTTCGCTTCCATATGGTCAAGTACCTACAATAAAGTCAGGTACTTACCAAAACGTATGTATTGGGTATTTATGGGGCATTCCACGGATAAGAAATGAAATCGAAGAAACCCTACAACTGCGGCATCGGGCCTGCGTTCGACGTCATCGGCGGCAAATGGAAGGCCGTCATCCTCTGGGAGCTGAACGCGCAGGCCTATCGCTTCGGCGAGCTCAAGCGGCTGCTGCCCGACATCAGCGAGAAGATGCTCATCCAGCAGCTGCGCGAACTCGAAACCGACGGCATCGTCCATCGGGAGGTATTCCACGAAGTGCCGCCGCGCGTGGAGTACTCGGCAACCAAGCTGGGCGCCACGCTCAATGCGGCGCTCGGGCCGCTGGCCGATTGGGGCGACCGCAATGCCAAGCGCATTGAAACCGCACGCGCGAAAGCCGAGGCGGCCAAGTAGGCCGGCACACCGGGAGCACCGAATGTCGTTGCGGAAGATTTCATCGGCCGTTCTGCTGGCCACGTCGGTGGCGTGGGGCCTCGCGCAGGCGCAGTGCGCGCCCTCGCCCATCTACGCCGGCCCGCCGATGCGCTCGGCGCCCGAAGCTGTATGGCAGAAGGACTTCAAGCGCTCCATCGACGGCGAGTTGCCTGTCGAGCTGCAGAAGGCACTCGGCGACGCGCTCGACAAGATGCTCGCGCACGTTCCCGCTGCCAGCGTGGCGGTCGCGATTCCCGGCGAAGGCATCTGGTCCGCCACGCGCGGCCTGGCTCGCAAGGAGCCGCCGCAACCCGTCGTGCCCGACCAGCCCTTTCAGGTCGCGAGCACCGCCAAGACCTTCACGGCCGCCGTCGTGCTGCAGCTCGTCGAGGAAGGCAAGCTCAGGCTCGACGACACCATAGACAAGTGGTTTCCCGACGCGCCGAATGCGAAGCTCACAACCATCGAGCAACTGCTGCGCCACACCAGCGGCCTCGTGAGCTTCAACGCGCTACCGTCGCTGGGAGCGGCCTACCGCACGCCCGCCGACGTCATCGCACTCGGCATGTCGCAAAAGCCGCAGTTCTGCCCCGGCACGAATTGGAGCTACACCAACACCGGCTACGCAATGCTCGGAGTGATCGTCGAGAAGGTGGACGGCGCGCCGTTCGCAGACGTGCTCACGAAGCGGCTCATCAAGCCCCTAGCGCTGAAGCACACGGCCATGCGCAAGCCGGGCGTCGAACTGCCCGTCGCCACGGGCCATGCAGCCGGCCGACCAGTTGACGCACCGGACCAGTACGCCACGCCCTACGCCGCGGGCGCGCTGGCATCGACCGCAGGCGATCTCGCGGTGTTCTGGCACGCATTGCTCGCGGGCAAGGTGCTGCCCGGCGAAGCGGTACACCGCATGTTCACCGGCATGCCCGCCATGCTCGGCCCCTATGTCGGGAGCAACGCGTTCTATGGCATGGGCGTGCAGCTCTACGACGTGCCCGACGGTCCCGGGTTGATGCTCGGGCACAGCGGCGGCATCGAGGGCTTCACGAGCATCGTGGCCTACGTGCCGGCCGACGATGTGTACATCGCCGTGTCGTTCAACGAGAAGAAGGTGCCGGCCGAAGCCGGCCTGTGGGCGCTGCTGCGCGCGGTACGCACCTACCGCGTGCTGCATTGACGATGCGGCGGTAGCTCAGTCCGCCCAGCCGGTCTCGATCTCGGTCTTCACCTCGGTCATGAGCTTGTGCACAGGGCACTTGCCGGCCACGCGCAACAGTTCGTCGCGCTGCGCTTCCGTCAGGTCACCGCTCAGCCGCAGGCCCGACTTGAGGCGGTAGACGCCCTTGCGCTCCTCGCTGTCGTCGCGGTCGACCACGACCTCGATGTCTTCCACCGGAATGCCCTTGCGCCGCGCATAGATCAGCACCGTGAGCGCCTTGCAGGCCGCGAGCGATGCGTCGTACAGGTCATGCGGCTCGGGGCCGGCGTCGCTGCCGCCGCCAGCGGGCGATGCATCGACCGGAATCTCGTGGTTGCGGATCTTCAGGATGTGGCGCGTGCCGGTGGTGCCGTCGCGGCGGATCGAGATCGTCATGCAGATGTCCTTGGTAGGGAGTTGCGGTTCAGGAGGAAAGCGTCTTCACGTACAGGATGGTCGTGAACCCGCTGTGCCATTCGAGATCGGGGTAGCGGTCGGCCTCGCGGTAGCCGAGCGCGAGGTAGAAGCCCTGGCTCTGCGTGTTGAAGGTGTCGGTTTCGAGCCGCGCGAGTGCCACACCATCAGCGCGCATGCCGTCTTCCGCGAAGGCCATCAGGGCGCGGGCGATGCCCTTGCGCTGGTGCTCGGCCGGCACGTGCAGCGCGTGCACGAAGTCGTGCTCCCAATGGACCACGCCGACCACCTCGCCATCGATCTCCGCCACGAAGAAGGCCGGCCCCATCTCGTCGATGTAGCCCACGGGCTCGCCGCTCTCCTTGTAGGCCTTCGCGGCCTCGGGCGTGAGCTGCGGCAGCCAGGTGCCGGCGAAGGTGTCGTCGAGGATGGCCTTCACCGCGTCGAAGTCGTCGAGGCGCCAGGGCCGGATGGCGATGTCGGGAACGTCGTGGTTCTTGCTCATCGGTTCAGCGGTCGACGGCCAGCATCAGCGTTTCCTTGATTTCTTCCATCACCACGTAGCTGTGCGACTCGGCCGCCACCGGCAGCTTCTTCAGGATGTCGCCCAGCAGGTGCCGGTACTCGCTCATGCCGCTGAGCCGCGCCTTCACGAGGTAGTCGAAGCTGCCCGACACCAGGTGGCATTCGAGCACCTCGGGCATGTGCAGCAGTTCCTTGCGCACCTTGTCGAACACGTCGCCGGACTTGGCCGAGAGCTTGATCTCGACGAACACCAGCAGCGTCTTGCCCAGCGCCTCGGGCGACACGTGCGCGTGGTAGCCCGTGATGACGCCGTCGCGCTCCATGCGCTTCACGCGCTCGGCGCAGGGCGAGGCCGACAGGCCGATGTGCTCGGCCAGCTCGGTCATGGAAACACGGCCCTGGCGCTGAAGCAGGTCGAGGATCTTGCGGTCGATTCGGTCGAGTTCGGGCATTTCACTTCGCGCGCGGCTTTTGGACGATTGGCGGCAGTGTATTTCACTGCCAAACGTCTGAAAACAATGGAATCCACTGCATTGTGCACTTTAGATTCCACTCATTCCATCTGAATCAGTGAATACACCATGAAAGTCATCGTTCTCGGCGGCGGCGTGATCGGCACCACCACGGCCTACTATCTCGCGCGCTCGGGCGCCGAGGTCACCCTGCTCGACCGGCAGGCCGGCCCCGCCGAGGAAACCAGCTTCGGCAACGCCGGCCAGGTGTCGCCGGGCTACTCCACGCCGTGGGCCGCGCCGGGCATTCCGCTGAAGGCGATCAAGTGGATGTTCAAGAAGCACGCGCCGCTGTCCATCCGCCCCGACGGCACGATGTTCCAGCTGCGCTGGATGGCCGCGATGCTGCGCAACTGCTCGCCCGAGGCCTACGCGGTGAACAAGGAACGCATGATGCGCGTGGCCGAATACAGCCGCGGCTGCCTGCAGCAGCTGCGCGCCGACACCGGCCTGCAGTACGAGCAGCGCACCGGCGGCACGCTGCAGCTGTTTCGCACGCAGGCGCAGCTCGACGCGGTGCAGCGCGACATCGCGGTGCTCGAAGAATGCGGCGTGCCTTACGAACTGCTCGACCGCGATGCGCTCGCCAGCGTCGAGCCCGCGCTGGCCGGCGCGCGCGACCGCCTCACAGGCGGCCTGCGCCTGCCCAACGACGAAACCGGCGACTGCCACCTGTTCACGCGCGGCCTTGCAGAAATCGCGCGCGGCCTGGGCGTGGATTTCCGCTTCGGCCAGACCATCGACGGACTGGAGACGGACGGCAATCGCATCACCGGCGTACGCACCACCACCGGCAAGATCCTTACGGCCGACCGCTACGTGATGGCCTTCGGCAGCTACTCGCGCGCCGCCATCGCCTCGCTGGGCCTCGACATCCCGGTGTACCCGGTCAAGGGCTACTCGCTGACCGTGCCGCTGCTCGACGAATCGCTCGCGCCGCAATCGACCGTGCTCGACGAGACCTACAAAGTCGCGGTCACGCGCTTCGACAACCGCATCCGCGTGGGCGGCATGGCCGAACTCGGCGGCTTCGACCTGCGCCTGAACCCCAACCGCCGCGCCACCCTCGAGAAGGTCGTGACCGACCTGTTCCCCGGCGGCGACGTGCCGCGCGCCACCTTCTGGACCGGCCTGCGCCCGATGACGCCCGACAGCACGCCCATCGTCGGCGGCACGCGCTACGGCAACCTGTTCCTCAACACGGGCCACGGCACACTGGGCTGGACCATGGCCTGCGGCTCGGGCAAGCTGATCTCCGACATGGTGATGGGGCAGCGGCCGGAGATCCGCACCGACGGTCTTGCGATGGACCGCTACGAACAGGGCTCATCGCGCGCAACGCGCCCGAACCCGGCGACTGCTCCGGCTTGATGCGGAGGCCGCTCAGGCGGCCTTTGCAATCGGAATCACGGCACTGCTCATGCCGCGATAAACCTCCGCCTCGCCATGCTTCGCAAGCAGCTGCATCAGATGCTTGCGAATCAGCATGCCGGGCCGATCGGACTCCATCGAATACTCCACGCCGCGCCGGCGCGTATCGACCAGCGCATCGGGGTCGGTCGATTC
The DNA here is from genome assembly GCF_049913215.1 of Variovorax sp. R-27. Lineage (NCBI taxonomy): Bacteria > Pseudomonadati > Pseudomonadota > Betaproteobacteria > Burkholderiales > Comamonadaceae > Variovorax > Variovorax sp. R-27. Next base: position 5,171,922 of record NZ_CP183984.1, read on the forward strand.
CAGGATGTCTTTGTCCTCGCGCGTCACAGCATCGTCGAAGTCGATCAGCATCTGCGCGGTGCAATCGGCCTCCGTGTCGTTGCGGAACAGCCATTGGCACAGCTGCATGCGACCATCGTCGATGGGCGTGAAGCAGTTGATGATGATGTGGCGCACGCCGCTCGGGTACTCGATGTCGAGCCGGCGCGAGAACGGCAGAAAGTAGGCGTTGCGCATGTGGCGCGTGGTGATCGGGTCGGTCACGCCGCTGATCGCATGGAACTTCACCGGGTTGGTCGCTTCGATGACCGTCTCGGCATAGAAGCCCGATTCGTTTTCCACCAGCTCGTACTTGCTCGGCTTCGGGCTCGCGGCCACGCCGAAGGTGGCGCGGTGCACGAAGCTGAAGTGCGAGTTGTCGAAAGAGTTTTCGAGCGCGCGCATCGGGCTGGTCTGCCACTCTTCGTAGAACTGGAAGATGGTGCGGTAGCCCGGGTCGTCGAACTCGGGAATGGCAGGAATGTCTGCAATGGGCTCTTCGAGCGCCACCCATGCATAGCCATAGCGCGCGGTGCAGCGGTAGGCAGCGGTGCGGTACTCGGGCGAGATCTTGCGATCTGCTTCGTACTGCGGAATGCGGATGACCTGGCCGCTGCGGTCGTACGTCCAGCCGTGGTAGCCGCACTGGATGGCGCCGGTGCCGCAGGCCTGGCCTTCGCTGTCCACGCACCAGCCCTTCGACAGCTTCGCGGTGCGGTGGCAGCAGCGGTCGCGCAGCGCAGCGGGCTGGCCGTCGGCATCGATGAAGAGAACGATGTCTTCGCCCAGCAGCCTGAAAGGCTTCGGGCCCTGTGCCAGTTCGGTGAGCGGCATGACGGCATGCCAGAACTTGCGGAAGACGGGTTGTTGGGTAACGAGCATGCGCGGACTCCTTCTTTGTTGCGTGGGGACGAACGTGAAAGAGCAATTTCCTGCCTGGATGCGTGGGGCATCGCGCGACTGAACGCTTCTACTCTGCGCAACATGCCTTGCAAATTGCGCGCCCGGATTGTGCGCCCGGCCAGGCTGCCCCTCCAAGCCCTCACCCTCAATGCCCGAGCAAAATGCTCGAAAGGGCCCTTGGCATGCGTCGTGCATGACCTGCTGCAAGAGTAGAAGCGTTCAGCAGCGCACGCACCACGAACGTGCGCCCGCCCGGAAATTGCTCTTGAAACGCCTTCTGCCCTGCGCAGGGGGATTCAAGACCCGAAGCTTCCGAGGCCCCACATGCAACGTCGATCCTTCCTCGCGGCCAGTGCCGCCACCCTTGCCGCCCCTGTCGTCTTCGCTCAAGGCGGCAGCGGCAAGCTCACCCCGCTAAAGTTCACGCTCGACTTCCGCATCAACGGGCAGACCTCTCCCTTCTTCCTGGCGCTGGCCAAGGGCTACTACAAGGACGAGGGGCTCGACGTGAGCATCGACACCGGCGCCGGCTCGGTCGCCTCCATTACCCGCATTGCCAGCGGCGTCTACCAGCTGGGGCTGGGCGACATCAGCTCGCTGGTCGAGTTCAACGCGCAGAACCCCGGCACGCCGATGGTGCAGGCCGTGTACCAGTACTACAACCGCGCACCGTTCGTGATCATCGGCCGCAAGGACCGCGGCGTGACCGGCGACTTCAAGAGCCTCGCGGGCAAGAAGGTCGCGGCGGCGGCCGTCGAATCGACACGCCGTGCCTGGCCGATGGTCGCGCGCAAGCAAGGCATGCGCGGCGACGCCTTCCAGTGGCAGACCACCGACTTCAGCGCACGCGACAACGTCATGGTGCGCGGCGACGTCGATGCCGCCACCTACTTCCACGACTCGGCCGTTTCGTTGTTCGCGCGCATGAAGCCCGAGGAGCTGTCGGTGCTCAAGTACGCGGACGCGGGCGTCAACCTGTACGGCAACGCCATCCTCGCGAGCAGCAACCTCATCGCGCAGAACCCGAAGGTAGTGGCGGCCTTTCTGCGCGCGAGCAACCGCGCCATCGTCGAGACCTTTGCCAATCCGGCGCCTAGCATCGCGGCCATGCGCCAGCGCGAGCCCATCCTCGACGAGAAGATCGAACTCGAGCGCTGGGGCATCACCGCGCAATACGTGGGCGCGGCCGACACGCGCGGCCACGGTCTTGGCGATATAAAGAAACTCACGCTCGAACAGCAGGTCGACGAAGTGGCCGATGTCTTCGGCCTCAAGGTCAAGCCCGCGTCCGACGCCATCTTCAACACTTCAATGCTTCCATCGCGCAGCGAACGCTCCCTCCCCAAGGCATGAACTCCAACAGCGACACCACCACCTATCCCGCCGAAACCACGCTCGACGAACGCGACGGGCGCTACCTGCGCAAGGCCATCGTCTGGTCGCATGCGGCACGTCGCCGGGGCAACCGGCCCTTCGGCTCGGTCATCGTCTCCGCCGCCGGAGAGGTGCTGGCCGAAGCCGGCAACAGCAATGCCGAGACGGGCGACTGCACCGCCCATGCCGAGGTCAACGCACTGCGCGCGCTGGCCGGGCGCAAGCTCTCTCGCGAAGAACTCGCGGGCGCCACGATCTACGCATCGGGCGAGCCCTGCGTGATGTGCGCCGGCGCCATCTTCTGGTCGAACATCGGGCGCGTGGTGTTCGGCATCGATGCCGAGCGGCTGCGCGTGTTCCGTGGCGAGCGGCAGGACCAGCGCGATGCCGAACTGTCGTGCCGCGATGTGTTCCGCGCCTCGCCGCATCCCATCGAATGCATCGGGCCAGCGCTGATCGACGAAGCGAGTGCGGCCCACGACGGCGCCTGGAAGACCTGAGACACCGCAAGCGAGCGCACTAGACTCGCTGCATGCCCTGGCACGCCCGTCTCCATCTCGCTTACCAACAAGAAGCCGCCCGCACCGTCGCCCGTTTTCGCCATGACGGTCCGCTGCGCATCCTGCAAAGCCTGTACCCCGAGGGCGACACCGTCTGCCACAACGTGCTGGTGCATCCGCCGGGCGGGCTGGTGGGCGGCGACACGCTCGACATCGACATCGAGGCCGCCGACGGCAGTCACGGACTGATCACCACGCCCGGCGCCTCGCGCTTCTACCGCTCCGAAGGCGAGCTGGCGCTGCAGCGCACGCGCATCCGCCTCGCGGCCGGCGCGCGGCTCGAATGGCTGCCGCTCGAAGCCATCTGCTACAGCGGCTGCCAGGCGGAGAACCGGCTCTCCATCGAGGTCGCGCCCGGCGCCGAGCTGATCGGCTGGGACGTTACCGCGCTCGGCCTGCCGAACGCCAAGCAGCCCTTCGAGCGTGGCACCTACCTGCAGCACATCGAGGTGCCCGGCGTGTGGCTGGAGCGCGGGCGCATCGACGCGGCCGACCACCGGCTGCTGCAAAGCCCCATCGGCCTCGGCGGCCACCGCTGCATGGCCTCGCTGTTCTTCGTGGCGGGCTCGCCGGTGGCGCGCGCCCGGCGCGATGCCTTGCTTGCACAAGCCCGCACGCTGCTCGAAGCAAGCCCGCTGTTCGACAGCGCCGGCGCCACCAGCCCGCACCCCGAAGTGGTCGTGCTGCGGGTTCTGGCACCCGTGGTCGAGCCCGCGATGCAGCTGCTGCGGCAGGTCTGGCAGGCATGGCGCAGCGAGCTGTGGCAGCTGCCCGCGGCCACGCCGCGCATCTGGGCGACCTGAGGCCGATCTCCCTCCGATCCCCGCGCCGAGGGGCGAATCTGTAGGCACTGTCTGACGGACAGCCGCGTTGCAAAGGCGCAACCTGATTCTTTTGCCCAGCGGATGACGAGGATCGGCCATGTCTCCTGACGACACTCCCGACGCGAACACGCAGCTTCACCGGCACCTGGCGCGGTTCAACGCCGAGCGACTCAGGCTCGGCAGCCCCTCGCCCCAGTGGCAGGACGACCTCGCCCGCGAGCATGCGTGCCGCCTGCTCGAAGGCAAATACCTCGAAGCCCTGCGCGCTTCGGTGCAGGCGGCGGCAGCGGCAGCGGCCGGCAACGCGGGCCACTTCATCAGCTGGTTCGAATCGCTGGCGCACACCGGCCCCGGCCAGCATCACCCGCTGTTCGACTGGCTGGCCGACGAGGCCACGCTGCCGCAGATGCGCTGGTTCCTCACGCAGGAGGCCGCGGGCGAGGCCGGCTTCGAAGACCTGCTGGCCTATACCCAGGTCAAGCTGCCGCCACAGCCCAAGCTGGAATGCGCGCGCAACTTCTGGGACGAGATGGGGCACGGCAAGCAAAGCGCCATGCACGGCCAGATGCTGGAGCACATGGTGCGCGAGCTCGGCCTGCATCCGGCCATCGACACCACCGTGTGGGAGTCGCTGGCGCTCGCCAACACCATGGTTGGGCTGGCGACCACGCGCCGCTACGGCTACCACTCCATAGGCGCGCTCGGTGTCATCGAGCTCACGGCGCCCGGGCGCGTGAAGCAAGTGGCGGCCGGCATGCGCCGATTGGGCCTGAGCGGCCGCGCGCGCTCCTACTTCGACCTGCATGCGGCGCTCGACGTGTCGCATTCGCGCGCATGGAACCGCGAGGTGATCCGGCCGCTGGTCGAGGTCGATCCGGCCTGCGGGCAGTTCATTGCCGAAGGCGCGCTGATGCGCCTTGTCTGCGGCGAACGCTGCTTCGAGCGCTACACCGCCGAGTTGCGGCACGCCGAGGAGGCCATCGCATGCTGAACGCGGCCGGCGTGCTGCGCCAGGTGGCGGCCACGGGCTACCGATTCACCACGGTCACCCCGCTGACCCACCAGCGCGTGCTCGCGCGGCGCGGGCGCGAGCCGGGCGCGACGCTGCGAGACATCTTCGGCTGGAACCTGTCGTTCGAAGCGCGCGCGGTGCCGCCGGAATTGCTGGCCGACATGGAGCGTGCCGGCATCGTGCGGCACACGGGCTCGCTGCTGCGCAGCACCGTGCGCATCGCCAGCCTGGGCGACGACCTGTTCTTTCATTCGGCCTATCCGACGGTCGAGGAGAACGCCGTGTTCTTCGGGCCGGACACCAGCCGCTTCGCGCGCTTTCTCCACCACGCACTTGCCCGGCGCAAGGCACAGCCTCATGTGCGCGTGCTGGACGTGGGTTGCGGCAGCGGCGCGGGCGGCATCGCAGTGGCACGCGCGCTGGCCGCCACGGGCACGCAGGCGACCGTCGTGATGAACGACATCAACCCGCTCGCGCTGCAGTACACGGCCATCAATGCGGAAGTGGCCGGCATCGCCGTCACGCTCGCGCAAGGCGATGCGCTGTCGGCGGTCGAGGGCGAATTCGATCTCATCGTGTCGAACCCGCCTTACCTCGACGACGGCGCGCAGCGCGCCTACCGCCACGGCGGCACGCGGCTCGGGCGAGCGCTCAGCGTGCGCATCGCGGCCGAGTCGCTGAAGCGGCTGGCGCCGGGCGGGCAACTGCTGCTCTACACAGGCGTGGCCATGGTCGATGGCGAAGACCCGTTCCTTGCCGAACTGCAGTCCCTGCTTGCAGCACCCGGCTTCGACTGGTCGTATGCCGAGATCGACCCCGATGTGTTCGGCGAGGAGCTGGAGCGGCCGGTGTATGCGCACATCGATCGCATCGCCGCAGTCGGCCTCATTGCCACCCGCGCAACGGAGGCCGCGTGATGGCCGCCGGGCTCGACTTCGGCGTGGACACCGGCCGCCTGGCCGTGGTGCGCGAATGCAGCGTGCTGGAGCGCATGCCCAAGTGGCTCATCTGCGTTCCGCTGGTGGTGCAGTGGCTGTGGCTGTCGCTGCGCTACGGCGGCGCCACCGTGCCATCGGCGGCCAACCCACACCTCACCTCCGGCGGGCTGGTGGGCGAAGGCAAGCTCGAATACTTCCGCGGCATGGGGGCGCTGGCGCGCTCGGTCACGGCCGATTACTGCGCGGTGTTCAACGACGGCACGGCAACCGAAGACTCGCTGCGGCACACCATGGCCAACGGCGGCCTCGCGTTTCCAGTGGTCGCCAAGCCCGACCTCGGCCTGTGCGGCTACGGCGTGCGCTTGCTGCCCGACATGGCAGCGCTGCTGGCCTACCTGGCCGTCTTTCCTCGCAGTGAAACGGTCGTGCTGCAGCGCTACCTGCCACAGGAAGGCGAGGCCGGCATCTTCTATGCGCGCGACCCCGACACTGGCGAAGGCCGCATCATCGGCCTGGCGCTGCGCTACTTTCCGCGCGTGACGGGCGACGGCCGCAGCACCGTGGCGCAGCTCGTGGCGGCCGACGTGCGCGCCCGCCGCATCGCGCGCTCGCCGCGCCACGAATGCAGCGTGCCGCCCGACTGCGTGCCGGCCGCCGGCCAGCAGGTGCGGCTGGCCACCATCGGCTCGACCCGCGTGGGCGGCCTCTACCGCGACGGCGCGGCGCTCATCACGCCCGAGCTCGTGCGCGCCATCGACGCCATCGCGCGCGACATGCCCGACTTCCGTTTCGGGCGCTTCGACGTGCGCTACCAGAGCCTGCGCGAACTCGGCGCCGGGCGCGGCTTCACCATCATGGAAATCAACGGCGCGGGCTCCGAAGCCATCGAGGCCTGGGACCCCGACACCGGCGTGGTGCAAGGCTTTCGCATGGTCTTCGCCAAGCAGCGGCTGCTGTTCGCCATTGGCGCGGCGCAGCGCAAGGCCGGCGTGCGGCCCATCGGCCTGCTCGCGCTCGCTCGGCTCAACCGGCGGCAGAACCGCCTGGTCGATCGCTATCCGCCCTCCAACTGAGTGAATTGCCGCACGCACATGGACATCACCGCCACGCACGCCCTGCCCGACCGTTCGCCCACGCCACTCGCGGCCGCTGCGCCCGTGCTGGAAACCCGCTGGGCCGATTGCGAAGAAGACGTGCGTGACGCCCAGCGCCTGCGCTTTCGCGTGTTCGCGCAGGAGATGGGCGCGCGCCTCACACCGCCCGAAGGCACGCCGCCCGGGCTCGACGTCGACCGCTTCGACGCTTTCTGCGACCACCTGCTGGTGCGCGCCATCGACCCGCTGCACGGCCCCGGCCCGCTCATCGGTACCTACCGCGTGCTGACGCCCGAGGCGGCGCATCGCGCGGGCGGCTTCTACACCGACACCGAGTTCGACCTGTCGCCGCTCGCGCCGCTGCGCGGCCGCGCGCTGGAGCTGGGCCGCTCGTGCGTGGATGCCGAGTGGCGCTCTGGCAGCGTCATCATGGCGCTGTGGGCAGCGCTGGGGCAGTACATGGTCGACCACGCGCTCGACACCATGATCGGCTGCGCGAGCATCGGGCTCGACGACCAGGGCGCGACGGCCGCGCGGCTGTGGCACCGGCTGTGCCGCACGCACCTGGTCGAGCAGCGCTGGCGCGTGGAGCCGCGCGTCGCGCTGCCGCTGGACAACGGGGCAGACGCCGATGCCGACAGCGACACAGCGCCTCCCGCCGCCCCGCCGCTCATCAAGGGCTATCTGCGCTGCGGCGCTCGCCTGCTCGGCCCGCCCGCGCTCGACGTGGCCTTCAACACCGCCGACCTGCCGCTGATGCTGCGCGTGGACGACGTGTCGCCGCGCTACCGCCAGCACTTCTTCGGCATGACCGCGTGAGCGCGGCGGCCCCACGCGCGCGGTCGAAGCGCGCGCTGCGTTCGGTGGTTGCCGCGCAGTTCTTCAGTTCGCTGGCCGACAACGCGCTGCTGATCGTCGCCATCGACCTGCTCATGCAGCGCCACGCGCCCGGCTGGATGACGCCCGCGCTGCGGCTGTTCTTCTATCTTTCCTACGTGCTGCTCGCCGCCTTCGCAGGCGCCGTGGCCGACGCGGCGCCGAAGGGCCGCGTGCTGATGGCCACCAACCTCATCAAGCTGGGCGGCTGCGCCCTGCTGCTGTGGCAGGTGCAGCCGCTGGTGGCCTACGCGCTGGTCGGCCTTGGCGCCGCGGCCTACTCGCCGGCCAAGTACGGCATCCTGCCCGAGCTGATTCCGCAAGAAGAACTGGTCGCCGCCAACGGCTGGATCGAGGCAGGCACGGTGCTGTCGATCCTGTTCGGCGTGGCGCTGGGCAGCACGCTGGTCGGCAAGGGCCTTGCCCTGCCCGCCATCGGCGCGGCGTACCTGCTGGCCGCCGCCTGCACGCTCGCGATTCCGCACAGCCCGGCACGCGACCACGCGGCGCTGGCGCACCCGGGCCGGCTGTTGCGGGATTTCGGGGGCTCGCTGGCGCTGCTGTGGCGCGATGCCGATGCGCGCATCTCGCTGGCCGTCACCAGCCTTTTCTGGGCCGCGTCGGCCACGCTGCAGTTTCTGGTGCTGCGCTGGGCGGCCGAGCGGCTGGGGCTCACCCTGTCGCAGGGCGCGCTGCTGCAGATCGCGGTGGCCATCGGCATGGCGGCTGGCGCCGTCGCTGCCTCGCGCTGGTTCCCGCTCGGGCGTGCGTTGCGCGCGCTGCCGATCGGCATTGCACTGGGTGCCGTGATATTGCTCATGACGCTGGTGACGCAGCCCGCCGTGGCCGCCGCGCTGCTGGTGGTGATCGGCGCGCTCGCGGGCTTGCTGCTGGTGCCGATGAACGCGCTGCTGCAAAGCCGCGGGCTGCTGTACATGCACCCGGGCCAGTCGATCGCGGTGCAGAACTTCAACGAGAGCCTGGCCTCGCTGGCGATGCTGGGGGTGTACGGCGCGCTGCTGTATTTCGATGCGCCGCTGCTGCCGACGCTTGCGGGCTTCGGCGGCTTCCTGGTGCTGGCCATGGGCGCGGCCCTCCTCTGGTCGCGCCGTCGGCGGCCGCAGGAGCGCTTCGGATACAGTCCCGCACCTAACCGCCTCTCGACCCGCAGCCAGAGTGAATCTCCGAAAATCCGCCAATAGCCTGGTCGTTCGTCTCCTCGTGATGGGTCTGGCGATGGCAGTCGTGGGCACCGCCGCCAGCTACATCCAGCTCACCCGCTTCCTGCGGGAAGACCTGACGAAATCGGTGGCGACGCAGCAGATGGCGCTGGCCGCCTACGTGGCCCGCGATGTCGACAACTACCTGGACGAACGGCTGTCGTTCCTGGAGCGCCTGGCTGGCGCCCTGCCGCCGGAACTCCTGGCGCAGCCCGAGCAGCTGCATGCATGGCTGGCGGAACGCAGCGCGCTGAGCGCCTTCTTCCCCCTCGGCCTGGTGGTCACCGATGTCACCGGCAAACGACTCGACGGGCGCGACAGCGCCGTACAGCTGGAAACGGGCGGTCCGGAATTCACAGCCGCATCCGCCGGGAAGCGCGCGGTAGGCCGCCCACGGTCCACGGCTTCTCAGCACTCGGCCCTGCCCATGGCCGCACCCATCCGCAACGGTGCCGGCCAGGTGGTCGCCGTGCTGCTCGGCACGGCAGACCTCTCGGCCGATGGCCTGCTCGACCACCTGCAGGAGGGGCGCGTGGGCCAGGCCGGCGGCATCCTGGTGATCTCGCCGCGCGACCGCATCTTCGTCGCCTCCACGGACGTCTCGATGTCCCTCACGCCGACCCCGCCCGACGGCGTGAACCCATTGCACGACCGCGCCATGGCGGGTTTTCGCGGCAGTGGGACGACGCGCAACGCCAAGGGCATCGAAGAAATCTCCGCCATTGCCTCGGTGCCGAACAGCGGCTGGTTCGTGGTGGCGAGGCTACCCGTGTCGGAAGCGCTGGCCCCGGTGTCGCGCATGCAGACCTTCATCCTGCAGCAACGCGCGCCCGCCGTGACGGCGGTGCTCGTCGTGATCGGCCTGATCATGGCGTGGCTGCTGCGGCCACTGCTGCGCGCCGCCGACCAGGCCGACCGCATGACCCGCGGCGAGCTCGCGCTGACGCCGCTGCAGGTGGTGCGCAATGACGAAATCGGGCACCTTACGCAAGCCTTCAACCGGCTGCTGGCCAAGCTGCTCGACAACCAGGAGGCGCTGGCTCGCCTGGCCCACCACGACACATTGACAGGCTTGCCCAACCGCAAGTTGCTGGACGAGCGGCTGCAACAGGCGCTGGTCCATGCCAGGCAGCGCGCGCAGCAGGTAGCCGTGCTCTACCTGGACCTCGACGGGTTCAAGGACCTCAACGACACATTCGGCCACGAAGCGGGCGACAAGGCCCTCGGGGAAATCGCGCACCGGCTGCGGGCCCTGGTGCGGCACACAGACACAGTGGCGCGCATCGGCGGCGACGAATTCGTGCTGCTGGCCACCGACTTCGAAGAGCCCGCGGAACAGGCCGCATTGACGCTGGCACGGCGATGCATCGACGCGATCGCCCAACCGCTGCAGCTGGAGCATTCAAGCATGGTCATCGGCGTGTCGATAGGCATCGCCCTGGGCAGCGGCAGCGAAACGCCGCAAGACCTGCTCGCCACGGCCGACAAGGCCATGTACCGGGCCAAGCAGGGCGGGCGCGGCAGCTACGCAATGATGTAGGCGACAGCAGGAGCCCTACGCCGGCATGTCGGTACGCGGCAGCCGCAGGTGCTTCTTCAGCGTCTCGAACACCTGCCGCGTGACCGGGTTCACCACATGGCTGCGCACATAGAGGTAGTACGCCAGGTCGGGTAGCCGCGGCATGCCGTCGCCCGCGCCCAGCACGCGCAAGCCCGCGTCGAGCTGCTCCACGCCGCGCGCCGTCACGCCCAGCCCCGCGCGCAATGCGGCCTTGATGCCGATCAGGCTCGACGAGGTGTAGCGCGGCGTCCAGGCCACGCCCGCCGCGTCGAGCGCCTCGTGGCCGATGCGGCGGAAGATGCTGGGCCCGTCCGCCATGATGAGCGGCACCGGCTTCGTCGGGTCGTGCACGTAGCTCGCGGCGCACAGCCACACGGTGGGCGAAGTGCGCAGCACCACGCCTTCGAACTGCGACTGCTCGTCGGCGCGGTTGGAGATGATCATGTCGACCTCGCCGCTCTTGAGCGATGTCATGAGATAGGGGCTGCGGCCGATGTGGATGTCGAGCTGCAGCAGCGGCGAGGTGCGCGCCACCTCGGTCAGCAGCAACGGCAGCATGGTCTCGGCCACGTCGTGCGGCGCACCGATGCGCAGGTTGCCTTCGAGCTGCCCCTGCCGCAGGCTGCGCAGCGCCTCGTCGTTCAGCGCCAGCATGTGATGCGCGTAGGTGAGCAGCCGTTCGCCGTGCTCCGTGAGCCGCTTCTGCCGCCCCTGCTTGGCGAACAGCGGATGGCCGATCTGTTCCTCCAGCCGCTGCATCTGCTGCGTGATGGCCGACTGCGTGCGCCCCAGGTGCACGGCCGCCGCCGCAAAGCTGTTGAGGCTGACGACGGCCGCAAAAGAGCGCAGCAGTTCGAGATCGAGCGTGGGCATACATTAATTTTATTGATGTGTTTCCTGCTCTGCTTGGATTGTTGCGTCACGCCCCCGTCACTACAGTGAATGCACACCAAACAGGCAACCCCACTGGAGAAACTGCATGAGCACCCCTTCCGAGCAACGCCGCCAGGCCGTCGAGGCGTCCATCGCCGACATGAAGAAAGCCATCGGCGGCGCTGAAGCCACCCGCGAAAAACTCGACGTGGTGCTCGATTCGCTGCAAGACCTGGCCGCGCACACCGAATACTGGGGCGCCGCCGACTTCCCGCCGCCCGAGGCCGGCGAGCACCAGGCCCGCTACCTGATCGCCGAAGACCCGGACCAGAGCTACGCGCTGTACCTGAACGTGATGCGCCCGGGCAAGAAGATCGTGCCGCACAACCACACGACCTGGGCCTGCATCGCAGCCGTGGAGGGCACCGAGCACAACCGCGTGTACGAGCGCACCGACGACGGCAACGTGCCGGGCGTGGGCAAGCTGAAGCAGACCGAACTGGTCGTCGTCGCGCCGGGCAAGGGCATCGCGCTGATGCCTGAAGACATCCATTCGGTCGAGATCCAGGGCGAGCAAGTGATTCGCCACCTGCACATGTACGGCCGTGCGCTCGAAACGCTGAACCAGCGCACCGCCTACGACCTGGCAGCAGGCACGTACCAGACCATGGGCATCGGCGTGCAGACGCGCCGCTAAGCGCTCCCTTCCCGGCCTTCCTTTTCCTCATGCGGGCCGCGCGCTGCGGCCTCGCAGGACTTCGTTCGTCCCAACGACTTGCTCTCATGACCTCCTTCATCGACCCGAAGACCCTCAAATCCTGGCTGCACGACGGCGGCGAGATCGCGCTGCTCGACGTGCGCGAGCACGGCCAGTACGGCGAGGCGCATCTGTTCTACGGCATTCCCCTGCCCTTCAGCCGGCTGGAAATCGATGCGCCGCGCCTCGTGCCGCGCCGCGGCGTGCGGGTGGTGGTGTACGACGAAGGCGATGCCGATGTGGCCGAACGCGCCGCCGCGCGGCTGGCCGTGCTGGGCTACACCGACGTGCACGTGCTGCAAGGCGGCGCCCGCGCATGGAAGGCCGCGGGCTACGTGCTGTTCGCGGGCGTCAACCTGCCTTCGAAGACTTTCGGCGAGCTGGCCGAAGAGGTCTATCACACGCCCCGCGTCAGCGCCGACCAGCTCGCCGAGATGCTGGCGCGCAAGGACAAGGTCGTGGTGCTCGACGGCCGCCCCGTCAGCGAGTTCCACAAGATGAACATCCCCAGCGCCACCTGCTGCCCCAACGGCGAGCTGGCCTACCGCGTGCGCCAGCTGGCGCCCGACACCACCACGCCCATCGTCATCAACTGCGCGGGCCGCACGCGCAGCATCATCGGCGCGCAGACGCTCATCAACCTCGGGCTGCCCAACCCCGTCTATGCGCTGGAGAACGGCACGCAGGGCTGGTACCTGGGCGACCACACGCTGGAGCATGGCGGCACGCGGCGCTATGCGGACGACAGCGGCAACACCGACCTGCGCCCCGCAGCGAAAGCGCTGGCCGCCCGCTTCGACGTGCCGGCGGTGAACGCGCAGACCGTGCAGCAATGGGCCGCCGATGCGAGCCGCAGCCTGTTCCTGTGCGACGTACGCACGCCGGAAGAATTCACGGCCGGCAGCCTGCCCGGCGCGCAGCACACGCCCGGCGGCCAACTGATGCAGGCAGGCGACCAGTACTTCGGCGTGCGCGGTGCCCGGCTCGTGCTGTTCGACAACGACGGCGTGCGCGCACCGACCATCGCGAGCTGGCTGCGGCAGATGGGGCATGACGCGAGCGTGCTCGAGGGCGGGCTGGCGAGTGGCCTCTCGCTCGCGCCTGCTGCAGCGCCGGGTGCACCCGCACTGGCCACCATCGATGCGCAGGCCCTCTCTGCGCGCATCGAGCGCAACGAGGTGGCGGTGATCGACCTGCGCGGCAGCATGCAGTTTCGCGCCGGCCATATCCCGCAGGCGCGCTGGTCGATTCGCCCTCGCCTCGCAGGCGACGTGAAGAGCGAGACCCGCCAGCTCGTGCTGGTCGCCGACGATGCCCCGCTTGCGGCATGGGCTGCCGCCTCCGAGCTCGCAGGCCACTCGCCCGCGCCGCTGCTGCTGGCCGGTGGTATGGCCGCATGGCGCGCCGCAGGACTGCCCGTCGAGGCCACGCCCGCGCTGCCCGCCGACAGCGACTGCATCGACTACCTGTTCTTCGTGCACGACCGGCACGACGGCAACAAGGAAGCCGCGCGCCGCTACCTCGCATGGGAGACCGGCCTCGTCGCGCAGCTCGACGCGCAGGAGCGAGCCGCCTTCCGCCTTCCCACCGCCGCATCGCACCCCTGAGCCCGGCTTTCGCTTTCTGTTCGTCCTTGTCCGTTCCTATTCCAGGAGTTCCGTCATGTCGTTCGCCAGCCGCATCCCGCACCTTGCCCGTTTTGCAGTCGCCGCCGCATGGCTCGCGGCGCTCGTCTTGCAGCCAGCCACAGCCGAACCGCTCGCGCCGCGCAACGGCTATCCGTCGCAGACGGTGAAGTTCATCTCGCCCTTCCCGCCCGGCGGCGGCAACGATGCAACCGCGCGCCTCGTGACCACGCGCCTGCCGGAAATCATGGGACAGGCGGCAGTGGTCGACAACCGCGGCGGCGCGGGCGGCAACATCGGCGCCAAGGCCGTGGCCGACGCCAAGCCCGACGGCTACACCGTGCTCACCTCGCAGGTGTCGATCATGGCCGTGAACCCCACGCTGTATGCGGCGCCCGGCTTCGACCCGATCAAGAACTTCATTCCCATCACGCAGATCAACGCCGCGCCGCTCGCGCTGGTAGTGGATGCCAACTCGCCGCTCAAGACTTTCGCCGACCTCGCCACCAAGGCCAAGGCCAGCCCCGGCAAGGTGACGTATGCAACGCCGGGCAACGGCACGCTGTCGCACCTCGTTGGCGTGGTGCTGTCGAAAGACGATGGCATCGCCATGACGCACGTTCCCTACAAGGGTGCCGGCCCCGCACTCACAGACCTGCTCGGCGGACAGGTCGACGTGCTCGTGACCTCGACATCCTCGGTCGCGGGCCTGGTGCAGAACGGCAAGCTGCGCGTGCTGGCCGTGACCAGCCCGCGCCGCATCGGCGTCTTCAAGAATGCACCGACGCTCGAGGAACTGGGCTATGCCGGTGCACGCTTCGAAGACTGGTACGGCTTCTTCGCACCGGCCGGCACACCGCCCGAGCGCGTGGCCTATCTGAACGAAGCCATCGTGCGCACGCTGCGCATGCCTGAGGTGACCAAGCTCGTGAACGACGGTGGCAGTGAAGTGGTGGCCAATTCGCCCGAAGCCTTTGCGGCGCAGCTGCGCCAGGACATCGACCGCTGGTCGCGCATCGTCAAACTTTCCGGTGCGAAGGCAGATTGACGCACCATCGAGGCTTGGCCAACGCTTGAACACCATGTCCAACTCGCACAAAGACTTCCCTGGACTCTCCCTCGACACCCGGCTCACGCGCACCGGCAAGGCGCCTTCCTATGCCGGTGGCGCGCCCGTCAACACACCGCTGGTGCGCGCGAGCACCGTGCTGTTCGACAGCGTGGGCGCAATGCGCGACGCACGCGCGCGGCGCGACGACGAACGCATCTTCAGCTACGGCGCACGCGGCACCCCGACCACCTTTGCGCTGGAAGACGCGGTGAGCGAACTCGAAGGTGCCTACCGCACGCGGCTCTTTCCGACCGGCCTCGCGGCCATCGGCATGCTGCTGCTGTCGTATCTGAAGCCGGGCGACCATGTGCTGATGTCAGACAGCGTGTACGAGCCCACGCGCAACCTCGTGCATTCGTTTCTTGAGCCGTACGGCATTCGCAGTTCGTTCTTCGCGGCGGACGGCAGCGGCATCGAGGAACTGTTCGAGCCGAACACGCGGCTGGTGTACGCGGAGTGCCCTGGCTCGCTGGTCTACGAAATGTGCGACCTGCCGAAGCTCGCGGAGCTGACGCACGCGCGCGGCGCGCTGCTCGCGGCGGACAACACCTGGGGCTCGGGCTGCCAGTACCGGCCGCTGGCGCTGGGCGCCGACATCTCGACGATGGCCGCCACCAAGTACCTCTCGGGCCACTCGGATGTGATGATGGGCACAGTCGCCACGACCGAAGCCGCGTGGCGGCCGCTGAACGAGCGCTGCGACGCATTCGGCATGACCGTGAGCCCCGACGACGCATGGCTGGTGCTGCGCGGCATGCGCACGCTGTCGGCGCGGCTGCAGATGCACGAGCGGCATGCGTTGGACGTGGCGCGCTGGCTGGAGAAGCGGCCTGAAGTGGCGACCGTGTTCTGCCCTGCACTGCCGCAGCATCCGGGGCACGATATCTGGAAGCGCGATTGCAGCGGTACGAACGGGCTGCTTTCCATCGAGCTGCAGCCCGGCATCGAGAGCGCCGCGGTCGAGCGCTTCGTCGATGCGCTCACGCTGTTCGGGCGTGGCTCATCGTGGGGCGGCTATGAAAGCCTGGTGGCATGGACCAACATGCGCGCGGCGCGCAGCGTGACGGACTGGAGCAAGCGCGGGGCGGTTGTGCGGTTGCACATCGGGTTGGAGGCGCCGGAGGATCTGACGGCGGATCTGGCGCGTGGGTTCGATGCGATGAGTGCTCCGACGCAGAAGGCATAGCACTCGACCGAAAAGAAGCTCTGAATTCTTCAGCTAGCGAACTTCAGAAGTAGCTGAGGATTCTTGGCCAATGCGGAACGACCGGTCGACACCAGCAACGAATAAGTGATTGCGAGCGCAGCGACAGGTCTGTCTTCGGGATGAACAGCATCGATTATTCGCTGAGCGCATGAGCGGAGCACCGTCGCCATCCCCAGATCGGAAAAATGTTCGGACAGCGTCATAAAGCCGCTGACCACGAGCGCAGAGTCTTCTGGAAGCACACGGGCATAGCGCCAGCCCTTGGCCTCGACGCTACCGACGATCTGATCCAGACCTCTTCGCTCGCCAAAGAAGATCGCACGCACAGCCATGAGGAGAAGCAACGCGGCGTAGCGTGTTGCTGCCGATTCATCGATCCTGGTCGGAAGGTAGCCCTTGAATTTGAAGGTGCCTTCCGCCGCCGCGACAGGCAGTTGCCCTAACTCCGAGGCAAGCGCCGCAAAGCCGTTGGCCTGACACCATCGCTTCAGCGTGGGGAGCGGAGCAAATTCGAACTCGCTCGCGATCGCGTCCAGAGCATTCTTGATTCCGTTGTCCCGCTGCAAGGCCTGTTCGGCCATTTCACGCAGATAGGGATGCGGGCTGTCGACGAGTTCCTCAAGGTCGACCGGGCTGGGACGAAGCCGCGCCTGAGGCAGTTGCTCTGTCGGAAACACCAGAAGCACGCCGAGTTTCTGGTGATCGAAGACGAGGTCGGTTGCGGCAAATGAATGGATGGGCATCGGCGCCAGACTCGGTTTCGTTGGTCAAGAGAGTGCGTTCTTCATTGCCTGTAGGTACTTCCTGTCTCAACGCGCCTCTTCCGCCTTGGCCGGGGTACGGCTAGCCACAGCTTGCGTGAAGAGCAGACTCTCATCCGGCACCTGTTTGAAGGGAACGAAGATCGGCTCCCCGTTCTTCGGGCCATACCCCACGGCGCCACTCTCGACGATCGCCCCGGCAATCGCACCACCCAGCGCACCGGCAATGCCGGCCTGTCCGACCGAGAGCCCCGGAGTTTGCACAATGGTGTTCACGATCACGCCGTTCACCATCGTGCCCTGATCCCGGAACTTCGGCAGGTAGAACAGGCGCATTGGCGGAGATGCGCCCTTGTCCTTCGCCAGCCAGAAACCGCCGACAGCCAGCGGCTCCTCCGTAGTGCCATCGGCATTCTGCTGACCGCCAAGCACCAGCAGGGCACCGTTGCCGAAGTAGTACCGACCGGCCTTGTCTTCCATGGTGGCCTTGTAGGTGCCGGGCAACAAGCCGTGGTAGTACCGCACGCCGGGCGCTGCGCCTGCGATGGCGGAAAACATCAGCTTCTCGTGGAGTTCGATGGAATCCCCCGAAATGCGCTTGAGATTCGGGTCATGCGATGCACAGCCTGTCAGTGTCAAGGCAGTAGCAACCAGCAGCGCCACGCATGAAATCAATGCTCCCGCACGCATTGCGGAGCGGAAGGCGCTTCGCCTCACTCTCCCGTTGTGTACTTCTCTCTGGGCCATCACTCCGCTCCACTCTTTGGTGACACAGGAGTCTACGGTGCGGAGGCGTCGGGGAAGAAAGATCATCAGCGCCATTGAGCCAGCGCCTGCCGCACCTCTTCGTCGCTGGGCGCCTCGAACGATTCGTACCAGGCACCGACGGCGAAGAAGGGCTCTGGCGTGTGCAGGCACACCACCTCGTCGGCATGGGTCATGGCGGGGCTCATGCTGCCGATGCCGGTCAGCGCTGACGGGTCGGCCGGTGTCTGCAGCGCATGGCACGCGAACGCGCTGCCCAGGGGCACGGCCACGATGACCGAGGCTGCGCCGAGTGCCCTTGCAGCAATCACCGCTGCGCGCATCGACAAGCCGGTCGCCAGTCCGTCGTCCACCAATAGGACCGCCATGCCATGCAGGTCGAGCGGCGCGCGATCGCCCCGGTATTCGCGCTCGCGCCGCTGCAGTTCGCGCTGCTCCCGTTTCAATGTGCGCGCCATACCGGGCGCTTCTTCGCCCGTCACGCGAATGCCGCCGACTGCAATGGCGCCGGCGGCGTACTCCTCATGGCCGGGCAGGCCGAGCTTGCGCACGACCAGCACGTCGAGCGGCAGGTGCAGCGCGCGTGCCACTTCGGCACCTACTGGCACGCCACCTCGCGGCAGTGCGAGCACGATGCAGCGCTGTGCATCGCAGTACTGGCTCAGCAATAACGCCAGTTGCCGGCCGGCATCGGAGCGATCCTTGAACATCGCATCCCTCTTCGTTCGCGCTTCATTCGCGGCTGCCCGGCGCGTGAGCGTCGTTGCTTTCAAGAACGGTCTCGGACCGCATCCCCGCGCCGCCACCGCCGCCACCTTTCGCACTGCCACCACGCCCACCACCGGCTCCTTCGCCACGATCACCACGCGCAGGCGTGCCTTTCGCCCGAACGGGGCCTTGCCTGGGAATGCCCAGTTCTGCAGGGACTGGATCGAGGTCCAGCACGTCGCGGATGAAAGTGCGCAGCGCCACGACCAGCTCTGCCGTCTCGACAGTGCGGCCCGCGACCATGTCGCTGGCCGCCTTGGCGGCGAGGCGCACGTGCGTCTCGGTGCCCAGCAGGATCACGTCGGACAGCGCGGCTTCCACTGCATCGCGGATGCGGCGACGGCGGTCCGATGCGGACACGTCTGCATGAGCAGCCGCATCCTCTGCCGCCGCAGCCCCGGCACGTTGCCGAAGCTCACGCAGATGACTGGGGTCAACGGCAAGGTCGCCGGTGAACGAACCGCCCAGCACCTTGTAGGCCGCAATGAGCGTCTTCAGCCGCTCGTTGATCTGCCGGTTCTGGCGCTCGCGACGCTGCTGCACGCTGTGCATCACGAGCAGGCGTATGCCGACCGCCACGACAGACACCAGCACCAGGCCCATCAGGGTCGTGAGCAGGCCTTGCCAGGAACTGAAATCGAGCACGTTGCGCATGGAGGACGGTCCTTGTGTCGAGGGCGACAGCACGCCCTCGTCGCCATGCGCCATTGTGCGACCAGTGCGCAAGCATGGCCGCGATCAGGCACTACGCATTCAGCCGCAGGCGCTCTTCCCCGCAGGCGAGGCGCGCAGCCGGTTCAGGAAGGTCAGCTGCACCTTCGCCGTTTCGCTGCCCTGCACCGCCGCGCGGCGCATCCACATGCCCGCCTCGCAGCGGTCGGCCTTCACGGCGGTGCCGTAGAGCGCGGGGCCGGTCATCAGCACCATGCCGAGCATCTCCTGCGCCTCGGCATGGCCTTCGTTGGCCGCCTGGCGCAGTTGTTCGAGCATCGAGCGGTAGTCGCGCGCGGCCTGTGCCTCCAGCGCGAGCTGGAAGCGCTGCTCGGCCTGCAATTGCGTGCCGGCGTCCAGCGGACTGGCCGCGCAGAGCGCGGCCGCCAGGAGCAGCGCCGCCGAGAGCAAGACCCGCCAGCGCAACGACAGGCCGGCAAGCTGGTTGAATTCGGGTTGCATCGATGTTCTCCACGATTGACATGGAAGACATCGTCGCGCCGCCGCGCCAAAGAAAGAAGCTGGAATTGACACAGGCCGCCTCAGTCGGCGCCTGAGCCCAATGACGGCTCGATGCGGCAACTCCTGCAACGGCCCCGGCGTGTCGGCCCGGCGGCGCTCAGCGTGCCCGCGCGCGCGTCAGCAGGTAGTTCTGGTGCACCACGTTGTCGACGTAGTACGGCTCGGCAAGCGCATCGAACTCGGACCGCAGTGCCGCCAGCTTCTGCGGATCGCCCGCGAGACCTTCCACGAGCTTGCGCATCGGGCCGACCGAGCGCTCGAGGAACAAGCGGAAGTGCTCGATGCTCAGGGCCGGAAATTGCATGGTGCCGCGCCCGAAGAACGGCGCCTCGAAGTGCGGTCCCAGGCGCTCCGCGACGATGCCCGGGTTGCCCCATTGCGGCGGCGGCGACGCGCCGGCCGGAGGGGGCGGCGAGTTGCGCCCGATGAAGGCGAACATGCGCCCCACGAAATCCTCCGGCGGCCATGTGGCGAAGGCGATGCGGCCGCCGGGTTTCAGCACGCGGCGCATCTCGGCCACGGCAACTTCCGGACGCGGCGCGAACATGTGGCCGAACTGGCTCAGCACCACGTCGAAGGAGGCATCGGCGTACGGCAGGTTCTCGGCATCGCCTTCGGTCCAGGTGATGTCCCCATGCCCGGAGACGCCGGCGTTGTCGCGCGCGGCTTCGAGCAGCTCGGGCGTCAGGTCGAGCCCCGTGACGCGTGCGCCCCGGCGCGCCGCCGTGATGGCCACCACGCCCGTTCCGGTGCCGACGTCCAGCACCGCCTCGCCCTGCGCTACCTGCGCGAACCTGACGAGATGCCCAGCCACCGGGGTCGTGAACATGGCGGTCGGCGCAAAGGTCGACCACATCTCGCGCTGGCGGCCCTTGAACTCTGCAAACGGATCCTGGGACATATCGCCCTCCATGCCAGCCACAAGGCTGCGGACATGGACGGGACTCTAGGCCCCGGGAACCGGCCAGTACATCCCTAGAGACGGGGCTTCGATCGGAAATACCTGTAACGCAATGCCGCGCCAGGCTCAGCAGCAGCGCCCCTTGCCCGCCCCGTAGCGCGCCTCCAGCCGCTCGCGGAAGAAGGCCTCGTAGCTCATCGGCGGCCGGTCAGGGTGGGTGGCCGCCATGTGCGTCAGGTAGGCGTCGTAGTCGGGCAGCCCGACCATGAGCCGCAGCGACTGCTTGAGCGAGCGCGCAAAGTAGCGCCCGGCTTCCGGCAATGCGAGGCCCATGGCGTCAGTGAGCAGCCGTTGCGGCTGCCGCGCCCACGGGCTCGAACGGCGTCTCTTTGGTGGTCGGCCGGTTGGCCGCGCGCGCCGCGAGGCAGGCCTTGATGCTGTACACCAGCACGCTCAGCACCACGAAGATGAAGAGCGCGCACAGCGCCGCGTCGAGACGGTCGTTGAACACGATGCGCGACATGGCTTCGGGCGTCTTGGCCGGTGCAACCAGCACGCCGTTGGCGATGCCGTCGGTGTACTTCGCAGCGTGCGAGAGAAAACCGATCTTCGGGTCGGCCGAGAAGATCTTCTGCCAGCCGGCCGTGAGCGTGCACGCCAGCAGCCATGCTGCCGGCGCAATGGCCACCCACGCATAGCGCTCGCGCTTCATGCGGAACAGCACGACCACGCCCAGCATCAGCGCCACGGCGGCCAGCATCTGGTTGGAGATGCCGAACAGCGGCCACAGCGTGTTGATGCCGCCCAGCGGATCGACCACGCCCTGGTACAGGAAGTAGCCCCAGGCCGAAACGCACAGCGCCGTGGCAACGAGGTTGGCCGGCAGCGAATCGGTGCGCTTGAGCGCGGGCACGAAGCTGCCCAGCAGGTCTTGCAGCATGAAGCGGCCCGCGCGGGTGCCGGCATCCACAGCCGTAAGGATGAACAGCGCCTCGAACAGAATCGCGAAGTGGTACCAGAAGGCCATCATGGCTTGCCCGCCGATCACCTGGTGGAGGATGTGGGCCATGCCCACGGCCAGCGTCGGTGCGCCGCCTGCGCGGCCGAGGATGGTGGTTTCGCCAACGTCCTTGGCGGTTTGCACCAGCATCTCGGGCGTGATCACGAAGCCCCAGCTCGACACCGTGGCCGCCACTTGCTGCGCGGTCGTGCCGACCAGCGCGCCGGGGCTGTTCATCGCAAAGTAGATGCCCGGCTCGATGCACGAGGCCGCAACCAATGCCATCACCGCAACGAACGATTCGGCCAGCATGCCGCCGTAGCCGATGAAGCGCGCATGGCGCTCGTTGTCGAGCATCTTGGGCGTGGTGCCCGAGGAGATCAGCGCATGAAAGCCCGACACCGCGCCGCAGGCGATGGTGATGAAGAGAAACGGGAACAGGCTGCCCGACCACACCGGGCCGTTGCCCTGCGCGAACTGCGTGATGGACGGCATCTGCAGCGTGGGCATCACGAACACGATGCCGATGGCCAGCGCGATGATCGTGCCGATCTTCAAGAAGGTCGACAGGTAGTCACGCGGCGCCAGCAGCAGCCACACAGGCAGGCTCGCGGCGATGAAGCCGTAGCCCACCAGCATCCACGTGAGCGCCTTGCCGTCGAAGGTGAAGAGGGGCGCCCATTCGGGGTTCTGGCTCACGGCCTGCCCGCCGAAGATGGCGAGCATCAGCAGCACGAAGCCGATCAGCGACACCTCGCCGATGCGCCCCGGTCGGATGTAGCGCAGGTACACGCCCATGAACAGCGCCACCGGAATCGTCGCAGCCACCGTGAAGGTGCCCCACGGCGATTCGGCCAGCGCCTTCACCACGATCAGCGCCAGCACCGCGAGGATGATGATCATGATCATGAAGGTGCCGAACAGCGCGATCATGCCGGGCACCACGCCCATCTCCTGCTTGACTAGGTCGCCCAGCGAGCGGCCGTCGCGCCGCGTGGAAATGAAGAGAATGATGAAGTCCTGCACCGCACCGGCGAACACCACGCCGGCCAGGATCCACAGCAGGCCGGGCAGGTAGCCCATCTGCGCGGCGAGCACCGGGCCCACCAGCGGACCGGCCCCTGCGATGGCCGCGAAGTGGTGGCCGAACAGCACGTTCTTGTCGGTCGGCACGTAGTCGAGGCCGTCGTTGTGGCGGTGCGCCGGCGTCTTGCGGTTGCCGTCCAGGCCCAGCACCTTGTCGGCGATGAAGAGGCTGTAGTAGCGGTAGGCGATCAGGTAGGTGCAGATCGCGGCGGCCACCACCCAGAGGGCGTTGACGCTTTCGCCTCGGGTCAGGGCCACGGTGCCTAGCGCGAAAGCGCCGACCACGGCCACGACCAGCCACACCAGATGGCGTCGGATGCTGTGCATGCGGATGTCTCCTCGTTATTGACCCGAGGAGTTTTGCCGGGCTGCGGCGCGGGCGCATCCGTCGGACTGCGCAGGGCGGGCGCGTGGCTTTGCGTAATGGAAAACCCGGATACGGCAAGCGCCGGGCCGCTGTGCAATGCCTGCGGGCCTACATGCATGAACCGGACCACGCGCGAAGATCGAGCCCGTCATCAGGGAGCGAAAAGATAGAAGCCATGGACACACAACCACGCTGCTGCATCGCAGGTGGCGGTCCTGCCGGCATGGTGCTGGGCCTTCTGCTGGCCCGGGCCGGCGTGCCCGTCGTCGTGCTGGAAAAGCATCTCGACTTTCTGCGCGACTTTCGCGGCGACACGGTGCACCCGTCCACGCTGGAGATATTGCACGAGCTTGGCCTGCTCGAAGCCTTTTTGCAGCGCCCGCACGACCGCATCGAGGAACTGCGCGCCACCATCGAAGGCCGCAGCATCCCCGTGGCCGACTTCACCCATCTGCCCGCGCACAGCAGGTTTCTCGTGCTGATGCCGCAGTGGGAGTTTCTGGACTTCATGTGCGACGAGGCCCGGCGCTACCCGGGCTTCGAACTGTGGACAGATGCCGAGGCCATCGGCCTGCTGCAGGACAAGGGCCGCGTCAACGGCGTGAAGGTGCGGCGAGGCCGCCGCGCGGGCCAGCCGCAGGATGTCGAGCTGCACGCCTCGCTGGTGGTGGCGGCCGACGGCCGGCACTCCGCGCTGCGCGATGCCGCCGCGCTGCCGCACATCAGCTATGGCGCGCCCATCGACGTGCTGTGGATGGCCATTCCCAGGCAGGCCGGCGACCCATCGGCCACTGCGGGCCACGTCGCGGGTGGGCGCTTTCTGGTGACACTGAACCGCGGCGACTACTGGCAATGCGCCTTCGTGATTCCCAAGGGCGGCCACGATGCGTTGCAGGCCCGGGGCATCGGGGCATTCCATGAAGCGATCGGCAAGATCGCGCCCTTTCTCGCCGCGCGGCTGCCGGAAGCGCTGCCCGGCTGGGACGCGGTGAAGCTGCTCGAAGTAACAGTCGACCGCCTCGAGGCCTGGTCGTGCCGCGGGCTGCTGTGCATCGGCGATGCCGCGCATGCGATGTCGCCGGTGGGCGGCGTCGGCATCAACCTCGCCGTGCAAGACGCCGTGGCCGCCGCGAACCTGCTGGCCTCAGCGCTGGCCGGCGCGGCGACCGACAAGGAAATCGACACCCTGCTGCCCCAGCTGCAGCGCCGCAGGGAATGGCCCGTGCGCGTGACGCAGGCCGTGCAGCGCCTCATACAAGACCGCGTGCTGATGCCAGTGCTCGACGGCGAGCTCACGGCCACGGTTGGGCACGTGCCCTGGCCGCTGCGGCTGCTGGCACGCTGGCCCCTGCTGCGCAGGCTCCCGGCACGGGCCGTGGGAATGGGCGTGCGGCCCGAGCACGTAACTTCGCCGCGCACAAAATGAAAAAGCTGGCATTTCGTTACACAGCCGAGGTCTGGCGAGGCCGCCAGGGAGGCCTTCGAGAGAGGGCTCTGTTGTAGACTGCGAGGTTTTTCGAAGAGGTGCGTTCAAGCGCGTTCAGGAGGTTATGGGGCAAGTTTCAAGGCGCACAGGTTTCAACGGCTCGGCGCTCATTCGCTTGCTTTCACGACTGACCGACATCGACGCTCGCGAACCCGCGCAACCCACCGCTGACCGGTTGAGCCAGTGGTTCGGCTGGACCGATGCCATCTCGCTGTCCGCAGCGCTCGATGGCGCACCGGCAACCACGCAGGCCAGCACGCGCGCTCCCCGCAACACCGAAGAAAGCGAATGCCAACGCGTGCGAACCGCGCTGGCAAACGCCATCGTCGAAGACACCACCTTCGGCACCAGCAAGGACGCAACGCCAGACTTCACCCCCTACCGCCGACGCTATCTCGCCCGGCAACAGGCGATGGAAGCAGGCGTCGGCTCTTTGCGCAGCCGGCTGCGCTCGGCGCTGGCGGCAAGGTCGCCGTCCATGGCCCGGCTCGCGTCCGTGGACGTGGTCATGGCGCAGGTGCTGGAGGCGCGAGAGCACAGCCTGCTGTCGGCCGTGCCGGGCATCCTCGAAAAGCACTTCGAGCGCCTGCGCAAGGCCAGCCAGGCACCAGACGTGCCGGACCTGCCGGACGGCGAACCAGAGACAGATAAAGACAACAGTGCCCAGCCCGACGAAGCGTGGCTGGCCGTGTTCCGCAAGGACGCCCAGGACGTGCTGCTCGCCGAACTGGACTTTCGATTTCAACCGGTCGAAGGGCTGCTCGAAGCCCTTCGCACCCAGGCCACCAGAACTACATGACCCGATTCCTTCAATACGCTGTCTTTGTCGCAGGCCTGGCCGTCGTTGGCTGGGTGGGCGCCGGATACATCGGCACGAACCCGCTGGCGCTGGCCGTTACCGTGATCGTCGGCGCGTTCTACATCATGGGCGCGCTGGAGCTGCACCGCTTTCAGCAGGCCACGGCCACGCTGACGCACGCCGTGGCAGACCTCTCTTCCCCGCCCGAGAGCCTCGGCACTTGGCTCGGCCAGCTGCACCCTTCGCTGCAGAACGCCGTGCGCCTGCGCATCGAGGGCGAGCGCGTCGGCCTGCCCGGCCCGGCGATGACGCCCTACCTTGCCGGCTTCCTCGTGTTGCTTGGCATGCTCGGCACCTTCGTGGGCATGGTGGTCACGCTCAAGGGCACCGGCCTGGCGCTGGAGAGCTCGACCGACCTGCAGACCATTCGCGATTCGCTCTCCGCCCCCGTGAAGGGCCTGGGCCTTGCCTTCGGCACCTCGGTGGCCGGCGTGGCCGCTTCGGCCATGCTGGGCCTTGCCTCGGCACTGAGCCGGCGCGAGCGGCTGCAGGCCGGTCAGATGCTCGACACGAAGATCGCGACCGTGCTGCGCGTCTTCTCGCTCAGCCATCAGCGTGAAGAGTCGTTCAAGCTGCTGCAGCAGCAGGCCCACGCCATGCCCGAGCTGGTCGGCCAGCTGCAGGCCATGATGCATGCGATGGAGCGGCAGACCCAGGCGCTGAACGAACGCCTCGTCAGCAGCCAGGACCACTTCCACAGCAAGGCCGAAGCCGTGTACGGCAGCCTCGCCACTTCCGTCGACCAGTCGCTGAAGCAGAGCCTGACCGAAAGCGCACGCGTCGCCAGCGCGGTGATACAGCCTGTCGTCGAGGCCACCATGGCCGGCATCGCACGCGAAACCGCCACGCTGCACGACACCATTTCGCAAACCGTGCAGCAGCAGCTCGATGGCCTCTCGAGCCGCTTCGAGGCCACCACCACCCGCGTGGCCGACACCTGGAAGACAGCCCTTACCGAGCACCAGCGCACGACCGAGGCGCTGTCGCAAGACCTGCGCGGCTCGCACGATCATTTCGCGCAGACCTTCGAGCAACGCTCGGCCGCGCTGGTAGACAGCGTTTCCGCACGCCTCGAAAGCACCGTGAGCAACGTGTCGGACACCTGGGGCAACGCGCTCGCGCAGCATCAGCGCGTCAGCGAGAAGCTGTCGGGTGATTCGCACCAGGCCCTGTCAGCCGCAGCCGCCACTTTCGAGCAGTACTCGGCCTCGCTGCTGGGCACCGTGGACCAGGCGCACGCAAAGCTGCAGACCGAAATGGCATCGCGCGACGAACAGCGCCTCTCGGCTTGGACGCAATCGCTGACAGCCATGGCCGCGTCGCTCCAAGACCAATGGCAACAAGCTGGCGCGCACAACGCGAGCAAGCAGCAACAGCTGCTCGACACCATGGCGCAGACCGCGCGCGAAATGTCCGCACAGACCGAAGCGCATGCAAAGAACACCGTCGCAGAGATCGGGCAGCTACTGCAAGCCGCAGCCGAAGCACCGCAGGCCGCGGCCGAAGTGATGTCCCAGATGGCATCGCGCGACGAGCAGCGCCTCTCGGCATGGACGCAATCGCTCACGGCCATGGCAGCCTCGCTGCAACAGGAATGGCAGCAGGTCAACGCACACAACGCAAGCCAGCAGCAGCAGCTCTTCGACACAGTGGCGCAGACCGCACGCGACATGACGGCACAGACCGAGGCGCATGCGAAGAACACCGTCGCCGAAATCGCGCAGCTCCTGCAAGCCGCTGCAGAAGCACCACGGGCCGCAGCCGAAGTGGTGACCGAGCTGCGCCAGAAGCTCGCCGACAGCATGACGCGCGACAACGCAATGCTGGAGGAACGCAGCCGCATCCTCGAAACGCTAGCCACCCTGCTCGATGCAGTGAACCACGCGTCCACCGAACAGCGCACAGCCATCGACACGCTGGTGTCCGCATCGGCGGACCTGCTGGAGCGCGTCGGCAGCCGCTTCACTGAAAAGGCCGATGCCGAGTCCGAGAAGATGGCCGCCGTTGCCGCGCAGATCACCGGCAGCGCCGTCGAAGTGGCCAGCCTGGGTGAAGCCTTCGGCCTCGCAGTGCAGATGTTCAGCCAGTCGAACGACAAGCTCGTGGGCCACCTGCAGCGCATCGAAGGCGCGCTGGGCAAATCCATTGCGCGCAGCGATGAACAGTTGGCCTACTACGTGACGCAGGCCCGTGAAGTGATCGACCTGAGCATCATGTCGCAGAAGCAGATCGTCGAAGACATGCAGCAGATCGCCAGCAGGCAGCAGCAAGCGCCGGTGGATAGCGAAGCATGATGCGCGAAGAGCTCGACGCCAGCTTCGACGAGCCGGGCGTGCCGGTATGGGCGGTGTTCGGCGACCTGATGGCCGGCCTGCTCGGGGCCTTTGTGCTCATCCTGGTGTGCGCGCTGGGCATGCAGCTGGAGCTTGCGTCGAAGCTGGAAACTGAAGTCAAGCAACGGCAGGCCGAGGCCAAGCGCCTGCAGACGCTCGAACAGGCCCTGGCAGGGCCGCTCGCGGCCGGCCGCGTGACGCTGGCCAACGGGCGCATCGGCATCAACGGCAGCGTGCTGTTTGCCTTCAACTCCGCGGAGCTGCAACCTGAAGGCCGGCAACTGCTGAAGAGCCTGGCTGCACCGCTGACCGCATACCTCAAGTCGCGCGACGAGATCCTGATGGTGAGCGGCTTCACCGACGACCGGCAGATGCGCGACAACGCACGCCAGTTCGCAGACAACTGGGAGCTGTCGGCGCAGCGTGCGCTGACAGTGACGCGTGCGTTGATCGAGGCCGGCATTCCGTCGTCGTCGATCTTTGCGGCCGCCTTCGGCTCCGAGCAGGCAGTGGCGTCGAATGCCGATGCCGACGGGCGCTCGAAGAACCGGCGTGTGGAGATGGCGCCCACGCCGCGCCCTTCCAACGCCAACGCGAAGCCCCGTGACTGATCAGGAGACTTGCCGCGACACCGGCGCGATGGTCGCCGCAGCGATCGCGCGTGGCGATCAGCGCTTCGACCCTGTGCGCTTTCGTGTCATCGAGGCGATGGCCAGGCGCGCGACTGCGCACGGCGGCGAAGCGCGGCGCATGCTCGACGACAAGGTGGTCGCACTGCTGGCGGCGTACGGCGAGGATCTTGAGAAAGCGACGCCTGCGGACGTTGCGAAGCCGCAAGCAGCAACGACTGAACGCGGTGCGCTCGCCGCGCTCGTCGACCACATCGCGCAGCACGCGCCGGTCATGGATGCCAGCCCGACAGCAGCAGGCAAAGCGACGCCCGCCAACTCTTCTGCCTCTTCGCCCTCCACAGAACTGAAGTCGATCCGCTACTTCAAGAGCACCTGGTCCAAGCTCAGCGCCGACCGGCGCCTGACGCAGTCACTGGCAAAGGTGCCCGAGAACGCCGGCCCCCTCAACTCGCATCACCTCGTGCACCGCTCGCTCACGCTGATGCGCGACCTGTCGCCGGAATACCTCAACCGGTTCATGTCGTATGTCGATGCGCTGTCGTGGGTCGATCAGTTGAATGGCGCTGCTGCAGCAGCAAGTGCGGCGAGCCCGCGCGCCGAAAGCCCGAAGAAGAGCGGTCGCGGCAAGGCCAGCTGAGGCCCCGGAGTCAATCGAAGCGGAGCCCTCACCTCAGGGCTTGTTCTTCAGATGCGAAGTCAGGCGCTCGAACTCGTCGGCAAACGATGCAGTGGCAGAACGAGGAAGCACGACCGCCTGCATCTCATCGGTAAAGAGATAATGGTTCACGTCGTCTTCCTCGCGGGCCATGAAGCCCGCCCACAGAAGTTCTGACCGCATCGTTGCGGACTGGATCGTCAGCGCGCTGTCCGTGATGCTGACGGTCTGGGGCGAGAGAAACGTGCCATTGGGGGCGAACACGTGCTTGCGCCAGAGCGCCTGGGAAACATGGGGCAGCGACACCAGCAGCAGAAAGACGATCATCACAAGGTACGCCATGAACCGGAGATGTGGCAGCTCGGCGTAGTCGTCCAGCACGCGCACGTACGCCGCGACCAGCAATCCGACGCCCACCCATACCGCCGCGCGCAACATGAACAGGGTGGACGACAAACCCGGCTTGCGGCCAACGCGGCGTCCGACGACCTTCTGAAGGCGCGCGAAGTCTGTCGGAGTGAGGGTGAACGATGCTGCCGACATGCTTGCCGGACTCAAGGCCGCCGCGCCTGCACCGTCTGGCGCGACCAATAAACGCCATCCAGCCGATCAAGCCGCACCACGCCGCCAGTCGATGGCGCATGCACGAAGCGCCCCCCGCCCACATAGATGCCCGCATGCGACGGCGTGGACGGGCCGAAGAGCACGAGATCGCCCGTGCGAAGCTCGGACATCGACACCGGGCTGCCGAAGCCGCTCATCCGCGCAACGGTGCGCGGCGGCGATTCGCCCACGCTGTTGAGATACACGTACCCGATGAGCCCGCTGCAATCGAAGCCGCCATCAGGCGTGTTGCCACCATAGCGGTACGGCGTGCCTACAAGGCCGAGCGCGTGGATTGCGACGCTGTTCGATTGTTCGTCCGTCAACGTGCTGCTGACGGCGGGCCCCGGCCCTTGTCGTGGCCCCGATGGGCTTGCACAGCCCAGAACCAGAAGGCAGGCCCCTGTGAAAAGGAGCCGAAGCAGCCACTGCTGCAATGTGCGGGATTGTTGCGTTGATGGCACAGGCGCGTCGTACATGTCGGATGGCTGGGCTCGTGAACGTGCATGAACTCTAGCGCGGAATGCGACGGCTTCCTGAAGATGAGGCCCTCCGAGGCCCGCGCTGCTGCGCCGACGCAACGGAGGGAAGAGAGGAAAAAGCGCTTACTGGCCTGCTGCAGGCGTGTTGACAGCGTCTTTCAGCGCCTTGCCGGCGGTGAACTTGGGCGCCTTGCTGGCCTTGATGGTCATCGGCTCGCCGGTCGACGGGTTGCGGCCCGTGCGCTCGGGGCGGCTTGCAACGGCGAAAGTGCCGAAGCCGATCAGTTGTACCGTGTCGCCGCTGGCGAGGGCGCGCGACAGGTTGTCGATGGCGGAGTCGAGCGCGCGGGCGGCGTCAGCCTTGCTGAGGTTCGTGTCCGTGGCGATAGCGGCGATGAGGTCGGTCTTGTTCAAAACGGGGGTTCTTTCTTCAATCAGTAAAACGGTTGGGGGAAAAGTCTGTGACGCGAAAACGCACCGGGCTCGAACTTTAAACGCCCCACCGGGGGATCGAGACACGCATGCGTTTCAAAAGTGAAACATCGTGATCGATGCACGATGGTGCACGAAACTCGAGCACAAAACCCGATGGAAAGTACCAACGATGTCAGGACGCCCTGCAGCTGAAGCTAGCCGCGTCGTTCATCGAAGCACTCGCCGCCCCCGTAAACGCCGGCCATGCCGGCCAACGGCACATCGGCCGGGAGCGGTTGGCGTTCTGGTTGTTGTCGACCGAGGGAATCGTTTCAGGCACCTGCCCCTTCTCGACCCAGTTGTCGAGCACCGCGAGCCCGTCGTAGCCGAGCCGGTACGGGCCCATGCCGTGGCCGAAGCCCGGCACGCTGTAGAAGCGAATGAATGAATCGACACCCGCCTGGCCGAAGGCGGCGACCTGGCGACGGTAGTAGTCCTCGGTGTTGTAGGGGCTGATGAAATCGTCTGCCGTGCCATGCGTGAGGATCAGCTTGCCGCCCCTGGCGCGAAAGGCTTCGAGGCTCACCGTCGTCACGTCGGTGATGCTGCCCAGCTGCTGCAGCCGTGCCCTGTAGCGCGCCGGCTCATAGCGCAGCGCATCGAGCGACGGGTTGCGCGTGGCGAAATACTTGGCGTGCGCCGCGCCAATGGAGAGCAGCAACGCATCGGTGGCGGCCGGCGGGTTCGACGGCACGCGCGATGCGCCGAACGACGACACCGAGAACACCGCACCTTCAAGCACCGGCCAGCGCGGAAACACCTGCTGCCCCGCAACCGCAAACCCCGCGTCATAGGGCGATGCGATCTGCCGCACGGCCGCAATCTGCGCATCAGACAGGCAGAAGTCGCCGTTGTCAGCGCCACCAACGCAACGCAGCGAGGCCTTCACCTTGTCGATGTTGAAGACCACGTTGCAGGCCGCGACATTGCCGATGATCCCGTCCTTGGCGCCGTCGAGCCCGTCGCAGGCGGCATACACTGCATTGACGAGCAGCGTCTTCTTGGCCGGGTTCATCCAGCCCGCGCCGCCATTGGCATACAGCGCCTTGCCGACATGCAGCGACGCCAGTTGCAGCATCGTGATGTTGTACGCCGGGTAGTTGGCAATGGCCCCGTCGTAGTCGGCGGCATAGCGCGCCGCGGCATCGAGCGCCTCGTGCCCGCCCTGCGATCCACCGATGAAATAGAAGCGCCGTGGCGCCGCACCGTAGCGCTGCCGGATGATCTCCAGCGCCACGTCGTGCGTTTTCTTCACCGACTGCTGGCCGTAGTTGAGAAGCGCCTCTTCGTTCAGCGCGAAATTGCCGTCGAAGTTGCCCGTGCCCTTGTGCCCACCGTCGCTGCCCAGCGTGACATAGCCCTGGCGCAGCGCGTTGGGTGTGCCGTTGGGCTGCGCGGTGTAGGCGCCCAGGCCGGTGACGAGCGTGCCGTCATAGCCGCCACCGCCCATCTGCAGCGCACGGCGGTTCCATGCGGTGGGAAGGTTGACCTGGAACTCGAGGCTGGGCGCCGATGCACTCACGGGCAGCACGACGCCCTTGACCGCGCAGTACTCGCCGTTGGGGTTGTCCGCGGCATTGGCGGGAACGAAGCTCGCGGATTGGACGACCGCGCCCGAGCTCGGCTTGCCGATGGCGGAGGCCGCGATCTTCATGTCTTGCAGCGCCGTGCACGCGGCTTGCGCCTGGGCCGTTTGGGCGGGCGTGATTGCGGGCTCGCTGACAGAGGCGCATCCGGCGAGTGCGGCTGCGGTGGCCAATGCGGCCAGGCTGATCGATGCGCTGCGCCTGCGGGAATCTGGAGTTGCCATTTGTCGCCTGTCTGAGTTGTTGTCGGACGGGCGGCAATGCGCCCAAGCCGCATGGTATTGAGAAGACCATGGCGCGTCGCCACGGGTTTGCGCGCATGCGTGTATCGCATCGATGCGGGTCTGCCCCAAGCGCGGACAACGACAGCCTGCAATGTTCGGCTTCAGTGCAGCATGTCAGAAGCCCGGTGCAGCACGCCATGACACGGTGTCCGGATACTGGCGATGCTCCTTGAAGCACAGGAATATCTCCACGACCGGATCTGCCACAAACCACTCATCGGACTTGAGCGTCAGCTCACCCGCACCAAACACAAGCAAGGTGCCATCCGGAAAAACCGGGCTTGGCTTATCGTGAAACGCCCTCTCTCGCTTCCCGGTTGTAGGGTCGAACCGCTCCACCATGCAGGTTGCCTGGCCACCCGCAACTTGAACGTAGCTTCCGTCTTCGCTCGTCAGCGAAGCGTATGAGTGCTTTCCTGCGCTCTGGAGTGCGAGCACTCTCCGCCGAATTTGCGCATCCGTGGGCGCTTTGAGTTCGGCAAAGTTCTGTCCTTCGAGGCGCATCATGTTCATATTGCTAGGAGTCTGACTTTCAACTGTTGAGTGCCCGAAGCACCTTGATTGCGATCGCTCCACGCCCCGCACCAATTCCGCGGTTGCGCGGGTTCGTGTTCTGAATCGCCGTCACGTCTTCCCAGATTTCCACCGATTCAACGACCCCATAAGTCGTGTCGGTGTCGATCTCGAAGTCCACGAACCTCTCGTCTTGCGTGAGCAGCAAGCCGCACAGCTTCGGCATTCCGGGGAAGTCGATATCCAGATCAACAACGATGGATTTTTCCCACTGAACACCTCGCTCAAGGCCAGTGACCTTGAGTGCTTCGGGGAGCGCGTTCTGCCGCCAGTGCATGGCTTCTCGACGGATCGCATCTTCGACCAAGGCGTTTTGTTCTTGTACGTTCAGTTTGCGATAGCGTGGTAGCGGCATGCAGCCAAGGGTCTGCAACGGCAAACCCACCTTTCGTTCGGATTGCACCGCGGCCTTAGAAGTCGAAGACCAGCAGCAAGTTGTTCGCGGGCATCGCATGCCGCTCGCGCCACGCGAGGCCTGATCGGCGTGCCTCTGTCGTCCCGCTCTCCAGACGGCGCATGCGGCCCAAGGCGCGACGTGCAGCATGTTGGCGCAGCAGATCGCGTCGAACTTCTTCTCTTCATCAGTCGGTTTTCGGGACTTTCTTGTTACGCCACCGCCGGTACAGCCAGTTGCCAATCAATCCGCCGGCAACAACACAAAGTGCCTGAACGAACACGGCAATCATGAAGGCATCGGAGAGATCGTACTCACTGCGTGCCACCTTCATTTCATACCAATGACCGATGCCGACCAAGATGACGTTCGAAAGGAATCCAAGCAGCAGTGCGCCGCCGGCGATGAAGAGAATTCGAAGAACTACGTTCATGGCACGTACCAGAACCAGATGGCTTCTGCCTTCCTCATATCGGTTGCCCATCCTTCGACCGACAAGTGCCAATGAATACGAAACCAGGAAGAGAACTTCGTCAAGCGGGAACCGTTCCATAGATCAATGTGGTCGCCCTGTCTGCCCTCTCCCCAGTAGTTCTGGATGAAGATGATCCCTGTGCGGCCGGCAATCTTTTCGAACCCTTCCTTGCCCAAGTACTTTTCAGTTCGATGCATCAACCCTGCTGCCGGGGAATCAAGCCAGTTTGCGAGCTCCTGTGCTCGTATCGGATACCTGGGCTTGTCCTTTTGCCATGAATAGACCCCTTTGAAGGACCTCATGTCCATAGCTGATCGAATAAAGGCTGCACCGACATCGATCGCGCATTGGTCTGTGTAGACCTTTTCATCCAACAAGGTATCGTCACCTTTGATTTTTGGATGATTGGCCCAAAGCGTTGCGAACGTAGGCATTAATTCTTCCTGGTGATTATTTGGATCTCGAAGCCTTGCAAGGCAAGGACTTCAGCTTGGCAGGCTAGCCTATCTCCAAGGAATGACGGTGAAGCTGAAACGGCCTAGAAATTACTCCCTCTTGCGGAAAAATTGCAAGTGGAACTTCGGGGGCATCGTCGCACAGAGCTCAACCCCTCTCCCTCTGTATCACCATGCTTTAGCCAAGAAATAAAGGCTCAATGCCATACGCGCGTGCTCCAGGCACAACCACTCGGCGGCGTTCCAGGCTGCACCTTGGAGACACCGGTACGCTGTATTCACTGGAGGCCGAAGACCAACAGCAAGTTGTTCGCGGGCATCGCATGCCGCTCGCGCAACGCGAGGCCTGATCGGTGCGCCTCTGCTGCCACGTCCTCCAGACGACGAATGCCCCATGCGGGATTTCGGGCGCGCAGGTCTTCGTCGAACGCCTGGTTGCTCGGCGCCGTTGGGACTTCATCTTCGAAGTAAGGCCCGTATGTGATGAGCAACCCGCCAGGAAGCAGATGCCGCGCGGCCCCTTGCATCAGGGCGGCGCATGTGGCCCAAGGTGCGATGTGCAGCATGTTGGCGCAGTAGATCGCGTCGAACTTCTCTTCTTGGGTGAACGCGGGGCCCTGCGATGGCCATTGAGGGGCCATCACATCGAGTGGGAGTGGTGGGCGGAGATTGGGTAGCTCGGCTTCTGCGACTCGGCTTGCGAGTGCGGGGAGCATGCGGGCATCCGCGTCGGTGGGTTGCCAGATCCATTGAGACATTGCTGCGGCGAACAAGGCGGCGTGCTGGCCTGTTCCAGATGCGATCTCCAGCACGGTGCCATGCTCGCCGAGGATGCGAGTCAATGCATCGAGGATGGGCTGCTTGTTGCGGTCGGCTGCAGGGCTGTAGAGAAGGTCTGACATTCGAGTAGTACCTGGATGAGAAAGCTTGAAAACACTGGGGTAAGGATATCGAATGCTTGCCGGTCGGTCGACGATGTCTGCATTGCAGCGATCGCGGTCTGTCGTGCGTCTGCAATTGACGTCCGCTTCTTGCCAGTGAACTGCCCTTCAACGCGGCTGCTCCGACTACCAGCGGGAAGAAAAGCTAGCCACAAAAGCCGGGGCGATTCAGTTCGCCCTGTGCTGTTAGCCTTACATGGTCGGCAGGGCCCCTGCCACGCCAACTCCGGCCATCGTGCCCAATTTTTGAAGTGAACTCACCATGACTAGCCCGCTGTACAACGCCTCCGTTCCCGTCATGCAGCAGATGCTGCGCGCCCTGTCCGACGTGCTCAAGAAGGCCGAAGACCAGGCGACGCAAAGAAATATCGATCCAAATGCGCTGCTGCAGGCGCGGCTGTTCCCTGACATGTTTCCGCTGGTACGTCAGGTACAGATCGCCGCAGACTTCTCCAAGGGCATTGCCTCCCGCCTGGCTGGTGCCGAGGTGCCGTCCTGGCCCGACACCGAGGTCAGCTTCGCCGACCTGCAAGCGTTGATCGCCAAAGCTTTGGCCCATATCGGCTCCTTCAAGCCTGAGCAATTTGATTCCAGCGAAAGCCGCGAGATCGTATTGCGCCCCGGCACCCCCAAGGAAAAGAAGCTGACCGCAAGCGCATATCTTTTGCACTATGGACTGCCGCAGTTTTTCTTCCACGTGACCACCACCTATGCCATCTTGCGTCACAACGGTATGGAGATCGGCAAGCGCGACTACATGGGTGCCTACTGACCCAAGACAGACAGGCGTTCGGCCACTCTGGCCACTGCCGCTCGAAGTGCAAACGTGCACGGCAACCCCAATGTGTTGACGCGCGACATCGGCACCTCATCACTGGCGCAGGGTTGCGTGGGGCAATTCACCACGGTGCAGGTCGAGCGCTACGATGTCGTGCTGCCACCGATTCGCGCCTTTGAGCCACCAATGACGGTCCTCCGAGGGGCCTTCATCACCCGATGAAGGCCCCTTGAAGGCGCCGCCCTAGAGCCTGGGCCTGCCGGCACTCGAACGCGGTGTTCAACGGCCAGCGTACGGCAGCGACGAGTGATGCACGACGATGCGCAGCTTGCCGGCACCGTCCTTCACGAAAGTCCAGGTCTTGTCGACCGTGGTGACCTTGCCGTCCGGGTCAGTGAACAGCACGTTACCCAGCGTGCTGGCCACGTCGCCGTGGATGAGTACGGCAGTGTTGGCAATCTCGCATTTAGTCCAGCCCTTCAGGGCGAAGCCGGTGTCGTTGGGAAAGGCAGGGTTGCCGCCCACGAAGTACGCCAGCGCGCCGTCGCGAGCGGTGCGGAAGGTCTGCGGCGATGTCGTGAGCGTCGGCTTGAACAGCACTGCGCCCAGTTGGTAGGCGTAAGCGCTGTCGATGACCTTCTCGGCCAGCGCCCTGGCGGCCGGCTGCCCTCCGCTGGAATTCGCAGCGCTGATGTCGACCAGCGCCTTGCACCAGGCCTGCTGGGCCCCCAGGACTTCCGCTTCCGTGATGCTCCGGTCGACGACTTTCTCCTTGGCGGCGGCCGTCAAGATTGCCCCTGCGATCAGGAGGCTGGCGATGGCGCTGGGAATGAATTTTTTCATTTGGGTCTCCAATTGAAGTAGTTGGATACCGGAGCGGCCGGGTGGGTCGAGCCGAGACCCAAAGTGCATCAATACGACATGCACAAGGCATGATGCGCCGGCTGATTTGCTCTGAGTAAAAGATGCAAATGAAATGAATGGTTGTGCATTCGCGAGATAGCCAGGCGTGCAGGCCGGTCTCGCAACAGTCTGAAGCGGGCGCACACGAAGGACGGCTATGCAGCGATTGCCGACATCCCCCAGCCTAGCGCGAATGGGTACTATCGGCGGCGGATTCAACCGGTCGATGCAACACACTAACCACCGCATAGGCGGAAGGAGTGTTGCAGATGAAGCGGCGACCAAGAATCTACTATTCAGGCAGTCAGAAGGCACTGATGTGGGAGCGCTGGAAGCAAGGCTGGACGTTGCATGAGATCGGCAAACTCTTCGATCGGCCTCACACGTCGATCCATCGAATACTTGCGGAAACGGGCGGATTCCGGCCGCCTCAGCGATCGCGCGCATCGACTGCATTGACGTTGGCCGAGCGCGAGGAGATCTCGCGGGCGATGGTGGCAGGCGAGTCGATTCGATCCACTGCAGCGCGACTGGGGCGAGCACCATCGACGATCAGTCGAGAGATCAAGCGCAACGGTGGTAGCGATGGCTACCGTGCCAGCCTGGCCGATGAAGCGACTTGGGATCGAGCGCGACGTCCCAAGCGTTGCAAGCTGAGTGAGAACCGCACATTGGCTCGCATCGTGATGGACAAGCTGCGCGTGCTCTGGTCGCCGGAACAGATCGCAGGTTGGCTCCGGCATACTTATCCGTGCGACGAGAGCCACCACGTGTCACACGAGACCATCTACCGCAGTCTGTTCATTCAAGCGCGTGGCGCCTTGAAGAAAGAGTTGTTGGAGCACCTGCGGCGCACCCGTGGAATGCGCCGGTCACGCCACTACACGCAGAAGACGGCAATTCACGGGAAGATCGTCGATGCTGTTTCGATCAGTGAGCGGCCCGCCTGCGTTGAAGACCGAGCAGTGCCTGGTCACTGGGAGGGCGACCTGGTCTTTGGCAGTGGCAACAGCCAGATCGCGACATTGGTTGAACGTCAAACGCGATACGTGATGTTGGTGAAGCTGGATGGCAAGGACTCGCAGACGGTCGTCAATGCACTCATCAAGAACGCCCGCAAACTGCCGCAGGAGCTCTACAAGTCACTGACTTGGGATCGAGGCACGGAGATGCACGCGCACAAGAAATTCACGATGGCCACCGACATCCGGGTCTACTTCTGCGATCCGCAAAGCCCATGGCAACGCGGAAGCAACGAGAACACCAATGGCTTGCTTAGGCAGTACATGCCCAAGGGCGTGAGCCTCGCAGGCTTCTCACAGCGCCAGCTCAACGCGATCGCGAGACAATTGAACGAGAGGCCGCGCAAGACGCTCGGTTTCCAGACACCCGCTGAGATGTTCAGCGAATGTGTTGCATCGACCGGTTGAATCCGCCGCCCACACGAGACATTCCGTGTACTCGGAAGCAGTCATTCAGGCGGCGGCATCGTTGCGCGATGCTGACCTCTTGGCGTCAAGCTACTCCCGCCGAATCGACCGCACCAGCAGTTCTGCAGGCCACAGTGAAAAGTGCCCGCACCCGCCAAATTTTGGGTCAGGCCCACGCAGAACACCAGTGACGATGACCCTCTTTCCGTCCCAGCGTGTCAGCAATTCAGCGTCCAGCACGGGCGTCTCCTCGTCCACCTCAAGCCATAGCTTTGAGCGTTCGGTCCGCTCGGCCCAGACTGCGTGTTCAAGAGATTGATTCTCGAATCTCCATGCCAGGAGCCCTACGACTTCTGTCAGCCTGCCATCGAAGGTCGTGAAGCGTTCAAGAATTTCGTTAACGGTGTG
This sequence comes from Variovorax sp. R-27, assembly GCF_049913215.1. NCBI lineage: Bacteria > Pseudomonadati > Pseudomonadota > Betaproteobacteria > Burkholderiales > Comamonadaceae > Variovorax > Variovorax sp. R-27. The sequence continues at coordinate 5,210,507 of NZ_CP183984.1, forward strand.
AGTCATCTGAACGTCTGTTTCTGACCGACTGTAGCCGCACGGGCCATCGGCGCAAAGGGCCCGTTGCTGTCCTTCGACGGCTTGGGAAGCGGACCTTAGAACTCACCATCTTGGGCTCTTGAGCGGCGGCGGAATGCGGTTCAAGGTTCCGGCCTAAAAGCTTCGATTCACTTGCCGCCGCGTAATCGCGACCTTGCCACATTGTGGAGCCTACGCGCCGTAGGCCGCCATGAAGACCCGTACGGCCTCGCGAAGAAGAGCCCTGTTTTCCCGGGTATCCGGCATATCGAGCTTCAGCATTCCGCGGATGTGCCCGGAGCCCAGGAACATCGACAGGAACAGGTCCGCTGCCTGCAGCGGGTTCCGCACCTTCAGCGTGCCCGCCAAGTGGGCACGGCGCAGGTATGCAGCCAGCTCGCCGTTCGCACGCTCAGGGCCGTCCTTGTAGAACGCTCGGCAGGCTTCCGGCTGCGTCCCCGCGACGCCGTAGGCAGAGCGCAACGCGCCCAGTGCGTCCCCGCGCGCCAGTGCGAGAAACCGGGCGCCGATCGCCAGCAGCACCTTCTCCGGCTGACCCGGGTCCAGCGTCCCGGCGCCCGGGAAGTCAGCCACCACCGCTGCCGTCCTGTCGCGCACGACCGCCTGGAACAGCCCCTCCTTGGAGCCGAAGTTGCTGTACACGGTCATCTTGGAAACACCTGCGTCCGCGGCGATGGCATCCACGCTCGCACGCTCCAGGCCATGCTCGTTGAAGTGCCTTTGCGCCGCTTCCAGGATGCGCCGGCTGCGCTCGGGATCGCGTGGTCGTCCGCGTTGGGGCTTGGGAGCAGGAACTGGGGGGAGAGTCATGAGCGGATTTAGTGGACTTGACAGTTTACTATATCGGACATAAATTACTGTACTTGATAGTCCAATAATCAATCGACCCACACGGAGCCCATCACCATGAATGACGTCATCATCATCGGCGGCAGCTTTGCCGGCCTCGCCGCCGCCCTGCAACTCGGCCGTGCCCGCCGCAAGGTCACCGTTCTCGATACCGGCCGGCCGCGCAACCGCTTTGCCGGCCACTCGCATGGCCTGCTCGGCCACGATCACAAGCCACCTCTGGACATCCTGGCCGAGGCGCGGCAGCAGCTGGCGCGCTATCCAACGATCAGGCTGGTCAATGCCCGGGCCGAGAGCGTGTCTGGCGCCATCGACGATTTCTGCGTCGTCACTGACGATCAAGAAAGCCTCGGGGCGCGCCGCGTGATCCTGAGCTACGGCGTTGCCGACCAGATGCCTGAGGTTCCAGGCTTTGCCGAAAGCTGGGGCACGTCCATCGTGCCCTGCCCCTATTGCGACGGCTTTGAAGTCGCCGGCCGGCATTGGGGCCTCGTCTGGTCCGGCCCGCAATCGCACAGTCAGGCCAAGCTGTTCCGCGATTGGACCGACAAGTTGACTGTCTTCGCCGATGGTCACGACATCCCGCCCGATATCCAGGCCGATCTGGCGCGCCGCAACATACCTGTCATCGATGGCCGGATCGTCGAGATCGCCCATCACAAGGGCCATATCTCCACAGTCAATCTCGATACCGGCCGCAACGTCGCGGTCGACGTCCTGTTCGCCCATCCGCGCAACAAGCCGTCCGCAAGCCTGCATGAATCACTGGGCCTCGCCACGGTGGATACGCCCACCGGCATCGTTCTCAAGGTCGACGAGCGCCGCCAAACCAGCATGCCCGGCATCTACGCCGCCGGCGACCTGACCACGCCCTTCTTGCCCTCGGTCACCCAAGCATCGTCGCAGGGCGCGATGGCGGGAATCTTCGCCCAGCAATCGATGGTGGCTTGAGGGCATAGATCCGCACGCGGCGCCTGAGGAAACGCACTTTTAGAGAAGCCTGATGCACATGGACTTCGAACACGTCACCTTCGACCTGCCACACGGCACTTTTCACGCGCTGCAGGGTGGTGATCCCGATGCTCAGCCGACGCTTGTCTTGCACGGTTTCCCGGACCATCCGCCGACGGCGAAGCCCTTCCTTGCCGAGCTCGGTCGCCGTGGGCGTCACGTCGTCGCCCCCTGGCTTCGCGGTTACGCCCCGTCCCCGACCTCGGGACCGTTCGACATGGCTTCCCTCACCGGCGACGTGCTCGCGCTGATCGACCGCTGGTCTCCCGGGCGAGCCGTAGAGTTGATTGGTCACGACTGGGGCGGCGCGATCACATACGATGTCTGCGTCACCGCGCCGGAGCGGATCAAACGCGCAGTCACGCTGGCCTTCCCGCACCCACTGACATTTCTGAGCCAGCCGCGCCTCACTCAGCTACGCCGCAGCTGGTATATGGGGCTCTTCCAACTGCCGGGAAGCGGCTGGATCGCCAGCGCCCGAAATCTCGCCCTCATCGACCACTTATGGCGTCAGTGGTCGCCGGGCCTCTCGCTCGATCCAGCTGTCCAGGCGGAGCTACACGAGACCCTGCAGGCAAGCATGCCCGCGCCCTTGCGCTACTACAGGGGGCTGCTGCGGCCCGGCATGCTTGGGACGATGCGCCGCCTATCTCAGCCGATCACAACGCCCCTGCTGCAGCTCCACGGTTCCGACGACGGCTGCATCTTTCCGCAACAGGTCGACGACAGACATCGGTTCGCCAGCCCACACTCGCTGGAAGTCGTCCCTGACGTCGGCCACTTCCTGCACATCGAGGCCCCCGAGGCGATCGCGGAACGGATCGAGGCATGGGCCGAGTAGCGGATCACTCGTCCCAAGACAAGGAAACTGCATGACAGAGCAAAACGCTAATCAGATCGCTGACTGGAACGGCCAAAGCGGGGAGCGCTGGGTCGCCAACCAGGCTCGACTCGACGCCATGTTGGCGGTGTTTGGAAAGGCCGCGATCGAAGCAGCCGCGCCCGTGATGGGCGAGCGCGTGCTGGACGTCGGCTGCGGCGCGGGCGCGTCGAGTCTTGCTCTGGCCGCGCTCGTTGGCGCGGAGGGCCGAGTGTTGGGCGTGGACATATCCGCGCCGCTGATTGGACGAGCGCGCGCGCTTGCGCCACAAGATTCGACGGCCCTATTCCTAGTAGCCGACGCCAGCAGCGCCAAGCTGCCCGAGGGCGAGTTCGACATCCTGTTCTCGCGTTTCGGGGTTATGTTCTTCGACGATCCGGCAGGAGCGTTCGCCCACATGCGCCGGGCGCTCAAGCCGGGCGGGCGGGTCTCTTTTGTTTGCTGGCGGGGCGTGGCCGAGAACGATTGGATGCGCCTACCAATGGGCGCGATCAAGGGCATCGTCCCGTCGACCGCACAGCCCGACTCTGAAGCACCCGGCTCATTTTCTTTCGGCGATAAGGGGCGGGTGGCGCGCATCTTGACGGCGGCCGGCTTCACCGATATTTCCATCGCGCCCTTGGATGCCTCCATCCCGTTCGGCGAAGGCGGGACGCGGGACGCGGCGATTGAGGACGCGGTGGAGATGGCGTTCGAAGTTGGCCCCCTGTCGCGCGTGCTCGCTGATCAGTCCAACGACATCCGTGCCCGCGCTTCGGCCGCAGTTCGTGCCGCCTTTTCGGGCCAGCCCGGTGAGTGGTCGGTGATGATCGGCGGCGCGGCGTGGATCGTCATGGCGCGCAATCCGGCAAGCTGACAGGGATCAATAGGGAGACGCCCCGCTCGATGGAGTGGGGCGTCTTTGGCCGGTCCGATTGATGTCCCTTCTGGTTTGGTTGTTGACCGCCAAACTGGACAGTGCGCACGCGCTCACAAAGACACCGTTGTGAGGCAGCGACGAGTGACCGCTGCTGGCCGTCTGCCGAAGTTTTCCTCACGCAGGGTGCGGCTCAAATGAGCCAGTTCCCGAAGCGAAATGCGGAGGTAAGGCCGAGGTCTTGAGTTGGCCGGTCAATCCTCGCGCGAGAAACTGCGACATGCTCATCTTGAAGTGCTCGGGCGAATCACTACGTGGCACCGTGACGACTTCCCACAAACCGCTCGCGCCGACGGTGCTCCAGCAGAACACATCTCCTTCATTCGAAACAGCCCATGGCAGGAGGCCGCCTGGTTCAAAGAAGAGCGGGAACGGGAAGTCCTCGGGATAGCTGGTCCGGAGTTCGCGTAGTGCCGAGAGCTGGACGAACACTTGATCCAGTAGGTTCACATGTGGGTTCGCGCTGAAAGGGTTGAGAACGGTCAGGAATCCGTTAATGGTCCCTGAGCCATAGTGGTCAACGAACTGCATGTAGTCGGTGGGCAATGGCCCGCCAAGCTTGGACGTCACGGTGCCCCATTCGGGCGCGGTGCCTTGCTCCCTGGGCTGGGCGGGGCGCGGGAGCAGACCGAAGAGTTCGTCAATGACCATGGGAGTGCGGCCGATGCTGATTTTTTGACTGGATTCTGGCCGAGGGCCTGAACGTCCGGTGTTGGCCGCGAGGAAGCATCTTGGTAATTGTCCTCATGCCGCGAGCTCAGCAGTGCTGAACGAACGTTGTGAACGCGTCCTTCGCCGGGTCATGGAAAACATACACCGCCGCCTCATCATGAAAGTAGTCGGCGACAGGAAACTGCCCCAAGAAGACCAAAGGGCCAGCATCTCCGATGGGCCACGCTGGAGACTGCAACCAGCGCGGGGGCTGCTTGGCGTACTTAAACAGCTCCAAGATTCTCTGACGCAGCCATACCTTTCTCTGTTTGGGAGGTAGGCATGGCGCGGCATCGAGTAACGAGGCAAGGAACTTGACGTCCGCGTCGAGCCAGCGCGGCTGGGCATCGAGCAGCAGCGCATATTCCGCCGTTGCGGCCCCGGCCAGCGCTGTCTTCACTCCGTGCTTCTGGAGCAACGAAACCAATACGTCCTGTGCGTTGAGCACGTGGCCTGGGTCGCTGAGGTCGAGTCCAATCAGGTAGTGGAATAGCGTCGTTCCCGTTTGGCAAAATCGAGGAGCGCTCTCTGCCGAGAGCAACGTTTCAATGTCTGGATCGTTGTAGAGCTGTTGCTCGAACTTAGGCACCGGAGTTTTGCCAGAGGCGAAGTCGCTCAGTCTTTGCAGGGTTTCAGTTGACGGAGGCATTCTCGAAGGCTTCTAGATTGGAATGCGCCACGAACGACCGGTCTCGCGGGACTGGTGGTAATTGGCTGAATGACTGCATGTGGCCGACTGTAGCCGGTCGCGCTCCCGTCGTGAACGAACCCTGAGCAGAAGTCGCCGCTACTCAAAAACGGATGCACCGCCGGGCTATTTGATCGGCTGTATCGCGTGAGTTGCTATGCAGGGACTATGGTCTCACCGTGGCACTCCGGGCACTCCTCGAACGCCGCACTCCGGCGCCCACTCACTTCTCGCTCCACGCAAATGGAGCCTCGGCCGCCGCAGTCGGGGCAGATCTGAAAGCCAAACTGTGGAGTCTGGTTGCCGCTGCGAACAGCCGCGATGAAGAGCCGGCGGCGAATGGCCTCTTTCGTATCAGGCAGGCTCAATGGGTGCTCCTAACGTGAACAACGCAATAGTCCGGCTGTGACCGCATCCCGCCCCTAGTCATAGGCAACCACGGCGGCATGGGTTGGCAGTTCGGCTCGCATCCTGGCAAGGCACTCACGGAGCTGCTTGGCATCACGCGGATGGCGGTCTGCGAAGTCGGCCCAGCCGGCAAATCGCAGCCGGTGCGGCATTTCCACCAACCCTGCGATTGCGTCCCAGAAGGCGTCCCAGTTCCGGCCGTACCACCCTGGAAAGTCGAGCGCGGTCATTAGCCGATTCTGAAGTTCGAGCGAGCTTCTCACGTCGCTCAGCTCTACCGTCACCTCGTCTTTACGCGCCACCATGCCGTTCCAATCTCCTCATTTCTGACACAACAGTGAGCCGCTATCGAAGGTCGGCTTGTGGCCGACAGCCGCTATGCCTTACGGAACAGCAACATGTCAGGGGCGTTTGGTTGCGTCAATCGGTTCAGCATAAGCCCGCCACTTTTTGGCATCGACAAACGCCACCAGGCGCCGTTCGGTTCCGCATAGAACGTTACGTCGCCCTCATCCAGTGCTTGTCCAAGATACGGCGACGGAAATCTCGCAGGTACTTCGTAGACGCCCAGCTTGCTCATGTGGCACCTGACCAACCATACAACCCGGTAGTGCTCGCTGATGCTGGACTCTTCGGTACTTGGCAGGGGATATGGCCCAGCCAGTTTTCTCCTGTGTTCGATTGCCCAGGGTGGGGGTTCACCCGACTCAATAAATGCATACAGCCCCCGCCATGACTCAGGTTCCGGCCAGGTCTCTCGGTAGCGGTGGCGCTCTTCTTCCTTCAAGGCCAGAAAGAAAATTCTCCATTGACCCCAGTACGCCTCACCCCAGCCCATGCGCCACCCGACGCTACCCCATGGGATGTCAGGATGCTTGATCCACAGCGGTGACATCGCGACTGTCATGTTTCTGTGATTGGCGAGTTGGGGTGGAAGGTAGACCGAGGCGGTGAAGGTCGGCTACTAGCCGACTGCAGCCGAAGTACTGTCGGCGGCGTGAGCCCATACGTGACCTTGCGCCCCATCGAAACCAGACATTGCACACCGACCAGTGCTAGCTATCTTTCGCGGACCTTGATTTCTGCTAACAATGCAGCATCGTTCTCCAATGGCACCCACCCGAAAGAGCCCTCCGTCGCATTCACAACAAGAAATGGCACGATTTGCATCGTATCCAACCCCTTATTTCGAATTTTGTACCACAGCCTAGGCGGACTATTGCTTCCGGCTCTAGGCAACCAGATTCCGCCTTCTCCACCCGGAAAGCCAGCCATGGCTCGCGGGATCTCTCCAGATTTAAGGAAATGGTCTGCTCGTTCAGTACCGAGTTGGATTACGCAATCTCCCTCTCCTTGAAAATAGCGTCCATCTCGATCTTCCCCGACGGAAGAGTACGTTCCTGCACGAAGTCCAATGACGTAGTTGTAAGGAATCAGACCTCGAACCTCGGCGCGCGTATAGGTCTTGTCAAGCACGAAATACTCATCCTTGGATGGCTTAGAGATGCTTTCCATAGACGTGCATCCGACCACAGCGATCGGCGCAAGAGCAACAGTCAAGAATCTTCGTCTTCTCATATGCATCCGTACACGGTTGTTTTTCTCTATCAGGAAAGTCGGTTTTTGGCCGGCTGTAGCCGGTCGCACTGCCGGCGAAAAGGCCCTTAGCCGATTCTTGCCGCGACCGTACTGAACCAAGTCGGAAATCAAGCACGCGCCACCAGAACTTGAAGCATCTTGGCAAGGCCGGTATCTGCCGAACTATAGGGATAGTCGAAGTACTCGATCTGCAGCCACTGAGCTTCCTGGCCCGGATGCACGTACTTCTCAAAATCGTCCACAAGCAACACCTGGTGCGGTTGCACGCCGGGCACAAATCGGAGGTCCTTTGTCTCCCCGTTCCATGTGACGTACTCGACATCCGCAAACCAATCGGGTGCGACCTTTTCGTCCACCAGCAAGCGCGCGATCCTTCTGAATCGCTCTTCCTTGACGGTGGTGAACATGACGATGCGGGGAAAAATTTCAGCGCAACGCGTCAGAAAATTTGCCAGACCCGGTCGAGGGATCTGGCTCATCGCATTCGAGATCAAGGTGCCTTCGAGATCGAGGGCGAGGACGTAGCTGGTCATGAACAGATGTGGCTCGGTTGGTAAGAGTCCGCTTCCGGCCGATTGTGCCCCTTGCTGCCGTAGGTCAAATATGGCCGCGAAAGCTGATGCCGAATCCGGTGAAGCAGGCGCGGTTCAAGGACAGATGCAGTCTGGCCGCGCATGCTGAGGCTCCCTCAACTCGATGGGAGACCATCATGGGATCAGCAAACACAGCCACCTGCCGAGTGCCCTGGAACAAGGGCAAGATCGTCGGCCAGAAGGCGCCTTTCAAACTCAAGGACATTTGGGCGCTGCGGGTGCGGCTGCAACTGGAGGGCCGAGTGCGTGAACTGGTTCTCTTCAACTTGGGCTTGGACAGCAAGCTGCGCGGCTGCGATCTTGTCAGCCTGAAGGTCAGGGACGTCTGCCACGGGGAGCAGGTTGCCCCACGGGCGACGGTGATGCAGCACAAGACCCAGCGTCCGGTGCAGTTCGAACTCACGCCTGGAACCCGAGAGGCTGTGCAGGCGTGGATCCAGCGCGCCGGACTGAGATCGGACGACTTCCTGTTCCCGAGCCGCATGCACGACTCGCCGCACCTCGGCACCCGGCAGTACGCCCGGATTCTTGCTGGCTGGGTCAAGGAGCTTGGATTGGATCCTGCCGACTACGGAACGCACTCCATGCGACGGACGAAAGCGACGCTGATCTACCGACGGACCAGGAACCTCCGCGCGGTGCAGTTGCTGCTCGGCCACTCCAAACTCGAATCGACCGTCAGATACCTGGGCATCGAGGTGGATGACGCCTTGGAGATTTCGGAGCAGACGGAGATCTGAGCGAGCGCCGATTGAGCGGTGAAGATCGGTCCGCCTTGCCACAGCAGTGAGGCGGATTGATGTGCTGCCAGATGGCTCGATTGCTGCGCACAGCCGACATTCAGCGGGCCGTGCCGACTGACCGCAACCAGTCTGAAGCAGCCCTGGACACCCTGCAAAGCATCTAGCACCGAGCCCCGTCACCCACCCCCACTCTCCTGAAACAACTCCACCGCCTCCCGCGCCAAATCAGAAGCAATCCAAAGCAGATTCTCCCGATGCGCCTCTCCCGCGTCCTGGAACCATCCGTCCCCTGCGCCGTAGAAGCACCACAGCAGTGAGTTCAACTGCTCCAGCTTGTTCTCAAGAAGATCGGACGGATCCCGTGTCGTGGCGGTCGCGTCCGCAGATGCCGGCCTCGCAGGCCCGGCCATAATTCGTTCAGCCATTTGGTGTGCTCTCTTTCCAAAGTTAATGCACGTCACTTGGTTAGACGGTCAAGGTGTTCGCGCACCTTGGCCGTCGCCTTTTGTGCCTCACGTTCGCATCGATGCGCGTCGCACCGATAGCCCGCCGTGAAGCGAAGCGGTTCATTCATTCATCCGGTTGTTGGTGTTGGTTGTGTATGCCGCCTTCCTCACCCACATAGCGGGTCGTTCAATCACAGGGGCATTCACTGTAGAGAAAACCAGCCCGGCGCAGGAAGAAACTTCTGCCGAGAATTTCTCGAATAGCTCAGGTATTCGCCGGGCGGCAGCGCTAATACACAAAGCTCTGACAGTCAGTCGTTGAAGCTCACGAGCGCTGCCCGAACTCCCGCGCATGCTCCACCGCGTACTTGATGAGCTCCGCCTGCCCTTCGATGCCCAGTCGCCGCTTGATGCTCTGCCGGTGCGCCTCCACCGTGCGCACGCTCAGCCCCAGGTCGCGGGCAATCTGCTTGCTCGATTCGCCTCGCCCCAGCGCCGAAAGAATCTCGCTCTCGCGCGGCGTCAGCAGAGGCCGCGGCTCCTGCGTGCGAAACAGCTTCTTCGACACGGCCGGGCTCAAGAAGGTGCCGCCTGCCGACACGGCCTCGATGGCCGCGACTATCTCCGCCGCAGGCGCGTCTTTCAGCACGTAGCCGCGCGCGCCCACCTGCAGGGCCTTCTGCACGTACTCGGGGTTGTCGTACATGCTGAGCATCACGATGTGCGTCGCGGGTTGGCGTTGCAGCAGCAGGGCCGCGAGCTCGATGCCATTCATGTCCTTCATGCCGACGTCCATCAGCATCAGGTCGGGCTGCACGCTGTCTACCAGTGCGAGCGCTTCGGCCGCGCTGCCGGCCTCGCCGACGATCTCCAGGTTGGGCATGGAGCCGAGCCGGGCGCGCAGGCCGTCGCGCACCAGCGGGTGGTCGTCGACAAGAAAAAGCCTGATGGTCTTGGTCGTCGTCATGTGATGGATGCGGGCGCTTCTTCGGCAGCCCTTGCGCTGCGGGTCGGCACTTCGGCCTCGATGGATGTGCGCCCGGCGTTGCTGCACATGATGAGCCGCCCGCCAATGGCCTCCATGCGCTCGCGCATGTTTCGCAGGCCAATGCCGCGCCGGGGGTCGAGCTGCACGGCCTGTATGTCGAAGCCGGTGCCGTCGTCGCTCACTTCGAGCCGCACGCCTTCTTCTTCGTCGAAGTGCAGCGCAATGTTCACGTGCTGTGCATTCGCGTGCTTGCGCACGTTGGTCAGCGCCTCTTGCGTCAGGCGGAAGAGCGCGGTCTTCACTTCGGGCTGCAGCTCGAAAGACTCGCCGCCCATCATCATCGACGCGTCGACGCCACCCTCTTCCCTGAACTCGTCGACCAGCCGCTCCAGCGCGGCGGGCAGGCCCAGGGTGTCGAGCAAGGCGGGGCGCAGCCGGTGCGATATGCGGCGCACTTCAATCAGCGAATCGTTGAGCCGCTGCAGTGCCTTGGCCAGCGCGGGTGGTGTGGGCTGACGCTGGCGGTCGAGCGATTCGACTGCCGATTCGATCAGCAGCTTGGCCGACACCAGCGTCTGGCTGGTGCCATCGTGCAGTTCGCGCGCGAGGTGGCCGCGCTCTTCTTCCTGCGACTGCACCACGCGCCGCGCGAGCAGGCGCAGCTTGGCTTCCGCGGTGCGGTGCTCGCTAAGGTTCAGCAGCAGGCCGGCGGCGCTGACTACGCCGAGGCACAGCGCGGCAATGCCGGCAATCCACAGCAGGGTGGCGGTAACGTTGGCGTTCATCTGCCGGTCGAGGGTGTCCATGGTCGACTGGATGTCGTCGAGGTACAGGCCGGTGCCGACCATCCAGTTCCAGCGCGGCATGGCGGTCACGTAGCCGAGCTTGGGCGCCATCTGCGCGCTCGACGGCTTGCGCCATTCGTACTCGACGTAGCCGCCGCCGTTTTCTTTCGCGCCCTTTATCAGCTCCTGAATGGTGTAGCGGCCGCGCGAGTCGCGCAGCTCCCACAGGTTCTGGCCAACCAGCTCGGGCTGGCGCGAGTGCATGAGGGAGTTGCCCTCCAGGTCATACACGAAGAAGTAGCCGTCGTCGCCGTAGTTGAGCGAGGCCAGGCGGCGCAGGGCCTCGTTGCGGGTGGCCTCGTCGTCTTGGCCTGACTCGTACAGCGGCAGCAGGTTGCTCACGGCCAGTTCGACATAGCTGCGCAGCTCGCTACGGCGCTGGTCCATGTAGCTGCGCTCGATGAGGGCTCGCTCGCGCTGGGCGAGGTCATGCTCCTGGTGGCGCACCGCGAGGGCCACCAGCACCAGTGCGATGAGCAAAGGTGCAACGGCCAGCGCAACGATCTTGGTGCGGAGATTCATCGGGTGGCAAGGCTACCACTGAGCACTTTCGCCCTGGCTCCCCTGTGGGGCCCGGGCGTTCAGCCTTGCGGGTTCATCGCAGGCAGCAAGCCTCGATCGCTCAAGGCGTCCAGCAACGCCTCCTGATCGGGCCCGCCTTCCAGTATCAGATCGAGCCTCTTTCCCGACTCCGGGCGAACGGTCAGGAAAGTGAATTCGTAGCCGATACCGCTGGCACGGCGACGGCTGACGCGAGCTCGCAGCAGGTCGAATTGCCAAGCACCGTCGATGCTGCGCAGCCGCGTGCCGTCGAGTTCGAAGGCTCGCACTCGCGAATGCGAAAAGGTGCTGATCTGCGAGACAGGAATGGCCCAGACCAGCCACGCGATCAGTGGCATGAGCACGCAGAGGCCCACCATGGTTTTCATGAATCCTGCATCTGACACGTTGAGGAGCAACGCGATGCCTGCGGCGCCAGCCAACGCATACCCCGCCCAGATCCAGGCGAGAAAGCATCGCCAGCAAAAAACCATGGCGCGGCTTTGCAGAGTGCCCGTTCGCGTTGCCTTGACGCTGCTTCTCAGCGCGAGATAGTGGTTGATGACCGGCGCCAGTTCATCGACAGGTGCCGTCAACATCAGCTTCTTGAATGGCCGTGTGTGAACGATCAGATAGTTGTCGCTGTCGGGAATCCCTTCGAGGGTCAGCACGTCGATCCAATCGACATGGCCAAGCCCTTGCACGGAGAAACCGCCTTCGCCGATGTCGACGCGCGTGCATTCGTTGAACGCCTTTGCCCGGCCTTTGGCCGATTGCAGCCAATGCGTTTCGACCCAGATCCATGCACGCACGACGAACACCAGGCCCACCAGCCACAGCGCCATGAGCGCAAGCATGGCCACCATGTCGCGCGCGATGTACCAGCCCTTCGCATCCAGGTCGATAACCCATGCAGCCCCTGCGACCATCAATGCGGAGTAAGCCACGCAAAGCATCAGGATGGGCCAGATACCGCTCGCGTCGGTTTGGGTTACCTGAATGGACCGCGAAAAAATCGGCGAGCTCATTGAATGCAACGCAAAGCGAACGAGTCTACGGTCGTTTGCGTCTGCTACCTGCCGACGGCCACGGCCGAAGTTTGCTGGCGGAACTCGGTCGCGTAGTAGAGCAGCGCCAGCAGCACATAGCCGCCGCCCAGCAGGCACAGCCCACCCCATCCGTGAAAGGCATACACGGCAGCTGCAATGCCCGAGGCCACCGCGGCGCAGATGAAGATGAAGGTCATGAACAGCCCGTTGAGCCGGCCGCGCAGCTCCGGCGCCAGCATGAACAGGCTGCGGAAGTTGAGCACCTGGCACAGCTGCACAGCCCCGTCGAGCAGGATGCCCGCCGCGACCAGCCCGGCCAGCGAGTGGTAGTGCATGGCGATCGCGCCGAGCACGAAGGAAAGCAGTGCGACGACGATGGCGACTCCTGTGGCGGGCCGCGTCAGCCCCCTGTCGGCCAGCCGGCCCGCCAGCGGTGCCATCAGCGCGCCGGCAGCACCGGCCAGTGCGAACAGCGCAATGCCGCGCTGCCCCATGCCGAACTCGTGCACCAGCGCCAGCGGCACGGCCGTCCAGAAGGCCTGGAAGCCGGAGAACATCATCCCCTGGTAGAAGCCGCGCCGGCGCAGCAGCGGCGTGTTCCACACGATGCCGGGCAGCGAGGCCATGGTGCGCGCGTAGCCCACCGAGGCATGCGGCCGCCGCTGCGGCAGCACGCGCCACAGCACGGCGATGAGGGTGGCCATCAGCACGGCCGACAACCAGAACACCGCGCGCCAGCCCAGCGCCGATGCCACCACACTGGCAAAGGGCCGCGCCAGCATGATCCCGCCCAGCAGCCCGGCCATGATGTTGCCGACCACCTTGCCGCGCGTGGCCTCCGGCGCGAGGTGCGAGGCGAAGGGCAGCAGCACCTGCGCCGCGACCGCGCATGCGCCAACCACGAAGGAGGCAGCCAGGAAGGTAACGGCCGAGTCCGAGAGCGCAATGCCCACCAGCCCGACGACCGCGCCGAACAACGCGCCGACGATGAGCCTGCGGTTCTCGACCACGTCGGCCAGCGGCACCAGCAGCAGAAGGCCGGCGCCGTAGCCGAGCTGGGTGAGCGTCATGATCAGGCCGGCCAGCCCGGCGTGCAGCTGCAGCGTGTCGGAGATGGGGCCGATCAGCGGCTGGGCGTAGTAGATGTTGGCCACGCACAGGCCGCAGGCGATGGCGAAGACCAGCGTGAGCGCGGGCGTGAGGCCTGTTGCGGTCGAAGCGGCCGGAGAGGCTGTGGGAGCGGAAGAAGACACGAGGAGTCCCGGTTGCCAGTTGCGAAGGGGGGGTGGGCTTAGGGGTTAACCCGAAGCCCGGGCACCTTAGCACGCAGGGCTGATTTCTGCAGGCGCGAGGTCAGTCCACGCTGGTGGGCCGGCCAGAGGCCACCCATGCGTCGAGCCCACCGGTCAGCGGCAGGGCCCGTCGCGCACCGCGCGCCAGCAGCACGCGTGCAGCCTGCGCGGCCGACACCTCGTTGGGGCAGTTGCAGTACAGCACCACGACGCGCCCGGATGCATGCGACAGGTCAAGGCTGCGCTGCTGCAGCGCCTTGAGCGTGTACGCCTCTGCACCTGGAATGCGGCGCGGGTCGATCTGCATGCCGGCTTGGCCGCGCACGTCGATCACCAGCGGCGGCTCTTCCCCGCTCAGCAGTTCGTGCAGCTCTTCCACCGAGATGCGCGGCATGCCCGTGAGCCGCATGAAGGCCCGCCGGCGCCAGTAGCGCACCGCGAGGATCACCAGCAACAGCACCGCCAGCGCGGCCGTGGCAATGCCGCCGGCCTGCGCCATGACGGCCAGCACTTCCTGGATCTGGTTGCGGAACACCCAGCCCAGCCCGAGGAAGAGGCCCGTCCAGACCAGCGCTGCGCCAATGTCGAAGCCGATGAAGCGCCGCACCGACATGCCCAGCGCCCCAGCCATGGGCGGCGCCACCACCGACACGCCCGGCACGAACTTCGCGGCCACGAGCGACATGCCGCCCCAGTCGGTAATGAGCGATTCGCCGCGCCGCACGCAGGTGTCGGGCGACAGCGAGATGCGGCACAGCAGGCGCATGAAGCGGTAGCCGAAGCGCCGCCCGGCATAGAACCACGCACCGTCGCCCAGCAGGTTGGCGACGACCGCAGCCGCCACCACGCCGGGCACCGAGACATCGCCCGCCGCCAGCAGCGCGCCCGTCACCACCAGCACCGCGGCCGCCGGCACCGGGAGCCCGAGGCGTGCGGCAAAACTGGCGGCAAACACCACCAGGATCGCGTTCTGCACAAGCAGGGACATCAGCTGCGCCATGGCTGCCCTTGCCCGGATGCTGGATGAATTTGCGGTGGTTGCGTGCGGTTCATGCGAACCGCGATTCTCGGGCATGGCCCAAGAACGTACTGGGCACAGGCCATTGGCGGGCGGCTTCAGCCAGCGAGTTTTTCAGGGGGGCGCGCCACGCTGAAACCAAAGGTGTTCAGGCCGCCTTCGCTCGATGCGCTCACCTGGCCCCCGTGCATGCTCGCCACCGCCTTCACGATGGCCAGCCCCAGCCCGTGGCCGTGATGCTCGCCGCCGTCGTTGCGTGCGGCATCGACGCGGTAGAACCGGTCGAACAGGTGCTGCAGATGCTGCTCGTCGATGGGTGCGCCCGGGTTCGACACGGTGATCCATGTCGAGGCGGCCTCCTCGCGCAGCGTCACGGCAATCTGCGCCCCGGGCTTCGAATGCTCGATGGCGTTCTGCAGCAGGTTCGACATGGCGCGGCGGAACAGCGCGCTTTCGAGCCGCGCCTCGGCCAGCACGTCGCCCTCTATGACGACCTGCGCGCGCGTCTCGTCGAGCACGAACTCGAAGAACTCGATGGTCTTGCGCACTTCCTGCGCCACGGGCGTGAGCACCAGCCCGGTCGCCACTTCGCCGCGGTCGGCGCGCGCGAGGAACAGCATGTCGTTGACGATGGAGCGCACGCGCTCCAGGTCTTCGAGGTTGGCCTGCAGCACCTCCTGGAACTCGCCCGCGCTGCGCTGGCGCGACAGTGCCACCTGCGTGCTGCCGATGAGGTTGGCCAGCGGCGTGCGCAGCTCGTGGGCCACGTCGGCGTTGAACGATTCGAGCTGGCCGTAGGCCTCTTCGAGCCGGTTCAGTGCACCGTTGAAGGCCTCGGCCAGCGCCGATAGCTCGACCGGCAAGGCCCCCGACTGCAGCCGCTGCGACAAGGTCTTGGGCCGCAGCGCCTGCGCCTCGGCCGAAAGCCGCTCCAGCGGCCGCAACCCCACGCGCGCGATCCAGTAGCCGGCAATGGCCACCACCAGCGCCGACCCCAGCCCGAGCGCGGCCAGCGCGGTCAGAAAGGTCTGGCGCGTGCGCGCATAAGGCTCGGTGTTGCGCCCGACGATCAGCCGTACGGCCGGCCGCTGCGCATGGGGCTCGATGTGCACGGACAGCGTGCGAAACGGCCTCTCCTGCCCCGGCAGCACGATGCTGCTGGTGTGGCCGTTGGCCTCGCGCGTGAGGCCGTCGATTTCGGCCAGGCCCTTGCCGTACTGGAAGCGCGGGTCGTCGCTGAGCACCCAGAAGCGCACGCTGCCGTCCTCTGGCGTGAGCGCATCCATGCGCGCCTGCACGCGGGTCCAGCGCTCGGGGGTGTCGATGGCCTTGATCCAGAACTGCAGGCTCTTGAGCGTGGTGTCGAGCTCTTCGTACTGGTGCCGGTCCAGCTCGCGAATCAGCACCCTGTGCAGCGCGAAGCCGGTCAGCGCAAAGGTCGCGAGCGCCGCCGCGGCGAACATGATGACCAGCCGCGCGGTGATCGAGCGCTTCACGGTGCGGCGCCCTCCCCCTCGGCGGTGTTGCTGTCGCCGTCGCGCACTTCCATCACATAGCCCATGCCGCGGATGGTGTGCAGCAGCTTCGGGCTGAAGGGCACGTCGATCTTGTCGCGCAGCCGCTTGATGGCCACCTCGACCACGTTGGTGTTGCTGTCGAAGTTCATGTCCCACACCAGCTCGGCGATGGCGGTCTTCGACAGGATCTCGCCCTGGCGCCTTGCCAGCACGGCGAGCAGCGCAAACTCCTTGGCCGTGAGGTCGATGCGCGTGTTGCCGCCGCCACTGCCACGAAAAGCCTTGCGCGCCAGCAGGTCGACCTGCAGGTCGGCAATGCGCAGCTGCATCGGCTCCTGCTTGCGGCCACGCCGGTTCAGCGCCTGCAGCCGCGCCAGCAGTTCAAGAAACGAGAAGGGCTTGACGAGGTAGTCGTCCGCGCCTTCGTGCAGGCCCTTGATGCGGTCTTCCACGCTGTCGCGCGCGGTAAGCATGATGACCGGCGTCTGCTTGACGGCACGCAGCGCGCGCAGCACCGAGAAGCCGTCCTGCCCGGGCAGCATCACGTCGAGCACGATCACGTCGTAGTCATGCGTGAGCGCCAGGTGCTGGCCGTCGATGCCGTTGTGCGCCATGTCGACGGCGCAGCCCTGCTCGGTCAACCCCTTGGAGAGGTAGTCCGCGGTTCTCAGCTCGTCTTCGACTATCAGGATCTTCATGGCGTTTTTGTCTCTGTCTCCGTCCCTGTCCGTGATGTCAGCCGGCGCTCATCAGTGCGCCTCGGCCGGCACCGGGGCCTTGCCTTCCTTCGCTGCCTTGCGGGCCTTGCGCGCCTCCTTGCGATTCATGTACCAGTAGTGGGCGCGGTCGAGGTACAGGTAGACCACCGGCGTGGTGAACAGGGTGAGTGCCTGCGAGAGTATCAGCCCGCCGACCATCGCGTAGCCCAGCGGCCGGCGCAGCTCCGAGCCCGAACCGTGGCCCAGCATCAGCGGCAGGCCCGAGAGCAGCGCGCACATGGTGGTCATCATGATCGGGCGGAAGCGCAGCAGGCAGGCCTGGTAGATGGCGTCGTGCGGCGACATGCCCTGCTCGCGCTCGGCCTTGAGCGCGAAGTCGATCATCATGATGCCGTTCTTCTTCACGATGCCGATCAGCAGGATGATGCCGATCAGCGCAATCACGCTCAGGTCGTAGCCGCCCGCCATCAATATCAACAAGGCTCCCACGCCGGCCGAGGGCAGCGTCGACAGAATCGTCAGCGGGTGGATGTAGCTCTCATACAGCAGGCCCAGCACGATGTACACCGCCACCAGCGCCGCCGCAATCAGGTAGGGCTGTGAGGCGAGCGAATCCTGGAAGGCCTGTGCCGTGCCCTGGAACGAACCGGTGAGCGACTGCGGCAGGCCCATCTCGGCCTGCGCCTTGTTGATGGCGTTCACCGCGTCGCCCAGCGCATGGCCCGGCGCGAGGTTGAACGAGATGGTCACCGCCGGGAACTGGCCCTGGTGGCTGATCGACAGGTAGGCCGTCTTGCTGGTGTCCACCTTCACGAAGGTCGACAGCGGCACCTGCTGTCCGGTGAGCGGCGAGTTGAGGTACAGCTTGCTGAAGAGCGACGGGTCTTGCTGCAGCTCGGGCGTTACCTCCAGCACCACGTGGTAGCTGTTGAGCTGCGTGAAGTACTGCGCCACCTGGCGCTGGCCGATGGCGTCGTACAGCGTGGCGTCGATGGTGGCGGGAGAAATGCCGAAGCTCGACGCGCGGTCGCGGTCGATGGTGAGCACGGCGGACGCCGCGGCGTTCTGCTGGTCGGAGGCCAGGTCGGTAATTTCTGGCAGCTGCTTGAAGCGCGCGAGCAACTGGGGTGCCCAGGTGTTGAGCTCGTCGAGGTTGGCGTCGGTCACCGTGTACTGGTACTGCGTGCGCGAGGCGCGTCCACCCACGCGAATATCTTGTCCGGCCTGCAGGAACAGGTTCACGCCTTGCACCTTGGCGAGCTGCGGGCGCAGGCGCGTGATGATCTCGTCGGCGGTGGCGGTGCGGCCTTCGTCCTTGGGCTTCAGGCTGATGAAGAAGTTGCCGGTGTTGTAGGTGGACGAGCTGCCGTTCATGCCGAAGCCGGTCACGTCAGGGTCCTTGCGCACCACGTCGGCCAGCTCGAGCATGCGGGCGTTCATCGACGCGAAGGATGCGTCTTGAGCCGACTCGGCAAAGCCCGAGATGAAGCCGGTGTCCTGCTGCGGGAAGAAGCCCTTCGGGATGATCGCAAACAGCACGCCGGTGGCGGCCACCGTGGCAATGAACACCATCAGCGTGATGAACTGGTGGTCGAGCACCACGTGCAGCCCGCGCTTGTAGCCGTTGAGCATGGCGTCGAAGCCGCGCTCGAACAGCTGGTACAGGCGCCCGTGCTTGTTGCCGTGCTCGTTCTTCAGGAAGCGCGAGCACAGCATGGGCGTGAGCGTGAGCGAGATCACCACGCTCACCACGATGGTGAGCGTGACCGTTACCGCAAACTCGCGGAAGAGGCGCCCAACGATGCCGCCCATGAGCAGCAGCGGAATGAACACCGCCACAAGCGACACCGAGATCGAGATGATGGTGAAGCCGATTTCGCTCGCGCCCTTGTAGGCCGCCTCGACGGCCGACATGCCCTCTTCGACGTAGCGGTAGATGTTCTCCAGCATCACGATGGCGTCGTCCACCACGAAGCCGACCGCGATGGTCAGCGCCATGAGCGAGAGGTTGTCGAGGCTGTAGCCCAGCAGGTACATCACCGCCACCGTGCCCAGCAGCGCGAGCGGCACGGTCACGCTGGGAATGAGCGTGGCCGGCACGTTGCGCAGGAACACGAAGATAACGGCCACCACGAGCGCGATGGTCAGCAGCAGCGTGAACTCCACGTCTTTCACCGAGGCGCGAATGGTCTGCGTGCGGTCGATGATGGCGTTGACGTCCACCGTCGGCGGAATCGACGCCTTCAGCCGCGGCAGCGCGGCGTTGATGCGGTCTACCGTTTCGATGACGTTGGCGCCTGGCTGCTTGGTGATGGCGAGCACGATGGAGCGGCCGTTCTGCACGTTGCTGCCTTCGGGCGCGGCGGCGCCTGCGTAGGCCCAGCCGGCGATCTTGGCGTTCTCGGGGCCATCGACCGCCACGCCCAGGTCGCGCACGCGAATGGGCGCGCCGTTGCGGTAGGCCAGCACCACGTCGTTCCATGGCTGGGCCTTCAGCAACTGGTCGTTGGTGTAGACGGTGAAGCTCTGGTTCGGCCCGTCGATGGTGCCCTTGGGCGCATTGACGGTGGCCGAGGCAAGCACGGTGCGCACGTCTTCAAGACTCAGGCCCAGCGCCGCGAGCTTGGCCGGGTCGACCTGGATGCGCACGGCCGGCTTCTGCACACCGCCGATGTTGACCAGGCCCACGCCGGAGATCTGCGAGATCTGCTGCGCGAGGATGTTGTCGGCGTAGTCGTTCACCTCGGTGAGCGGCAGCGTCTTCGACTGCACCGAAAGAATCAGGATGGGCGCGTCGGCCGGGTTCACCTTGCGGAAGGTGGGCGGGCTCGGCAGGTTGGCGGGCAGCTGGCCGGTGGATGCGTTGATGGCGGCCTGCACGTCGAGCGCGGCGGCGTCGATGCTGCGGTCGAGGTCGAACTGCAGCGTGATCTGCGTGGAGCCCAGGCCGCTTGTGGACGTCATCTGCGACAGCCCCGCGATCAGCGAGAACTGCCGCTCCAGCGGCTGCGCAACGTTGGAGGCCATGGTCTCGGGACTGGCGCCCGGCAGGTTGGCCGAAACCTGGATGGTCGGAAAGTCGACCTGCGGCAACGGCGCCACCGGCAGCAGCGGAAACACCGCCGCGCCGACCAGCAGGATGGCCAGCGCCAGCAGCGTGGTGCCGATGGGGCGCTTGATGAATGCGGCAGAGATGCTCAATTGCTGCTCCCGCTGGCGGCCTTCTTGCCATCTTTGCCATCTGCATTCTTGGCGGCGGGCGGTGGCTCGACGATGGTGGCGCCGGGCTTGAGCTTGTACTGGCCGTCGACCACCACGCGCTGGCCGGCCGTCAGGCCCTTGTCGACAACTGCCGTGCCGTCGGCGATCTGCACCACGTGCACGGGCACGTTCTCGGCCTTGTTCTCTGCATCGACGGCCCAGACGTAGGTGTTGTCCTGTCCGCGCTGGATGGCGGCGGCGGGCACGGTGAGCGAATCGGGCCTGCGGTCTAGCTGCAGCCGCACGTTGACGTACTGGCCGGGCCACAGCGTGTGCTGCGGGTTGGCGAAGCTGCCCTTGAGCTGCACGGTGCCGCTGGTGGTATCGATCTGGTTGTTCAGCAAGATCAGCTTGCCGGTGCCCAGCATCTGCGCGCCGCTGCGGTCAAAGGCCACCACGGAGAGCGGCTGCGCGCTTTGCTGCTGCACGCGGTTGATGTCCTGCACCGCGTCTTCGGGCAGCGTGAACTGCACGGCGATGGGGTCGATCTGGTTGATGACGACGAGGCCGCTGGTGTCGGTCGCGTGAACGATGTTGCCCGGGTCCACCAGCCGCGCGCCGACGCGGCCGTTCATGGGCGAGGAGATGCGCGTGAAGCTCAGTTGCACCTCGGCGAATTGCACCTGCGCGGCGTCGTTCTGCACGGTGGCTTCGAGCTGGTTGACGAGGGCCTTCTGCGTGTCGACCTGCTGCTGCGTGGCGGCGTCTTGCGAGAGCAGCGTGGTGTAGCGCTTGAGGTCGGCGCGCGCATTGACGAGCGTGGCCTGGTCCTTCGCCTTGGTGGCCTGCGCCTGCGCGAGCTGGGCTTGCAGCGTGCGCGGGTCGAGCTGCGCGAGCAGCTGGCCGGCCTTCACGTCCTGCCCTTCGACGAAGCCGACCTTGTCGAGCTGGCCATCGATGCGCGCCTTGACGGTAACGGTGGCCATCGAGGCGACGGTGCCGATGCCCGAGCGATAGACCTGCACGGTCTGCGGCGTGACGCGTGCGGTGGTCACCTGCACCGGCGGCGTCTTCGGCGCATCGGGCTTGGCTGCATTGGCCGCGTGGTGGGTGAGCGCCCAGGCGCCGCCGCCCAGCACGACCACGAGCGTGGCGGCCGCGAGCCAGGTGGAGCGGCGTTGGAACAGGGGGTGCGTTGTGGTGGTGTCTGCGGTCGTCGTCATGGCGTCAATTTCCGGAAGTCTTTTGTGCGGCATCGGCGGCGTTCCAGCCGCCGCCCGTGGCCGCGATCAGCGAGACGCTGGCTGCCAGCTGGCGGCCGAGCACCTGCGCGGCCGTGCGCTGGTTGGTGAGCGAGAGCGTCTGCGCCGTCACCACGCTGAGGTAGGTGGCGGTGCCGGCGCGGTACTGGCTCAGGGCCAGGCGCTCGGCGAGTTGCGCGGCGCGCACGGCATCGGCCTGCAGGGCGGATTCGTTGTCGAGCACGCGCAGGGTGGCAAGGTTGTCTTCCACCTGCTGGAAGCCGCCGAGCACGGTCTGCTTGTATTGCGCGACCGAGGCGTCGTAGGTGGCCACGGCCTGATCGGTGTGCGCCTTGCGCAAGCCGCCGTCGAACACGGTCTGCGCCAGCGCCGCGCCGAGCGACCACACGCGGCTGGGCGTGTTGAAGAGCGTGGACAGGCTGGCAGCGCTGAAGCCGCCGCTGGCGCTGAGCACGATCTGCGGGAAGTACGCGGCCTTGGCCACGCCGATGTTGGCGTTCGCTGCCTGCACGCGGCGCTCGGCGCCGGCGATGTCGGGGCGGCGTTCGAGCAGCTCCGAAGGCAGGCCCGTGGGCGTGACCGGGAGCTGCACGCGCAGTGCAGCGGCCGAAGAAAGCGTTTCGGCCGTGGGCGGCTGCGACGACGATTCGAGCGGCGGCAGCGAGAACGACGCGGGCGCCTGCCCCGTCAGCACCGCGATGGCGTGTTCGAGCTGGGCGCGCTGGGCGTCGAGGTCCACGGCCTGGGCCTGCGCCGTCTTGAGCTGGCTTTCTGCCAGCGCCACGTCGGAGCGCAACACGGTGCCGGCCGCGTATTGGTGCTGCGTGAGTTCGAGCGCCTTGGCGTAGGCGGTGGTGGTGCTGGCGTACAGGTCGCGTTGCAGGTCGATCACGCGGATCTGCAAATAGTCTTGCGCGAGCGTGGTCTGGATGCTGAGCCGCGCGCCGGCCAGGTCGTCGGCGCTGGCCTGTTCGCTCGCGCTGCCGGCCTCGACCGAGCGGCGCACTGCGCCCCAGATATCGGGCTCCCAGCTGGCGGCGAGGCCGAGGGTGTCGGTGGTGCCTAGCTCGACGGTGCCGGTGCTGTTGCTTTGTGCACGGGTGGCACCGGCGTTGATGCCGACGGTCGGGAAGAAGTTGGCGCGCGCTGCCGCGGTGATGGCCTGCGCCTCGCGGTACTGCGCCTCGGCGACGCGGATGTTCTGGTTGGCCGCGTTGGCCTGCACGATCAGCGCGCTGAGTGTGCTGTCGCCGTAGGCATCCCACCAGGGGTGGCTGGCGTCGATGGTCTGCGGGGCAGCGGTTTTCCAGGGGCCGCCTGTTTCCTTGTAGGCGACCGGCACGTCCATCTGCGGGCGGACGTAGTCGGGGCCGACAGCGCAGCCTGCGAGGACCATGACGGCCAGCGCGAGGGCCGCGCGCGAGAGAGGAGGTACGTCGGAAAGAACCATGATGAGGGCACTCTAGGCACCCTCATCAAACCCCTCGCTGTCGACTAACTGACAGTTCTGACAGTTTCAGCGTCAGCGCGGGGCATCGCCCTTGCGGTACTCGGCAGTCAGCTCGTCGAGCTTCTGCTTGAGCGCCGGATCGAGCTTGTATTCGGCGGCGGCCAGCGTCGCGTCGAGCTGGTCGGGCCGGCTCGCGCCGAGCAGCGGCGCGGTGATCAGCGGATTCGCCATCACCCACGCCACGGCCAGCGTTGCCAGCGGCACGCCCGCCTCGTCGGCCAGCTTGTGCAGCTGCGTCACGGTGTTGAAGCTGCGCTCGTTCCAGTAGCGGTCCTGGTACATGTTGCCAGCGGTGCCGAGCGTGAAGCGGGTGTTTTCCTCGGGCTTGGCACCGGGCTTGTACTTGCCGGTCAGCAGGCCACCCGCCAGGGGGTTGTAGGGAATCACGCCCAGCCCCTCTTCGCCAACCAGCGGCAGCAGCTCGCGCTCGATCTCGCGGAACAGCAGGCTGTAGCGCGGCTGAACCGACACATAGCGCGTGAGCTTGTGCAGCTCGGCCTTGCCCAACGCGCGCGCCAGCCGGTAGGCCAGGAAGTTCGACACGCCGATGTAGCGCGCCCGCCCCGACTTCACGATGACGTCGAGCGCCTCCAGGCTTTCTTCGAGCGGCGTCTCGCGGTCGTCGCTGTGCAGCTGGTACAGGTCGACGTGGTCGGTCTGCAGCCGCTTGAGCGAGGCGTCGATGGCGTCCAACAGGTGCTTGCGCGACGCGCCCTGGTCCCAGCTGTTGGAGCCGACCTTGCCGACCGCCTTGGTGGCGACGACGAAACGGCGGCGGCCCGTGGGGCCCTGCTTCTGCAGCCAGCGGCCGATGATTTCCTCGGTACGGCCGGTGGTCTCGACGGTGCCGCCGAGCGGGTACACGTCGGCGGTGTCGAGGAAGTTGATGCCGCCTTCGGCAGCCTTGTCGAGGATCTGGTGCGACACCGTCTCGTCGGTCTGCAGGCCGAAGGTCATGGTGCCGAGGGCAAGGCGGGACACGGTAAGGCCCGTGCGGCCGAGGCGGGTGGAGGGAATGCTCATGGTGTTCGGTTCTCGCTTCAGGGAAGGGTGAAAGAGACGCAGACGGGGCTTGCGCGGCGGCGGCCATCATAGGCACGGCCGCGCAATCCTGCAGGCGCCGGGCGTTTACGACTCAGGTGCTCTCGGCGTGCACGCCGGGCGCGCCGAGCTCGACCGAGAAGCGGGCCATGGGGCTGACAGGCGAATCGGCCGTCTTCTCGTCGTCCGCCACGCGGAACTCGATCGAGCAGCCACGCGCGTCGAGGGTCGCGAGCGTATAGCCACGCCTGTCCGCCCGGCCATAGCGCAGTTGCGGGTTCTTCGCGAGCATGTTCGCCACGCTGGCGGCGCTGGGCCCCTCGGAGGTAATGGCGCCGCCGACGAACTCGGTGGCGACCACCGGGCCCTGCTGCGCGTCGCCGCGCCGCAGGTCGGCGGCCCAGAAGGCGTGCACGTCGCCGCTGGCGACCAGCGCATTGCCGCCGCGCGCCTTGTGCGCGGCCAGCGCATCGAGCAGGCGGGCGCGGGCCGCGGCGTAGCCGTCCCAGCCGTCCATCCAGTAGCCGTGCTCTGGGCCGCGCTTGCGGTCGGCCTCGGCGAGCAGCGTGGGCTGGGCGAGCACGGTCCAGCGCGCGGGTGGCGCAGCCAGCTCGCGCGCCAGCCAGGCTTCCTGCTGCGCGCCGAAGAAGCTGCGCTGCGGTGCGAGCCTGTCGGCGCAGTCGGCCAGCGGCGAGGCGCTGCGCCCCGAAAGACAGGCGTGGTGCGAGCGGTACTGGCGCCCGTCGGTCAGCAGCACGTCGAGCATGCGGCCGAAGCGGTGGTGGCCGTAGATGAGCGCATCGGCGCCGCGCGGGCGCATGCTGGCGGGCACCGGCATGTGCTCGTACCACGCCTGGTAGGCGGCGGCGCGGATCGCGAGGAACTGCGCGGGGTCCGAGGTGCGCGGCGACATGTCGTTCGTGTAGTCGTTGGCCACCTCGTGGTCGTCCCAGGTCACGAGCCAGGGAAAGGCGGCGTGCGCGGCCTGCAGGTGCGGATCGGTCTTGTAGAGCGCGTAGCGGTTGCGGAACTCGGGCAGCTGCGTGGGAGTGCCGCCCTCATGGCGCCGCACGTGGCGCGAGCCCCAGGAGCTCTCGTAGATGTAGTCGCCCAGGTGCACCACGAAGTCCAGCGGCTGCGCGGCCATGTCGCGGTAGGCGGCGTAGTAGCCCTGCTCGTACTGCTGGCAGGAGGCGAAGGCGAAGCGCAGCGGCTGCTGCGTCCCGTCGTCCTCGGTGGGCGTGGTGCGCGTGCGTCCAATCGGGCTGCGTGCGCCGCCGACCGTGAAGCGATACCAGTAAGGGCGGCCCGGCGACAGCCCCTGTACTTCGACATGCACCGAATGCGCAAGCTCGGCCGTAGCGATGGCCGAGCCCTTCGCCACGACGCGCCTGAAGCCCTCGTCGTCGGCGACTTCCCATCGCACTTCGACGGGCGCATCGCCCATGCCGCCGCCCTGCAGCGGCTCTGGCGCCAGGCGTGTCCAGAGCACGAAGCCGTCGGCGCGCGGCACGCCCGAGGCCACGCCCAGCGTGAACGGATCGCGCGACGCCGTGGCCGGCTGCGCATTCAGCCGCAGGAACGGATGGCCCAGCGAAGCGGCGGCCAGCCCGCCGCACAGCAGGCGTCGGCGCGAGATTCTTTCTTCCTTCATCCGGGGCAATGTCCCCTGGTTCGCTCGCCCCTGTCAATCGGGCCGGATGAAAGCCGATAGTCAGGACCCTGGCTGCGAGCCCACCACCGTGACCCGTGCCGTCATGTACGGATGCACCGAACACACGTAGTCGTAGGTGCCCGGCTTGTCGAAGGTGCGGGCGAAGGTCTTGCCGGGCAGCAGCAGGTCGATGCCGGTGCCGCCGTCCTTGAAGACAACGCCGTGCGGCGCGCCGTCGTCGTTCTGCCAGCTCACGCGCTGACCGGCCTTGACCGTGATCTGCGCGGGCTCGAAGGCGAAGTTGCGGATAGTCACGTGGTTGGAGCTACCGGCATGCGCGGCTTCGGCGGCCGCGACGCGCTGCACCGCGACCTTGCGCGGCGCGTTGCCCACCGCCACCGTGTGCACCGGCCCACCCGCAAGATCGACCACGCTGACGTCGTTCGAGCCTTCGTTGCTCACCCACAGCTTCTTGCCGTCCGCCGACAGGTCGAGCCAATGCGGCTGCTTGCCCACGCCGATGCTGCGCACCGCCGCACGCGTGGCCGGGTCGAACAGCATGACTTCGCCCGGTCCCTGCACTACCACCACGCCGCTGGCCATTCCGGCGAAGTGCTGTGCGATGTGCGGCGACACGCCCGTGGGAACCGGCGCGCTCCACTGGTTGGTGGCGGGGTCGAGCACCTGCACCGCGGGCACGCCAGCCAGCGTGAGGTAGAGCGCCTTGCCGTCGTGGCCGAACTCCAGGTCGCGCGGTGGCTTGTCGAGCGGGATCTCGGTGACCACGCTGCGGGTGGTCATGTCGATCACGACCAGCGCGAAATGGCCGGGCTCCTGCGACGCGACGTAGGCCTGACGCCCGTCGGGCCGGATGGCGATGGTGTGCGGCTTGGGCACCGGCACGGTGGCGCTCACGCCGTGGGCCGTGGTGTCGACGAAGGCCACGCGGTCGTCGCCGTTGACGGCCACCAGCAGCCACTTGCCGTCCGCCGTCATGGCCAGGCCCTGCGGGCCTTTGCCGACGTCGATGTTGCGCGCGACGTGGTCGGTGGCGGCATCGATCTCGCTCACAGTCGAAGCACTGGAGCCGCTGACGAACACACTGCGCCCGCCCGGCGCGACGATGATGCCGTCCGGCCCGGCTGCCACCGGCACGGTGGCGACGACGCGCTCGGTGCCGGTGTCGATCACGCTGACGGTGCTGTCCTTGAAGTTGCCGACGTAGGCCTTGGGCCCGGCGGCCAGGGCGGAGGCGGCCGAGGCGGCCAGGGCCGAGAGCAGTACGAGGATGCGTGCGAAACCGGGAATGGCGAGCATGGTGAAAACCTCCTGGGGAATTGAACGGAAGCAAGCAGAATCCGCACAGGGCATGACGCATGGCGTGCCCTGCTTATTCCACGCGGGTCGGTAAAAAAGATGGAATAAAGCGCCGGGCCACTCCGTCATGCAGGAAGAAGGAGCCCATTGAGCCTGTTGACGACCCATCGCACACGCCAGTTCGAAGCCGCAGCGCTGCCGCATCTCGATGCGGCGTGGAATCTTGCGCGCTGGTTGTTGCGCGACGACCAACTGGCCGACGATGCGGTGCAGGAGGCGTACCTGCGTGCGTTCCGGTTTTTCGACGGGCTGCGCGGCGAGAGCGCGCGGCCATGGCTTCTGGGCATCGTGCGCAATGCCTGCTACGACTGGATGCGGCAGAACCGGCAGTTGGCCGACCAGGTCGAGTTCGACGAACTGCGCGACAGCGAGGCGGCTGATGGCCACTCTTCAGCGCAGGCCGGCGATCCGGCCCGGCAATGGGAGCAGCGTGCACAGGGCGAGCGCATCAATGCCGCCATCGACGCACTGCCGCCGGTGTACCGCGAAGTGATCGTGCTGCGCGAACTCGAAGAGATGCGCTACGAGGACATCGCACGCATCGCCGGCGTGCCGCTGGGCACGGTGATGTCGCGGCTGTCGCGCGCACGGGCCTTGCTGCGCGACAGCCTGCGCGACGAACGGCCCGCTGGCGACGCTGGAGGAAAGATCCACCATGTCAATGTCTGAAGAAGAACTGGGAACCTTGATCCGGCGTCATGCCGTGCGGCACACGCCACCGGATGGGCTGGCCGAGCGCATCGGGCAGGCGGTGCGCGCCGAGGCGGTGACCGCACCCACGCCGGTGCAGCAGCCTCGTCGCGGCTTGTGGCAAGGCCTGGCATGGTTCGGCACGGGCGCGGCAACGGCCTGGGGCCTTGCGCTGATGCTGCTCGCGACGCCGGTGCCGCCGCAGGACGCGCTCGCCGAAGCCGTCACCGCCAACCACGTGCGCTCGCTGATGGCCTCGCACCTGGCCGACGTGGCCTCGTCCGACCAGCACACGGTGAAGCCGTGGTTCGCCGGCAAGCTCGACTTTTCACCGCCGGTGATCGACCTGGCTGCGGAAGGCTTTCCGTTGACTGGCGGGCGGCTCGACTACCTCGATGGGCGCACCGTGGCAGCGCTGGTGTATCGCTCAGGGCCGCATGTGATCAATGTGTTCGTCTGGCCGGCGGCCGATGCGAAGGCACAGGGCCCCGTGTTCTCCACGCGCCAGGGCTACCAGCTGGCGCGATGGGCCCAGGGCGGCATGCAGGCGTGGGCGGTGTCGGACCTGAACGCGGCGGAGCTTCGCCGCTTCGCGTCGCTGCTGCGCGAACGCGGCGCAGCCCTCAGCAAGTAACCGTTTCGGGCCGGCGCGCTTCGGCACGCGCGCTCGCAATCGCCCAACCGAACACGCCCATGCCCGCCAGCGCCAGCAAGGCGCCGACCCAGCCGGTCGAGGTCCAGCCCAGGCCCGCGGCAATGGCCACGCCGCCGAGCCACGCGCCGAGCGCGTTGGCCATGTTGAAGGCCGAGTGGTTGAGTGCGGCAGCGAGCGTCTGCGCATCGCCGGCCACGTCCATCAGGCGGATCTGCAGCGCCGGGCCGATGGCCACGGTGGTGCCGATCAGGAACACGTTGAACGCCGCGGTAAAGACGTTGTGCGCCGCGAAGGTGAACATCGCGAGCACCAGCGCCGCATAGACCAGCAGGCCGCCGATAGTGCGCATGAGCGACTTGTCGGCCAGGCGCGAGCCCACGAGGTTGCCGGTGACCATGCCCAGGCCGAACAGCGCCAGCACGAAGGGCACGCCGCCCATGGGCATGCCAGCCACTTCGATGAGCGTGGGCTTGATGTAGCTGAACACCGAGAACATGCCGCCGAAGCCGATGGCGCCGATGCCGAGCGTGAACCACACCTGCTTGCGCTTGAGCGCGCCGAGTTCGCGCCAAGGGCTGGCGCCTGCGGGCGCTGCGAGGTCGGGGATGTCGCGGCGCAGCAGCGCGATGGCCACCAGCGCGATCACGCCGACGAACACGAAGGCGGCGCGCCAGCCGAAGATCTGGCCCAGCCAGGCGGCGATGGGCACGCCGACCAGCGTGGCGCCGGTGAGCCCCAGCATGACGAGCCCCACGGCCCGCGCGCGGCGCCCAGGTGGCGCGAGCGTGGCGGCCACGAGCGCGGCCACGCCGAAGTAGGTGCCGTGCGGCAGGCCGGTGGCAAAGCGCAGCAGGTTCAGCAGTAAATAGTTGGGGGCCGCGGCGCTGGCGAAGTTGCCGGCCGCGAACACGGCCATGAGCGCGATCAGCAGCGCGCGGCGGCGCCAGCCTGCGGCCAGCACAGCGAGCACGGGCGCGCCGATGACCACGCCGAGCGCGTAGGCACTGATGACGTGGCCTGCCTGCGGGATGCTGACGTCGATGTCCTTCGCCACTTCGGGCAACAGGCCCATGATGACGAATTCGCCGGTGCCGATGGCAAAGCCGCCGACGCCAAGTGCGAGCACCGCGCGCAGGAAATTGACGGGCGCGGCGGGAGAAGAAGAAACGGAAATATCGGTGTCCGCGCTGTCCAGCGCGGGTGGGGAGGCGTTCAAGGCCAGGCTCCTGGGAAGGTGCCCGGCGGCCGCGGGCAGAAGCCGGATTTTAGGGTAAACCCTGAATTCCTGCCGATACGCAGTTGCCCAAGGCCCTGTACTGGCAGGGCTTCGAAGCCCTGCCCAAGGGGTTCAGATGGCGACGAGCTGGCGCACGCCCTGGGCTTCCATGTCCTTGCCAAGGCCGCGGGCAATGACTTCGCCCCGCTCCATCACGAGGTAGTCGTCGGCCAGTTCCTGGGCGAAGTCGTAGTACTGCTCGCACAGCACGATGGCCATGTCGCCGCGGTCGGCCAGCATGCGGATGACGCGGCCGATGTCCTTGATGATGCTGGGCTGGATGCCTTCGGTAGGCTCGTCGAGGATCAGCAGCTTGGGCTTGGGCGCGAGGGCCCGGGCGATCGCAAGCTGCTGCTGCTGCCCGCCGGAGAGGTCGCCGCCTCTTCTGTTGATCATCTGCTTGAGCACGGGGAACAGGTCGAACAGCTCCGACGGAATGGGCGTGCTGCCGCTCTTGTAGGCCAGGCCCATGCGCAGGTTTTCCTCGACCGTGAGCCGCGCGAAGATCTCGCGGCCCTGCGGGACGAAGCCGATGCCGGCTCTTGCCCTGTCGTACGGCGTGGCCTTGTGGATGGGCTTGCCTTCGAGTTCGATGCTGCCGCTCTT
Source organism: Variovorax sp. R-27 (assembly GCF_049913215.1). Classification (NCBI taxonomy): domain Bacteria; kingdom Pseudomonadati; phylum Pseudomonadota; class Betaproteobacteria; order Burkholderiales; family Comamonadaceae; genus Variovorax; species Variovorax sp. R-27. Next base: position 5,240,630 of record NZ_CP183984.1, read on the forward strand.
GATGGGCACCAGGCCCATGAGGGACTTCAGCAGCGTGGTCTTGCCTACGCCGTTGCGGCCCAGCAATACCGTGACCTTGCCGAGCGTTGCCTCGAAGCTCACGTCCCGGAGGATGTGGGAGCCGCCGTAGTACTGGTGGATGTTCTTGACTGTCAGCATGGGTTCGGTTCCTCAGCGGCCCAGATAGACCTCGATCACGCGCTCATCGGCTTGCACTTCGTCCAGCGTGCCTTGCGCCAGCACGGAGCCGTCGCACAGCACGGTGACGATCTCGGAGATGGTGCGGATGAAGCTCATGTCGTGCTCCACCACCATCAGCGAATGCTTGCCCTTGAGGGTGAGGAACAGCTCGGCGGTGCGCGCCGTCTCTTCATCGGTCATGCCTGCGACGGGCTCGTCGAGCAGCAGCAGCTTGGGGTCTTGCATCAGCAGCATGCCGATTTCGAGCCACTGCTTCTGGCCATGGCTCAGGTTGCCGGCCAGGCGCGACACGCTGTCGGCGAGGTGAATGGTTTCCAGCACCTCGGCCAGGCGGTCGCTTTGTGCCGAGTCGAGCCTGAAGAGCATCGAGGCACGCACGCCCTTGTTAGTCTTCAGCGCGAGCTCGAGGTTCTCGAACACGGTCAGGTGCTCGAACACTGTCGGCTTCTGGAACTTGCGGCCGATGCCCAGTTGCGCGATGTCCGCTTCGCGGTGGCGCAGCAGGTCGATGGTGCTGCCGAAGAACACGGTGCCCGAATCGGGCCGCGTCTTGCCGGTGATGATGTCCATCATCGTGGTCTTGCCCGCGCCGTTGGGGCCGATGATGCAGCGCAGCTCACCTGGCGCGATGTCGAGCGAGAGCTTGTTGATGGCCTTGAAGCCGTCGAAGCTCACGCTGACGTCTTCGAGGTAGAGGATGCGGCCGTGCGTGACGTCGACTTCGCCCGGTGTGACGTGGCGGCCGAAGTCGGCGGCGCGGCCGCCCGATTCGGTGCTGCCGCTCGCGTAGTGAATGCCGCTGGCGCGTGCCGCGCGCTCGGCGCCGGCTTCCATCAGGTCGGGCGTCATGCGCGTGCTCCCTTCGCGTCCACGGGCAGCGAGCCCAGCGCATCGGGCTCGACGCCCTGCTCCACCGCAACCGAGCGCCGTGCAGCAGCATCCTGCACGGGCTCGGGCGACACCGGCTTCTTCTCCCTCGACACCCACTTGCGCACCAACCCCACGATGCCGTTCGGCAGGAACAGCGTGACAGCAATGAACAAGGCACCCAGGAAGTACAGCCAGTACTCGGGGTAGGCCACGGTGAGCCAGCTCTTCGCGCCATTGACGATGAAGGCGCCGATGATGGGGCCGATCAGCGTCGCGCGTCCGCCCACGGCGGCCCAGATGGCGATCTCGATGGAGTTGGCCGCGCTCATCTCGCCCGGGTTGATGATGCCGACCTGCGGCACGTACAGCGCGCCGGCCACGCCACACATGATGGCGGAGATGACCCAGATCGTGAGCTTGTACGGCAGCGGGTTGTAGCCCGAGAACATCACGCGCGTTTCGGCGTCGCGAATGGCCTGCAGCACACGGCCGAACTTGCTGCCGATGAGCCACTTGGCGAACAGGAAGAAGCCCAGCAGCGTGGCGCCGGTGAGCGCGAACAGCGTCATTCGCATTTCCTGCGTGGCGATCGGAATATTCAGGATGCGCTTGAAGTCGGTGAAGCCGTTGTTGCCGCCGAAGCCCGTCTCGTTGCGGAAGAACAGCAGCATGGCCGCAAAGGTCATGGCCTGCGTGATGATCGAGAAGTACACGCCCTTGATGCGCGAGCGGAAGGCGAAGAAGCCGAACACGAAGGCGATGAGGCCCGGCACCGCGACGATCAAAATCAGCGTGGCGATGAAGCTGTCGCTGAAGGTCCAGTGCCAGGGCAGCGTCTTCCAGTCGAGGAACACCATGAAGTCCGGCAGGTCGCTCTTGTAATTGCCGTCGCGGCCGATCTGGCGCATGAGGTACATGCCCATCATGTAGCCGCCGAGCGCGAAGAACAGGCCATGGCCCAGCGAGAGGATGCCGGTGTAGCCCCAGATCAGGTCCATGGCCAGCGCGCAGATGGCGTAGCACATGATCTTGCCGACCAGCGCCACCGCGTAGTCGCTCATGTGCAGCGGGCTGTCTACCGGCACCCAGATGTTGAGCACCGGTGCCACGGCGCACACCACGATCAGCGCGACGAAGAAGGCCGTCCAGCCCTTGCCGCTCAGCAGCGGCCCCTTGGTTGGAAGTACGACCTTGCTCATGCCTCAGCGCTCCGGCCTTTCATTGCGAAGATGCCCTGCGGCCGCTTCTGGATGAAGATGATGATGAAGACAAGCACCGCGATCTTCGCGAGCACCGCGCCCGCCCAGCCTTCGATGAACTTGTTGAGAATGCCCAGCCCCAGCGCCGCATACACGGTGCCCGCAAGCTGGCCGACGCCGCCCATCACGACCACCATGAAGCTGTCGACGATGTAGCTCTGGCCCAGGTCGGGGCCGACGTTGCCGATCTGGCTCAGCGCGCAGCCGGCAAGGCCCGCTATGCCGGAGCCGAGCGCGAAGGCGTAGGTGTCGATGCGCGCGGTGTTCACGCCCATGCACGAGGCGATCGGGCGGTTCTGCGTAACGCCGCGCACGAACAGGCCCAGGCGCGTCTTGCCGATGAGCCAGCCCATCGCAAGCAATACCAGAGCGGCGAAGATGATGATGCAGATGCGGTTCCACGGCAGTGTGACGTTGCTCAGCATGGTGAAGCCGCCGCTCATCCAGCCGGGGTTTTCGACGCCGACGTTCTGCGCGCCGAACAGCGTGCGCACGAGCTGCTGCAGCATCAGGCTGATGCCCCAGGTGGCGAGCAGCGTCTCGAGCGGTCGGCCGTACAGGAAACGGATCACGCCGCGCTCCAGCACTGCGCCCACGAGCGCCGACGCGAGGAACGAGACCGGAATGGCAGCGACCAGGTACAAGCCGAAGGCCGCCTCGGGCACGTACTTCTGGAAGATGCCCTGCATCACGTAGGTGGCGTAGGCGCCGATCATCATCAGCTCGCCGTGCGCCATGTTGATCACGCCCATCAGCCCGTAGGTGATGGCCAAGCCGAGCGCGGCCAGCAGCAGCACCGAGCCCAGGCTGATGCCGCTGAACACGGCGTTGATGCGGTCTCCCCAGACCAGCGCGCCGTCGATGCTGGCAATGGAAGCGACGATGGCGGCCTTGACGTCCGCCTCGGTTTCGTCGGCCAGGCGCTGGTTGAGCAGCAGTTTGGTGTCGGGGTTGCGGTTGTTGCCCAGCTCCTTGGCGGCGATGAGGCGCTTGGCCTTGTCGGCGCTGGTAAGCATGCTGGCGGCGCGCACCAGTTCGAGCTGCGCCTTGATCTTCGGATTGGTCTCGGCGGCCAGCGCCTTCTCGACCATGGGCACGCGCGATTCGTCGGGCTCCTTGAAGAGCGCCTGCGCGGCTTCGGCGCGCACCGCGTCGTCCTTGCTCGTGAGCTTGAGAGCAGCCTGCGCGGCATCGAGCGCGCCGCGCATGAGGTTGTTGTTGACGACGTCTTCGGCGGTGTCGGGCACCTTCAGCTCGGCGCCGGTGACGGGGTCGTAGCCCTTGTCGTCCTTCATCACGAAGACCTTGTCTTCGGTGTACTTGACCGCGTCGTCGGACATGGCCTGGATGAAGGCGGTGGTCTTGTCGTCGGCCGTGAGCACGGCCTTGTTGAGTGCGGCGATGCGGGCTTCGGATTCGCCGGAGGCGATGGCCCGGGCTTCGTCGGCGGTCAACGCGTGGGCGGCCGATGCCATGAGCAGCATGGCGGCGAGTGCGCAGTGAAGGGTTCGTCGAAGCATCATGAGAATGGAAATTGGGTTGGCTCCCTCCCCCAGCGGGGGAGGGAGAAACACATTTACATCGACTTGCCAGCGGGGTAGTCAGGCTTCTTGTCGTTGCCTTCGATGTACGGGCTCCACGGCTTGGCCTTCACAGGACCCGGCGTCTTCCACACCACGTTGAACTGGCCATCGGCCTTGATTTCGCCGATGAACACGCTCTTGTGCAGGTGATGGTTCTTCTCGTCCATCTTCGACACGATGCCCGAGGGAGCCGTGAAGGTCTGGCCGGCCATGGCTGCGATCACCTTGTCGGTGTCGGTCGACTTGGCCTTCTCGACCGCCTGCTTCCACATGTGGATGCCGATCCAGGTGGCTTCCATCGGGTCGTTGGTGAGCGGCTTGTCCTTGTGGCCGGCGATGTTCTTGGCCTTGGCGTAGTCGCTCCACTGCTTGATGAACGCCGTGTTGGTCGGGTTCTTGATCGACATGAAGTAGTTCCATGCGGCCAGGTGACCGACCAGCGGCTTGGTGTCCACGCCGCGCAGCTCTTCTTCGCCCACCGAGAAGGCAACCACGGGCACGTCCTTGGCCTTCAGGCCGGCGTTGCCGAGTTCCTTGTAGAAGGGCACGTTGGAGTCGCCGTTGATGGTCGACACCACTGCAGTCTTGCCGCCGGCCGAGAACTTCTTGATGTCGGCAACGATGGTCTGGTAGTCGCTGTGGCCGAAGGGGGTGTACTTCTCGTCGATGTCGGTGTCCTTCACGCCCTTGCTCTTGAGGTAGGCGCGCAGGATCTTGTTGGTGGTGCGGGGGTACACGTAGTCGGTGCCCAGCAGCACCCAGCGCTTGGCGCCGCCGCCTTCCTTGCTCATCAGGTAGTCGACGGCCGGAATGGCTTGCTGGTTGGGCGCGGCGCCCGTGTAGAACACGTTCTTCGAGAGTTCTTCACCCTCGTACTGCACCGGGTAGAACAGCAGGCCGTTCATTTCCTCGACCACCGGCAGCACCGACTTGCGCGACACCGAAGTCCAGCAGCCGAAGATCACCGACACCTTGTCCTGGCCGAGCAGCTGCTTGGTCTTTTCAGCGAACAGGGGCCAGTTGGAGGCCGGGTCGACCACCACGGGCTCGAGCTGCTTGCCCAGCACGCCGCCCTTCTTGTTGATGTCGTCGATGGCCATCAGCACCGTGTCTTTCAGCACGGTTTCGGAAATGGCCATCGTGCCCGACAGCGAGTGCAGCACGCCGACCTTGATGGTGTCGGCAGCGAAAGCGGGCGCAGCAGAAATGCTGGCCAGCGCGACGGCGGCGGTGAGCGCCTTGAGTGTGAAACGACGTTGCATGTGGACTCCTGCTCCGGGTTGGTTGAACCTTGTCGCCAGCGCTTTGCTGGCGTGGGAGGGAGTCTGCGGAATGCACCAGGAAGGGGAAATACGCCGGGTGGCGTACACGGAGGTACTCAGGGCTCAGGCAGGCGGCGGCACGGGGTACTTGCTGGCGTTGACGAGCATCTTGCTCTTTGCTGCCTCGATCACGTCGATATCGAGCTTGTCGGCGAGCTGCAGCAGGTAGAGGAAGACGTCGGCGATCTCTGTGCCGATCTCGGCGCGCTTGGCGGCGGTCAGATTGCGGCTCTTGGCTTCACTCATCCACTGGAAGTGTTCAAGCAGTTCGGCGGCCTCCACGGAAAGCGCGGAGGCCAGATTTTTGGGGGAGTGGAACATCTCCCATTGGCGCACCTGGGCGAAGTCGCGCAGGTCTTGGGTCAGTTGCTGGATATCGGTGGCCATGTCTGTCCTGTCGTGAGGACAGGAGAGTTTGGCACGGCCACCGCCGCGCCCGATCAGGCCCGCCGGCTTCCGCGATGGTGGAGCGCAGCCACGAGCAGCGCTGAAACCGTCAGATAGATCAGAGCCGCCCCGAACGCGCTCGCATACCCCGCCGCATCGGCCCCATGACCCAGCCGCCCGTAGAAGAGGATGCCGATCAACGCCACCCCCAGCGCATTGCTCGCCTGCTGCACCATCGACAGCACGCCCGAGGCCACGCCCGCATGCTGCGGCGGCAGCCCGGCCAGCACGGTCGACACCAGCGGCGCCATCACCATGCCGAGCCCCGCGCCCTGCACCAGCAGCAACGGCACCATCCACGCCACGACGTGCGAATGCCCCGCCCAGCCCGCCACGTTGACAAACTGCAATGCATGCCCTGCAGCAAGCACCAGCGCACCGAGCGCGATGGGCGGCTTGCCTCCGAAGCGCCGCGCGAGGCGCGCACCCGCCATCGACGTCGCGAAGAAGCCGATCGCCAGCGACGTGAAGACGACGCCCGAGGTGAGCGCATCGAGCGCCAGGCCCTGCTGCAGGTACAGCGCGAGCACAAAGTACAGCGAGGCATTGCCCACATAGAAGGCCAGCGTGGTGAGCAGGCCCGTGACGAAGCGGCCGTTGGCCAGCAACGCTGGTGCCACGAGCGGCGCACCGCCGCGTGCAGCGAGCCGGCGCTGTTGATATGCAAAGGCTGCGAGCAGCGGCAGCGCCGCTGCAAGGCACACCCAGCTCCACAGTGGCCAGCCCTGTTCGCGGCCTTCCACCAGCGGCAGCACCACGGCCACCGAGCCCGCGGCCACCAGCAGCATGCCGAGGAGGTCGAGCTTGCTGTTGCCGCTGTTCGCCAGCGGCGGAATGACGCGCGGTGCAAGCATCAGCGCCAGCAGGCCGATCGGCACGTTGATGAGGAAGCAACTGCGCCAGCCCAGACCCGCCACATCGGCATGGATCAGCAAGCCGCCGACCAGCTGCCCGAGCGTGGCACCCAGCCCCAGCGTGAGCCCGTACGCCGCGAAGGCGCGCGCCCGGTCTTCGCCGGCATAGGCCAAGCCGATCATCGCCAGCACCTGCGGCTGCAGCAGCGCGCCGGCCAGCCCCTGCAGCACGCGCGCCGCCACCAGCAGTTCAGCGTTTGGCGCAAAGCCGCAGGCGGCCGAAGCCAGCGTGAACAGCAGCAGGCCCAGCATGAACATGCGGCGGCGACCGAACAGGTCGCCGAGCCGGCCGCCGGTGATGAGGCCCGCAGCGGTGGCCAGGCCGTAGCCGGCCACCACCAGTTGCAGGGTGCCCGCGCTCGCCAGCAGCTCGCGCTGCATCGACGGCAGCGCGACGTTGACGATGAAGAAGTCCAGCACCACCAGGAAGGTGCCGCTGAGCATGACCCACAGGCCCAGCCGCCCGGGCTTCGTCGCGCCCGTGTTCTGGCTTCCTGTGGAAGAAAGCGATGCTGCCGAAGCAGCGATGTTTGACTGCGTCATGATGGGCTCGAGTGTTGGGAGCAAGCGATACGGCGGCAATGACCCCGGAGGTCATCGCCGGGATTCAGACAACGGGCGTCGGCAGGATGAACTGGTAGTCCGCGGCGATGCGGCCGTCCTCGGCCAGCACCAGGAACTCCAGCCCGAGCGCGGCCACCGGACCACCGGCGGCCGGGACCATGTGCCAATGGAACATCACCGCGTCGTGCAGGAATTGGGCGTCGCCTGCGGAGACGAAGCGGAAGCCGGCGTCGCGCACGTTCTTCTCGTGCGAGCCGGTAACGCGCTGCTGCAGCGCCTCGTAGCCCTTGGCTTGCAACGTGCGCACGTAGTGCTCGCCGTCGGACATCCAGAGGCTGGCGATGGCGGCGCGGCGCGCATCGGCATCGGGTTCGTTCCAGACGGCGACGTAGCGGTCGGCGAGTTCGGCAAATTCGGTTCTGGCGTTCATGGTCTGCTCCTGTTGTTTCTGTGTCTGGGAAGAGTGAGGCTGCAGTTTCTGCCTCCGCCGGTGGACAGTGAATGACTGGGAAGCCGACAATCTTGTCCATTCGTCCACCGCCACAGGAGTCTTCATGGATCCGCTCGACGACGTCTTTGCCGCCATGCGCGTGCGCAGCGCCCTGTATGCCCGCCTCGAAGCCGGCGCTCCCTGGGGCGTGAGCCTGGCGGGCGGCGAGAGTGCGCGCTTCGGGCTGGTGGTGCGCGGCGGCTGCCTGCTGGAGATCGAGGGCATGGCGCAGCCGGTGGCGCTGGCGACGGGCGACTGCTATGTGCTGGCGCATGGCACGCCCTACATCCTGCGCGACCATCCGAACACGCCGACGGTAAGCTGTGCCTCCGTCGTGCGCGACCGCATCGGCGGGCTGGTGGAACTCGGCGGCACGGGCACGGCGGCATCGGTGATCTGCGGCTGGTTCCACTTCGACCAGCGCGCCGCGCGGCCGCTGCTCGATCTGCTGCCGGTGCTGCTGCACGTGAAGATGGAGCAGGCCCGGGCCCTTGCGCTGCAAGGCACGCTGCAGCTGCTGGCCATGGAAACCGGCGAGCCGGGCCTGGGCTCCAGCCTGCTCGTGAGCCGGCTGGCCGACATCGTGTTCGTGCAGGCCGTGCGCGCGCACGTCGCGGCCAACGGCGAATCTCAGACGGGCTGGCTCGCCGCGCTGGCCGACGCGCGCATTGGCCCGGCCTTGCGTGCGATGCACAAGGACATCGCGCGCGACTGGACGGTAGAGGCTCTTGCTTCCGTCGCGAGCCTGTCGCGCTCGGCCTTCGCGCAGCGTTTTCGCGAGCGGGTGGGGCAGGCGCCGCTGGAGTACCTCACGCAGTGGCGCATGTTCAAAGCCGGCAACATGCTGGGGCAAGGCCACGCTGCCCTGGGCGCGATCGCAGGGGCGGTGGGCTACGAGTCGGAGGCGGCGTTCAGCAAAGCCTTCAAGCGAGAGAAAGGGATGGCGCCCGGTGCCTGGCGGGCAGCGGCGCGCGAAGGCGCTGTCGCTGCATAGCCGCCCTTCTCTTCAGGCCTTCGCCGCGGCCTTGAACTGCGCGGCCGCGAAGGCCCATGTCATGCGCGTGGCGTCAGGCCCCTCGGGGTCGCTGAACAGCAGCTTCGATGCGCCGCCGCTCCACGAATGGCCCAGCCCCGCGATCTCGCACAGCGTGACGAGCGTGCGGCCCTTGCGCTTGAAGTCGGTCACGCGCATCGAACGGCGCTTGCCGCGCTGCATGTTGCGCGACAGCCCGGGCTTCGCGCCCAGCGCGGTGGCCCACACCGCGGCGCTGTTGACTGCATTGCTCGGCGCAACGACTGCGTCGGCATCGCCGTGCAGCACCAGCATCGGCGGCAAGGTGGCGAAGACAGCCGCGGCGCCCATCGCCTTGCCGACTGCCGTGGAGGGCATCGGCGGCACGTTCTGTCCGCGCATTGCGCCAAGGGCCGTGGCCGGCGATTTCGCCGCGCCGGGCGCCACGCCCGAATGCATGACGACGGCGCGGAAGCGATTCGGGTAGCGCGTGGCCAGCAACGCCGCCATGCTCGCGCCGGCCGAGAGCCCCGCCAGCGCCACGCGATCGCGGTCCGCGGGGTACAGCATGCAGGCCTGATCGATGGCGGCCATCAGCGTCGCGGCTTCGGCGTCGGCCTTGCCGGAGCGACGCTCGTACCAGTTCCAGCAGCCCTGCGGGTGGGCAAGCCGGTCTTGCTCGAGATAGAGCACCAGGAAGCGCTGGCGCACGGCCAGCGCGTTCATGCGCGTGCTCGCGGCAAAGTCGCGCCCGGTCTGGCCGCAGCCGTGCAGCATGACCATGAGCGGCAGCCGCTCGCCCGGCTTCAGCTGCAAGCCGGCCGGCCGGAACAGGTGATAGCCGCGCGCGCCGCCCGGGCCCATCGCCATGCCGCTGAGCCAGTCGCCTTTGCCGGGCGGCGGCTTGAGCCGCTTGGCGGTGGCGCGCTGGACCTGCCCCGCGATGCGCTTGCTGTTGCTCAGCGTGGCCTTGGTGAGCGCGCGCAGGTTGCGCTCGTAGGCGCGGGCAAAGACGGAAGCGGTGGAAGAACGGGCCATGGCGCGCAGTGTGAACGCAAAGCGCCGGCCGGCCTAACAACACCCGACAAGGGGCGGCCTTACCGCCCCGGCACGCATCAGTAGATTTCCGGAACGATCATGTTGGCCGGAACAGGCTGGCGCAGATAGTCGTCGTGCCGCACGCGCGCGGGCAGCTCGACCGGCGGATGCGCCACTTCCTGGTACGGCATCTGGCCCAGCAGATGGCTGATGCAGTTCAGCCGCGCCTTCTTCTTGTCGACCGCCTGCACCACCCACCACGGCGCCTCGGGGATGTGGGTGCGCTCCAGCATGATTTCCTTCGCCTTGGTGTATTCCTCCCAGCGGCGGCGGCTTTCGAGGTCCATCGGGCTGAGCTTCCACTGCTTGAGCGGATCGTGGATGCGGCCGAGGAAGCGCATGTGCTGCTCGTCGTCGGTGATGGAGAACCAGTATTTGATGAGCTTGATGCCGGAGCGCACGAGCATCTTCTCGAACTCGGGCACGGTGCGGAAGAACTCTTCGTACTCTTCGTCGGTGCAGAAGCCCATCACGCGCTCGACGCCGGCGCGGTTGTACCAGCTGCGGTCGAACAGCACCATTTCGCCCGCTGCCGGCAGGTGCGCGGCATAGCGCTGGAAGTACCACTGCGTGCGTTCGCGGTCGTTGGGCGCCGGCAGAGCGGCCACGCGGGCCACGCGCGGATTCAGGCGCTGTGTGATGCGCTTGATGACGCCGCCCTTGCCCGCCGCGTCGCGGCCTTCGAACAGGATGACGACTTTCTGCTTGCTGTGCTGCACCCAGTCCTGCAGCTTGACGAGCTCGCCCTGCAGGCGGAACAGCTCCTTGAAGTAGGCCTGGCGGGCGGCCTTGTCGGCGGAGGTCGGCGTTGCCAAGGCGGGGTCGAGGCCGTCGATGTTGCGGTCTTCGATCTCCAGCTCGAGCTCTTCGTCGTAGCTGTCGATCAGGTCACGGGCGATGCGTTGCATCAGGTCTTCGTGGTCGGGAAGTGCACTGGTCGGCATGGTGGGGCGGAAAGAGTGAAAGGGGCAGGAAAAAGCATGCTGCTCGCCGTATATGACGGCTGCGTGACGGTTTTGACCCCGTTGACACGGAGTTGTCACACACCGCGAACACCATCTGCAGCTATTCCAACACCCCAGAAACGCCCATGAACACGCTTGCAGCCCCGCATGCCGAGTTGCCGTCCGCGCCCGCCGCGCAACGGCCCAAGCTCGACTCCAAGCCCGGTCCGCTCACGCTGATCACCTTCGTGGGGCTGCTGGCCGCCGGCCTGCTCTTCACGGCCTGGAGCCTGGTGGGCGACGTGACGTCCTCCGGGGCGCCCGTCACCACCTGGGTGCCCTACATGCTTCTTGGCGTGGCGCTGCTGATTGCGCTGGGCTTCGAGTTCGTCAACGGCTTCCATGACACGGCCAACGCCGTGGCGACCGTCATCTATACCCATTCACTGCCGCCCAACTTCGCTGTGGTGTGGTCTGGCTTCTTCAACTTCCTGGGCGTGCTGGTGTCCAGCGGCGCGGTGGCCTTCGGCATCATCGCGCTGCTGCCGGTGGAGCTCATTCTTCAGGTGGGTTCGGGCGCAGGCTTCGCGATGGTGTTCGCGCTGCTGATCGCCGCCATCATCTGGAACTTGGGCACGTGGTGGCTGGGGCTGCCGGCTTCTTCGTCGCACACGCTGATCGGCTCGATCATCGGCGTGGGCGTGGCCAATGCGCTGATGCACGGCCGCGACGGCACCAGCGGCGTCGACTGGGCGCAGGCCACCAAGGTGGGCTACTCGCTGCTGCTGTCGCCGATGGTCGGCTTCGGCTGCGCCGCGCTGCTGCTGCTGGCGCTGCGGGCCTTCGTGAAGAACCGCGCACTGTATGAAGAACCCAAGGGCGCCGAGCCGCCGCCATGGTGGATCCGCGGCCTGCTGATCCTGACCTGCACGGGCGTGTCGTTCGCGCATGGTTCCAACGACGGTCAGAAGGGCATGGGGCTGATCATGCTGATCCTCGTGGGCACGGTGCCTATGGCCTACGCGCTGAACCGTGCGATGCCCGCCAACGAGACCGTGAAGTTCGCGGCCGTGGCCGAGATGGCGCAGACCGCATTGACCCGCAGCGCGCCGACCTCGCTGCCCGCGCTGGAGCCCGCCGCGGCGCGCGACACGCTCTCCACCTATGTGCGCACCCGCGAGTTCAGTCCCTCGGTGGTGCCCGCGCTGGCAGCGACCGCCGGCAGCATCGGACGGCAGGTGCGCGAGCACGGCTCGCTGGCCGGCGTCCCCGCGGATGCCGTTGCCAACGTGCGCAATGACATGTACCTGGCCTCCGAAGCCATCCGCCACCTCGACAAGAGCGGCGCGGCCAAGTTCGACGACGAGACAAAACTGCGCGTCAACACGTTCCGCCAGGAACTGGACAGCGCCACGCGCTTCATTCCGCTGTGGGTCAAGGTCGCGGTGGCCATCGCACTGGGCCTGGGCACGATGATCGGCTGGAAGCGCATCGTGGTCACCGTGGGCGAGAAGATCGGCAAGACGCACCTGAGCTACGCGCAGGGCGCCTCGGCCGAAGTGGTGGCAATGATCACCATCGGCGCAGCAGACATGTATGGGCTGCCTGTGTCGACCACGCACGTGCTGTCGTCCGGCGTGGCCGGCACCATGACGGCCAGCGGCTCGGGCCTGCAGATGTCCACGCTGCGCAACCTCGCGCTGGCCTGGGTGCTGACGCTGCCGGTGGCGATGCTGCTGTCGGGGTCGCTCTACTGGTTGTTCACCCGCATTTTCTGATCACGCATCTTGTCGGCATTCCATGACCTCGCCTCCCAGTCTTACGGAGGTGACGAAGCCGGACTGATCTCCGGCTACCTGTTCGACGCCTCCGCACCCGAGCCAGCGCGGGTCATCGACTCCGCGCAGGCGGCGGCATGGCTGGTCGAACAACGCGACAAAGGCGATGAAGGCAGCGGCGAAGAGAATCCCTCCTACGTCTGGCTGCACTTCAACCTGAGCCATGCGCATGCCGAGCGCTGGCTGGTGCGGCACGCGAACCTCCCGGACACCTTCTACGAGACGCTGCACGAAGGCCTGCCCTCCACGCGCATCGAGCGCGCCGACGATTCGCTGATCGCCGTCATCAACGACGTGCACTTCGAATTCAGCTTCGAGCCCTCCGACATCTCCACGCTGTGGATCAGCGTGGGCCCGCGCCTCGTGGTCACGGCGCGCACCAAGCCGCTGCGCTCGGTCGACACGCTGCGCACGGCCGTGAAGGCCGGCGACGCGCCGCGTTCGAGCACCGAGCTGCTCGAACACCTGCTGCGCGCGCAGGCCGACGTGCTGGTGAAGATCGTGCGCGGCGTCACCTCGCGCATCGACCGCATCGAAGACGAACTGCTCGCCGGCCGCCTCGACCACAAGCGCGCTCGGCTGGGCGTGCTGCGGCGGCTGCTGGTGCGGCTGCAGCGACTGCTCGCGCCCGAGCCTGCCGCCCTGTTCCGCCTGCTGCAAGGGCCTCCCGCCTGGATGGCTGAGCCCGACGCGCAGGCGTTGCGCGGCTCGACCGAGGAGTTCTCGGTGGTGCTGCGCGACATGCAGGCGCTGCAGGAGCGCATCAAGCTGCTGCAGGAAGAAATAGCCGCCAACGTGAACGAGGACAACAACCGCAGCCTGTTCGTGCTGACGGTGGTCACGGTGCTGGCGCTGCCGATCAACATCCTTGCCGGCCTGTTCGGCATGAACGTGGGCGGCATTCCGCTGGCCGACCACAAGCACGGCTTCTGGATCGTGGTGGCAATCGTCGCAAGCTTCACCGCGGTGGCGGCCTGGGCGGCTTTTCGCAAGAAGCGCTGAGCCGCATGCAGCGGCACAGTAATGCTATTTATTTAATAGCAACTTGCACAGCATCCATGCGCCCGCATCGATGTTCCAGACCCCATAGAATGCGAGGGTGTCCTCCATTCTCAATGCCGATCTTCACTGCCACTCCGTGGTCTCCGACGGCACACTGACGCCCGAAGAATTGGCCGCGCGCGCGGCTGCCAACGGGGTCGAGCTCTGGGCCCTCACCGACCACGACGAGGTCGGCGGCCAACACCGCGCAGCAGCAGCAGCGCGTGCAAACGGCATGCGCTACCTCACCGGCACCGAGATCTCGGTGACCTTCGCGGGCGAAACGGTGCACATCGTCGGCCTGGGCTTCGATGCCAACGACGCAGCGATGTCGCAAGGCCTCTACGACACACGCGGCGGCCGCGGCAAGCGCGCGCAGGAAATGTCCGAAGGTCTGGCCAAGGTCGGCATCCACGGTGCATACGAAGGCGCGCTCAGGTTCGTCGGCAACCCCGAACTCATTTCGCGCACGCACTTCGCGCGCTTTCTCGTCGAGCAGGGCCACTGCCGCGACACGCCCGAGGTGTTCCGCAAGTTCCTCACCGAAGGCAAGCCCGGCTACGTGCCGCACCGCTGGGCCTCGCTGAAGGACGCCGTGCACTGGATCACCGCAGCCAAGGGCATGGCCGTGATCGCTCACCCGGGCCGCTACAAGTTCACGGCCAACGAGGAATACGCGCTGTTCCTCGAATTCAAGGCGCATGGCGGCAAGGCGATCGAGGTCGTCACCGGCAGCCACACGCCGGCCGAATATGTCGAGTACGCCGACAAGGCGCTCGAATTCGATTTCGCCGCCTCGCGCGGCAGCGATTTCCACAGCCCCGACGAGAGTCATTGCGATCTCGGCAAGCTGCCGCCGTTGCCTGGCGCGCTCACTCCTGTGTGGGAACTGCTCGGCGACCGCATCCAGCAGTGAGCCAGAACCCCGGGACCGGCATCGACAACGCGGCAACCGTTGCGCTGGCGAATGCGCGCCTTGCGGCGCAAAAGGCACGCGACACCGAATCGGGCCGCATCCTCGCAGGTATCGGCCTTGTGCTGGTGGCCGTGGCCTGCTTCGCCACGCTCGACACCGCAACCAAAGCATCCACCGCGGGCGTGCCCATCCTCATGGGCGTGTGGTTCCGCTACGCATTCCAGGCCGTGGCCACCACGGCCGTGCTCCTGCCGCTGCATGGCACGGCGCTGCTGCGCACGCGGCACCCGCGCTACCAGTTGCTGCGCGGTGCGCTGCTGCTGGTGTCGAGCACGCTGGCCTTCCTTAGCCTGCGCTACATGCCGCTGGCCGAGTTCACGTCGATCGTGCTGATTGCGCCGCTGGTGATCACGCTGCTGGCCGCCACCACGCTCAAGGAATATGTGTCGCCGCTGCGCTGGGTGCTGGTGGCGGGCGGCTTCATCGGCACGCTGGTCATCCTGCGACCGGGCGGCGAGGCCTTCAGCTGGGCCATCCTGCTGCCGATCGGGCTGGTGCTGACCAATGCGTGGTTCCAGGTGCTCACGAGCAAGCTCGCGCAAACCGAGAACCCGCTCACGATGCATTTCTATACCGGCTGGGTCGGCGCGCTGATTGCATCGCTCGCAGTGCCCTTCGTGTGGACCGAGCTGGAGTCGTGGCATTGGTGGGCGCTGCTGTGCCTGATGGGCTTCATGGGCACGGTGGGTCACTTCATCCTGATCCTGGCCTACCAGCGCGCGCCGGCATCCACGCTCACGCCTTATCTTTATGCCCAGATCGCTTTTGCCATGCTCGGCGGCTGGCTCATCTTTTCCCAACTGCCCGACCGTTACTCGCTCATCGGCATGGCGATGATCGCGGTCTGCGGTGCGGCCGGTGCGTGGCTTACGGTGCGCGAGCGCCGCGTACCTATCGAGCCCGCCGAATCCTGATCCGGAGTTTTTTTTCATGGCCCAGTACTTCGAAGTCCACCCCGAGAACCCGCAGCAGCGGCTGCTGAAGCAGGCCGTCACGCTGCTCGAGCGCGGCGAGATCATTGCGGTGCCCACCGACTCCAGCTATGCGCTGGCCTGCCACCTCGACGACAAGGACGCGGTCGACCAGTTGCGCCGCATCCGCCAGGTCGACGAGAAGCACCACCTCACGCTGCTGTGCCGCGACCTGAGCGAGCTGGCCAACTACGCGCGCGTCGACAACAAGCAATACCGCCTGCTGAAGGCGGCCACGCCCGGCCCCTACACATTCCTGCTCGAAGCCACCAAGGAAGTACCGCGCCGCGTGAGCCATCCGCAACGCAAGACCATCGGCCTGCGCGTGCCTGATCACAAGGTGCTGCTGGAGCTGCTGTCGCTGCACGGCGCGCCGCTGCTGGCCACCACGCTGATCGCACCGGGCGAGACCGAGGCACTGAACGACGCGCAGATCATCCGCGAGCGCTTCGAGAAGCAGATCGCCGGCGTCATCGACGCAGGTGCCTGCCCGTCGCAGCCGACCACGGTGGTCGACCTCACGCCCATGGGCACTGGCGACGAGCCGGTCGTGGTGCGCCAGGGACGCGGTGCATTGGCTGTGCTCGGCCTCTGAAATCGGGGCTGAGAACCACTCCCGTCTGACACAATCGCCCAGTGGATATTTCCAACCTGATACAGACCGTACTGATCTACGCGCTGCCCGTGATCTTCGCGATCACCGTGCACGAGGCAGCGCACGGCTATGTGGCTCGCCATTTCGGCGACAACACGGCCGAGGTCATGGGGCGCGTCACCCTCAACCCGATGAAGCACATCGACCCCATCGGGACCATCCTGATGCCGCTGATGCTGTACTTCGCGACCTCGGGTGCGTTCCTGTTCGGCTATGCCAAGCCGGTGCCGGTCAACTTCGGGCGGCTGCGTCATCCGAAGCGCGACATGGTGTGGGTCGCGCTGGCCGGGCCGGCCTCCAATTTCGTGCAGGCGATCTTGTGGGCGCTGGTGCTGGTGGCGCTTGTTGCCGCTGGCGTGAGTGAATCCTTTTTCATCAAGATGGCGCAGGGCGGCATCCTCGTCAACCTCGTGATGTGGGCCTTCAACCTGTTCCCGCTGCCCCCGCTCGACGGCGGCCGCGTACTGGCTGGCCTGCTGCCCAACGGACAGGCGCAGATGTTCCTGGCACGCATCGAACCGTACGGCTTCTTCATCGTGATGGGCCTCGTCATTGCGGGCGTCGTCAGCACATACTGGCTGCGACCGCTGATGGACGTGGGCTACTTCGTCATCAACCTGATCATCACCCCGCTCAAGGCGTTGCTGCTCTAAGTCTTCTTTCTTCGTCCCATGGCTCCGTCTCCTCAAGCTCCCCTGCGCGTCCTGACCGGCATCACGCCGTCGGGCACGCCTCACCTCGGCAACTACGTCGGTTCGATCCGCCATTCGGTGCGGCAAAGCGTCGCGCCCGGTGTGCAGAGCTTCTTCTTCCTGGCCGACTACCACGCGCTCATCAAGGTGCAGGAGCCGGCACTCATCCAGCGCTCCACGCTCGAGATTGCCGCCAGCTGGCTGGCCTGCGGGCTCGACCCCGAGCGCGTCACCTTCTATCGCCAGTCGGACATCGTCGAGATCCCCGAGCTGACCTGGTTCCTCACCTGCGTCACCGGCAAGGGCGTGCTCAACCGCGCGCATGCATACAAGGCACAGCTCGACAAGAACGTGGCCAAGGGCGAGGACCCCGATGCCGACGTGACGGCCGGCCTCTTCATGTATCCGGTGCTCATGGGCGCCGACATCCTGATGTTCAACGCCCACAAGGTGCCCGTGGGCCGCGACCAGGTACAGCACATCGAGATGGCGCGCGACATGGCGCAGCGCTTCAACCACCTGTACGGTGATCACTTCACGCTGCCCGAGGCCGAGATCGACGACGCCGTGGCCACCCTGCCCGGCCTCGACGGCCGCAAGATGAGCAAGAGCTACGGCAACACGATCCCGCTGTTCGCGCCGCGCGCGCAGCTGCAAAAGCAGATCTCCAGCATCGTGACCGACTCGCGCGCGCCCGGCGAGCCCAAGGACACCGAGGGCTCGGCCCTGTTCCAGATCTACCAGGCCTTTGCCAGCGCCGAAGAAACCGAGTCGCTGCGCAAGGAGTACGCCAATGGCATTAGTTGGGGTGATGCCAAGCAGTTGCTGTTCGAGCGCATCGACCATGAAGTGGCGCCGCTGCGCGCGCGCTACGACGCGCTGATGAACGACCCGGCAGAGATCGAGCGCATCCTGCTCATCGGCGCCGAGAAGGCGCAGGCCCTGTCGAAGCCGTTCATGGCCAGCCTGCGCCACGCGGTCGGCCTGCGCAATCTCGCGGCCGGCAAGGACAAGGGCGCAGCCAAGGCGGCCAAGGTCGCGAAGCCAAGTTTCAAGCAGTACCGCGAAAAGGCGGACGGGCTTTTCTATTTCAAGCTGTTGGATGCGCGCGGCGAAACCCTGCTGCAAAGCCGTGGATTCACGTCGCCG
The DNA here is from genome assembly GCF_049913215.1 of Variovorax sp. R-27. Taxonomy (NCBI): domain Bacteria; kingdom Pseudomonadati; phylum Pseudomonadota; class Betaproteobacteria; order Burkholderiales; family Comamonadaceae; genus Variovorax; species Variovorax sp. R-27. The sequence continues at coordinate 5,258,656 of NZ_CP183984.1, forward strand.
CAGGAAGCGGGCCGTACCATCGCGATCTTGCAGGCGCAGCGCGGCGAAGCATTGACCACGCTGGCCAGCCAGCTGGAACCCATCGACACAGAAGGAACACGCGCCGTCACCGAGGCGCTGGAGGCCCTGACGGAGGCAACACCCACAACGAGCGGGAGTTGATCCGGCAAAGCCCATCGGCTTATCCGCCGATGAGCAGGAAGAGAGAAGACGGTGCGATCACAAAGGAAGAAAACATGAGCATTTATGTCATCGACGACCACCCCCTGATGCGCGACGCGATCGTGATGGTCTTGCGGCGATTGCGTCCGGCCGAGAACATCGTCGAGCTCGAGCGCCTCGACAAGCTCGCGAGCTCGGTGCAGCAGCGTGGTGCGCCCACCCTCTTCTGCCTGGACCTGAAGCTCCCGGACACCAATGGCGTGTCGGGCGTGATCGCGGTCAAGCAGGTCTATCCGAACGTGCCCATTGCCGTGTATTCGGCAGCACCTTCCGCGGACATGGAGGACGCCTGCATCGAAGCCGGCGCAGACACCTATATCGAGAAGTCGGCCAGTTCCAACGAGCTGGCGGCTGCCTTGCGCGGCCTGCTGATGGCAGGCTCGGAAGATGAAGCCGACGAGATGCCAGCCGCCAACAGCGGCAAGCTGTCGAAGCGGCAGACGCAGCTGATCGCCATGCTCGACAAGGGCATGAGCAACCGCGACATCGCCACCGACCTGGAGATCAGCGAGCACACGGTGAAGGTGCACCTGTGGCGCCTGTTCCGCAGGCTCGGCGTGAAGAGCCGTACCCAAGCTCTGCACTACGCGCGCACCAACGGTTTGCTGTCGGGATAACTCTGGCTAACCCCCAGGCTTCGCGCACTTCGTGTCGCTTCGCCTCCCCCCTTGCAGGGGGCAACACCTGAGGCCCGGCAAAGCCGGCTCCTCGGTGTTTCTGGAATTTAAAAAACCGCGCATGAGCGCGGTTTTTTTATGAGGGCTCTCAGCCGCCCGAGGCGCTCACGCGGGCTTGCGCTACCGCTTCGTCGGCGTCGTGCAGCGCCACGCGGAACACGCTGCCGCTGCCCAGGCGCGAACGCACGCTGACGGGATGGCCCAGCACGTGCGACAGCCGCGCGACGATGGCAAGGCCCAGGCCGAAGCCGTCGGAGGTGCCGGCATGGTCCGCTACCTTGTAGAACTCCAGGAACACGTCGCGCAGATGCTCGGGCGCGATGCCGATGCCGGTGTCCCACACTTCCACGCGCAGACCGTCGCGTGTCTGTCGCGCCGCCAGCAGCACGCCGCCTTCGGCTGTGTACTTGATGGCGTTGGCCAGCAGGTTGCCGATCATGCGGCGCACGCGGATCGGGTCGGTCAGGAACGAGCCCTCGCACACGTGCACGCGGAAGTCGAGGCCGCGGCTCTCGGCCACCGGGCGGTACTGCAGTTCGAGGTCGTGCAGCAGCTCGGGCACGTCGACGCGCTCCACATGCAGGCGCACCTGGCCCGAGTCGATGCGCGCCAGGTCGAACATGGAGTCGAACAGCGCATTCACCGCATGCGTGGCGCGCACGATCTTCGGCGCGAGCTCCAGCACCAGCTCAGGCTCGTTGCGCAGCCAATCGGCGTACAACGAAAGTGCCAGCACCGGCTGGCGCATGTCGTGCGCGGCGCTGGCCAGGAAGCGGTTCTTCATGGCCACGGCCGACACCGCTGCCTGACGCTGCTGGGTCAGCGACTTGATCAGGATGTGGTTGTGGAACAGCAGCTCCAGGCTGTTGCGCGCCGTCTCGTGAATGTGCCGCCCCGCCCGCAGCAGCAGGAACCAGTGAAGGATCGGCAGGATCGGCATCAGGTAGCCGTACTGGAACTGCGGATGGTGCAGCGCGATCGACGCCAGGCGTATCACCACCGCGCCCAGCATCGTGATGAACAGCGTGTTGACGTAGCGCTTGAGCAGCGGCGGATGCAGCGCCAGCCCGTTGAGCGGGAAGGTGCCCACACCGGCCACGATGAGCCAGCTCATGAACTGGTTGACCTGCGGCGTGCGCTCGAAGAACAGCAGCACCGACAAGCCCCACACCACCGCGCTGGTGCTCCAGACGAAGCCGTAGCGCTCGGTGAACTGCTGCTGCGCCGCCGCGCTGCGCCCGGCATAGCGCACCGCATAGACCCGCGCGCCCCATGCGCGGCACGCGGTGGCGATGAGGCCGGCTACGAGCCACGTGAGCAGCTCCCAGCGGGGCACATAGGCCCAGTTCAGGCCGACCATCGCGGGCATGAGCGCGGCCGAGACAAAATACGAGCCCCGCGCGGAGCGCATCAGGCTGCGGATGAGTTCGCCGCGCACCCACGATTCGGCCTCGTCGGCCGAAGCCGGGGCGGGGGTCATGCTGGCGATAGACGCGTTGGCCATAAGAGCGGCGATCTTAACGGCGTCCTCGCCATTGTTTCCTAGGGTAACAATCGAAAACAGCGTTCAACAATTCAAACGCTAACCAGGAAGAATTCACTCGCATGCTTTCCCATGTCTACATCGGCGCGAACGATTTCGAACGCGCCTTTTCTTTCTATTCGGCGCTCATGGGCGAGCTCGGCCTCAAGCTGAGGTTTCGCGATGACGGCAAGCCCTGGGCCGGCTGGCAAAGCCCTGATGCGCCCCGCCCGCTCTTCCTGGTGGGTACCCCGTACGACGACCAGGCCGCCTCGCCCGGCAACGGACAGATGGTGGCGCTGATGGCCGCCGACCGGGCCACGGTGGACCGCGCCCATGCCACCGCCCTCGCGCACGGCGGCGTGTGCGAAGGCCCGCCCGGCCTCAGGCCGCACTACCACCCGGACTACTATGGCGCCTACTTCCGCGATCCGGACGGAAACAAACTCTGCGTCTGCTGCCACACACCAAACCCATGCTGAACAACCTGACTCCCTTCCTCATCCACTGGGCCATCACCGCCATCTCGCTGTGGGTGGCCAGCCACCTGTTTCGCGGACTCAAGTTCGACAGCACCGGCGCGCTGGTGGTCTCGGCGCTGCTGCTGGGCCTGGCCAACGCCGTCGTCAAGCCGCTGCTGATCGTGCTCACGCTGCCGCTGACGCTGGTGACCTTCGGGCTGTTCCTGCTGGTCATCAACGCGCTGATGATCCTGCTGGTGGCGGCGCTGGTGAAAGGCTTCAAGGTGTCGGGCTTCTGGACCGCGCTGTTCGCGAGCATCTTCATCTCGCTGCTGAGCATCGCCATCGGCTCGTTCGTGACGAGCGACGACCCGGCCGAGAAGGTGCAGATGCCGCAGAGCGGCAACTGGCTCTGAACTGAGCGCGCACGCCTGAGCACACGGCGCCATCCCATGTTTTGCGGAGAGACAACGCGCAAGGGCTGCCTATGATCCGCCTCACCCGGCATACAGACCGGTGAATGAGGAGCCCCCATGAAGATCGCCTTCACGTCGTGCATGAACTTCAAGTCCGGCCCCGACGGCTACCAGCACGTCTGGGACCGCATCGCGCAGGAGCAGCCGGACTACCTGTTCCTGCTGGGCGACCAGATCTACATGGATTTCTTTCCCGACCTGGGCGAACCGTCCAAGTGGGACGCCGCCAAGTTCGCCGACGTGATGCAGGGAAAGTACGAAGCGCAATGGAACGTGCCGAATTTCAAGGCACTGCGAACCGCGCTGCGCCAGCGGCAGGACAACGGCGGCGGCGTGTACGGCACCTGGGACGACCACGACTTCGCCTGGAACAACGCGCACGGCTCGGACGTCAAGGCGCCGGTGAAGCAGGAAACCCGCCGGCTGTTCACCAAATACATGGAGATCGAGCAGCTGCGCAACCCCGCGCACCTCGACCCCAAGATCGACGGCATCTATTACTCGGTGCCCCTGATGCACCAGCAGCAGCGCATCGGCAAGGCGATTTTTCTCGACACCCGCTGGTACAGCAAAGACCCCGGCGACGCGAGCCCGCTGCTTGGGCAGAAGCAGCTCGACTACCTCAAGCAGGAACTGGCCAACGAGCAAGGCTACGTGCTGATCTGCGCCGGCATGCCGATCCGCGCAACCGGCAACGGCTGGATGCGCTACCGCGACGACTACGCGAAGTTCCGCGAGATCATCTACAAGCGCAACGTGATCTTCCTGACCGGCGACATCCACGAGAACGCGTTCCTGCCGCCGGCCGGCGAGACGAAGATGTTCGAGGTCGTCTCCTCGGGCGCCTTCGTCACCAAGTACTACTACACCGGCGAGCGCGAGAACTTCGGCATCCTCGAATACTCGCCAGCGAGCACCGACATCAAGCTGTTCGACAAGCGCGGGCTCGGAAGGCACAACGTCATCGACAACGCCACCTTCGTGCACAAGGAGATCCGGTGAAGGCACCTGGGGTGCCTCTCGGCACCCTTGCGGCAGTCACTTGCCCCACACGGTCTTGTACTGCGTGCGATAGCCGTTGTCCGGGTCGAACACGTTCTTCGGCCCGCCGTCCTTGCCTACGTTGCCCACCGTCACCAGATGCACCTTGGGCACGTAGCCCGACCACTTCTCCTTGGCGAAGGCGCGGTTGAGTTCGTCCACGATCTGCCAGCCCTGCATGTTCAGCGGCTCCGGCACCGTGCCGGCCTGGAAGCGCTGCGTGCGGATGCGCTGGTAGGCCGCCTCGGAGCCGTCGCCGGCCGACACGGCCTTGGGCGAGCCGTCGCCCTTCTTGCCTGCCGCCGTGAGCGAGGGGCCCATGAAGTCGAAGTACAGGTCGTTGATGGCCAGCGAGTGCGTCCACTTGTCGCCGAAGCGCTGCAGCAGCGAGGTGGTGAGCTGCGGCATGCGGGTGGAGCTTTCGGCGATGGGGCTGTCCTCGAAGCTCAGCACGGTGCAGCCGCCGCACTTCTTGATGACGGCCTCCATGGCGCGCGCCTTGTACAGCGCAATGGCGTACTGCGAGTCGGTGAAGATCACCACGCCGGCCTTGCCGCCCGAATCGGCCACCACCCACGAGGCGGCGACGTCGGCCACGTCGTCGGTCACGGTGGTCACGTTGGCGTACAGGCCCGCCTTGTCGTTCGGGCCCGGCTGCTCGCCCGAGTGCCAGCCGACCAGCGGAATGCCCGACTTCGCGGCGCCCGCGAACGCAGCCTTCTGCTCGGTGGTGTCGAAGCCGCCGACCACGATGCCCGCCGGCTTGACGGCCAGCGCCTGATTGAGCGCGGCGGTGCGCCCGCTCACGGTGCCCTGCCCGTCGATGACGCGCACCGTCCAGCCGATGGCGCGGGCTGCTTCTTCCACGCCCTTGCTGACGCCGACGATGCCGCCGTTCTTCATGTCGCCCGCGACGAAGACAATGGTCTTTCCGGCGCTGGCCTTGGGGCCGGTGGTGGGGCCGTCCCACTTTTCCTTGGTCATGGTCGCGATCTCGACTTTCTTCTTCGCAACATCGAGAAAGTCATCGGCCATGGCCTTGGGTGCCAGCGTGGCGGCGCACAGGGCCAGCACGGCAGCGGCGACGGTGCGTGCGGGAACACTCTTCTTCATGCTTGTCTCCAGTCGTTGTGATGAGCCGTCATTCCGACGGCGTTGAGGGAACGGGTTGCGCGTGATCGAGCTGCCGCTCGGCAATGCGCCGCTTGATCGAACGGTTGCGCCGCTGTTGCGCCCAGCCCGCGATGCCGATGGACACCAGCAGCGTCAGGCCGTTGAAAAGCGGCTCCACATAGAAGGCGCCGCCGAACTGCTGGATGCCCGAGATGCCGATGGCAAGAATCGCCACGCCAACCAGCGTGCCCCACACGTTCACGCGGCCGGGCCGGATGGTGGTCGAACCAAGGAACGCACCCACCAGCGCAGGCAGCAGGAATTCGAGCCCCACGCTCGCCTGCCCGATCTGCAGCCGCGAAGCCAGCAGCACGCCCGCAAAGCCCGACAGCAGCCCCGACGCGACGAACGCGCCCATCACATGCCTGCGCACCGAAATGCCGTTGAGCTGCGCCGCCTTCGGGTTCGCGCCAATGACGTACAGCGCGCGGCCCAGCGGCGTGAACTCGGTGACGCCCCACAGCGTGACGCTCACCGCAAGCACATAGAACGCGCCCACCGGCAGCCCCAGCAGGTTGCCGCCCGCGATGCCGACAAAACCGTCGGGCAACTCGCCCACCACCTGCCGCCCGCCGCTGTGCCACATGGCCACCGCGTAGATCACGGTGCCCGTACCCAGCGTGGCGATGAACGAATCGATCTGCGCCAGTTCGACCAGCAGTCCGTTGAGCACGCCGAACAGCGCCGCGCACGCCAGTACCACCAGCACTGCCGCCGGCCACGGCAGGCCGAGCTGCGTCTGCAGGCTGATCGCGAGGATGTGCCACAGCACAATGCCGTAGCCCACCGTGAGATCGATCTTGCCGGTGATCATCGGGATGGTCGCGGCCAGTGCCAGCAGTGCAATCACCGACTTGTCGGCCAGGATCGCGCGCAGGTTGAACAGCGTCGGAAAGGTGTCGGGCAGCAGCAGCGAGAACAGCAGCGCCAGCGCCGCCATCAGCACCACGAGCCCGTAGACCGGCATTGCGCGGCCGATGCTCTGCGCCAGGGAAATGGCCTCGCCGTCGAGGGACTTGTCGGGCTCCAGCGCCGTGGACCGGATGGAACTGCTCATGCGTGAATCTCCTCGCGCGTTGCCGCGCCTGCTGCCAATGCCAATAGCTTTTCGACCGTGATCGCGTCGCCCGTGAGTTCGGCCGCGATCAGGCCGTCGCGGAACACGAGCACGCGGGTACACACGGTCGCGATTTCCTCGAAGTCGGTGGAGACCACGACCAGCGCCGTGCCAGCCTCGGCGCGCTCACGCAGCACGCCGTAGATCTGCCGCTTGGCGCCAACGTCCACGCCTGCGGTGGGCTCTTCGAGCACTACCAGCGGCTTGTCCAGGTGGAACCAGCGCGCCAGCACCACCTTCTGCTGGTTGCCGCCGGAGAGCTGCTGCACTTCGGCGGACGGCGCGGGCGGATTGACGTCGAAGCGCCGGATGAGCGCGAGTGCCTGGTCGTTCTCCCGGCGCGGGCGGTCGAAGGCAAGGCCGCGGTCGCCATGCAATGCGGCGTTGGGAAAGAGGTTCTCCAGCACGGTCATCGAACCGGCAAGGTTTTCTTCAAGGCGCTCGCCGGCAACGTAGGCCACGCCGGCGCGGATGGCGTCGGCGGAACACGTGAAGGCGCATGCGTTGCCGAGCAGTCGCATGCGGCCGGCCGACAGCGGCTCGCGGCCGAAGATCGCGCGGCTGATGGCCTCGTGGCCCGCGCCGCGCAGGCCGACGAGGCCCAGCACTTCGCCGCGGTGCACGGCGAGGCTCAACGGGCCGGCGTTGCCGCTGGCCGCGCCGTCGAGCTGCAGCACAGGCTCGCCGCTCCCGGGTTCAGGTGCCTTCGCCTTCTGCACCGAAGCCGACAGCGCCTTGCCCACGATCAGCCCGACGAGTTCGCCCTCGTTCGTCTGCGCCGTGTCCTTCACCGCCACCAGCTTGCCGTCGCGCATCACGGCCGCGCGGTCGGAAATGGCCAACACCTCGTCGAGCCGGTGCGACACGTACAGCATTGCCATGCCTTGCCGGCGCAATTCGCGCAGCACGCCGAACATGCGCTCCACGTCGCTCATCGGAAGGCTGGCCGAGGGCTCGTCGAGCACCAGCAGCCGCGCCTTCACTTCAAGCGCGCGGCCGATGGCCAGCAGCGACTTCTCGGCGCGCGTGAGCGAGAACACGCGGCGGCCTGGATCGATGTCGCAGCCCACGCGCGCCATCACGCGGCGCGCCGTGTCGTTCGCGGCGGACCAGTCGATGAGGCCGAAGCGGCGCGGATAACCGGTGCCCAGACCCACGTTCTCGGCAACCGTCATCCATTCGACAAGGCCCAGGTCCTGGTGGATGAACGCAACCGGCTGCTCGCGCCGGTCGCTGCGCCGCCAGTCGGCTTGCGGTCGGCCGTCGAAAAGAATCTCGCCCTGGTCCGCGGGATAGATACCCGCGAGCAGCTTGATGAGCGTGGACTTGCCCGCACCGTTCTCGCCGAGCAGCGCGAGGATTTCTCCGGCGCGCACGTCGAGCGTGACGTTGTCGACCGCCTGCGTGCCGCCGAAGCGTTTGCTGATGCCCTGGAACTGCAGCAAGGCAGAAGCGGCGTTCATGCGCGCACCGCCCCGCGGGTGTTCAGGCGAATGCGGTAGAGCGATGTCGAGGCGCACACGAACAGCTCGTTGCCGTCATTGCCACCGAAGGTCAGGTTGCCCACCTTCTCCGGCACCGCGATGCGCGCCATGCGCGTGCCGTCAGGGTGATAGACCTGCACGCTGTCGGCGCTGCTTGTGTAGACGAAGCCGTGCACGTCGATGCGAAAGCCATCCGCAAGCCCCGGGTTCACGACCGCGAACACGCGCGGGCTGGCAAGGTCCTGCCCGCCGATCACCTCGAAGGCGACGATATGGTGATGCCCCGAGCCGTCGGTGCGCAAGGCGGCCGATGTGTCGCTCACATAGAGGATGCTTTCGTCGGGCGAGAAGGCCAGCCCGTTGGGCTCTTCGACGAAATCGCTTACCGAGCGCAACGCGCCGCTTGCGGGGTCGAAGCGGAACACATGGTTGCGGCCCAGTTCGCTCTGGGCCTTGTGCCCTTCATGGTCGGACACGATGCCGTACGGCGGATCGGTGAACCAGATGCTGCCGTCGCGCTTCACGACGATGTCGTTGGGCGAGTTGAGCCGGCGGCCCTGATAGCGGTCGACCACCACCTCGTCGGCCAGCGGCAGCAGGCCCGGGCCGAAGCGCGTGCGCACGATGGCGCGCTGGCCGTGCGAGCAATGCAGCAAAGCGCCGTCGGCCTCGCGGGTGTGGCCGTTGGTGAACTCCACGCCCTCGCGCCACACGCTCATGCCGCCTTCGGCATGCCAGCGCAGCATGCGGTTGTTGGGAATGTCGCTCCACAGCACCGCGCCGTCTTCGTGCATCCACACCGGGCCTTCGCTCCAGGCGGCGCCGGTGCACAGGCGCTCGAGCGGACCGGCATCGCGGGCGACGGGGGCGAAACGGGAATCGAAGACTTCGATGGTCATGGCCACGGCGCTGGTTTCCCTGAACTTGGGGTTTGCAGTGTGGCACTGGAAAAGATACCGGTAACTTAGGCTTTTCCCGTACGCTGATTGCGCTATTTTTCATTCTTGTAAAAGAATCAATCGCTGTATTCTTTACATACCTAAATCGGCGATTTACAGGTTATCGGTATCTGACCCCGCGTCGCATATCCTCGAACCCGCATTTCCGAGAGAGAAAGAAGCCCTTGCCTCCAAACAAAGCCACCGCTGCTGCCGCCCCCCTCACCCGCCCCGCGACGATGGCCGACGTGGCCGCGCGCGTCGGCGTGTCGAAGATGACGGTGTCGCGCGCGCTCAACCGCGGCGCGAGCAGCGACCGCGTGACCTCCGAGGCGCTGCGCCAACGCATCCTGCAGGCCTGCGAGGAGATGGGCTACGTCATCGACCAGACGGCACGCACCTTCTCCAGCAAGCGTTCGGGCTTCATCGCGGTGCTGATTCCGTCGCTCAACAACTCCAACTTCTCGGAAACCGCGCAGGGCATCACCGCGGCGGTGGAAGCACGCGGCCTGCAGCTGCTGCTGGGCTACACCGACTACCGCGTGGAAACCGAAGAGCGCCTGCTGCGCGCCATGCTCGCGCGCCGGCCCGAAGGCGTGATCCTCACGGGCGGCTCGCACACACCCGCCGCGCGCTCGATGCTGCAGGCCGCCGGCGTGCCGGTGGTCGAGACCTGGGACCTGCCCGCCACGCCCATCGAACACACGGTCGGCTTCTCGAACGCTGAGGCCGCGGCCGCGATGGTGCGGCACCTGCACGGCAAGGGCTACCGGCGCATCGCCTTCATCGGCGGCACCTCGAACCGCGACACGCGCGGCGCGGACCGCCAACGCGGCTATGCGGAGGCGATCCGCGAACTGGGCCTGCCCGACGGCCGCGTCATCAGCTTCGGCCAGCCGCCGATCTCGATGGCGCAAGGCGGCGAAGCGGTGGTGCAGCTGGTGCGGCAGTGGCCCGACGTGGATGCGGTGATCTGCGTGTCCGACCTCTCGGCCTTCGGTGCGCTGATGGAATGCCAGCGCCGCGGCTGGAACGTGCCGGGCCGCATCGCGATCGCGGGCTTCGGCGACTTCGAAGTGGCGCGTGCCTGCCACCCGCGCATCACCACCGTGGCGGTGGATTGCGTGGGCATCGGCAAGGCGGCGGGCGAACTGCTGCTGCGTGTGATCGACGGTGCGCGCGAAGGGCACCGGCCGCCCGCAGAGACGGTGATGATCCCGTTCCGCATCGAGCAGCGCGAAAGCTCCTAGGTACCGGGTTCTTCCAGGGTCAGCGAACGCCGGCAACCAGCCGCGCCTCGCTGCACAGCCGCGCGCCGAAGTCTTCGCAGCGCACGTCGAACCCGTAGGCCGCCGCCCGGCGCAGCGCGAAGGCCGTCACGTCGTGCAGGTAGGTGCGCCCTGGCTTGCGCCCTGCCGCGGCGCGGGCCTCGAAGTCGGCCTGGAAATCGCGTGCCCACTCCTCGTAGAGCCGGTAGCGGTCGCAACGGTTGCCGGGGCAGCCCGCCCGCGCCAGCGCCTGCGCGATGTCGACCAGCGGAACCGTGATGGGCATGTCGTGTCCTTCGCGCATGGCACGGGCTTCGTCAGAACTTGCCGAGCACGTTCAGGAACCACCCCTTGCTGCGGTAGCTCATGTCGGTGAGGTTGTCTGAGTAGTCGGTGAAGTTGTAGCCCACGCCCACCTTCAGGTTCTCGTTGACGTGGTAGTACGCGGCGGTGACCCAGCCGCTCTTGCGGTCCTTGAGTTCCTTGGCGCGCAGCGTGCGCCACTCGAGCATCCAGTCCCAGTTGCGCACCAGCTTCCAGTCGACACGCAGCACGGCAAGCTCGGCCGAGCTCTTGAACCACGGCGACGAGTTGTCGCGGCTCGCGCGCAGTTCGCCGCGGCGCCAGGCGTACTTGCCGCCGAGGGTCCAGCGCGGGTCGATGTCGTAGGTGGCGTCGATCGCGAACACATGGCTGCGCTGCTGGTAGTCGATGCCGGTGGTCGACACGGTGCCCAGGCTCGAGTCGACCCCGCCCGACACCACCTGGCCCGGAGACGACAGGTCGTACAGGTAGGTGTACTTGAAGAGCAGGTTCAGCCGGTCGTTCAGCGCCGGGCGCAGCGCGTAACCGAGCATGGCTTCGGTGTACTTGGCGGCGGCCAGCGTGCCGGTGGTGCTGTCGCTGTCGGCCCAGTTGAACTTGCCGACCCAGCGCGCGTCGTCGTCCACCTTCCAGCTGAAGGAGTTCTTCACCAGCCAGCTGGTACGTGTCTCGGCCGTGGTGCGGTCCTTGCGGTATTCGAGGCCGCCGCTGTACTTCATGCGCTCGCTCGAATAGCCGGTGGTGAAGGCCACGGCCTCGCGGCGCGTGGCGCCCAGGGTCTCGGCGCCGATCCAGCCGTTCTCGAAGTTGACGCCGAAGGTCCAGCGCGTGTCGGGCGCGTACTGCACGCCGTAGGCATGCGTGAGGCCCGGCTGCGTGCCGGTGGCCTGGCGATGCTCGGTGAACATGGTGAGGCCGTCGCCCACGCGGGAGCGCACGCCGGTCACGAGACTGCCGCCGCGGCCGATGAGGTTCTCGTCGGTGCGGCCGGTGTCGGCCACGTAGGTCATGTAGAGGTTGGAGCGGTCGTCGTACTGGTAGTCGACGCCGGCCTTGCCGGCCAGTCCGCCGTCGCCGGTGGAGACCTCGCCGCGCAGCGCGAGCTTGTCGTTGACGCGGTAGCGCCCGCCGAAGCCCAGCCGGTCGTTCTCCAGCCGCGTGCCGGTGCGCCGCAGCGTCTTCTGCGCGAAGCCGTAGGCGCTCCAGCGGTCGCTGCCGGTGTATTCGAGCTGCACGGCTGCGTCGGCGCGCTCGCCCGACACCGCCTGCGTGGTCGGCAGCGACGGGCTGGTGATGAGCGCGTCGCCGGTCTTGTCGTCGTAGCGCAGGCCGAGGCCGAGCTTCCACTCGGGCGACAGGGTCAGGGCGTACTGCGCGTCGAGCACGCTGCTGTTGTAGCCGTCGCGCTCGTCGCGGCGGTCGGCCTTCAGGCGCAGCTCGCCTGCGCCGCTCTGGCCCTTCTCGCCGAAGGGCACGGTGGCCTGCACGCCGGTCTGGCGCGTGGCGTTGCTCGCGTACTGGCCCGGTGCCGAGAAGCCCGCGTCGCGCGACTGCGCGTAGGCGCTCACGCGCCCACCGCCGCGGATGTCGAAGTCGCCCAGGTCGGCCTGGCCTTCGAGGCGCCATGCGTTTGCGTTGCCGGTGGGTCCGTTGCCCAGCGTGTTGCCGATGGCACCGTTGCGCCCCGTGAAGCTGAAGCCGCCGTCCAGCGAGTCGAGCTGGCTGGTGCCCGGGCCCTTGCTGCGCGCGAACTCGCCCTTGAAGTAGGTGTTCTCGGTCTTGCGCAGCGTGATGTCGGCGCCGGCCAGGCGCTGGTCGCCGCCGATCTGGTCCTGCCGCGACGCCGTCACGCCCACGCCCACGTGGTCGTTGACCCACCACGACACGCGGCCGCCCACGGCGAGCGTGTCGAGCGAGGAAGTCAGCGGCGTGTATTCGTAGTCCACCACCAGGTAGGTCGGCATGCCGGTGAAGCCGCCGGCGCGCACCAGCGAGCCGTCGTCCGACAGGCTGGGCAGCGGCGCCGACAGCAGCACGCGGCCCTGCAGGTAGTCGATCTCGTAGTCGGAACTCGGCACGAGCTGCGTGCGCTTGAGCACGAAGCCGGAGTCCTTGTCGCGGATCTCCAGCGTCACGCGCTCGGCGCCGCGCGTGATGTCCTGGTTGCGCAGGTAGTAGAGCGATCCGCCGGTGCCGCGGAATTCCTCGCGCGCGGCCAGCGTGCCGGGCTCGGCCGCGAAGGCGTCGACCTTCAGGCGCGCCTCGCCGAAGGCGGTCGACTCCTCGCCCAGGTAGCGGCCATGAAAGCCGTAGAGGCCGCGGCTCACGCGGGTGAGTTCGGTGTCGCCGAAGTTGAGCTTGAAGTTGCCCCACATGGCCTGCGAGCGGCCGTCGTCCACGCGCAGGTAGAAGCGGCCCTGCGTGGGCGCGTCCTCGATGGTGGTGGAGTCGTCGCCGAAGGTGCTCCACGAATCCTCGGGGTCGAAGCGGCGGAACAGCGAAGTCGGGTCCTTGCGGTCGAGGTTGCGGAACAGCTCCTTCAGCGGGCGCTCTTCGGTGTCGACGCTGGCCGTGAGCGTCCAGCGGTCGTTGAGCTGGCCCTTCGCATAGCCGGCAATGCGACCTTCGCTCCAGCCGCCACCGCCGTAGCGGTTCTTGTCGTTGGTCATGATCGCGGCCGGGCCGCTCACGCTGTTGCTGCCCACGGTGAGGTCGGCCTGGCCCACGAAGAACCAGTCACTCGCGGGCAGTTCGAAGTCGCGGCGGTAGGCACGCGTGGCGCCCTGAGCGTCGGTAACGGCGATCTCGCCGGTCTGCACGCGGCGCGGCACCAGCTGCTGGAACACGAAGCGGCCGCTCTCGTCCACCGGCACCGCAAAGCCGAGCGCGCGCACGCTCTCGCCGGGGCGAATGGCCGCGCCGCTGGCGGTAACGGTGCCCGCGCTCAACGGAATGTTGGCGATGGCGATGTTGTTCTGGCCATAGCCGCGCAGCAGCTCGCGCACCGGGTCGGGCGGCGTGCCGGTCTCGGGCTTGTGGCGCTGGGCCAGCGTGAGCGAGAGGTCGTCGGTTTCGTCGAAGCGGCCCTGGCGGTCGTACACGCGCACGCGGTAGTACAGCTTGCCGCTCGCGCCTTCGGCGAGGCGGTTCAGCAGCCCTTCGGGCACCTGCCATTCGCCGCGCAATGCGGCGTCCAGCGGCACGGTTGCGACGAGGCGGCGCTGCATCACGTCGTTGGCGGTGAACACGCGCAGTTCTGCCTTGCTGGTGAACAGCAGGTAGTTGCTGTAGCCGGCGAAGCGCACGGTGTCGCCCGCCACCACGGTGGTGGGCCATGCGCTGGCGCTCAGGCGGCGCGGCTGCGAGAGGTTGTCGTACTGCAGGCGCAGCTGGTTGCGCTCCAGCTGCACGTCGACGCAGCGCTGGCGGTCGGCACTCGTCGTGCCTTCGGCGGACGGGAGCTTGCCGTCTGCGGACAGCAGCTGGCCGTCCACGCTCAGGCGCAGCGGCGCGTCGTCGGTGCCGAAGGCGGTGAAGGTGCGGCACACGCCGGGGTCGGCTGGTGCGGGTGCCGGCGCAACGACAGCATCGCGCCAGTACACGCGCACTTCCACGCGCCGGTTGGCGGCCCAGTTGGCGGGGTCAGTTGCAGGCGTGGCCACGGGTGCATCGGGGCCGCGCGACGTGGCGGAGGCCGCGGCCTCCGGCAGGCCCAGGCGCTGCGTGAGGTAGCGACCGGCCTGCTGCGCGCGGGCCAGGCCCAGCGCGTGGTTGTCGGCAAAGCGCTCGCGCGACTTCGCGCTCAGGGGCTGCGTGTCGGTGTGGCCGACGATCTCGAAGCGCAGGCCGTCGCGGCCCTTCACCTGGTCGGCGATGCGGTCGAGCTGCGCGCGGTCGGCGGGCAGCAGGCCGTCTGCGCCGGAGTCGAAATGCGGCGTGCTGGTGTTGCTGCGTTCGGCGGGCGATGCGGCCACGGCGGCCGTCGCCGCGCGGGGCTCGACCGCATCGCCGAGCACGAAGGTGGCCTTGGGCAGCTCGCGCTCACTGCTGCGCGGCAGGCGGCGTGCGCCGTCGATATCCACGGCGCGCGGGTCGGCCGTGGCCTGGTCGAGCATGCGGCCGCGCACCGCGGTCTCCTGCGCGGCGGCCAGCCCCATGTTCAGGCAGGCGGCGGTCACGGCGCCTGCAAGGGCCATGCGCTTCGGAAGCGTCTTTCTTCTTCTCATGTCGGCTCGCTGGATCGGGTTCGGTGTCTGTGGGCGGGTCATGGCTTCGCCTCGTCCGAGGCGGCGGTGGCAGGCACCAGCTCGACCTCGATGTCCAGGTTGAAAAGCGGCGGCTCGTTGCGCCCGGCGCGTTGTTCGCCGAGCTGCTTCCAGCGCGCGAGCACCGCGGCCTTCACCGCGTCGGTGCGCTGGCGGCCCAGCGATGCGGGCTCGCCCGGAGCGGCCTTGTAGGCCAGCCGCAGCACTGCCGTCTTTTCGGCCAGCACGCTCACGGTGCGGTCGAGCTCGCCCGCGAAGCCGGCGCGCAGCGCGCTGTTGCCGTCTTCGAAGGCCGCGCCCTGCAGCGCGAGGCGCACCACGCGGTGCACGGTGGCGCCGAAGTTGATCTTCAGCACCTTGCCGCGCGTGGCGCGCTCGGCCGCCGGGTTCTCGCTGGTGGTGCGATAGCCCGAGGGCAGCGTGCGCTCGTCGAGCTTGAGCACCAGGTTGCTGCCGGTGCCTTCCTTCGGAATGGCGGCGCAGGCGATGTGGTAGCGGCCTTCGGCGTCGGTGGTGGCCAGCACGCCGTTGACCGTTGCGATGCGCACGTTGGCAAGGCCGGGTTCGCCGTCGTCCTGGTAGCCGTTGGCGTTCTTGTCGTCGTAGACCTTGCCGATCACGTCGGTGCAGTCGAACAGCGCATCGGGCACCACGCGCACGGTGGCCGTGGCAAGGTTCGACAGCGTGCGACCGCCCACGCCCTGCAGGGCGACGACCTGGTTGACGAACTCGCCCTCGCCCACGCCGACCCCCACGCCCGCGACCATCAGGTATTCCTTGGTCTCGTTGGGCGCGAAGTTCTGGCCGGGCACCACAACCTGGCGGCCGTTGATCTGCGGCACCACCGGCAGCGCCACGCCGCCGGGCATGGTGCGCACGGTGAGCGAGCCCTGGATGTAGCGGAAGCCCGGCGGCAGCGTGTCGACCACGGCCACGCCCGGCACGGGGTTGCCGCGCGTGTTGCGCGCCGTGATGCGGTAAGGCAGCAGCTCGCCCTTCTTCACGGTGAGCTTCGATGTCGTCTTGCGCAGCTCGATGAGCGTGGCGTCCGACGGGTCGAGCGGGATGTTGTTGGCCACCACGTGCTGGCCGCCGCCGCCCGGCATCTTGAACATCAGGTAGTAGCCCGCGCCGGTGACCAGCGCCGCGCCGGGGCTCACCACGCAGGGGTTGGTCTGCGCGGGTGCCGGGCCGTTGGCGGGCGCCGCGCACGACTGCGTGCCCAGCGCACCGGCCGCGGCCGGGTACATCGACGACGGCAGGTAGGCGCCCGGCGGCGTGATGGCCAGGCGGTAGTCGCCGGCCGGTGCGCCCGGCAGCAGGAAGAAGTCGTAGTAGCCGTTGGGGCCGGTCGTGTAGGTGTCGCGCCCGTCCAGCAGGTGCTGCGCGGGATCGAAGCCGGGCGGGCCGACCAGGCGCACCACGGCGCCCGGCACCGGCGTGCCGCTGACGCTGTCGTACACCACGCCGCCCGGGTCGTACGGCAGGTCCTGCTTCTGCACGTTGGCGCCCGCGTTCACGCGCACCTTGATGGTGAAGCGCGGATCGCTCGCAGCGGGCGTGGGATACGGGCCGCCCGCGCCGTTCTGCGACGCATCGGTCGGCCATACGCCGCCCACGACGCGGCCGTCGGGCGCGCGGAAGCGCACGCGGTATTCGCCGGGCACGAGGTCGCCGAAGCGGTAGCTGCCGTTGGCGCTCGTGGTCACGGTGTAGAGCACGGTGGCCGCGGTTTCCGCGCAGGCGTTGCCGCCGTCGGCGCAGCGCAGCAGCTCGACCGTCCAGCCTTCGCCCTGGCCCTCGCCCGACTCGCGGGTGCGGTTGTGGTTCTGGTCGAACCACACGGTGCCGGTGAGCGAGGCGGGCTGGTTGCTGTGCTCGTTGAAGTCGTAGCCGGTGCCGTGGGCGTCCAGACCGGTGAAGTTCACGCGAATCTGGTTCGGTCCCTGCGCGGTGCCGCCCAGCGTGCCGGGCACGGCAATGCCTTCGTCGTAGCCCGTGGGCTGCGTCTCGGTGACGGTGTAGCCGCCGCTGCCGGGCAACGGCAGGCCGGGCAGTTCGTAGCGGCCGTTGGCGTCGGTGACGGCGGTGCGCGTCACCGGCTGGCCCGCGGCATCGGTGCCGGTGAGCGTGATGGTCACGCCCGGGATCGGCAAGTCCTGCGGCTCGCGCGTGCCGTTGCGGTTGGCGTCGTTGTAGACGGTGCCCGCCAGCGATGCGCCGCGTTCGCCGAAGTTGTAGTTGTCGCCGTTGCCGCCGCGGTACGCGATGGCGCCGATGACGTCGTTGCCCAGCGTGCCGGTGGCCGCGCCCTCGACCGTGCCCACGGCGTCGAGGCCGTCGGCATAGGTCACGGGCTGCGTCTCGCGGATGGTGTAGCCCGCGGCGTCGGCCGGCAGCAGGCCGGTGAAGACGTAGCGGCCGCTGGCGTCGGTGACCACGGTGGCGTTCACCACCAGGCCGCTGGCCGAGCGGCCGGTGAGCGTGAGCGTCACGCCGGGAATGCCGGCCTCGGTGGGCTGGCGAACGCCGTCGTTGTTGGTGTCGACGTACACCCAGCCGGCGATCTGGCCGCCGCGCTCGCCGAAGTTGTAGTCGATGCCCACGTCTTCCGAGACCAGTGCGAGGCCGCCGAAGCGGTCGTTGGTGCCGCCGGGGTTGACGGTGCCGCGCGCGGCGCCGCCAACAGTGCCGAGCGACTCGGGGCCGTCGGCCACGCCGGCGGGTTGCGTCTCGTCGATCTGGTAGATGCCGGGCGTCAGCGCGTCGACCAGGTAGCGGCCGTCGGCAGCGGTCTGCACCGTGCGATCGACGGCGTTGCCCTGGAAGTCGGTGCCGGTGACGCGCACGGTGGTGCCGGCGATGCCGGGCTCGCCGCTGTCCTTGGTGCCGTTGGACGGCGCCACGTCGGCGTACACGTAGCCCGAGAGGCTCGCGGGCTTCACCGCCGAGAAGTTGTTGCCGGCCGAGCCCGAGCCCGCGGCGCCAAGCACGATGTTCTGGATGACGTTGGCCGTCGAGCCGTTGGGGCCGTTGGTCACGCCGGTGCCGCCGGTCGGCACGGCGCCGGGCGTGCTGCCCGCGCCGCTGACGTTGCCGGCGCGCGTGATGCCGGGCAGGTAGCCCGTGGGCCGCGTCTCGGTCACGGTGTAGCTGCCGGGCGCGAGGTTCGGGAAGCTGTAGTCGCCGCTGGCGTCGGTGGTGGTGGTGCGCGACACCGTCTGGCCGTTGACGTCGGTGCCCGTGAGCGTGATCGTCACGCCCGCCAAGCCCGGCTCGGTGGCCGGCGCGCCCTGCGCGCCGCTGCCGTCGCGGTCGTAGTACACGCGGCCCGAGATGCCGCCGGGCAGCAGCTCGCCGAACCAGTATTCGCCCTGCGTGGTCGGCACGCTGGTGCCCGAGACGGTCACGCCGGTGATGACGTTGCCGCCGCCTTGCGGCGTGCCGGGTTGGCCGTTGTTGTTGGCCTTGCCCGGCGCGTAGTTGGCCGGCTGCGTCTCGGTGATGGTGTAGCCGCCCGCGCCCGACGGGGGCACGTTGCGGAACTCGTAGCTGCCGACCGTGCCGGTGGGCACGGCCAGGATGTTCACCGCGTTGCCCGCGGCGTCGGTGCCCGTGAGGCGCAGCTCGACGTTCGGGATGCCGGTGTCGCCGGCCTGCGGCACGCCGTCGTTGTTGGCGTCGACGAACACGCGCGTCGTGATGCGGGTGAGCAGCTCGCCGAAGTCGTAGCCGGTACCCGTGACGTTGGAGCGCAGCGCGATCGCGCTCACCACGTCGTTGCCTGCGGTGCCGCCGGCGGTGCCGGCCGCGTCGCTGCCGTCGGCGAAGGCTGCGGGCTGTGTTTCAGTCAGCGTGTAGCTGCCGGGCGTGAGGTTGTTGAAGGCATAGTTGCCGGTGGTCGTGGCCGTGGTGGTTGTCAGCGACACCGGGTTGCCGAACATGTCGGTGCCGGTGAGCGTGACGGTCACGCCGGCGATGCCGGGGTCGCCCGCGCTGGCGGCGTTGTTGTAGTCGGCGTCCTGGTAGACGCGGCCGGCCAGGCTGGATGCGCGTACCTCGCCGAAGTTGTTGGCCGTGGAAGCGCCGCCCGTGCCGAGCACGATGTTGTCGATGCGGTTGGCATTGGAGCCGTTCGGGCCGTTGCTGGTGCCGGGCGGGACCGTGCCTACCGTGCTGCCCACGCCGCTGACGGTGCCCGCGCGCGTGATGCCGGGCTGGTAGGCCGCTGGCTGGTCTTCCACCACGCTGTAGGTGCCCGCCGGCACGGTGAAGCCCCAGTTGCCGTTGGCGTCTGTGGTGGTGGTCATGACGACCGCGTTGCCCGAGCTGTCGGTGCCGCTCAACCGCATGGTCACGCCGGCGATGCCGGGCTCGCCGCTGTCGATCAGGCCGTTGCCGTTCAGGTCTTCGTACACGCGGCCGGACAGCGCGCTGTTCTGCACCGTGATCTGGCCGTCGTTGAAGTTGTTGCCGGCGTCCGGATCGGCACCGCCGTTGGTGTCGCCCGAGCCGGTAGTGACGATGTGCGCGCGGTTCGTGAGCACGGTGCCGTTGGCTGGCGCGGCGCCGCTGAAGCGCACCGGAATGCGCACGGTGGCCGTGCCGTTGGCCGGCATCGAGGTGATGGCGCAACTCACGGCCGTGCCGCCGGCAACGCCGGTGCAGGTGGGCGCGGCGGGCGTGAAGGCGCCGCTCGTGACGGTGAACACCGGCGTGCCCGTCAGCACCAGCGGCGCGGGCAGCGTGTCGGTGAAGCTGGTGGTCTCGGCGCTGTCGGGGCCGTTGTTGCGCAGCTGCACGAGCCAGTCGAAGGTCTGGGCCGACGACACGGTGGCCAGCGGCGTGGCGGTGCCGGTCGTGACGGCGGCCTTGGAGACCACCTGTACGTCGGCCTTGAAGCGGAAGGTGGTGTTCTCTGCCACCGCGTTGTTGCCCTGCACGGTGTCGAAGGCATTGCGCGTGGCGTCGAAGAAGTCGACCTTCGCGTTGTTCTGGAAAGTGCCGCGCGACGTGCCCCTGAGCACCACGCGGAACTGCAGCGAACTGAGCTCGCCGGTGGACGTGGGGCCCGTGCCGCCCAGCGTCGGGATGGTGAACACGATCTGCCCGCCGGCCGAGCCGATGGCTGCGCCGCCGGCCAGCGCGAAGCTGGTGCCCGTCGGGGCATTCGACGGAATACTCACCGACACCAGCGTGGGCGGTGTCTCGCCGCCGGGACCGGGCAGCGGCAGCGTGTCGATCAGGCGCACGTCTTCCGCCGTCGACGCGCTGTTGTTCGACACGGTGATGGTGTAGCCCACGTCGTCGCCCACGTTCACCGGGTCGGCGTCGTCGCGCTTGGTCACGACCAGGTCGTACACCGGCGCGGTGACGGTCGCGGGCACGGCGGCGTCGTTGTTGGTGCTGAGCAGCTCGGGCGTGTCGGTGGCAACGTGCGCGCCGTTGGTCACCGCGGTGCCGTTGAGCGCGTACAGCGGCCGCACGCGCACCGTGACGGTCTGCTGCACGTTGCGGTTGAGCGAGCTCCAGCTGCACACGAGTTGGTTGTTGGTGGTGCCGGTGCCCGTGGGCTGCGTGGTGACCGGTGTCGTACCGCAAGTGCCTCCGCCGGAGGCGACGGCCGTGAGGAACATCAGGTTGGCCGGCAACGTGTCGGTCACGCTCACGGCGTATGCACGGCTCAGGCTGTCCGGTACGTTCCGGTTGACGACGGTCAGTGTGTAGGTGAGCAGCTGGCCGACCGGCACCGAGGCCGGGCTGGCCGACTTGGTGACCGTCACGTCGCTGCGCGCCACGAGGTAGGCAATGGTGCTGCCGTCGTTGTTGGCCAGGTTCGGGTCGGCCGGCGTGACCGCCAGTGCGTTCGCCGTGTTGTTGATCTCGAAGCCGTGGTCGGTGGCCGAGCGGCCGTCGCCGTAGTGCGACGCAACGACGCGTATCACCGGGCACAGCGGCAGCGCGCTGGCGGCGTCGGTGCTCGCGCGGCATACCGGCAGGGTCGACAGCGTGCAGTTGGACAGCGATGCCTGGCCGAAGCCGCCTCCGTTGGCCGGCAGCGCGCAGGAGCCTGCGAAGGTGCCGCCGTTGGCGGTCTGCGTGACGTTGCCGGCGCCGATCACCTGCGCGAAGGCGTCGGTGACGACCACGTTCTGCGCTTCGGAAGGACCGGTGTTGACCACCTCGATTTCCCACGTGACGGGCTGGCCCGCGATCTGGCGGTTGCCGGCGCTGTCGCCGATGCCCACCACGCGCTTGAGCACTTTCACGTCAGCGGCGGTGGCGACGTCGTCCACGCCGGTGCCGAGGTTCACGCAGTCGTTGCCGGTGTTGGCGTCCGGGTCGGTGCCGAGCGTGGGCGCGCTCGCGGGCAACGCCACGTTCACGCACATCCTGTTGACGATCTGGCCGCCGCCCGACGGCAGCGCCGGGATGGTGGCGTTCACGATGATGTAGCCGCCGTTGCGCGCGCTGGCACCGTTCGACAGGTCGACATCGATGTCGGCGGCGAGCGTGCGCGTGCAGGTCACGGTCGCGGGGCCGGGCACCGGCGTGGCGGGCGTCGGGACGACGGTGGTGCCGCCCTGGGTCACCGTGCAGGTGTAGCCGTCGCGCTGCGTGACGCTGTTGATCTGCACGCCGGCCGGCAGGTCGTCCACCAGCTGGATGGTGCTGCCCGCCAGCAGGCGCGTGCTGCCGAGGTTGGTGCTGCCGACCTGGTAGTCGAAGGCCTGGCCCAGCGGCACGTTGTTCTGCGGCCAGCCGCGTCGCTTGTCGGCGCGGAAGTCGGTGGCGGAGACCGCCACGTCGGCGGGCACGCTGCCCGTGGCGGAGTTGGCGATGGGCCCGGTCGCGCTCACGGTGGCCTGGTTGACGACGCCGGTGCCGGCAGACGAGGCGATCACGGGGATGAGGATGTCGCCGAGCGCCACGTTGGCGCCGCCGGTGCCGCCGATGTCGGTGCGCGTGCAGCTGACCGTCTGGCCGGCGACCGAGCAGGTCCAGCCGCCGCCCGCGGAGAACGGCTGGATCGTGAAGTTGGCCGGCAGCGTGTCGCTCAGCGTGACGCCCGTGGGAGCGGTGCCGCTGAAGCTCGGGCTCAGGCGGAAGTTGAAGCGCTGCCCCACCAGCAGCTGGCCGCCGTCATGGCTCTTGGCGAGCGCGAGCACGTAGCCCGCCGTCACGGTGGTGTTGGCGGTGGCGCTGTTGTTGGTGGAAACGCCATCGCCGATCGAACCCGCCGACACCACGGCCGGCTGGTGCGTGATGGTGGAGCCCGCGCCCGCGGTGACCACGCCGTTGACGGTGAAGGTGCGCGTGTTGCTGCCCGTGGTGGCCGGCGTGGCCGGCACGTTGCAGGTCAGCAGGCTGCCGCTGATCGAGCAGCCCGAAGGCAGGCCGGAGCCCGAGACCGACAACCCCGTGGGAATGGAATAGGTCAGCGTCGAGCCCGAGCTGGTGTCGGGGCCGTTGTTGGTGAGCGTGAAGACGATCGGCACCGTGCTGCCGCTCGGCGCGGTGGCCGGTGCGTTGATGGCCACCGACACGTCGGCGCCCTGGTTCACCGTGATGATCTTGGTTTCGCTCGAGCTGCCCCCGCTGATCGCGGCGGTGACGCTCAGCGTGCCCTGGACGGTGGTGCGCAGCAGTACCTGGAAATCGCGCAACTGGTTCGCACCCAACGTGATGCCCGAGCAGGTCAGCGTGCCCGGGCCGGCTGCGCCTACAACCACGTCGGCCGAACAGCTGCCCACGGGAACCGTGCCGGTACCCATGTAGATGGTGTTCAGGGGGATCGTGTAGGTGAAGGAGGCGCCCGGCGCACCGATCGGCAGGCTGTCGGTCTCGGCGATGGTGATGGTGCTGGTCACCGTGCCGCCGGCGGGAAGGATGTCGGGCGAATGAACAAGGCTCGACACCTGCGGCACGGCATGCGCGGCCGCGGCGAACAGCAGCCCCGCCAGAGGCGCGGCCACGCGCGTCAGGCAGCGGCGCAAGCGCGCGGCGTTGGAAGGCACGTCGCGACGCGCCGACGCGTGCGACAGATTCGTTGGGGTCCTGAACATCCCGTCCCTCGTGATTGCTCTGATGGACCGGGCACCGTTTCTTTTGTCGCCGCTCGATGCGGCGGGGTGCTCCGGAAAGGGCGCGATTCTTGGACCCCACTCACCGGTGCACTTTTGGCATTCAGGACAAAAGCTTTGCTGTTAATGACATTTGTTTACGAATGCAACATAATGTGAACTAAATCACACAGCGTTTCGGCGACGCACTCCTACGCTCGACGTCCATGTCTTACTGGTCGACCACGCCACCCCGGCGCGCGCACATCCTCGTCATCGACGACAACGTCGAAGAACTGCAGTTGCTGCTGGGAGTACTGCGCGAAGCCGGGCACCGCATCAGCCTGGCGTTCAACGCGCTGGAGGGCTACCGCAGGGCCACGGCGCTGCAGCCCGACCTGATACTGCTGGACGTGCGCATGGGTGCCACCGACGGCTTCGCGACCTGCCGGCTGCTGAAGGCCGACCGCGCGACGACACGCATCCCGGTGATCTTCGTGACCTCGTCGAGTTCGGTGCAAGAGCGGCTCACCGGCCTGCGCGAAGGCGCGGTCGACTACATCCTGAAGCCCTTCGAGCCCGCGGAAGTACTGGCGCGCGTGGCAGTGCACCTTGCGCTGTCAAGCAGCCGGCAGCAGGCGCAGGCCTGCATCGCGCAGGCCGAGAGCGCAGTGGAAAACGCGAAACGGGAACGCGGCACCAACACCCCGGGCGCCGACCACACCGACCGCGTGCTCGCGCAGGCCGTCGAGCGCCTGGTGCGCGCCGACCTGGCGAACGTGCCCACCCTGCCCGAATTGGCGGCGCGCGTGGGCACGCACGAAAAGCGGTTGTCGCGCGTGTTCCGCGAACAGACGGGCCGCACGGTCTTCGAGTTCGCACGCGAGGCGCGCCTCGCCGAGGCGCAGCGGCTGCTCGCGGAGTCGGCGCTCAGCGTGGAAGAAGTCGCGCTGGCCGTGGGCTTCTCCAGCGCGGCCAACTTCTCGACCGCGTTCCGCGAGCGCTTCGGCCGCACGCCCACGGCGTTTCGCCAGGCGCCTGCCGCCTCGACCTCTCCGCCATCGGTGCCGTCGGCCTGATGCGGCGTTGAGAAGGCGGTGACCACCCCGGCCCTGCGCGGCATCCGCACGTTGCTGCTGTGCTGCGCCTTCTGGCTGGCGGGGTCGGCCACAGCGCAGGCGGGCATGCTGCGCGTCGACGACGCGACCCGCTGGCCGGTGGCGCTCGACACGCGCGCCGAGGTGTTCGAAGACACCAGCACACGGCTGTCGCTCGACGAAATCGATGCCCTGGAAAGCGGCGTGACCGGCGGCTTCCAGCCCGGCAACGCAGCGCGCATGCGGCCGGGCTTTTCGCGTTCGGCCTTCTGGCTGCGGCTCACGCTGGTGAACGACACCGGCGCGATCCAGCCGCTTCGGCTGGTGCTCGACGCCACGTGGCTGCAGCACGTTGATTTCCATGCGCGCCGCGAGCTGGCGGGCTGGGCCACGTGGACACATGAGCAAACCGGCGTGTCGGTGCGATCACGCACCGGACGGGACCGCGAGCGCGTACCGACGCTGGCCCTCGACCTGCAGCCCGGCGAGCAGGCTCGCGTGCTGGTGCGGGTTCAGACGAACAGCAGCGTCAAGCTCGCGCCGGCGCTGTATTCGGCCGACGCCTGGCGCGAAGCAGAAAGCGGCCATGCACTGCTCGACGGCCTGCTGATCGGCGGGCTGCTGGTGCTCTCCGTGTATTCGCTGGCGCTGTGGTTCATCTCGCGCGACCTGGCAACGGCGCTGCAGAGCCTGGGCTTCGCGCTCGTGGCACTCTACGAGGGCGCCTACCGCGGCCATGCACGGCTGGCGCTGTGGCCCGACAGCCTCGAATGGAGCTACCGCGCGGCCGGCGTCACCGCGGGCTGCTGCGTGCTCTCGCTGATGTTCTACCTGTACGCGGTGTCGCGGCGCAGCCCGGTGCGCGCGCCCGGACTGTCGCTCTTCGCGGTGCTCGCGGCAGGGCAATGCGTCGTGGTGCTGGGCACGCTGCTGGGGCCGTACGCGCCTTTCGCGCTGGCCGGCACGCTGAGCGCGCCGGTGGTGGTTCTCGCATTGACCGTCGGCACCTTCATCTACATGCGGCGCGCGGGGCCGGGCGGGCGGCTGGCCTTTCCGGTGATGAGCATCGTCACCGTCGGGGTGTGCCTGCGGCTCACCGAACTCGCGATGCCGGCGCACACGATCCCCGGCTTCGACGCCTATGCGCTGGGCTTCCCGGGCATGCTGGTCGGCCTGGTGGCGCTGGCGGCGTGGGCGCACCACCTGTCGCGGCAGCAGCGCGTCGCGCAGCGCACGCTGGTGCACTGGCAGGCCGAGGAACAGCAACGGCTGCAGGAAGAAGTGAAGCGCAAGACGCACGCGCTGAACGCGGCGCTGGAGCAGGCCGAGCACCAGGCGCGCGAGCAGACACAGCTGCTGGCCTACATCAGCCACGACCTGCGCGCACCGCTGTCGACCATCATCGGCAACGCGCGCCTGCTGCATGGCGACAGCTCGCCGCCGCCCGAGCGGCTGCAGGCCATCGAGCGCAGCGTGGCCTACCAGCTCGCGCTGATCGACGACCTGCTCGACTACGCGAAGAGCGAGCTGCTGCCCTTCGCCTTCGAGCCCCGGCCGGTGCACCTGCGCGCGCTGATCGACGACATCGCGCAGTACGCAGACACGCTCGCGCAACGGCAGCACAACCGGTTCGAGCTGGAGGTGCTGGGCGCACTGCCGGTCGCGGTGTACCTCGACAGCAAGCGCTTCCAGCAACTGCTGCTGAACTTGCTGTCGAACGCCGCGAAGTTCACGCGCGACGGCAAGATCGGCCTGCGCGTGCAGGCCCGGCCGCGCGCGGACTCGTGGCGGCTCAGGTTCGACGTGTGGGACAGCGGCATCGGCATCGGCAAGGAAGAGCAGGCCCGCATCGTCCAGGCCATCGCGCAGGGCGCGCCCAGCGCCAACGGCCACGGGCTCGGGCTGGCGATCGCGCGGCGCATCGTGCAGCACATGGGCGGGCGCCTGCTGCTGGAGAGCCACCGCAACCTGGGAACGCGTGTGCACTTCTCGGTGATCGTGAAGGACGCGCCGAAAGAATTGCTGCCCCTGGCCACCAAGTCACAGCAGCCGCAGCAGCCGCGCCATGCACCGCCCGTGCCCGTACCGGGCCACAGGGTGAGACGTCCACCGGTGCCCGCGATCGCGCCGCTACCCGCATCGGTGCGCGACGAACTCGAAACGCTCGCGCGCGACGGCCGTTGGAGCGACCTGCACGAATGGGCCGACCGGCTCGCGGCCGACGCGCGCCACGGGGCGCTGGTCGACGCGGTGCGGCATGCGCTGGACATGCTGGACTTCGAACACATCCGCCTGCTGGCGCGCGCAACGCCTAACGCGAGCCAATGACGCTGCGGGCGTCTGCGGAAAACCCGTCAGGCCGCAACAGCCTCCGCGCCCACATCCGCGAAGTCGATCAGCACCTTCATCGCCTTCTGACGGTCGCTCGCCAGCTCGAAGGCCTGCCGCGCCTGCAGCATCGGGAAGGTGTGCGTCACCACGGGCGACAGATCCACACGCCCTTCGTTGATGAGCCGCACCGCGAGCGCGAACTCCGCGTGGAAGCGGAACGAGCCGCAGATGCTGAGCTCTTTCGCCACCACCATGTTCTGCGGAATGCTCACGTCGCCGCCCAGGCCCAGTTGCACGACCACGCCGCGCGGGCGCATCACCTCCAGCCCGTCGCGCAGTGCGCGCTCGTTGCCGGAGCATTCGAGCATCACGTCGAAGGTGCCCTTGTCGGCCGAATAGCGCGACACCCAGGTCTTGTCCTGCGCGACGTTGATGACGTTGTCGGCGCCCATGGCACGCGCGATGGCCAGCGGCTCGTCGACCACATCGGTGGCGGTGATCTCTGCCGCGCCATGCGCGCGCGCCGCCGCAATGGCCAGCACGCCGATGGGTCCGCAGCCCGATACCAGCACACGCTTGCCCAGCAACGGCCCGGCGCGCGACACGCCGTGCAGCCCCACCGAGAACGGCTCGGCCAGCGCGGCCAGGCGCAGCGGCACGTGCTCGGCCACCTTCACGCACTGCGTGGCCTCGCACAGCAGCATGTTGCGGAACGCGCCCTGCACGTGCGGCGTGCGCATGGCACTGCCGTAGAAGCGCATGTCGAGGCACTGGTTGGGCAGGCCTTCGAGGCAGAACTTGCAGGCGCCGCAGGGGCGGCTCGGGTTGATGGCCACCTTGTCGCCGATGCGCACGCTCTCGACGCCGGGCGCCACTGCCACCACGGTGCCGGCCACTTCATGGCCCAGCACCATCGGCTCCTTGATGCGCACGGTGCCGAAGCCGCCGTTGTGAAAGTAATGCAGGTCGGAGCCGCAGATGCCGCCCATGCCGACCTTCACCAGCACCTGGCCGGGGCCGATCTCGCCGGCGTCCTGTTCGTCCAGACGCAGGTCGTCGGGGGCGTGGATCACGAGGCACATACAACGCAAACGCATGATTCTTTCCTTCGGCCAGTCAGGGCACGGGGGTAATGAGAGGCTGGCCCGCGAAGTGGGCCTCGAGGTTGCGGCGCACCAGTTCGCCCATGGCGCGGCGCGTCTGTTCGGTGCCGCTGCCATGGTGCGGATGCAGCACCACGTTGTCGAGCGCGGCAAAGCGCGGGTCGATGCGCGGCTCATTGAGGAACACGTCGAGCGCCGCGCCGGCAATGCCGCGCGCCTCCAGCGCCTGCAGCAGCGCGCCTTCGTCGACGGTGGTGCCGCGCGACACGTTCACGAGCCAGCCCCTGGGCCCCAGCGCCTGCAGCACCTCGGCATCGACGATGCCGCGCGTGGCCTCTCCGCCGGGCAGGATGACGATGAGCACGTCGCACCAGTCGGCCATCGCGCTCAGGCTGGCGAAGTGGCGGTGCGGGCTGTCGGCCTTCGGCGTGCGGCTGAAGTAACCCAGCTCCACGTCGAAGCCTGAGAGCCGCCGCGCGATGGTGCTGCCGATGCGGCCGAAGCCCGCGATGCCGATGCGCTGGCCGAAGACGCGGGTGGTCAGCGGCATGCCGCCACCGGCCCACGCGCCGCTGCGCACGAACTGGTCGCCCGCCGGAATGCGCCGCTGCACCGCCAGCGTGAGCCCCACGGCGAGGTCGGCCACGTCGCCGTTGAGCACGTCGGGTGTGTTGGTCACGCGGATGCCGCGCGCGCGGCAGGCGGCAAGGTCGATGCCGTCGGTGCCCACGCCGTAGCAGGCGATCAGCTCCAGCGCAGGCAGCGCGGCGATCAGTTCGGCGTTGGCACCCAGCTCGCCGCGCGTTGCGACCGCGCGAATGTTCGGCGCGTGCTCGGCAATGAAGGCCTGCCGGTCCGGCGCTTCCCAGAGGCGATGCAGCGTGTAGGCCGCCCGCATCGGCGCCATGTCCCATTCCGGGTAGGTGCCTGGCATCAGCACGTGCGGGGATGTAGCGGTAGCGGTCAAGCGGGTGTCTCCTCGGATAGCGGTTGCGACTCAATAAGATACCGGTAACTTTAATTGATGAAAGAAAATAATGCCAGCGGAGGTTTTACCAGTTGACGATCTCAAAAGATACCGGTAACTTATGCCGTCAGCCATGTACTCGGAGCCTCCTTTGAAACTCTTTGATCTTTCCGGGCGCACCGCCCTCGTCACCGGCTCCAGCAAGGGCATCGGCTTTGCGCTGGCGGCTGCGCTCGGCAACGCCGGCGCGCGCGTGGTGCTCAATGCACGCGATGCCGCATCGCTCACCACCGCCCGCGACGCCCTGCGCGCCAAGGGCATCGCGGCCGAGGCCATGGCCTTCGACGTGACCGACGCCGCAGCGGTGGAAGCCGGCGTGGCCGCCATCGAAGCCGACATCGGCGCCATCGACATCCTTGTGAACAACGCCGGCATGCAGCACCGCGGCGCGTTCGCCGAATTCCCTATCGACGCGTGGCACAAGATCACCACCACCAACATCGACAGCGTGTTCCTGGTCGGCCGCTTCGTCGCGCAACGCATGATCGAGCGCAAGCGCGGCAAGATCATCAACGTGTGCTCGGTGCAAAGCGAGCTGGGCCGCCCGGGCATCGCACCCTACGCCGCCACCAAGGGCGCGGTGAAGATGCTCACCAAGGGCATGGCGATCGACCTGGGCAAGTACGGCATCCAGGTCAACGGCCTCGGGCCGGGCTACTTCAAGACCGAACTCACGCAGGCGCTGGTGGCCGACGAAGCCTTCACGGCGTGGCTCTCGGGCCGCACGCCCGCCGGCCGCTGGGGCGACGTGGAAGAGTTGGGCGGCGCGGCCATCTTCCTGGCTTCGGATGCGTCGAGCTTCGTCAACGGCCACATCCTGTATGTGGATGGCGGCATCACCTCGAGCCTGTAGCACCGTGCAGCATCCAGAGCAGCCGCAGCGCCTGAGCGTGGTGGTGATGGGCGTGTCGGGCACCGGCAAGAGCAGCGTGGCCGCCGGGCTGGCGCAGACGCTGGGCGTGCCGTGGGTCGATGCCGATGACCTGCACGTGCCCGAGGCCGTGGCGCGCATGCGCGCCGGCCTCCCGCTCTCCGACGAAGACCGCTGGCCCTGGCTCGACCGCGTGGGCGCCAGCCTCGCCGACCGCACGGCCGCACCGCGTGGCGTGGTGGTGGCCTGCTCCGCCCTGCGGCACGCCTACCGCGACCGGCTGCGCGCCGCGTCGCCCGAGCTGCAGTTCGTGTTTCTCGACGGGTCGCCCGCGCTGGTGCGGCAGCGAATGGAACAACGCACCGGGCACTACATGCCGCCGGCGCTGCTCGACAGCCAACTGAAGACGCTGGAGAGGCCCGACGCGAGCGAACCCGACGTGCTGCACGCCGACATCGCCGTGCCCGTGCAGCAGATCGTGGCCGACATCGGCGCACGGCTCGTTCAACGCTCGAAGGATGCTTCCATGAAAGTCTCTGCATGACAGCAGCATCCAGCCAGCGCGTGGCCGTGATCGGCGTGGGCATCATGGGCTCGGCCATCGCGCGCCGGCTGCTCGAATGCGGCCACCGGGTGAACGTGTTCGACCTCGATGCGGCCAAGGTGGCCGCGCTGGCAGCACAAGGCGCACAAGCGGCCGACACCGCGCAAGCGGCAGCGGCGGCCAGCGACTTCGTCATCACCAGCCTCAACTCTGCGGCGGTGGTGGAACGCGCGATCTTCGGCGAGGCCGGCATCGCCGCCGCCGCACCTGCCGATGCGAAGCGGCTGCTGATCGACATGTCGTCCATCGACCCACCTTCCACGCGCCGGCTCGCACAGTCGCTGCGCGAGCGCACGGGCATGGGCTTCGTCGATGCGCCGCTTTCCGGCGGCGCGCCCAAGGCCCTGCTCGGGCAACTCACGGTGATGGCAGGCGGCAGCGCCGACGACGTGCAGCGCGCACGCGCCGTGATGGACAGCCTGTGCGCCAACTACACCCACATGGGCGACAGCGGCGCGGGCCAGACCACCAAGCTCGTCAACCAGCTGCTCTGCGCCATCGGCTTTCAGGCCGTGGCCGAGGCGGTGCGGCTGGCCGAAGCCGGTGGCGTCGATGCATCGAAGCTGCCCGCCGCACTGGCCGGCGGCCGCGCCGACAGCCAGATCCTGCGCGAGTTCGGCCCCAAGATGGCCGCGCGCGACTACACGCCTACCGGCCGCATCGACAACATGCTCAAGGACCTCGAAGCGGTGCAGGCCTTCTCGCAAGACCAGCGCCTGCCGATGCCGCTGGCGGGCGCCGTCTCGGAGCTGCACCGAGCCTTCGTCGCGGCCGGGCTCGGCGCCGAAGACACGGCGGCCATGATGCGGCAGTTCGACGGCTACGGGCGCGGCTGAAGCGCCTCCCGCCACACACAGCTTTCACCCAGGAAAGAAGAGACACCATGTTCATCCGCTGCGCGTTTTTCAGGGGCCGGGTCAAGGCCGGCATGGAAGAAGCCTTCGACCGCCACGTGCACGAAAAACTCGTGCCGCTGTGGACCCGCTTCCCCGGTGCGCTCGAAGTGCGCGTGCTGCGCCAGATCGAAAGCGATGTGAGCGACCCCGAACTGGCGATGGTGCTGTCGATCCGCTATGCGAGTCGCGAGGACATCGCCCGCGCACTCGACTCACCCGTTCGCCATGAAAGCCGCGAGGTCTCGAAGAAGCTGTTCGAGATGTTCGACGGCACGGTCTTCCACACGGTGTTCAGCGCCGAGGAGTTCGCGCTGCCGGCCGCCTGAGCGGCGTCTTTCTAGCCGTCTTCTTCGACGCCGCCTTGCCATCGAGGTCCGCCAGCTCCCACACGCCACCGGCCGCCGACACCAGCGCATGCGCGCTGTTGATCAACCCGATGTGCGAAAACGCCTGCGGAAAATTGCCGAGCTGCCGCTGCGCCACCGGGTCGTACTCCTCCGCGAACAGGCCCAGGTCGTTGCCCAGCGCCAGCAGGCGCTTGAACAGGGCTCGCGCCTTGCGCAGCTTGCCCATGGCCACGTACACGTTCGACAGCCAGAAGCTGCACGCGAGAAACGCGCCCTCCCCGCCTTCGAGGCCGTCCACGCCTTTCTCTGTGCGATAGCGGTACACCAGCCCGTTGAAGATCAGCTCCTTCTCGATGCGCGCGATGGTGCCCTGCACGCGCGCATCATGGATCGGCAGAAAGCCGATCAGCGGCATCCACAGCAGCGCCGCATCCACCGTGTCTGCGCCGTAGTACTGCACGAATGAATTGCTCGCGGCGTCGTAGCCGCGGGCGCAGACCTCGGCGTGGATCTCGTCACGCACCTCGCGCCAGCGCTCGACAGGGCCTTCGAGCCCATACTCCGTCGCGCTCGCGATCACCCGGTCGAAGGCCAGCCAGCACATGATCTTGGAATGCACGAAGTGGCGCGGCTCGCCGCGCACTTCCCACAGGCTGCAGTCGGGCTCCTTCCACAGCACCATCAGGTGCTTCGCGATGGCGCGCTCCAGCGGCCACACCTTGTCCATGTCCGCCAGCCCGGCCTTGCGCGCCGCATGAAAGGCCGCGATGACGGAACCGTACACATCCAGTTGGCGCTGCCCGTGCGCGCCGTTGCCGATGCGCACCGGGCGGCTGTCTTCGTAGCCCGGCAGCCAGCCGAGCTCGAGCTCGGTGAGCGAGCGTTCGCCGTGCAGGCCGTACATCACCTGCAGCTCTTCGGGCGAGCCGCCCACCGCTCGCATCAGCCACCAGCGCCAGGCGCTGGCTTCCTCGACATAGCCCGAACCGATCAGCGCGTAGAGCGTGAGCGCCGCGTCGCGCAGCCAGCAGAAGCGGTAGTCCCAATTGCGTTCGCCGCCCGGCAGTTCGGGCAGCGAGGTGCTCGGCGCGGCGACGATGCCGCCGGTGGGCTCGTAGGTGAGCGCCTTGAGCGTGAGCAGCGAGCGCATCACCGGCTCGCGAAACTCGCCGTGGTAGCCGCAGCGGCCGGTCCACGCGCTCCATTCGGCGACGGTGCGCGCCAGCAGCGCGCTGGCGTCGCGCGTCACCGGCGGCTTCAGGTGCGAGGGAAACCAGTCGAGGCTGAACGCGATGGCCTGCCCCGCGGACACGGTGAAGTCGGCAAAGCTCGCGAAGTTCTCGTTGGTCAGCGGCACACCAGAACTGATGCGCACCGAGTCCGGCCCGGCCGTGGCAAACACCGCGCCGTCGCGCCGCTCCATCCACGGGCACCACCCGCCGTAGTTGAAGCGGATGCGGAACTCGGTATGCATGGCGACCGTGCCGCGCACGCCCTGCACGATGCGCACGACCTCGTGCGTGCCGTCGAGCGCGGGTCGGGGCATGAAGTCGGTGACGATGGCCGTCCCCTTGGCCGTGCGGATCGTGGTCTCGAGCACCACGGTACCGGGCAGGTAGCGCCGCGTGACACGCGCCTTGCGGTCTTTGGCGCGCATCGTCCAATGGCCGTTGCGCTCGTCGCCGAGCAGGCTGGCGAACATCGCGGCCGAATCGAAGCGCGGCAGGCACAGCCACTCGATATCGCCGCCGCGATGCACCAGGGCCGCGCTGTGGGTCGAGCCGATGAGCGCGTAGTCGCCAATGGGGCGGTTCGGGCGGTCGGCGTGCAGCCGTGAGGAGGGTTGCTTGGGAGTCTTTGGCAAGAGGCCGAGCTTTGCCGTGCGCGCGGGCGTGGCACGCCAGCGGCGGGCGCGGATTGCTGACGGACAACGCCTAATGGCGCATGACAAATAAGGCACCCATCTACTTGTTCCTGGGGATGGCCTTCGCACCGTCGCGCTCCTACCATCAGCCGCGCACGAAATGACAAGAGGCTCGTGAAGATGAAACGGCACAGGTCGCCGCTTGGGCCCCATGGTGCAGCGCTCTACTTTGCCCCTCCCATTCCAACGCAAATAGACATCACACGTGAACGGACACAACCAACTCTTCCGAGCCGATCCCGTTGCGTACGCGCAGCTTCGCGCGATCAACGGCGTTTCGTGGTTCATGCAGAACGCGCAGGCGCAGCAGAATCCAGCTTTCGCCATGCAGGTCCTGGTACTCAACACGGCCAAGATGGGCTCGTTCGATCTGCAGGGCACCGCGCAAGCCCTCCAGGTCACCTTGAGGCCGGTGGGAAATGTCCTCCATCAGGATCAGCCGATCTCGGCGTATTGGTGTCCTTTCATCCAGGGCAACGTGATGCCCGGATTCGTCGACGTACCTCGACACAACCCGCAGCACAGGTTCGTCTTCACCGCCGCCATGAATGGCTGCGCCCTGATGGTGACGAACTCGCCGCTCGGTGCGCATCTGATCAGGGTGTATCACCACCAGCACCCCGGGCAAGCCAACATCAATCAGATGATCCAGACGCAAGGGCAGGAAGTGATCTCGTACATCGGCTTCGACGACTACGGCCACGCCAACCAGCATATTCCGCTGCCGAACGCCTTCAACTTCCTGTACTACAGGAACGGCGCCTGGAAGTACGTTCTGCAACCGCAACTGTTCGATCCACTCACGAACAATGTGACGCTCAACGGCCTCATCCCCTCGCAGGTGCTCGATGCGACTTTCTGATTCAGGCGGCGGCCCTGGCCCCGGAGTCCGCTACAGCACATCCTTCAGCTTGGCCCGCAGCCTGCTGATCGCCTGGCTGTGCAGCTGGCACACCCGCGACTGGCTCACCTCCAGGATCGCGCCGATCTCGCGCAGGTTCAGCTCTTCCTCGTAGTAGAGGTTCAGCAGCAGCTGGTCGCGCTCCGGCAGCGCACCGATGGCGTCTACCAGCTGATGCCGGAAGCCGCTCTCCAGCAGCTGCTCCAGCGGATCGTCACTGCCGCGCCGGTCCTTGCGCGCGTCCTGGGAATGGCTGTCGAGGAACGGGCTGTCCGGGTCGTCCTTGGAGAAGTCTTCGACATACACCAGCTGGCAGCCCTGGATCTCCTGCAGCAGCGACTGATACGCCTCCAGGTCCATCTTCAGCTCCTTGGCGATCTCCCCTTCGGTGGGAGAGCGCCCGAGCTTGTGGCCCAGCGCCTGGATCGCCTTCTCGACGCCGCGCGCCGACTGGCGCAGGCCGCGCGAGCCCCAGTCGCTGGCGCGCAGTTCGTCGAGCATGGCGCCGCGGATGCGCTGGCTGACGAAGGTCTCGAATTGCGCGCCGCGGTTGTCCTGGTAGCGGCTGGAGGCGTCCAGCAGGCCCAGCATGCCGGCCTGGATCAGGTCGTCCAGCTCCACGCTGGCCGGCAGCTTGGCCATCATCTGCAACGCGATGCGGCGCACCAGCGGCTGGTGCTGCGCCAGCAGATGTGATTTTTCGATGGTTCCCTGTGCGGTGTACACGGCCGTCCTTCTTGGGTTGTCCGGGTCGGCGGGCTCAGGCCACGGCCTGCAGCGGCTCGGCCGCGCGCCAGGGCCAGCGGTCGACCTCGCCGGCAATGCGCCGGAAGTCGACAGCGGCATGGCTCGCGGGAAAGGCCTCGACGATGGTCTTCTTCAGGCGCCACGCGTCGGCAACGAGCGGGTCGAAGCGCACCCAGCCCGCGGGCTGAAGCAGCAGCGCGAGATAGCGGCTGGCGGCATGCGCGAGGTTGCTCATGATCTGGCGCGCGGCCACGACGTCGGCCGCGCCGTTGACCAGGAAGCGCATCTGCTTGATGCCGTGCGCGTGGTGCAGCCGCTTGATGCCTGCATAGGCCGCGGTGATCGACGCGGGGTGCGGCTGCAGCACCAGCAGCAGGTCGTCCGCGCCCTGCGCGAGCGCCGACAGCCGGCCTTCGGCGTCGAAAGCCGCATCGACGATGACGACGCCGTCGTGCCAGAACTTGCGCGGGTCGATTTCGCCATCCGCACCATTCACCGCGCCGTGCGGCGCGGGTAGCACGTGCACGCCGCAGGCTGCCTTGACCTCTGCACCATCCAGCGTCAGGCGCTGGCTCGCTACATCGGCCAGGTTCCCCAGCGGATCGATGTCCCACACCTCGCAGGCGGAGCCCACAGTCGGGCAGTGCTCGTCCAACAGCAGCACGTTGCGCCCCTGCAGGGTCAGTGCCACACCGAGATTCATCGCGGCCGTGGTGCTCCCCGCGCCCTGCCCCAGGCCTGCGACGGCCACCACGCGCGCATGCGTCGGTGCGAGCATGCGCCGCAGTCCGTCGGCCTGATCCGCAACCAGCTTGTTCATTCCTGATTCCTCAACCCAACTTCTCCAGCGCACGCGGCGCCTGCGTGGGAGCGGTCGACTCGGTGCCCAGCGCCTCCAGCAGCAGAAAGAGCTTGCCCACGCCCGCATACAGAGCACCGCCGCTCATGGCCCGCCCGTTGCGCGCCGGGCGCCCCGTGAGCTGGCCCAGCAGCGCGCGCGTGCGGTCGGCCCATTCGCCTTCGGCGTGCAACAGGCGCCACACGGTGGTGGTCATCTGGCCGGCGATCAGCAGCCGCTTCATGATGTCGGGGTCGCCCAGCTCGCCGATACCGCCGACCATCTGCACACCGTCGCGCAGCAGGCGGAAGCAGGGCTCGGCGTCGCTGGCCCAGCCCTGCCATTGCGCGAGCTGCTGCGTGGAAACGTCCGCGCCGATATTGGTCAATGCATGGCCCTGCGCCAGCACGTTGCCGGTGCGCGCATCGACCACCCGCGTGGCGACGCAGCGCAGCGCGGGCATCGCATCGCGCCCGATGCCCGCCGCCATGGCGGCTGCGTTGAAGCGCAGCACCACGTCAGCATGCGCCTCGCTGTGCAACGCCGCCTTGCCGCGAAAGCGCACGGGCCGCCCCTCGCCGAATTCGAAGTCCATGCGCGCGATCGTGTCGGGTGCGCCGGTGCGCACGTCGATCACCGCGGTGGAGCCCGGCGCGCGCGCCAGCCAGCGCTGGCCCGCCGCCTGCCACTGCACCATGGCCTCGATGCCGGGCAGCCTCGTCAACAGATGCACCAGCGGCTTGTGGCCGAAGTCCTGCTGGCGCAGCCACGGCACCTGGCGTGCGCCGGGCTTGCGCGCAGCGTCTTTCATGCCGCGCGTGGCGGCGGTCGAGAGCCACTGGTTCGGCGCTGCCAGCGGCAGGCCCGTGCGGTCCGACAGCAGCAGGCTGCCGTGGCATTCATAAGCATCGCCGCCTTCGTTCGAGCGCAGCCCGACCTGCCCGCACAGCGCGAGCACATGGGTCTCGCAGCCGGCGGCCACTTCGCTGCGCGCATGCACCATCAGGTCGTGCAGCACGGCCTTCTGGCCGGAGCCTTCGTCGCCGGCCTGGCGCCAGAGTGCGCGCGAACGCTCGAAGCCGATTTGTGCGCCCGCCAGCGCGCTCGCGGTGGTGGCGAGTTCTTGCGCGTCGTGTGCCATGGCGCGAATCAGGTTCTGGTACTTCAGCCGCAGGCGGTCGGTCTCGCCCTGCGCCTGCACCACCTGCGCCGAGGGGCCCGCGCCCGCCGGCTCCTCGTGCAGATCGCTTTCCGCGGGCACGAACAGCGGGCTGTGCTGGCGCGGCTGGAACACGCTGTCCACCAGCTGCGCGCGGTCGGCCTGCATCAGGTTCTCGGGCACCTTCTGGCCGCTGGAGATGTAGTGCACCGGCAGGCGGTGGCGGATCACGGTGTCGATCAGTGCGCCCGGATGCGTGGCCTCGTCGACCTTGGTGAAGATGCAGCCGGTGAGCTCGTTGCCGTGGCGGTAGGCATGCACCACCTCGTTGAGCGTGTCGCCGTGGCTGGTGGCGTTGAGCAGCAGCAGCCGCTTCACGGGCCGCTGGCTCTGGCCGAGCATCGCGATCTGCTCGGACACGGCGCGGTCGCGCTGGCTCATGCCGACGGTGTCGATCAGCACCATGTGCTTGTCGCGCAGGTCCTGCAGCACCAGGTGCAGGTCGGCCGCATCCTTCACGGCGTACACCGGCACATTGAGGATCTGGCCGTAGATGCGCAGTTGCTCGTAGGCGCCGATACGGTAGCTGTCGGTGGTCACCAGCGCGAGCTTGTCGGCACCGAAGCGCATCACGCAGCGCGCGGCCAGCTTGGCGGTGGTGGTGGTCTTGCCGACGCCGGTCGGGCCCATCAGGGCGTAGACGCCGCCCTGCGCGAACAGCGCGTCTTCGTCTTCATGCACAGGCACGGCGCGGATCAGCTCCGAGCGCACGTAGGCCATGCCTTCGGCGTATGTCTGGCCGGTGGGCATCTTCTCCAGCATGGCCTTCGACAGGCCCGCGCTGAAGCCGGCGCCAAGCAGCGTGCGCAGCAGGCGGCCGCGCACCGGGTCGCGGCGCTGCTTGTCGTTCCACACGACGCTGGCGAGCTGCTCTTCGATCATGCCGCGCATGGAATGCAGTTCGGTGAGCACGGTGTCAGCGGGTGCGGGAGCGGGCACAGGGGCCGCCACAGGCACGGGGACCGATGCCACGGGCGCCGCGATCACCACGGGCTTCGCAGGCACAGACGCGGTGTCTTTCAACACCCCCTGCACTTCGCCCTCGACCATTGCGACGATCTCGACGCCCTCGGCCATTGCGCGATGCGTCAGCACGATGGCGTCGGCGCCCAGCGCCTCCCTCACCATCCTCAGGGCTTCGCGGCTGGTGGCCGCGACGAATTTGCGCGCGGTGGTGCGCACGTCGGTCTGCTTGGAATTCAACCTCGTCCTCCGATGGCGGTGGTGATCTTGATGGTGCGGGAGTCAGGAATCTCCGCATGCGAAAGCACTTTCAGCTGCGGCAGGCTGCGCCGCAGGAATCTGGACAGCAGCACGCGCAGCGCGTGCTGCACCACGAGCACCGGCGCCAGGCCCATCTGCTCCTGGCGCAGGATCGCGGCCTGCGCCTGCCTGAGCAGGTTGTCGGCAATGCCCGGCTCGATGCCGCTGCTGTTGGTCAAGGCCTGCTGCAGCACGCCGTCGAGCGAGCCGTCGAGGCCGATCACCTGCATCTCGGTGTCGCCCGGGAACAGCTGCTGCGTGATGGCGCGGCCCAGCGCCAGGCGCGTGAGCGTGGTGAGTTCGGTCGGGTCCTTGATGGTCGGCGCGTGCTCGGCCATCACGTCGAGGATGGTGCGCATGTCGCGGATGGGCACCTCCTCGTCGAGCAGGTTCTGCAGCACCTTGTGCAGCGTGCTGAGCGACAGCACCTTCGGCACCAGGTCTTCCGTGAGCTTGGGCGCGGTCTTGGCGATCTGGTCGAGCAGCTGCTGCACTTCCTGGCGGCCCAGCAGTTCGGCGGCATGCGTCTGGATCAGGTGGTTCAGGTGCGTGGCCATCACCGTGCAGGCATCGACCACCGTGTAGCCCTGCACCTGCGCCTGTTGCCGCAGGCTGGCGTCGATCCACACCGCCGCCAGGCCGAAGGCCGGGTCGCGCGTGGGCGTGCCGGGCAGCGTGCCCGTCACCTGCCCGGGGTTGATGGCCATCCACTGGTTGGGGAAGGCTTCGCCGCGCCCGATCTCCACGTCCTTCAGGCTGATGACGTAGGTGTTGGGCTTGATCTCCAGGTTGTCGCGAATGTGCACCACCGGCACCAGGAAGCCGACCTCCTGCGCAATCTTCTTGCGGATGCTCTTGATGCGGCCCAGCAGCTCGCCCTGCTGCGACTGGTCCACCAGCGGAATGAGCCGGTAGCCGACCTGCATGCCCAGCGGGTCGACCATTGCAACGTCGTCCCACGTCGCTTCTTCCATCTCGGCCGAAGGCGCGGGGTTCGCGGCCTGCGCGGCGGCGGCTGCCTTCTGCGCGGCTTCCTGCGGCTTGCGCATCACAAGCCGTCGACCCAGCCACACCAGGCCGCCCGCGATCAGCAGGAAGGCCAGGTTCGGCATGCCCGGGATCATGCCCAGCAGGCCGACGATGCCGGCCGTGAGAAACAGCACCTGCGGGTTGGAAAAGAGCTGGCCCGTGAGCTGGCTGCCCACGTCTTCGTCGGTGGTCACGCGCGACACGATCACGCCGGCGGCGGTGGAGATGACGAGCGCCGGAATCTGCGCCACCAGGCCGTCGCCGATGGCCAGCAGCGTGTAGGTCTTGCCGGCAGTGGAAAAGTCGAGCCCGTGCTGCAGCATGCCGACCACCAGCCCGCCGATGATGTTGATCACCATGATGAGCAGGCCCGCGATCGCGTCGCCGCGCACGAACTTGCTGGCGCCGTCCATCGAGCCGTAGAAGTCGGCCTCCTGCGCAACCTCGGTGCGGCGCTTGCGGGCCACGTCTTCGCCGATCAGGCCGGCGTTGAGGTCGGCGTCGATGGCCATCTGCTTGCCCGGCATCGCGTCGAGCATGAAGCGCGCGCCCACCTCGGCGATGCGCCCCGCGCCCTTGGTGATCACCATGAAGTTGATGAGCACGAGGATGATGAAGACCATCACGCCCACCGCGAAGTTGCCACCCACGAGGAAGTGCCCGAAGGCCTCGATCACCTTGCCCGCCGCGTCGGGCCCGGTGTGGCCGTGCATCAGCACCACGCGCGTGGACGCCACGTTCAGCGACAGGCGCAGCAGCGTCGAGAACAGCAGCACGGCGGGGAAGGCCGCGAAGTCCAGCGCCTTCATCGTGTACATGCTCACCAGCAGCACCATCACCGACATGGCGATGTTGAAGGTGAACAGCAGGTCGAGCAGGAAGGGCGGCAGCGGCAGCACCATCATGCTCAGGATGAGGATGATGAGAATCGGCCCGGCCAGTCCCTTGAACTGCGAGCCGGAGAACAGACGCGTCGGCAGACGCATCAGGTTTGTCATCGCGTTCATGCGGCTTCCACTGTGTATTGAAGGTCTGCCGGCACCGGCAGATCGGTCGGCGTGCGCGGGGCGTCGCCGCCCTCGGTCTTCCAGCGCCTGAGCTGGTACACCCAGGCCAGTACCTCGGCCACCGCGGTGTACAGGCCCGCCGGAATCTCATCGCCCAGCTTCGTGTGCTTGTAGAGAGCGCGCGCGAGCGGCGGCGCTTCGAGAATCGCGACCTTGTGCTCCAGCGCCATCTCGCGGATGCGCGCGGCCACAAGCTCGGTGCCCTTGGCCACCACGCGCGGTGCGCGCATGCCGCTGTCGGTGTACTTCAGCGCCACCGCAAAGTGCGTGGGGTTGGTCAGCACGATGTCTGCCTTGGGCACCTCGGCCATCATCCGGCGGCGCGCCATCTGCTGTTGCTGGCGGCGGATCGCGGCCTTGATGTGCGGATCGCCTTCGCTTTCCTTGTGCTCCTGGCGCAGGTCTTCGCGCGACATGCGCAGCTTGCGGTAGTAGCTCCAGAGCTGGAAGGGCACGTCGATCAGCGCCACGAGAAACAGCGTGGCCGCGATCAGCGCGCAATGCTTGGCCACCAGCACCATTGCGTGCGGCAGCGCGTAGTGCGCGGGCTGCGCCATCAGGTCCATCAGCGCGCCGATGTCGCGCGACACCACCCACCACGCCACGCCGCCGATCAGCGCCGACTTGGCAAGCGCCTTGAAAAGCTCGGCCAGCGACTGCGCGGAAAACATGCGGCCGATGCCGGCCAGCGGATTGAGCTTGCTGAAGTTCGGTCCCACCGATTTGGTGGAGAACAGCCAGCCGCCGAGCATCAGCGGCGCGACCACGGCAGCGACGATCATCATCGCGAACAGCGGGCCGATGGCCGTGAGCGTGTGCATCGCCATCAACCCGGTCTGGGCCAGCATGTGCGAGGGATCGAAAGCGCTGGCGCGGTCGAACTGCAGGCCGCGGTGCAGCGCACCGCTCATGCTCGTGCCCAGCGACTCCCCTGCGAACCACAGCCCCGCGCATGCGGTGCCCAGCATGACGAAGGTGGTGAGCTCGCGCGAACGGGCTACGTTGCCTTCCTCGCGCGCCTTCTCCAGGCGTCGCTCGGAGGCGGGTTCCGTTTTTTCGAGATCGCTTTCCTCAGCCATTCATGCTCCGAACCAGCAGTGGCGAAGTACGCCTTGCTCATGACCAAATTATTGAATTCGGTCGTCCGGAACAATCTGCCGATAAGGGCCCTTATCGCCCTGCTATTCGGACAATAGGCAGGGCCTGGAAGCCCGGCCCGGGCTCAGAAGCCGAGGCTCTCCAGCAGGTCGTCGACCTGTGCCTGGTCGGTCACCGCATCGGGGTTGCCGGGCTTGACCTGCGGGCCGTTCTGCAGGCTGTGCGCGGCCTCCTGGCGCTTCTCGGGCGCGGAGTTGTCGATCAGCACTTGCAGCAGCTGCGTCTCCACGTCGTTGACCACTTCCATCATCTTCTTGATGACCTGGCCGGTCAGATCCTGGAAGTCTTGCGCCATCAGGATTTCCATGAGCTGCGAGTTGATCGCGCCGGCACGCTCCGGCACCTCGTTGAGGTAGCTGCGCGTGTCGAGCACGAGTTCGCGCGCATGGTCGAGCTCGATGGGGTTTTCGAACCACAGGTCCCAGCGCTTGCTGAGGCCCTTGGCATCGCTGGCCAGAGCTTCCTGCAGCGGCTGTGCCACGTCGATGGCGTTCAGCGCGCGGTGCGCGGCACGCTCGGTGGTGGCAGCCACGTAGCTCAGGCGGTCGCGTGCATCCGGAATGGCTTGCGCGGCCTTGGCCACCTGCTTGTCGAGGCCCAGCTCGCGCAGGCCTTCGCGCAGCTGGCGCGTGAGCTGACCGATGCGGCCCAGCAGTTCTTCGGCGGTGTTGGTGGGGTCCGCGGCCCCGGCAGCGTTCTGGCTCATGTCAGGCCGCTTCCTTCGCAAGCTTCTCGAAGATCTTGGTGATCTTCTCTTCGAGCGTGGCGGCGGTGAATGGCTTCACCACGTAGCCGTTGGCGCCAGCTTGCGCGGCCGCCACGATGTTTTCTTTCTTCGCCTCTGCGGTGACCATCAGCACCGGCAGCTTCTTCAGCTCGGGGTCGGCGCGAATGGTCTGCAGCATGGTCAGGCCGTCCATGTTCGGCATGTTCCAGTCGGACACAACGAATCCGAAGTTGCCGCCGCGCAGCTTCTCGATACCGGCCGCGCCGTCTTCCGCCTCGTCGACGTTGAGGAACTCCAGTTCCTTCAGCAGGTTGCGCACGATGCGGCGCATGGTCGGGAAGTCGTCCACAACCAGGATTTTGATGCTCTTGTCGATCACGATATTTCCAACTCCAACAGGTCGTTTTTCAAACTCGGTTCGCACGTTCGCCGAACGTGCGAAGGTGCGCCATCACCCGGCGGCTCACTTCGCTCAATGGGGACACGTCGTCCACCGCGCCCAGCGCAATGGCTTCGCGCGGCATGCCGAAGACAACGCAGCTGGCCTCGTCCTGTGCCAGCGTGTGCGCGCCCGCGCGCTTCATGCGCAGCAGGCCTTCGGCGCCGTCCCTGCCCATGCCGGTCAGGATGATTCCGATGGCGTTCTTGCCCGCGTGCTTGGCCGCTGAATCGAACAGCACGTCGATCGACGGCCGGTGGCGGTTCACCGGTGGCTCCTGGTCGAGGTGGGCCACGTAGTTGGCGCCGCTGCGCGCGAGCGACAGGTGAAAGCCGCCGGGCGCGATGTAGGCATAGCCGGGCAGCACGCGCTCGCCGTGCTCGGCCTCTTTCACGTTGATGCGGCACAGGCCGTCGAGCCGCTGCGCGAACGAGCGGGTGAAGCCGGCCGGCATGTGCTGCGCGATCATCACCGCGGGCGAATCGGGCGGCAGCGGCTGCAGCACTTCGCGGATGGCCTCGGTGCCGCCGGTGGAGGCGCCGATGATGATGAGCTTTTCGGTGCTCAGCAACGGGCTGCGCAGCAGCGATTCGTGCG
Organism: Variovorax sp. R-27; assembly: GCF_049913215.1. Taxonomy (NCBI): domain Bacteria; kingdom Pseudomonadati; phylum Pseudomonadota; class Betaproteobacteria; order Burkholderiales; family Comamonadaceae; genus Variovorax; species Variovorax sp. R-27. The sequence continues at coordinate 5,301,872 of NZ_CP183984.1, forward strand.
GCGCGTCGCCGCCGGGGCGCGGGGCCGCGGCATGCCGGCCGGGCAGCAGCCGCGCGCTCGCGGCCGTGCGGATCTTGCCGGCGATCAGTTCGGTGTAGTTGAGCAGGCCGTCGCGCACGCCCAGGCGCGGCTTGGTCACGAAGTCGATGGCGCCCAGCTCGAGCGCGCGCAGCGCGATCTCCGAGCCGCGCTCGGTCAGCGACGACACCATGACCACGGGCATGGGCCGCAGCCGCATGAGCTTTTCGAGAAACTCCAGCCCGTCCATGCGCGGCATCTCGACGTCGAGCGTGAGCACGTCGGGGTTCGTGACCTTGATGAGGTCGCGCGCCACCAGCGGATCGGCAGCGGTGCCCACCACGGTCATGTCGCTCTGGCTGTTGATGATCTCCGTCATCACGCTGCGGATCAGTGCCGAATCGTCGACGCACAGCACCTTGATTTTTTTATTGCTCACGGATTTCCCTTGGTTGCGGCAGCCGGCGCCGCGCGAAGGCCGGACAGCCTGCGCAGCAACTCGCCCTCTTCGTTCTGCACCTGCGCCACTTCTGTCTGCGCGCGCAGCTTGCGCACGATGGCCTTGCCGGTCGCCGGCACGAAGCACACGCGGCGCGCATGCGGCCCCCGTAGGTCTTGCGCGGCGACTTCGATGCGTTCGTTGCGCAAGTAGCGCAGCACGAAGTCGGCGTTGCGGTCGCCGATGTTGAGCGTGGTCATGTTGGCCAGTACCGCGCCGCCGCCGAACACCTTGGCACGCAGCCGGTCGCGGCGCGCGCCCGCGCGCACCAGTTCGCGGATCAGGGTGTCCATGGCGTAGGCGCCGTAGCGCATCGACTCGGATGCGTCGCGCGTGCCGGTGCCGGCGGCTTCGCCGTCGTCAGGCAGCATGAAGTGGTTCATGCCGGCCACGCCGGCTTCCCTGTCGTGCAGGCAGGCGGCCACGCACGAGCCGAGCACGGTGCTCAGCACGGTGTTGCTCGAAGTCACGTAGTACTCGGAGGGCAACAGCTTCACGGCCATGAGGCCGACGTCGCGGTCGAAGTAGTGGTGGCTGGCCACCGAGTCCGGTGCGGCAGGGTTCGAGGCCATCATGGAACGCCCGTGGCACGCGCGCGCGCCAGCTCGTACACGGTCTGGCCCAGCGGCCGGAAGGCCTGGTTGACGAGCGACGCGTTCTCCGAATGCCCCGCGAACAGCAGGCCGTTCGGCTTGAGCAGCGGCGCGAAGCGGTCGAGCACCTTCTTCTGCGTGGGCTTGTCGAAATAGATCATCACGTTGCGGCAGAAGATCGCGTCCACCGGCTCCTTCACCGCCCACGCGCTGTCGAGCAGGTTGAGCCGCGAGAACTTCACCAGCGCCGCCACCTCCGGGCGGATGCGCGCCTTGCCCGCATTCGCGCCGGTGCCCTTGTTGAAGAAGCGCCGCAGCCGCTCGGGTGCGAGCCTGCGCACCTGCTCGGCGGTGAACACGCCGGTAGCCGCCTTGGCCAGCACCGAAGTGTCGATGTCGGTGGCGATCACACGCGACGAGCCCGCCTTGTCACCCAGCGCCTCCATCAGTGTGATGGCAATCGAATAGGGTTCCTCGCCCGTCGAGGCCGCCGCGCACCACACGGTGACGGGCTGCTTCGCCTTGCGCACGTGCTCGGCCAGCGTCGGGAAGTGATGGGCCTCGCGGAAGAACGAGGTCAGGTTGGTGGTGAGCGAGTTGATGAACAACTGCCACTCCTCGCCATCCTGCCGCCCTTCGAGCCAGTCGAGGTAGGTGGCGAAGTCGGGTACCTGGAGCTCTCTCAGCCGGCGCGAGAGCCGGCTGTACACCATCTGCCGCTTCTGCTCGCCCAGGGCGATGCCGGCGCGGCGGTGTATGAGGGTGCGGATCCGGGAAAAGTCGCTGTCGGTAAAAAGGAACTCGGTAGTCACGGCCATCCTGGAAGCTTGGCTTTCAATGTACATAGCGTCCGCCGTTTCCAATGGCCCGATCAAACGAACAAATGCCCTGCACTTCCGGCCTCGCGCGCGTTCAGGGGCCGGCCGCGACCGGGCTCGCGTCCTGCGCCCACACCAGCGCAGACAGCTGCGCCGCATTGACCTGGTCCGCGCTCAGGAACAACGCTTCCGACAGGCGCGAAGCCTGTCCGTCGTCGAGCTCGCAGCTTTCGGCCAGCGCCACGAAGGGGCCGTACAGGCCGCCGCGCGAAAGAATGGCCTGCTGCACCGACTCGGTGAGCTGCACCTTGCGCAGCACGCCCTCCATCGACACGCCCAGCAACTGGTCGAGCAGAGAGAACATGCCGGCCACGAACAGGTTGTCGGCCTCGCTGGCCGGCAGCATGCCCTGCCCCATCAGTTCGACGAAGCGCCCGCGCAGGATCGCCTTCTTCATCATGAAGGGCGAGCCGCCCTTGTTGCTGGTGGCCAGCAGCAGCGACAGCCAGCGGTACAGCGGCGAGTAGCCGAGCATGGCCACCGCATGGCGCAGCGAATGGATTTCCACCGCCATGCCGACCGAGGGCGAGTTGATGTAGCGCAGCAGCCGGTAGGTGAGCGCAGCGTCGTGCTTGAGCGCGGCCTCGATGACGCGCACGTCTTCGTTGCGCTGGAGCATCTGCATCAGCTGCACGATCAGCAGCGACTCGGGCTGCAGCGCGTCCTCGGTCTCGCGCACCGGCGGATTGCGGAACGCGCCTTCGATGAACACATTCACGCGGCGCCCGGCGCAGGCGTCGAATTCGTCCCAGTTTTCCACGCGCGAGGCGATCGGCTCGACCGGCGGGTGGCCCAGCTCCGCGTCCCGGCGCAGCCGAGCCACGGTGTCGGCGTCGCGCGCATCCACCTCGAAGTGAGTGACGATGGCGCGCAGCTCGGGGTCTTCGGGCAGCGCAGTGGCGCCGCACAGCATGAAGCCGAAGCCCTGCTCGCGCAGGAACAGCAGGATGGAGCGCATGTCCGCGTCCAGCAGTTCGTCCACGCCCATGCACAGCACCATGTGCTGTGGCGGCAGCGATTGCAGCTCGCTCTGGAACAACGCATCGACCGTCACGTCGACGAACACCAGCTGCGGCCCCAGCAGCCAGCCTGCGGGCGTGGGGTTGAGGTGCATGGCGAGCGTGTCCATCAGCGCCTTGACGCCGGCAGCGCCGGACACGCCGGAGCCCTCGCCGCCCGCCGCGCGCCAGGCCATGCGATAGCCCATGACGCGCCGCTGGGCGTCGAGCAGCATGGCATAGGCCACGTGGCCGTCGGGCCCCGCGTCGGGCTGCGCCGACGCGTCGGTGCCGGCGCCAAGATCGGGGTTGGCCCCTGTGTCGCCGGAGGAACGCCGGAAGAAATCAAACCGCATTCAGCTGTCTCCGTGGGGTGTCAGAGCGATCAAAGCGCGATGGCGTCGGTGGCAATCCTCCGGGCGGCGCCCGCCAGCGCGGCCGTGCTCGCGGCCTGCGCGCGCTGGATGCGCGGCATGGCGCCCACGTCGATGATGAAAGCCACGCTGCCGTCGCCGAGGATGGTCGCGGCGGAAATGCCGGGCACCTTGCGGTAGTTGGTTTCCAGGTTCTTCACCACCACCTGGTGCTGTCCGAGCAGTTCGTCCACCAGCAGCGCGAAGCGGCTGTCGTCAGCCTGCACGATCACCAGGATGCCCTGCGTGGGATGCGTCTGCGCACCCGACACGTCGAACACGCGGTGCAGTTCGATCAGCGGCAGGTACTCGCCGCGCACGCGGATCACGTGGCCGTCGGCGGTAATGGAATGCAGGTGCTCCGGCAGCGGCTGCAGCGACTCGATGACGTAGCTCAGCGGAAGGATGTAGGCCTCGCTGCCCACCTTCACCGACATGCCGTTGAGGATGGCCAGCGTGAGCGGCAGCACGATGCGCGTGGTGGTGCCCTGCCCGCCGCGCGAGTGGATCTCCACGTGGCCGCCCATCTCCTGGATGTTGCGCTTGACCACGTCCATGCCCACGCCACGGCCCGAGATGTCGGTAACCTGTTCGGCTGTGGAGAATCCGGGCGCGAAGATGAGCTGCCACACCTCTTCGTCGGGCATCGACTCGCTGACCGGCATGCCCTGCTGCATGGCCTTGGCCAGGATGCGCTCTCGGTTGAGGCCGCCGCCGTCGTCGCTCACCTCGATCACGATGTTGCCGCCGTGGTGCTGCGCCGATAGCAGCAGCTGGCCGGTGGCGTCCTTGCCCTTGGCCAGGCGCACTTCCGGCGTTTCGATGCCGTGGTCGAGGCTGTTGCGCACCAGGTGCGTGAGCGGGTCGACGATGCGCTCGATGAGGCCCTTGTCGAGCTCGGTTTCCTTGCCGTAGGTGTCCAGGCGAACCTGCTTGCCCAGCTTGGCGCTGACGTCGCGGATCACGCGCGGGAAGCGGCTGAACACGTAGTCCATCGGCATCATGCGGATGGACATGACCGACTCCTGCAGGTCGCGCGCATTGCGCTCCAGGTGGCCGAGGCCACTCAGGAAGCGCTCGTAGGCCACCGGGTCGAGCATGGTCGCGGCCTGCGTGAGCATCGACTGCGTGATGACGAGCTCGCCCACGAGGTTGATGAGCTGGTCGACTTTTTCGACATCGACGCGGATGGAGCTGGATTCCTTGGCTGCGGGTGCGGCGACCGATGCCGCTGCCTGCGGCTTCGATGCCTCGGCGACTACAGCCGGTTCGGGCACTGGCGCAGCCACGGGTGCCGGGGCTTCGGCCACGGCCGGGGCCTCTACGGCAGCAGCAGCGGCTTCATGCGTGATGTCGATCTGCGACTCGTCGATGACGAAGCAGCAGACCGCGACGATGTCGTCGGGCGCGCAGGTGGTTTCCAGCAGCACGGTCAGCTGGTCGTTGCTGCGCGTGCGCGACAACACCTTGCCGAGGTTGGCCAGCTCGCCCGCGAGCAGGTCGCATTCGCTGTCGGACAGGCGCGCGAAGCGGATGCGCAGCGCGCCGCTGCTCGATGCGGACGATGCGACCGGCGCTGCAGGCGCAGCCACTGGCGCTGGAGCAGGAGCAGGCGCCGGTGCGGACACCTGCGCCACCGCGCTGTCGTCGCCGTTTTCGAGCGCGAGTTGCTGAAGCACGCCACAGATGTGCGCGACCATGTCCGGGTCCGGCTCCTTGCCGGCCTGGTAGGCAGTGAGTTGTTCTTGCAAGGCGTCCTTCGTTTCCAGGAATGCATCGATCATTCGGCCGTTCAGGCGCAGCTGCCCGTGGCGGGCGCGGTCCAGAAGCGACTCGAGAACGTGCGTGGTGTTGGTCAGGGCGACGAAACCGAAAGTCGCGGCGCCGCCCTTGATCGAGTGCGCCGCGCGGAAGATGGCGTTGAGCTGTTCGCTGTCGGGTGCCTCGACGTCGAGCTCCAGCAGCAGCTGCTCCATCTCCGCGAGCAGTTCGACGGCTTCGACAAAAAAGGCCTGGGTGAATTGACTGAGGTCCATCTCTTGAGCTCTTGTTGTTTTGTTGTTACGACGCCTTCGCGGCCGCCTTGCCGATGCGCGTGCCGGCAGGCTCGCTGCTGTTCTCGCGCTCGATGCGCTCCTGCGTGCGATGGTTGAGCAGGATGATGCTGATGCGCCGGTTGATGGGGTTGCGCGGATCAGCCTTGTCCAGGTGCATGCTGTCGGCCAGGCCGATCACGCGCAGCACCTTGTCCTCGGTCATGCCGCCGGCCACGAGCTCGCGCCGCGAGGCGTTGGCGCGGTCGGACGAGAGCTCCCAGTTGCCGTAAGAGCGGTCATTGGTGTAGACGATGGCGTCGGTGTGGCCCGACAGCGTGATCTTGTTGGGCAGGCCGTTGAGCGCGGGCGCCAGCTCGCGCAGGATGGCGCGCATGTGCGGCACCACGCGGGCGCTGGCCAGCTCGAACATCGGGCGGTTCTCTGTGTCGACGATCTGCAGGCGCAGGCCCTCGGTGGTGATGTCGATCAGGATCTGCGAGCGGAACTGCTGGAAGACCGGGCTCTTCTCGATCAGCTGGTCGAGCTTCCTCTTCATCTCGGCCAGGCGGGCGGCGTCGGCCTCGTCCTCGCTGGCCGTTTCGGTGAGCTTGACCTCGCCCTCGACGTGCATCGGATCGGCGCCGCCGCCGGGAATCATGCTGGTGCTGAGGCTGGACTTCTCGCCGCCGGCCAGCGCCACGCGCAGCGGCATGCGGAAGTGCTCGGCGATGCCTTCGCGCTGCTTCGGGCTCGAGATGGAGAGCAGCCACATCACGAGGAAGAAGGCCATCATGGCGGTCATGAAGTCGGCATAGGCGATCTTCCAGCCGCCGCCCGCATGGCCGCCGCCGCGCGCGCCCGCGTGCACGCGCTTGACGATGATCTGGGGCTTCGAGTCGCTCATGGCCGTGTATGCGTCAGCGCGCCTTGACTTCGCGGACGTGGTTGTCCAGCTCGGTGAAAGACGGGCGCTCGGTAGAGAACAGCACCTTGCGGCCGAACTCCACCGCGAGCTGCGGCGCGTAGCCGTTGAGGTTGGCCAGCAGCGTGACCTTGGCGCACTGGTAGATCTTCATGCCCTCTTCCACCTTCTGCTCGATCAGCGAAGCCAGCGGCGACACGAAGCCGTAGGCCAGCAGCACGCCGAGGAAGGTGCCCACCATCGCGTGGGCAATGAGCGCGCCCATCTCCGAAGGCGGCAGGTTGGCCGATCCGAGCGCGTGCACAACGCCCATCACGGCCGCGACGATGCCCAGCGCGGGCAGTGCGTCGCCCACGCGCGAGAGGCTGTGGCCGGGCACCGCGGCTTCGTGGCGGATGGTTTCGATCTCGTGGTCCATCAGCGCCTCGATCTCGTGCGCGTCGGTGTTGCCGCTGATGACCAGGCGCAGGTAGTCGCACAGGAAGACGGTGATGCCCTCGTGCGCCATGATGCTCGGGTAGCGCATGAAGATCTCGCTCTGGGTCGGGTCTTCGACGTCGGACTCCAGCTTCATCATCCCTTCCTTGCGGGCCTTGGCGAGCAGCTCGTACAGCAGCGCCATCAGGTCCATGTAGAGCTGGCGGTTGTGCTTGGAGGTGCGCAGCAACAGCGGCAGCTCCTTGATGGTGGCCTTGATGGTCTTGCCGTTGTTGCCGGCAATGAACGCGCCCAGCGCGGAGCCGCCGATCATGAGCAACTCCACCGGCTGGAACAGGACGCCGAAGTGCCCGCCCATGAGGCCGTAGCCACCGAACACGGCACCTATCACCACGAGATATCCAGCCAGAACCAGCACGCGCTTCCCCTATCGCCCTGCGGCGTCGAATCAACAAACCCCAAGCCTCCGGACATCAGAAGCGGGGGCACTTTTTTCCTAGACGGCGCCGCCGATGTCGAGCACCGGCGCCACGGCGACGAGCCCACCCCGGCGCACCTCGGACAGCTTGGGCTTGCGCGCCTTGCCTGCGCGCGAAGGCGGACGGCACAGCACGCACACGTAGCCGTTCTTGTTGTCATGTGCATGGGCCACGAAGTGGCCGCCGCAGCGGCTGCAGGTGCTCAGCTGCAGCATGTCGCTGTCGAAGAAGCGCACCATGGTTTCGGCGCGGGTGAAGTCGAGCACCACCTCGCCGCCTTGCGACTCGACCTGCTCGGTGTAGAGGCGATAGGCCTTGATGAGCGCGGGCAATTCGTTCTCGTCGGCTTCGTCGAGCATGAAGCGGTAGATGTTGTAGAACATCGACGAGTGGATGTTGGCCAGCCACGTCATGTACCAGTCGGTAGAGAACGGCAGCAGCCCCTTGGGCGGAGAAACGCCCTTGAGTTCCTTGTAGAGGCGTATCAGGCGCTCCCGGCTCAGCTTGACTGCCGCCTCCAGGAACTGCAGCCGGGCGCCGAGACCGATCAGCTCGATCGCGAGCTGGACCTGCCGGACCTCGCCCAGAACGCTCTTGCTGCTCACGCCGCGCTCGCTCCGCGCATCGGCGCCTGGGCTTGAGCCTGGGCCTGTCGCGCAGCCATCAGGATCGACATATGCGCCTGCTGCAGCGCCGGCTCCTTGCCCTCGCCGACCACCGCGAACATCGGTCGGTCGTCCAGGCGGAAGCTGCACAGCAGGAAGTTGGAAGCAGCCAGCTTCACGATCTGGCTGAGCGACATGTTCGCCAGCAGATCGGCAAGCTCGCGCCCCACTCCCAGGCGGAACATGGCCTCGGCCCGATCCTGCTTGACCAGCTTCTGCGCCAGCAGCATATAGGCCAGATTTATCTCGCCGATTTCTCTCGAAATCACGCCGTTTGCGGTGATGTTGCAATTTTCCACGTCTGATCCCATTTCCGATTCAAAGCTCACTTCGTGCTCCTATCAATCGTGTATACATTATATACACAAAGTTTTACATGTTGAAGTGTTTTGTATGACAGGAGACCAAAAAAGGTAGGAGTCGTCTGACAGAAACGCCACTTGTCCCCACGGAGAGTGAGGGTCATAAGCGTTACACAATCACGTAACAAGTTGTTCCAATCACGAGTTTTTGGGCAGTAATTTATTCATCAGAGGCATCGAATTAATAAATACTATGGCCTTGTTTTGATTCACTGATAAATCTCTTGCATGAATATCCGTATTCATGATTTGCCATTGATTCGTTGTTCAATTAGTCGCCTGCGCGACCTTCGAGGCCGTAGATCCACGCCATGACCTCGGCCACCGCGAGGTACAGCTGCGGCGGTATCTGCTGATCGAGGTCGACCTGCATCAGCAGCTTCACGAGGTCGGCCGACGAGTGCACGTAAAGCCCGTTCTCGCGCGCCTCGCGCATGATCGATTCGGCCACCACGCCATAGCCCTTGGCCACGACAATCGGGGCCCGTGTCTTGTCCGCATACGAAAGCGCGACGGCGCTGTTGCGGTTGTCGAGCACTTCATTCATGCCGCCGCCTTCGCCATGACCTGCACCTGCTGCAGCCGCAGGCCCGCCGCGTCGAAGCGCTTCGCGAGCCGGCCCGTGTCGCCGCGCAGGCGTGCCATGGTGGCGGTCTCGCGCGCAAAGAGATGCGCCTGCACGGCGGGGCCTTCGAGGCTCAGGCGCAGATCGACTTCGCCGAGCCGCGGCAGCGCCAGCGACACCGTGGTCGACCAGCGGCGCGTGCCCTCTTCTTCCGCCGCGGCGCCATCTCGCTGCTGCGCCTGCTCTTCCTCGATGGACCAGCTCATCGGCACATCGGGCCAGGCCTGGCCGCTCCAGCGGAAGACTGCGCTGGCCAGCAGGTCGAGCTGCTGGTGCACGATCGTGACGGCTTGCGGATGAATCACTTCGGCGCCGCGCGATGCCGATACGGCAGCAGCGCCGTCGGCTTGGCGTGCGGATTCGCCGGCACGATGCGCGGGCATCGAATCGAGCATGCCGCCGACCTGCGCGCTCTCGGGTTGGCGATAGGCCGCCTGCACGCGCGCGGCATCGTTCGATACGGCTTGCCCGGAAACCTGGGCGGTGTCTTGTGCGGAACGCGCGGCTTCCTGTGGCTGCGCATCGGTAGCGGGCGCCTGCGGCACGGGCGCATTCTCAACAGTGCGGAATGCATCGCCCTGTGGTACCGATACCACCATGGCTTGCACCAAGAGCGCCGGCGACACGCCGGACACCCCCACGGAGGTCGCGGAGGCCGGCGCCTGCGCAACCGCAGCCACGGCTGCAGCCAATGCCGCCACATCGGGCCTCGCAGCCACCGGCGTCGACCAGCGCGCCTGCGGCTCCTGCGCCATCTGCGCGAGCGTGCGGCTGCCGGCCGCGAACTCCGCCAGGTGCGATTCATAGAAGAGGCCGCTGTCCGACACCGTCTGCGCCAGCGCGCCGGCCAACGCCGCAGCGCTCGCAGACTGTCCGCGCGACGACAGCAGCGGCGCCGCGCCGCGCACCGGCCCCGGCTGCGCCTGCAGGTCGGCCAGCACCGCGCCGATGACGCGCGCCGCGACCGACAGCCGCATGGCCACCGACGGCGTCGCACCCGCGCCTGCATGCGCCGTGCCGCCGGCCATCGCGCCCGGCAGTTGCCGGTCGAGCGCGGCATTGGAAGGCAGCCGCACGTCGTTGTCGACCTTGCCGACAGGCACGGCCGGCCCCGGCGCGCCGATGACGGCCTCGGCCTTGATGCCCAGCACGTCGAGCCGCGGCGCCAGCCTTGCGGCCAGCAGCGCATCGAGTAGTCCGGCGAGTGCAGTCATGGTGCGGCTTCTTCGGCGTTTCTTCGGGCCGCGCTCAGTGCGGCGGCCCGTAGGCTCTGCCGAGGTTCTTCTGCTGGGTGAGATACCCCATCCGGCCGATCAGGTCCTCGATCTGCGGCTTGATGAGGCCCGACACCTCGGCCTGGTCCGAGCGGATGCGTTCGAGCAAATCGAGCACGTGCTCGACCTGCATCGAATCCAGCGTCTCGAACGGTTCGATGGCGCGCAATCGCTCGACCATGGCCGCGCAACGCTCTTCGAGCGCGGGGAGCCGGCCCCATTCCTTGGCGCGTGCCAACACCAGCATCGATGCAATGCTGGTTGCCAGCTCCTCGTAGCAATGAACGACCTCACTCCGGAATGCCATGTTGTCCTGTCTCATTTTTGCGGTTGCATTTCAGCTGCGAGCCCGGTCGTCGATCTCCCGCCAGGCGGAAGCGACGTTCTCGAGCAGCCGGTCAGCCTCGTCCAGGGCCTGCACGTCGTTGTGCAGGTTGGCGCGGAACAGCCGCTGCACGATGTAGTCGTACAGCGCCGACAGGTTGCGCACGAGTTCGGCACCGGCATCGCCGGCGGCCTGGGCGTCGAGCGCGGCCTTCAGGCCGTTGTCGACGATGCCGATGGCCTTGGAGATCGCGTTGCCCTTGGCTTCGATATCGCCGGCCGCCATGTGGTGGCGGGCCATGCCGATGGCGGTCTTCGCGCCATCGAAGAGCATCACGATGAGCTGGTGCGGCGACGCGCTCATTGCGCTCGTTTCCACACCGACGCGCGCATAAGCGCCGGCGCCAGTGCGCATGTTGTGGGAGGTGTACATCGGCTGGTGCCCCGCTTGCTTACTTGCTGCTGTTCGACATCGCTTCGAACTGCTGCGTGAGATAGGACTTCGTGTTGTTCATGCTGTTGATCAGCACGTCGAGCTGGTTGAACTGCTTGCGGTAGCGGTCGACCGTGGCGTCCACGCGCAGCTGCATCGCGTCGTACTGGTCGTCGAGCTGCTTGATGGTGGAGGTCACGCCGTCGCTGGCCACCTTCAGGGCGCCGGTGTTGAGGTCGGTCACCAGCGCATCGATCTGCTTGCCGTAGCCGGCCGTGCTGCCGGTGGCGCTCGAGAAGAGGTTCGCCACGCCCTTCAGGTTGTTGGCGAGGGCCTTGTCGAGCTTGTCGGAATCCACGGCCAGCGTGCCGTCCTTCTGGAAGGCCACGCCGATCTCGGTGAGCACCTTCATGTCGTTGGTGCCGCCGGCCTGCGGCGTGGTGAGCGCCTGGCGGATGCGCGTCTGCAGGTTGCGCAGCGTGCTGTCGCCCACCAGCGCGGCGGCGGTGTTGGTGTCGGCGTCGTACGTGGTCAGCGACGCGGCGGTGCTCTGGAGGCTGTTGTAGGCCTTCACGAAATCGTTGATCGCCGTCTTCACGCCGGCCGTGTTTTCCTTCATCGACAGGCCGGTCTTGCCGGTGTTCACCAGCGTCAGCGTGGCGCCCTGGATGGCTTCCTTCACGGTGTTGCTAGCGCTGGTGACGTCGATGCCGTTGACGTTCAGCTTGGCGTTCTGCGCCGCTGCCGTCTGCTTCAGGTTCTGCGTGCCGGCCGGGTCGTTGTTCAGCAGGTTCTGCAGCGTCGCATCGCCGTCGACAGAGATGCGCATGCTCGATTTCTCACCGGTCTGCGTGGAGGTCAGCACCAGCCGGTTGGGCGAGCCGCTGCCGTCGTTCACGATGGTGGCCGTCACGCCGGCATTGGCGCCGTTGATCGCGTTGCGGATGCCTTCCAGCGTGTTGTTGGTCGGGTCGATGGTGATCGACTTCGCGGTCTGGCTCGCATCCGCGGTGAACGTGGCGCCGGTGTACTGGCCGGTCGTGGCGTTGAGCGTGCCGCCCGTGATCGCGCCGAAGTCGATGGTGATCTTGCCGTTGCCGATCGCGGTCTTGGTGTCGACCTGGCCCGCGGTGATGACGGTCTGCGCCTGCGCGAGCTGCGACACGTCGATGGTGTAGTTGCCGGCGGCGCTCACGTCCGTGGCGGATGCAGACAGGATGCCGCTGACGGTCGGCGTGCCGGTCACGCTCTGGAACAGCGTCGGGTCGCCCAGCTTCTTGGCGGCCGTCTGCAGCGTGCTGAGCGCGCTCTGGATCGTGCCGTAGGCGGACAGCTTGCTCGTGTAGCTCTTGGCCTTCGCCTGCAGTGCCACCAGGGGCTGGCTCTCGGCGGTCTGGAGTTGCGTGAGCAAGCTGGCAAGGTCGAGATTGGCGCCGACGCCGAGGCTGCTGATGGTTGCCATGTGAAAGCTTTCCTGAATTGGGTGTTCTGCTACGAATGAAGAATCTGGTGCGGCCTCAGGCCGCGTGGTCCACCAGCAAGCCGTTGCCGTCGCTCATCAGCTTCGCGATGCGCACGACGTCTTCATTGGGAATCTGGCGGATGACCTCGCCGCTGGCGCGGTCCACCACCTTGACGATGACTTTGTCTGTGTCCTTGTCGACCTCGAACTGCAGGCCGACCTCGCGCAGCGCGAAGGCTTCGTTCACCTGGTGCACCGCCTGCTCGACCTGCACCGGCGTGGCGTCGTCCTTCGCGTCGGCCGCAGCGTCGCCCTTCGCACCGGCCACCAGGCCCCGCACGGCCGCGGCGCCGCCGACGAGCAGCTGCGTCCACTGGTTCTCCATCACGGGGGTAGCCGGCACGGGGTTCAACATCATTTCCACCTTGTCTTGCTGGTTCGCTGTCCTCTGGGGCCTCACCCTTGGGGCATGGCCGCAGAGGGCAGCGCAAGTGGTCCCGGCTTGCTCCGGGGACCTGCGCCAGCCGGACTCCACCCTTGCGGGAGGGGCCCGGCATTCCTTTGCTTCTGACTAACTAGACCTTGTCGATCAACGCAGGAGCGACAGCACGCCTTGCGTGGTCTGGTTGGCTTGCGACAGCACCGAGGTACCTGCCTGTTGCAGGATCTGGGCGCGCGTCATGTTCGACACTTCAACTGCGTAGTCAGCGTCTTCGATGCGCGAACGCGACGAGGACAGGTTGGTCACCGTGGTGCCGAGGTTGGCGATCACCGAGTCGAAACGGTTCTGCACCGCACCCAGCGAGCTGCGCAGCTTGTCGACCTTCGACAGGGCGGCGTCCAGTGCCTTCAGCGGGTCGACCGTCGACTTGGCATCGCTCACTGCGTTGGTCGTCACCTTGCCGGGCTTGGTGGAATCGGCATACACGGTGCTGCCTTGCGAATCGGTCGCCACGCCGTTGGCGTTCAGGTTGATCGATTCGGCGGCGGTCGTCGTCAGGCCGCTCACGCCCATGTAGGCGCCGGTCACGGCACCGCCGGCTGCTGCCACTGCGTAGGCCGCGGTAGCGCCAGCGCCGTCGATGTCGATGGAACCTGCGCCAGCGTTGATCTTGGCTGCGACCTGGTCGGCCGTGGCGCGCTCGCCGGCAACCGCGAAGGTGCTGGCGCCGGCAGCTGCCGTCACCACCGTGTACGAAGCGCCGGTTGCGCCGATGGTGATCGAGTCGCCAGTGGCGGACATGCCGGTGGCTTGCTCGAGCACCGCCGACAGCGTGGCGGCGGAAGTCGCGCCAGCGCCCGTCTTGGTCAGGTTCTTCGACGCGTCGAGGTACAGGGCCGAGCCGTCGGCAGCGTCGGTCATTGCACCGTTGCTGTCGATCTTGACGTCCATCGAACGGTTGCCGAGCTTGACCGTGGCGGTCACGCTGGTGCCGGCCGGCGGGGTCAGCGAAGCGAGCGTGTTGGCCTGGCTGCGGGTAGCTTCCGTGGCGGTGTAGCTCTTGGTCGCTGCGCTGTAGGTGTAGGTTGCGCCGCCGGTCATGGTGACCGTGCCGCCGTCCTGCATCTTGGCCAGCACGTCGTTGGCCGTGGCGCCGTTGGCGGCCGTGGTCAGCGTGCGGCTGTAAGCCGTGATGCCGTTCGTGGTGGCACCCGCGGTGAAGCCGGCGACCAGCAGGTCGGAAGCCGTGGCGGTCTTGTTCTTCGAACCGGTGTTGTTGACGTTGAAGCCGTCCAGACCGAGGGTCTTGGCGCTGATTTCTTGCAGGTCGATGTCGATGGTTTCGCCATCGTTCGCGCCGACTTGAACGGTCAGCTTGCCGGCGTCAGCCGACAGGACCTTCACGCCGTTGAACTGGGTCTGTTCCGAGACGCGGTTGATTTCGTCCAGGCGCTGGCCGATTTCCGACTGGATCGAGTCCAGGTCGCTTGCCGAGTTCGTGCCCGTGGCGGCTTGCACCGACAGTTCGCGGATGCGTTGCAGGTTGTTGTTGACTTCGGTCAGCGCGCCTTCGGTCGTCTGGGCGATCGAGATGCCGTCGTTGGCGTTGCGCGTTGCTTGCGTCAGGCCCTTGATGTTGGCCGTGAAGCGGTTGGCAATGGCTTGGCCGGCAGCGTCATCCTTGGCGCTGTTGATGCGCATGCCCGAAGACAGGCGCTCGATGGCGCTGTTCAACGCCGACTGCGACTTGTTGAGATTGTTCTGCGTGATGAGAGAGAGGCTGTTCGTGTTGATGACTTGCGCCATGTTCGACTCCTGATTGATGAAAAAAGGTTGTGGACTCCGGCCTTCGGCCGTAACGCTGGACCCGCTTCCACTGTGAGACTCAAGCCATCGTTGACTTGGTTATCGGCGGGGTCTCACGAACCTTTAGGGCAACGTACAAAAAAGTTGCACAGGCTGCCCATGCCACCAACCCGCACCCTCAGGCCTGCAGGTTCATCACTTCCTGATAGGCGGTCACCAGGCGGTTGCGCACCTGCAGCCCGGTCTGGAAGGCGACGTTGGCCTTCTGCAGGTCGACCATCACGTCATTGAGCGCGACACCGGGCTTGCCCAGTTCGAACGACTCGGCCTGCGCATAGGCCTGCTGCTGCGCGCCGCTGATGTTGGAAAGCGAGCGCTGGAGCTCGGCTGCGAAACCGCCGGCTTCGACCGGCGTACCGGCAGCGGCCGCGGGCGCAATGCCCGTGTGCAGCGCGGTGGCGCGCATCTGCTGCAGTACGGATTCGATGGCACTGATCGACATGGGAGATCCCTCTTCCTTTGTTTGAACACTTCTGCGTGACTTGACATGGAGGGGCAAAAGCCCTCCTGCCTGCTTGCAGCGTATCAAGGGAAGACCCCGATTCAAGCGCGCAACTGAGGGCAAAAACCCCGGCTGTTCGGGCATTCGAATTCCGGGTGACTGTTGACAATCGTCGGCGAAACGAACAGGCCGCGGACGACATCACGGGCCATCCGGAATGAAATCTCTACACCGAATCTCCTCTCCCACCATGGCAACGGCAACCGCCACGACGAAGGTGCACCCATGAGCACGGCGGCGCCCGCGGGTGCTTTGCCTGCGGCCGGCAACGGCCAGCCCGCGCTACTGGACCGCATGCGCGCGCAGCCCCGGCTGCCGCTGATCATCGGAGGCGCGGCCCTGGTGGCCGCCGCGGCCGCGTTCATGCTCTGGAGCCGCGGGCCCGACTACAAGGTGCTCTACACCAACGTGTCGGACCGCGACGGCGGCGCGATCATCGCGTCGCTGCAGCAGATGAACGTGCCCTACAAGTTCGCCGACGGCGGCGGCGCGATCCTGATCGCGGGCGACAAGGTGGCCGAGACGCGCCTGAAGCTCGCGGCGCAGGGCCTGCCCAAGGCCGGCGGCGTCGGCTTCGAACTGATGGACAACCAGAAGTTCGGCACCAGCCAGTTCGCCGAGCAGGTCAACTACCAGCGCGGGCTCGAAGGCGAGCTGGCGCGCTCCATCGAATCCATCGGCGCCATCGAGTCGGCCCGCGTGCACCTGGCACTGCCCAAGCCCTCGCTCTTCGTGCGCGACCAGAAGAAGCCATCGGCTTCGGTGGTGCTCGCGCTCGCACGCGGGCGCAGCATCGACGAAGGCCAGGTCAGCGCCATCGTGCACATGGTGTCCAGCAGCGTGCCCGACCTCGACGCCAAGAGCGTGACCGTGGTCGACCAGCGCGGCAACCTGCTGTCTTCGGCGCGCGGCGGCGACCGCGGGCTGGACGTGAGCCAACTCAAGTACGCGCAGGAGATCGAGCAGGGCTACATCCGCCGCATCGAGGCGATCCTGCAGCCCATCGTGGGCGCGAACAATGTGCGCGCGCAGGTGGCGGCCGACATCGACTTCTCGGTGGTCGAGCACACCGACGAGAAATACAAGCCCAACCAGGACCCGACGCAGGTCGCCATCCGCAGCCAGCAGAGCAGCGAATCGGCGCAGCACGGCGGCGGGCAACCCGGCGGCGTGCCGGGCGCGCTGTCGAACCAGCCGCCGGTGAACCCGACCGCGCCCATCACCGGCCCGCGTGCACCGAACGCACCGGGCACGCCGCCCGCACCGGGAACACCCGGCGCTCCGGGTGCACCGGGCGTGGCAGGCTCCACGGCCAGCACCGCCCCCACCGGCCCGAGCAGCACGCGCAAGGACACCACCACCAACTACGAGCTCGACCGCACCATCCGCCACGTGCAGCAGGCCGCCGGCGGCGTGAAGCGCCTGTCGGTCGCCGTGGTGGTGAACAACCGCGATGCCGTGGACGCGAGCGGCAAGAGCAGCAGCCGCGCGCTGACTCCGGCCGAGCTGGAGCAAATCCGCAACCTCGCGAAGGAAGCCATGGGCTTCAGCCAGGATCGCGGCGACTCGCTCAACGTGGTCAACAGTGCCTTCGCCCGCGACGCCGACAGTGCCCCTGCGCCCGAGGTGCCGTTCTGGCGCGACCGCGAGAACATCGAGCTCGGCAAGATGCTGGGCCAGTACCTGCTGTACGGGCTGCTCGCGCTCTTCGCCTGGTTCGCCGTGCTGCGTCCGCTGATGCGCCGGCACCTGGCTCCCGCGCCTGCACCCGCGGCGTCCTCCGGCCCCGCCTTCGCGCCTGCCGCGGAGCCAGACCCGAACGCGCCCTCCCCCGACGAAAGCCTGCGCGAGCGCGAGGCCAACCGCCGCAAGGCCGACATGGAATACGCCCACCAGGCCGCCGACAAGGACCCGAAGCTGGTGGCCACCCTGATCCAGCACTGGATGCACAACGATGAATAGCGAAATGGGAACCCGCAAGAGCGCCATTCTTCTGATGGCGCTGGGCGAAGACCGCGCCGCCGCCGCGCTGCACCAGCTGCCCACCTCCGAGGTGCAGGCGCTGGGCCTTGCGATGTCGAAGCTCAGCTCCGTCTCCAAGGACGAGCTGGCCGCCGTGCTCTCCGAATTCCGCCACGAGACCGAACAGCTGTCGGCCCTGCACCTGGGCTCGACCAGCTACATCCGCGCCGTGCTGAAGAAGGCGCTGGGCGACGACCGCGCCAGCAACCTGCTCGAGGACATCCTGCAGCCCGACGAGCCGCACGGCGGCATCGAGCGGCTCAACGAACTCGAGGCCGGCGAAGTGGCCGAACTCATCCGCGACGAGCATCCGCAGATCCTTGCAACGCTGCTCGTGCACCTGGACCGCATGAAGGCATCGGAAGTGCTGGAGAAGCTGCCGGCGCGGCTGCGCCACGACGTGATCATGCGCGTGGCCACCTTCGGCGGCGTGCAGCCATCGGCACTGAACGAGCTGACCGACGTGCTCACCGAAATGCTCGCGGGCCAGGGCGTGCGCCGCAGCCGCCTGGGCGGCGTGCGCACCGCGGCCGAGATCGTCAACCTGATGAGCACCGGCGTGGAAGAAGAAGCCATCGCCCATGTGCGCGAACAGGACGAAGCGCTGGCCCAGCGCATCGTCGACGAGATGTTCGTGTTCGAGAACCTGCTGGGCCTGGAAGACCGCAGCATCCAGCGCCTGCTCAAGGACATCGAGTCCGACTCGCTCATCATCGCGCTCAAGGGCGCGCCGATGGAGCTGCGCGACAAGTTCCTCAACAACATGTCGCAGCGCGCCGCCGAGACGCTGCGCGAAGACATGGAGCTGCGCGGCCCCGTGCGCGTGTCGCAGGTCGAGACCGAGCAGAAGGCCATCCTGCAAGTCGCCCGCCGTCTGGCGGAGGCTGGCGAAATCGTGATCGCGGCGCCTGGTACCGATGACTTCGTCTGACACCAACGGCGCCTTCGGCGAGTCGCGCGAACGGCTTGCCGCCATCCATGCCGCCGCGCGCCATGCGGCGGCCGGACCGAAGCCTGCGCCCTCGCCCACTCCCACGCTTTCGGCCTGGGAGCGCTGGGAGATGGGCACCATCGACGGCAAGGCACCCGCCAGCCGCAAGGGCGCGGAGCGCAACGGCCCGCCGCCTGCACCGCCCGCCCCCAGGGTCGACCTTGCCGACATCGCGCGCATCCGCAGGGAAGCCCGCATCGACGGCGAGGCCGAGGGCCGCACCGCCGGGCTTGCCGAAGGCCGCAAGGTCGGCCACACCGAAGGGCTGGCCACCGGCCTCGCGGCCGCCAGCGTGCATGCCGAACGCCTGCGCGCGCTGGCCCAGTCGCTGCCCGATGCATTGCGCCGCGCAGAGGAAGAACTTTCGCAGGCCATGCTCGCGCTCGCGCTCGACGTGGCGCGCCAGGTGGTGCACCGCACGCTGAAGGCCGAGCCCGAATGGGTGCTGCCCGTGGTGCGCGACCTGCTCAACACCGAGCCCGCGCTGCGCGGTGAGCCGCGCCTGCTGCTGAACCCCGACGACGTGGCACTGGTGAAGAACAGCCTGGGCAACGAGATCGAAGCCGCCGGCTGGCAAGTGCGCGCTGACGACACCATCGCGCGCGGCGGCTGCCGCGTGCAGTCCGCCACCGGCGAACTCGACGGCACGCTCGGCACGCGCTGGAAGCGCGTGACCGCCTCGCTGCACGGCGATGCCGACGGGCAGGCCGACTCGCTCTGACGCCCATGCAGACCACCGCTGCCCCCAACGCCCATCTGCAATCGGTGCGCGCCGCGCTGGAGAAAGCGCGCGCCAACGTCGCGCATTGCGAGACCACCATCGCCTCGGGCCGCCTCACCCGCGCCGTCGGTCTGGTGCTCGAAGCCGTGGGCCTGCAACTGCCCGTGGGCAGCGACTGCCTGATCGAACTGCCGCCCGGCCATCCGCAGCGCCATGCCGAAGCCGAGGTCGTTGGCTTCGCCGGCGACCGCCTGTTCCTGATGTCGCAGACCGAAGTGGCGGGCCTCGTGCCCGGAGCGCGCGTGTTCGCGCGGCCCGGCTCGCCGGAGCCCGATGCAGCCGGCATGGCCGGCAACGCACACACCAAGCGCCTGCCCGTAGGCGAAGGCATGCTCGGCCGCGTGGTCGATGCAGCCGGCCGCCCACTCGACGGACTCGGCCCGCTCGACATCGCGCGCAAGGTGCCGCTGAGCACGCCGCCCGTCAACCCGCTGTCGCGTGCGCCCATCGATTCGGTGCTCGACGTCGGCGTGCGCGCCATCAACGCGATGCTCACCGTCGGCCGTGGCCAGCGCATGGGCCTGTTCGCCGGCTCCGGCGTGGGCAAGAGCGTGCTGCTGGGCATGATGGCGCGCTACACCAGCGCCGAGGTCATCGTGGTCGGCCTGATCGGCGAACGCGGCCGCGAGGTGAAGGACTTCATCGAGAACACGCTGGGCGAAGAGGGCCTGGCCCGCGCGGTGGTGGTGGCCGCGCCCGCCGACAACTCGCCGCTGCTGCGCCTGCAAGGCGCGGCGTATGCAACCTGCCTGGCCGAATACTTCCGCGACCGCGGCAAGGACGTGCTGCTCATCATGGACTCGCTCACCCGCTACGCGATGGCGCAGCGCGAGATTGCGCTGGCCGTAGGCGAGCCGCCTGCCACCAAGGGCTATCCGCCGTCGGTGTTCGCCAAGCTGCCGGCGCTGGTGGAGCGCGCGGGCAACGGCGCGCGCGATGCGCAGGGGCGCGGCGGCTCGATCACCGCCTTCTACACGGTGCTGTCCGAGGGCGACGACCAGCAGGACCCGATTGCAGACTCGGCGCGCGCGATTCTCGACGGCCACGTGGTGCTCTCGCGCACGCTGGCCGAGGCCGGGCACTACCCCGCCATCGACATCGAGGCTTCCATCAGCCGCGCCATGACCGCGCTGATTCCGTCTTCGCAGTACGACTCGGTGCGCCGCTTCAAGCAGATGCTCTCGCGCTACCAGCGCAACCGCGACCTGATCAGCGTGGGCGCCTATGCGCCCGGCCACGACCTGCAGCTCGACCAGGCGATCGCGATGTACCCGCGCATCGAAGGCTTCCTGCAGCAGTCGATGGACGAACGCGCGGGCTACGCCGAGTCGATCGGGCACCTCGAAGGCCTGTTCGCGACCGAGCAGCGCGCATCCACGACAACAACACCGCAGAGATTCACGAAATGACACGCAAGCTCCCTCTCGGCATGCTGATCGACCTGGCGCACACGCAGACCGACGACGCCGCGCGGCGCCTGGGTGCGCTGCAGAACGCGCACCTCAACGCCAGCCAGAAGCTCGAACTGCTGCTGCAGTACCGGCAGGACTATCACGACCAGCTCGACGCGTTGATGCGCGACGGCCTGCCTTCTTCTCAGTGGCGCAACTACCGCAACTTTCTGGGCACGCTGGACGGCGCCATCGAGCAGCAGCGCGCCATCGCGGCGCAGACCGAGACCCGGCTCGACACCGGCCGCACCGACTGGCAGCAGCAGAAGCGCCGCCTGAGCTCCTTCGACACGCTGGCCGAGCGCGTGCGCATGCAGGAAATGATGGCCGAGGCCAAGCGCGAGCAGCGCGACAGCGACGAGCGCGCGGCGCGCAAGTTCTTCGACCGCGCCTCGCATCCGACTCTTTGATCTTCACGCAGGAACCGACATGACTCCAATGATCACGCCCCCCGTCATGACGAACGCCACCAGCCAGCCTGCCGCGCAGACCGGCGTGCGCAACCGCGGCGCGGACGAAGACCAGGGCCGCAGCTTTGGCGCGGCGCTGGAGCGTTCGCGCGCAAACAACGGCAGCCACGGCGACGCGGCGCCGAAAGACAGCGCACAGGATGTCGCCGCCATCGACCGCAAGCCGGTGCGCAAGCCCGGCGCGGATGAAGACACGAAGAAAGAAGACGCGCTGCCCGCCGATCCGAACCTCGCCTTTCTCGGGACGGCGCACACGCCGCTGCATGCGCTGACGCTCGCGGGGCGCTCTGCTCAACAGCAACAGGGTGAAGGCGCGGCCGACGCCACCGCCGCAACAGCGCCCGCCGGTGCGGCGGCAGACATTCCGCTGGACCCGGCCCTGCAGGCCGCTGCCGCGAAGACGCTTGGCGCTGACGCAGCCGTCGCCGATGCATCGGCCGCACCCGAAGCCGCTGTGGTCTCGAAAGATGCCGCCACGAAACCCGCGACGGCCGCACTGCCCGCCACCCAGGCTGCGCAACTCCAGGCCGACACCGCACCAGCCGCCTCGCTACACGAACTCGCCCGCGCCGCCATCGCGGCACAGACCATGTCCGTCGGCATCGCGAAGCCCGCATCCGCTCCCGCCGGTTCGCCGGTCGGCACCGCCGCGACCGGCCGCGGCGCCGCATCGCGCGCCCCCGTGAGCGCCACCACCGCCGAGCAACTGGCCAGCGCCGCGCAGCAACCCGAAGCGGCCGACGATGCACAAGCCAAGGCCGCGCCCATTGCAGCAGTGTCAGCCGCGACCGCCAGCGACACGGACGCCCAGCCACCCGTGGCACCCATCGCGCTCCAGCAGCCCGCCGCGATAGCAACCGCTTCATCAGACAGCGCGAACGACACGGCCGCCACACGCGCCCCCGTGCACACCATCGCCCCCGAAGTCGGCAGCGACAAATGGGCGCCGGCCCTCGGCCAGCAGCTGGCGCGCATGAGCACCAGCGGCAATCACACGGCCGAACTCAACCTGAACCCCGCCGGCCTCGGCCCGCTCAAGGTGACGCTGTCGATGGGCGACAACCAGGCGCAGGCCATGTTCGTGTCGGCCCATGAGAGCGTGCGCAAGGCCATCGAGGCCGCGCTGCCGCAGCTGCGAACTTCGCTGTCGGAGCAGGGCATCACGCTGGGCCAGACCTCGGTCGGCGCGGAAACCCGCCAGCCCTTCGGCAACGACGCCGCCTTCGCACAGCAGCAAAGCCAGCAACAGCAGCAGAACGCCGCGCGGCAGCAGGCGGCCTCCCCTTACCCCGGCACAGGCCGCACCACGGCAAGCGCCCCGGCAATTGCGCCCCTCGCCGCCGTGCGCGCGGGTGCTTCCAACAACGCAGCCGGGGTGGACACCTTCGCCTGAGCCCCGGCAACACATTCGCCCCCCGCCCGCGACGGCGCCCTGTGCGGCGCCCCGCAATGAACGGATATGAAACGCCTTTGTGCGCTTGTTCGGCCGTTCGTTCGCGAGGGACTTCGCAAAGAATAGATCGGACAAGAAAAACCGCTTAACCATGGCTACCTCATCACCCGCCGCAACTGTCGCACCGGCCATCTCCGCAACGCTGGCCCCCCGCCGCTCCTCGAAGCTGCTGATCGGAATCGTGATCGCCGTCGGCCTGATCGCTGCCGGCGGCGCGGCCGCGTATGTCTTCCTGCCCCGCTTCATGGGCGCCGCCTCCACCGAAACGGCCAAGGCGCCGACGCCCGAGAAGCCCATCTTCCTGACGCTCGAGCCGCTCACCGTCAACCTGCAGTCGGAAGGCCGCGGCCGCTTCCTGCAGATCGGCATGGCGGTGCGCGTGCGCGACGAGCAGACCAAGGCGCAGCTCGTCGAGTTCATGCCCGAGGTGCGCAGCCGCCTGCTGCTCCTGCTGTCGAACCGCGCGCCCGAATCGGTGGTGGCGCCGGAAGACAAGGCCAAGCTGGCCGAGGAGATCCGCAAGGCGCTGAGCACCCCGCTGGCCCCGGACACGCCCGAACTGGGCATCTCCAGCGTCTCCTTCAACACGTTCGTCGTGCAGTGACCACCTCTTCCTTCGGACAAGCGATCCATGGCGTATGAACAGGTGCTCTCCCAGGACGAGGTCGATGCGCTTCTGCAAGGCGTCACCGGCGGAGACCTCGACCAGGCGGCCTCCCCCGCACCGCCGAAGGACGGCCTGCCGGCCTACGACCTCGGTGCTCCCGACCGCGTGGTGCGCAACCGCATGCACACGCTGGAGGTCATCAACGACCGCTTTGCGCGCGGCCTGCGCGGCGCGCTGCTGAACTTCATGCGCCGCAGCCCCGACATCTCGGTGGGGCCCGTGCAGATCCAGCAGTACGGCGAGTTCGTGCGGCACCTGCCGGTGCCCGCGAACATCAACATGATCCACATGAAGCCGCTGCGCGGCACCGCCCTCTTCGTGTTCGACCCGAAGCTGGTGTTCCTCGTGGTGGACAACCTGTTCGGCAGCGACGGCCGCTACCACGTGCGCGTGGAAGGCCGCGACTTCACGCGCACCGAGCAGCGCATCATCAAGCGCCTGCTCGACCTGTCGCTGCAGTGCTATGGCGACGCATGGCAGCCGGTGTTTCCGCTCGACTTCGACTACGTGCGCGCCGAGATGCACGGCAAGCTCGCCAACATCGTCGCGCCCAACGAGGTGGTGATCAACACCACGCTGCAGATCGAGTTCGGCCCGGTGGGCGGCTTCCTGCACGTGTGCATTCCCTACTCGATGATCGAGCCGATCCGCGACCTGCTGTCCAACCCGATCCAGGACGAGGTCGAGGTCGACAAGCGCTGGGTCAAGCAGATGTCGCGCCAGATGCAGGCCGCCGACGTCGAGCTGGTGGCCGACTTCGTGACCATGCCATCGACGCTGGGCGAAGTGATGAAGCTGCAGATCGGCGACGTGATTCCCATCGAGCTGCCCGAGACGGTCGTCGCCAAGGTCGGCGGCGTGCCGGTGATGGAGTGCGGCTACGGCACCTCCAACGAGCGCTATGCGCTGCGCGTGCAACACATGATCTCCCACCAAGACAGCGATTTGAAGAACGACCATGACTGACAACACCTCTTCCGGCAGCAGCGACGCGGACGACTGGGCCAGCGCCCTGGCCGAGCAGACGGCCGCCTCGGCTCCTGCCGCATCCGAACCCGCCCCCGCACCCACATTCGCGCCCGCCACCGCGCAGGTCTTCCAGCAGATCCAGGACGCGCCGGCCCCCGCGCACTCGTCCACCACGCCGGTAGATATCGCTCGCGTGCTCGACGTGCCGGTGCAGCTCACCGCCGAGATCGGCCGCACGCGCATCACCATCAAGAACCTGCTGCAGCTGTCGCAGGGCTCGGTGGTGGAGCTCGACGGCCTGGCCGGCCAACCGCTGGACGTGCTGATCAACGGCTACCTCATTGCGCAAGGCGAAGTGGTTGTGGTGAACGAGAAGTACGGCATTCGCCTGACCGACATCGTCACGCCCTCCGAGCGCATGCAGAAGCTCGCGCGCGCATGAGCCTGCCAACAGTGCCCACGCCCGTTCACGACGTGGCTCCGGCTGCCGTCGGCGCATCGGGCCTGCTGCAGGCCGGCTTCGGCATGGCGGCGGTGGTCGGCCTGATTTTTCTGTGCGCCTGGCTGGCGCGGCGCTTCGGCCTCCAGCGCCTGGGCAGCGGCCAACTGGTGAAGGTGGTGTCGAGCGCCGCAGTCGGCCAGCGCGAGCGCGTGGTCGTGGTGGAAGTGGGCGACATCTGGCTGGTGCTGGGCGTCACGCCGAGCCAGGTCAACACGCTGCACACGCTGCCGGCGCAGGCCCATGCGGCCGCTGCAGCCTCCGCGTCGCCATCGGTCGCACCCACACCCGTCGAACTCTTTGCCCGCAAGCTGCGTGAAGCCCTCTCGGGCAAGCCGCATCGTCCTGCCCCATGAAGAACCCCGCATTGCGCCGCGGCATGCGCGCCGCGCTGCTGTTGCTCGCCGCCACGCTGCTGCCCGCCGTTGCATGGACGCAGGGCCTGCCCGGCATCACCAGCACGCCCGGCCCCGGCGGCAGCCAGACCTGGTCGCTGAGCGTGCAGACCATGGTGCTGCTGACCTCGCTCACCTTCCTGCCCGCGCTGCTGCTGTCGATGACCAGCTTCACGCGCATCCTCATCGTGCTGGGCCTGCTGCGCACCGCCATCGGCACGCAGACCTCACCGCCCAACCAGATTCTGGTGGGGCTGTCGCTCTTCCTCACCTTCTTCGTGATGTCACCGGTGCTCGACAAGGCCTACAACGAGGCCTACAAGCCCTTCTCCGAGAACAAGATCAGCGTCGACACCGCGCTGGAGCGCGGCATTGCGCCCTTCAAGACCTTCATGCTCAAGCAGACCCGCGAGAACGACCTGGCCCTGTTCGCCCGGCTCGCCAAGGTGCCCGAGATGCAGGGCCCCGAAGACGTGCCGCTGCGCATACTGCTGCCCTCCTTCGTCATCAGCGAGCTGAAGACCGCGTTCCAGATCGGCTTCACCATCTTCATACCGTTTCTCATCATCGACCTCGTGGTGGCCAGCGTGCTGATGTCCATGGGCATGATGATGGTGCCGCCCGCTTCCATTGCGCTGCCCTTCAAGCTGATGCTGTTCGTGCTGGCCGACGGCTGGCAACTGCTCATCGGCGCGCTCGCGCAAAGCTTCTACCTCTAGGTACGCAGAGATGAACCCCGAATCCGTCATGACCATGGGCTACAGGGCCATGGAAATCTCGCTGCTCATCGGCGCGCCGCTGCTGCTGGTGGCACTGGTCATCGGCCTGATAGTGAGCATCTTCCAGGCCGCCACGCAGATCAACGAAGCCACGCTGTCCTTCATTCCCAAGCTGCTGGCCGTGTTCGCGACGCTGGTGATTGCAGGGCCATGGATGCTCGACCGCATGCTCGACTACATCCGCGCGCTGTTCGCCGGCATTCCGCAAATGCTGGCGTGACGTGATTTGAGGTGACGTGACCCCGTCGATCATCTCGGTCACCTTGGCCCAGCTCGAGGGCTGGATGGTGGCCTTCCTCTGGCCCTTTGTGCGCATGCTCGCACTGGTGAGCACCGCGCCGATCTTCGGCGAAGCGTGGGTGCCGCGGCCCGTGAAAGTGGCCATTGCCGCCATGCTGGCCTTCGTCATCTCGCCCACCATCGGGGCGCTGCCCACGGTGCCGGTGGTGTCCGCAGGCGGCGTGTGGATCATCGTGCAGCAGGTGCTGATCGGCGTGGCCATGGGCTTCACCGTGCGGCTCGTGTTCACCGCCGTGCTGGCCGCGGGCGAATACATCGGCCTGCAGATGGGCTTGTCGTTCGCATCGTTCTTCGACCCGATGAGCCATGGCAGCACCATGGTGGTGTCGCGCCTGCTGAACATGCTGGCGATGCTGATCTTCCTGGCGCTCGACGGGCATCTGCTGATGGTGAATGCACTGGCTGAGAGCTTTCACACACTGCCTATTGCAGATGCGCCGCTTGCGTCTGGTGGGTGGATGTTCCTGGTGCTGGCCGGGGGCGACATCTTTGCCAGCGGGCTGATGCTGGCGTTGCCGTTGATTACCGCGCTGCTTACGCTGAACCTGGCGATGGGCATATTGAACCGCGCATCGCCGCAGTTCAGCATTTTTGCGGTGGGGTTTCCGCTGACGCTGCTGGCGGGGATTTTCATGATGCAGTTGTTGATGCCGAATCTGGGGGCGTTTCTGGAGCCTCGGTTTGGGGAGGCTGTGGGGAACATGTTGCGGGTTACGCAGGGGCTGCGGCCCTGATTCGAAGGTGATGCAAAGGACCCGGATCGCATGAAGATCCAAACTGGTGCATCAAACTGATTAATCAGATGGCATGAGATCTGCTTGATCAGATTCATGCCATCTTCCACCGACATCAGCGAGCGCATCGTCGAGGCCGTCCTCGCCAAGAAGCTCGCACCGGGTGCCCGCCTCGGCGAACAGCAGCTATGCGATCTCTTCGATGCACCGCGCGCGGTGGTGCGCGAGGCGCTCACCACCTTGTCGGTTCGCGGCATGGTGAAGGCCAGCGCGCGTCGCGGGTGGTACCTGGTCGAGCTGTCGCTGGAGGAAGCCCAGGCCGCTTTCGACGCGCGCCTCGTGATCGAGACCGGCCTCATCCGGTGCAGCAAGCCTCCGGCCTCCAAGGCGCTGCAGCGGCTGCGCACGCACCTGAAGCGTCAGCGCGAAGCGGTCGAAGGCACCGATGTGGGAGCGCGCAGCTTCCTGCTGGGGGACTTTCACGTCTGCCTGGCCGAATGCCTGGGGAACAGCGTGCTCGCGGCCACGGTTCGCGACCTCACCGCACGCACGATGCTGATCGCCTTGCGCTACCAGTCGGAAGACGAGGCTGCGCACTCCTTCAGCGAGCACAGCGCCATCGTCGAGGCGCTGGAAGCCGGCGACATGGCCCTGGCCGAACAGCGCGTCTTCGCCCACCTGTCGACCTGGCAACTCAAGCTGCGGGTGCCCGCAGACCAGACGCCCGACCCGTTGGCCGAACTGCGGCTCGCGCTCACGCCGGTGTCTGCGCCCCGGTGAAGCATCCCCTGCCACGCGCCCCCGATTTCCCTGCCGACTTCTTCTCAACGCCCATCCCAACCTCGGAGCACGCCACCATGTTCAGCAAACGCCACCTTTCCCTCGGCCTCGCAGCCGCCCTTACCTTTCTCGCAGCCGGTGCCTCGCACGCACAGAACGCGCTGGACACGATCACGAAGAGCAAGACGGTCCGGATCGCGATTCCCACCGACTTTCCGCCCTACGGCTCGGTCGGCCCGGACATGGCGCCCCAGGGGCTGGACATCGAGGTCGCGCGGCTGATCGCCGGCAAGCTCGGCGCCAAGGTCGAATTGATTCCGGTCTCGACGGCGAACCGCATCCCCTATCTGCAGACCAAGAAGGCCGACCTCGTGATCTCGACGCTGGGCAAGAACCCGGAGCGCGAGAAAGTCATCGACTTCACGGTGGCCTACTCGCCCTTCTTCATCGCCGTGTTCGGCCCGAAGACGCTGTCCGTGAAGGCGCCGGCCGAGCTCGCGGGCAAGTCCATCTCCGTCACGCGCGGCTCCGTGGACGACGCGGAACTCACCAAGGTGGCGCCAGCCAACGTGGAGTTGCGCCGCTTCGAGGACAACAACGCGACCATCTCGGCCTTTGTCGCCGGACAGACGCAGCTGGTGGCAACCAGCGCCCAGGTGGCGAGCACCATGATGGCGAAGAACCCGCAACTTGGGAGCGAGCTCAAGTTCGTGCTGAAGGATTCCCCGAACTTCGTCGGCGTGGCCAAGGGAGAGGACGCGCTGCGGCTCAAGGTCAACGAGATCTTGCTCGATGCGAAGAAGAGCGGCGAACTCGACAAGCTGGCCGTCAAGTGGCTGGGCCGCCCCGCCGGCGATTTGCCGCAGTAAGGCGCTCCCACGACATGAACGAGCCATGGCGCCTCAGTGCGGCGCAGTTGACCGCCGGGTACGCAAAGCAGTTGTTCACGCCCATCGACGCGCTGCAGGCGTGCCTGGCACGCACCGAGGCTTGCGAGCCGTCGCTCAACGCCTTCGTGGCACTCGACCGGGAAGGTGCGCGGCGCGCGGCGGCGTCCAGCGCGGCACGCTGGGCCACCGGCCGGCCGCTGGGCCCGCTCGACGGCGTGCCAATGAGCGTCAAGGACAACATGCACGTCGCGGGTCTTCCCACGTCGTGGGGAAGCAGGCTGCTGCAGGGCTTTGTCGCGTCGCACGACGAGCTGCCCGTGGCGCGCCTGCGCGCGGCAGGCGCCGTGCTGTTCGGCAAATCGAACCTGCCTGAATTCGCGATGCAGGGCTACACCTCCAACGCCCTGCACGGTACGACCCGCAACCCCTGGGACACCGCGCTGACGCCGGGCGGATCGTCGGGCGGTGCCGCGGCGGCGGTCGCGGCGGGCCTGGGGCCGCTGGCGCTGGCTACCGATGGCGGCGGCTCCATCCGGCGGCCTGCATCGCATTGCGGTCTTGTGGGATTCAAGCCTTCGCGCGGCCTCGTGCGCAGGGAGCGCGGCTTGCCCGAGATATTCCTCGACTACGAAGTGGCCGGCGGAATCGGTCGCTGCGTGAAAGACGTACGGCATCTGACGGCGGCAATCGCAGGATCGCGCCTGGAGGCCGGCCAGCCCACGTCGGCTCGCATTCTTTTCGTGCCCCGGTTCGGCACCCATGCCGTCGACCCCAACATTGCCGCGTCGGTGCGTCGCGCGGCCGAGGGTTTCGCCGCGTTGGGGCATGCGGTGGACGAAGCACAGCAGCAGGTGAACTGGTCGGAGGCGATCAACGCGCTGTGGCCGACGCTTTCCAATGCAGGGCTCGCCTGGATGCTCCAGCGCGCATGGCAATGGCCCGAGTTCGGATTGCCCGAGGGCGTTCACCCGGATCTCTCACGCTGCGGCGCGGTCGCGCAGGCGAATTTCAACGCCGGCCTGAAGCTCGATGCATCCGGCCTGTTCGACGTGCTGGCGGAAGTGCGTGAGCTCGAGCGACAGATGGAAGTCGTCTTCGCCCGCTACGACTTCATCCTCACACCCGCGACGGCCGCCCTGCCCTGGCCCTGTGAACAGAGCTATCCCGAGCGGATAGCGGACACGGAAGTCGGCCCGCGCGGGCATGCCGTCTTCACCGCCTTCGCCAATGCCGCGGGCTTGCCGGCCATAGCATTGCCAAGCGCGCATGCAGAGGGCCTGCCGACCGGCATCCAGCTGGTCGCATCGGCCGGCCACGATGCCGAACTGCTGGCATTGGCCATGCAGTATGAGGAAGCCTTTCCATGGCCTGCGCTGTGGGACGAAGGGTTTCACTCAACGGGCTGAAATGAGGAGGTTCCACCCGGCATTTGGGTTGGAACTGCGGGCCATAGGGGCATCTCGCTCCTCTCGATCGCAGATGTCTGCGTGGCTATACTGCGCCCGTCATGTCAAAAACAGGCGTGATCGGGATTGGCGTCCCGCTGAAATCACTGCGACGCAAGCCGCAGTTTCCCCGCAGGGTCTGCGGCTTCGTCGTTCGTGCCTCCAGTTTTGGCGGCTCGATGGGCGGGCGCGAGCCCGGCCGGTTTCACGCAAGTGGTTTCCCGGTACGCCAACCCGTCGAGCCGCCGCCCTCAATTGGCGTTGAGTGCGTCGGTTTCAGCAAACCGAAACCCTTGGAGGCCATTCATGGCTGGATTCACTCGCGCGTCCGCGCACGTCACCTCAGTTCCCGAATCTTCTGAAGCCGCCGGCGTTGAATCGCTTGCACTGCAGGCGTGCGATGACATCGACAGCCTTCACGCTGTGCATCGTGCCTACGCGTGTCTCGAAAAGCTCATCGTTCCGCAGGGTGTGAACGATACGGAAGAGGTGTATCCGACCCGCACCGAACTCAGCGCGCTGGTGCGGGTGGTCAATGAGGAACTGCAGCGGCGGGTCGAAACGGCCGACACCACGATGCAGTCGTTGCGTGTTGCCTTGAGTGAAGGCGGTGCGCGATGAACACCTTCGAGGTTATCGATGCCAGTCCAACAGGATTCGAGAAAACTAAAAAGAGCTTGGGCCGACGTCCACGAAACTGGCGACAGCCCACTGCTCTACTTCTCAGCAACCACCGCGGAGGACTCTTTGATAGTTGCCACCTGAATCTCCTGGCCATCGAGGCTCATCGACACGATCCTCCAATTACCACTTTTTACGAGGCTCGCATGCAACTCGCCAGTCCCACTGGAGCCTTCCACGGAAGCGGAAAACTCCGCGTTTCCACTTGGCCCCGACATTCGGATCGAGTACCCGAAGAAATGAAGGCTCATCTTCGGACGATCGCCTACTTTTTCTCTTATGCCGTCTGAGGTTTGAACGAAATTTCTCAGCGTCTGGTACGCGTCGGTCTGCTTGATGATCAAGTGGCCTGCGACCTCAGAAAGAGGGAGAACCACCAGCACTACTACGGCAGCCCATTTCAGAAATTTCATGCTGCCACTCGCCCCATTCCAGCTCGCATTTTTTGAAGGCTCATGTGCCCAAGGCCCGTCGCTTCGTTGAGATGGTTGTGTTCAGAAGCTGTTCGTTTGAGGAGTTCAGTTACTTGATCTCAATCCTGCCGGTCTTTTTCTTTGCGAGTTGATTGTGTGTGAACGAACAATCCGACGATACCAATCAGGAAGCCCAGAAAAATAGCCTTAGCGCCGAGTTCCACTTGATCGAGTGCAAGAGCGATTACCCCTCCGATCCAAGCCAAGGAGATGCCTGCAGTCTGAATGTGAAGCCCCGTCTGTGGCTTGCCCGCATAGAGTTTTCGGTACAGAACGACAACTAACGGGATGAGCACAGCTAAGACCACTAAGCCAAGAAGAAAACCCTGACGATTGGACATATCACCTCCTTAAGCACCACGTTTTTTGAACGCAATCGACATAGCCTACACCAGCACCCCCGCCAAACTGACCGCGCGTCCCAACCGCCACCGGCAGCTGATCGACAGCATCGACAACGTTGCACAGACTGTCGAGGAGTCCAGTGCGTTCGCACAGGGCAAGAAACTGGTCGAGCGCCATCCGTTCCTGACGGGGCTACTGGGACCGTCGATTGTTCGGAAGCTGTTTGGACGGTGAAGAGCAGGGCCCAGCGGGAGAGCTGGGGCCGCTAGGAACGGGTCGCCTTATTGCGAAGCACCGAACCTCTTCACGGGGTCTTTATGTACCCGGTGTTTTTCCAGAGAAGTTCGGATGAAGTGATGCCAAGGGCGGCCGACACCTGCTCCAGCCGATGCTCCCAGTCATCTAGCTGCGAGCAAAAGAACAAATCCACTGTGTTCTCGGGAAGGCCCTTGTACTTGCAAAGGTAGAAGCGAAACCCGTCATCCAACTTCAAATACGCAACGTCGTACTCTTGAAGGTCATCGAGTTCATGTTCAACGTTGAAGTTGAACCTCTTGGCAAGAATCGAAAGATTCGATGGAATGGTCGCTACATGAGCGACATTGAAGTCGAACGATTCAGCGTCAAGCTGCGAAATTGAAGAGGGCATCATGGAGCTGTCCTTGTAATCGTCACGGGAACACATGCCAGGTCCCCTACTGGGAGGCAAGAAGCTCGTTGGGCCCCCCGCTTCTGACGGGGCTACCTGGGCCGTCGATTGTTCGGAAGATTTTCGGGCGGTGATGAAAGGCCCAGCAGAAGACTGGGTCATCACGATCTGGTCGTGTCGAAGCAACCTCTACGAACCCGTCGTGTCGCCTCGCGTTCTTATCCAGGGCGATCCAGGTTCTTTTCGCTCAGATTCCCAGCCGGGCTCAAGATCCATCTCTGAGCGAAGGCTCGGATCATCTTCAAGCACGTGTCCGATGCCTACAACTCGATAGGCCGAAGCACTTTGCTCGTGCTCTCCACCACAAACAAAGCACCAGTCTCCGTCTGGGCGAGCTATTAAACGCACAGGCTCCGTCTTTTCAAAGACATGGATGCAAACATAGGACTTCAGGTTACCTGGGATCATGCTGGTCTCGGTCAATGGTTGGGAATCCACTCGTTAGGAAATAATCGCCGACCCTTTTGGCGATTGCACTTGCGACACGCGCTGAGGATGTTATCGATCTCGGACCCCCCGCCATTGGCCCAGGCTTCCTCATGATCAAATTCCCTTGAGTTGTCATGCCCGGAATCAGGCCTCATCTGCTGCCCACAGTACTGGCACCTTAGCCTTCCTTTGTCATCCGTCGCCTGTTGATCTGAGAGTTCTCGCGTGTCCTTGTCTGGCAGTCTGGCCTGAGTCAGATTGCTAATGCCCTTGCAGATGTCCAGAATTAATCCTGGCACGGTCAAGCTC
The DNA here is from genome assembly GCF_049913215.1 of Variovorax sp. R-27. Taxonomy (NCBI): domain Bacteria; kingdom Pseudomonadati; phylum Pseudomonadota; class Betaproteobacteria; order Burkholderiales; family Comamonadaceae; genus Variovorax; species Variovorax sp. R-27. Next base: position 5,334,673 of record NZ_CP183984.1, read on the forward strand.
AAAGGTGATACCGGCGTTTGGGGTTTTGGCCACGCAAGTACAGGCGGGGGAATGGGAATTCCATCGAGATCGCTGCCGCCTTGTGGCGAAGAGCTTCGACCAGGCAAAACAGGCGGGAAGGGCATCGGCCCCCAAGGGGCAGGTGCAACTTGCAGGCCCTTGGGGTCGGTGAACCTCAGTGGGTTTTGATACGCATAGCCGATGCGATTCCAACCGCCATCAAGTCCGATGGGGTCAGGCTGCGTGTATCTCCCACAACTTGGGCAGTAAGAGCGATAGCCATTGAAGAACAGCCCCGATTCCTCATCGGCGTACTGCCCCGGATACCGCAGGTTGAACTTCACCTCAGAGATGCCCGTCGTGCCCGGACTCGGCGTCACTTCCAGATTCGCAAACCGGTTCTTCGCAACCGTCGGCTTGTCTTCCCCGAACGCGCTGTAGCCCCACTGCCAGACGGCTTGGCCGTCTGCGTTGGTCAGCTTCCTCGGGGTGTTCAGGTGATCGCTGTGGACGGCGTATGTCGTTCCGTTGATCACCGCCGCAACCGGCATCGGCCCATTGCCCGTCGGCAGGTAGATGTACTGGCTCTGCCCCGCACTGTTCGTGCCCCCGCTGCCCACCTCCGCGATCAGCGTGCCCTGCTCGTCGTAGACATAGGCGTAGCCGAGTTGTTCCGCCTGCGTCGTGCTCGGGCTCCACAACTTCGTGAAGAACGCGATCAGGCTCTGCATGAAGCCCGGGTCGGCCTCGTCGCCCTGGCTGGGCGGATACAGCGGCTCCGTCTTGAACACCCGCTGCCCCAGCGCGTTGTGCGCATAGCGCGTGGTCGGGCTGACATCGGTCGCACCCGTCGTCGCCGCGGCAAGCCGCCCTTCGGCGTCGTAGGTGTAGCTGCGCAGGCCATCCGTCAGGAGGTCGCCGTTGGCGTTGTAGCCGTAGGTGACGCTGGTGCTGCTCGCGCCGTTGATGGTCTGGCTGAAGCCCGTGAGCTGGTTGCTTGCAGACCCCACCGTGTAGGTGCGGCTGGTGCTCGTGCCATTGAGTGCCCGGGTGCTGCTGTTGCGGTTGCCGTTGGCGTCGTAGCCGAAGCCTGCGGTGTTGCCCGTGGCGTCGAAGCTCACGATGCGCCCCACGGCGCTGTAGCCCACGCTCCAGGTGACGTTGGCATTGGCGATGGTGCTGTGGGTCGGGTCGGTGTCGCCGGGCTGGTAGAGGTTCTGCGTCAGGCTGGTGATGCGCCCGGCTGCGTCGTAGGCGTAGCTGCTGAACTCGGTGGCGGTCAGCCGGCCTGCGGTGTCGTAGCTGCGGCTGGCTCCGATGGAGGGGCTCGCGAACGCCCAGGTCCACGCCGTGGGCTGGCCCAGCGGGTTCCAGGCGATGCCGGTGACCAGCGGGTTGCCGTTCAGGCTCAGGCCTGTGAGGCGACCGGTGCTGTCGTAGGTGTGCGTGAGCACGCCGCCTGCGTTGGGGTAGCCGATGCTGGCCAGCGTGCCGTTGGGGTTGTAGGTGTAGCTGACCTGCTGGACGCTGCCGTTGGCCAGGGTCTGCTTCTTGAGGGTCACGCGGCCGAAGGTGTCGCGGGTGTACTCGGTGGTGCCGCTGCGGTCGACGATCTCGGACAGATAGCCCTTGCTGTTGGCCGTGAGGTCGTAGCGCAGGGTGGTGGTCTTGCCGTCGGCGAAGACCAGGCCAGTCGGGCGGCCCAGGGCATCGCGGGTGATCGTTGTCGCCTGGCCGAGGGCGTCGGTGATCTGGCTGGGCAGGCCGAGGTTGTCGTACTGTGTGCTGGCTCCACCCGTATCGGTGCTGCTCTCGGTTGTTGCGTTGCCTTGGGCGTCTCGGGTGTAGGCGGTGGCCACGCCCTTGAAGTCGCTGGCTGAAGTCACCGCGTCCTGGGCGTTGTAGCTCAGGCTGGCACTGGCACTCGCTGCATCGGTAACGGTCTTGACGCGGCGCAGGTTGTCAAGTCCATATGCGGCAACTCTCTGATTCCCGTTGTACTCATCCGTGAGTTCGCCATTGGGGTCATAGTAAAAAAAGCTCGTCTGGTTGGAGCCTTCAGTCCTGCTTAAGAGGCGGTTGATGTTGTTGATGGTGCGCGCCACGCTCCAGGCGACGTTGCCTGAGCCGTCCTTGACCTGCTCAGCAGTACGGTTGCCCATGCCATCGAGGGCGTAGGTGCCGGATTCGCCTCGGCTGTTGCCCCAGCCGATCAGGCGGTGGGCGGCGTCGTAGGCGTAGGTCAGGACCAAGCCTGAGGGCAAGGACACCGTCTCGACCGTGCCGTAGGGCTTGTAGGTAAGAACTGTGGTCCGGCCGCCGACGGTCTGGGTCAGCAGGCGGTCGCGCTGGTCGTAGGTGTAGGTAGTGACGAGGCCGTTAGGGGCCGTGGAGCTGATGACACGGTTGGCGAGGTCGTAGGTGTAGCTGGTGACGTGGCCCAGAGCATTGGTGGAAGTGAGGACGTTGCCACGGATGTCGTAGATGTAGCTGGTGACTGCGCCGTTGGGCTCTGTTGCCGTATCAACCAACTGCTGCGCGTTGTACGTCCACTGCCAGAGTTGGGCCTTATTGGTCGCCGTGTCAGTGACCGTGCGAGTCAGCACATTGCCAACAGCGTCGTAGGTATAGGTAGTGGTGCGGCCTGGCTCGGTTACCAGCACGGGCAGACTGAACATGGAATGCCACTGAGTGGAGGCCGTGCGGGCATCAGGAGTGCCGGAAGCATGGACCACGGTCGTTGGCAGCCGACGAGCCACATCCCAGGCCGTAGTGTTCACTACCCCCTTGAAGTCGGTCTCCGAGGTGATCAGGCCGTTGGCGTCCTGCGTGCGCCAACCCATGTCAGGCTGGCCCGTCCCCGATGCCTGGGTAGCATAGCGAACGGCGACTTTTCCCGAGTCAACTTGGTATCGATACTCCCGGATCATTCCCAAGGGGTCTTTGACTTGTGCCCCATATCCAAGATAGGTGACTTCGTAGCGCTCGACACCTCCCGCCAGTTCGGTGCTGATGGCCTGCCCCTGGCTGCTATAGGCAAAGGTGCCCCAACGCCCTCCGGCTTCATCAACGATGCCAGTGAGAGCATGAGGATAGGTGCTGTTTTCGTAGAGGAAACCTCGGCTCTTTCCATCGGGATACAGCACTGTCGCCAGATGCCCCTGGGTGTCGTAGCTATAGCCAATGAGACGACCATCGGCGGTGGTGACAGTCGCGAATCTGTTTCCAGCGTATGTGAAGGCGAGGCTTCTGCCGAAGCCGTTGACCACCGCCGCCAAGCGACCGTCCCCGTCATAGGTATAGGCATAGCTGAACCCGTTGCGCTCGGTTCTGGTCTGCAGCTTGCCCTCGGAAGTAAACGCCAGGACGCTGTCGTCCTCCGCGCGCTTGTAGATCCACGAGCTATTGACCTCACTCAGGACGTCGGCACCATTGTTTGCAGTCCATGTAGTGGAAGAGTCGGATTGCCTCGTGAAACTGCGGTTGTAGCCCTCAGGCATAACGATGGAGATGCGCAGATTGTCGGGAGACTGAACCAACTGCCACGCGTGGTTGTGGCTCCACCCTACACCCAGATTCGCCTTTGTATCGGTGCCATCCAGCCCCCAACTGCTGCGATACGTCCGCACAAAAGAAAGAGGCGCTACACCGCCATCAATCCAGTCCGCCTCCGAGCGGTACTTCTCTTGAGTGGAGGGCAAGATCGGACGACCAACAGACAGACCATCGGGGGTGCATTGCCCTGCAACCTGCTCTGGCTCTGCAGGTCTGCAAGCAAATGCGGTGACGTCGTCTTGCAGACCTTCCTGGCAGATGCAACTGCCCATATAGAGGCTGCTTCTGCTTGGGCAATCTTGTCGATAGCCGATACTCGCGCCTGCATAATCCCGAATCCCCATTACGCCGGCTGGCTCTTTCCAATACAGATCAACGATGCACATTGAACCGTCTGAACTCAACCGTGGATCCTTCCAAATCCAAGGATACTGACCTTGAGGTAGAGGCCCGTACTGCGCATTGATTTGATCTACAAAGTCAACGCAGGCTTCCAACCGGGTCGAGAAGCCATCCGGCTGGAGAGTGTGGTCAGCTATGTATCTGACTCGCGGGGGAATACCCGCGTGCGCCGCCGCGGTGATCAGCAGCAGCGTTACGCAGGCGATCGTGCGAATGGACGGACTGAACTGAGTACGCCAACTCGTTGACCATCCCCGTCGAGATGCCACCCGAAGCAGCAACCCAAGCCAAGCCCTTCTGAAACCCGTCATCGCTTCCTCCCCTTGTTTTCTTTGGCGTGCTATCCGCGTCCATGGTCATCTTGGTGGGCTCTGACCCGCGACAGTCAATCACCCGTCAGACGACGCGCAACTGCTACGCAACGTACGCCTACAAGTTGTTTCAGATTAGCCGAAAGGTCACACCCAGACAACGACAGACCAATGGCACGAGGTAAGTTGATCGCTGGCTGAATATGAAAGTACGCAGCGCCCCGGAGCTTGCTGTTGTCATTGGGCGACTACCCATAAGCCTGCGACCGCGCCGGACCAAATTCATGCTCGCATGGTCATTGGCGACCGGCGCCGAAGTCTTAATAACGGCGTGAGGCGCCACGCATCCCAGCGCGGCAAGACCACTTCCAATTCCGCGTCTAGCCTGAGGTTGACCCGCGCGGCTTGGAGATTCGGGTTCAGACTCTATTTTCCTTACGTGATTCCTCCTCACGCCAGCCGCACGCTGCACACTTCCAGAGTGGTCTACCCCTTCGCAATCGGGCCAACGCAAGGCCACCCAGCCCTGCCTACCTCTACAAATAATTGAACAACGAAATACTATTCAACTTAGCAAACGTCATCTGCGTAGCCTGCAACGAAGACTGCCGCTGATAAAACTCCGCAATCGCGCTATACGGATCCAGGTCTTCAATGGAAGACAGATAAGACTCTTCCTGCAGCTTGCGATCCCCACCACCCGAGTCCAGCGCATCGATCTCGCTCTGCCTTGAGCCCACCGACGACAACACCGTCAGCACGTTGTCGTGCGCATTCGTCACCTTCACGTTGGCTGTGGCCAGCGCGTTCTGCAGCTTCGCCTGCGCAGCCGCGCCACCACCGCTCAGCGGCGTGCGCAGCGCACTCACCAGCTCGCCGATGGCAGCGAACACATCGGTGCCGGCATTCTTCGCGGTAGACACATCAAAGCTGTCGCCAGCCGCCGGCGTGCCAGTGATCTTGATCTGCACGCCGCCGAAGTTGATGGGCGTGTCCGCAGAGATCGGGCCGGTGGCTGCGACCACCGGCGGCGTGTCCTTGGTCGTCACCGTGTAGTCGGTGGCGCTGAAGGTGATGGTGAAGTCCTTGCCGTAGTTGGGCGCGGTGGCGTCGGTCACGCTGACAGAGCCGAACACGCCGGTGCCAGTGTTGCCCGCGGCGCCTGACGCCACATAGCCCGCACCGCCCTGCACCGACTGGAAGACGCTGCGGCCGTCGTCCGATGTGGACATCTGGCGCGCCACGTCGACCTGCATCAGCCGCTGGCCCTGGTCGCCGACGTACTGCACGCCGCCGCTGGCCGTGGCCACGAAGGGCGGGGAGCCGCTCTTGAAGCCTGCGAACAGATACTGGCCGTTGCCATCGTCGGAGTTGGCGATGCCCACCAGCTGGTCATAGCTGCTCTGGATGGTGGTGGCGAGCGATGCGCGGTCGGCGTCCGACAGGGTGCCGTTGCCGGCCTGCACGGTCAGGGCCTTGATGTTCTGCAGGATCGAGGTCACCGAGTTGAGCGCGTTCTCTTCGGTGGAGAGCGAGCGCGACGCGCGTTGGCGACTGGTGGCGTACTGCGAGATTTCCGACAGCGTCTGGCTGACGCCGAGTGCGCGGGCCGCGCCCACCGGGTCGTCGCCTGCCGAGAGAAATTTTGAGTTGGTCGCCAGCTGCTGCTGGACCCTGAACAGTTTCTGCTGTTGCTGGCCCATGGCCAGTACGTTCTGTTCGTAGAAGGATTGGGTGCTGATGCGCATCGCTTTGCCTTGTTGAATCTGCTTGACGTTGGGCTGGCTCAGCTGCCAATGCCGAGGATGGTGTCGAAGATGGTCGAGGCGGTCTGGATCACCTTCGCATTGGCCTGGTACATCTGCTGGAACATCAGCAGGTTGGCGGTTTCCTCGTCCTGGTTTACGCCCGAGATGGCCTGCTGGCTGGCCTTGATCTGGCTGGTAACGCTGTCTTGCGTGGTGGCTGCCACCTTCACTGCCATGGCGCGGTTGCCGACTTCGCTGACGATCTGCGAGTAGGCGCCGTTGAAGGTTGCCGTGCCGTTGGCCATGGTGGTCTTGCGCTGCAGTGCGCCCAGCAGCAGCGCGTTGCTGCCGTCGGATACGCCCGCGGTGTTCTTGCCAATGGTGAAGGTGTCGCCTTGCGCAGGCGCGCCGGTCATGGCAACGGTGATGCCGTCGAAGCTCATCTTCGCGCCGGCGGTGTAGGGCACGGGCGTGCCGGCCGCGTAGCTGGTGCTGGTGCCATCGGCCAGCGTGACCGTCACGGCCGAGGTGGCCGGAAAGCCCGTCAGGTTGCCGGTGGTCGCGTCGTAGCTCAGCGTGACGGTGCCGCCCAGCGGCGTTGCGGGGTAGCTCGCATCCACCGTGGCCGCGCCCAGCGCGCCGGAGCCCTTGTTGCCGACGGTATTGCCGGTGACGATGGGCGATGCCGCGGCCACCTTGGCGGGGTCGAGCGTCAGCACGTCGAGGTCGCGCGCGCCGGTGCGCGTGGGCTGCACCAGAAACGAATCGCCGGCCTGCGCGGTACCGCTGGCGGCCGTGAGGCTCACGCCGTCGAAGGTGATGGGGAAGGTGGTGAAGGAGCCCATCGACTGCTTGTCCGACAGGCGGGTGACCGAGTAGGTCAGCGTGCCGGCCACGTCGGTGACGCTCACGTTGTAGTCGCTGGTCGTGAGTTGCGACGCGTTCGAGAGCGTGCCGGTGAGTTCGAGGTTGCCCGCGTTCTTTGCGTTGGAGAGCACACCCGGCACGGACTGCGTGAAAAAGTCTTTGCCCAGTGCGCCGCTGAGGTCCACGCCCAGCTTGCTCTGCGCGTTCACGGCGTCGGCCACCGACATGGCGAGCCGGCCGATGGAGTTTTGCGTGGGAATGAGCGTGTCGCGCCGAAAGCTCATGAGCCCGCCCAGAGTGCCGCCGGTGATGACGCCGTCCGACAGCTCGGTCGTGTTGCCGGCAAAGCCCTGCAGCGCCACGGCCTTGCGCGACGGGTCGGCGGCGGAGTTAACTGCCGCCATGGTGGCGGCGTAGTCGCCCGTCACCAAAGACTGGCCGGTGGCGATGAACACGTTGTACTTGCCGTTGTCCTGCTGCAGCACCTTCACGTCGACCACCTGGCTCAGCTCGCTCACGAGCTGGTCGCGCTGGTCGAGCAGGTCGTTGGGAGGCTGGCCGCCGGCCATGGCGCTGATCTGGCTGATCTGCTGGTTGAGGCTGGCGATCTTGCTGGCGTAGGTGTTGATCTGGTCCACGCTGCCGACGATCTGCTCATTGACGGAGGAGTTCAGGTCCGACAGGTACTGGTCGGTCGCGCGAAACTTGCTGGCCAGCGCCTGCGCCGAGCTGATCATCTGCTGGCGCGCCGCCGGGTCGGCCGGTGTGTTGGCCACGCCCTGCACGCTGGTGAAGAAGCTCTGCATCAGCGGCGCGATGCCCGAGGTCTTGTCGGCCAGCAGGGTGTCGATGCGGTTGATCTGCGTGCTGTTGGTGGCAAGCGCGGCCGAGGTCGACTGCGCAATAGAGAGCTGCGCCGTCAGGTAGCGGTCGTAGCTGCGCGAGACGGTCGTGACGTTGGCACCCGAGCCAATGAAGCCCGAGCCTGTGCCAGTGGCGTTGCCCGTGGCGATTTCTGCCACCTGGCGGCTGTAGCCGGCGGTGTACACGTTGGCTGTGTTGTGGGCCGTGGTCATCAGCGCGGTGCGTGCAACGCCGAGGCCGCTCAGACCCGTGTAGAACAAACTTCCGGACATATGGCTTTACCTGTCGATGAGGTGTGTGAAATGAGGTGGCATCGCCTGGATGCCTCTGGGTCTATATCGGCAGCGCCGGCCGAAAGTTGAGGGCCGATCGGGTCAGAACTCGGTCCAGTCGCCCTTGGCGTCGTTGGCCATGGCGAGTTGCGGGGCGCCAGAAGGCTCGCGCCGGGTGGGCAAGGCCTTGGCGGGGCGCTTGGGTGCTGGCTTGGCGGGCTTCGGGATTGGGGTGATACGCGTGAAGCCGGGGCGTGTGGTGGCGACGGCGTTGGCGTCGAGCTTGAAGACGCTGACGGCTTGCACCAGGCTGCTGGCCTGTTCCTGCAACGATTGAGCGGCCGCCGAAGCCTCTTCGACCAGCGCGGCGTTCTGCTGCGTGACCTGGTCCATCTGCGTGATGGCCTGGTTGATCTGTTCGATGCCTGACGTTTGCTCCTGGCTGGCAGCGGTGATCTCGCCCATGATGTCGGTCACGCGCTTCACGCTGCCGACGATTTCGTCCATCGTGCGGCCAGCCTCTTCCACCTGCTTGCTGCCTTCTTCGACCTTCTCCACCGAGTCACCAATCAGCGTCTTGATCTCTTTGGCTGCCGCAGCGGAACGTTGAGCCAGGCTGCGAACTTCTGAAGCCACTACGGCAAAGCCTCGGCCTTGCTCACCTGCGCGGGCAGCTTCGACCGCTGCATTCAGCGCCAGGATGTTGGTCTGGAAAGCAATGCCATCGATCACACCGATGATGTCGACGATCTTCTTGGACGACGCATTGATCGAGCCCATGGTGTCGACCACCTGCGATACGACACTGCCGCCCTTCACGGCAACTTCCGAGGCAGACACAGCCAGCTGGTTGGCTTGACGCGCGTTGTCAGCGTTCTGCTTGACGGTGCTGGTCAGCTCTTCCATCGAAGCAGCCGTCTGCTCCAGCGAACTCGCCTGCTCTTCAGTGCGCGAAGACAGGTCCTGATTCCCCGAAGCGATCTGCCCCGAAGCAGTAGCGATCGTTTCCGTGCCCGTACGCACCTCACCCACTACCTTCGCCAGGCTCGCATTCATCTCTCGCAGCGCGTGCATCAGCTGCCCTGTCTCGTCGCGGCTTTCCACTTCGATGTGCGTGCTCAGGTCGCCCGCGGCCACCGTCTCGGCCACTTCCACCGCATGCCCCAGCGGGCGCACGATGCCCAGTGTCAGGCGCCATGCAAACAGCGCCCCCAGCACCAGCGCAATGCCCGACAGCACCATCAACGTGGTCTCGCCGGTCGTATGGCTGGCTTCGATGTCTTGCGCCAGTTCGTCGATGCGGTCGCGCTGATACGCCGCGAGCTTGGCCACGGCCTCCTCGTAGACGGTGAGTGCGGGCGCGAACTGGTTGTCGGCCATTTCCATGGCCTCTTCGTTCTTCCCCTCGGTCTTGAGCTTGTTGATCTTCCCGATGGTCGCGAGCACGACGCCGCGAGCGTCAGCCACACCGGCATACAGCTTCTTCTCTTCCGGAGAGGTCAGCAGTTCCTCGAGCTTCTTCTGCACCGGGTTGATAAGCGCCGACTTGTCGGCCCGGCCCTTCTCGAAGTAGGCGACCACCTTGGGGTCTGTCGCCTTGACCATCGCGAACGAATTGACGATTGCCGGCCCGAGCAGGTTGGACCACTGGTTGGCCAGGCGCTCCTTGACCAGCGCGTTCTGCATCATGTCTTCCGTGGCCTTGCCCACGCTCGCAAGGCGCTGCATGCCGGTGGCGGCAATGACCAACATCAGGAGCAACACGACCGCAAAGCCGAGGCCCAGGCGGGTGCCGATTTTCAGGTTCTTCAAGTTCATTTGATTTCCTCCAGCAGACTCAGAATTCCGTCCAGTCGCCCTTCGCATCCCCAGCTACGGCGAGCTGTGGGGCTGCGGCGGGTTCGCGGCGGGTGGGCAAGGCCTTGGCGGGGCGCTTCGGCTCGGGCTTGACGGACTTGGCGATCGGGGTGATGCGCGTGAAGCCGGGGCGTGTTGTGGCCGCGGCGTTGGCGTCGAGCTTGAAGATGCTGACGGACTGCACGAGGGCGCCGGCCTGCTCCTGCAGCGACTGGGCTGCGGCCGAAGCTTCTTCGACCAGCGCTGCGTTCTGTTGCGTGACCTGGTCCATCTGCGTGATGGCCTGGTTGATCTGTTCGATGCCAGAGGTCTGCTCCTGGCTCGCGGCGGTGATCTCGCCCATGATGTCCGTCACACGGCGGACGCTGCCGACGATTTCGTCCATCGTGCGGCCAGCCTCTGCAACTTGTTTGCTGCCCTCTTCGACCTTTTCGACCGAGTCGCCGATCAGGGTCTTGATTTCCTTGGCGGCGGCAGCCGAGCGCTGAGCGAGGCTGCGCACTTCGGAGGCGACGACAGCAAAGCCACGGCCTTGCTCGCCGGCGCGTGCCGCCTCGACTGCCGCGTTCAGCGCGAGGATGTTGGTCTGGAATGCGATGCCATCGATCACGCCGATGATGTCGACGATCTTCTTGGAAGATGCATTGATCGAACCCATGGTGTCGACCACTTGCGAGACAACGCTGCCGCCCTTCACCGCAACTTCCGAGGCCGAGACTGCAAGCTGGTTCGCCTGCCGCGCGTTGTCCGCGTTCTGCTTCACCGTCGAGGTCAGCTCCTCCATCGAGGCAGCCGTCTGCTCCAACGAGCTCGCCTGCTCTTCCGTGCGCGAAGACAGATCCTGATTCCCCGAAGCAATCTGGCTCGAAGCCGTGGCAATGGTGTCGGTCCCCGTGCGCACTTCACTCACGATCTTCACGAGGCTGTCGTTCATGCCCTTCAGGGCCTCGAGCAGTTGCCCGGTTTCGTCCGTCGTCCGCGCCTCGATGCGGCTGGTCAAGTCGCCTGCCGCCACCGACTGCGCCACCTTCACGGCTTCCGCCAGCGGCCGCGCGACGATGCGTGCGATCCACAACGCCAGCCCCAGGCCGAGCGCGATGCTGCCCAGCAGCAGGCCAAACACCCAGAGCCTGGCTCGTCCGTGCACCGCGTCGGCTGTCTGGCTCGCGCGCAGGGCGCCCGCCATGTTCATCTGCGTCAGCTTGTCCAGCGTCGCGTTCATCTCGCGGCTCAAAGTCTGCGACTTGCCGCGAATCAGATTGGCCGCCTGGTCGATGTCCTGCGTATTGGAGATGGCGACGATCTTGTTGTGCTCGAGCGCGTATTGCGCCAGCAGCTTCTCGAACACCGGATAGAGCTCGCGCTCCTCGGGCTCCGAGATAAGCGTCGCATATTCGGCGCGCTTCTTCTGCAGCACCGCCCACGACTCGTCCATCGTCTTCTCATGCGCAGTCATTTCGGTGAACGAACCCAACAAGGCATGCTCCGTCTCCTGCGCGCGGTAGCTCGCCACCAAAGTCTTCAGCTCCAGCAGCGAGCGCGTGGCAGGCAGCCAGTTGGTCGAGAGGTCCGTGGACATCTCGTGAACCTTGCCGAGCTGCATCACCGAAATCACACCGAGGCAGGCCGTCAGCACGAGGACGGCAATGAACGACGCAAGCAGCTTGGTCGCGATCTTGAGGTTGTAGAAAGACTTGATCATTTTTCAGGCCGAGAAGGCCAATACCGTGTGTTGCCGGCCTTCGCCGAGCTTGAAGATGCTGACGGCCTGCACGAGACTGCCGGCCTGTTCCTGCAGCGACTGGGCTGCGGCCGAGGCTTCCTCGACCAGTGCCGCGTTCTGCTGCGTGACCTGGTCCATCTGCGTGATGGCCTGGTTGATCTGTTCGATGCCCGAGGTCTGCTCGTGGCTCGCGGCGCTGATCTCACCGATGATGTCGGTCACCCGCTTCACGCTGCCCACGATCTCTTCCATGGTCCTTCCGGCTTCGCCCACCAGGGCGGTGCCCGCATCGACCTTGCCGACTGAGTCATCGATCAAGCCCTTGATTTCCTTGGCCGCTGCTGCCGAGCGCTGCGCGAGGTTGCGCACTTCGGCGGCCACCACGGCGAAGCCCCTGCCCTGCTCGCCTGCACGCGCTGCTTCCACCGCGGCGTTCAGCGCGAGGATGTTGGTCTGGAAGGCGATGCCGTCGATCACGCCGGTGATGTCCACGATCTTCTTCGACGAGGCATGGATCGAGGCCATGGTGTCCACCACCTGGCTGACCACATCGCCGCCCTTGAGCGCCACCTCGGAGGCCGACAGCGCCAGCTGGTTGGCCTGCCGCGCGTTGTCTGCGTTCTGCTTGACGGTGCTGGTGAGCTCTTCCATCGATGCAGCGGTCTGCTGCAGCGAGCTCGCCTGTTCCTCCGTGCGCGTCGAAAGATCCTGGTTGCCCGCCGAGATCTGGCCCGAGGCGGTGGCGATGGCATCGGTGCCCTCGCGCACGCCGCCCACAACGCCGGCCAGGCCCTCGCGCATGCTTTCCACGGCGCGGGTGATCACGCCCATCTCGTCACGGCGGGCCGAGTCCAATCGCTGCGACAGGTCGCCCTGGCCGAGTGCCTGCACATGCTCGCTCAGAACACTCAGTGGCCGCACGGTGCGGCGGATGAAGACGATCAGCGCTGCCCCCAGCACCAGGGCCGCCAGCGCAATGCAGGCGCCGATCCAGGCCATCTGGCGATAGAGCCCGGCGAGCACCTCCGAAGCGGGAAGCTCGGCCACCACCAGCCAGCCCGTCGCTTCGCTCCTGGCCACCGAGGCATAGCGCCGCTGCCCGTTCGCTGCGGATGCAAGCACCGCCCGCGCGTCGTCGATCCACATGGCGTCAGGCGCCGCGACCCGCGACAGCCAGGCGGCCGACTCGTCACCAGGCAGAAGCTCGCTCAGCTTCTTGCCGGCCGCCGTCGGATGAAAGACCAGCGTCGCCGCATCGGCACCGCCGCTGGGGTTGACGATGTAGAGCCCGCCGGTCTCGAAGATCCGCGTCTTGCCCACGGCTTCGCCGAAGGAAGCCTGCTGCTGGGAAATGTCCAGCCCGATGTAGAGCACCGCGACGACGCGGCCGGCCGCATCGCGCACCGGTTCGTAGACCGTCATGTAGGGGCGCCCGAACAGCATGACGCGCCCCACGAAGCGCTTGCCCTCGCGCAGGACCGGATAGGCGCCGCTCTTGCGATCCAGCAGCGTGCCGACGGCGCGTTCGCCGCTTTCCTTCTTCACCGAGGTGGTGACGCGGCGGAAATCTTCGCCTTGCGCTACGAACACCGTGGCATTGGCGCCGGGGAAATCGCGCGCGAAGGCATCCACCTCCGCGATACGCTTGGCGTCGATGGGCGTGCCGTCACTGCTCAGCGCTCCCTGCGCGGCTCCGTCGAGAACGAAGCTGGACGCGAATTGGCGACGGAAGACGCCGAAGGCGTTCTCCGCCGTGAGGCGCATGGTCTGGTCGAAGATATCCAGCGAGCGGGCGATGGCTTCGGCCTTGGCATTGGCGTACTGCGCGGCACTGCGCTGCTGCTGCGAAGAGGCCAGCGCGTAGAAGACTGCCAGCACCAGCGTCACCACCAGGAGCATGCCTGCGACGGCGCCGAGGGTCATGGTGCGAGCCAGGGAGACGAAGGCGGGATCGCGCCTCGCGGGGTTCGCGGTTTTCATAACTACCGAGAGCCTATGGTTCAGAACTCGCGCCAGTCACCGGCACCGGCCACCGCAAGCTGCGGTGTCGCAGGCAACGACGACCCGACGTGCTTGGCCGGCTGCGTTCTGGCCTGCGTGCGAGACGCGGCTTGGCGGCCTTCGTCGAGCTTGAAGATGCTGACGGCCTGCACGAGGGCGCCGGCCTGCTCCTGCAGCGATTGAGCGGCTGCCGAAGCCTCTTCGACCAGTGCGGCGTTCTGCTGCGTGACCTGGTCCATCTGCGTGATGGCCTGATTGATCTGTTCGATGCCCGACGTTTGCTCCTGGCTCGCGGCGGTGATCTCGCCCATGATGTCCGTCACGCGCTTCACGCTGCCCACGATTTCGTCCATCGTGCGGCCGGCTTCCTCGACCTGCTTGCTGCCCTCTTCGACCTTTTCGACCGAATCCCCGATGAGAGTCTTGATTTCCTTGGCCGCCGCTGCCGAGCGCTGAGCGAGGCTGCGAACTTCAGAGGCGACGACAGCAAAGCCACGGCCTTGCTCACCTGCACGTGCAGCTTCAACCGCCGCGTTCAGCGCCAGGATGTTGGTCTGGAAGGCAATGCCGTCAATCACGCCAATGATGTCGACGATCTTCTTGGACGACGCATTGATCGAACCCATCGTGTCGACCACTTGCGAGACAACGCTGCCGCCCTTCACTGCGACTTCCGAAGCAGAGACCGCAAGCTGGTTCGCCTGCCGCGCGTTGTCCGCGTTCTGCTTGACGGTGCTGGTCAGCTCCTCCATCGAAGCAGCCGTCTGCTCCAACGAGCTTGCCTGCTCTTCCGTGCGCGAAGATAGATCCTGATTGCCCGAAGCAATCTGCCCCGAAGCAGTGGCGATCGTCTCCGTGCCCGTGCGCACTTCGCCCACCACCTTCGCCAGGTTGGCGTTCATGTTCTTCAGCGCCTGCATCAGCTGCCCTGCTTCGTCGCGGCTTTCCACTTCGATGTGCATGCTCAGGTCTCCGGCAGCGACCGTCTCGGCCACCTGCACGGCTTGCGCCAGCGGGCGCACGATGCTGCGCGAGATGAAGAACGCGAAGATGCCGCCGCTGACCACCGTCAGCACCGTCAGCAGCAGTTGCAGGTTGAAGCTGCGCGTGTTCGCCGCGTCGATGGCCTGGCTCATGTCGTCGATGGCCTGGCGCTCCATCGACAGCAGGTCGAGCACACGGGTTTCATAGGCCTTGGCGGCCGGCTGGAACGACTCCTTGAAGGCGCGTGCGGTGTCCACCGCATTGCCGCTGGCCTTGGCCTTGCCTACGTCGTCCTTGGCAGTCTGGTATTTCGCGCGCAAATCGAGAATGGACTTCAGGACGGCCTTCTCCTCCTCGGTCACCAGCAGTTTCTCGACCTTGGCAATGGTCTCGCTGCCCTTCTTCACGCTGTCGGAGATCACGTCGGCAAAAACGACCGGCAGGGTCTCGTCGGTCGTGCGCGCGATCATCGAGGTGCGGGCGATGGCCGAGTAGGTAAGCACGTACCAGTCGGAGATGAGCCGCTCCTTCGCGAGCGGGCTCTGCATCATGACCCGGGTGGCTTCCGCGTTGTTGCGCGAGGAAACCAGGGCGATCGCGGTCGAGATCACGGTCAGGCCCAGCACGATGGCGAAAGCCATGGCCAGTCGGTTGCCGATGCGGAGGTTCGAGAGAAATTTCATGGTGCAGGCCTTGAAAGGTGAATGTGTGGGGCCGAGCCTGGCCACGTGGCCATGGCGCCGGTGTCAGGCAGTGGCGGCGGCTTCGACGAGCCCCATTTCTTCGCTGGACATCAGCCGGTCGATGTCCACCAGGATCAGCATCCGCTCTTCCAGCGTGCCCAGCCCGATCAGGTAGTCGGCGTCCAGCACCGAGCCCATCTCCGGCGCAGGCTTGATCTGCTCGCCCGTCAGCGTGATCACGTCAGACACGCTGTCCACCACCATGCCCACCACGCGCCCTGCGATGTTCAGCACGATCACCACCGTGAACTGGTCGTACGTCGGGTCGCCCAGCTTGAACTTGATGCGCATGTCGATGATCGGAACGATGATCCCGCGCAGGTTCACCACTCCCTTGATGTACTCCGGTGCATTTGCAATGCGCGTCACCGCGTCGTAGCCGCGCAGCTCCTGCACCTTCTGGATGTCTATGCCGTATTCCTCTTCGCCCAGCTTGAAGGTCACGACCTCCAGGCGGTTCACGCCGGTGGACGCTGGCGAAGCCGAGGCGGCTTTCTGCAGTGGATCTCTTGCCTTGTTCAGACTCATTGCTCTCTTCCTTCGATAACAGGGAACGGGTTCATCCTGTTATCGGCATCGGATCGCTGAACTTGAGTCCTTTTTTCTCAAAACTCGGTCCAGTCGCCCTTGGCGTTGCCGGCCATGGCGAGTTGCGGAGCGCCAGAAGGCTCGCGTCGAGTGGGCAAGGCCTTGGCGGGGCGCTTCGGTGCCGGCTTGGCAGGCTTCGGAATCGGCGTGATGCGCGTGAAGCTGGGCCGCGTGGTGGCGACGGCGTTGACGTCGAGCTTGAAGACGCTCACAGCGCGCACGAGGCTGCTGGCTTGTTCCTGCAGCGACTGGGCTGCGGCCGAAGCTTCTTCAACCAGCGCGGCGTTCTGCTGCGTGACCTGGTCCATCTGCGTGATGGCCTGGTTGATCTGCTCGATACCGGAGGTTTGTTCCTGACTTGCGGCAGTGATCTCGCCCATGATGTCCGTCACGCGCTTCACGCTGCCGACGATTTCGTCCATCGTGCGGCCGGCTTCTGCAACCTGCTTGCTGCCTTCTTCGACCTTCTCGACCGAGTCGCCGATGAGCGTCTTGATTTCCTTGGCGGCGGCTGCCGAGCGCTGCGCGAGGCTGCGAACTTCTGAAGCCACCACCGCAAAGCCCCTGCCTTGCTCGCCCGCGCGGGCAGCTTCGACCGCGGCGTTGAGTGCGAGGATGTTCGTCTGGAACGCAATGCCGTCGATCACGCCGATGATGTCGACGATCTTTTTCGACGACGTATTGATCGAGCCCATGGTGTCGACCACTTGCGAGACGACACTGCCGCCCTTCACCGCAACCTCCGAGGCCGAGACCGCAAGCTGGTTCGCCTGCCGCGCGTTGTCGGCGTTCTGCTTCACCGTCGAGGTCAGCTCTTCCATCGAAGCAGCCGTCTGCTCCAGCGAACTCGCCTGCTCTTCCGTGCGCGAAGACAGGTCCTGATTGCCCGAGGCGATCTGGTTCGAAGCCGTCGCAATCGTCTCGGTGCCCGTGCGCACTTCACTGACAATCTTCACCAGGCTCTCGTTCATTTCCTTGAGCGCGAGCATCAGCCGGCCGGTCTCGTCCTTCGACTGCACCTCGATGCGCGAGCTGATGTCGCCCGCCGCCACCTTCTCGGCCACCTGCACGGCCTCGCCGATGGGCCGGGTGATCGAGCGCGTGATGAGCCATGCAATGGCCGCACCAGCCAGGACCGCGAGGGCGCCCAGTGCCAGCATCAGGTTGCGCGACCATACGTAGCCGGCGTGGGCCTCTTCCTCGGCCTCCTGCGACAGCTTGCCCTGGCGTTGGCTCATGGCGTCGAGCTCCTCGAGCAGCGCCCGCGTGGCCGGCTGGAACTTCGAGATGAAGATTGCAGTTGCCTCGTCGTTCCTGTTCTGCAACGCGAATTCGGACAGTTGAGCGCTCAGCGGCACGAGCACGGCCACCTTCTCGTCGATGCGCGCGAGCAGCGCCTTGCCATCGGAAGTGGCCAGCAGCTTCGCCAGCACGGCGCGGTTTTCGGTGAAGCGGTCGCGCGCGGCGGCAACCTTCTTCGACTCTTCGCGCATGGCGTCGGTGTCGGTCAGCAGGATCAGGTTGCCATCGAGGATGGCGATGTCGCGGACCGCGTCCAGCATCTTGTTGACCGAGGCCACCTTGACGTTGTTGCCGTTGACGATGCCGTCCAGCCGCAACTGGATGTTCGACATCGCGCTGAGGCCGAGGCCGGCAATGCCGGCCAGCAGCAGGAGTACGGTGGCAAAGCCCGCGCCGAGACGGGTACCGATCTTGAGATTGATGAATGAGTTCATGGGGTGGAGAGCTTGTTTTCAGGAATCCTGGGCATTGACGTGCTGGAAGACCCTGTCGAGCCGGTCGGAGACCTTCGCGGCGTCGTGGGTCGAACGGGTGACCGAACTCGTGACGAGCCACGCGACGACACCGGCGGTGAGCAATGCAGCCACGCCCAATGCACACACCGTCAGGCGCGCCCATTCGTAGCCGGCGCCGGCCTTGAAGCCGAGGCTCAGCGCGACGGCCAGCAAGAGCAACAGAATGGCGAAGCCCACGCCGAGGCGCAGGGCAAGCCTGGGGCTGAGACGTGTGCGCATGGGTGCTTCAGGCCGTCTCTACTTCTTCGACGTCGGCGTCGAGCTTGAAGGTGCTGACGGCGCGCACGAGGTTGTCGGCCTGCTCCTGCAGCGAATGGGCAGCGGCCGAGGCTTCTTCGACCAGCGCGGCGTTCTGCTGCGTGACCTGGTCCATCTGCGTGATGGCCTGGTTGATCTGCTCGATGCCTGATGTTTGTTCCTGGCTGGCGGCGGTGATCTCGCCCATGATGTCGGTCACGCGGCGCACGCTGCCCACAATTTCCTGCATCGTGCGGCCGGCTTCACCAACCTGCTTGCTGCCGGCCTCGACTTTTTCGACCGAGTCGCCAATGAGCGTCTTGATTTCCTTGGCCGCCGCTGCCGAGCGCTGCGCCAGGTTGCGCACTTCCGACGCGACAACGGCAAAACCCTTGCCCTGCTCGCCGGCACGGGCGGCTTCGACCGCCGCGTTCAGCGCGAGGATGTTGGTCTGGAACGCGATGCCGTCGATCACGCCAATGATGTCGACGATCTTTTTTGACGATGCATTGATCGAGCTCATGGTGTCGACCACTTGCGAGACAACGCTGCCGCCCTTCACCGCGACCTCGGAGGCCGAGACGGCCAACTGGTTCGCCTGACGTGCGTTGTCGGCGTTCTGCTTCACCGTCGAAGTCAGCTCTTCCATCGAAGCCGCCGTCTGCTCCAGCGAGCTGGCCTGCTGCTCGGTGCGCGACGACAAGTCCTGGTTGCCGGCCGCAATCTGCCGCGAGGCCACCGCGATCGAATCGGTCGAAGCCTTGATGCGCGTCACCAGATCGGTGAGCGTGTCTTCCATCTCGCCCATGCCGCGCAGCAGCCGGCCGAAGTCACCTCCGCGCTCGGTCTCGAATTCCTGGCTCAGGTCGCCGGAGGCCACGGTCTCGGCGATCAGCAGTGCCTCGGCGATGGGCTGCACGATGCTGCGCGTCAGCAGCCACGCGATCACCGATCCGGCAACGACCGCGAAAGCAGCCAGCCCGACGAGCCAGGCCCGGCCCGACCGGTACTGCGCGCCGATGCCGGCAGCGGTCCTGTCGATCTCCTTCTGCTGATGGCCCACCATGGCGCGGATGCTCGCGTCGTAGCCGTCGAGCGCGGGCAGCAGTTGCGTGTCGGTCAGCTTCGTGGCCTCTTCCTTGCGGCCGTCGGCCTTGAGCTTGAGGATCTGGTTGCGCAGCTCGACGTATTCGCCGCGCTTCTTCTTGATGTCGGCGCTCAGCGCCAGCTCTTCTGGCGAGACCAGCATGGCCTCGAGCTTCTTTTGTGTTTCGGTGATGACAGCGCTGGTGGCCGTGATGTTCTTCTGCAGATACTCCTGCACGGCCACGTCGTCGCTCTTGAGCAGGGAGAAGGTGCGCACGCTGTTGGTGTTGGTGCCCAGCTGCCAGGCGGCCGCCAGCCGTTCCTTTGTCAGCGACTGTCCGGCCATGGCCTCCGTCGCATCGCCCACGCCCTGCAGGCGCAGCACGCCGATGGCCGCGGTGATGACCACCAGCGCCAGCACCAGTGCAAAGCCGGCACCCAGGCGCCGTCCGATCTTCCAGTCTTTCATGTGCGTCTCCTCGCGGAACCTCTGTGTGTCGTTGTTCTGATTGGCGTTGACGTGTGCGCCCGGCCTTCAGGCGGCGATCTTTTCGACGAGACCCATCTCGTCGCTGGACATCAGCCGGTCGATGTCCACCAGGATCAGCATCCGCTCTTCCAGCGTGCCCAGCCCGATCAGGTAGTCGGCGTCCAGCACCGAGCCCATCTCCGGCGCAGGCTTGATCTGATCGCCCGTCAGCGTGATCACGTCCGACACGCTGTCCACCACCATGCCCACCACGCGACCTGCGATGTTCAGCACGATCACCACCGTGAACTGGTCGTACGTCGGGTCGCCCAGCTTGAACTTGATGCGCATGTCGATGATCGGAACAATGATCCCGCGCAGGTTGACCACGCCCTTGATGTACTCCGGTGCATTGGCAATGCGCGTCACCGCGTCGTAGCCGCGCAGCTCCTGCACCTTCTGGATGTCTATGCCGTATTCCTCTTCGCCCAGCTTGAAGGTCACGACCTCCAGGCGGCTGCCTGCTGCGGTTTCTTGGGTCTTTGCCATGGGGTTTCCTTGATGTGGTGTGCGCGAGCGCGGCTCACCCGAATTTCTGCATGATGCGAACGAGCTTCTCGCCGTAGCGCGGATCGGTGGCGTAGCCCGCGCGCTGCAGGCCGTGCGCGGCCTCGGTCGGGTCGTCGGTGGCCAGCACGTTCGCGTAGCGCGGGTTGCGGGTGATGAAGCGCGCGTAGTCGGTGAAGGCTTCTTCGTACGAGGCGTAGGCGCGGAACTTGGCGCGCACCTTCTGCGGCTCGCCGTCGACGTATTCGGTGGTGGTGGTTTCGACCGTTGCGCCCTTCCAGCTGCGGTCGGCCTTGATGCCGAACAGGTTGAAGCTCTGCGTGCCGTCGTCGGCGCGAATCTCCCGCTTGCCCCAGCCGGATTCGAGCGCGGCCTGCGCAAGGATCAGCGGCGCGGGCACACCGCTGGCCGTGCTGGCAGCCTGCGCAGACGCACCCATGCGGCCCACGAAATCATCGACCTGCCCTTGCAGCGAGGCATTCGTACTGCCAGCACCGGGTGCGCGGCGCTCGCTGTTGAATTGATAGACGCTCAGGTCGGCCCCCACGCGGGCGGTCGGTGCCGAGCCAATGGGAATGCCCGCGCGCGGACCGTACGGCAAGCCGCCGCGCGGTTCGAGCGACATGGGCTTGGTGCCGATCTCGGCGTCGGCATCCGCATCAGGCGGCCCCGACGGCATGCTGCGCCGCAGCTGCGCGAGCATGGCCTCGGCCAGCCCCACGCCGCGCCCCGAAAGGTTCTGCGTGAGCTGCTGGTCGAACATCGAGAGATACACCTTCTGGTCCTGGCTCTCGAACAACCCACTGGAGGGCGTTGCCTCGCGCATGCTCTTGAGCACCATGTTCATGAACAGCGCCTCGAACTGCCGCGAGACCTGCTGCAGGCCTTCTTCCGGCGAGGTGCGCACGGTGCGTCGCAGGGCATCGACGCCCTGCACGTCGAGCGCGAAGCGCTGGTCGAGCGCGCCGCTGCGGTCGGTAGTGGCCGGTAGCGTCATCGCATCGAGCTCAGATGATTTCCAGCTCGGCGCTCAGTGCGCCGGCCGACTTCATGGCCTGGAGGATGGACACCAGGTCCTGCGGATTCGCGCCCAGGCTGTTGAGGCCCTTGACCACGTCCGACAGCGAAGCACCGCCGCGCACCATCTGGATCGCGCCGCCGCCCTGGTTCACCGAGATCTGCGATGTCTGCGCCACCACCGTGCTGCCGCCCGAAAGCGCTCCCGGCTGGCTGATGACTGGCTCGGTGTTGATGACCACCGACAGGTTGCCATGCGCAACGGCACAGTCCTTCACGCGAACGGCCTGGTTCATTACCACCGACCCGGTGCGCGCATTGACCACCACCCGTGCCCCAGCCTGCGTGGGCGTCACTTCAATATCTTCGAGTCGCGCGAGAAAACCCACGCGCTGCTGCGGCTCCGGCGCACGCACGCGAATCGACCGTGCATCGACCGCCTCGGCCGTGCCCGAGCCGAACTGCCGGTTGATTGCATCGACCGCACGCTGCGTGGTGCCGAAGTCCGACCGGTTGAGCTCGATCGAGAACGTGCCTTCAGCACCAACAGGCGCTTCCACAGTGCGCTCCACCAGCGCGCCAGCCGGAATGCGACCCGAGCTCAGCTGGTTGACCTGCACCTTGCTCCCGTTGGCCGCGGCACCCGCGCCGCCGACCACCATGTTCCCCTGCGCCACTGCATAGGTCGCCCCATCGACGCCCTTCAGCGGCGTCATCAGCAGCGTGCCCCCACGCAGGCTCTTCGCATTGCCCATCGAAGACACAGTCACGTCGATGTTCTGCCCCGGCCGCGCGAACGAAGGCAGCGTAGCCGTCACCATCACCGCCGCCACGTTCTTCAGCTGCATGTTCACGCCCTGCGGAATCGTGATGCCCAGCTGCTGCAGCATGTTGTTCAGGCTCTGCGTGGTGAACGGCGTCTGCATAGTCTGGTCGCCGGTGCCGTCCAGACCCACCATCAGCCCGTACCCGATCAACGGGTTGTCCCGCACCCCCTGAATGCTGGCGAGCTCCTTGAGCCGCTCCGCATGCACAGGCGCAAAAAACAAAGCACCCAACACGGCCAACGCCGCGATGCGCAAGCGAGCCGAAAAATTCGTGGAATGCCGCGGAACCGGCTTCGCCGGGCCGCAGGCATTGCCCCCTGCAAGGGGGGGGGAGTAGCGACACGAAGTGCGCGAAGCCTGGGGGTTTTTCATATTCAAAATGGCATGACGTTGAGGAAGATGCGCTGCATCCATCCCATGGTCTGCGCCTCGTCGATGTAGCCCTTGGCCGAGTACTCGATGCGCGCATCGGCCACCAGCGTCGAAGGCACGGTGTTGTTGCCCGACACGGTGCGCGGGTTCACCACGCCCGAGAAGCGGATGTACTCGGTGCCCTGGTTGATGCCCATCTGCTTCTCGCCACTCACCAGCAGGTTGCCGTTGCCCATCACGTCCGTCACCGTGACCGTGATCACGCCGTTGAAGGTGTTGTTGGCGTTGGCCCCGCCCTTGGCGTCGAGCTTGTTGGTGCCCGAGAGATTCGTGCCCTGCCCGTCGAGCAGGCCGCCGATGAGCTTGGGAATGGCGGAGAACACGCCGGTCGTGCTGCCCGTGCGGCTGGCGTTGGCGCCGGAATTCTTGGTGGCGTTGACCTTCTCGCTGATGACGATGGTCAGGATGTCGCCGACGTTGCGCGGGCGGCGGTCTTCGAACAGCGCATTGGCGCCAGGGCCATCCTGGAAGATCGCGCCGGGCGCGCGGCGCGGCTGCATTGCCGCGTAGTTGTCGGCGCGCGCCGTCATCGGCTGATGCACCAGCGGCTCGCGCGGAATCTGCGCGCAGCCCGTGGCCAGCACCGCGGCGGCAAGAAGCAGCAGCGCTCTCGCGGCCGCGCCACTCCCACGAAGAAGACGCACACCCCGCGACATCACAGCTGGGCCAGGCGCTGCAGCATCTGGTCCGAAGTCTGGACCGCCTTGCTGTTGATTTCGTACGAACGCTGCGTCGCAATCATGTTGACCAGCTCTTCCACCACGTTCACGTTCGAGGCTTCGACGTAGCCCTGGCTCAGCACGCCCGCGCCGTCGATGCCGGGGTTCACCTGGTTGGGCGCACCGGAAGCGTCGGTCTCGGCATACAGGTTCTCGCCCTTGCTCTGCAGGCCCGTCGGGTTCACGAAAGTCGCAAGCTGAAGCTGGCCGACCTGCACGGTGTTCGTGCTGCCCGCCTGCACCACCGAGACGATGCCGTCGCGGCCCACCGTGATGCTGGTGGCGTTGGCCGGAATGGTGATGGCCGGCTGCACGGGAAAGCCGCTGGCGGTAACGAGCTGGCCGTCGCGGTCGGTCTGGAACGAGCCGTCGCGCGTGTACGAGGTGGTGCCGTCGGGCATCAGCACCTGGAAGAAGCCGCTGCCGTTGATGGCCACGTCGGTGGGCTTGTCGGTCTTGGTGAGGTTGCCTTGCGAGTGGATGCGCTCGGTGGCGACCACGTGCACGCCGGTGCCGACCTGCAGGCCCGAAGGCAAGCGGGTCTGGTCGGACGACTGGCCGCCGACCTGGCGCAGGTTCTGGTAGACCAGGTCTTCGAACACGGCGCGGCTGCGCTTGAAGCCGGTGGTGCCGACGTTGGCGAGGTTGTTGGAAACCACGTCGAGCTGCGTCTGCTGCGCGTCGAGGCCGGTCTTGGCGATGTAGAGGGAGCGAATCATTTTTTGAAGAATCCTGCGGGTGTGTTGCGGGGCGCGCTGCTACGGATCAGCGAATCAGCCGTAGGCCAGCAGCTTGTTGGCGGCCTGCGCGTTGGTGTCGGCGGTCTGCAGCGACTTCATCTGCATCTCGAAGCTGCGCGCGTTGGCGATCATTGCCACCATGGCCTCGACCGGGTTGACGTTGCTGCCCTCGACCACGCCGGTAACGAGCGTGACGGCCTCGTCGGCCTCGGCGGGCGGCTGGCCGGCGCGCATGCGGAACAGGCCGTCGTCGCCGCGTTCGAGATCGGCGACCGGCGGGTTGACCAGCTTGAGGCGGCCGACTTCGGCAATGCCCGTGAGCGTGGTTGAAGATGCGTCGCGCGAACCCACCAGCCCGTTGGTGGCAATGCTCACGCTGGAGCCGGGCGGAACGGTCAGCGCGCCGTTGTCGCCGACCACCGGGCGCCCGCCCATGGTGGTGAGCTGGCCGTCGGCACTGATCTGCAGGTTGCCCACCCGGGTGTAGGCCTCGCCGCCATCGGCCGTCTGCACCACCAGCCAGCCCTCGCCGCTCACGGCCACGTCGAGCTCGCGGCCGGTTTCGGTCAGCGGGCCGTGGGTGAAGTCGGCGCCGGGCGTGGTGGCCGCCACGAAGGCGCGCGTGGGCGCCTCCTGCCCGACCACGGGCACCGCGCGGAAGTTGGCAATCTGCGCGCGAAAGCCCGGCGTGGAAACGTTCGCCATGTTGTTGGCAACCGAGGCCTGCTGTTCCATGACCTGCTTGGCGCCGCTCATGGCGACATACAACATTCGATCCACTGGGTGCTCCTGGTGTCAGTCGTTCTGCGTTGCTGTTGCCGCGTCAGCGGATGTTCATCAGCGTCTGCATGACCTGGTCCTGCGTCTTCACGGTCTGCGCATTGGCCTGGTAGTTGCGCTGCGCGACGATCAGGTTGACCAGTTCGGAGGTGAGGTCGACGTTGGACGACTCGAGCGCGCCCGACTGCAGCGCGCCGAGCTTGGTGCCTTCGCCCGGGGTGCCGGTGAGCGCGTTGCCCGAGGCCTGCGTTTCAGCCCACACGTTGTCGCCCTTGGGCTCCAGGCCGTTCGGGTTGGCGAACGACGACAGCACGATCTGGCCCAGCAACTTGGTCTGTTCGTTGGAGAACTTGCCGGTGATGGTGCCGTCGGCGTTGATCGAGAACGAGGTGAGTTCGCCCGAGCGGTAGCCGTCCTGCGCGAGCTTGCTCATGGCGTTGGCCGCGCCGAACTGCGTGGTGCCCGAGAGGTCGACCGTGGCGCTCAGCGCCGCGGCGCCGTTGGTGAAGGTGATCGGGCCGATGTTCAGCTGGCCGTTGGCCGGCGCGGTCATCTTGCCGGCGGAGTCGAAGGTCAGCGTGGTGAGCGCTGCGCCGGCGTTGAGCGCCGCGCCGTCGGAGGTGCCGTACACGCTCCAGGTGTTGGCGGGGGTGGCGCTCTTCACGAAGTACACGGACACGTCGTGAGGGTTGCCCAGCGAGTCGTAGATGGGACCGACGGCGTTCGAGTAGTTGAAGGTGTCGGAATCGGCCGCGTTGAAGGGCGTCTTGGTGGGCGTGGTGAGGCGCGCGTCGAGGTTGAACTCGGCGTTGATGCCGGTCGTGGCCTTGGGCGTCATGGCCGCGGTCGGGATCTGGATGGCCGCCGGCGTGCCGCCGCTGATGCCGCCGCTGGCGTTCACGCCGAAGCCGGTGAGGCGCAGGCCCGATGCGTTGACGATGTAGCCGTCCTTGTCGCGCGTGAACTGGCCGTTGCGCGAGTACATGACTTCACCGCTGGGGCTGCTCAGGCGGAAGAAGCCGTCGCCGTTGAGAATGGCCACGTCCAGCGGGCGGCTGCTCGACTGCGTCACGCCCTGCGTGAAGTTCTGCGTCACGCCCGACACCGATGCGCCCAGGCCGACGCGCGAGCCCGCGTACACGTCCTGGAAGGTGGCGGCGGCCGACTTGAAGCCGACGGTGCCCGAGTTGGCGATGTTGTTGCCGATGACGTCGAGGTTGGCTGCGGCCACGCCGAGTCCGCTGATGCCCTGGGAAAAAGCCATGTTGGTTCCTTGGTTCGATGCTGCGTTGAATGCGTTTTGAGAAAAAAGCTCAGAGGAACAGCCGCACGTCGGACAGGCTGATGTTGTTGCCCGTCATCAGTTCGAGCGAGACCCCGTTGGTGCCCTGCTTGACCGCGGCCACCTGCGAGAAGGTGAGCGAGGTGGCCTTCACGGTCGCGCTGCCGTTGGTGGCGTCGACGGTGAAGCGGTAGGCGCCCGCGGGCACCACGGCGCCCGTGTCGTCCTTGCCGTCCCATGTGACGGCGTTGACGCCTTCGGTCATGGAGCCGGCGCTGATGGTGCGAACAACCTTGCCGGTGCCGTCGACGATCTTGATGTCGACGTCGGAGGCAGTGCCGGGCAGCTCCACGGCAAAGGCCTGCGAGGCAGGTTCCTTGCCCTCTTCGGGAGCCTTGGTGGTGAGCGTGTCGCCCGGCGACAGCACGTTGTAGCCAATCAGCGAGGTGGCCTGCAGCAGCTGGTTGGAGCTGGTCTGGTTCACCAGGCCGGAGAGCGTGCTGTTGAGCTTCTCGATGCCGCTCACGGTGCTCATCTGCGCGAGCTGCGAGGTGAGCTCGGCGTTCTGCATCGGGTTGAGCGGGTCCTGGTTGTTCAGCTGCGTGACGAGCAGCTTGAGAAAGCGCTGCTCGCTGTCTTCGTTCGAGACGTTGCTGCTGGTCGCCGCTGAAGTGGCGTTCTGACCGGTGATGGACGAGGTGTCGGAGATGGCCATGGCGTGGTGCCTGTTCTGTTCTGGTGGATCTGATGAATCTGGCGATGGGTTTACTGGCCGATGGACAGCGTCTTGACCATCAGCGTCTTGGCCGTGTTGAGCACCTCGACGTTGGCCTGGTAGCTGCGCGAGGCGGAAATCATGTTGGTCATCTCCTCGACCACGTTGACGTTGGGCATCGCCACGTAGCCTTCGGCGTTGGCGTGCGGGCTCTTCGGATCGAACACGAGCCGCGGCGGCGACTGGTCTTCGATGACGCCCGCGACCTTGACGCCGCCGATGTCCCCGGCGCCGTATGCCGACGGCTCGACCTGGAACACCACCTGCTTCGCGCGATAGGGCATGCCGTCGGGGCCGGCCACGCTCTCGGCGTTGGCCATGTTGCTGGCGGTCACATTCATGCGCTGCGATTGCGCGGTCATGGCGGAGCCCGCCACGTTGAAGATGTTCATGGAAGTGCTGTTGAAGGGCATGGTGGCGGCCGCTCTTCTTTCTTGTTACTGCTGGATCGCCGAGAGCAGCGACTTGATCTTCGAATTGATGACGGTGAGGTTGGATTCGTAGCGCAGCGCGTTGTCGGCAAAGGCGATGCGCTCGACGTCCATCTCGACGGTGTTGCCGTCGAGGCTCGACTGGTTGGGCACGCGGTAGAGCAGGTCTTTGTCGGACGCGGCTTGCGCCTGCCCTGCAAGGTGGCGCGACGAGGTAGTGGCCAGCGACACCGACTGCGCCGACGCGCGGCCGCGCTCGACGGCTTCGCTCAGGCGCGAGCCGAAGTCGAAGTCGCGCGCCTTGTAGTTGGGCGTGTCTGCATGGGCGATATTGGCCGCGAGCACTTCCTGGCGCTCGGCGCGGAGGTTGAGGGCTTCGCGGTTGAAACGAAGCGCCGCATCCAGCTTGTCGATCATCTTTTTTCCATCCGTTGAGGCGTCGCCAATGCGCAAGCGCAGCGACAGATGGAAAGCGAGTCTATGCATGCATCGCGTTTGCAATCGCCCGAACAAAGGGGGTTTTCGCCTGCTGCTCGCACCTTCGATCGGCGGGCGGATTTCTAGAATTTCCGGGCGGCGGCATGCGCCCTCTTGCCGTGGCGCGCCGCAATCCAGGCCCTCTTTTCCGACACACCCGATGACCCTCTTCAAGCTTCGCAACCGCAGCCTGCCGGCACTGGTGGCCATGGTGTGCACGGCGTCCGCGTTCGCCGCCGCTGCCGATGCCAATGCCAATGCCGCCGATGTCAATACGGTCATCGAGAAATACCTGCAGGTGCAGACGGCGGGTTTGCCAGGCAAGGTGACGATCAACATCGACGCACGCAGCACCTCCAACCTGCCCGCCTGCGATGCGCCCGAAGCCTTTCTGCCGCCGGGCGCGACGCCCTGGGGGCGCGTGTCGGTGGGCGTTCGCTGCCAGGCGGAGCGGCCGTGGACGCGCTACGTGCAGGCACACGTCGCGGTGGAAGGCAGCTATTTCGTGGCCGCGCGCGCCATCGATTCGGGCCGCCCGCTGGGCGCGGGCGACGTTACCGAGCGCACCGGCGACCTCACGCGGCTGCCGCGCTCGGTCATCACCAGCGCGGCCGAGCTGGCCGGCGTGGTGACGGTCAACCGGGTGGCGCCGGGCGCGCCGCTGCGCAAGGAGCTGGTACGCGGCGTTACCGTCATCCAGCAGGGGCAGGCGGTGAAGGTCGTGGCGCAGGGCCAGGGCTTCGTCGTCAGCACCGAGGGCAAGGCCATGACCGGGGCCGTCGTCGGTGCCGTGGTGCAGGCCAAGACCCGCGACGGGCGGCTGGTCAGCGGCGTGGCGGACGAAGAGGGACAGATCCAGCTCGCCCAGTAAGCAGCTTCGTGCACGCCCTGCCTAAAGTTCTTGCCCAAGCTGCCGATATACGGGTCAGCCCCTGAGGAATCACCTTGAAAATCGATCAACCCGCCCCTTCGGCCACGCCCCCTCATCGCCCAACGCCCGCGCCGGGCGCGGCTACGGTGACCGGCGCTGATGCCGCCCAGCGCCCCAAGGAGGCGGCGCCGGCTTCCGCGCACGTTCATTCGCTGCCCAGCGCCGCGGGCACTGCCAGCGATTTCGACGCGGCCCGCGTGGCGGCGATCCGCGAGGACATCCGCGCCGGGCGCTACCAGATCCGCCCCGAGCGCATTGCCGACGGCCTGCTGGCGAGCGTGCGAGACCTGCTCGACCCCAAGCTCGACCCGAACAGCGGCAAGGGCGGCAACGAATGAAACCCACCCTGCTGACCCACCTGCGCACCGAGACTGCCTGCATCGAGGAATTCCTGTCGGTGCTGGACCGCGAGGCCCAGGCGATGTCGGACGGCGCGTTCACCGACCTGGCCGCCATTGCCGGCCAGAAGACCGTGTTGCTCGATCGCATGGCCGAACTGGACACGCAGCGCGAAGCCATGCAGGCGGCGCTGGGCTTCGAGCCTGGCCGCGTGGGTGCCGATGCTGCCGCAGCAGCCGGCGGCGCGGACGTGGCGCAAGCCTGGGCTGCACTGCTGGAGCTTGCCGGGCAGGCAAGAGGCCACAACCTGCGCAACGGCTCGATGGTCTACGCGCATCTCGATTTCACGCAACAGGCCCTGCACTTCCTGCAGGCCAGCGCGCAGCTGTTCTACGGACCGGACGGCGTGCGCAAGACACAGGCGGGCAGCGGCAACCGCCTCGCGGCGGGTTGATCGCCGTGCGGGCCGGGCTGCTGGTCATGCTGTGGCTGTGCGCCACCGCCCTGCATGGCGTGGCGAGCGCGGCGGACGGTGTGCTTGTCACCAACGTGGCGCCGGGCGTCCTGCCGGGCGACGCGGTCAACCTCGGCCAGCTGCAACAGGTGCCCGCTGCCCTGCGCGACGTGGAACGCATCGCGTACTCGGGCACGGCGATGGCCGTGGCCATGACGGCTGCGTACGTGCCCACGCTCTACCCCGGCGAGAAGACGGTGGGCTTGGCCGTCGGCACCTACAAGGGCTACACGGCGGCGAGCCTCGGCTTCAAGACCCTTTCGGACGACGGGCAGATGGCCTGGGGCATGGCCATCGCCAACGCAGGCCGGGACTGGGGCTTCAACGCCGGCATCGGCTGGAAGCTGCCGCGCGCGGGCGACCGCTGAAGCAGCCCTTCCACCCTCACCATCACCAACACACGGAACCCCTCGACATCATGAACAACGACGCTCACGGCGGCTCGCGCCAGGTGGCCATGGTGGGTTGCGACGAGGCCCAGGCGCAGGCATGGGGACAACGGCTGAGCCTGATGGGCTGCGCGCCGGTTCCCTTCGACAGCAGCGACGACTTTCTGCGCGCGGTAACGCGCGGCACGCAAGGGAGCCACTTCGACCTGTTGCTGGTGGTGCTGAAGGACGAGGGCGCGTGGCCGGTGCTGACGTCGATGTGCAAGGCGCTGCGCCTGCCGATCTTCCTGGTCGCCAATGCGCTGCAGCGCGAGCTGCTGGCCGAGGTGCTGCTGGCGGCGGAGCCCGAAGCGCAGGGCGCGAGCATCGATTTCGCGGTGCTGCCGGTCGACGACTTCGAGGTGGAGTTGCGCGTGCGCGAAGCGCTGCGGCGCAACGAGACGCTGCTGCATCCGCCATCGGTGAATGCGCTGTTCGGCGACTACCAGTTCATCGGCAGCCGCAAGGTGGTGGTGCACAAGGGGCAGGACATCCGCCTGAAGCCGCGCGAATTCGAGCTGGCGCTGCTGCTGTTTCGCAATACCGGCCGGCTGCTGGAGCGCGACTGGCTGCTGGGCTCGCTGTGGATGGACTCGCAGGTCGAGCGCAGGAGCCGGGTGCTCGACTGCTGCGTGGCGAACATCCGTCGCAAGCTGTCGCTGCACAAGGACAGCGAGTTCATGCTGCACTCGGTGTACGGACGGGGCTACGAGCTTCGCCATGTGCCGGGCTCGCCGATTGCAGGCACCGTGGACGACTCGGGATTTCCGGACACGTCGAACGAGCCGATCTGGCTGGGGGAAATCTCCCAGGCACGGGCGTAGGAGCCTGTCAGGCCTGGGAATCGCTCCCGCGGCGGCGCCGGGTCGTCCATTCGTCGACGAAATACCGGGCGCGGGAGCGGACCCGCTCGAGCGCTGCTTCGCGCGAGGGCTGTTGCGTCAGCACGAACACGCAGCGCTGCACCCGTCCCTGCCGGAGTTCGGCCTTGCCGGCATAGGTGCCTTCCAGGGTCTTTTTGAGGTCCAGCCGGCACGTCCAGCCTTCAGGGAGATTGAAGTCGACGGGGTCTTGGGTCATGGCGTATCGAAGAATAGTTCTCCGCAGGCCGTTTGAAAATGTGACGATCGCCAGCCTCGAGGAACCGCCACCAATGGGCGGGTGCCTGAGCGACCTCTACCAACGCCAGCAGACCGTCCACCCGAGTATCAGCCGGCAACCTTAAGCCGAACTGAAGGCCGGAAAATAAGAGCGCTGGCGTCATGGAAGATCGCGCCACCCGAGCAAGAATTGCGGATGCAACAACTGCAGATCGACTCGCACCAGGTTCACCTGTGGCACCTGTACGTCCCCGAACAGGACGACGACGCCACCTGCGAAGAAAAGGGCATGGCCCTGCTGGCGCCCGAAGAGCGCGAAAGGCACGGGCGCTTTCACTTCGCCCGTGACCGGCGCCGCTATCTCATGACGCGGGGGCTGATCCGCTCGCTTCTCTCCTGCTATGCACCAATCGCCCCGCAGGACTGGGAGTTCGAGAACAACGCCTATGGGCGCCCGCGGATCGCCAACGCACTGCCGCAGGCACAGCGCCTTCGCTTCAATATTTCGCACAGCGCCTCGCTCATCGTGGCGGCGCTGACGGTGGAGCGCGAAGTGGGCGTGGACGTCGAGCACACGGCAAGGGCCGCCCCGCTGGAGATTGCGGAGAACTTCTTCTCCGCCAGGGAGGCGAAAGAGCTGCAGCAGCTTCCGGCCGGGCTTCAGCCTTCACGCTTCTGGGATCTCTGGACGCTCAAGGAAAGCTATATCAAGGCGCGCGGAATGGGGCTGTCTCTGCCGCTGGACCGGTTTTCCTTCAGCTTCGACGACACCAATCGCGTGGCAATCGACTTCGAGGACGGCCTCGAAGATTCCGCAGCACGCTGGCAGTTCTGGCAGCTTCAGCCAGACAACGCGCACGTCGTGGCCCTCTGTCTTGAGCGAACTCAATCGCAAGACGTGCAGATCCTGTGCCGGAAGGCAACGCCGCTGCTTGCGTCCTTCGGGGAATTCCAGGGCATGGTGACGCGCCGGTCAGCAGGTAGCTGACTACTGACTGGCTGATTGGCCGCGCTCCGCCTCGAATTCGGCCCGGTTCCACAGGCCGAAATACAGCACCTCGGACCATTGCAGACCGAGCGGATGCTCCGTGGCGCCGGTGCGGGTGCTGTCGCAGTCATCGTCCAGCCGCAGCCCGAAAAAGGCGTCGAGCGGGGCGGCGCGCTTCTGCATGGTCGCCTGTTTCAGCTGCCGCCCTGCCTCGGCGATGTCGGCCGGCAGGGCATCGATGGCGGCGCCCACGCGCAGGCACCGCGCGATCTCCTGTTCCACGCAGGCTCGCAGCGCCGCCTCATCTGATTCGGACATGGTGTCGAGCTCGATCGTCTCCAGCAGCAGGTAGCGGTCACGATGGGCTTCGAGGAAGGCGATCGTCTCGTCGAGCCAGATGGGCAGATGCACCAGCGCCGTGGACGCACTCGCTGGCTCAGCGGGGGCCGTTTCCGTCTGTGGCGAAACCAGCCGCTTGAGACGCCCGAGGAAAGACACCGGCTGCGCTGAAACGGCAGGTTGCGGCTCGGGTGCCGATGCTTGCGCCGCGAGGAGAGACCGCACGATGTCGATGAAGCGCCGCACGCGCTCGAAGCCCGGATCGAAGATGCTGCTGATCGCATGGAGCCTGACCTTGTGCTCCGGCTCGTCGTCATCGAAGCCATCCGACACCAGCGAGGCGCACAGCTGCGGATCGCCCGACATGAGAAGCCGGTACATGAACGGCACGTCGTACGGCCATTCGGACAGGCCCGAAATTGTTTCCGGGCGGTCGGCATATGCGCCGGGCCGATTGCTGACGCTGTAGAGATAGGAACGGTTGGCCATCTGGAACTCCCTGATTCGCGCGCCATTGTTCGAGCGCTACTGCCCGATTCTAGGAGGTAGGCCCGGCTGAATGACTATTCCCAAGAAACCTGAAATTAAGAAAAAACTTCAACAAAATCAAATACGCACCAATAAGAGGCATCACTTTTTTGTCGCCACCGATATCAAAATAGTGATTCAGAAAAATAACTACATTGAAAAAATAAAACAACTGTGATATTCATTTAATTCACTAGTATTTTCATATTACTATTCATCGATAACGCTCGATTTAAAATACAAATCAATTTGACACAATGACTCCAAAATGCGACATGGCTAGTTGCAAATACCCGCCCTCCTTTTAAGATTTATTTAGAAATAATAATTTCCAAGTGTTTCTTAAGTGGAATGGCCTCACGACCATTCAATAGTTTTCCAACGGATGGATGGGGCTCATGAACACAACTTATCGCTCGCTCTGGAACGAATCCCTTGGCGCCTGGGTAGCGGCGTCGGAACTCACTTGCGCACGCGGCAAGCGCAGTGGGAGTTGCGTGACGGCCGGTGCACTCACGCTGCCCCCGTCGAGGCGCCTGCGCTCGGGGATCATGACCGCGCTGCTGACCATGGGCGGGCTTGGAGGGGCCTCGCTGGCGCAGGCGCAAGCGATCTGCACTGCGGGGCCGTACTACGTCTATAGCGGCAGCTCGACTTGCGCAGGTCAGCAGTCCCAAGCGACTATGGGCGGAGCCACAGCTATAGGCTTTAACGCCAGCAGTACGGGGCTGAATGCCACGACTCTCGGCTACGGCGCTATTGCCTCGGCGGTCAATGCTCTTTACCTGGGCGCGCGTACCGCTGGAGGAACCGGAGCAACCGGAGAGTCGTCGATTGCCATCGGTACGGATGTCGCCTCCACTGGAGCGGGGTCCATCGGTATCGGCGTGCAGTCGAAAGCAACTGGAAACGGCGTTGCCGTGGGTGCGTCAGCCGTTGCCTCGGCGACGGGCGTGGTCGCAGTGGGCGGTGGCGCCACGAGTTCGGCAGTCAACGGTGTAGCTGTTGGCTCCGGAGCCAGTGCGTCCGGAGTCAACTCCGTTTATCTAGGCGCACGCACCGCCCCGACGGCAGGTTCGCTGAGCGAGAGTTCGATCGGAATCGGTACGGACGTGACTGCGAGCGACACATACGCAACCGCCATCGGCTTCAACACGAAGGCGACCGGGCTGCGCAGCGTTGCCCTTGGATACCTCGCAAATGCGGCCGCATTGGATACCGTTGCGCAAGGTACCCGCAGCCAGGCAACAGCTCAGAACGCCATCGCCGTCGGCTTCCAGTCGATCGCGTCCCAGCTGAATTCGGTCTACATCGGCTCGCGTACCGGCGCGGGAACGGGGGCCACTGCAGTCGGCGCCGTCGCCATCGGCACGGATGTGACGGCGTCCCAGCTCAACACCACAGCCATGGGCTTCCAGAGCCAGGCGACCGGACAAAGCGCAGTGGCTGTCGGGTCGACTGCGGTCGCTTCGGGTACCTCTGCAATGGCGCTGGGGACGGGCACGCTCGCAAACAACGTCAATGCTGTCGCGCTCGGCGCTTCCGCCAATGCCACCGCGGCCGGCGCCAGCGCCCTGGGCACCTTTGCCAATGCTTCGGGAGCGAACTCCACAGCGGTCGGTGTCAGCTCGACGGCCAGCGGCTTGCGCGGGTTCGCTGGCGGCTGGGGGAGCAACGCCGTAGGCGCCGATGCCGCAGCCATCGGCACGTCGGCCAACGCGGCAGGAACAAGCTCGGCAGCGCTCGGCAACCT
The DNA here is from genome assembly GCF_049913215.1 of Variovorax sp. R-27. Taxonomy (NCBI): domain Bacteria; kingdom Pseudomonadati; phylum Pseudomonadota; class Betaproteobacteria; order Burkholderiales; family Comamonadaceae; genus Variovorax; species Variovorax sp. R-27. The sequence continues at coordinate 5,369,164 of NZ_CP183984.1, forward strand.
CGCCAATGCTTCGGCGGATTTCTCGCTGGCCATGGGCAACCAAGCCCTATCGAGTGGCGTCGGCTCGGTCGCGGCGGGGTCGGGAGCCAACGCCGCGGCCGACGGGACCGTCGCGATGGGCAACAACGCTGCTGCAACCGTCACGCGCGCAACCGCACTGGGATTTGGCTCGGCTGCGAGCGGCCAGAACGCCACCGCAGTGGGTTCGCTCGCCAATGCGTCCGCAGCGCAGGCGGTCGCTATCGGCAACAGCGCCAATGCCTCGGCGCTCAATGCGATAGCGATGGGCACCAACACCGTCGCCGACTCCGCCGATGCGGTCGCGATCGGCAACAGTTCCAGGGCCACCGGCGGCAAGGCGGTGGCCATCGGCTCCGGCAACGTCGCCAGCGGCAATGGCGCCGTGGCGATCGGCGACCCGAACACCGCCACCGGCAACGGCGCGATCGCGAATGGCCTGGACAACACCGCCACCGGCAACGGCTCGGTGGCCATGGGCAACACCAACAAGGTCGGCGGTGGCGGCCAGGATGTGAGCGTGCCCGGCACGGCGGCTCAGGGCGCAGTCGGCATCGGCTACCAGAACACCGTGGTCGGCCAGGGCAGCGTGGCCATCGGCAGCACCAGCAAGGCGCTGGCCGCGGGCGCGGTCGCGTTCGGCGACACGGCGGTGGCGAACAATGCTGGCGACGTGGCGCTGGGCTCGGGTTCAGTGACGGCGACAGCGGTGGGAACCGCTGGCATCACGATCAACGGCACGCCTTACACCTTCCAGGGCACCACGCCAACGAGCACGGTCAGCGTCGGCTCGGCAGGCTCCGAACGCACGATCACCAACGTGGCGGCCGGCAGGATTTCCGGCACCTCGACCGATGCGATCAACGGCTCGCAGCTGTCCGCCACCAACTCGGCGATCGCCGACGTGGCAACGACGGCGGGCAAGGGGTGGAACCTGAGCGCCAACGGCGGGGCGCCGCAAAATATTGCGCCGGGCGGGACCGCGGATTTCGCCAACGGCAGCAACACGACCGTCACGCGCACGGGCAACCAGATCAAGGTCGATGTGGTGGCGGATCCGACCTTCAATTCCGTGACCACCGGCAACACGAAGATCGACAACAACGGCCTGACCATCGTGGGTGGTCCGAGCGTGACGCTGACCGGCATCGACGCTGGCAGCAAGGTGATTACCAATGTGGCGCCCGGCGTGGCAGGTACCGACGCCGTGAATATCGACCAGCTGACCACCACGGTGGCCGGCAGCAAGACCAGGTACTACCAGGTCAACTCCACAGGCGGGGGCAACGAAGCCAACGACGGCGCGACCGGCGCCGACGCCATCGCATCGGGCAAGAACGCAACGGCCGCAGGTGCCTCGAGCGTGGCCATGGGTTTGGGTGCCACGGCCGGCACCGCCAACAGCGTGGCGCTGGGCGCGGGCTCGGTCACGGCGACGGCAGTGGCGACGCCGAGCACGACGATCAACGGCACGGTCTACAACTTCCAGGGCATTGCGCCGGTGGGCACAGTCAGCGTCGGCACGTTTGGCGGCGAGCGCACGATCACCAACGTGGCGGCCGGCCGGATCTCCGGCAGCTCGACCGATGCGATCAACGGCTCGCAGCTGTCCGCAACCAATCAGTCGATCGAGGACCTCAGCACCACCGTTACTGCCAACAAGATCAGGTACTTCAGCGTCCAATCCACCGGTGGCGGCAATGAAGACAACCTCGGCGCGCAGGCAGCCGACGCTGTCGCCGTAGGCAAGGACGCCAGCTCGACCGTCAACGGCGGGGTCGCCCTCGGTTCAGGCTCCGTCTCCGACCGCGCAGTCGCAGGCAGCACCGGCAACATCCCCGCGGGCAGTTCGCTGATCCCCTTCAACACGACCGACCGCACGCTGCTCGGCGCCCTCTCCGTCGGCAGCGCCACTACCTACCGCCAGATCACCAACGTGGCCGACGGCACGCAGGCGCAGGACGCCGTCACGGTGCGCCAGCTCAGCGGCGCGCTGCAGTCGTTTGCGGTCACGCCCATCCAGTACTTCCACGCCAACTCCACGGCGGCCGACTCGCTGGCCATCGGCACGGAATCGGTGGCGGTCGGCCCGCAGACGGTGGTCAACGGCAACAACGGCGTGGGCATCGGCAATGGCGCCATCGTGCAGCAGAGCGCACCGGGCGGCATTGCAATCGGCCAGGGTGCGACCTCGCACCTGGCCGACTCCATCGCGCTGGGCACGCAGTCGTCGGCCGCCGCGGTGCAGGGCGTGGCGCTGGGCGCAGGCACCAGCGTGACGCAGGCCGGCGGCGTGGCGCTGGGAGCTGGCTCGGTGGCTTCGACTGCGGCAGGCGTGGCAGGCTATGTGCCGCCCACCGCCACCGACGCGCAGCGCATTGCCATAGGCGCGACCACCAGCACGCTGGCGGCCGTGTCGGTGGGCAATGCCGCCAGCGGCCAGTTCCGCCAGATCACCGGCGTGGCCGCGGGCACGGCCGACAGCGACGCGGTCAACGTCTCGCAACTGCGGGGCGTGCAAGGCCAGGTGGCAGTGATCGATCAGTCGACGGTCAAGTACGACACCAACGCGGACGGCACGACCAACTACAACAGCGTGACCATGGGCGGCAGCAATGCCACCGGGCCCGTCACGGTGCACAACGTGGCGCCGGGCGTGGCGGGCACCGACGCGGTCAACGTCAACCAGCTCAATGCGGTCAGCGGCGGCCTCAACAACCGCATCAACGCCCTCAGCGACCGCCTCGACGGAGTCGAGAAGAACGCCTATGCAGGCGTTGCCGCGGCCATGGCGCTGCAGATGCCCGGAAGCTACGTTCCGGGCAAGACGGTCATGCGCATCGGCGCGGGCTCCTTCAAGGGCCAGAGCGCGGTGGGCGTCAGTTTCCGGCGTACCTCCGAGAACAACGCCTGGAGCATCACCGGCGGCGTGGCCACCAGCCGTGCCGGCGTGGGCGCCACCGTGGGCGCGGAATGGGTCTTCAACTGATCGCCGTACGAATGAACTGGACGCACCCCATCATGAACAAGCTTCTTCAAGCCAAGGCCCCTTTCACTGTTCTCTGCCTCGCGGCACTGCTGGCCGGTGGCTGCGCCAGCCCGAGCTACACCATCACGCCGGAGATGCAGGCCCGAGCCGCTTCGGAGAACCCGGCGCCGCCGAAGGACGAAGACTTTCCCGCGCTGAACTCGGCCAAATGGCAGCAGGGCGCGTTCCCGAGCCTCGAGGCCTTGCGCAACATGCGCACCGGCCTGGGCAAGGACCAAGTGCGCGAACTGCTGAGTTTTCCGCACTTCAGCGAAGGGCTGGGCGGCGTGCGCGAATGGAACTACATCTTTCACTTCCGCACCGGTGCGGGCCCCGAGTACATCACCTGCCAGTACATGGTTCGCTTCAATGCAGACGTGCTGACCAACGGGATGTACTGGAAGGGGCCGGGCTGCGCGGATGTGCTCAAGCCACCCGTGGTGACGAGGCCTGCCGCGGCCGCTCAGCCGGCGGTTGCTCCTGCGAAGACGACGCTCGGTGCCGACGGCCTCTTCCGCTTCGACGGCCGCTCGCTGGCCGACTTGCTGCCTGAAGGGCGACGCAAGCTGGACGCCCTGGCAAGCGACATCAAGGGCAGCGTCAAATCGGTGGACACGATCAGGGTCACTGGCCACACCGACCGGCTCGGCAGCAGCACCTACAACCAGGCACTCTCGCTGGCGCGCGCCAACACCGTACGCGACTACCTCGTGCAAGCTGGCGTGCCCGCGCAGAACATGCAGGTGCAGGGCAAGGGCGAATCGGAACCGAAGGTGCAATGCGCGCAGACACGGCGGGCAGAGCTGATCGACTGCCTTGCTCCGAACCGCCGCGTCGAGATCGAGGTCTTCGCGCAGCGCTGAACTCTTCGGCGGGCCTCGCATACTCATTCATCAATACGAAGGAGGTATAAAAAAGCATCTCGAATGAGTATTTCCAGATATGGATTTGTCTCCCTAGGATGCGCCCCACAACTATCAGGAGACAAGACATATGAAGAGGATCACCACTCTGGCTTTGCTATGGGCCGCCGGCTTGCAATGCACCATGGGCACTGCACTTGCACAGAGCGCGCCATGGCCCCAACGAGCCATCAAGATCGTGACGCCAACGCCACCCGGCGTCGGCTCCGACATCTTCGCGCGCAGCTATGCCGACCAGCTCTCGCGATTGCTGAAGGTGCCCGTGATCGTGGAGAACAAACCGGGCGCACTGTCGACCATCGGCACGGACGCGGTGGCCAAGGCAACGCCCGACGGCTACACGGTGCTGTTCTCGACGAGCAACCCGTTCACGATGACGCCGTTTCTCCTCTCGAAGCTTCCCTACAACCCGAAGGAAGATCTTGTGCCTGTGACGCAGGCACTCAAGGGCGGCTCATTCATCGTGGCGAACAACGCGGTGCCCGCGCGCAATACGGAAGAACTGGTCGCACTGGCCAAGCGCCAGCCGGGGCATGTGAGCTTCGCGTCTTACGGCTCGGGCAGCACATCGCACCTGGGCTTTGAGCTGCTGCAGGAAGCAGCGTCCATCGAGATGCTGCACGTTCCCTACAAGCAGGGCGCCATGCCCGATGTGATCGGTGGGCAGGTGATGCTGGGCTTCGAGCCCCCGATCTCGGCATTGCCGAACATCAAGGCGGGCCGGGTGAAGGCACTGGCCTATACCGGCAGCCAGCGCAGCGCGGCACTGCCCGACGTGCCGACCGTTGCAGAGCGCTATCCCGGTTACGACGTGTCGACCTGGCTCGGCTTCTGGGTGCCCGCGCGCACGCCCGAGGCCATCGTCGAGCAATTGAACCGGGCGATCACCACTGTGACGCGTTCGCCGGAGATGGCGCGGCAGATCGCCGATGCCGGACTGGAGCCGATGACGACGAATTCCGCCGACACCCGCGCCATCATCGAACGCGAGGCCCAGACCATGGGCCGGCTGATCAAGGCCAAGGGCATCCGCATCGACTGACGGTGCCCCGGCGCGGCTGAACGAACGCCGCTCCCCATTCTTCTTCTGAAGTTTTCACGCCGTGGTGCTTGCAGCGCAAGCACCGCGCGCCAGCACGCGCCAACGCGCGCCATTTCCGCACGCCATTTCTACAACGAGGAGACACGCATGAAGACAACAACCACCCCACCCTTTCGCCGCCGGCTGCCGCACACCATTGCGGGCGCGCTCTGCATCGCCGCCAGCGCTGGCGCGACAGCTCAATCGAGCGTCCAGCTCTTCGGTACGCTGGACATGAACCTCACGTACACGAAGAGCGACGGGCGCTCCGTCAAGTCGATGGACCAGGGAGGCAACATCTTCCCCAGCCGGCTCGGCTTTCGCGGCACGGAGGACCTGGGCGGCGGTCTGGTCGCGAGCTTCTGGCTGGAGATGGCACTGCTGCCCGACACGGGCGAGGTCCAGGGCGTCGGCTTTCACCGGCGCTCGACGGTGAGCCTGTCGCACAACAGCGTCGGCGAGCTGCGGCTCGGGCGCGACTACACGCCCACGTTCTGGAACATCTCGCAGTTCTCGCCCTTCGGCACCGTGGGCGTCGGCGGCTCTGCCAACATCGTCGAAGGCTGGCCCTTCGGCCTCGGCGGCGCACGCACGCTGGCGCGAGCCAACAACTCCGTGGGCTACTTCCTGCCCAAGGGCCTGGGCGGCTTCTACGGCCAGGCGATGTACGCCCTGCCCGAAGGCGAGGACGGCGCCCGCTACCGCGGCGGGCGGCTGGGCTGGACCAACGGCACGGTCGATGTCGCGGCTGCCTACGGCGTGACACCGGTCGGCCCCAACGACTACAGCGTGGCCAGCCTGGGCGGCACCTACGACTTCGGGCTCGCAAAGCTCTACGCGAACTACTACCGGCAAAAGACCGAGGGCGACAAGCAGGTCAACGTGATGCTGGGCCTGGGTGTGCCGGTCGGCCCGGGCGTGATCAAGGCCTCGGTGGCACGCTCCAACCGCTCCGGACCGGGCATCGACAGCGACGACGCGACGCAATATGCCGTCGGCTACGTGCACTACCTCAGCAAGCGCACCGCGCTGTACGGCACCTACTCGCTTATCCGCAACCGCGGCAATGCGGCCTACACGGTTGCCGACTCGGCGCCGGCCAGCACGCCGGGCCGCCCGGCGCGCGGGCTGCAGTTGGGCATTTCGCACAACTTCTGATCGGGTCAGCTGCAAGAAAAAAGCCGCAGTGAAAAATCACTGCGGCTTTTGATAGTGGCTTTGCCAGCAGAAGAATGAAAGGCCAGAAGGCTTTCAGCAATCAACCGCTTGCAAGCGTATTTGGAGGAGAGGGAGGGATTCGAACCCTCGGTACTATCGCTAGTACGCCTGATTTCGAGTCAGGTACATTCGACCACTCTGCCACCTCTCCGGTGCTGTCGAGCCTGCGATTATAGCAGACAAAAATGGGGCTTTTGAAGCTCCCTGCGATCAACCGCGCAGAACTTCGAGCCCACCGAGGTACGGACGCAACGCCGCAGGCACGTTGATCGAGCCGTCTTCGTTCTGGTGGTTTTCCAGCACGGCCACCAGCGTGCGGCCCACAGCGAGGCCGGAGCCGTTGAGCGTGTGTACGAGCTCGTTCTTGCCCTGCGCGTTCTTGAAACGTGCTTGCAGGCGGCGCGCCTGGAAGGCCTCGCAGTTCGAAACTGAGCTGATCTCGCGGTAGGTGTCCTGCGCCGGCAGCCAGACTTCGAGGTCGTAGGTCTTGCCGGCGGTAAAGCCCATGTCGCCGGTGCACAGCAGCACGACGCGGTACGGCAGCTCCAGCGCCTGCAGCACGGCTTCGGCATGGCCGGTCATCTGTTCGAGCGCGTCGTAGCTCTTCTCGGGGTGCACGATCTGCACCATCTCGACCTTGTCGAACTGGTGCTGGCGGATCATGCCGCGCGTGTCGCGGCCCGCGCTGCCGGCCTCGGAGCGGAAGCACGGCGTGTGGGCAGTGAGCTTGATCGGCAGTTGCGACTCGGCCACCACCTCGTCGCGCACGAAGTTGGTCAGCGGCACTTCGCTGGTGGGAATGAGGTACAGCGCCGAATGGTCGGGCGCGGGTTCGCCGTCCTGGCCGCCCTTCTTCGCGGCGAACAGGTCGCCTTCGAACTTGGGCAGCTGGCCGGTGCCGCTGAGCGTGGCAGCGTTGACGATGTAGGGCACGTAGCACTCGCTGTAGCCGTGCTTCTCGGTCTGGATGTCGAGCATGAACTGCGCGAGCGCGCGGTGCAGGCGGGCGATCGGCCCCTTCATGACGGTGAAGCGCGAGCCCGCGAGCTTGGCGCCCATCTCGAAGTCGAGGCCCAGCGGCGCGCCCAGGTCGACATGGTCCTTCGGCGCGAAGGCCAGCGGCGTGGCATTGGCGCCGGAGCCGCCTTGCGGGCTCCAGCGGCGCATTTCGACGTTGCCTGTCTCGTCCTCGCCGACCGGCACGCTGGCGTGCGGCAGGTTGGGCACGGCGAGCAGCAGCGAGTGCAATTCGGGCTGGATTTCTTCGAGGCGCTTCGATTGCGACTCTTGCTCGGCCTTCAGCGCATTGACTTCAGCCATCAGCGCATCGACCGACTCGCCCTTGGCCTTGAGCGGGCCGATCTGCTTGTTCAGCGTATTGCGGCGCGCCTGGATTTCCTCGGTGCGGGTTTGCAGCGTCTTGCGTTCGGCCTCGAGCGCGGTGAACGCCGACACGTCGAGGTACGGCTGGTTCTTCTTGCGTTTTTCGAGGCCGGCCACAGCGGAGGCCAGGTCTTTGCGGAGCAGGGTGATGTCAAGCATGGGGGGATTTTAGGTGGGCGTAGCATCGCGGTCCCACTGACCCACCTCGAAGGGAAAAACGATGGAAGCCTATCTGACATTCAACGGCAATGCCGCCGAAGCGCTCGCGTTCTACGCCAAGGCGCTGGACGGCAAGGTCGTCTTCAGCATGACCTTCGGCGAAAGCCCTGCGGGAGCCCAGACGCCGGCCTCCTACAAGGACAAGATCATGCACGCCACGCTCGAGGCCCGCGGCCACAAGCTGATGGCCTCGGATGCCCCACCCGAGTGGCCCTTCGAGGGCTACAAGGGCTTCTCTCTATCGGTGCAAGCCGACAACGTCGACGAAGGCAAGAAGCTGTTCGACGCGCTGGCCGAAGGCGGCAAAGTGACGATGCCCTACGGCCCGCAGTTCTGGGCCACGGGCTTCGGCATGCTCACCGACAAGTTCGGCGTCGCCTGGATGGTCAACTGCGAGAAGTAAGAACCGATCAGGCAACCGTCGCAGGATCGACGTTCGCCCCGCAGACGATCAGGCACACCTTCTCGCCTTCGCGCGGCACATAGGCGCCAGTCTGCAGTGCAGCCAGCGGCAGCGCGGCGGCCGGTTCCACCGCCAGCTTCAGCTCTTTCCAGAGCCACTGCTGGGCTGCGCGGATGGATTCGTCGGACAGCAGCAGCGCGTCTTGCACCTGCTGCTGCGTGATCTCCCAGGAAATGGCACCGATACGGCGCGCGCCGAGCGAATCGGCCGCGATGCCGCCCACTTCCACGTCGACCGGCTCGCCGGCTTCGCGGGCACGGAACAGCGTGGGCGCCTTCTCGGGCTCGAGCGCCACCACGCGGGCGCGCTTCTCGAACCAACCGGCAAGGCCGCCGATCAGGCCGCCACCGCCCACACTCACGAGCACCGAATCGGGCAGACCGCCCTGCTGCTCGATCTCGCGGCCCAGCGTGCCCGCGCCGGCCACCACTTCGGGCTGGTCGTAGGCGTGCGTGAGCAAGGCGCCGGACTCCTTCTGGCGCGTCAGGCAGGCGGCCAGCGCATCGGGATACAGCTCGCCGACCACGACCACTTCGGCCCCCAGCGCACGCAGGCGCGCGCGCTTGGCTTCGGGCGACACGCCGGGCAGGAACACCTGGCAAGGCACACCCAGCGCGCGCGCAGCGGCGGCCGTGGCAATCCCCGCATTGCCACCCGAGGCCACGACCACCCCGCTTTGCGGAATGTCGTTGGCCAGCAGCCGGTTCATCATGCCGCGCGCCTTGAAGCTGCCGCTGACCTGCATGTGCTCGAGCTTGAGCCAGACCTCCGCGCCTGGCACCGCGATACCGAAGGCGCTTGCCGGCAGCTTCCACAGCGGGGTTTCGCGCAGGAAGTGGCCGGCGCGTTCGCTCAGCCTTCGGGCGGCGCTGTCTATTTCAGAGCGCCAGTCGGTTGTTTTCGTATCGTTCAAGAGATGTGTCCTGGAGGCGGAATGTCGTCGAGCTTGAGGCCCTTGGGGAGCGGAAACTTGATGGTTTCCTCGATGCCGTCCATCTTGCGGACCGACACCGCGCCGAACGCGCGCACGCGGTCGATCACCTCGCGCACCAGCACTTCGGGGGCCGAGGCGCCAGCCGTGAGGCCGATGCGCGTCTTGCCCTCGAACCACTCGGGTTTCAGCTCTTCGGCCGAATCGACCATGTAGCTCTGGGTGCCCAGCCGCTGCGCCAGTTCGCGCAGCCGATTGCTGTTGGAGCTGGTGGGGCTGCCGACCACGATCACGAGGTCGACCTGAGGGCTCATGATCTTCACCGCGTCCTGGCGGTTCTGGGTGGCGTAGCAGATGTCCTGCTGCTTGGGCTCACGCACCTCGGGAAAGCGCGCGCGCACCGCGGCGGCGATCTCGGCGGCGTCGTCCACGCTCAGCGTGGTCTGGGTGACTACCGCCAGCTTGGAGGTCTGCGTCGGCGAGACCTTCGCCACGTCACCTACGTCCTCTACAAGATGGATGCCGCTCGACAGCTGCCCCATCGTGCCCTCGACCTCGGGGTGCCCCTTGTGGCCGATCATGATGAACTCGTAGCCCTCTTTCGCGAGCTTGGCCACCTCGACGTGCACCTTGGTCACCAGCGGGCAGGTGGCGTCGAAGATCTCGAAGCCGCGGTCGCGCGCCTCCTGCTCCACGGCCTTGCTCACGCCGTGCGCGCTGAACACCAGCGTGGCGCCGGGAGGCACATCGGACAGTTCCTCGATGAAGATCGCGCCCTTGGCCTTGAGCTCGTTCACCACGTAGGTGTTGTGCACGATCTCGTGGCGCACGTAGATCGGCGCGCCGAACTTGGCGATGGCGCGCTCGACGATCTCGATGGCGCGGTCGACACCCGCGCAGAAGCCGCGCGGCTCGGCCAGGATGACTTCTGAGATCTCGGAGTTCATAGCACCCCGATCAGCTTCACTTCGAAGGTGACGGGCTGGCCGGCCAGCGGATGATTGAAGTCGAAGCGCACACCGGTCTCGTTCGACTCGATCACCGCGCCGGCGTAGCTGCCGGTGCCGTCGGGCGTGGGGAACTGCACGACGTCGCCAACGGCGTACTGCTCGTCGGGGTCGCCCATCTGCGCGAGCAGCTTCCTGGCCACCCACTGCTGCATGTCGGGGTTGCGGTCGCCGAAAGCCTCGCCGGCGGGCAGCTCGAAGGTAGCGTGCGTGCCCTCTTCCAGGCCCATCAGGCGCTGCTCCATGGCAGGAGAAAGCTCGCCGGTGCCGAGCGACAGGGTCGCGGGTTTGTCGGCGAAAGTATTGATGATGTCGCCCGCCGGGCCGGCCAGCCGGTAATGCAGGGTCAGAAAGGAGCCGGAAGTCACGACTTGGGACATGGGGGCAGCGGAGGTGGGCAAAGACAAGGTGGGTGTCCCGATAAACTGGGCCTCATTTTAAGGACCGGGGCTTCCACCCGGCTCCGCCAAGGTTTCACCCCCAGGGTTTCATGTCATTCAAGGATCTCCCCCTAGACGCCCGTCCCCGCGAAAAACTCATCTCGCGGGGAGCGTCCGCGCTGGCCGATGCCGAGCTGCTGGCCCTGCTGCTGCGCACCGGAGTTGCGGGCAAGAACGTGCTGCAGCTGGCGCAGCAACTGCTCGAGCGCTTCGGCGGGCTCTCGGGGTTGCTGCACACCGGCGCCGAAGACCTCAAGGCCGTCAAGGGCATGGGCGGCAGCGCCAAGCGCTCCGAGCTGATCGCCGTGCTCGAACTGGCACGCCGTGCCATGGGCGAAAGGCTCAAGGAGCGCGCGGTGTTCGACTCGCCCGGCGCAGTGAAGCAATACCTGCAGCTGCACATCGGCTCCTGCTCCTATGAAGTTTTCGCGGTGGTGTTCCTCGACGTGCAGCACCGCATGATCGCTCTGGAAGAAATGTTCCGCGGCACGCTCACGCAGACCAGCGTCTACCCGCGTGAGGTCGTCACGCGTGCCATCCACCACCAGGCCGCGGCCGTGGTGCTGGCGCACAACCACCCGAGCGGCAACATCGAGCCCTCGCGTGCCGACGAGTCGCTCACGCAAACGCTGCGAGCCGCCCTGGCGCTGGTGGACGTGCGGGTGCTCGACCACATCATCGTGAGCCCCGGGCAGAGTTTTTCGATGGCCGAGAGAGGGCTGCTCTGATGGGCTCGCGCGCTCCCTCGCTCAAGAACCTCGCCGACCTCAAGCAGGTGCAGCGCGCGCTCGCCGAAACCCGCGAGCGCGAAGCCGCCGAGGCAGCCGCCAAGGCAGCGGCCGAACGCAAGCGCGCCGCCGAGAAAGACCTGTTCGCCCGAGCCATCGGCGCCACCGAACCATTGCGCCGCAAAGCCGCCGTGCCGCTCGCACCGGAGCCGCCCGCGCCCATCCCCGTGCAGCACCAGCTCGACGAGCAGCGCGTGCTGCGCGAGTCGCTCTCCGACGAGTTCGACGTGACCACGCTGCTCGACGTGGACGACGCCATGAGCTTCCGCCGCCCCGGCATCGGCACCGATGTGACGGCGCGGCTGCGCAAGGGCGACTGGGCGATCCAGGCGCAGGTCGACCTGCACGGGCTGCGCAGCGACGAGGCGCGGGAGGCGCTCGGCGGCTTCATCCGCACGGCCTACAAGCAAGGGTTGCGCTGCGTGCGCGTGGTGCACGGCAAGGGGCTGGGTTCGCCGGGCAAGCAGCCGGTGCTGAAGACCAAGACCCAGCGCTGGCTGATCCAGAAGAACGAAGTGATCGCCTTCGTACAGGCCAAGCCTGCTGAAGGCGGGGCCGGCGCCCTCGTCGTGCTGCTGGCGCCCGCGCGGCGCTGAGCCGCACGGGACGCCGGCTTCTCTTTTGCCTTACTGGCTCAGATCGAGCTTGTAGACCGAGCGGCCCTTGCCGCTGCCGTCATCGGCCGTCAGCAGCGAGATGTTCGTCAATCCGGCATCCGTCGCAGCGCTCAGCTGACCCTGCCCCGACGTGAACACCACATTCCCCGCCGTCGTCACTTGCGTGAAACGCCAGCTGCGCGCCGCACCGTTGGTTGCACGCGTGATGGTCTTCCTGGCCTTGATGTAGTCGATCAGCACGTCGCGGTTCGCATCCGGCGATGCATAGATCGTCGCGCGCCCGTCCAGCGCGGGGATGAAGCTCGCACCGCTCGTCGCACGGTAGTTGTTCGTCGCGATGACGAACTCCTTCGCCGGGTCGATCGCAGCGCCCAGGTACGTCAGGTTCTTGATCCTGCTGCCCACGTCCTGCGTCACGTCGATCTCGTACTGCACGTCGGGCGTGGTGAACATGTCGAAGTTGTAGCCCGGAAAGGTGCTGATGAGCTGCTGGTCGGCCGTGGCCGTCAGGCTGATCCTGTTGAAGCGCTTGGCCGCTGCTTCGAGCCAGCTCTTGATTTCCGCGCCCGTCACCTTCACCGCATACACCGTGTTCGGGTACAGGTACAGGTCGGCCGCATTGAAGATCGCCAGGTTGCCCACGGCCACGTCGGTGTAGTCGCGACCGCCTTCGTAGCCCGACTTGAAGGGCGCGCTCACCGACAGCACCGGCAGGCTCGCGTACTGCGACAGGTTGGCCTGGATGTAGGCCTTCACGTAGTCGGCCTGCGCCTGGTTCACGATCTGGATCGCACCCGGGTCGCCCACGTCCGCGAAGAAGGTGTTCATGCGGAAGTCGGTACTGCCGATAGGCGTCTTCACGTAGGTGATCGCGGCCTTGTGCTGCGTATCGACCAGCGGAGCGATCGCAGGGTCGGCATCGACGTACACGGCCTTGTTGGCGCTGTCCTTGCCTGTCTGCGTGGAGCGCGCGTCGACCACGGTCTTGCTCTTGTCCACGCTCCAGGCCTTGCCGTCGTACTCCAGCTCCAGCTTGATGAGGCCCAGCGACTTGCCCCACGACGAAGCCATCACCGCCGGCACACCGTTGACGGTGCCGGCCGTGTTGTCCACGCCGGCCTGCGTGAAGCCGGGCTTGGCGCTGCGGTCGGGGAAAACGGCGTGCTGGTGGCCCATCATCAGCGCGTCGATGCCCGGCACCTTAGCAAGGTACAGGGCCGAGTTCTCCATCGTCGGCGAGTAGGCCGATCCGTCGATCCCGCCGTGCTGCAGCGCGACCACGATGTCGGCGCCCTTGGCGCGCAGTTCGGGGATGTACCGGGTTGCCGCTTCCACCGTGCCCTCAGTGCGCAGCTTGCCTTCGAGGTAGCGCTTGTCCCAGTTCATGATGCCGGGCGTGGTGAAGCCGATCACGCCAACCTTCAGCGGCACCGTAACGCTCTTGCCGTCGGGCCCGGTCGCGGTGAACTGCTTGTTCAGGATGACGTACGGCGCGAGCAGCGGCTTGCCGGTCTTCACGCTCTGCACGTTCGCCAGCACCAGCGGAAAGCTCGGCCCGACGCACTTCTTGGTGGCGTCCACGCCATCGACATCGAGCCCGCCGCCGATTGCCTGATTGAGAAACTCCAGGCCGTAGTTGAACTCGTGGTTGCCGAGCGTGCCGGCATCGAAGCCCGTGGCGTTCATCGCCTTGTACATCGACAGCGGCTGCGTGCACGGAATGCGGTTGATCAGCGCCTCGTAGTCGGCCAGCGCCGTGCCCTGGATGGTGTCGCCGCTGTCGAACAGCATCGTGTTGGCGAACTCCTTGCGCGCCGCGTTGATCAGCGTGGACGCGCGCTCGTAGCCGTACGACTTGTCTTCGGCAACCTTGAAGTAGTCGAAGCTCAGCACGTTGAAGTGCAGGTCGGTGGTTTCGAGCAGGGCCACCGTGGTGCGCGTGCCCTTGGCCACCGGTGCGGGCGTGGTGGGCGTCGGGTCCGACGTCACCGGCGGAATGACGACGGTGCCGCCGCCGCTTCCGCCACCGCAGGCGGTGAGCGCGGCGGCCAGGACGGCGGCACAGGTGGTCATGGGGACAAAACGCGAAAGCGACGTGGCCGCTGCATCGTTCTTCATCGAGAGGTCTCCCTGCAAATTAGAGGAAGACCAGTCTCTGAAAGCGGAGTGACAGGCCAGTGAACCGCGCCTGACCTGCGGCACTCTTACGACAGGTTCACGACAGGTGATTCTTTAGTGGTACCGCCGCATCCGCCACCGCCGCCGCATCGGGGTTGCGCCCCGCTTCGAGCAGCTTGCGGCTCATCATGTGATCGACCGGCGCATTCACCGACTCCACGCACACGAGCTGCCCGTCGACGTAATGGAAAAGCGAGAACGCATCGGGCTTCGGCCCCGCGCGGCGCACGCTGCTCAGGCCCGGCGTGCCTTCGGCCGGCATCAGGCCGACCATCTGCAGCCGCATGCCGCCCTGGTCGGACCAGAACCACGCGACCGCGTCGTGCGCGCGCGCCGCGCCGGTCAGCGTGGCCACTGCGGTACGCGCCTGGTCGTTGGCGTTCTGCACCGATTCGAGCCGTAGCGCCCGGCCCGCGCGGCGGTCGGGGAAGCGCGTGCAGTCGCCCACCGCGAGCACGTCGGCCGCGCTGGTCTGCATGTGGCCGTCGACCACGATGCCGTCCGCGCATTCGATGCCGGCCGCTTGCGCGAGCGCGGTCTCGGGCACTGCGCCGATGCCGAGCAGCAGCAGGTCGACAGGCTGCTTCACGCCGTTGACCTGCACCGACACCAGCCGGTCGCCTTCGACTTCGAACGCGCCGGTCTGCGCGCCGAGCACGATGTCGATGCCGGCCGCGCGGTGCGTGGCGAGCACGTGCGCCGACAACTCGGGCGACACCGCGCGCCCCAGCAGGCGCGGCGCGCTCTCGATCACCTGCACCGACTTGCCGAGCGCCTTGGCGGTGGCCGCCACTTCGAGCCCGATGAAACCGCCGCCGAGCACCGTCACATGTTCGGCCGCCGCGAGCCGCGTGCGCAGGCGATGCGCTTCGTCGGCCGCGCGCAGGCTCGCGACGTTTTCCAGGCCCGGCTTCAAATCCGGCATCTGGCGCGCGCGGGTGCCGGTGGCCAGCACCAGTTGCTGCCACGGCAGGATCGCGCCCGAACGCAGAGTGACGGTGTGCGCCTCGCGGTCGATGGCCACGGCGGCATCGCCCAGGTGCAGCGTGATGCCCGCCTCGCGATACCAGTCGGCGGCCTTGTGCGGCTGCGTGGTTTCTTCCGCGCTCTTGAGAAAGGCCTTGGAGAGCGGCGGGCGGTGATACGGCTCGCAGGCTTCCTCGCAGACCAGGTGCACGCGCGCGCCCTGCCCTGCTTCGGCAAGGCCGGCGCAGAGTTGGGCCGCAGCGTGGCCGCCGCCGATGATGACGATGGAATTCATGGAGAAGCGTCTTTCGAAATCGTTGTGTGATCGGTCGGTCACTCGCCGCGGTTGCGCATCCAGTCGGCGGTCTTGAAGAAGGAGTCGCGCAGGCGCTCGCGCAAGTCTTCCGGCACGCCCGTCTCGCCCATGGCCTGGTCCATGCAGGCCAGCCACTGGTCGCGCTCCTTGATGCCGATGGTGTGGCCGCCGATGCTCTGCGGCAGGTGGCGCGCCCGCAGCATCGGATGGCCGAAACGGTCGGTATAGTGCTGCGGGCCGCCGAGCCAGCCGCACAGGAACCAGAACAGGCGCTGGCGCGCGTTGTCGAGGCTGGTGCCGTGGACGGCGCGCAACTGCGCATAGGCGGGCTCGAGGTCCATCAGGTCGTAGAAGCGCTCGACCAGCGCCTCTACCTTCGGTTCGCCGCCGATCCAGTCGAACGGCGTGCCGGCGGGCGGCTTTTCTTGAATCTGCATGGGCTGGAGTATCCCTCCGGGCGCTTGCTAGAGCTGCACGAGGCCGGGAATGGCCACGTCGGGGTTCACGTCGGCCTCGTAGTCCACGCCCTCCACCGAGAAGCCGAAGAGGCGCAGGAACTCGGTCTTGTAGCCGGCGAAATCGGTGAGCTCGTCGAGGTTGTCGCCGGTCACCTGCGGCCAGAGCTCCAGCACGCGAGCCTGCACCTGCGGCGCCAGTTCCTTGTAGTCCGCGCGCAGGCGGCCGTCCTCGTCGATGTGCGGTGCGCTGCCGTAGAGGCTTTCGGCGAAGAGCCCGTGCACCTGCTCGATGCAGCCCTCGTGCGTGCCCTGCGCCTTCATCACCTTGAACAGCAGCGACAGGTACAGCGGCATCATCGGAATGGCCGAGCTGGCCTGCGTGACGACCGCCTTCAGCACCGACACGCGCGCATCGCCGCCCTTGGCCGCCAGTTGCGCGCGGATGCCCAGCACCTTCTGGTCCAAGTCCTTCTTGGCGGCACCGATGGAGCCGTTCCAGTAGATGTCGTGCGTGATCTGCTCGCCCAGATAGGTAAAGGCGGTGGTCTTCGCGCCGTCGGCCAGCACGCCGGCCTGCTGCAGCGCGTCGATCCACATCTGCCAGTCTTCACCGCCCATCACGGCCACGGTGTTGTCGATTTCTTCCTGCGTCGCGGGTTCGAGCACCGTTTCCTTCACGGCCCCGCTGTCGGTGTCGAGGCCGCGCAGGTTCACCGACTTGCCGATGGGCTTGAGCACCGAGTTGAAGACCTGCCCGGTCTTCGGGTGCGTGCGTCGCGGCGCTGCCAGGCTGTAGACGACGAGGTCGACCTGGCCAAGGTCGGCGCGGATGGTGTCGATGACCTGCTGCTTCACCGCGTCGGAGAAGCCATCGCCGTTGATGCTCTTCGCGTAGTGGCCTTCGGCTGTCGCGGCGCGATGGAAGGCGGCGGTGTTGTACCAGCCGGGCGAACCGGGCTTGGTTTCGCTGCCCGGGCGTTCGAAGAACACGCCGAGCGTGTCGGCGCCGCTGCCGAAAGCGGCGGTGATGCGCGCGGCCAGGCCGTAGCCGGTCGATGCGCCGATCACCAGCACCTTCTTCGGGCCGCCCGCGATGGGCCCCTGAGCCTTGACGTAGTCGATCTGCTGCCTGACGTTGGCTTCGCAGCCGGTGGGATGGGTCGTGACGCAGATGAAGCCACGTACGCGGGGTTTGATGATCATGAGGATCTCGCTGGATGAGATGCGGGAAGAAAACGGCGGGAGCGCGTTTTTGGCGCCGCGAATTTAACCCAGCCCGTAATAACCGCCTTCAGCCTGTCCATATGCATATGTCGATTGACGATTTAATAATCAGGGGTTTTATTGATATGGTTCGACCCTGAATTTCCTTTAGGAGAGAGACAACCTATGCGCCATACCATGCTCGCCGCGGCCGTCGCCGCTTCCACCTTCCTGCTCGGCACCGTCGCCCACGCCGACCAGCTGGCCGACATCAAGAAAAAGGGCGAACTGGTCGTCGGCGTGCTCGGCACCGACGAGCCCGCGACCTTCGTCGATCCGAAGACGCGTCAGATCGTCGGCTACGAAGTCGACCTGGTGAACGCCATCGCCAAGAAGATCGGCGTGAAGCCGGTGCTCAAGCAGATCGCTGTGGCCGCGCGCATTCCGGAGCTGCAGCAGGGCCACGTTGACCTGGTGGCAGCCGGCCTCACGCACAACAAGGAGCGCGAGGCGCAGATCGACTTCTCTCTCACCACCTTCGTCACCGGCCAGAAGGCCATCGTGAAGAAAGACAGCGGCATCAGCGAAGTGCCGCAGCTCGCAGGCAAGAAGGTGCTGACCATCCGCGGCGGCACGCAGGAGCCCAACATCCGCAAGGCCGTGCCCAACGTCGAGGTCGTGACCTTCGACACGAGCCAGCAGGCCTTCCAGGCGCTGCAGCAGGGCAAGGGCGTGGGCTATGTGGACGACGAGGCCGCACTGCTGCGCAGCTACGCCAAGCTGGGCCCGCAGAAGGCGCAGTACGTGGTGCTCAAGCAGAACCTGAGCACCGAGGCGCTGGCCATCGGCATCAAGAAGGGCGAGACCGGCCTGAAGGCCGTGGTGGACGACACGCTGCGCGAGCTCGAGAAGTCGGGCGAAGCGCAGAAGATCTTCATCAAGTGGTACGGCCCGACGACGGCTTCTGGCTTCCAGACGCGCGACTTCAAGCTCGACTCCGACAAGATCGACTGAGCCCGCGTTTCTCCTTCCCCCGCCGGGGGAAGGCCGGGATGGGGGCACGCGGCCCCGGCCCTTCGCGGCGGTGATACTGTCGCCCCCATGCCCCTGTTCGACTATTCCTTGCTGCTGACGGGCAAGTACCACGACATGCTCATCGCGGGCCTGCTGCTGTCGCTGCAGCTGCTCGCGGCCGCGCTGGTGCTGGCGCTGCCCATCGCACTGGTGGTGGCGCTCCTGCGGCTGTCGCCCTTCGCGCCGCTGCGCTGGCTCGGCTTTGCGTACGTCGAGTCGATCCGCAACATCCCGCTGCTCGCGCACATGCTGTTCTGGTACTTCGGCGCGCCCGAACTGCTGCCCGAGGCCATCAAGCAATGGCTCTACGCGGGGCATATCGAGGCCTACAGCGCTGTGATCGCGCTGGCGCTGTACACGGCCGCCTTCATGGCGGAAGACATCCGCAGCGGCATCCGCGCGATTCCTTCGGTGCAGTTCGAAGCCGGCCGCGCAATGGGCTTCAGCTACCTGGCCACCATGCGCCGCGTGGTGCTGCCGCAGGCGCTGCGCGTGACCATTCCGCCGCTCATCTCGCAGACGCTGAGCCTCTGGAAGAACACCTCCATCGCCACAGTGATCGGCGTGGCCGAGCTGATGTACCAGGCGGGCCAGGTCGAGAGCGCGACCTTCCGCAGCTTCGAGTCTTTTGCGTTCGCGAGCGCGGCGTACCTGACGGTGTCGCTGGCCATCACCGGGCTGGCGACCTGGTACCACCACCGTTACCCGGTGCGGACCATCTGAGGGCGCCAACGCGATGTTGCAGATCATCAACGACTACTGGGTCTACTTCCTCATCGGGCAGTACCCCAACGGCCCGCTCGGCGGGCTGGTGCTCACGCTGCTGCTGGCCTCCTGCGGCCTCGTGCTGGCATTGCCGCTGGGCATCGTGCTCGGCCTGGCGCGCGTAAGCCCGTGGCGCTGGCTGCGCTGGCCGGTCACGGGCTTCGTGTTCGTGGTGCGCGGACTGCCGCTGCTGATGGTGATCTTCTGGGCCTACTTCTTCCTGCCCAGCGTCACGGGCGTGAAGACCGACCAGTTCACCACCATGCTGATCGCGCTCGTGGTGTTCGATGCCGCCTACCTCGCCGAGATCGTGCGCGCCGGCATCCAGGGCCTGCCGCGCGGGCAGATGGAAACGGCCCGCGCACTGGGCCTGGGCTATGGCCGAGCGATGCGGCTCGTGGTGCTGCCGCAGGCGCTGCGCAGCATGCTGCCCTCCCTGGTGAACCAGTTCGTCTCGACCATCAAGGAAACCTCGCTGGGCTACATCATCGGGCTGGCCGAGGTGTCGTTCATCGCGACGCAGATCAACACGCAGGTGTTCACCAAGCCCGCGCAGATCTACCTGATATTGGGCGGGACGTATTTCATTCTCTGCTTCGGCCTGTCGCGCTTCGCCTACTGGCTGGAACGCCGGCTCGCGCGCCGCGGCATCTCTACAGCCACCGCCAAGGTGTCCGCATGATCGAACTCGAAAAAGTCAACAAGTGGTACGGCAGCTACCACGCGCTGGTCGACATCAGCGAGACCATCCACAAGGGCGAAGTCGTCGTGGTGTGCGGGCCCTCGGGCTCGGGCAAGTCGACGCTGATCCGCACCTTCAACCGGCTGGAGCCGATTCAATCGGGCCGCATCGTCGTCGACGGGCAGGACATCCATGCGCCGGGCCTGGACGTGAACGCCTTCCGCTCGCGCATCGGCTTCGTGTTCCAGCAGTTCAACCTGTTCCCGCATCTCACGGTGCTGCAGAACTGCACGATGGCGCCGATGCAGCTGCGCGGCCTCACGCGCAAGGAGGCCGACGAGCGCGCGATGGCGCTGCTGCATCGCGTGGGCCTGTCGAACAAGGCCAACGCATGGCCAAGCGAACTGTCGGGCGGCCAGCAGCAGCGCGTGGCAATTGCACGCGCGCTCGCGATGCAGCCGCCGCTGATGCTGTTCGACGAACCCACCAGCGCGCTCGACCCCGAAATGGTCGGCGAAGTGCTGCTGGTGATGCGCGACCTGACACGCGACGGCATGACGATGGTCTGCGTGACGCACGAAATGGGCTTCGCTCGCGAGGTGGCCGACCGCGTGCTGTTCATGGACGAAGGCAAGGTGCTGGAGCGCGCCACGCCCGACGACTTCTTCAACCGGCCACAGCATCCGCGTGCGCAGCAGTTCCTGTCCGACATCCGATCGCCTTTCGCGAGAGACGCATGACCGACACCACCCTCCCCCTCATCGACGTCGCGCCGCTCGTTGCCGGCACAGCCGGGCGCGACGTCGTCGCCGCGCAGATCGGCGCCGCCTGCCGCGCCTACGGCTTCTTCTATGTGACGGGCCACGGCGTCGATGCGGCGCTGGTGAAGCGGCTCGAAGAGCTGAGCCACCGCTTCTTCGAGCTGCCCGAAGAAACCAAGATGCAGTGGCGCATGGCCCTCGGCGGACGCGCCTGGCGCGGCTTCTTCCCGCTCGGCGGCGAGCTGACCTCGGGCCGGCCCGACTGGAAGGAAGGCCTCTACCTCGGCACCGAACTGCCCGCCACGCACCCACTGGTGCAGGCGAAAACGCCAGTGCACGGGCCAAACCTGTTTCCCGACGTGCCGGGCTTTCGCGAGACCATCCTCGACTACATGGCGGCCGTCACGCAGCTGGGTCACCGGCTGATGGAAGGCATCGCGCTGAGCCTCGGCCTGGACGCGGACTACTTCGCCGAACGCTACACGGCCGACCCGCTGATCCTGTTCCGCCTCTTCAACTATCCGACACAGGCCGTGCCTGAAGGCCTAGACGTGCAGTGGGGCGTGGGCGAGCACACCGACTACGGGCTGCTCACGATCCTGCACCAGGACCAGATCGGCGGCCTCGCGGTGCACACGCCGGGTGGCTGGATCGACGCGCCCCCCGTGGCGGGCTCGTTCGTCTGCAACATCGGCGACATGCTCGACCGCATGACCGGCGGGCTCTACAAGTCGACGCCGCACCGGGTGAAGCGCAACACTTCGGGGCGCGACCGGCTGTCGTTTCCGCTGTTCTTCGATCCGAACTTCGAGGCGCGCGTGCAGCGCATCGAAGGCCTCGCAGGCGCCGAGGCGCGCGACGACAGCGCCGAGCGCTGGGACCGCGCCAACGTGCACGCCTTCAGCGGACGCTATGGCGACTACCTGCTCGCGAAGGTGTCGAAGGTGTTCCCGCAGTTGCGCGACGAAGTGCTCTGAACGGCCGGCGAAGGCTCGTCGAGGAAGGCGTCTTCCCAGCGTTCGATCTCGGCATCGGGGTCGGAAATGGGCACGAGCTTGTCGCTGCGGCAATAGAAGGTCCAGCCCTCGAACAGCACGTCGTAGTACGTGCCGGGCAGGTAGCGTTCGCTCGGCGCCTCGTAGGGCGGCGAGACCACTTCAACGATCCGGCCCACCGCACGCTCCGTGAAGGGCGACGCCAGGCAGCTGTCGACCACATGGCAGAGCGTGCCGATCTTGATCATGAGAGCCTTGTCGCGGCCTCGGCAGGAAACCAGCGCGGCAGGTGCGGCACCGCTTCGTGCAGCGACTCGAGCACATGGAAGGCCCGCTCGATGATGGATGCGGGCGGGTGCTTAAGGTCGGGCACGACCACGACACGCATGCCCGCAGCGAGCGCCGCCTTGGCGCCGTTCTCGCTGTCCTCGAAGGCGATGCATTCCGCCGGGTCCACGCCCAGCCGTTCGGCCGCGAGCAGGTAGAGCGCCGGATCGGGCTTGGCGCGCGCAACCTCGTCGCCGCCCGCAAAAGCCGAGAAATGGTGCAGCACGCCCAGGCTGCCAAGGCAGGCCTGGATCTGCCCGCTGGTCGACGACGAGGCCACGGCGCAGCGAGTGCCACGTTCGCGCAGCGCACTCAGGAATTCGGCCGCGCCGGGCTTGATGGGAAACAGCGGCGCACCGTCAGAGCGCTCCAGCTGCAGGCGCTGGCGGACATGAGCCACGGCGTGGTTGTAGGCATCCGCACCGCCCAGCAGCGACGCGAGGATGTGTTCGGACTCGGTCATGGCCAGCCCGACGACCTGCAGGTACTGGCTGTGCGAAAGCTCGATGTCGAGCGTGCGGGCGGCCTCGATCCAGGCGGCCATGATGGGCCGCTCCGAATCGATCAGCAGCCCGTCCATGTCGAAGATTGCGGCGGCGAACATCGGGGCATCCTAATGAAAAAGGGGCCGAAACGGCCCCTTTTGAAAGAAACGGCGGCAGTTGGCTGCCTTGTGCAAATCGTCAGTCCCGCGCCAGTGCCCGGTTCAGCCCCAGCGCGCCCAGCGTGGCGATGGCACCCGACAGCAGGTAGATGCTGACGTAGGCCAGACCGAAGTGGGCCGACAGGCCGAGGGCAACCAGTGGCGCGAACGCCGCACCGATCAGCCAGGCCAGGTCGGCCGTGAGCGCCGCGCCAACGTAGCGGTACTTGGGCGCGAAGTTCGAAGTCACGGCGCCGGCCGCCTGGCCGTACGACAGGCCCAGGATCACGAAGCCCAGCAGAATGAAGATGTCCTGCCCGACGCGGCCGCCATCGAGCAGCGTGGGGGCGAAACCACTGAAAGCCGCGATCACGGCAGCCAGGCCGCCCAGCGTGAAGCGTCGGCCGATGCGGTCGGCCAGCAGGCCCGAAGCCACGATGCCGGCGGCGCCGAGCACTGCGCCGATCATCTGCACGATCAGGAATTCGGTGACCGACTGGTCGGAATACAGCGTGATCCACGACAGCGGGAACACCGTGATCAGGTGGAACAGCGCATAGCTGGCCAGCGCGGCGAAGGCGCCGATCAGCAGGTTGGCGCCCTGCGAACGAACCAGTTCGCTCACGCTGGTGGGCTCCAGTTCACGCTCTTCGAGCAGGCGCGAGTATTCGTCGGTGGCCACCAGGCGCAGGCGGGCGAACAGCGCCACCACGTTGATCGCGAAGGCCACGTAGAAGCTGTAGCGCCAGCCCCAGTCGAGGAAGTCTTCGGACGGCAGGCTCGAATACAGGTAAGCGAACAGCGCGCTGGCAATGAAGAAGCCGATGGGCGCGCCCAACTGGCCCAGCATGGCGTACCAGCCACGGCGATTGGCGGGCGCATTCAGCGCCAGCAGCGACGGCAGGCCGTCCCAGGAAGCGCCCAGCGCCAGGCCCTGGCCGAAACGGAACACCGACAGCAGCACGATCGCCGTGAAGCCCAGGCTCGCATAGCCCGGCAGGAAGGCGATGCCGGCGGTGGAGGTGCCCAGCACGAAAAGCGCCGACGTGAGCTTGGCCTCCCGCCCGAATCGTCGCTGGATGACCATCGAGATGACAGTTCCGAACGGACGCGCAATGAAGGCGAAGGAGAAGATCAGGAACGAATAGAGAACGCCCTCGAGGTGCTGCTCGAACGGAAAGAAGACCGCCGGGAACACCAGCACCGAGGCGATGCCGTAGACGAAGAAGTCGAAATATTCGGAGGCGCGGCCGATGATCACGCCGACCGCGATCTCGCCGGGGGCGATGTGCGAGTGGTCGTCGCCCTGCCGGGCGCCGCCATGCTCGGGCGAGTTCGGCAGCGGCTGTGCGCCTTGCGGACTGATGCTGGACGTCGTCATTGCTTGCTGTAATTCAGGTGTCACGCCGGGGCGCGACACCATAAGACCATGGAGATCCCAGAGCGTCGCACCGAATCACATTTACCGCCATAGGACAAAACGTCCAATAGGCGAAACCCGTCTTCAGGCGTAGATTGTGGGGTCTTTTTGCGTCGCCCCTGCACCTCTTTTCCTTCGGCATGCACATCCTCAAGAACCTTCGCCGATCACTCCTGCTGCTTTCCGCCATGCTCCTGGCGGGCTGCAACACGGTGCTGATGAACCCATCCGGCGACATCGCCAATCAGCAGGGACGCCTCATCGTCGTCTCCACCGTGCTGATGCTGATCATCATCATCCCGGTGATCGCCCTGACCATCTTCTTTGCCTGGCGCTATCGCCAATCCAACAAAGAGGCCACCTACAGCCCCGACTGGGACCACTCGACCCAGCTCGAACTGGCGATCTGGGCGGCACCGCTGCTCATCATCATCGCGCTCGGCGCCATCACCTGGATCAGCACCCACACTCTCGACCCCTACCAGCCGCTGCGCCGCCTCGACGCCCAGCGCGCGATTCCGGCCGAAACCAAGCCGCTGGTGGTCGAAGTGGTGGCACTCGACTGGAAGTGGCTCTTCATCTACCCCGAGCAGGGCATCGCCACGGTGAACGAGCTGGCCGCCCCGGTGGACCGCCCGATCAGCTTCAAGATCACGGCCTCCTCGGTGATGAACTCGTTCTTCATCCCCGCGCTGGCCGGCCAGATCTACGCCATGCCGGGCATGGAAACCAAGCTGCACGCGGTGATCAACAAGCCGGGCGAGTTCGAAGGCTTCTCCGCCAACTACAGCGGTGCCGGCTTCTCGGGCATGCGCTTCAAGTTCCACGGCCTGAGCAACGGCGACTTCGACCAGTGGGTCCAGAAGGTCAAGGCCGGCAAGGACGGCGAACTCACGCGCGATCTCTACAAGAAGCTCGAAGTGCCGAGCGAGCGCGAGCCCGTGCGTCACTACGCCGCCGTGGACCCTGCCCTGTACGACGCCATCCTCAACCTGTGCGTGGACCGCAACAAGATGTGCATGAAGGAAATGATGGCCATCGACGCCGACGGCGGCATGGGCAAGCCCGGCGCCTTCAACGTTGCCACCAAGCAAGCCTGGCAGGTCGATTCACTCGACACGCCCAAGCGCAAGTACGTCACCGCGATGTGCACCACCGAAGAATAAGATGTTGCAGAACCTAGACCTGACGAAGCTCGTCTTCGGCCGCCTCTCATGGGAGGCGATTCCCTTCCACGAACCGATCCTGCTCGCGACCTTTGCGGGCGTGGTGCTGGGCGGCATCGCCGTCCTCGGCGCACTGACCTACTTCAAGCTGTGGGGCATGCTGTGGCGCGACTGGATCACCAGCATCGACCACAAGAAGATCGGCATCATGTACATCATCCTGGGCCTGGTGATGCTGCTGCGCGGCTTCGCCGACGCGCTGATGATGCGGGCCCAGCAGGCGATGGCCTTCGGCGACAACGCCGGCTTCCTTCCGCCGCACCACTACGACCAAGTCTTCACCGCCCACGGCGTGATCATGATCTTCTTCGTGGCGATGCCGCTGGTCACGGGCCTCATGAACTTCGTGGTGCCGCTGCAGATCGGCGCGCGCGACGTGGCCTTCCCGTTCCTGAACAACTTCAGCTTCTGGATGACCACCTTCGGCGCCGGCCTCGTGATGGCGTCGCTGTTCGTCGGTGAATTCGCCAAGACCGGCTGGCTGGCCTACCCGCCGCTGTCGGGCATTCTCTTCAGCCCCGACGTGGGGGTCGACTACTACATATGGTCATTGCAGATAGCGGGGGTGGGCACATTGCTATCCGGCGTGAACCTGCTGGCAACCATCGTGAAGATGCGCGCGCCCGGCATGACGATGATGAAGATGCCCGTGTTCACCTGGACCGCGCTGTGCACCAACGTTCTGATCGTT
This sequence comes from Variovorax sp. R-27, assembly GCF_049913215.1. NCBI lineage: Bacteria > Pseudomonadati > Pseudomonadota > Betaproteobacteria > Burkholderiales > Comamonadaceae > Variovorax > Variovorax sp. R-27. The sequence goes on from NZ_CP183984.1 coordinate 5,394,985, forward strand.
GCAGCCTTCCCGGTGCTGACCGCCGTGCTGGCCCTGCTGTCGCTCGACCGCTACGTCGGCACCAACTTCTTCACGAACGACCTCGGCGGCAACGCCATGATGTACGTGAACCTGATCTGGATCTGGGGCCACCCCGAGGTGTACATCCTGATCCTGCCGGCCTTCGGCATCTTCTCGGAAGTGGTCTCCACCTTCTCCGGCAAGCGCCTCTTCGGCTACGCCTCGATGGTGTACGCCACGGTCGTGATCACCATCCTGTCGTACCTCGTCTGGCTGCACCACTTCTTCACCATGGGCTCCGGTGCCAGCGTGAACTCGTTCTTCGGCATCACGACGATGATCATCTCGATCCCGACGGGCGCGAAGATCTTCAACTGGCTCTTCACCATGTACCGCGGCCGCATCCGTTTCGAGCTGCCCATGATGTGGACCATCGGCTTCATGATCACCTTCGTGATCGGCGGCATGACCGGCGTGCTGCTGGCCGTTCCCCCGGCTGACTTCGTGCTGCACAACAGCCTGTTCCTGATCGCCCACTTCCACAACGTGATCATCGGCGGCGTGCTGTTCGGCATGCTGGCGGGCATCACCTACTGGTTCCCGAAGGCCTTCGGCTACAAGCTCGACCCATTCTGGGGCAAGTGCTCGTTCTGGTTCTGGATCGTCGGCTTCTGGTTCGCCTTCATGCCGCTGTACATCCTGGGCCTGATGGGCGTCACCCGCCGCATGAACCACTTCCAGGACATGTCGCTGCAGATCTGGTTCCAGGTTGCCGCCTTCGGCGCCGTGCTGATCGCGCTGGGCATCGCCTCGTTCATCATCCAGCTGGTGGTGAGCTTCATTCGCCGCGAATCGCTGCGCGACACCACGGGCGACCCGTGGAACGGCCGCACGCTCGAATGGTCGACCTCGTCGCCTCCGCCGGCCTACAACTTCGCGTTCACGCCGCGCGTGCATGACAACGACGCCTGGTCCGACATGAAGGCCCGCGGCTACCAGCGTCCGCTGGAAGGCTTCAGCCCGATCCACATGCCCAAGAACACGGCCGCCGGCTTCATCATCGCGGCGCTGGCCGCGGTGGGCGGCTTCGCAATGATCTGGCAGATGTGGCTCGTGGCCGGCATCGGCTTCGTCGCCATGCTCGCCGCAGTGATCATCCACACGTTCAACTACAAGCGCGACTACCACATCCCCACGGAAGAAGTCGTCAGCACCGAAGACGCGCGCACGCGCCTGCTAGCTGCCCATGTCTAACACCACCGCTCTTTCCGCCGGCAGCGCCGGCCAAGCGTCGAACGCGCCCGCGTTCGAGGTCTTCAACGTCCGCAACGAAGACCACCACCCCGAGAACGGCACGCTGCTGGGCTTCTGGCTCTACCTGATGAGCGACTGCCTCATCTTCGCGTGCCTGTTCGCGGTGTACGGCGTGCTGGGCCGCAGCTACGCGGCCGGCCCCTCGGGCGCCGACCTGTTCGACCTGCCGCTGGTGGCAATCAACACCTCGCTGCTGCTGCTGTCGTCCATCACGTACGGCTTCGCCGTGCTCGAGATGCAGAAGCGCCGCATGGGCGCCGTGCTGGTCTGGCTGGCCATCACCGGCCTGCTGGGCGCGGGCTTCATCGGCCTGGAGCTGTACGAGTTCGCGCACCTGATCCACGAAGGCGCGGGCCCGCAGCGCAGCGCCTTCCTGTCGTCGTTCTTCGCACTGGTGGGCACCCACGGCCTGCACGTGACCTTCGGCATCGTCTGGCTCATCGTGCTGATGATCCAGCTGCCCAAGCACGGCTTCACCGCCGCCAACCGCCGCCGCCTGATGTGCCTGTCGATGTTCTGGCACTTTCTGGACGTGGTCTGGATCGGCGTCTTCACCTTCGTGTATCTGATGGGATCGCTGCAATGAGCGCGCACACCGAAACCGCCGGCCACGGCGCACATGGCCATGACAGCCACGACGATGGCCCTGTGAGCCACAGCACCTTCAAGGGCTACATGACCGGCTTCGTGCTGGCCGTGATCCTCACCGCCATTCCGTTCTGGCTCGTGATGGCCAAGGTCTTCGACAAGCCCAACACCACCGCCCTCGTCATCCTGGCCTTCGCCGTGGTGCAGATCGTGGTGCACATGGTGTACTTCCTGCACATGGACGCCAAGTCCGAAGGCGGCTGGAACATGCTGGCGCTGATCTTCACGCTCGTGCTCGTGGTCATCACGCTGGCCGGTTCGCTGTGGGTCATGTACCACATGAACACCAACATGATGCCGGCCTCGATGCACGACATGAAGAACATGCCCTGATGGCGGCAGCGGTCCGCCAGCGTTCCACCGCCGCGCGGGTGGCGCTGGCGGTCGGCGCAGCCCTCGCCTTTGCCGGCTTCTTCGCGCTCGGCACCTGGCAGGTCGAGCGCAGGGCCTGGAAGCTCGATCTCATCGCCCGCGTCGAACAGCGCGTGCATGCCCCGGCTGCCGCGGCGCCCGGGCGAACCGAATGGCCCACGGTCAACGCGGCCAACGCGGCCAACGATGAATATCGGCATGTCCGCCTTGCCGGCACTTTTCTCCACGACAAAGAGACGCTGGTGCAAGCCAGCACCAAGCTCGGCGCCGGCTTCTGGGTGCTGACCCCGCTGCGCAGCGCGGACGGCACCGTGGTGCTCGTCAATCGCGGGTTCGTGCCGCCTGAAGCACGCGAACGCCCGGCCCGCACCGCGCCAGAGCCGCAGGGCGAGACCACCGTGGCCGGCCTGCTGCGCCTCACCGAGCCCAAGGGCGGCTTCCTGCGCAAGAACGACGCGGCCGCCGATCGCTGGTTCTCGCGCGACGTGCAGGCCATTGCCGCGGCGCGCGGCCTGAACAATGTCGCGCCCTACTTCGTCGATGCCGAGGCCGCGCCCGCGCAGGCCACAGCCAGCATCGACACCCCCGCATGGCCCGCCGCCGGCCTGACGGTCATCGCCTTTCCCAACAGCCACTTGGTTTACGCCCTGACGTGGTACGGCCTGGCCCTGATGGTGCTGGTCGCGGCCTGGTTCGTGCGGCGCAGCGACGAAAATGCGGCCCATGCCGAAGCCCGCCCCGCCCAAGATGCTCGCCGCGACGACTGACACCGCCGCGGTCGCGGGCGAACTGCACGCCCCCCGCGCCGGCGTCGCGAGCCTCGACAACGCCACGGGCCACCAGAACATGCAGCAGCTGATCCAGCTGCGCTGGTTCGCCGTGGTCGGGCAGGTCGTCACCATCCTGGTGGTGCACTACGGCTTCGCGATCCGGTTGCCGCTGGACCACATGCTGCAGGTGCTGACCTGCCTCGCGCTCTTCAACATGGTGAGCATGCTGCGTTCGCGCAGCCACCGGCGCGTGACCAACGGCGAACTGTTCCTCGCGCTGCTGGTCGACGTGGCCACGCTCACGGCGCAGCTCTACCTGAGCGGCGGCGCGACCAACCCCTTCGTGTTTTTGTTCCTGCTGCAGGTGACGCTCGGCGCGGTGCTGCTGAAGCCCTGGTCGACCTGGACCATCGTGGTCATCACCAGCATCTGCTTCGCCGGGCTGGCGCTGTTCTCGCGTCCGCTCGCGCTGCCGCTGGACCACAACCGCGGCCTGTGGAGCCCCTACATCCAGGGCATGCTGGTGTGCTTCGCGCTGAACGCGGCGCTGCTCGTGATCTTCATCACCCGCATCGGCCGCAACCTGCGCGCGCGCGACGCCCGGCTGGCCGACCTGCGCCAGCGCGCCTCGGAAGAAGAACACATCGTGCGCATGGGCCTGCTGGCTTCGGGCGCGGCGCACGAGCTGGGCACGCCGCTGGCCACGCTGGCGGTGATCCTGGGCGACTGGCGCCGGCTGCCGCATTTCAGCTCCGACCCCGAGCTGCTGACCGAGGTGGCCGAGATGGAGCTGCAGATCCAGCGCTGCAAGAGCATCGTGAGCGGCATCCTGCTGTCGGCCGGCGAGGCGCGCGGCGAATCGTCGGAAGAGACCACGGTCAGCACCTTCCTCGACGACCTGATCGAAGAGTGGCGCACCACCCGCCCCGTGGAAGACTTCGAGTACGACAACCGCTTTGGCCGGGACCTGCCCATGGTCTCCGACTCGGCCCTCAAGCAGATGATCTGCAACGTGCTCGACAATGCGCTGGAGGCGTCGCCGCACTGGCTGCGCCTTGAGGCGGCGCACGACGCCGACGCGCTGACGATCACGGTCACGGACGCAGGCCCCGGCTTCCTGCCGGCCATCCTGAAGGAGTTCGGCAAACCCTATCAGTCGAGCAAGGGCCGCCCCGGCGGTGGGCTGGGGCTGTTCCTGGTCGTGAACGTGGCGCGCACTGTCGGCGGCCGCGTCGCGGCGGCCAACCGGCCCGAGGGCGGCGCCATCGTGAAGATCACGCTGCCGCTCGCGGCCATCGTGCTGGAAGAAGAGGCGGAAGAGGACGACGAAAAGGTCCTCGACGGCGAGACCATCGAAGTGGAAGGCAATGACCGAAACCGAAGCTGAGCGCCAGTTGCTGATCGTCGAGGACGACGACGCCTTCGCGCGCGCGCTCGGCCGCTCCTTCGAGCGCCGCGGCTATGCCGTGACGCAGGCAGGCAACCTCGCGGAAGTCGACGCCCTGCTGGCCACCGCGTCGCCCGGCTACGCGGTGGTCGACCTGAAGCTCAACGGCGAGGCCTCGGGCCTGGCCGCCGTGCAGATGCTGCACCGGCACAACCCCAAGATGCTGATCGTGGTGCTGACGGGCTTCGCCAGCATCGCCACCGCGGTGGAAGCCATCAAGCTCGGCGCCTGCCACTACCTGGCCAAGCCGTCGAACACCGACGACATCGAGGCCGCCTTCGGCCGCGCCGCCGGCACCACGGAGGTCGAGCTGACCAACCGCTCGACCTCGATCAAGACGCTCGAATGGGAGCGCATCCACGAGACGCTGGCCGAAACCGGCTTCAACATCTCGGAGACCGCGCGCAGGCTCGGCATGCACCGGCGTACGCTGGCGCGCAAGCTGGGCAAGCAGCAGGTCAAGTAGGCAACCACTACATCTCTCCATCTGCATGAGGTTCCGATGACGACAGCTCCCTCCCAGACGCAACCCTCGCAGCGCACCTCCGTGCTGGCAGCCCGCGACCAGACGGCGATGGAAGAACTCTTCAATGCCCTGAGCCACGGCCTGGGCCTGGCGCTGGCCATCGCCGCGCTGCCGATCCTGGTCTACAACGCGGTGCAGAAGGGGCAGGCCGCGGGCGTGGTCGGCGCCTGTCTTTTCGCGGGCACGGCCATCGTGCTGTACCTGATCTCCACGCTGTACCACGCACTGCCCATGGGCCGGGCCAAGGCCTGGTTCAACCGGCTGGACCACGCGGCCATCTACCTTTTCATCGCGGGCAGCTACATGCCCTTTCTCTTCGGCGTGCTGCGCGGGCCGCTGGGGTGGACGCTGTTCGGCGCCATCTGCGCGGCGGCCGTGCTGGGCGTGAGCGCCAAGCTGTTCAACCGGCTGCAGCATCCGCTTTGGTCGACCGGACTCTATGTGGCGATGGGGTGGATGGCGCTGATGGCTGCGGTGCCGCTGTACGAGCGCATGTCACCGGCGGGGCTGGGTTGGCTCGTGGCCGGTGGGCTCTTCTATACGGCGGGCGCCGTGGTGTTCCTGTTCGACAACAAGGTGCGCTTCGCGCATTCGGTGTGGCACCTGTTCGTGCTGGCGGGCAGCACCTGCCATTTCTTCGCCGTGCTCTGGCACTCGCACGGCTGAACGTCTTCAATAGTGCGGCGGTAGCTCGTCGCGCGGGTTGCGCGCAGCGCCGTCCTGACCCGCGCTTTGCGCCTGCTCCTTGAGTTGCGTCACCTGCAGGATCAGCCGGTCGATCTGCTGCTGCTGGCGGTAGATCGTCATGTTCAGCTGGTCGAGCAGGTCTTCGGCGTAGCTCGACTTGATCTCGAGCTCGGTCACGCGTTCCGCGAGGTCGTGGGGTGGGTTTTCCATGCCGCTATTGGACAGGAAGACCGCCCCACCTTTTATGACGCCTCCCTTAGCCTCCTCTTAGCCTCTTAGCGCCGTACCTTCGCTTCGAGCAGATCGCCCATGCCGATGCGCTTCGCGAACTCGATGCGCACACGCTCCGACACCTCGAACACCTCCGTCGCACCGTCGCCCACGAAGTCGATCAGCGAGCGCATCGGCCGCGTGCCGGCGGGCAGGCCCACGATGCGCACGATCTCGTCGGCCACGGCCTGCGGGTCGGCGTTGTCGGGCGTCAGCGCCGAGAGGCGTTCGCCGATCTGGTCCATCACGCCGTCGTAGCGGCTGTAGGCGGCGGCGGTCGCCGCATCGGCCGGCTTGCCCGCGCTCGGGAAGTGGTCGGTGCCCCTGGTGAAGGCGCCCGGCACGACGATGGAAGTCTCGATGCCGAAGCGCGCGATCTCGTAGGCCAGCGTGACGGCCAGCGAATCCATCGCCGCCTTGGCCGCGCCATAAGGGCCCATGAACGGCGGAAAGCCGCCCTTGGTGGTGGTGCTGCTGATCCACAGCATCAGCCCCGACTCCTGCCTGCGCAGGTACGGCAGCACCGCGCGGTTCACGCGCTGCGCGCCGAGCACGTTGGTGTCGAACACCTTCACGATCTCTTCGGGCGTGAAAGCCTCGGTCGGACCGACCACGAGGTGGCCGGCGTTCTGCATCACCACGTCGAGGTGGCCCTGCTCGCGCACGATGGTCGCGGCGGCGGCATCGGCCGAGTCCTGCGAGAGCACGTCGAGTTCGAGCGGGTGGAGCTGAAGTCCTTTGGCCGCTGCCAGTGCGCGCAGCTCGGTGGCGCGGCCGTTGTTGCGCCCGGCGACGTCGCGCATCGAGGCGTAGACGACGTGGCCCGCTTCGGCGAGGGACTGGGCGGTGAGCTTGCCGATGCCGGTGCCGGCGCCAGTGACAAGGATGACGGATTGCATGATGGAACTCCTGGAATGAATGTGAGGGGAAGGAAGGGACGGGAAAGATCGAGGCGTGCTGCCTTCAATGCACGCGACGCTGCAGCGCATGGGCCGCCCACGCGGCTACCGATCCGAGCGCTATCGCGCCGCCCAGAGTGCCGAACAGCGAGAGCGAAGGCGGCTGGTGAATCGCGAAGAAGGCGATCAGGCCGAGGAAGTAGCACAGCAGGTTGTTGAGACGCGGCACGCTGCGCATCGACACTACGACGAGCGCAACGACCAGCACCACAAGCGGCAGCGCCATGGCACCCACGACGGGGGCCAGTGTGCCGATGGCCACGGCCGCCGCCTTGCCGATCAGCACGCCGAGGCTCACGCAGACGAGGTTGAACACGCCATCGCGCGCCGTGACACCACGGGTGTAGAAGGCCACCCAGCCGACGAACATCGCCCATACGGGCAGTTCGAGAACAAGGGCCACCGCCGAGGCGGCGGCGGCAACCACTGCGGCGGCCAGCGTGAAGGCCGAGTAGGCCAGGCTGAAGAAGCGCGGGGTGGCAGCGGAAGAGGTCTGTTGGCTCACGATGATTTCTCCTCGGGCGGTTCGACGGGAGTTCAGGCCACGCCGCCGTTGGCGCGCAGGACCTGCCCGTTGACCCAGCCCGCGTCCGGGCCGGCGAGGAAGGCCACCACCGAAGCGATGTCCTCGGGCTGGCCGAGGCGCTGCAGCGGCGGCATCCTGGCGAAGGTCTGGATCTGTTCTTCGGTCTTGCCGTCGAGGAACAGCGAGGTGGCGATCGGGCCCGGCGCCACGGCGTTCACCGTGATGTTTCGGCCGCGCAGCTCCTTGGCGAAGACGTGCGTGAAGGCCTCGACCGCCGCCTTGGTGGCGTTGTAGATCGCATAGCCGGGCATGTTCAGCGCGAGCGTGGTGCTCGAGAAGTTGACGACGCGCCCGCCCTCGTTGAGGCGCGTGGCGGCTTCGCGCAGCGTGTTGAAGGTGCCGCGTACGTTGATGTCGAAGGTCTGGTCGTAGAGCGCGTCGGTGTGTTCGGCCAGCGGCACGGTCTTGAGCACGCCGGCGTTGTTGACCAGCACGTCGACCTTGCCGAGTTGCGCCTCGACGGCGTCGAACATGGCGCGCACTTCGCCGGCGCTGGCCACGTCGGCCTTGACCGCGAAAGCCTTGCCGCCGGCGGCCTGCAGTTCGGCGACGAGGGCGTCGGCCTGCGCCGGGCTCGACGCGTAGTTGACGGCGACCGCGAAGCCGTCCTTGGCGAGCCGCCGCGCAATGGCGGCACCGATGCCGCGCGATGCGCCGGTGACGAGGGCGACTTTGGAGTTGGAGGACTTGTTCATGGCTGTTTCCTTTGCAGTGGTTGGTTGGTGAGACGAATGATCGATCGTTCCCATCCAAAGATAATCAGCCTTGAATCGCCATTACCATTCCATTTACTTCAACAATAGATTCGGAGCCCGGCCATGGACCGCTTCCAGGAAATGCTGGCCTTCGTGCGCATCGCCGAGCGCCAGAGCTTCACGCAGGCGTCCGAAGACCTGCAGATTCCGCGCGCCACCGTCACCAACCTCATCAAGCGCGTGGAGCAGCGCCTGGGCACCCGGCTGCTGGAGCGCACCACCCGCACCGTGCGCCTCACGCAGGACGGCGAGGCCTACTACCGCCGCTGCGTTCGGCTGCTGGCCGACGTCGAAGAGGCCGAAGGCCTGTTCCGCGACGAGGCGCCCAAGGGGCTGCTGCGCGTGAACCTGCAGGGCACGCTGGCGCGGCATTTCGTGGTGCCCGCGCTGCCGACGTTCCTGGCGCGATATCCCGACCTGGAACTGCACATCGGCGAGGACGACCGGCTGGTCGACCTGGTGCGCGAAGGCGTCGACTGCGTCCTGCGCGCGGGCACGCTGCAAGATTCATCGATGGTCGGGCGGCGCGTGGCGCTGCTGCCGCAGGTCACGGTCGCGAGCCCGGCCTACCTGGCGCAGCACGGCGAGCCCGAGAGCGTGGAAGCGCTGTCGGTGCACCGCGCCATCCACTACATCTCCAGCGCCACGGGCAAGGCGGTGCCGCTCGAATTCACGGTCGATGGGCGGGTGACGAGCGTGCAGCTCGGCGGCATCGTCTCGGTGACGGGCGCCGACCTGTACACCGGCTCGGCCGTCGCGGGCCTGGGGCTGGTGCAGGTGCCGCGCTATCGCGTGGCCAGCGAACTTGCAGACGGGCGACTGAAGGTGCTGCTGCCCGGCTTCGCGCCACCGCCGATGCCGGTTTCGGTGCTCTATGCGCAGAACCGGCAGCTGTCGTCGCGGGTGCGAGTGTTCACGCAATGGCTGCGCGACATCTTCGAAGCGGCAGCGCAAACCTGAGCAGGTCTCAACAGGCCGTCGACTCCAGCGCCACGGCACCAGCCTCGGCGTGAGTCTCGCCACGCAGGAACGCAAACACCACCAGCGCCGTCACCACCGTCACGCCTGCCAGCACGCAAAGCAGCGTGCCGAATGCGGCGCCGTAGGCATGCAGCAGCGCCGCGCGGTCCATGCCGGGCAGCAGGGCCAGCGCCTGCGACATGTTCCCGGTCGTGACGCGCTGCGCCGCCTGCGATGCGGCGGCGGCATGCCCCAGCTGCGCCGTCACAAGTGCCGTCAGTCCGGCCCCTACCAGCGCCAGCGCAATCCCCTCCCCCGCGACCCGCACGGTGTTGAAGATGCCCGATGCCATGCCCGCCCGTTCGCGCGGCACCACACTCACGGCCAGCCCGTCCATCAGGCCCCACGGCAGGCCGATGCCGGCGCCGATCAACAACAGCGGCCACACGATGTCGTGCAGCGGCGTGCCCGGCGCGCAGCGGCTGAGCCAGAACAGCCCCGCCGCGCACACCAGCAGCCCCACGGCCGAGATCACGCCCGCCGAGAACCGGTGCGCAAGCGATGCCGCCAGCGTCGGCACGGCGAGGATCGGCCCCGAGAGCGCGAACATGAAAGTCCCCGCCTCGATCGCGCTGCGCCCTTCGAGCCCGATGAAGCGGATCGGCAGCAGCACCAGCAGTACGACGAAGCCATAGGCCGGCGCGGCAGCCAGCAGTTGCACGCCCACGAAGCGCGGAAAACGGAACAGCGACAGATCGAGCATGGGATGCGCCACGCGCCGCTCGATGGCGATGAAGGCCGTGCCCATCAGCGCCGCGCCCGCCAGCGCGCAAAGCACCCACGGGCTGCCCCAGCCGCTGTCGGGCGCCTGCAGTACGCCGAGCGTCAGCAGGCTCAGCGCAGCGGTGAAAGTCGCCGTGCCCGGCATGTCGAGCCCCATGGCATCAGGATTGCGCGACTCGCGCATGCTCGGCGCGGCGATGCACAGCGCCACGAGGCTGACCGCGCCAGGGCTCAGCATCACCGCCTGCCAGCCGAAGCTCTCGGCGAGCCAGCCCGAGAGGATGGAGCCGCACGACAGCCCCACGCCGAACGAAGTGCCGATCAGGCTGAAGGCCCGCGTGCGCGCCGCGCCGTCGAACACCTGCGCCAGCGCGGCCGTGCCCGCCGCGAAGGCCGCGGCCGAGCCCAGCCCCTGCAGGGCCCGCGCCAGATCGAAGGCGACGATGCCGGGAGCCAGCGTCAGTAGCGAGCTGCTCAGCGCCACCACCGCGAGCCCCAGCAGGAACACGCGCTTGCGCCCATAGGCATCGGCCAGCGCCCCGGCCGCCATCAGCGTGGCGCCGAAGCTCAGCATGAAGGCGTTGGTCACCCAGTTGAGTTGCACCGGGCTGCCGCCCAGCGCATCGCGGATCGCGGGCAGCACCACCGCCGGGCCGGTGAAGCTCAGCGGCATGCCCAGCGCTGCCAGGCAGACGGCGGCCAGCAGCCAGTTCTTGTTGGGAGAAGACGTGGACATCGAAGGCTTTCACGCAGGAGAAAGGAAGCCACAGAAGATAGAAAGGAATCAATGGAATGAAAATGGCGTCATTGATCCTCACACTCCCAACCCAGGGTTGCTAATCCATGGACAGCTTCAGCGGACTCGAATCCTTCGTGCGCGCGGCCGACCAGCTGAGCTTTGCCAAGGCCGGCCGGCAGCTGGGCATCTCGGCTTCGGCTGTGGGCAAGAACGTCGCACGGCTCGAGCAGCAGCTCGGCGTGCGCCTCTTCAACCGCACCACGCGCCACACGCGGCTGACGCAGGAAGGCGCGCTCTTCCACGAGCGCTGCCGCCGCATCCTCGACGAGCTGGACGATGCGCGCGCCATGATGCAAGACGCCGTCGCCGCCCCGCGCGGCCGGCTGCGCGTGAGCCTGCCGACCATCGGCTACCGCTTCCTGCTGCCGATCCTGCCGGACTTCAAGGCGCGCTACCCCGAGATCGAGCTCGACCTCGACTTCAACGACCGGCTGGTCGATGTGATCGCCGAGGGCGTCGACGTGGCAATTCGCAGCGGCGACCTGGTCGATTCGCAACTGGTGGCGCGGCGGCTCGGCCCGTTCCAGTTCGTGCTGGTGGCGTCACCGGCTTATCTCGAACGCCACGGCGTGCCGCAGGTGCCGGCCGACCTGATACAGCACGCCTGCCTGCGCTACAAGTTCGTGACCGGCGGCAAGGTCGAGGAATGGGACCTGCCCGGGCTGCCCGCGCAACTGCCGCCCGGCCTGCTGTGCAACAACATGGAAGCCATGCTGGGCGCGGCCGTGGCCGGACTCGGCGTGGCCTACATGCCCGACTTCCTGGCGCGCGATTCGCTGTACCGCGGCGAGCTTCAGCGCGTGCTGGCCACGCACCTCGTGCGGCAGGGGCAGTTCTCGGCGCTGTGGCCGTCGAGCCGGCAGTTGTCGCCGAAGGTGCGGGCGTTTGTGGACTTTGCGGGGGAGCGGATGTTCAAGGAGGGCGACGAAGTCCCGCCCACCCCGGTCACGAGGCAGGCCGCGCGCGGATGATCAGCCCGGTTCCACCTGCTCGGCGACTGTCTCGGCAGGCGCGGCCATCGGCGCGGGAGCCGCAGCCACGGTGACGGGTGGCACCGCGACCGGGGCGACAACCGGTGCGGCGACAGGCTCAACGACCGCGGCAACGGGCGCCACTTCGGCAGGCGCGGCCACGGCGGCAGGCATCACCTCCGCGGGCTTGGCCGCCCTGACAGGCTTCACGCCCTCTGCAGTCACCGTTCTTGCAGCCGCCGGCTTCGTCGGCTCCGCCTTCACAGCCACCGGCTCGCTCCCAAGCCGGCTCATTGCCAGTGCAGCCTTCAGCGGGAACAGCGTGCGCTCGTCGCCCTCCGCGGCATTGCTCACAGTGGTGCCGCTGGTCTCGCCGAGGCTGGCCGTGCGCACCGAGTCGAGCCGGTGCGCAGGCACCATGAACGGCGAGTGCGTGGTGTAGATGATCTGGTTGCCGAAGTCTTTCTCGAAGTGCGCCAGCAGGTCGGCCTGCGAGTGCGGGTGCAGGTGCAGCCCGGGTTCGTCCAGCAGCAGCACCGCGTCTTCCGCACTCCCGCCCTTCGTGTCAGCAAAGAACGCGATGTAGAACGAGAAGAACCACTGGAAGCCGCGGCTGCGTTCGTCGAGGTTCACTTCGACCTCGTAGGCACCGTTCGGGTCGGACACCAGCGTGTCGAGGTACTGGCCGTCGAGGTTGAAGCGCACTTTCAGCGGACGATCTTTCCAGAGGCGGCGGATCTCTGCCGTCACCACCGAGCCGGCACGGTTGACGAGCTGGTTGCGCGTGGCCTGGTCGTTCTTTTCGAGCAGGTCGTGCAGCTTCTGCGGATCGAGCCCCGCGACCTTGCACAGCTTGCCGAAGCTCTGCTGCTCAGGCGTGAGCTGGCCCCAGCCCCGGCGCCCCAGGTACTCGGCAATGTTCTGGCGGCCGGGCAGTGCCGGGTATTCGTCGACATAGACGAAGCGCGGCAGCTTTTCGATCACCCAGGCCTGCGCGCAGGCGAGCGCGGGCGTGTCGTTGGAGATGGACAGGGCCATGTCTTCCAGCTCGGCCAGCATCTGCTCCTGCTTGTCGCTGAGTTCGGCGCCCGCCACGGCCAGCGCCTTGCGCAGGGCCTGCGCCGCCTTGACCGCGCCGGCCGACCACTTGATGTAGTCGGGGCTCATGATCATCGCGGCGTCGAAGGTGTCGGCCTCCTGCTCGAGCGTGGCCTTCGCTTCCTCGGCGACCTTTTCTGCGGCGGCCTTCACGGCCGGCACGATCTTGCGGACCTTGCCCTTGATGTCGCTCACGTCGAGCGACAGCGCCGTGAGCCCTTCGAGCCCGGCCTGGCGCGCCGTGCCATAGCCGCGGGCCGCGGTAACGTGGCGCACGCCTGCCGCGCGCGGCAGGATCGCGGCCAGCTCTGCCTGCTCGCTCTCGTCCAGGCTCCAGCGCGTGAAGACGACGGGGGTGTCACCGGTGCACTCTTCCAGGCGCCGGTGGCGGGGAAAGTCCTTGATGGGGCTGAGTTCGGCCAGGCCCTCTGCGGGGTTCAGGCTGTGGAGTGCGCGCAGCAGGTTCGATTTGCCGCTGTCATTTCGACCGAGGATCGCCGTGATCTGTGTGGAGTCGATGAGGCCGCTGTCGTTGATCGAGCGAAAGTTGGTGATCTGGAATGACGCCAAGCGCATGTAGAAAGATTCTTCCGAGTGAATTGAATACGGGGTCGGGGAATGTATTGCATTCCACGACCCCGTTCGGCTCGACCCCGAAGAAAAAGATGGCTACTCGGCAGCGCGCCGCAACGTGTCGACCACCGGGCGGCGCAGCACGTCGCGCAGGCCCCACCATCCCGCGCCCAGCGCCAGCACCGCGCCGGCCAGCGCGCCGGCCACCGGCACGATGGGCGAGGCAGTCCAGGTGAACTCGAACACAAAGCGCGCCAGGGCCCAGCCGATCACCGAAGCCACGATGCTCGCGAGAAAACCAGCGAGCAGCCCGACACCCACCAGCTCGGCGCGCTGCACCTGCCGCAGCAGGCTGGCGCGCGCGCCCACCGCGCGCATCACCGCGAACTCGCGTGCCCGCTCCTCGCGCGTGGCCGTCACCGCCGCGAACAGCACCACCAGCCCGGCCGCGAGCGTGAAGCCGAACAGGAACTCGACCGCGCGGATCACCTGGTCGAGCACGCGCTGCACCTGGTTGATGGTGGCGCTCATGTCGACGTTGGTCACGTTCGGGTAGCTGCGCACCAGTGCGTTGTCGAAGCCCCGGGTCTCGGGCGCGCGGAAGGCGCCCATGTAGGTGGTGGGCACGTCGGCCAGCGAGGCCACCGTGTACATCACGAAGAAATTGGCGTGCATCGAGCCCCAGTCGACCTTGCGCAGCGAGGTGATGCGTGCCTCGTTCTGCATGCCGCCGATGTCGAAGCGCAGCGAGTCGCCGAGTTTCAGGCCCAGCGTCTCGGCCAGGCCCTCTTCCACGCTCACTTCGCCCGTCGCATCGGGCGTCCACTTGCCCGAGGTGATGGTGTTGTGCGCGGGCGCATCCACGCTGTTGCTCAGGTTGAACTCGCGGTCCACCAGGCGCTTGGCGCGGTCTTCGGCGTAGTCGTCGGGCGTCACGGGCTTGTCGTTGATGGCGATCAGCCGGCCGCGGATCATCGGGTACCAGTCGAACTTGCCCACGCCCGCGTCGCGCAGCGACTTCTGGAAGGCATCGCTCTGGTCGGGCATGACGTTGATGACGAAGCGGTTCGGCGCATCGGGCGGCGTGGCCTGGCGCCAGCTCGCGACGAGGTCGGTGCGCAGCAGCACCAGCAGCACCAGCGCCAGCAGGCCGACCGACAGCGCGCTGACCTGCACCACCGCGTACGCCGGCCGCGCCGAAATCTGCCGCGTGGCGAGCACCAGCCAGCGCGGCGCCGTCGTTTCGTTGACGCTGCGTCGCAGCACCTTCACCGCCAGCCAGCTCAGCAGCGCGAACACCGCCACCGCACCCGCGAAGCCGCCGACCGCGATCAGCCCCAGCTTGATGTCGCTGCTCGCCGCCATCAGCAGCGCCGCAAAGCCCGCCACGCCAACGCCCAGCACCGCGAGCGATGCCGGCTTGAGCCCGCCCACGTCGCGCCGGATCACGCGCAGCGGCGGCACTCGGGCCAGCTGCAGCACAGGCGGCAGGCCGAAGGCGAACAGCAGCGTGAGCCCCATGCCGAGCCCGAAGGCCACGGGCCACAAGGTGGCCGCGGGCAGCGCGGTTTCGACCAGCCCCGCCAGCAGCAGCACGAACACGTAGTGCACCGCGAAGCCGATCGCCACGCCCAGCCCGCTGGCCACGATGCCGATCACCGCGAACTCGAAGGAATAGGCCACGGCGATGGTGCGCTGGCTCTGGCCCAGCACCCGCAGCATCGCGCAGTCGTCGAGGTGGCTGGCCGCGAAGCCGCGCGCGGCCAGCGCCACCGCCACGGCCGACAGCAGCGCCGCGAGCAGCGCGACCAGGCTCAGGAATTTCTCGGCGCGGTCCAACGTCTGGCGCATCTCGGGGCGGCCGCCCTCGAAGGAATCGAGCCGCACACCGCGCAGCTCGCCCTTCTTGATGGTGGCGTCGGCCCAGTCGCTGAAGCGTTTCACCGCCGCGTCGCTGCCCGCCACCGCGTAGCGATAGCCGACGCGGCTGGCGGGCTGCACGAGCCCGGTGCGCGGCACGTCCGCCTGGTTGAGCATCACGCGCGGAGAGAAGCTCATGAAGCCGGCGCCACGGTCGGGCTCCAGCGTGATGACGCGGCCGACGCGCAGGCCGGTGTCGCCCAGCAGCATCGTGTCGCCGACCTTGAGCGCGAGCGAGTCGAGCAGCGAGGCATCGACCCACACCTCGCCCGGCGGCGGGATGTCGCGCGTGATGGCGCCCGGCCCGTCGATGGTGGTGGAGGTCTGCAGGTTGCCGCGCAGTGGGTAACCAGCGGCCACGGCCTTCAGCGCCACCAGCTTGCTGGCGCCGCCTTGCGCGTCCCCGGCTCGCGCCATGGTCGGAAAGCCGTAGGTGCCGCTGCCTTCCAGTCCCAGCGATTTCGCCTGCGCCACGAAGGCCTCGGGCGTCGGGTTGTCGCTGACGATCACCGCGTCGCCGCCCAGCAGCTGGCGCGCGTCGCGCTTGAGCCCGCCCTGCAGGCGGTCGGCGAAGAAGCCGACAGCCGTGAGCGCGGCCACGGCCAGCACCACGGCAACGATCAACAGGCGCAGTTCGCCGGCGCGCAGGTCGCGCCAGAGCGTGCGCCAACCCAGGCGGAGGGAGGCATTCATGGCGCGAACGATAGCCGACGGTCGGGGGCGCGGCTGGATTCAAGGGTTATTGCGCCCTTTCGGCCCTTGATCCCGACAGGATGCTGTCGCATGATGCGACAAACGTATCCCGTTTGTCGCAAACCGGGCACTCCCGGAGAGCGAAAAACGAGGCCACAAAAACAGCCCGTTGTCAGACCCGTCCTTCCCCAAGGAGTGTCGATGCCCCGATGTCAGCGTTTGCAGATCGTCGGCCTGTGCCTTGTCGCAGGCATGCTGGCGAGTGCCTGCGATCCCAAGGTCCCCACGCCGAAGGCCGATGGCGGCACCACCGGCGCGAGCCCGACGGGCATCAAGCCCGCCGAGTCCGGCGACAAGGTCGAATCCTCCGCTTCCCACAAAGGCCCGTCCGAAGGCGGCACAGCCATCGGCGGCATGAGCGGCCCGGGCGGCGGCGGCTCGTCCGGCGGCGCGGCGCCCGCGCCGAGCGGTGGCGACGGCACTGCGGCGCCCAAGTAGCGCGGCCCGACTGATTCATTCAATCAAGTTTCCCGGCAAAAAGAAGATCACGATGAAACACCCCACTTCACCGCTGCAGGAGGTCACGTCATGGACATGAACCGCCGGCAATTCTTCCGCGTCAGCAGTGCGGGGCTGGTCGGCTCCAGCATCGTGGCGCTCGGCTTCTCGCCGACCGCCGCGCTGGCCGAGGCCCGCAACTTCAAGCTCGCGCGCACCACCGAGACCCGCAACACCTGCCCGTACTGCTCGGTGGGCTGCGGGCTCATCATGTACAGCCTTGGCGACAAGGCGAAGAACGTGGTGTCCGACATCCTCCACATCGAGGGCGATGCCGACCACCCCGTGAACCGCGGCACGCTGTGCCCCAAGGGCGCGGGCCTGCTCGACTTCGTGCACAGCCCCAACCGCCTGAAGTACCCCGAGGTGCGCGAGGCCGGCAGCACCGAATGGAAGCGCATCGGCTGGAACGAGGCGCTCGACCGCATCGCCAAGCTGCTCAAGGCCGACCGCGACGCCAACTTCCAGACCACCAACGCCGAGGGCAAGACCGTGAACCGCTGGACCAGCAGCGGCATGCTCTGCGCCTCGGCCTCGTCCAACGAAACGGGCTACATCACGCACAAGGCATTCCGCTCGACGGGAATGCTGGTGTTCGACAACCAGGCACGCGTTTGACACGGACCTACGGTGGCCAGTCTGGCCCCGACGTTCGGACGAGGCGCGATGACCAACCATTGGCAGGACATCCAGAACGCGGATGTTGTGCTGATCATGGGCGGCAATGCCGCGGAGGCGCATCCGTGCGGCTTCAAGTGGGTCATCGAGGCCAAGAAGCAGAACAAGGCGCGCCTTGTCGTGGTCGACCCGCGCTTCACGCGCTCGGCCGCCATGGCCGACTACTACGCCCCGATACGCGCGGGCTCGGACATCGCGTTCCTCGCGGGCGTCATCAACTACCTGCTGGGCAACGACAAGATCCAGACGGAGTACGTGCGCAACTACACCAACGCGCCGTTCATCGTCGGGCCTGACTACAAGTTCGAGGACGGCCTGTTCAGCGGCTACAACGCCGAGAAGCGCAACTACGACCCCAAGTCGTGGGGCTACGCGCTCGACGAGCAGGGCATGGCCAAGGTCGACATGACCATGCAGGACCCGCAGTGCGTGCTGCAGGTGATGAAGCGGCACTACTCGCGCTACACGCCCGAGCTGGTGAGCCGCATCACCGGCACGCCGCAGGACAAGTTCCTGAAGGTGTGCGAGTACATCGCGAGCACCAGCACCTCCACGCGAACCATGACCATCATGTACGCGCTGGGCTGGACGCAGCACAGCCAGGGCTCGCAGATGATCCGCACCGGCGCCATCGTGCAGTTGCTGCTGGGCAACATCGGCGTACCCGGCGGCGGCATGAACGCGCTGCGCGGCCACAGCAACATCCAGGGCCTGACCGACCTGGGGCTGCTGTCGAACTCCCTGCCCGGCTACATGTCGCTTGCGCGTGACAGCGAGCAGACGCTGGACGTCTACTACAAGACCCGCGCGCTGAAACCGCTGCGCCCCAACCAGATGAGCTACTGGCAGAACTACCCGAAGTTCTTCGTCAGCATGCAGAAGGCGTGGTGGGGCAACGCGGCCACGGCGGAGAACGAGTGGGCCTTCCACTACCTGCCGAAGATCGACAAGCTCTACGACATCCTGCAGGCCTTCGAGCTCATGAACCAGGGCAAGCTCAACGGCTACATCTGCCAGGGCTTCAACCCGGTGGGCTCGTTCCCGGACAAGAAGAAGATCGTCGATGGGCTGTCCAAGCTCAAGTTCCTCGTCACCATCGATCCGCTGATGACCGAAACCAGCGAGTTCTGGCGCAACTTCGGCGAGTTCAACGACGTCAAGACCACCGACATCCAGACCACGGTGTTCCGCCTGCCTTCGACCTGCTTCGCGGAGGAAGACGGCTCGCTCACCAACTCCAGCCGCTGGCTGCAGTGGCACTGGAAGGGCGCGGAGCCGCCGGGCGAGGCCAGGGGCGACATCGAGATCATCGCGGGCATCTTCAACCGCATTCGCACGGCCTACGCGAAGGACGGCGGCGCGTATCCCGACCCGATCGTCAACCTCACCTGGCCCTACAAGATTCCGCACTCGCCTTCCGCGCAGGAACTGGCGATGGAATACAACGGCCGCGCGCTGACCGACCTGCTCGACCCGAAGGACCCGACCAAGCCGCCGACAGCCAAGGCCGGCGAGCAGCTCTCGGGCTTCGGCCTGCTGCGCGACGACGGCAGCACCGCCAGCGGCTGCTGGATCTACAGCGGCGCATGGACGCAGGCCGGCAACCAGATGGCACGGCGCGACAACGCCGACCCGTACGGCATCGGCATGGTGCAGAACTGGGCGTGGGCCTGGCCCGCGAACCGGCGCATTCTGTACAACGGTGCCTCGACCGATCCGGCCACCGGCAAGCCGTGGATCGCCAAGCGCGGCCTCATCGCGTGGAACGGCAAGCAGTGGACCGGTGCCGACGTTCCCGACATCCGGCCCGATGCGAACCCGACGGAAGCCGACGCGGTGCGCCCCTTCATCATGACGGCCGAGGGCGTGGCCCGGCTCTTCGCGCCGACGGGCATGGCCGAAGGACCGCTGCCCGAGCACTACGAGCCCTTCGAGTCGCCGCTGGTCAACAACCTGATGCACCCGAACAACGAGAAGGCGCGCGCCAACCCCGCGGCACGCATCTTCAAGGGCGACCTCGAGCGTCTCGGCGTGCCGAAGGACTTCCCGTACGTGGCGACCAGCTACCGGCTCACCGAGCACTTCCACTACTGGACCAAGAACGTGCGCACCTCGGCCATCATCCAGCCGCAGCAGTTCGTCGAGATTGGCGAGGAGCTTGCCAAGGACAAAGGCATCGCCAATGGCGACATGGTGAAGGTGTCGAGCAAGCGCGGCTTCATCAAGGCAGTGGCGCTGGTCACCAAGCGCATCGTCGGGCTGCAGGTCGATGGCCGCACGGTGCACACGGTGGGGCTGCCGAACCACTGGGGCTTCGTCGGCGTGGCCAAGCCGGGGTATCTGGTGAACACGCTCACGCCTTTCGTGGGCGACGCGAACACACAGACGCCCGAGTACAAGTCGTTCACCGTGAACATCGAAAAGGCCTGAGCGATGTCTTCCCTTCAAACCCTGGACATCGCCGCCCGATCGGCCACGACCACGCCGTCGCCCGACATCCGCAGCCGCCCGCAGGTGCAGCAGGTGGCCAAGCTGATCGACGTGTCGACCTGCATCGGCTGCAAGGCCTGCCAGGTCGCATGCATGCAGTGGAACGACCTGCGCGACGACGTGGGC
This sequence comes from Variovorax sp. R-27, assembly GCF_049913215.1. Classification (NCBI taxonomy): domain Bacteria; kingdom Pseudomonadati; phylum Pseudomonadota; class Betaproteobacteria; order Burkholderiales; family Comamonadaceae; genus Variovorax; species Variovorax sp. R-27. The sequence continues at coordinate 5,414,968 of NZ_CP183984.1, forward strand.
ACCATGCACGGCACCTACGACAACCCGGTCGATCTCACGCCTTCCTCATGGACGGTGATGAGGTTCTCCGAAGTCGAACCCGAGGCCGGCAAGCTCGAATGGCTGATCCGCAAGGACGGCTGCATGCACTGCGACGACCCGGGCTGCCTGAAGTCGTGCCCGGCGCCGGGTGCCATCGTCAAGTACAGCAACGGCATCGTCGACTTCATCAGCGAGCACTGCGTGGGCTGCGGCAACTGCGTCACCGGCTGCCCCTTCGACGTGCCGCGCATCAGCAAGGCCGACAACAAGGCCTACAAGTGCTCGCTGTGCTCAGATCGCGTGGGCGTGGGCCTGGAGCCGGCCTGCGTCAAGGCCTGCCCCACGGGCGCGCTGCATTTCGGCACCAAGGAAGACATGCACGAGTACGCCTCGGAGCGCATCGTCGACCTGAAGGAGCGCGGCTTTTCCAACGCCGGCGTATACGACCCTGCCGGCGTGGGCGGCACGCACGTGATGTACGTGCTGCAGCACGCCGACCGGCCGGGCCTGTACGCCGACCTGCCGAAAGACCCGCACATCAGCCCGCTGGTGTCGCTGTGGAAGGGCGTGGCCAAGCCGCTCGCAATGGTCGCCATGATCGGCGCCGTGGTGGGCAGCTTCTTCCACTACATGAAGACCGGCCCCATCGAGCCGAAGGACGAGCATCCGGATGCCGACCGCGATGGCAAGCCCGACGACGTGGTGGTGATCGAAGAGCCGCCTGCGTCACCCCCCGCACCATCCACCGCGCCCCGTGCATGAGGAGAACGCGATGACACGCTATTACCTTCGCCGCTACCGCGACGCCACGCGCATGAACCACTGGTTCGTCGCGATCATGTTCTTCGCGGCCGCGCTCTCGGGCCTGGCCTTCTTCCACCCTGCCCTGTTCTTCCTGAGCACGCTGTTCGGCGGCGGGCCGTGGACGCGCATCCTGCATCCGTTCATGGGGCTGCTGATGGTGCTGGGCTTTGTGTTCCTGTTCGGCGCGATGTGGCGCGAGAACATCCTCGATCGCAGCGACCGCGAGTGGATCGCCAACGCGCCGAAGATGCTCAAGGGCGACAAGTCGAGCATGCCGCCGGTGGGCAAGTACAACGCGGGGCAGAAGCTGGTGTTCTGGGCCTTCGGTGTCAGCCTGCTGCTGTTGCTGGTGACGGGCTTCATGTTCTGGAGCCCGTGGTTCGTCGGGTTCTTCCCGATCCTCCTGCGGCGCATCGCGGTGGTGGTGCATTCGGTGTCGGCCGTGGTGCTGATCATTTCAGTCATCACGCACATCTACGCGGCCATCTGGGTCAAGGGCACGCTGCGCGCGATGACGCGCGGCACCGTCACGGAGGGATGGGCCAAGCTCAACCATCCGCTCTGGCATCGCAAAATGACGCGAGGTGAGTGATACTGCCCCGATGACGAGTTCCACCGGCAGCCCACCGCCGATCCGGACCACCCGCATCCTCGATCCCGAACAGATCGCGATGCAGGCCGGACGGCAGATGCCGTTCCTGCGTTTGCCGGTTCGGTCCCTCGTGTTCTCCGACCGACAATTGCGGCTGCGCCAGCTCGCAGCTTCGCATTCGATGCGGGAGTACCTGATCTTCATCGCCGATCTTGCGCAGGCGCAGCACCAGGTGCTGCAGGACTACGCACCGGTCACGTTGCCCGAATCCGCTTCGCTCGAAGCCGCATCGAAGGTGCTGAAACCGCCGATGCCCGCTTTCGGCTGGACGCGCGATCCGGTGTGGCTGCAGGAGCTTCGCCGTCTGCTCGGCCTCTTCCGCGCACGGCTGCCCGAAGGCCCTGCACGCGACACGCTCGACCGCGTGGTGGCGGCCGACGATGCGTGGATCAACGAGCAGGCCGACCGGCTCTCGCGCCGCATCATGTTCGGCCTCGACCTCGCAGCCGCGCCACTGATTGCCGCGGGGCTGCAGGCCTACTGGGCTCAGCTCGTGCTGCAGGTGGCCGACCGCGAAGGCGAGAACATCTTCGGCCGCACCGATCCCGGCAACGAATGCCCTTGCTGCGGCAGCGTGCCCACCGTGAGCATCACGCGCATCGGTGCCGACGAAGCGGGCTTTCGCTACCTGCACTGTTCGCTGTGCAGCACCGAGTGGCACTACGTGCGCATCAAGTGCACGCACTGCGAGAGCACCAAGGGCATTCACTTCGAATCGCTGTCGCCGCAACCCGGCGTGGAGCTGCCGGCCACCGGCGCGCGCGAAGGCGCAGTCAAAGCCGAGTGCTGCGACAGCTGCGGCCACTACCTCAAGCAGATCGCGATGGAGAAAGACCCCGAGGTCGAGCCCGTCGCCGACGACCTCGCCAGTGTCACGCTCGACCTGCTGGTGTCCGAAGCCGGCCATCAACGCAGCGGCCACAATTTGATGCTGCTGTTCGGCGACCCCGAAATCCCCGACGACGGCGGAGGCGGCTGATGGCGGCGCCCGAAGAGTCCGTGGTCCACGGCTCGACGGCAAGGCCCCAAGATCTGCCTTCTGTCGATCAACTGCTGCGCCTCGCCGTGCCGGGCGCATTGCTGGCCGAGCACGGCCATACGCTGGTGGTGAAAGAGGCCCGTGCGCTGCTCGAAGGGCTTCGCGCGCGGGCCGTGGCGGGCAAGCTGATGGCCGCCGAGGTGCGGCACGACGCACTCGGCGATGCGCTTGCAGCGCGCATCCAGGCCCGCCTCGCACCACGCATGTGCGCCGTGCTGAATCTCACCGGCACCGTCATCCACACCAACCTCGGCCGCGCACTGCTGGCCGACGCAGCGCTGCAGCGGCTGCTCGCGGTGATGACATCGCCCAACAACCTCGAATACGACCTCGCCACCGGCAGCCGAGGCGACCGCGACTCGCTGGTGGAAGAGTTGCTGTGCAGCATCACCGGCGCCGAGGCCGCCACGGTGGTCAACAACAATGCGGCCGCCGTGCTGCTCACCATCGCGGCACTGGCACGCGATCGCGAAGTGATCGTCTCGCGCGGCGAGCTCGTCGAGATCGGTGGCGCCTTCCGCATGCCCGACGTGATGGCCAGCGCGGGCGCGCGCATGGTCGAGGTCGGCACCACCAACCGCACGCATCCGCAGGACTACGAGCGCGCCATCAACGAACACACGGCGCTGGTGATGAAGGTGCACACCAGCAACTACGCCGTGCAGGGCTTTACCGCCGCAGTCGACGAAGCCACGCTCGCCGGCATCGCGCATGCACGCGGCGTGCCGCTGGCGACCGACCTGGGCAGCGGCTCGCTGGTCGACCTCGCGCACTACGGCCTGCCGCGCGAGCCGCTGCCGCAGGAGATGCTTGCAGCCGGCTGCGACGTGGTCACCTTCTCGGGCGACAAGCTGCTGGGCGGTCCGCAGGCCGGGCTGATCGTCGGCAGCAAGGCCGCCGTGGGCCGCATCCGCAAGTTCCCGATGAAGCGCGCGCTGCGCATGAGCAAGCTGCCGCTGGCCGCGCTCGAAGCCACGCTGTCGCTGTACCTGCGGCCCGAGCGTCTTGCGCAAGACCTGCCGACGCTGCGGCTGCTCACGCGGCCCGCCGATGCGATCCGCGAAATGGCCGAGGCGTTGAAGGCGCCCGTGCAGGCAGCGGTGTCACCGCGCTTCACCGTCGAAGTCGTGCCGTTGCTCGGGCAGATCGGCTCCGGGTCTCTGCCTGTCGAGCGGCTGCCCTCGGCCGGCCTTGCGCTCGCGCCGGCCGGCACCTCGAAAAAGGGCACGGGCACCGCGCTCGACGCCCTCGCCACCGCGCTGCGCGGCCTGTCGCTGCCGGTGATCGGCCGCATCGCGGAAGACCGTCTGCTGCTCGACCTGCGCTGCCTGGAAGACAGCGCGCCCTTCACGGCCCAGCTCGATGCCCTGCGCGAGCGGCTGCAATAGATCGACTCCCTCAATCCGTACTCCAGGAAAAAGCGATGAATCCCCTCGAAGTGCTCGCCGGTATCGAAACGCAAACGCTGCAGCCCTCGGCCCAGCGCACCGACAGCGAGGGACGCTTTCCACGAGAGACGATCCAGGCGCTGGGCCAGGCCGGCCTGCTCGGGCTGGTGTCGGCCACGTCGGTCGGCGGCCAGGGCCTGGGCCTGAAGGAAGCCGCGCAGGTGGTGTCGCGCATCGCGCAGACCTGCCCGTCCACCGCGATGGTCGTGTGCATGCACTACTGCGCCACCGCCGTGCTCGAACAGTTCGGCCCCGAGGCCACGCGCCGCGCGATTGCCGAGGGTAAGCACCTGAGCACGCTGGCCTTTTCGGAAGCCGATTCGCGCAGCCACTTCTGGGCCCCCACCGGCACCGCCCGCGCAGATGGCGCGAACGTGGTGCTCGATGCCCGCAAGAGCTGGGTCACCTCCGCCTTCGAGGCCGACAGCTACGTGTGGTCGAGCAAGCCGCTCGCGGCCGAAGGCGCCAGCACGCTGTGGCTGGTCGATGCGAAGTCCGACGGCCTGAGCCAGCCCGGCCGCTTCGACGGACTGGGGCTGCGCGGCAACGCCTCCACGCCGATCACCGCGAAGGATGTGCGCATCGCAGCCGGCGCCCGGCTCGGTGAAGACGGCAAGGGCTTCGACGCCATGATGGGCTTGGTGCTGCCGTGGTTCTCGGTGCTCAGTGCCGCGTGTTCGACCGGCCTGATGGAAGGCGCCCTGAGCCGTGCCATCGGCCATGTGAGCCAGACGAAGCACGTGCACCTCGATTCGTCGCTGGCCGACCTGCCGACCATTCGCGCCTACCTGGCACGTGCGCGCATCAAGACCGACATGGTGCAGGCGCTGCTCGACGACACCGTGGCCGCCATCGGCGCGAGCCGCCCCGACACCATGCTGCACGTGCTCGAAGTGAAGGCGGCCGCCGCCGAAGCCGCGCTCGAAGTCACCGACATCGCCATGCGCGTGTGCGGTGGCGCGGCATTCCGCAAGGAGGCAGGCATCGAGCGGCTGTTCCGCGATGCGCGCGCATCGAGCGTGATGGCACCGACCTCCGACGTGCTGTACGACTTCATCGGCAAGGCCATCACCGGCCTGCCGCTGTTCTGAGGAACCGCGCCATGTCCGAACCGACGCTGATCATGGGCGCTGTGGCCTACGCGCCCAAGGTCGTCACCATCTGGGAGGGCTTCAAGGCCTTCTTCGTGAAGAACGGCCTGCCCTTCGACTACGTGCTGTATTCGAACTACGAAAGCCAGGTCGAGGCGCAGTTCGACGGCACGCTGCACCTGGCGTGGAATTCGCCGCTGGCGTGGGTGCGGGCCGACCGCGTCGCGCGCAGCCGCGGCCAGCAGGTGCAGGCCGTGGCGATGCGCGACACCGACTGCGACCTGCGCTCGGCCATCGTCGTGCGGGCCGACAGCCCGGTGCAGTCGCTGGCCGATCTGCGCGGCAAGACCGTCGGGCTGGGTGCGCTCGATTCGCCGCAGGCCACGCTGATCCCGCTCGACCACCTGCGCACCGAAGGCCTGGTGAAGTCGCGTGACTTCCAGGTGCGCTACTTCGACGTGCTCGGCGGCAAGCATGGCGACCACATCGGCGGCGAGCGCGATGCGGCCATCGCGCTGATGGCCGGCGAGGTCGACGCCTGCTGCCTCATCGACGGCAACCACCTGGCCTTCGGCCTCGACGGCACGCTGCCTTCGGGCAGCACGCGCGTGCTGGCGCGCACCGGCGCGTACGACCACTGCAACTTCACCACCAGCCCCGGCGCGCCGGCCGCCTTGATCGACAGCTTCGTGTCGCTGCTGATGGCGATGCGCTGGGACGACCCGCAGGTGCGCCCATTGCTCGAACTCGAAGGCCTGCGCGAATGGCGCGCCGGACGCACCAGCGGCTACGCGCTGCTCGAGCGCGCGGTGGACGACGAGCATTTCTACGACGGCGATGGCCGCATCACCAACCCCGACTATCGATATTGAGTCGCTGGGCCTCGACCAAGGCGCCCTGCTGCTCATTCGCCGCGCGCTGGCTGAAAGGCCGGTGGGCGGCGAGCTGCGCGTGCGCGGGCAATCGCCGGACTGGCAGATGCACCTGGAAGCCTGGTGCCGCAGCCAGGGGCATCCGCTGCGCTTCGAGACGGCGGAGGAGGCTTTGGTCACGCGCGGCCCGCATGCCGAAGGCCGCTGGCTCGGCGCGCAATCGACCGGCGCTGCGCAGGGCGACGCCAACGGCTCGCCCGCCGAAGACGCCGCGCCCGGCTGGGGCCTGGCCGCGCGCGGTGCCACGGTGGAGGCCGGCAGCCCGCCCTTCTTCTTCGCCCTGCATCGCCGCGAAGAAGTGTGGGCCGCGACGGCGGGCGAGCTCTACCGGCAGGCAGCAGCAGCCCAATGGGACCCGGGCACGGCCATCGAGTGGGACGCGCCCTTCGACCTGTCGCCCGCTGTGGAAGCAGCGGTCGTGCAGGTGATGACCTATCTCATCGAAAACGAGAATGCCGCGCTGCTTGTGCCGGCGCGCCACCTCGGGCAGATCCATCCGCATTTCCGCGAGGTGCTGCAGTTGCTCGCGCTGCAATGCGCGGACGAAGCGCGGCACGTCGAAGTCTTCACGCGCCGCGCCACGCTGCGCGGCCACCAGCCTGCGCTGTCGACCGCCGGCGGTCAGGCCTCGCTGCGCACGCTGTTCGATGCGCCCGATTTCTCCGTCGCCACCTTCCTGCTGGCCGTGCTCGGCGAGGGCAGCTTCGTGAACCTGCTCAACTTTTTGCATGCGCATGCGCCCGACCCGGTGACGCGGCAGATCGCGCGGCTCACGGCGCGCGACGAGGCACGCCACGTCGCCTTCGGCATGGCGCATCTCGAATACCGGCTCTCGGTGCAGCCCGACTACCAGGCGCGGCTGCGCAACGCCATCGAGGTGCGCTACGACACGCTGGCCAGCACGGCGGGCCTCAACGAGGAGGTGTTCGACGCGCTGGTGCTGCTGGCCGCTGGCGAACTCTCGCCCACTGCCGTCGCACGTGGCCACGCGGCCGTGCAGCAGCTGCAGCGCGACATGGCAGCCGGACGGCGTTCGCGTCTCGCACGGCTGGGCTTCGACCGTGACGAGGCGCAGCGGCTGTCCGAGCTGCACACCCGCAACTTCATGTGACGACGCCCCCACGATGATCATCGGCACCGCAGGCCACATCGACCACGGCAAGACCACGCTGGTGCGCGCGCTCACCGGCGTCGACACCGACCGGCTGCCCGAGGAAAAGCGGCGCGGCATCTCCATCGAGCTGGGCTATGCGTACCTGCATGCGCCCGATGGCGTGTCGCTCGGCTTCGTCGACGTGCCCGGCCACGAGCGCCTGCTGCATACCATGCTGGCCGGTGCCACGGGCATCGACCACGCGCTGCTGGTGGTGGCTGCCGACGACGGCGTGATGCCGCAGACGCGCGAGCATCTGGCGGTGGTGGCGCTGCTGGGCGTGCGCGAGGCGACGGTGGCCATCACCAAGATCGACCGCATTGACGAGGCCGTGCGCGAAGCGCGGCTCGCCGAGGTACGCGCGGACATCGCCGCGCTGCTCGCGCCCACGCCGCTCGCACAGGCGCCCATGCTGGCCGTGTCGGCGACGACCGGCGAAGGCATCGATGCGTTGCGGGAGCGGCTGCTCGACGTGGCGCGCCAGGAGCACGCGCGCGAAGACGACCTGGCGTTTCGCCTCGCCGTCGATCGCGCCTTCACGCTGTCGGGCGTCGGCACCGTGGTCACGGGCACGGTCTTCAGCGGCACGGTGCGCATCGGGGACGAACTGCGCGTGGTGCCCGGCGACCGCATGGTGCGCGTGCGCGGCATCCATGCGCAGAACCAGAAGGCCGAATCGGCGCACGCGGGCCAGCGCTGCGCGCTGGCGTTGGCCGGCGTCACCAAGGACGAGATGCATCGCGGCGACTGGGTCTGCACACCGTCCATCGCGCTTGCCACCGACCGCATCGACGTGCTCCTCACGCTGTGGCCCGACGAGGCCAAGCCTCTGCGCTCAGGCGCGACGGTGCACGCGCACCTCGGCGCGAGCGATGTGATGGCGTCTGTCGCGCTGCTCGACCGCGATGCGCTCGCGCCCGGCGAAACGGCCTTTGCACAGCTGGTGCTGCGGGAAGCAGTCGGCGCATGGCATGGCGACCGCGGTGTGTTGCGCGATGCCTCTGCCACGCGCACCGTGGCCGGCGTGCGCGTGCTCGATCCGTTCGCGCCGGTGCGCTACCGCCGCACGCCCGAGCGCCTGCGCACGCTGGCGGCCTGGGCCATCGACGACCGCGATGCCCGCGTGGCCGCGCTGCTGCACAACGCGCCGCTGGGTATCGACATCGCACGGATGGCGCGCGCTCTCTCGCTGGCCGATGAAGGTGCGATGCCGCTGCCCGGCGACGCCGTGCGCATCGACCACACGGCCATCGCGCAAACGCATCTGGACATGCTTGAAGAACAGATCACCGGGCGCCTCGCAGACTTCCATCGCACCGCGCCAGACGAAGTCGGCCCCGATGCGCGCCGCCTCAAGCGGCTGGCCGGTCCACGCGCGGACGACTCGCTGTGGCGCCATGCGCTCGATGCGCTGGTCGCGCGCGGTGCGCTGGTGCGCAGCGGCACCTGGCTGCATCTGCCGGACCATGCGGCACGCCTCGGCGAAGCAGAACAGAAGCTCGCACAGAAGCTATTGCCCAGGCTGGCCGACGGCGGCTTCGATCCGCCATGGGTGCGCGATCTTGCGAAGGACTGCGCGGTGAGCGAGCCGATGGTGCGGCAGACGCTCGCGAGTCTCGCGCGGCGTGGCGAGACCTTTCAGGTGGTGAAGGACTTGTACTATCCGTTGGCGACCATCGAGCGGTTGGCGGCGTTGGCACGCGATTGCCTCGATGGTCCTGAAGGCTTGCAGGCTGCGAGTTTTCGCGATGCAACGGGGCTGGGACGCAAGCGCGCAATCCAGTTGCTCGAATTTTTTGACCGTGTGGGCTATACGCGGCGCGTGAAGGACACGCACTTGCTGCGGCCCGATACGACGTTGTTCGGGGCGAGGCCGTGAACGACAAGAGTCATGGGAGGGGATCGTCCCTGGTGGGGCGGCTGGGCTTCAAACCCAGTGGGTGGCGCCAGTCGTCGCCGGGAAGGTTCGACTCCTTCCCCCTTCCGCCGTCGAGCGGGCATTCGCCTGCTGCGCGGTCCGATCTTGCACCTGCGATGCTCGACGTACCCATGTACGTCTGCGCTTCTCGGCGCAAGCTCGAACCGCTCGCGACGGCGACTGCCCACTCGACGAGTCGGCATAGGACCGCTCTGTCAGGGCACCACGCGCAGCGAGGGCTCACCGGCCTCTACACGACCGATGACCGCCGCTTGCGCAAAGCCTTCGTCGCGGAAGATCTTCAGCACGGCATCGACCGCTTCAGGCGCGCAGCTCACGAGCAGGCCGCCCGAAGTCTGCGGATCGCTCAGCAGGTTTTGCGTGGTGGCGTGCAGGCCGGCGGCCAGCTCCACGTCGGCGCCGTAGCCGGCCCAGTTGCGCCCCGAGGCACCGGTGACCATGCCCTCGGCGGCCATCACCACCACGTTGTCGAGCAGCGGCACCTTCGACCATTCGATCATCGCCTTGAGCTTCGCGCCGCGCGCCAGTTCGAGTGTGTGGCCAGCGAGGCCGAAACCCGTCACGTCGGTCAGCGCATGCACGCCGTCGAGCGCCGCGAGCGCGATGCCGGGCGTGTTGAGCTTCGTCGTGTTCTCGATCAGCTGGCGATAGCCGGTCTCGGAGAGCTGTTCTTTCTTGAGCGCGGCCGACAGCACGCCAACGCCCAGCGGCTTGCCCAGCACCAGCACGTCGCCCGCCTTCGCATCGGCATTGCGCCGCACGCGGTCGGGGTGCACGAGGCCCATGGCGACGAGCCCGTAGATCGGTTCGACCGAATCGATGGTGTGGCCGCCGGCAATCGGGATGCCGGCTGCGCGGCACACGTCCTGCCCGCCGCGCACGATCTCGGCGATGACTTCCACCGGCAGCTGGTTGATCGGCATGGCCACCAGGGCCAGCGCCATGATCGGGCGCCCGCCCATCGCGTACACGTCGCTGATCGCGTTGGTCGCGGCGATGCGGCCGAACTCGTAGGGGTCGTCCACGATGGGCATGAAGAAGTCGGTGGTGGCGATCAGCGCCTGCTGGTCGTTGAGCCTGTAGACCGCCGCGTCGTCGGCGGTCTCGATGCCCACCATGAGCTCGGGCGGGATCATGCCGCCCGCATGGTTCTTGAGGATCTGCGACAGCACGCCGGGCGCGATCTTGCAGCCGCAGCCGCCACCATGCGAAAAACTCGTGAGGCGCAAAGGCGCGAGCGGGTTCATGAGCGTTGGGTTCATGGGCCGATTATCGAAGCGGCCCTGCTTTCTACAATCCCGTCCTTTCCTTTCCCACACCCGCTGCACGTTTTCGAGGCACATCCATGAAGAAGACTCTCACCCAGGTGGCGCTCGCGCTGGCCTTTTCCGCCGCCAGCTTCGGCGCCCTCGCCCAGGGCGTGCTGCGCGTCTCGGCCATTCCCGACGAAGCCCCCACCGAGCTGCAGCGCAAGTTCACACCGCTGGGCGACTACCTCAAGAAGGAAACCGGCATGGACGTGCAGTTCACGCCCGTGACCGACTACGCCGCCGTGGTCGAAGGCCTGGCCACCAACAAGATCGACCTGGCCTGGCTCGGAGGCTTCACCTTCGTGCAGGCACGCATTCGCACCAACGGCGGCGCGGTACCGATCGTGCAGCGCGCGGAAGACGAGGTGTTCACCAGCAAGTTCATCGTGCCGGTCGACAGCACCGCCAAGACGCTGGCCGACCTGAAGGGCAAGACATTCGCCTTCGGCGCGCCCTCGTCCACCTCTGGCAGCCTGATGCCGCGCTACTTCCTGCTGCAGGCCGGCATCAACCCCGAGAAGGACTTCAAGACGGTCGCCTTCTCGGGCGCGCATGACGCCACGGTGGCCTTCGTGGCCGCATCGCGCGCCGAGGCAGGCGTGCTCAACGCATCGGTGTGGGACAAGCTGGTCGAATCCAAGAACCCCAACGCCGCCAAGGTGCGCGTGCTGGCGACCACGCCGACCTACTACGACTACAACTGGACGGTGCGCCCGGGGCTCGATGCGGCCATCACCAGGAAGCTGACCGACGCGTTCCTGAAGCTCGACCCGGCCAACCCGGCGCAGAAGGAAATCATGGCACTGCAGCGGGCTAGCAAATTCATTCCGACCAAGTCGTCGAACTACGACGGCATCGAGACGGCGGGCAAGTCGGCTGGCCTGATCAAGTGAGTTTGCGCGGATGAGTTTTTCGCTGGAAGGCGCGGGTGTCGTGCACCCCAACGGCCAGCGAGCGCTGGCCGGGGTGACGCTGGCCGCGCACGACGGCGAACGCATCGCCGTCATCGGGCCCTCGGGCGCCGGCAAGACCACGCTGCTGCGCGTGCTCGGCGCGGCGCTGCGGCCCACGGAGGGCGAGGTTCAAGCCTTGGGCGCCAGGCCTTGGCAATTGCCAGCCGCGGCGCTGAAGAAGCTGCGCGCCCGCATCGGCACCGTGCACCAGTCGCCGCCGATTGCGCCGCGCCTGCGCGTGGTCACAGCCGTGCTCGCGGGTCGGCTCGGCGAGTGGTCGACACTGCGCGCGCTGGGCTCGCTCTTCCATCCCTCGGACATTGCCGGTGCGCACGAAGTGCTGGCGCGCCTGTCGCTGGAAGACCGCCTGTTCGACCGCTGCGACCGCCTCTCGGGCGGCCAGCTGCAGCGCGTGGGCATTGCGCGGGCCCTGTATCAGCGCCCCGCTCTGCTGCTGGCCGATGAGCCCGTGTCCGCACTCGACCCCACGCTGGCCGACGCCGCCATCGGCCAGCTTGTCGCGCAAAGCGAATCGACGGGCGCCACGCTGATGGCCTCGCTGCATGCGGTGGACCTCGCGCTGCGCTGGTTTCCGCGCATCGTCGGCATGCGCAACGGGCAGGTGATGTTCGATCTGCCCGCCGCGCAAGTAACAGCCGCGATGCTCGACGCGCTCTATGCGAGCGAAGGCGGCATCGCAACGCAGCGGCCGCAGCCGGCAAGTGCGGCAATGGAAGCGGCTTTCCATCGGCCGGACTGCCCTTGACGAGCACCGCCATCGCCCACCGCGACCCGCACGCCGCGCGCCGGCTGGCCGGATGCGTCGCCGCGCTCGTCATCGCATGGCCGATGCTGGCGCTGTCCGAATTCAAGCCGTGGGCGCTGTTCGCCGGCGGCAACCTCGCGGTCATCGGCGACTTCCTGGCGGGCTTCTTTCCACCCGACGGCTCGGCCGCCTTTCTCGCGCTGCTCTTCAAGGCCACGCTCGAAACGCTGGCGATGGCCACGGCCGGCACCGCGCTGGCGTTGCTGATCGGCGCGCCGCTGGGCTTCGTGACGACGCGCGCTCTCTCCATCTCGCGCATCGGCCCCGGGCCCGGCCGCGTGCAGGCGGGCATCGTGCGGCAGGCCGCGCGCTGGCTGCTGATGGTGCTGCGGGCGATTCCCGAAATCGTCTGGGCTCTGCTCTTCGTGCGCGCGCTCGGGCTCGGCCCCGCCGCGGGCGTGCTGGCGCTGGCCATCACCTACGGCGGCATGCTGGGCAAGGTCTACGCCGAGATCCTCGAATCGACCGACACACGCCCCGCGCGAGCCCTGCTCGAAAGCGGCAGCGGCCGGCTCGCGGCGCTTTGCTATGGGCTGCTGCCGAACACGGCGCAGGAACTGGCCTCGTACACCGTGTACCGCTGGGAATGCGCGGTGCGTGCGTCGGTGGTGATGGGCTTCGTCGGCGCAGGCGGACTGGGGCAGTTGATGGACCAGTCGATGAAGATGCTCAACGGCGGCGAGGCCAGCAGCATCCTGCTGGTGTTCCTGGCGCTCGTGCTGCTGGCCGACCTGCTGAGCAATGCGTTGCGCAGGCTGCTGGCATGACGACGATGCTGCCCCCACGCCCGCCGCCCTGCTGGCGCTGCCGCATTGCCCTGCTGCTGATCGGTGTGGCGGTGATTGCGAGCTTTGTCTACCTGGGCATCGATTACCGCGCGTTGGGCTCGTCGGAGTCGCTGCGGCTCATGGGCAAGTTCATTGCCGAGTTCTTCCCGCCCGATGTGTCGCCCGAGTTTCTCTCCAAGGTCGGCAATGGCGCGTTGCAGACGCTGGCCGTGTCCGCCCTTGGCACGGTGCTGGCGGCCATCGCGGGCGCGGTGCTCGCGTTGCCGGCCTCGGGCCGCGCCGGCTGGCTGCCGCGCCATGTGGCGCGCTTCGTCCTGAACTTCTTGCGCAGCGTGCCCGAACTCGTGTGGGCCGCGCTGATGGTGCTCGCCGCCGGCATCGGCCCTTTCGCTGGCGCGCTGGCACTGTCGCTGCACACCACCGGCGTGCTGGGCCGCCTGTTTGCCGAAGCGCTGGAAAACGCCCCGCGCGAACCCGAGCACGCGCTGACGCTCTCGGGCGCCAACCCCGTCACCGCCTTCAGCTACGCCAGCCTGCCCATCGTGCTGCCGCAGTGGGTGGCCTACGCGCTCTACCGCTGGGAGATGAACATCCGCATGGCAGCCGTGCTGGGCTTCGTGGGCGGCGGCGGGCTGGGGCAGCTGCTGTACTTCCACCTGTCGATCTTCCAGCAGCAGCAGGCGATGACGGTGCTGATCGCGATGTTCGTGCTGGTCACGCTGGTGGACTTTGCGAGCGCTCGCTTGCGCCGTGGCCTTGGACCTGCATACGCCTGAGTACCCGACAATCGGGGCATGAGGTTCCTGCCATGAGTCATCGCCAGCCCGTGCGGGTCGGCGACCGCCACGCCTTCGATACGCTGATCGACGCCCGCTCCCCGGCCGAGTTCGCGCTCGACCACATCCCCGGCGCCATCAACTGCCCCGTGCTCGACGACGAGGAGCGCCGCATCGTCGGCACCGTCTACGTGCAGACCGGCGCCTTCGAAGCCCGGCGCATCGGCGGCGCGATGGTCGCGGCCAACATCGCGAAGCATCTGCGCGACACGCTGGCCGACCGGCCCGAGAACTGGAAGCCGCTGGTCTACTGCTGGCGCGGCGGCATGCGCAGCGGCTCGATGGTCACCTGGCTGCGCCTCGTCGGCTGGGACGCGCAGCAGCTCGCCGGCGGCTACAAGAGCTTTCGCCGGCACGTGATCTCGCAGATCGACGCGCTGACCCCGAAGCTCGACCTGCGCGTGATCTGCGGCGCTACCGGCAGCGCCAAGACCCGCGTGCTGCACGCGCTGGCCGCACGCGGCGCGCAGGTGCTCGACCTGGAAGACTTCGCCAGCCACAAGGGCTCGCTGCTCGGCTCGCTGCCGGGTGTGGCGCAGCCTTCGCAGAAGCACTTCGAGACACTGATCGCGGCAGTACTCGAAACCGTCGATCTCTCGCGCCCGCTGTATGTGGAGGGAGAGAGCATCCGCATCGGGCGGCTGTCGCTGCCCTTGTCGCTGGTGGCGCGGATGCGGGCGGCGTCGTGCATCGAGGTGGCGGCCACGCCCGAGGCACGGCTGGCCTATCTGCTGCGCGACTACGCCTACCTCGGCGACGACCGCGAGGCACTGGCCGACAAGATGGGCGTGCTGAAGGAAATGCAGGGGAAGGAGACGGTGGCGCGCTGGCAGCAGTGGGCGCGCGAAGCCGATCTGCCGCATCTGTTTGCGGAGCTGATGGCGTTGCATTACGACCCGCATTACCAGAAGTCGCAGGAGCTGCACTTCAAGGCCTGGGTGCAGCGCCGGAGCGTGGTGGCGGAGGACTTGTCAGATCAGGGGATCGAGGCGGTGGCTGATGCCGTGCTGTCGCTCGAAAAGGGTGCGAGTCCGTCGGCATAGAGCACACCACGCGGCGCGCGGCACAGCCCCCAGAAACGCAAGCCGCAGAGCTCGGCCATGCGCACCCCCATCGAGGTTGGCGCAGAAATGGTCGCCATCGCAGCGATGCCCAGGCGCGCGCATTTGCGCACGAGCTCGTGACTGCCTCGGCTGGACATCAGCACGAAGCCCGGCTCCTCGAGGCGCCCTGCCAGCGCGAGCTTGCCAAGCAGCTTGTCGAGCGCGTTGTGGCGGCCGACGTCTTCCATCAGGTCGGTGAGTTCGCCGTCGACCGTGGCCCATGCTGCGGCATGGATCGCGCCGGCTTCGGCGTTGAGGACTTGGCGCGGCGACATGGCTGCGAAGGCGCGCAGCACCGTCGCCAGGTCGACGCGTTCGATCCAGTCGCGCTGTGCCACGCGCTGCGGCGAGAGATCGAGCCCCGCAAAGCTCTCGACGCCGCACACTCCGCAGCCGGTACGGCCGGCAAGGCTGCGGCGGCGGTCTTTCAGGCGTTCGAAGCTGCGGGTGGAAATTTCAAGCTGCACCTCGATGCCGGGCATGCCTTCGGGCAATCCGGCATCGGAGGCGTCGACCGTATGCACTTCGATGCCGCGGCAGTCGGCGGCGGTATCGAGGATGCCTTCGCTCAGCGCGAAGCCGAGCGCGAAGGCTTCGAGGTCTTGCGGCGTGGCCATCATCACCGCGTGCGAGACGCCGTTGAACACCAGCGCGACCGGCACCTCGGCCGCCAGAGTGTCGTCGCGCACCACGCCTTCGGGCCCAACGCCGCGCTCGCCGAAGACGTGCACGGCATGCCGGGAGAGCGGCGGCAGGGTGTCTTCGGAATCGGCGAGGTCTGGCTGCGACATGGTGGCTCCGGGTGGGCCTGCCATTGTCGGCTCAGTCGCCCATTTCGTCTTCAGGGGGCAGCGTTTGCACCTGCGCCCGTCCGGGCTCCTGGAGGTGTGCGACCCAGCGGCCGTCCTGCTGCTCCACGCGCACCCAGCCGGGGCCGCGCACGCCGCCGATGGCCGCATCGCCCATCAGCGTGAGCCGGCGCATCAGCACACTTGCGCCCTGCCCGAGCCGTTTGCCGAGGCGCGGCAGCGAAACGCCAGCGTCGTCCGGCGCCTGCGCGAGCATGCGCAGGATCGCCACGGAAAGGTCGTCCTGGAGCAAGGCGCTCATCTGATCGCCTGCGCAGCGGCCCGGTGGCTCATGCAGCCACCATCCCGTCCGCCTGGTCCTCCGCCAGCTTCTGGATCGGCAGCTCGTGCGGCACCAGCACCACGGGAATCGACTTGGAGGTCGGCGTGCCCGCGTTCTCGGCCACCGACGACAGCGGCACCAGCGGATTGGTCTCGGGGTAGTAGGCCGCGATGTTGCCGCGCGGAATGTCGTAGGCCACCAGCTTGAAGCGGTCGGCGCGGCGCTCCTGGCCGTCGTTCCACACGGTCTGGATGTCGACCCAGTCGCCGTCCTTCATGCCAAGCTTGCTGATGTCTTCCTTGTTGATGAACACCACGCGGCGCTGGCCGAACACGCCGCGGTAGCGGTCGTCCATGCCGTAGATGGTGGTGTTGTACTGGTCGTGCGAACGCGTGGTCAGCAGCGTGAAGACGATGGTGTCGCCCTTCTTCGCGAAGCGCGCGCGGGCGCGGTGCGAATGGGTGTCCAGCGGCACGGAGTGCGTGAAGAACACGGCCTTCTTCGACGCGGTGTTCCACACGCGCTCGCTTGCGGTGTTGCGCAGGCGGAAGCCGCCGGGGTGCGCCACGCGCGTGTTGAAGTCCTTGAAGTCGTCGAACACGGCTTCGATCTTGTCGCGGATGCGCGCGTAGTCTTCGACGAGCCACAGCCACGGTGTCTTGCTGCGCGCGCCGATGGTGGCGGCCGCGAGCCGCGCCACGATGGCCGGCTCCGACAGCAAGTGCTGCGACGCAGGCGGGTTGATGCCCATCGAGATGTGCACCATGCTCATCGAGTCTTCCACCGTCACGCCCTGCGGGCCGGCGGCCTGCATGTCGATCTCGGTGCGGCCCAGGCAAGGCAGTATCAGCGCCTCGCGCCCGTGGACCACGTGGCTGCGGTTGAGCTTGGTGGTCACGTGCACTGTCAGGTCGCACTGCTGAAGCGCCTTCCAGGTCTGGTAGGTGTCGGGCGTGGCGGCCGCAAAGTTGCCGCCGAGCGCGAAGAACACCTTGCCCTTGCCGTCGAGCATGAGCCGGATGGCCTCGACCGTGTCGACGCCGTTCTGCCGCGGCGGCTCGAAGTCGAACACCTTCTGCAGGCGGTCGAGCAGCGCTGCCGGCGGCTTTTCCCAGATGCCCATGGTACGGTCGCCCTGCACGTTGCTGTGGCCGCGCACCGGGCATGCACCCGCGCCTTCGCGGCCCATGTGGCCGCACAGCATGAGCCAGTTGCCGATCATCTGGATGGTGGCGACCGAATGCTGGTGCTGCGTGATACCCATGCCCCAGCAGGCGATGACCCGCTCGGCCCCCAGGTACACGTCGGCCGCGGCGCGGATCTGCGCTTCGCTCAGGCCCGACTCCTGCACCAGGATGTCCCACGACTCGGCGCGCAGATCAGCCGCGAGCGCTTCGAAGCCGGTGGTGTGCGTGGCGATGAATTCATGGTCGAGCACCGAAGGCTCGCCGCGCGCCACCGCTTCGTCTTCGCGCTCGATGACGTGCTTCATCATCCCCTTGATGACGGAGAAGTCGCCACCCACGCGCAGCTGGAAGTAGTGCGTGCTGATGGGCGTGGAGCCCATGGTCGCCATCTCGAGCTTGTCTTGCGGATCGGCAAAGCGCTCCAGGCCGCGCTCGCGCAGTGGGTTGAAGCTCACGATGCGCGCGCCGCGTTTGGAAGCCGCGCGCAACTCGCCGAGCATGCGCGGATGGTTGGTACCGGGGTTCTGGCCGAAGATGAAGATCGCGTCGGCCTTCTCGAAGTCGTCGAGCGTGACCGTGCCCTTGCCCACGCCGAACTGCGGACGCATGCCGCTGCCGCTGGGCTCGTGGCACATGTTCGAGCAATCGGGAAAATTGTTGGTGCCGTACTCGCGCACGAACAGCTGGTACAGAAAGGCCGCCTCGTTGCTCGCACGGCCCGAGGTGTAGAAGATGGCCTGGTTCGGGTCGGGCAGCGCGTTCAGATGCTTCGCGATGCGCGCGAAGGCATCGTCCCATTCGATGGGCACGTATTTGTCGCTGGTCGCGTCGTAGGCCATGGGGTGCGTGAGGCGGCCCTGGTCTTCAAGCCAGAAGTCGCTTTGCTCGGCGAGTTCGGCCACGGTGTGCTTGGCGAACAGCTCGGGGCCGGCGCGGCGCGCGGTGGCTTCGGCGGCCACGGCCTTGACGCCGTTCTCGCAGAACTCGAAGGTCGAGGCGTGGTTGCGGTCAGGCCAGGCGCAGCCGGGGCAGTCGAAACCGTCGGGCTGGTTGGCCGACAGCAGCGTCTTCGCGCCCTTGATGGGAATGTCCTGCCGCAGCAGCGCGGTCGTCACGCTGCGCAGTGCGCCCCAACCGCCCGCAGGGCCCTTGTAAAACTCGATCTTCTGCTCACTGCTCATGCCGGCGAGTGTTCGCCGCGGGCCTGCAGAGCGTCAAATTGAATCGGGACATGCGGCGATTCAAAAAGGAAATGAAGCGGGGCCTCAGGCGCCTCGCGTGTCCTGCATCAGCAGCCCACGCAGCTTGCTGCGCAGCGGCGTCTCTTCGACAGCCTGCACGCCGGCGATATCGCGCAGCGCAAAGTCACGGCTTTCTGCGTTGTGCAGGTCGATCTCGCGCACCACCTGCCCGTCCTTGTAGACGAAGGCCACGTCGGCCAGCGCGAGCACGTCCTCGATGTCGTGCGTGATCATCAGCACCGGAATGCCCCACTGCCTGCGTACCTGCGCGAGCTCGTTGCGCAATTCCGCGCGCAGCATGGGGTTGAGCGCGGCAAAGGGCTCGTCGAGCAGCAGCACCTGCGGCTCGCAGGCCAGCGCACGCGCGAGCGCCACGCGCTGCTGCTGGCCGCCCGACAGGTTCTGCGGCCGGCTTTCGGCCAGCGCTGCCAGGCCGAAGCTTTCGAGCAGGGCGTGCACGCGTTCGGCATCTTTCGCGGCCGGCTTGCGGCGGTGCCATGCGGTCAGCCCGAAGGCCACGTTCTCGCGCACGCTCAGATGCGGGAACAGCGCGTAGTCCTGGAACAGGTAGCCGATGCGCCGCGCCGGCGCGGGCACGTCGATGCCCTGGGCCGAGTCGTACAGCGTGCGGCCGTCGAGCCGCACGTGGCCCGCCGAAGGATGCAGCAGGCCGGCAATGGCCTGCAAGGTCAGCGACTTGCCCGCGCCCGACGGGCCGTAGAGCGCGGCAAAGGGCACGTCCGTCGCGAAACGCACCGCCAGATCGAAGCGCCGGCGGCCATCGACCACCGTGAGCTTCAGATCGACATCGATCATGGCTTGCCGAATCCGTAGCGCGTGAGCACTTCCTGCGCGGCGGGCGTCGAGAGGAAGGCGATGAAGTCGCCGGCCAGCGCTTTCTGCTTGCTCTCGGCGACCACGGCGATGGGGTAGGTCACGGGTGTGTGGCCGGTGGGCGTGAAGGCGATCTTCACCTTGTCGCCGGCTACGGCCGCGTCGGTGCGGTAGACGAAACCGGCCTCGACTTCGCCACGGCTCACGTAGTCGAGCACCTGGCGCACGCTGTCGGCCTGCACGAACTTGGGTTCGAGCGTGGTCCAGAGGTTGGCGTTGTCCAGCACCTGCTTGGTGTAGCGGCCGACCGGCACGGTGGCGACCTTGCCGACGGCGATCTTCTTCACGTTGGCGCCGCCCAGGTCCTGCAGCGTCTTGGGGCCCACGCCTTCCTTGGCGGGCTCGATCAGCACCAGGCTGTTGGTGACGAAGTCCTTGCGCGTGGCGGCGTCGATCGCCTTTTGCTCGACGCCGCGGTTCATCGTTTCCTGGTCGGCGCTGGCGAACACGTCCACCGGTGCGCCCTGGCCGATCTGCTGCAGCAGCACGCCCGAGGCCGCGAAATTGAAGCGCACCGTGGCACCCGTCTTGGCAGCCTCGAACTTGGGGCCGATTTCCTTGAATGCGTCGGTCAGGCTGGCAGCGGCGGACACGGTGATCTGCTGGGCGCCCGCAACCAGCGGCAAGGCGAGTGCAAGAACCAACGACAGAAGGCGAAACGGACGCATGGGCAACTCCAGATTATTGAAAATGAAATCAGCGAAGAGAGAAGAAGCGGTTCGACAGCACCAGCACGGTGATCGACAGCAGCGAAGTCACGATGACCAGCAGCAGCGCAAGGTCGTCGTGCCCTGCCTGCACCGCGTCATAGATGGCCATCGAAAGCGTCTGCGTCTGCTTGGGGATGGAGCCGGCCACCATCAGCGACGCGCCAAATTCGCCCATGGCGCGCGCGAACGCGAGCAGCGTGCCGGCCAGGATGCCGGGCCAGGCCAGCGGCAGCGTGACGCGCAGGAAAACCGAAAACGGCGACTGCCGCAGCGTGCTGGCCGCAGCTTCGAGCGAGCGGTCGACGCCCGAAAACGCCGCGCTGGCCGACTTGAGCACCAGCGGCAGTGCGACCACGGCCGAGGCCACCACGGCGCCGTGCCAGCTGAAGATGATGGTGTAGTCGAGGTGCTCGCGCAGCCACGCGCCCAGCGGGCTGCGGCGCCCGGCCGCCACAAGAATCGCGTAGCCGATCACCGTGGGCGGCAGCACCAGCGGCAACATGAACACGGCCTCAAGCACAGTGGCGCCGAAGAACTTCTTGCGTGCGAACACCCAGCCCAGCGCCACGCCGACGATCAGTGCCAGCAGGGTCGCCACGGCGGCGACCTTGAGCGACAGCACCAGCGGAAACCAGTCGGTCGAAGCGATGAGCGAGTTCGTCGTGTTCATGAAAATACGGCGAGATTGTTACACGATGAGCCCTAAGGTTCTCACGGGGGTGCGCAAAGCCATGAGTCTTCATATACTGAGGAATACAGCGTAGGAGACATCCCACCCATGCGCCCTTCCACCCATGACACCGTTGTTCGCTCGATCTCCGGCCGGCCGGAGCTTCGTCACCATGTGACGCAGGTGCAGGAATGGCGCATCGAGCGCGCCATGGATGCAGAGGGCTTCGTGCTGTCCATCACCGGCCCCGATGGCGCGAGCCAGTCCTTCTTCGTGGCAACGGCCGACGCCGGCGACATCGGCGAGGTGCTGCGCCGCCAGGCGGTGTGGGTCGACCACCGGGAGCAGTGACGCGCATGTGGAGGCACATGACGGGTGCGGAGCGCATCCTCGAAGTTTTGCTGACGCGGCGCTCGGTGTCGCCGCGTCGCCTGCAGCCGCCCGGCCCCAACCCCGATGAACTCGACGCGATCCTCCAGGCCGGCCTGCGCGCGCCCGACCATGGCGGCCTGCATCCGTGGCGCGTGATCGAGTTCCGCCCGCAGAACCGCGAAGCGCTGGCCTGGTGCTTCGAGCAGGAAAAACTGCGGCGCGATCCGCTGGCCAGCCCCGCCGACCTGAAGCGCGCACGCGAACATGCCACTCGGCCGCCGCTGCTGCTGGGCTTCGTGGTGTCGCCGCGCGAGCGCAGCAAGATCCCGGCGCGCGAACAGTGGCTGAGCGCGGGCGCGGCGCTCGGCAATCTGCTGAACGCCGCGCACCAGCTGGGCTATGGCGCCATCGTGCTGAGCGGCGAACGCTGCTTCGACGAAACGCTGGCGCGGCAGGTGGGCGTGCTGCCGGGCGAATACCTTGCGGGCTTCATCAGCATGGGCAGCATCGGCGAAGCACCGCCGCAGGCGCGCGAGGTGCTGTCGCAGAGCGTGTGGTCGTGCTGGCAAGGCTGGCAGGACCCACCGGAAAACGCCCCGCCCGATCAGCCCATCCTGCCGTCGGAGCGGGTGCGCGGCAGTTGATCGAGCCTGGCGCCGAACCAGCCGATGCGGTCGGTCTCGCGCACGTCGAACTTCGGCACGTAGGGCTTGATGTCGAGCACGGGCGTGCCGTCCATCATGTCGTTGCCGCTGAAGTGCAGCGTGGTGCCCTCCACCGAGGTGAGCCGCACGATCGACAGGCCCAGCCGGTTCGGCCTTGCGGGCGCGCGCGTGGCGAAGACGCCGTGCGATGCGTTGTCCAGAAAGGGCACCACCTCCAGGCGCTCGTGTGCGCACTGGTGCAGGTGGGTGACGAGGATCAGGTAGTCGAAGCTTTCGATGTCGCGCAGGCCCGGCGCGAACTCGGCGAACACTTCGACGCGCCCCGTTTCTTCGGGTGCGCCGGCCGTCTGGATCGGCATGCCGGTGGCCTCCGTGAAGCGGCTGCGCACCAGGCCGACCGGGCGGCAGACGACATCGGCGGCCTCGGAGCTCATGGCGCCAGCAGGCGCGTCAGCGCACGAATGTCGGCCGCCGTGGCAAGGCGCGCCGCGTTCTCGATGGCCCGGTAGTGCTTGACGATTTCCTCGCCCACCGGCGTCAGCGCCGTGCCGCCGCCGCGCGAGCCGCCGGCGGCGGTGTTCACGGCCGGCGAGGCCAGCGACTGGTTCATCTCGTCGATCAGCATCCAGGCCCGGCGATACGACATGCCCAGCAGCCGGGCGGCCGCCGAGATCGAGCCGGTCTCGGCCACGGCTTCGAGCACGGCGATCTTGCCGGGGCCGATGGCGATGGTGTCGTCCCGGTAGACGCGCAGACGGAACTGGACTTTGGATTTCATGTTGGCGCCAAGCGTAAACCAATGCGGGCCGCCATTGTCCGCCCGCGGTGGGCGGCCGTCGCTATGCAAGAATGAATACGACGCTACCCGCCTTGAGGAAACGAGGAGTTCCTGTGAAAGATCGCGCGCTATTCCTGTCCACGCCCCGGCTGCGCCGCACTGCCGCCATGGCAGCCATCACGGCATTGACAGTTCTCGCAGGTTGTGCCGGCAGCCCGCCACAGGCAGCCGCCATGGCGCCGCATGCCGCGCACGCTACGGCCACCACCAACGAAGGCATCTCGCCCTCCTTCACTGTCTCAGGTGCCGTCGGCAAGCGCGCCACCTTCGACCTCGCAGCCCTGCAGGCTCAGCCCGCCGTCACGCTGACTGTCGGCAGCAACACCTACACCGGCGTGAGCCTGTGGACCCTGCTGAACGATGCGTCGGTCGGCCTCAAGCCGGACACCGCGGTGCGCAACCCGGTGCTCTCGATGTATGCGGTGGTGGTCGGCAGCGACGGCTACCGTGCGGTGGTCTCGCTCGCGGAGATCGCACCCGAATCCGGCAACCGCATGGCGCTGGTTGCCTACAGCCTGAACGGCACGCCGCTGGGTCGCAACGGCATGGCCCGGCTGGTGATGGCCGGCGATGTGAAGCCGGGCCGTTCGGTGGCCCGGCTGGCGGCGATCGAAGTGTTCGCCGCACAGCCCTCGGGCCGCTGATCGCTCGGAGGATCAGCCGAAGAACTTGGCCGCGCTGATCAGGGTCTTGTAGACACCCCAGGCCAGCGGAATACCCACCGCCACCCAGGCCAGCGCCACCACCGCCGGGCTCACCGTATCGGCACGGCCCGAGCCGCTGCCCACTTCGGCCGCCGAGGCCTTCTCGTGTGCCAGCTTCTTCTCGACGGCCAGTTCGTCGTCGGTCATGAAGTGCTTGTCGGCCACCGGACGCACCAGCAGGTTGGCGATGAAGCCGATCACCAGCATGCCCACGAGGATGTACATGGTCTGGTTGTAGACCTGCTCGCGCGGCAGGCCCAGGCCCAGCTGGTATTCGCGCATGTAGTTCACGACCACCGGGCCGAGGATGCCGGCCGTGGCCCACGCCGTGAGCAGGCGGCCGTGGATGGCGCCCACGAACTGCGTGCCGAACAGGTCGGCCAGGTAGGCCGGCACCGTGGCGAAGCCGCCGCCGTACATCGACACGATCACGCAGCAGGCACCCACGAACAGCAGCTTGCTGCCCGCGCCGGCCGACGAGGGAATGCTCGCGTACAGGATGCCGCCGAGCACGAAGAACACCGTGTAGGTGAGCTTGCGGCCCAGCTTGTCCGACAGGCTGGCCCACACGAAGCGCCCGCCGATGTTGAACAGCGACAGCAGCGCCGTAAAGCCGCCCGCCACCACCGCGATGGCCGCGAGTTGCGTCTTGTCGAGCTGGCCGTACTTGGCCGGCAGGTCGATCAGCGCACCGCCGAACACTTCCTGCAGCATGGGCGAGGCCATGCCGATCACGCCGATGCCGGCGCTCACGTTCATGCACAGCACCAGCCACACGAGCCAGAACTGCGGAATGCCCCAGACCTTTTTCACATGCACGTGGCGCTGCGTGATCATGGTGTTGGTGGTCTGCGCCGGGGGCGGGGTCCAGCCTTCGGGCTTCCAGCCCGAGGGCGGCACGCGGTAGCCCAGCGCGCCGGCCATCATGAACACGAAGTAGCCCAGCGCCATGACCACGAAGGTCTGCATCACGCCCACGTCGGTGGCGGTGCTGAAGCGCTTCATCAGGTCGACCGCCAGCGGCGAGCCGATCATCGCGCCGCCGCCGAAGCCCATGATGGCCATGCCGGTCGCCATGCCGCGGCGGTCGGGGAACCACTTGATCAGCGTGCTCACCGGCGAGATGTAGCCCAGCCCCAGGCCGATGCCGCCGATCACGCCCGAGCCGAGGATCATCAGCCAGAACTGGTGCAGGTGGATGCCCACCGCCGACAGCAGCATGCCGCCGCACCAGCAAATCGCCGACACCACACCGGCCTTGCGCGGGCCAACGCGTTCGAGCCAGCCGCCCCACAGGGCCGCCGAGCAGCCGAGGAAGACGAAGAACAGGGTGTACATCCAGCCGAGCGTGGCCACGCGCCAGTCGCAATTGGTGGCGAAGAGCTCGGCGAAGAAGCTCATGTCCTTGGCGCAAGCTTGTGCGCCGGTGC
The DNA here is from genome assembly GCF_049913215.1 of Variovorax sp. R-27. Taxonomy (NCBI): domain Bacteria; kingdom Pseudomonadati; phylum Pseudomonadota; class Betaproteobacteria; order Burkholderiales; family Comamonadaceae; genus Variovorax; species Variovorax sp. R-27. The sequence continues at coordinate 5,439,705 of NZ_CP183984.1, forward strand.
CGGCAGTGCCGAGCGCCTTCGACAGCGGCAGCCAGAACACCGAGAAGCCGTACGCCATGCCGATGCACAGATGGATGGCCAATGCAGCCGGCGGAACCAGCCAGCGATTGAAGCCGGGGCCCGCGATGATGCGTTCTTTTTCCAGGAAGCCGGGTTGCGTCTGCGCCCCTCCCCCAACGACGCGTTCTCCATCGAGAACGCCTGCAGATGAACCTGCCATATTTCTCCTTGTTCGCCGGATGTGTAAGTTATTGCTAATCCGGGTCGCGGAGTGTGAGCTAACGGTTAAATCTCCGTCAAATTCGATCAGGGCATGGCCTGATTCAATAACTAAATGATTAGGCCTTTGGTTCCTGTCATTTGCCGAGCGCACCGCTGTGCTGCTGCAACTGCTCCTGCCACTCAGGCGTCTGCAGGAAAGCCAGCGCCGCTTCGAGCGCGCGCGAGGCGCGCACGCCGTCCTGCGTCATGAAGCCGATGGGCGTACGCACGTCCGGCGCCATCAGCGGCAGCGCTTCCAGCTCACGATGGCTTCGCACGGCCGCGACCATGCCGCCGGGCAGCACGCTGTTGACCGTGCCCGCGCTCACCGCCAGCGCCAGCGCGAGCACCGAATTGGTCTCGATGGCGGGCATCACAGGCACGCCGGCTTCGCGCAGCGCCTGGTCGACGATGGCGCGGTTGTGCATGTCGGACGTGAGCAGGCACAGCGGCAGCTTGCCCGCCTCGGCCCACGAGATGGGCTCGCCGATGCGCAGTTCATCGGTCGAGGCCTTTTTAGCGCGGCGCAGCAGGAAGTAGTGCTCGATGCTCTGCGGCCAGGCCGTGAGCTTGATGCCGGGCAGGTGCATGCGCTCGGTGTAGCCCAGCGCGAGGTCGATCGACAGGCTTTCGAGCCCCGTCTCCAGGTCCTGCGAACTCATCGACAGCACGGCCGGCACGATGCCCGGGTGCCGCTGCTGCAGCATGGCCGCAAAGCGCGAGAGCATCGGTATCGCCGTGGGCACTGCGGCCATGCGCAGGCGGCCGTGAGGGTTGTCCACGTCGCTGCGCAGTTCCTGCAGCAGCACTTCGTTGTCGCGCAGCATGCGTTGCGCCGTGGCGAGCACTCGTTCGCCTTCGTGCGTGAGGCCGACATACACGCGGGCACGCTTGACGATGACGACGCCGAACTCGGTCTCCAGCGCACGCAGTGCATTCGACAGCGCAGGCTGCGTGATGTGGCAGGCCTGCGCCGCGCGGCCGAAGTGCTTGTGCTCGTTCAGCGCTACCAGATAGCGCATCGAGGCGAGCAGGTTCATCGAGACGCCGTTCCTCAGGTGTTCTTGCTGATCGAGATCGTCGGAAACTTCGCCGAAAAGTCCTTGGCCTTCTCCGCAATGCCGACGGCCACTCGACGTGCAACCGCCTTGTAGATGCCTGCCACGTCCCCTTCAGGATCGGACACCACAGTAGGCGCCCCACTGTCGGCCTGCAGACGGATCTTGATGTCCAGCGGCAGCGCGCCGAGGTATTCCATCTGATATTCAGCCGCCATCTTCTTGCCGCCGTCCGCGCCGAAGATGTGTTCGGCATGGCCGCAGTTCGAGCAGATGTGCACTGCCATGTTCTCGACGATGCCCAGGATCGGCACGCCGACCTTCTCGAACATCTTGATGCCCTTCTTGGCGTCGAGCAGCGCGATGTCCTGCGGCGTGGTGACGATCACCGCGCCCGTCATCGGCACGCGCTGGCTCAGCGTGAGCTGGATGTCGCCGGTGCCCGGGGGCATGTCGACGATGAGGTAGTCGAGGTCTTTCCAGTTGGTCTGGCGCAGCAGCTGCTCCAGCGCCTGCGTGGCCATGGGACCGCGCCAGATCATGGCCTGGTCCTGGTCGACCAGGAAGCCGATGGACATCACCTGCACACCGTGGCGCTCCATGGGCTCCATGGTCTTGCCGTCGGCGCTGTCGGGGCGGCCTTCGATGCCCATCATCATGGGCTGGCTCGGGCCGTAGATGTCGGCGTCGAGCAGGCCGACCGTGGCGCCCTCGGACGCCAGCGCCAGCGCCAGGTTGGCCGCCGTGGTGCTCTTGCCCACGCCGCCCTTGCCCGAGGCCACCGCGATGATGTTCTTGACGTTGGGCATCAGCTGCACGCCGCGCTGCACCGCATGGCTTATGACCTTGGTGACGATGTTGACCGACACGTTCTCCACGCCCGGCACCGCCTTGGCGGCCGCCACCAGCGCCTTGCGGATGGCCGCGTGCTGGCTCTTCGCCGGGTAGCCGAGTTCGAGGTCGAACGAGACGTCGCCCTCCGAGACCTGGAGGTTCTTGAGCGACCGGGTCGCCACGAATTGCTTGCCGGTGTTAGGGTCCGCGACGGCCTTGAGCGCGTCCATGAGCCCATCTGGGGTGAGTGCCATTGATCTAACTCCTGAATGGCGGGTAGTCTAGTGCGCTCTCCAAGCCAGCATCGAACAGCCTCCCAATAACCAAAAATGCCAGAGACAAGCCCTGTCGCCACCGGCCTCCTGCTCACCGGGGGCGGCGCCCGGGCTGCCTACCAGGTGGGCGTGCTGGAGGCCATTGCCGAGATCCGGCGCTCTGTCGGCCCTGCCGCCGGCACGGGCAACCCCTTCCAGGTCATCACCGGCACCTCGGCCGGCGCCATCAACGCAGCCGTGCTGGCCTGCGGCTGCGACAACTTCGACCACGTGGTGGCACACATCGCCGAGGTCTGGGGCCAGTTCCGCGCCGAACAGGTGTACCGCGCCGATTCGCTTTCGGTGATTGGCAGCGGCGCGCGCTGGCGCATGCTGCTCGGGCTCGGGCGCTTCGCGGCCAACTGGATGCGCATCAAGCCGAAGTCGCTGCTCGACAACACGCCGCTGGCCGAGCTGCTGCAACGCATGGTGCCGCTCGAGCGGCTGCCGCAGCTCATGAAGGAAGGCCACCTGCAGGCACTGGCCGTGACGGCTTCGAGCTACAGCTCGGGCGAGCACGTCACTTTCTTCGAGGCGGCCGTGCCGATGGAGCCATGGGTGCGCTCGCAGCGCCTGTCGGTGCGCGACCGCATCACGCACACCCACCTGCTGGCGTCGTCGGCCATTCCCTTCGTGTTTCCGGCCACGGCCTTGCCGATGCAGGGCCACACCGAGTACTTCGGCGACGGCTCGATGCGCCAGTCGGCGCCCATCGCGGCGGCCATTCACCTGGGCGCGCAACGCATCGTGGTGATCGGCGCGGGCCGCATGCACGAGCCGCGCGACGCCGATGCGCCCAACACCCACAGCGGCTATCCGACGATGGCGCAGATTGCGGGCCATGCGCTGTCGAGCATTTTTCTCGATGCGCTGGCGGTGGACATCGAGCGGCTGCGCCGCATCAACCACACGCTGGGGCTGATTCCCGAAGAGGCGCGCGCGGCGAGCGCGCTGCGCCCGCTCGACCTGCTGGTGATCTCGCCGTCGGAGCGCCTCGACGTGATCGCGGCGCGCCACGTCGAGGCCCTGCCCGGCGCGGTGCGGCATCTGCTGGGCGGCTCGAAGGTGGCGGCCGATGTGAAGGGCGGCGCGCTCGCGAGTTACCTGCTGTTCGAGTCGGGCTACACGCGCGAGCTGATGGCGCTGGGGCGCGCCGATGCGATGAAGCAGCGCGACGAGGTGCTGCGCTTTTTCGGCTGGAACGTGGCCTGAGGGGTCTGGCCGCTCAGGTGGCCGCCTGCTCGACCATGCCCTCGCGCGCCAGCCACTGCCGCTGCGCCGCGACGACCTCCTCGCCTGATCGCCCCGTCAATGCGCGATACACACCGGGCGCGGTCGCGCCTTCAGTGCTGATCAGCAGCACGCGTGCATCGGGGCCCAATCCCGAGATATCTCGGGCCGCGGGGTCGGCTGCCAGCACCTGCAGCGCCGCCAGGCCGGCCGCGCCGGATTCACCGCTCAGCACGGGTACGTCGCCCGTCTCGCCGCTCGCGAGCGTGCGCATCGCCTGCTCGGCCTGCGCGTCGGTCACGGTCATGAACAGGTCGACGGCCGGTTGAAGAAAGCGCCATGCGAGCGGCGAGGTTTCGCCGCAGGCCAGCCCCGCCATCACCGAATCGACCGAGCCCGTTGCGCGATCGGGCCGGCCGCTGCGCGCGCTTTGCAGCAGGCAGTCGGCCTGCTCGGGCTCCACCACGATGAAGCTCGGTCGCGCCGCGCCGTAGCGCTCCCAGAAATGGCTGACGACGCCCGCGGCCAGCCCGCCCACGCCGCCCTGCACGATGACGTGGGTGAACGGGCACGGCGCACCGGCGGCAATGTCTTCGAGCAGTTCGTCGGCCAGGATGCCGTAGCCCTGCATCACATCGCGCGGCACCTCTTCGTAGCCGTCGTAGGAGGTGTCCGAGACCACCTCCCAGCCGTTTACGCGGGCAAGGCGCGCAGCCTCCTCGACCGACTCGTCGTAGTTGCCGGCGATGCGCACGATCTCCGCGCCGAGCGCGGCAATCGGCGTTTCGCGCTCCTCGCTGACCTGGGCATGCAGCACGATGACGCAGCGGCAGCCGATGCTCTGAGCGGCCGCTGCGAGCGCGCGGCCGTGATTGCCGTCGGTGGCGCTGACGACCACGAAGTCGCGCAGCGCCGCTGCATGCCTGCCCGCCAGAAGCTCCGCGGGCGTCCATCCGCGGTCGGGCCATCGGCGCAGCACGAGCCGCAGCAGCGCAATGGGCGCGCCCAGCACCTTGAAGCTGCCGAGCGCCGAGCGCTTCGATTCGTCCTTGACGACCAACTGGCCGATGCCCAGCTGCGCCGCCAGCCGGCGCAGCGGCCATGCCGGCGTGGGGTGCGGCGCGAGCCGGTTCCAGTGCGACAGCCACTGCCGGCTCTCCTGGCCGCGCGCGATGTTCATTACCTCGCTCAACGATTCGTCATAAGCGCTACGCCGCGCCTGGGGGTTGGTGAACAGCATGCCGGTCAGTCTCTTGTTTCGTTGTGCCGCGGAAGGCGCAGGCGGACGATCTCCGCGAAATAGCGGGCGCCCGTTGCGAGCACCTCGTCGTTGAAGTCGTAGCTTCCGTTGTGCAGCGGCGTGCCGCCCGGCTCGCCTTCGGCGCCGTTGCCCAGGAACACGAAGGCGCCGGGCACGACTTTCAGGAACGCGCCGAAGTCTTCCGAAATCATCATCGGCGCCACGTTGGCATCGACGTTCCCGGCGCCCACGATGGCCGTGGCGGCGGCAACCGCCGTTGGCACGCATTCAGCCCAGTTCACGGTGGGCGCGAACTCGTGCGTGTAGCTGAATTCGCATTCGGCACCATGCATGCGGCAAATGCCCTCGCTGATCTCGCGCATGCGCTTGGCCAGCATCTGCTGCACCGCCGGGTCGTAGCTGCGCGTGTCGCCCTTGATAACGACGTTCGACGGAATTGCATTGCGGATGCCGTCGGTGATGAACTCGGTGCACGAAACCACCGCCTGCGCGCCCGGGTCGAGCGTGCGCGAAACGATGCTCTGCAGCGCCAGCACGATCTGTGCGCCGATGACGATCGGGTCGATGCCCATGTGCGGCCGCGCTGCATGCGTGCCGCGGCCCTTCACGTGGATCACGAAGTTGTCTTCGCTCGCCATGAGGCCGCCCGTGCGCGTGGCGATGGTGCCGGCGCGCATGCCGGGCATGTTGTGCAGGCCGTAGATCTCGTCGACCGGAAAGCGATCGAACAGGCCGTCGTCCATCATCGCCTTCGCGCCGCGGCCGTGCTCCTCTGCCGGCTGGAAGATGAAGCGCACGGTGCCGTCGAAATCCTGCCGCTCGCGCAGCAGCTGCGCCGCGCCGAGGATGATCGACATGTGGCCGTCGTGGCCGCAGGCGTGCATCTTGCCGGGCGTGCCGGAAGCGTACGCGCGGTCGGTGGGCAGCTCGGTGATGTTGAGCGCGTCCATCTCGGCGCGCAGGCCGATCACGCCCTTGCCGCTGCCCACCTTCAGGTTGGCCACGAGGCCGGTGCCGCCGATGCCGGTGTGCACGTCGAGGCCCAGCGCCCTCAGCACCCGGGTGACGAAGGCCGAGGTTTTCGCTTCCTCGAAGCCGGTTTCGGGAATGGCGTGCAGTTGCCGCCGCCAGCCGGCGAGCGTTTCGCGCAGGGGTGCATCGGTGAGGTTCATGACGAGATGCTATTGACAATGCGGCGGTATGGGCGCGCAAAATCATCGCCTTCGACGCAACGTTTTTGCGTCACTTCCCACTTCATGACGCCGCTCGACACCCTCGACCTTCGCCTGCTGGAGCTGATCCAGGCGGACAGCCGCATGCCGCAGAGCGAACTGGGCGAGCGCGTGCACTTGTCGACCGCAGCCGTCAACCGGCGGCTCAAGCGCATGCGCGACGAGGGCGTGATCCAGCGCTACGGTGCGGTGCTGTCGCCCGCCGCGCTGGGCCACCCGCTGACCATCGTGGCGGAAGTGGAAACGGAGAGCGAGCAGATCGAACTGCTCGACGCAATGAAGCAGAGCTTCAGAGACTGCCCGCAGGTGCAGCAGTGCTACTACGTGACGGGCGAGTGGGACTTCATCCTCGTCTTCGTGGTGCGCGACATGGCGCAATACACGGCGCTGACCCGGCAGCTTTTCTTCCAGAGCAACAACGTGAAGCGCTTTCGCACGCTGGTCACGATGGATGCGGTGAAGCTCAGCCTCGATGTACCTGTTGCCTCGGGCTGATCGCAATCCTTGCCGGCATCAGCATCGACCGCAACAGCAGCGCCATCACGCAGACGATGGGCCCCAGCGCCAGCAGCCGGCCGGGCTCGAACGCCAGCCCAGCCGCCGCGCCGACCGCGCAGCCGATCTTGATCCAGCGCGAGACCGCATCCCAACCACGCCGATGCGTCACGGCAAACCCGATCAGCGCGGCCCAGCCCAACAGCCCGCCGAACACAGAGAAGACCCAACTGAGCAGGTAATACGCCGTGTCCATGTCCCGGAACGCGAGTGCCGTGCCCAGGCCCTCCCAGGTATGGCGATAGCCCTCGAAAAAGAAGAAGCCGGCGGCCGACGCAGCCCACCAGAAAAACGCGTAGAGGCTCGCGACGCCCGCCAGGAGGGCAAGACACGCAAGCGCGCGCCGGGTGATGTCGTCGAAGGGCATGTGGTCGCGCCACGCTGCGGTGTGTCCGATGGGTCCGTTGTCCATGGCCGGTGCTCCATTGATGTGTGCAATGGGGGCCGAAGTTAGACACCGAATGTGCGGGCCGCGTGAAGCCCGCGTGAAGTGGTGCGATCAACCCTCTTCGGAAATCCCCAGCTCGGAACACACACGCCCGAGCAGCGCCTTCAGCGACGCCACCTCGGCTTCGAGCCGCGCCACATTGGCTTTCAGCGCCGCGACCTCGCCCAGCGACACGTCGTGCGCGGCATAAGGCACATCGGAGGGCCCAGCCACCTCTTCCGCCGGCGCACCGCTCAGCAGATGCGCCCAGCGGCTCTCGCGCGCACCGGGCAGGCGCGCCAGCTTCACCACCAGCGCACCGGCCTGTCGTTCAGCGAGTTCATTCAGAAAACCTTCGACCGACGAGATGTCGGCGAAGTTGTGCATGCGGTCGCAGGCGATGCGCAATTCGCCCGCCGTCTGCGGCCCGCGCAGCATCAGCACGGTGAGCAGGATGACCGATTGCGACGGGATGCGCAGCACGCGGTCGATGTTGTGCTCGTAGCGGAAGGCGCGCCCGCCGCTGGTTTCCGCGACGAGGCTGTAGCCCTTCAGGCTGTCGATGGCGGCCTGCACCTGCGACTCGGCGAGTTCGAGCACGGGGTTTCGGCTGGTCTTCTGATTGCAGCCCGACAGCAGGGAATTGAGCGTGAGCGGATAGCTGTCGGGCACGGTGCGCTGCTTTTCGGCCAGCACGCCGAGGACACGGGTTTCGAGAAGGGACAGAACGGGCAGCGGTGTGGTGGACATGGCTCGGGGATCGATGATGAAACGCAGAAGGCAGGCAGGCGCCGCACTCAGGGCGACGCGACGCCAAGGATAGGCCCCAGCTCCCGCACGAAGTCGCTTCTGTGCAGCGCCGTCGAATGCAGTGCCGAAACCGTGCCGTCGAGATACAGCGCGTCCCGGCAGTGGAGCACATCGCGGAAGTAGAGCGCGAACTCGTAGAAATTCACCGGCGTCTCGCTGATGACGAAGATCGCCGTGTGACCGATCACACCGACGCCGTTGCGGATCTTGCGCGAGTCGGAATGGGGAATGAAGGCGGGGTGCACAACGCCGCGGCGCAGCAGCAGCGGGCCCGACTGCGTGGCGAGGCGTACGCCCTGCGCCAGCGCCGGGTATTCCGACGACTCGACCACGCGCGGCCCCGTGTCCGACACGAGGAATACGCCGTTGGGCTTGAGGAAGAAATTGCCGGCACCGTCGGCCAGGTTGAGCGGTGCCTCTTCGCGGCCATTGCGCACCAGCAGGCCGACCGGGGAAAAGTCCTCGTGGTACATGCCGGCGTTCACCGCGAAGCCCAGTTGGCGGTGACGCTCCTTCAGCCAGGCATCGAGCCGGTCGAAGCGCTTGAACGGTACGCCCGCGTCGTCGCGCAGGAACAGTTCGAGCCGCTCGGTACGCAAGTCGACCTTCACCACGGTGAAGCGCGGGTCGGCCGCAGCGAAGCCTGCGAACAGCAGAGCCCCCAGGAGCAGCAGAAGCCTTCTCATGCAGCGCCCGCGAGCCCCGCTCCGGTCAACCGCCGTTGATGCGGCTGACCAGCGCCTTCGTGAACGCCACCGTGCCCGCCGTGCCGCCGAGGTCGCCCGTGCGCACCTTGTCGATGTTCAGCGTCTCGTCGATGGCCGTGCGCAGGCGCGTGGCCAGTTCGGGCAGCTTCACGTGGTCGAGCATCAGCGCGGCGGCCAGCAGCAGCGCGATGGGGTTGGCGATGCCCTTGCCGGCGATGTCGGGCGCGGAGCCGTGCACCGCCTCGAAGATCGCGGCGTCGGCGCCGATGTTGGCGCCGGGCGCCATGCCCAGGCCGCCGACCAGGCCCGCCACGAGGTCGGACAGGATGTCGCCGAACAGGTTGGTGGTGACCAGCACGTCGAATTGCCAAGGGTTGAGCACCAGCTTCATCGCGCAGGCGTCGATGATGACCGTGTCGAGCTCGAACTTGCCCTTGTACTTCTTCTCGTAGAGGTCCAGGCCGGTCTCCAGGAAGATGCCCGTGAGCGCCTTCATGATGTTGGCCTTGTGCACGATCGTGACTTTCTTGCGGCCCGTGGCCACTGCCGTCTCGAAGGCGTATTCGAGCAGGCGGCGGCTGCCCTGGCGGGTGTTGATGCCGGTGGCCATGGCCACGGCGTGCGGGTCGCCGTCGATGGGCACATAGTGCTCGTGGCCGATGTAGAGGCCTTCGAGGTTCTCGCGCACGACCACCAGGTCGATCTTGTCGAAGCGGCCGCCGGGGATGATGGTGCGCGCGGGGCGCAGGTTGGCGTACAGCTGGAATTCCTCGCGCAGCCGCACGTTCGACGAGCGGTAGCCGCCGCCCGACGGGGTTTCGAGCGGGCCCTTCAGGGCCAGGCGGGTGCGGCGGATGCTGTCCAGCGTGGCTTGCGGCAGCGGATCGCCCGACGCCTTGACGCCGCCCAGGCCGGCGATCTGCGTGTCCCAGGTGAAGGGTGCCTTCAGTGCATCGAGCGCGGCCAGCGTGGCGTCGACGATTTCGGGGCCGATGCCGTCGCCGGGGATCAGGGTTGCGGGAATGGAGGGGGGGGTCATCGGCTGCGTCTCGCTTTCTGTATCGGGGGCTGGAGCATACGTCGCGCGCGAGACAGTGCCGAGCGCCCCCACGCTCAAGGCACCTTCTGCTTGAGGTGTTTGTGGTACGCGAAGGTGCCGATGACGCCCTGTACGTAGAAATAGAGGAAGAGCAGCGAAGTGAACACGTTGCCACCGCTGATACCGCCGATGCGCATCATCAGGAACTTGGAATAGATGAAGTAGAGCAGCATCAGTACCGCGCAAACACGGCTCTTCCTGTAGATCCCGAAGGACAGCCCCAGGATCACCGCGACGTCCAGCAGTTGCGCGAGACCGAAGCCGAGCAGGCTCGTCCCCGAAACCGCGATCAGAACGAAGATGAGCGTCACCGCCGCCGAAACCAGGCCAGCGCCCCAGGCAAGACGGATCTTCTTGCGTATGGCGTCTGGCACTTGCGGCGCGACGACAGGCATCAGCACTTCCGCGGTCGGTGGGGCAAAGCGATCGTCAGACATGGTCTTCTTCCTCCCTGTTTGTCGCCTCGACTTTATCGGCCGGGCAATTCCTCGTCCACCAGCGTCATGCGGTCCACGACGCGGCCCGGCACAAGCAGGGCACCGGGCGCGATCACCGCATTGGCGCCGATACGCGCCCCATCTCCGACGAGCGCACCGAACTTGTCGCAGCACGTGCCCTGCAGCGAGCCGCCCTCGCCGCTTCGCACGAGGATCTGTTTGTCGACACGCTCGTTGCGGTGGTTGCAGATGATGCTGCCGGCTTCCATGTTGACGCCCGCGCCGATCACCGAGTCGCCGACGAAGTTGAAGTGCGCGAGCGCCGTGCCCTCGAACACAAAGGACGATTTCAGCTCCACGCCCGGCCCGATGGTGCAGCGGGCGTCGACCCAGTTGCCGCCCCGCAGGTAGGCGCCGGCGGCCACGAAGCAGTCCGCCCCGAGGATCAGCGGGCCCTTGAGCACCGCGCCCGGCTCGACCCGGGCGCTGCGGTGAACGGCGACTTCGCCCTCGACGACGTAGTCGCCGGCCGGCAGCCCGGCCAGCAACCGGCGCACGATTTCAGGGGCGCGCGGCGGCAGTTCCCAGGGCTGCGAGGCAGCCCATGGCGCCAGGGGCGAACCGGTGAATCCGGCGATGTAGGCGGCGAGTTCGATGGCATGCGTCATGGGGTCGATGCTGCCATCGAACACCTCCCGGGACGCCGCCACCTAAAATGCCCGGTTCCCGTCAGTCAGTCCAGTCAGCCACTCCCGAAAGCGCCCTTCCCGATGTCCGCCCCGCGCAAGCTCTTCGTCACCACCGCCCTGCCGTATGCCAACGGCAAGTTCCATATCGGCCACATGATGGAGTACATCCAGGCCGACATCTGGGTGCGGAACCAGCGAATGAATGGCGCCGACGTCAACTTCGTCTGTGCCGACGACGCGCACGGCGCGGCCATCACCATCGCGGCCGACAAGGCCGGCGTGACGCCGCAGGCCTTCGTGGCCGAGATCGCCGCGGGCCGCAAGCCGTATCTCGACGGCTACTACATCTCCTTCGACAACTGGCACTCGACCGATGCGCCCGAGAACCACCAGCTGGCGCAGGACATCTACCGCGACCTGCGCGCCAACGGCCTGATTGCCACCAAGAGCGTCGAGCAGTTCTACGACCCCGCAAAGGGCATGTTCCTGGCCGACCGCTTCATCAAGGGCGAGTGCCCCAACTGCCATTCGAAGGACCAGTACGGCGACAACTGCGAAGTGTGCGGCGCCGTGTACGCGCCCACCGAGCTGATCAACCCCTACTCGGCCCTGTCGGGTGCAAAGCCCGAACTGCGCAGCTCGGAGCACTTCTTCTTCAAGCTGTCGGACCCGCGCTGCGAGGCCTACCTGAAGGAATGGACCGCCGCCGCGGGCCACGTGCAGCCCGAGGTGCAGAACAAGATCCGCGAATGGCTCTACAAGGACGACGAAGGCAAGGGCGGCCTCGGCGACTGGGACATCAGCCGCGACGCGCCCTACTTCGGCATCGAGATTCCCGATGCACCGGGCAAGTACTTCTACGTGTGGCTCGATGCGCCCGTGGGCTACCTGGCTTCGCTGAAGAACCTGCTCGACAAGCGCTGCATCGAACTCGGCGGCGACGGCATCTCGTACACCGAGTACATGGCCGACCCCGACCTGGAGCAGGTGCACTTCATCGGCAAGGACATCATCACCTTCCACACGCTGTTCTGGCCCGCGATGCTGCACTTCAGCGGCCGCAAGGCGCCCGACGCCGTGTACGTGCATGGCCACCTGACGGTGAGCGGCGAGAAGATGAGCAAGAGCCGCGGCACCGGCATCGACCCGCTCAAGTACCTGTCGATCGGGCTCGACCCCGAATGGCTGCGCTACTACATCGCCGCCAAGCTCAACGGCCGCAACGAGGACATCGACTTCAATCCCGAGGACTTCGTCGCGCGCGTCAACAGCGACCTCGTGGGCAAGTACATCAACATCGCGAGCCGCGCCGCTGGCTTCATCGGCAAGCGCTTCGAGGGCAAGCTGGGCGAGGTGTCGGCCGACGGCGACGCGCTGCTGTTCGCGCTGCGCGATGCAGCGCCGCAGCTGCATTCGCTGTACGACGGCCGCGACTACGCCCGCGCGCTGCGCGAGGTGATGGCGCTGGCCGACAAGGTGAACGAGTACGTCGACCAGAACAAGCCCTGGGAGCTGGCCAAGAAGGAAGGTGCCGAGGCGCGGCTGCACGACGTGTGCACCGTGTGCATCGAGGCCTTCCGCCTGCTCACGCTGTACCTGAAGCCGGTGCTGCCTGCGCTGGCTGTGAACGTCGAGGCCTTCCTGAAGATTTCGCCGCTGGTCTGGGCGGACGCCGCGCAGTCACTGCCCGCGGGCCACGCCATCGGCGAGTACAAGCACCTGATGCAGCGCGCCGACGCCAAGCTGGTCGACAAGCTGTTCGACGCACCCGAGCCCGCACCGGTTGCAGCCGCGGCGGAAGAAGCGCTGCCGGGCGGCGAAGCCATCGCGCCCACCATCACCATCGACGACTTCGCGAAGATCGACCTGCGCATCGCGAAGATCGTGGCCTGCGAAAAGGTCGAGGGCTCGACCAAGCTGCTGCGCCTGACGCTCGACGCGGGCGAGGGAAAGACCCGCAACGTGTTCAGCGGCATCGCATCGGCCTACCAGCCCGAGCAGCTCGTGGGCAAGCTCACGGTGCTGGTCGCCAACCTCGCGCCGCGCAAGATGAAGTTCGGCGTCAGCGAAGGCATGGTTCTGGCTGCGAGCCATGGCGACGAAAAGGCCCACCCGGGCATCCATGTGCTCGAGCCGTGGCCGGGCGCGACGCCGGGCATGCGCGTTCGCTGAAAGAGAAGAAGAAAAAGAAAACCAGGTCCGGCCGGGCGACTGGCCGGGCTAGCCGAACTTGTTGTTCAGCACGAGGTCGGCAAACACCTTGCCGCCCACCGAGATGTGGTCGCGCATCGCCTCCGCGGCGTTGTCCGCGTGGCCCTTCAGGATCCACTCCACCACCCGTTCGTGCTCCCGCTGTGAAGCGGCCAGGCGCCCGGGTTTCTCGAACATCCGCCCCCTGTAAGCCGCGATGCGCAGGCGCACCGTCTGCGCCTGCTCGACGATGAACGGATTGCCGCTGGCACGGTAGATCACGTCGTGCAGCACGGCGTTGGCCTGCTGGTAGGCCTCCGCGTCGTTCGCCTCCGCCTGCGCGGCGGTGCCGGCCAGCGCGCGCAGCAACTCGTCGCGCAACGCCGGGCCGATGCGCAACGCCGCCAGCCGCGCCAGCACGCCTTCAAGCTCGCCCAGCGCTTCCATCATCGCGACCAGTTCGTTCGCCCGCAGCTGGCGCACGTAGATGCCGGTGCGCGGAACGATGTCGACCAGGCCGCGCGCACTCAGCAGCAGCAGCGCCTCGCGCACCGGCGTGCGCGAGGTGTTGAAGCTCAGCGCCAGCGCCTTTTCGTCGATGGGCATGCCGGGCGACAGCGTGCCTTGCTGGATGTCTTTTTCGAGCCGGCCACGGATCTGGTCCTGCAGGCTGGGGGTGTCGAGGGTTTTCGCGGGTTGCATGGGAATCGCGATATTAGCTAACCTTACAGATATATCAATTCAGTCATTTGGTACATCAATGCTCCCAACACTCCACATCGAAGGCCCGGTCGCCTTCCTGACGCTGCGCCGCCCGCAGGCCGCGAACAAGCTCGTGCCGGAGGACCTGCCCGAGCTGGTTCGCCTCGTGGAGACGGTGAATCGCTCACCTGAAGTGCTGGTGCTGGTCCTCCGGTCCGAGGGCAAGTACTTTTGCAGCGGCTACGATATATCAGAGGTGGCCTCCAGCAGCCAGACCGAGGGGCGCAGCTTCGGCGACATGGTCGATGCGCTCGAAAACTGCCGCGCCGTCACCATCGCGGCGGTGCATGGCGGCGTCTTCGGCGGCGCCACCGACCTGGTGCTGGCCTGCGACTTCCGCGTGGGCGTGCGCGGCGCCGAGATATTCATGCCCGCCGCCCGGCTCGGCCTGCACTACTACCAGAGCGGCATGGAGCGCTATGTGTCGCGGCTCGGGCTGGACACGGCCAAGCGGCTCTTTTTGACCGCCGAAAAGCTCGACGGTCCCGCCATGCGCGACTGCGGCTTTCTCACGCAACTGGTCGACGACGCACAGGCGCTCGACGCCGAAGTACTGCGCCTGCGCACCACGCTCGCCGGCATGGCGCCGCTGGCGCTGCTCGGCATGAAGAAGCACCTGAACCAGATTGCGCGCGGCAGTGCCGACGCCGCTTCGATCCAGCGCGAAGTGCAGCGCACCGTCGCTTCCGAAGACCTGGCCGAGGGCGGCCGTGCCTGGCGCGAGAAGCGCCTGCCGGTCTTCAAGGGCCGCTGACCGGGCGCCGCCCTCCCCATCGATACGACAAGAAACCGGAGACAAAGACATGAAGCAACAACTTCGCGCCATTTCATTCGCCGCCGCGGCGCTGCTGGCTTCGGCCGGCGCCCTGGCGGACAGCTACCCCACGCGGCCGATCACGCTGGTGGTGGGCTTTCCCGCCGGCGGCGGGGCCGACACGGTGGCACGCATCGTCAGCGACAAGATGGCCAAGCTGCTGGGGCAGCCGGTGATCATCGACAACAAGCCCGGCGCGGGCACCACCATCGCGTCGGACCAGGTGGCGCGCGCGGCGCCCGACGGCTACACGCTGCTGCTGGGCAGCGCCAACCTATACGGCAGCGACAAGCTGCTCTACAAAGCCGTGAAGTACGACGGCGCGAAGAGCTTCGTGCCCATCTCGCGCTGGAGCTCGGCCCCGATGCTGCTCGCCGTCAACAAGGACGTGAGCGCAAAGACCGTGCAGGCACTGATTGCCGAAGCGCGGCAGAACCCGGGCAAGCTGGCCTATTCGTCGTCGGGCACCGGCGTGGTGACCCACCTTGCGGGCCTGTCGTTCGAAAAGGCGGCCGGCGTGACGATGCTGCATGTGCCCTACAAGGGCGGCGCCCCGTCGATCCAGGCAGTTGCCGCGGGTGATGTGCAACTGACCTTCGGCACGCCGCCGTCGGTATTGCCGATGGCCCAGGGCCAGAAGCTGCGCGTGCTGGCCGTGACCTCAGGCCAGCGTTCGCCGCTCTTTCCCGATGTGCCGAGCATTGCCGAGGCCGGCGTGAAGGGCTACGACTACACCTTCTGGTTCGGCCTGTTCGCACCGGCCGGCCTGCCGCCTGAAATGGCGCAGAAGCTGTTCGACGCCAGCGTGGCGGCACTGAACGACCCCGACGTGAAGGCGCGGATGGAAAAGTCGGGCAACGAATCGGCGCCATCGAAATCGCTCGCCGAGTTCCGCAGTTGGGCCACGGCCGAAGGCGCGAAATCGAAGGAACTCACCGAGCGCTCGGGCGCGACCGTCGAATGATGCCGGGCACTTCTTCCAACGCGTCCGCAGCCACAGCCGCAGCCACGGCGGGCCCGCTGCACGGCTTTACCGTCATCGACCTGACGCGCGTGCTCGCGGGCCCGTACTGCACGCTGCTGCTTGCCGACCTGGGCGCGCGCGTCATCAAGGTGGAGCAGCCGGGGCTGGGCGACGATGCCCGCCAGATCGGCCCGTTCGTCGAGGGCGACTCGGCCTACTTCATGTCGGTCAACCGCAACAAGGAGTCGATTGCGCTGGACCTGAAGGCGCCGGCCGACCGGGCGGTTTTCGAGTCGTTGCTGGCCACGGCCGACGTGCTGGTCGAAAACTTCCGACCCGGCACGATGGAAAAGCTGGGCTACGACTGGCCGACGCTGCATGCGCGCTTTCCGAAACTGGTGTTCACCTCGGTCTCGGGCTTCGGACAGACGGGGCCTTACAGCAGGCGCCCCGCCTACGACATGGTGGTGCAGGCGATGGGCGGAATCATGAGCCTGACCGGCCACCCCGGCGCGCCGCCGACGCGCGTGGGCGTCTCGATCGGCGACCTGGGCGCGGGCCTGTATGCGGCCATCGGCACGCAGGCCGCATTGCTGCAGCGCGGGCGCACCGGCCTGGGAGACAGGGTCGACGTGGCGATGCTCGACTGCCAGGTCGCGCTGCTCGAGAACGCGATCTCGCGCATGGAGGCCGATGGCCGCGCGCCGGGGCCCATCGGCTCGCGGCACCCGTCGATCACGCCCTTCGACGTGTTCCGTGCTTCCGACGGCTGGTTCGTGATCGCGGCGGGCAACGACGCGCTGTTCCAGCGCCTGTGCACGGTGCTGGAATTGCCGGCACTGCAGGACGACGAGCGCTTTGCCACCAACCCCGGGCGCTGCCAGCACCACGAGGTGCTGAAGCAGTTGCTCGAAGAGCGCCTGGCGTCGGCGACTTGCGCGCACTGGCAGGCGCTGCTGATGCAGCACAACATTCCCACGGGCGCCTACAACGACGTGGCCGCGGTGGTGAACGACCCGCAGGTGCAGGCGCGCGAGATGCTGGTGCAGGTGCGCACGCAGAGCGGCCGGCCGCTCACGGTGGCGGGCAACCCGGTGCACGTGGGTGGCCACCGCACGCAGGTGCTGCGGCAGCCGCCACGGCTGGACCAGGACCGCGAAGCGATTCTTGCGGAGCTGGCGCAACCCTGACGACGGAAGGCCGCGGCCTGCGCCCGCTCAGTCCGCGGCGAGCCCCAATCGGGCGACATGCGGCGGCGTGTGCAGCGCCTTCTCCTTGCGCACGAACGCGGACCGCAATGCGCGGTGCGGCTCGCTGGCATCGAAGAAATTGCGGCGCATGTGCGCCAGTTCTTCATCGCGGTACTGCTGCAGCGGCTTTGCGGCTTCGTCTTGCGCGCGCGCCGCCTGCTTCTTCGCGATGCGCGCGGCCAGGTCCGGCGAGGCGGCCAGTTGCGCGGCCAGCCGCGTCACTTCATCGCCCAACTCTTCCGGCGCGGCCTGCAGCACGCGCTCGGCCATGCCGAGTTCGACGGCGCGCCTGGCGCTCACGGGCAGGGCCGATTGGGTCAAACGCTGCGCCTCGGCGGCGCCGACGCGGCGCGGCAGGGTGTAAGTCCAGTATTCGGAGCCGTGCAGGCCCATCAGCGTGTAGTGCGGGTTGAGCACGGCGCCGTCGCGGCACCACACTTCGTCGGCCGCCAGCGCGAGCATCACGCCGCCAGCCGCCGCATTGCCGCCGAGTGCCGACACGGTGAGTCGGTCGGTGGTGCTCAGCACCGCCTCGACCAGGTCGTTCATCGCGTGGATGTTGGCCCACGATTCCTCGGCCGGGTCGTCGGCCGCCTCGATCACGTTGAGGTGGATGCCGTTGGAGAAAAAATCGCGCAGGCCGCCCAGCACCAGCACCGAGGTCGGACGGGTGCAGGCGAAGCGATAGGCCTGCAGCAGCCGGCGGCACTGCACGGTGCTCATCGCGCCGCCTGGGAATGAAAAGTTCAGCACACCGACCGCGCCATGCTCACTGTAGCGGATGTCGGACCAGGTGCGGCGTCCGGCCGGCAACTGCAGCGGCGCCGGCACCTCGGGCACTTCGAAGGGCAGCAGCTCGCCGAGCGCCTGCACGGCCGGCAGCTTGTAGCTGGGCAGCCGTGAGCCGGGCTCGCGCCAGGGGCGCAGTTGCGCGATCCATACCGCACCGTCGACAGTGGCTCGGCAGACGGCACCGGCGCGGGTGGCGATCAGCTCGCCGGGCGTGTTGCCGCGCAGCTCGTCTTCGGGATGGCCGCCGTGCAGGTACCACTGCGCGCCCAGCAGTTCATCGAGCACGCCGGGCTGCGAATCGGCCGCGCGCAACTGGCGCAGCACAAACTCGGTCGTGTCGGTCGCCCAGTCGATGCGGCGCTGCGCCTGCTTCATGAAGGGCCGCCAGCCGGCGGCAAGGGCTGCGGTCTTCTGCTTCTGGGGCTTGTACTTGCCCGAAGCGAAGCGCTCCACCGCCAGCAGCACCGCGTCGAGCGCGGCGTCGGCCACCTCGCCGCGGTAGAGGTCGCTCTTGCCGGCCAGCGGCGGCACCTTCAGCGGCGACCATGCCCAGACATCGCCCGCATCCATCTCGGCCACGGCCTCGAGCACGGTGACGCCCCAACTTTCGACGCCGCCCTGCAGCGTCCAGTCGAGCGACGAAGGCCCTCGGTCGCCCGGCGGGCCGGGATGCACGATCAGGCAGGTGTGGGCGGTCCAGATGTCCTGGGGAATGGCGGTGGTCAGCATCGGCGCCACGATGAGCTGGGGCGAATGCAGCCGCACGGCTTCGCGCAGGGCCTCGTCATTACCGAGGGCCAGCTCCACCCCGACGGTGTGGCCGCGGTCCTGGAGTTCGGCGAGAACCCGTTGCGTCAGGCTGTTGAACGCGCTTGCGACAAGCAGGATGTGCATCGGACGGACCTCGGTAATTTCGGTGACGAAATGTCAATGAATGTCAAAAATGTATCGGGATCCCTTGCTCCGGATAAGTTGAGCGAAAGTTCGCATCGGTATGACTCACCCGTCCGCGGCCTGCCGCACGGCAGGGGGCAGTCCACAATGAACGACTCATGCATTCCCCGCTGAACCTCACCCGCTTCCGCCCACGCCTGATGGATGCGCTCGCGGGGTACGACCGCGAGCGCTTCTTCAAGGACCTGGGCGCGGGCGCCACGGTCGGCATCGTGGCGCTGCCGCTGGCCATGGCCTTTGCCATCGCCTCGGGGCTCAAGCCCGAGGCGGGCATCTGGACGGCGATCATCGCGGGCTTCCTGATCTCGCTGCTGGGCGGCTCGGCGGTGCAGATCGGCGGGCCGGCGGGGGCGTTCATCGTGATCGTCTACGGCATCGTCGAGCGCTACGGCGTGGCGAACCTGCTGATTGCCACCGCGTGCGCGGGCGTGCTGCTGTTCATGGCGGGGTTGTTCGGGCTGGGGCGGCTGGTGCGCTTCGTGCCGCTGTCGATCGTGGTGGGCTTCACCAATGGCATCGCGGTGTTGATCCTGCTGTCGCAGCTCAAAGATCTGCTCGGGCTGACGGTGGCGAAGATGCCGGCCGACGTGTTCTCGCAGCTGCATGCGATGGCGCTGCAGATCGGCACCTTCAACCCCTATGCGTTCGCGCTCGGCATCGCCTGCGTGGCAGGGCTGCTGCTGTGGCCGTTGCTGCTGAGCAGCGACTCGAAGGTGGGCACCGCGGTGCTGCGCGTCGCTGGCCGGGTGGCGCGCACGCGCGCCGTGCAGGTGGGCGCGCGCATGCCGGGGCCCATCGTGGCGCTGGTCACGCTCACGCTGGTGTCATGGGGCTTCGAGCTGCCGGTGGAAACCATCGGCACGCGCTTCGGCGGCATTCCTGAAGGCGTGCCGGCCTTCGCGCTGCCCGATTTTTCGTGGGAGACGGTGAAGCAGCTCGTGACGCCCACGCTGACCATCGCGCTGCTCGGCGCCATCGAGTCGCTGCTGTGCGCGCGCGTGTCCGACCAGCTCAGCGGCCAGCCACGCCACGACCCCAACCAGGAGTTGATGGCGCAGGGCATCGCGAACATCGTCACGCCCTTCTTCGGCGGCATGCCGGCCACCGGCACCATCGCGCGCACCGTAACCAACATCCGCTCGGGCGGCACCTCGCCGATCGCGGGCATCGTGCATGCGATCACGCTGCTGGCGGTGGTGCTGCTGGCCGCGCCGCTGGCGCGCCACGTGCCGCTCGCGGTGCTGGCGGGCATCCTGGTGTTCGTGGGCCTGAACATGGGCGAATGGCGCGAGTTCACGCCCACGCAGCTGCGGCATTTCAGCCGGCACTACCGGCTGCTGATGCTGGGCACCTTCTTCCTCACGGTGGTATTCGACCTGACGGTGGCGGTGCAGGTGGGCATCGTGCTGGCCTGCGCCCTCTTCATCCGGCGCATGAACGGGCTGTTCAGCGTCGAACTGGTCACGCTGCAGCCGCCGGTGCTCACCTACAGCCTCTACGGCGCGCTGTTCTTCGGCGCGGCGGCCAAGCTCGACGAGGCGGTGAATGCCGCCGAGCGCGCGCCGCGCGGCATGACGGTGGTGCTGGACGCCACGCACCTGATCTACATCGACGCCACCGGTGTCGATGCGCTGCGGCAACTGCACCGGGCGGTGCTGGCGCGCGACGGGTTGCTGCGCATCGAGTCGTTGCAGCCGCAGCCGCTCGAGGTGCTGGTGCGTTCGGGCTTTGCCGAGGAATTGACGACGGGCCAGCCCGGCGCGTCGCACGGCGCATAGCCGCCATGGAGACTACGGGGCTTCGGTACCCCGGTCAGGCGAAGAGCCGCTGCGCACCACGCGCTGGTCGTCGTTCAGCGTGGCGGTGAAGACCATGGCCGAGTTCGGCGGCTGCACCCAGCGCCATTCCCATTCGGTCTCGCGCTTGAGCGCATAGGGCGTGACCTTGGCGGGCTTGCCCAGCATCTTGCGCAGGTCTTCCATCATCATGCCGGGCTGCACTCTGGCGAAGTTCTCGGGCGTGAGCACCTGGCGCAGCGCGCTCATCTTGCCGTCGGCACCGATGGTGATCATGTAGTTCTTCTGGCCCGCTGGCTGGCGGTTGTACTCGAACACCCGGCCACCGCCGGGGGCGTCCCAGACGTTCTCGGGCTGGCCGAAACGGGCCCGCACGTCGGCCTCTGTGGACACGCCCTCTTCAAGCTCGGAGATGTTCTTCGAGTCGCATCCCACGAGAGCCATCACCGCCGCCAGAAACCCTGTTGCCATGCCGATCTGCCATCCTCGCCGTTGCTTCATGCCGTCCCCGGTAAAATTCGCGTCATAAAGGTCCAGTCTATGTCCATCTTCCGCCGCCCCCACTACACCTCCGAGATCACGAACTTCATCGAGGAGATGAAGGAAAAGAAGCCAACGCTGGAAGCTGAACAGCGCGCCGGCCGCGCCCTCCTCTGGGACAAGCACCTCGACCGCAGCCTGCTGGAGGAGTACAGCGAAGCCCGCGTTCCGATGCAGCCGTACGTCTACCAGACCCAGGCCAAGTAATTCCCCGATGCCGATTTCCCGATGCCGATTTGACAGCAAGCTCCCGTCCGCATTGCGCCGGTCGCTATTGAAACGATAGCAATAGCCCAATGAAGAGCGACGAGGACAACGGCACGCTGGTGGTCGACATGCCCGACGTGGTCGACCAGGTCGCGCTCGCGAGGCTCTATGGCGAGCCGCTGTTCGCGATGCCGAAGGACCTGTACATCCCGCCCGAGGCGCTGCAGGTGTTCCTGGAGGCCTTCGAAGGCCCGCTGGACTTGCTGCTCTACCTGATCCGCAAGCAGAACTTCAACATCCTCGACATCCCGATGGCGGGGCTCACGCGGCAGTACCTGAGTTACGTCGACGAGATCCGCCAGACCAACCTCGAACTCGCGGCCGAATATCTGCTGATGGCCGCGATGCTGATCGAGATCAAGTCGCGCATGCTGCTGCCGCCCAAGAAGGTGGCCGACGGCGAAGAGGCCGAAGATCCGCGCGCCGAGCTCGTGCGCCGCCTGCTCGAATACGAGCAGACCAAGCTGCAGGCCGCCGCCCTCAGCGCCACGCCCACGTACGGACGCGACTTCTGGAAGGCGCAGGTCTACATCGAGCAGTCGTTGAAGCCGCGCTTCCCCGACGTGGACGTGGTCGAGCTGCGCGATGCGTGGGCCGACATCATGAAGCGCGCCAAGCTCGTGCAGCACCACAAGATCTCGCGCGAAGAGCTCAACGTGCGCGAGCACATGAGCATCGTGCTGCGCCACCTGCAGGGGCAGCGCTTCGTCGAATTCGAGAAGCTGTTCGACGTGTCGCGCGGTACGCCCGTGCTCATCGTCACCTTCATCGCGATGCTGGAGCTCGCGAAGGAAACGCTGATCGAAATCACGCAGGCCGAGGCCTTCGCCCCTATCTATGTCAGATTGGCTTATTCGCCAGCCTGACCCAACCGGTCCCCATACCCAGTGACTTCCGTCGTGCGCGACTTCGACGTCCTCATCGTCGGCAGCGGCCTGGCCGGCCTCTCGGCCGCGCTGCACCTGGCGCCCACGCACCGCGTGGCCGTGCTGACCAAGCGTGCGCTGAACGACGGCTCCAGCGCATGGGCGCAAGGCGGCATCGCGGCCGTGCTGGCGGCGGGCGACAGCTTCGATGCGCACGTGGAAGACACGCTGGTGGCCGGCGCCGGCCTGTGCGACCCCGAGGCCACGCGCTTCGTGGTCGAGCACGCACCCGAGGCCATCGGCTGGCTGCGCGAGCTGGGCGTGCCCTTTTCCGAGGAAGACGGCAGCCTGCACCTGACGCGCGAGGGCGGCCACAGCCAGCGCCGCATCGTGCACGTGACCGACGCCACCGGCGCGGCAGTGCAGCAGGTGCTGATCGAGCGGGTGCGGCGCACGCCGAACATCACGCTGTTCGAGCATCACACGCTGGTCGACCTGATCACCGGGCCCAAGATCGGGCTCGATGACCCGGCCTGCCTGGGCCTCTACGCACTCGACGACGAGACCGACGAGGTGCTGGCCTTCCGCGCGCCGCACACCATCCTGGCCACCGGCGGCGCGGGCAAGGTGTACCTGTACACCACCAACCCCGACACCGCCACCGGCGACGGCATTGCCGCTGCGTGGCGCGCGGGCTGCCGGGTGTCGAACATGGAGTTCATCCAGTTCCACCCGACCTGCCTGTATCACCCGCATGCAAAGTCTTTCCTGATCAGCGAGGCGGTGCGCGGCGAAGGCGGGCTGCTCAAGCTGCCCGATGGAACCCGCTTCATGCCGAAGCACGACGAGCGTGCCGAACTCGCACCGCGCGACGTGGTGGCCCGCGCGATCGACTTCGAGATGAAGAAGCATGGCCTCGATTGCGTGCACCTCGACATCTCGCACCAGCCGGCAGCGTTCCTGAAGGAACACTTCCCCAACATCCTCGCGCGCTGCCTGGAGCTGGGCATCGACATCACGCGCGAGCCCATTCCCGTGGTGCCGGCCGCGCACTACACCTGTGGCGGCGTGCTCAGCGACCTGAGCGGGCGCACCGACATCCCGGGCCTCTACGCCATCGGCGAGACCGCCTGCACCGGCCTGCACGGCGCCAACCGCCTGGCCAGCAACTCGCTGGTCGAGTGCATGGTGTTCGCGCGCGCCGCGGCCAGCGCCATTGCCGCGGCTCCAGCACGCGAGCGCGCCGAGCTGCCCGCCTGGGACGACAGCCGCGTCACCGACGCCGATGAAGCCGTGGTCATCTCGCACAACTGGGACGAGCTGCGCCGCTTCATGTGGGACTACGTCGGCATCGTGCGCACCAACAAGCGCCTGGAGCGCGCGAGCCATCGCATCGCGCTGCTGCAGGCCGAGATCCAGGAGTTCTATGCGAACTTTCACGTCACGCGCGACCTGCTCGAACTGCGCAACCTGGTGCAGGTGGCCGAGCTGATCGTTCGTTCCGCGCAGGCCCGCCACGAGAGCCGTGGCCTGCATTTCAGCCGCGACTATCCTTCGCTCGCCGAGCCCACCGCACCCACGGTGCTGGTGCCGCCGGACGGCCGATAGCCCTACCCGCTTCGTTTTCTTCACTCAAGGATGCCCGGCCACCGACGCCCGCAGGGAGAAACCCAACCATGTCGAACACCACGCCCCCAATCACCGACACGCCGCCCGCTTCGCCCTACGGCACGCTGCCGCCGGCCTCCCCGCCTGCCTCGCGCAAGCCCGTGAGCCTGCCGCGCCTGGCCGACATGCATGCGCGCGGCGAGAAGATCGCGATGCTCACGGCCTACGACGCCACCTTCGCGGCCATGGCCGACACCGCGGGCATCGACTGCCTGCTGGTCGGCGATTCGCTCGGCATGGTCTGCCAGGGCCTGAACAGCACGGTGGGCGTGAGCCTGGACACCATGCGCTATCACACCGACAGCGTCTCGCGCGGCCTGCGCCGCGTGCAAGGCACGACCTGGCTGATTGCCGACCTGCCCTTCGGCAGCTACCAGGAATCGCGCGAACAGGCGCTGCGCAGCGCCACCGTGCTGATGCAGGCCGGCGCACACATGGTCAAGCTCGAAGGCGGCGGCTGGACCACCGACACGGTGCGCTTCCTGGTCGAGCGCGGCATCCCGGTGTGCGCCCACCTCGGCCTGACGCCGCAGACGGTGCATGCACTGGGCGGCTACCGCGTGCAGGGCAAGGGCGACGCCGCTGGCGCGCTGCTGAAGCAGCAGGCCCACGCGCTGCAGGACGCGGGCGCCGCAATGCTGGTGCTCGAAATGGTGCCGGCCGCGCTGGCCGCCGAGCTCACCGCCGAGCTGAAGCACTGCGCCACCATCGGCATCGGCGCCGGCAAGGCCACCGCCGGGCAGGTGCTGGTGTTGCACGACATGCTTGGCATCAACCTCGGGAAGATGCCGAAGTTCGTGCGCAACTTCATGGCCGACGCGCCGGGCGTGCTGCCCGCCCTCAGGGCCTACGTGCAGGCCGTCAAGGACGGCAGCTTCCCCGACGACCGACTCCACGCCTGGTAAGGAAGGAAACCCTCATGTACATCGCACACACCATCGCCGAACTTCGCGACCACCTGGCCGCCTTCAAGCGCCCCGCCTTCGTCCCCACCATGGGCAACCTGCACGACGGCCACCTGGCCCTGGTGAAGCAGGCCAAGCCACTGGGCGACGTGACGGTGGCCAGCATCTTCGTGAACCGCCTGCAGTTCCTGCCGCACGAAGACTTCGACACCTACCCGCGCACCTGGGACAGCGACTGCGAGAAGCTGCGCACCGCCGGCTGCGACGTGCTGTTCGCGCCGGATGAGAAAGCGCTCTACCCCGAGCCGCAGACCTGCAAGGTGCACCCCGACCCGGCGCTGGCCGACATCCTCGAAGGGCATTTCCGCCCTGGCTTCTTCATCGGCGTGTGCACGGTGGTGATGAAGCTCTTCCAGTGCGTGCAGCCGCGCGTGGCCGTGTTCGGCAAGAAGGACTACCAGCAGCTGATGATGATCCGGCACATGGTGCGGCAGTTCGCGCTGCCCATCGAGATCGTGGGCAGCGAGACCTTCCGCGCCGACGACGGCCTCGCGCTGTCGTCGCGCAACGGCTACCTGAGCGAGAGCGAACGCGCCGAGGCCGTGCAGCTGTCGAAGGCGCTGAAGGCAATGGCCGAGGCGGTGCGCGCGGGCGAACGCGACCTGGCCGCGATCGAAGCGCGGGCCATGCAGATGCTCACGCAACGCGGCTGGCAGCCTGACTATCTGGTGCTGCGGCGCCGTGCCGACCTGCAGGCACCGGCCGCGGGCGAACCGCTCGTGGCGCTGGCCGCTGCACGCCTGGGCAGCACGCGGCTGATCGACAACCTCGAGATCGACACACCGGCCTCATGACTTACAGCGTCAAAGAAATCTTCTACACCCTGCAAGGCGAAGGCGGCCAGGCGGGCATGCCGGCCGTGTTCTGTCGCTTTGCAGGCTGCAACCTCTGGACGGGCCGCGAGGAAGATCGAGCCTCCGCCGTCTGCCGTTTCTGCGACACCGATTTCGTCGGCACCGACGGCACGCGGGGCGGCAAGTTCAAGACCGCCGACCTGCTTGCCGACACCATCGCCGCGCAATGGCCAGCCGCAGATGCCGACCATCGCCTCGTGGTTCTGACCGGTGGCGAGCCGTTGCTGCAGGTAGACGCCGCGCTGGTCGACGCGCTGCACGCGCGGCGCTTCCGCATCGCAGTCGAGAGCAATGGCACGGTCGAGGCGCCCGAAGGCATCGACTGGCTGTGCATCAGCCCCAAGGCCGGCGCGACATGGGTGCAGCAGCGCGGCCAGGAGTTGAAGCTGGTGTGGCCGCAGACCGAGTTCGACCTCGACACGATGGCGCGCACAGGCGAGTTCACGCACCGCTTTTTGCAGCCGATGGACGGGCCCGACCGGGTCGCGAACACCGAGCTTTGCATTGCCGAATGCATGAAGCAGCCGGTTTGGCGCCTGAGCGTGCAGACGCACAAGATCACCGGGATCCGCTGAGACTGCGGCCCTTTTTCCTCTGAGTTTCTTTTTTGACGATGCGATTCACCATCAGCCAACGCTTTTTCTTCGACGCCGCCCACACACTGAAGCGCGAGATCGAAGTCGAAGGCAGCCGCCGTATCCACGGCCACACGTACCACGCGGAGGTGTGGCTTGCGGGCGAGCGCGATCCAGTGACGGGGATGGTGATCGACCTGGGGTTGCTGCGTCGGCGGCTGGAAGATGTGCGCGAGAAGCTCGACCATCACCTGCTGGATGACGTGCCGGGGCTGCATCCGCCGACGCTGGAGAACCTGTGCGTGTTCATTGCGGATGCGCTGCCGGACTTGCGGCCCTCGCTGGCCCGCGTGCGTGTGTGGCGCGAGGCGCTGGGCGACAGCTGCACCGTGGACTTCTAGGTTCCCCCCAGAGCGGGAAGGAGCAAGACAGGGTCAGGCGGCGCCCATGCCTGCTACCAAGCTGCCGGGCGCCTGCCCGTTCTTCAGCCCGGCAGTAAACGCCAGCATCCGGTCGATCGGCACGCGCGCCCGCAGGCCCAGCGCCGGGTCGACATGGATCTCGCCCGCGCCCGTTTCCAGCGCATTCGCCAGCTCGACCAGCCCGTTCATCGCCATCCAAGGGCAATGAGCGCAGCTCTTGCAGGTGCCGCCGTTGCCGGCCGTGGGCGCCTCGATGAAGACCTTGCCGGGGTTCAGCGTGCGCAGCTTGTGCAGCATGCCGCTGTCGGTGGCAACGATGAATTCGCTGGCATCCATACGCTGTGCCGCGTTCAGGATGGCCGAGGTGGAGCCCACCGCATCCGCCAGCGCGATCACGTCAGACGGGGACTCGGGGTGTACCAGCACCTTCGCCTTCGGATGCTCCTTCATGAGCAGTTCGAGCTCCAGCGCCTTGAACTCGTCGTGCACGATGCAGGCGCCGTTCCAGCTGACCATGTCCGCGCCGGTCTGGCGCTGGATGTAGTCGCCCAGGTGGCGGTCGGGGCCCCAGAGAATCTTCTGCCCCGCCGCGTGCAGCGCGTTCACCACGTCGAGCGCGCAGCTGGAGGTGACCAGCCAGTCGGCGCGCGCCTTCACGGCCGCGCTGGTGTTGGCGTAGACGACCACGGTGCGGTCGGGGTGCTGGTCGCAGAAGGCGCTGAACTGCTCGACCGGGCAGCCCAGGTCGAGCGAGCAGTTCGCGTCGAGGTCGGGCATCAGCACGCGCTTTTCGGGCGAGAGGATCTTCGAGGTCTCGCCCATGAAGCGCACGCCCGACACCACCAGCGTCTGCGCGGCGTGGTCGCGGCCGAAGCGCGCCATTTCGAGCGAATCGCTCACGATGCCGCCGGTTTCCTCGGCAAGGTCCTGCAGGTCGGGGTGCACGTAGAAGTGCGACACCATCACCGCGTTGCGTTCGCGCAGCAGGCGGCGGATGCGCTCCTTCAACGCGATGCGCTCGTCGGGCGAAGGCTCGGCCGGCACTCGGGCCCAGGCGTGGCGCGTGTCGCAGACGGCGCCGGCCTTTGCGGCGGGCTGCTCGTAGTCGACGTCGATGACCGGAGACGACATGGGCGGATCAGCTTTCCAGAAAACGCATCGAGTAGTCGATGGCTTTGACATCCTTGGTCAATGCGCCGACCGAAATACGGTCTACCCCGGTTTCGGCCAGTGCGCGCAGACCGTCCAGTGTGACGCCACCGGATATCTCCAGCACGGCCTTGCGGTCTTCGCCGGCTTCGTCGTTGATG
The DNA here is from genome assembly GCF_049913215.1 of Variovorax sp. R-27. NCBI lineage: Bacteria > Pseudomonadati > Pseudomonadota > Betaproteobacteria > Burkholderiales > Comamonadaceae > Variovorax > Variovorax sp. R-27. The sequence goes on from NZ_CP183984.1 coordinate 5,467,608, forward strand.
CGCACGGCCTCGCGCAGCGTGGGCAAGTCCATGTTGTCGAGCAGCACCATGCGCGCGCCTGCTTCCAGCGCTTCGCGCAGCTGGGTCAGTGTTTCGACCTCGACTTCGACGAAGGCGGCTTGCGAGGCAACCGGTGCCACCGCGCGCAGGGCCGCAGCCACGCCACCGGCCGCGGCGATGTGGTTTTCCTTGATGAGCACGGCGTCGTAAAGGCCGATGCGGTGGTTCAGGCCACCGCCGGTGCGCACCGCGTACTTCTGCGCGAGGCGCAGGCCCGGAATGGTCTTGCGGGTGTCGACGATGCGGGCGCGCGTGCCGCGCACGGCGTCGGCGTACAGGGCGGTCTTGGTGGCGACCGCGCTCAGCAACTGCAGGAAGTTGAGCGAGGTGCGCTCGGCCGTCAGCAGCGCGCGGGCGGCACCTTCGATTTCGAGCACGGTCTGGTCGGCCGCGCAGCGCTCGCCTTCGGCACACAGCCAGTGGATACGCACTTGCGGATCGAGCTGCCGCAGCGTGGCCTCGACCCAGGGCGCGCCGCACACGACGGCGGATTCGCGCGCCAGCACGCGGGCGCGGGCGGTGCGGGCCGGGTCGACCAGCGACGCGGTGAGGTCGCCGTCGGCGACGTCTTCCTGCAATGCGCGGGTGGCATCGGACAGGGCCAGCGCGGCCACGGCCGACGCTGAAAAATCAAAGCGAAGGCTCATGGCTCTTTGTCTCTGCGTTTTTTTATTAAGAGGAATGGCGAGGAGAAGCCGCAGCGCCGGGCGGCACGGATTCCGGCACCGGGTCGCGGCCGGTCAGGGCGGCCACCGCGTCTTGCGGGCTCACGCGGCCGTCGAGCAGCGCGACCACGCCTTCGGCGATCGGCATCTCGATACCGAGGCCACGCGCGCGCTGCACCACGGTGCGGGCGCAGTACACGCCTTCGGCCACATGGCCCAGCGAATCGACGGCCTGCGCCAGCGTGCGGCCCTGGGCCAGCAGCAGGCCGACCTTGCGGTTGCGCGACAGGTCTCCGGTGGAGGTCAGCACCAGGTCGCCCAGGCCCGAAAGGCCCATGAAGGTTTCGGCGCGGGCGCCCAGCGCGAGGCCGAAGCGCGTCATTTCTGCGAGGCCCCGGGTGATGAGCGCCGCGCGAGCGTTGAGCCCGAGCGCGAGGCCGTCGCACAGGCCGGTGGCGATGGCCAGCACGTTCTTCACCGCGCCGCCCACTTCCACGCCCACGATGTCCTCGTTGGCGTAGACGCGCAGCGCGGGGCCGTGGAAGGCGTCGACCAGCGTGTCGCGCACGGCGGCATGCGGGCTGGCGGCCACCAGCGCGGTCGGGCGCCCTTCGGCAACCTCCTGCGCGAAGCTGGGGCCGCTGAGCACGCCCGCTCTCAAATCAGGAGCAACCTGCATCCATATTTCGTGGGCGAGCAGGCCGAAGGATGCGGGTGAGGCGTCAAGTGCGGGCTCAACGCCCTTGCACAGCCACGCCACCGCCGCAGTAGTGCCACGCAGTGCAATGAGTTGTTCACGCAGGGCAGCCATGGGGGTGGCCACGATGACGAGGTCGGCGCCGGCCTGTGCCTGGCCGATGTCGCCCGCGCGCACGGCGAGCGAGGCCGGCAGTGCCAGCCCGGGCAGGTAGCGGGTGTTTTCGCGCGCGGCCGACATGGTGTCGGCCTGGGCGGCATCGCGCGCCCAGAGCGTGACCTCGTGGCGAGCCGCCGCGTTGACAGCGACTGCCGTGCCCCAGGCACCGGCGCCATGAACGCAGATCTTCATCGGCGTTGGCGACATCGAGGGCGTTGGGCGCTGTTTACTGCGCCAGGGTCGGCGCAGCCTGGCCGGCGGCCTGCGCCTGCTGCTGCTCGTACATCGCCTGGAAGTTGATTTCAGCCAGGTGCACGGGCGGGAAGCCGCCGCGCTGGATCACGTCGGCCACGTTGCCGCGCAGGTACGGGTAGACGATCTGCGGGCAGGCGATGCCCAGGATGGCGCCCATCTGCTCTTCCGGCAGGTGGCGGATTTCGAAGATGCCGGCCTGCTTGGCTTCGACCAGGAACACGGTCTTGTCGCCGATCTTGGTCTGCACGGTGGCCGACACGGTGATCTCGAAGATGCCGTCGGTCACGGGCTGGGCGTCCACGCCGAGCTGGATGTCGACGGTGGGCTGCTCCTGCTCCAGCAGGATCGCGGGCGAATTGGGTTGTTCGAGCGACAGGTCCTTGAGGTAGACGCGCTGGATCTGGAAAACGGGATCTTGGGCTTGCTGGTCGGCCATGGCTGAACTTTCGAGGATCAAAACAATGCCCGCCGGGGAGAGGTTCCCGCAGCGGGCTGCAGATGGATGAGCGAACGATTATCGCCCGGCGACCGCGCCACTTCCGTGACGCCGGTTGCTTTGTGTTTCAGGCGCTCTGCAGCAGGGGCACGAGGCCGCCGCGGCTGTCGAGGGCCATCAGGTCGTCGCAGCCACCCACGTGGGTGTCGCCGATGAAGATCTGCGGCACCGTGCGGCGCTGGGTGATTTCCATCATGGTGTTGCGGGCCTGGGGGTCGGTGTCGATGCGGATCTCTTCTATCTGCTCGACGCCCTTGGACTTCAGGATTTGCTTCGCACGCGTGCAGTAGGGGCAAACGGCGGTGGTGTACATCTTGACTGCTTGCATACGCTCTATCTCGGGGAGATTTCAGGCCTTTTCAACGGGCAGGTTAGCGTCTTTCCAGGCTTTCAGCCCGCCGGCCACGGCTTGGGCCTGCTCGTAGCCCAGCTTCTTGGCCATGGCCACGGCGCGCTGGGCGCGGGCGCCGGTGGCGCATACCAGCAGCAGCGGCACGGTCTTGTTCTTGACCGCGCCGGTGAGCTTTTCCTCGAGCTGGTTCAGGGGAATGTTCTTGGCGCCGATCATGTGGCCGGTGGCGAATTCTTCCGCCTCGCGCACATCGACAAGCACCGCGCGCTCGCGGTTGATGAGCTGCACGGCACCCTGCGCCGTGAGCGTTCCGCCGCCCGCCCCCCGCACCAGCGGCCAGGCCAGCATGGCTCCCGAGCTGAGCGCGATCAGGATCAGCATCCAGTTCGCGGTGACGAATTCGATCAATTTCACGGGGGTTCCTTGAATGGCAAACCGGGGATTTTAGAATGCGAGGTTTCGCAAGCGCAGCCAAAGGCCTCCCACATGCACAAACTGGTATTGATCCGTCACGGCGAATCCACCTGGAATCTCGAAAACCGCTTCACCGGATGGACCGACGTGGACCTGACCGAGACCGGCGTGGAGCAGGCCAAGCAGGCCGGCCGGCTGCTCAAGGCCGAAGGTTACGACTTCGACGTCGCCTACACGAGCGTGCTCAAGCGCGCCACCCGCACCCTGTGGCACACGCTCGACGAACTCGATCGCACCTGGCTGCCCGTGGTCCATTCCTGGCGCCTGAACGAGCGCCACTACGGCGGCCTGCAGGGCCTGAACAAGGCCGAAACCGCCAAGAAGTACGGCGACGAGCAGGTGCTGGTCTGGCGCCGCAGCTATGGCACCCCGCCCCCACCCCTGGAAGCCGACGACCCGCGCAGCGAGCGCAGCGACGTGCGCTACGCCAAGCTGGCGCCCGAACAGATTCCGCTGACCGAGTGCCTGAAAGACACGGTGGCGCGCGTGCTGCCCTTCTGGAACGAGTCGATGGCGCCGGCCATCCGCACCGGCCGCCGTCTGGTCGTGGCGGCCCATGGCAACTCGATCCGGGCGCTGGTGAAGTACCTCGACGGCATCTCCGACGACGCCATCGTCGGCCTGAACATCCCGAACGGCATTCCGCTGGTCTACGAGCTCGACGACGACCTCAAGCCCCTGCGCCACTACTATCTCGGCGATGCCGCAGCCGCCGAAAAGGCAGCCGCAGCGGTGGCATCGCAAGGCAAGGGCTGAAAAGACCGGTAAAGACCGCCCTGAAAGCCCCTGCCCGGCGCTCCATCCGTGGAACCCCGGCAAACAAATTGCTTCCAAGCTGTGTATATTGATTCGACAGCCGCCGACAAGGACAACCACTCATGATGGGCCAGAAACTGAAGATCACCGGCTGGGTCGCCGCCGGCGCCGTAGCAGGCGTCCTGACCACCGTCTCGTTGCAGACAGTCGCACGCGGTTCGCTTGCGCCACTGCCGCTCGAGGAATTGCAGCAGCTCGCTGCCGTCTTCGGCATGGTCAAGAGCGACTACGTCGAGCCGGTCGACGAGAAAAAGCTCATCTCCGACGCCATTTCGGGCATGGTTGCCGGCCTCGATCCGCATTCCCAGTACTTCGACAAGAAGTCCTTCAAGGAATTCAGGGAAGGCACCACCGGCCGCTTCGTCGGCGTGGGCATCGAGATTTCGCAGGAAGACGGCCTCATCAAGGTCGTCTCGCCCATCGAAGGCTCCCCTGCTTTCCGCGCCGGCCTGAAGCCCAATGACCTGATCACCAAGATCGACGACACCGCCGTGCGCGGCCTGTCGCTGAACGAGGCGGTCAAGCGCATGCGCGGTGAGGCCAACACCAAGGTGCTGCTGACCATCTTCCGCAAGGACGAGAGCCGCACCTTCCCGGTGACGATCACGCGCGAAGAAATCCGCACGCAGTCGGTCCGCGGCAAGATGATGGAACCCGGCTATGGCTGGATCCGCCTGTCGCAGTTCCAGGAGCGCACCGTCGACGACTTCGTCAAGAAGATCGACGACCTGTACAAGGAAGACCCGAACCTCAAGGGCCTGGTGCTCGACCTGCGCAACGACCCGGGCGGCCTGCTCGACGCGGCGGTGGCGGTGTCGTCGGCCTTCCTGCCCGAGAACGTCACGGTGGTCACCACCGACGGCCAGCTGGCCGAAAGCAAGTCGGTCTACAAGGCTGCGCCGGAGTTCTACCAGCGCCGTTCGGGCAGCGACCCGCTGCGCAGCCTGCCGGCCGCGCTCAAGAGCGTGCCGCTGGTGGTGCTGGTGAACGAAGGCTCGGCCTCGGCCAGCGAGATCGTGGCCGGCGCGCTGCAAGACCACAAGCGCGCGACCATCATGGGCAGCCAGACCTTCGGCAAGGGCTCGGTGCAGACGGTGCGCCCGCTCGGCCCCGACACCGGCCTGAAGATCACCACGGCGCGCTACTACACGCCGAGCGGCACCTCGATCCAGGCCAAGGGCATCGTGCCCAACGTGCTGATCGACGAAAGCGCCGAAGGCAGCCCGTTTGCCGCCCTGCGCATGCGCGAGGCCGACCTCGAGAAGCACCTGGCCAGCGGCCAGGGCCCCGAAGTCAAGGACCCGGAACGCGAAAAGGCCCGCGACGAAGCCCGCAAGCGCCTCGAGGAAGAAGCCAAGAAGCCGCCGCAGGACCGCAAGGTACCCGAGTTCGGCACCGACAAGGACTTCCCGCTGGTGCAGGCGCTCAACCGCCTGAAGGGCCAGCCGGTGCTGGTCAGCAAGACGCAGATCATCGTCGACAACAAGGAAGAGAAGAAAGAGAACTGAGAGCCGGTGGCGCATGGAAGATAGCCAGCTGCTGCGCTATTCGCGCCACATCCTTCTCGAGGAGTTCGGCATCGACGGGCAGGAGCGCGTCAGTGCGGGACGGGTTCTCGTCATAGGCGCCGGCGGACTGGGTTCGCCGGTGGCCCTGTACCTTGCGGCAGCGGGGGTCGGCCACATCGTGCTGGTCGACGACGACGAAGTCGATCTCACCAATCTCCAGCGCCAGGTCGCCCACACCCACGCGCGAGTGGGCCTCGCCAAGGTCGAATCCGCCGCGCAGGCCATGCGCGACATCAACCCCGACATCGCCATCGAAACCCACGCCCTGCGCGCCGACGAGGCGCTGCTGTCGCGCCTGGTCGCGCAGGCCGACGTGGTGGTCGACTGTTGCGACAACTTCGCCACCCGACAGGCCGTCAACCGCGCCTGCGTGGCTCACGCCAAGCCGCTGGTGGCGGGCGCGGCAATCCGTTTCGATGGCCAGCTGAGCGTGTACGACACCCGCGACGCCACCTCGCCCTGCTATGCCTGCCTGTTCCCACCCGATGCGGATTTCGAGGAAACGCGCTGTGCGGTGCTCGGAGTGTTCGGCCCCGTGGTCGGAACCATCGGCACGCTGCAGGCCAGCGAGGCGCTGAAGCTGCTGGCCGGCATCGGCCCGTCGCTGGCGGGCAAGCTGTTGATGTTCGACGGGCGCAGCACCTCTTTCGACACGCTGCGCGTGGCGCGCGACCCGCACTGCAGCGTCTGCGCGCAGCGCCCCGCCCTTCCCCTCTAAGGCTGCTTTGCCCCTTTAGCGCGGGCAGCGCCGTTGGCGGCCGCCCCGGCCGTGGGCTTGTTGGCCTGCGCCAGCACGCCCTTGCAATCGGAATCCACGCCCGGGCCGGGCTCGATGGTCGCGGCCAGCGCCAGCAGCGGATTGATGGCGCCCAGCGCCAGCGCAGCCAGCCCGCGCCCCGCCAGGGGAACGACCTCCACACCGCCCTTCGGATCGCCAAAGGTGCCGCTCACCACCAACGGCGTACGAATCGACAGGATGCTCTTGCTCTTGGGCTCCGGCCGGACCACGAAATCGAGCCCCTCGGTCGCCAGGTTGGCCTGGCCGGTGGCAATGAACACGGCGTTGGTCGTGTCCACCACGAGCGTGCGCCCGGTCATCAGCCCCTTGTTCACGTCGAAGGCCAGGGCCGCGCAGCGCAGCTCGACGTTGCGGTCACCGCGCAGCATGAACTTGATGATGTCGCCGCCCACCAGCGTCGCGAACACCGGCAGCAGGTTGCCGAACTGGCCGCGCCCCGAAATGACCGCCACGTCGCCCGACACGCCCCCCAGCCAGTTGGCCACGGTGCTGCCCGAGCCCGACAGGTTGATGCGCCCATCCAGCCGGCCCACGCTGTTGCCCGTGGTCTCGAGCTTGGGGAACAGGCGGGCCAGCTGCATCGCCCGCACGTCGAGCGAGGCGCGGATGTCCGCCGGGTTCTTCGAGGCGTCGATGCGGATCGCACCGCTCAGTTTGCCGCCGGCCACACCCAGGTCGAGTGGGTCGAGCGTGAGCACGCCGTTGGCCAGCTTGACCTGCACGCTGCCGCTGTCCAGCGGAACGTCGCGCACGTTCCGGATGCGGTCTGCCGTGTATTTCACGTCGGCGTTCATGGCGCGCAGGCGTTCGAAGTCGAGCGGCGCCGTGGGCAGCACCTTGCCGCCAGGGCGCTTGACCTGGGTGATGGTCGGCGGCGGAGCCACGCCTTCCACGGTGGCGGCAGTGCGCGCCGTGGGCGGCAGGCCGATCAGAGGGCCGAGGTCGTCCATGTCCATCACGCGTGAGCGCAGGTCGCCCGCCAGATGTGGCAGCTGGCCGGCCTGGTCGAAGCGCATGTCGCCGGCGATGTCGGACAGGCCCAGCCTGCCCTTGAGGCCGCTGGCTTGCCACAGCTTGCCGCGCTTGCCCAGGTTGCCGCTCAGGGCGTAGGGCGAGGTCTGCGGCAGCGCGATGCCCAGCAGCGGGAACAAGGCGCCAAGCGTCTGGCCCTTGATTTCGAACTTGGCGTCGATGCCGTCGAGCCCCGACAGCTCGGCCACCGTGCCGGCAGCCTTCAGCTGGGTCTGCCCGGCGGCCGCGTTGATCTCCATCGGAAACGGCGGTGCACCCGCGGCGTTGATCTGCAGCACGTTGCCGGTGCGTCCGCTGGCGGTCAGCGGCTGCCCCTTGTAGCGGCCCTTGATACGGTAGCTGAGCGGCATCTCGCCGCGGCTGCTGTCGTAGCTCAGGTCGGCGTGCAGATCGACCCCCAGGTGCTTGGCCAGGAAGTCGACCGCGCCGGTGTCGACCTGCATCAGGCCGATGCTGGGCACGGTGCCGCCATCGGAGGTGTCCTTGCCGAGCGCCCAGGTGCGGCGCCCGTCCGCCTCCATCTGCAGGCCCAGCGCGGGCGAGAAGAGCGCGAGCCGCGGAATGACGATCTTGCTGGCGATCAGCGGCCAGATGCGGATGTCGAACTCGGCGCGATCCGCCTTGACCAGATAAGGGTCGCGCGCCCACGAGGGGTTGGCGAACTCGATGCCGTCGAACTTGACCGTGGCCTGCCGCCAGCCAAGGCCCACGTCGAGCCGGCGCGTAATCTCGAACTTGCGCCCGGTCTTCTCGCTGACATAGCGGTTGACCGGCTCGCGCAGCATGTCCCAGGGAAAGAAGGCAAGCCCGATGACCAGCGCCGCGAACAGCAGCACGACGCCGGCCACCAGCTTCTGCCAGAGCGGTCGGTTGCGCAGGATGTTCGTTGCGTTCGTTGCCATGGGTCCTTGTAACTCGAATGATCGCGCCGCCCGGGTCGGCGATGGGCCGCAGAAACCGTGAGGCATTGCCTACGAATGCACCTTGCAGGCTTCGACGGATGCACGCGTCGGACCTCGCCTACAAGAGCCACGCGCCGAAGCTTGCATGATCTGCCACCGCAACGCCTCAAAGTCCATGCTGGCAGGCATTTGCACCAGAGAGGCGCTGCAAATGCGTCTGCCAACCTCAGAGGAAGCGCGGTTCGGCATGGATTCCAGATTGCAGACCTACGTCGTCGAAGACAACCTCACGATCCGTGAAAACCTCATTGGCACGCTGGAAGAACTCACCTCCACCACGGTCGTCGGCTTTGCCGAAACCGAAAGCGGCGCACGCGCGTGGCTGCTCGGCCACGATGGCGAGTGGGACCTCGTCATCGTCGATCTCTTTCTCAAGCAGGGCAGCGGTCTGGGCGTGCTCCAGGCCTGCCAGTCGCGCAAGCCGCTGCAGAAGGTGGTGGTGCTCAGCAACTATGCGACGCCCGACATCCGGCGGCGCTGCGCCGAGTTCGGGGTCGACGCGGTGTTCGACAAGTCGAACGAAATCGACGCGCTGGTCGACTTCTGCATCGTGCAGGCCAAGGCCTTGCACCCCGCGCCCGGGGCTCCCGAGGCGGGTTGAGGAAGAAGCCGCGTTGGGCCCCCTCCCCACTCTTTCCGCTCCCTGGCCGATCTCAGTCGATCAGCTTGTTCTTCAGCGCGTAGTAGGTGAGGTCGCTGTTGGAGGAGAGGTTCATCTTCTCCATCAGGCGCGTGCGGTAGGTGCTCACGGTCTTCACCGACAGCGACAGCGTCTTGGCGATGTCGCCGGCGGTCTCGCCCTTGGCGAGCTTCAGGAACACCTGGAACTCGCGCTCCGAGAGCTGCTCGTGCGGCGCGGCGTCGTCCTTGCGGTCGAGCTGGCGGGCCAGCAGTTCAGCCACGGCGGGCGTGATGTAGCGACGGCCCAGCGAGATGGTGCGGATGGCGTTGACGATCTCGATGGGATCGCACTCCTTGTTGAGGTAGCCGCTCGCGCCCTGGCGGATCAGGTTCATCGCGTAGTGCTCTTCGGGGTATCCGCTCAATATGAGGATGCCCACGTCCGGCGCCTTGGCGCGGATCATGGCGAGCGCATCGATACCGCTTTGACCGGGCATCGAAAGGTCCATGACCAGAACGTCCAGCTCCGTGGTGCGCACCAGCTCGATTGCCTCTCGGCCGCTGGCTGCTTCACCCGCCACGCGCAGGTCCACGTGCTCGGAGAAGAACTGCCGGAGGCCCGATCGCACGATGGCGTGGTCGTCCACAATTCCGATTTTGATCATCTGTTACTTTCTTCGTTGTGTTGCGGACATGCGGGTCGCAACATACCGGGTCCCTGATTGTTATCAATTATTCACGAACTTGCGTAGTACGCAGCCTCGAAAGTTTCATGCACTGGTTAGCTCCTCCAAGAATGGCCGTGAGCCTGCTGCTCGCGGCGCTGGCTGCGCTGGCCCTCGTCGGCATCAACGAGGCCGGCTACCGGCAGTCGAGCCGCGCCCTCGCCGACATCGACGAGGCGCAGCAGATGCGGGGCGCGCTCAACCAGATCCTGCAGAACATGCTGGATGCCGAGACCGGCCAGAGAGGCTACCTGCTGACCGGCGAGGCGAACTACCGAAAACCCTATGACGACGCGGTCAAGCAGGTCGACGGCCAGCTCGCGACCCTTCGCCGGCTGTACGCCGGCCGGCCTGCTGAACTCACCCAGCTGGCCGAGTTGTCGAAGCACGTGCTGCGCAAGGTGGCCGAGATGGACATGAGCGTGCGGCTGCGCCAGGACGGCAAGGAAGACGCCTGGAAGTTCGTCATCACGACCGACGTGGGCCGCGAGGAGATGGACTCCATCCGCGCGACGGCGGGCGAGCTGGTGAAGATCAGCAACGTCACCCTGCACCAGAGCCAGGAGCAGGTGCTGCGCTCGCTGCAGCTGGCGCGCATCGGCACCGCCATCGTGGCGCTGGCCGCGCTGTTCGCCTTCTTCCTGTACCTGCGCCAGACGCATGCGCTGCACTCCATCGGCGAGCGCCAGCAGGAGGCCCTGCAGCGCGAGCGCAATGCGCTGGAAGACGAAGTACGCGAGCGCACCGCCTCGCTGGCCGAGCTGGCCACCCACCTGCAGGACGTGCGCGAGACCGAGCGCGGCTATCTTGCGCGCGAGCTGCACGACGAACTGGGCTCTCTGCTCACCGCCGCCAAGCTGGACGTGGCGCGGCTGAAGTCGCGGCTGGCGGACTCGCCCGACGCGATCCAGCGGCTGCAGCACCTGACCGACCTGCTCAACAGCGGCATCGCGCTCAAGCGCCGCATCATCGAAGACCTGCGGCCGTCGTCGCTCTCCAACCTGGGGCTGGTCGCCTCGCTGGAGATCCTGGGGCGCGAGTTCGGGGAACGCTCGGGCCTGCAGATCGAGATGGCGCTGGAGCCGGTAACCATGGACGAGTCGCGCCAGCTCACCATCTACCGCATGGTCCAGGAAAGCCTCACCAACATCAGCAAGTACGCCGAGGCCAGCGAAGCCACCATCGTGCTGAAGAACTACGACAACCACGTCATCGTGGAAGTGGCCGACAACGGCAAGGGCTTCGACACGCAGCGCATGCGCCCGTCGACGCATGGCCTCGCGGGCATGCGGCACCGGGTGGAGGCAGCGCGCGGCAAGCTCACGGTCTCCTCGACGCCGGGCAAGGGCACCCGCCTGAGCGCCATGCTCCCCGTCGTCAAGCCGGCCTGAGCTGCCTGCAGGAGCGGCACTTCTGCACGCGCGGGCGCAGAGCGACTCGGCCATCTCCTACGCACCCCGCCCCTGGCCGCTGACAGGTCGGGGGCACGCCCCCACTTAAGGTTGCACCCATGCCATCCGAAGCCTCTGCGCGAGGTTGCGGATGCGATGGTTTTTCATAACGACGAGGCAAGCCTCGAAGGAGTTCCACATGCTGCATTACGCCGTGGTGTTTCTGGTCATCGCCCTGATCGCGGCCCTGTTCGGGTTCGGCGGCATCGCCGCCAGCGCGGTGGGCATTGCCAAGATCCTTTTCGTGATCTTCGCGATCCTCGCGATTGCGAGCTTCCTTGCCGGCTTGCTTCGACGCAAGTAGCGTCGTTACGATCAACAGGCTTGCGCATTTCATTTTTCCGGAAAGGACCTCACATGAACACGACGACCAAGACTCCCTCGCAACTCGCCGACGACGTGCGCCAGACCGCGCGTGAAGCGGTCGAAACCACCCGCGCCTACGCACAGAACGCGGTGAATGCGGCGGGCGAAAAGGTCCGCGACCTGCAACGCGATGCCGAACCGGGTGTCGAGCAGCTGGCAGCCCGCGTGCAGCAAGCCGTTCAGCGCGGTCTGGACGCCGCGTCCACCACCAGCGCACGTGCGCAGCGCCGCATCGAACAGGCTGCCGACGTCACCGGCCGCTACATCTCCGACCAGCCTGTGCGCTCCGTGCTGCTGGCTGCAGCCGCCGGCGCAGCCATCACGGCACTCATCGTGCTGGCCAGCCGCCGCAGCCGGGACGACTATTGATTCGCCGCTGAATTTCCGTCGCTGCACCGGTTCCCGGCACCATGCTTCATCCGATTTTTTCCACGGTGCTCGGGCATCCGGATCTCGTTGCTGAACATCTCGCCAACTACGCCGCCCTCGTCCGCCAGGAATCCGCGCAGGCGGGGCGCGGCCTCGTCGCCCGGCTCGTCGCGGCCTTGCTGGCGGTGGCCAGCGCCACGCTGGCCCTCGGGCTCATAGGCGTGGCCGTGCTGCTCGGCGTGATGCACGGCAGCTTTCACTGGGTGCTGGTGGCCGTGCCGGCCGTGTCCGTGGTGATCGCGGCCATTTGCGCGTGGTATGCGACACGGCCCGTGCCGGGCCACGGTTTCGACGACCTGCGCTCGCAGCTCGACGCCGACCTGCAGGCCTTGCGCGACACCGGAGCCCGCCATGGCCAGCGCTGAACGTCATCTCCTCACCCCGCAGCAGCGCCTGGCCCTCTCGCGCCGCGCGCTTGTGCGGCAGCTGAACGACGGCGCGGACGCACCCGACAACGACGATCTGGAATACGCGCAGCACGAAGCCTCGGCCGCTGCGCCGCCGCATGACCAGCACCCGCACAACCCGCGAGGAGAAAGAGGAAGAAGAGAAGGAGGAGGAAGAAACAACGTGTGGCTCGGTGTGGGCCGCAGCGTGGTGGAACGCTGGTGGCGCCGGCACCCCGCGCATGCGGTCGGCCAGCTGGCGCGTCCGCTGCTCGAGCACTACGCGCGCAAGGAGCCGGCCAAGCTGATGGCGGCCGCCGCGGCCACCGGCGCGGTGCTGGTGCTCGTCAGGCCATGGCGACTGCTGTCGGCCACGGCCGTGCTGGCGGCGGTACTGAAGACATCCGACGTGGCTGACCTGGTCAACACGTTGATGCAGAAGACCCCAAGCCCCCCACGAAAGGACCCTCCATGAAAGCCGATGTTTCCTCCAAGACCAACGGACACAAGCACCTGGTGCTCGACCAGGGCGGCCTCGATGCCGCGCGCAAGAGCCTCGACGACGGCGCCGTCACCCCCAGCTACGGCCCCTGGCGCGACGACGTCGTCCAGTTGCTGAACGATGCGCTGGCCACCGAGCTGGTCTGCGTGCTGCGCTACAAGCGCCACTACTTCACCGCCAACGGCGTCGAATCGCCCGCCATCGCCGACGAGTTCCTGGTGCATGCCAACGAAGAGTCGGGCCATGCCGACCGCATTGCCGAGCGCATCGTGCAGCTCGGCGGCGAGCCCGACTTCGCGCCCTCGCACCTGCTGGAGCGCAGCCATGCGGCATACGACGAGTCGACCGACCTGCAATCGATGGTGCGCGCCAACCTGATCGCGGAGCGCATCGCAGTGGAGTCGTACCGCCAGATGATCGCGCTGATCGGCGACAAGGACCCGACCACGCGCCGCATGCTCGAAGACATCCTCTCGGACGAGGAAGAGCATGCCGACGAGTTGAAGGACTGGCTCGGTCACTGAACTGAACCAATCGGGGGCTGCGTGCCCCGCCCATGAAAAAGCCCGGTAGAACCGGGCTTTTTCATGGGTGAACGAGTAAAGCTCGCCGGGGCGATCAATCAGCCCTTCACTTCGAGCTGGTTGCTCACCGACGTCACGCCCTGCACGCCCTTGGCGATCTCTTCGGCACGCGCCTTGGCTGCCGCCGTGGGCGCCGGGCCCTTCAGGCTCACCGCGCCGCCCTTGGTGTCGACGTTGATCTTGATCGCGCTCAGGTCCGGATCCTTGGCCAGGCCCGCGGATACGGAAGCCGTGATGGCGGCATCGTTCACCGTCGCGCTCATCGCTGCGCCGGCATCCTTGGCCGCTTCCTTGGCATTGGCCATGCCTTCCTTCACCTCAGCAGTGGTGCTGGACGACTCGACCTTGGCCGTGGCGTCCTTGACAGCCTGGCCGGTCTTGGCGGCCGCGGTATCGGCGGCCTGCTCGGTCTTCGCCACAGCGCTGTCGAGCTTCTCGCCCGCGGTGCGGTTGTCGGATTTGTCGCAGGCGGCCAGCGTCAGCGCTGCGCCGGCCACGAGCACGGCAAGCCACGCACGCGAATGCGGCATGGCGATGTATTGATTCGATTTGTTCATGGGAATCCTCCAGTCACTCACGGAGATGGAAAAGGGCTGCGGGGTGTGCCCGCCGCCCTGTTCGGTCACAACTTGTCGGCGCCCGACTTGATCGCGTCCTTGGCCTTTTCCTTGACGTCGCCGTAGGTCTTCTGCACCTTGCCGGCGGCCTGGTCGGCAATGCCCTCGCCCTCGAGCTTTTCGTTGCCGACGACCTTGCCGGTGACTTCCTTCAGCTTGCCCTTGGCTTCCTCGACGCGGCCTGCCACTTGGTCCTTGTTCATGTCGCTTCCTTCCTGTTCGGGGTAGTGAAATCCGTGGGCCGGAATGACCCACTGATTTCAATCTAGGCCCCGACCGGTGACGGCGAATGCCGACGGAAGCCCGAAGCGGTGTAGGACAACAAGGCTCAGGCGCTGACGATCCATCCTTCAAGCGGGTCGACGCTTTCCGGCAGGCCATGGCCCGGACCGGGGCTGCCGGCGCGCTGCAGGCCCCAGGCCGCCTGCAGGAGGCACAGCACCGCGTCGATGTCGTCGCCGCGGGCATCGGCCAGCAGTTCAGCGCGCTGCGGCCTGGTGATGGAGAGCCGCAGGCCGAGGCGAGTCGTGCCCGCCTCGAGCGCGGCCAGCAGGTCGGCGCGTGCGGCGTGCCGCTCGGGCGTCTGCTTCTGCAGGTCGTCGCTCTTGTAGCTGCGGCGCCCGATCAGCTCGCGCGCCAGCAGGCCGGGGTAGGCCTCCAGCGCAATACGGTCGGCACCGCTGCCTGCGTGCAGGCCTGGAATGTGCGCACCGGCCGCCAGCAGGCGCGGCACGCCCGCATGGAGCATGTAGGCCACTGGCGGGTTGACCCATTTCATCGACGGACTGGAGCCCGCAGGCCCGTCCGTCGCACGGTGCGCGAACTTGCCGCCGACCGGGCGCGCCGCGCAGAACGCAGCGAAGGTCTCGCGGATTTCGGCACGGCTCAGGCTGGCGTAGTGGGCCATCAGCGGCTTCCACTGCAGCGGCCATCGCAGATGCTCGACGAGTTCGCGCGGCAGGCTGAACGGAAAGTCGAAACCACCGGTCCAGGACGGCGTGGCGCACAGCCATTCGCCCCACGCCTGAAGCGTCGCGAAGCGCTGCAGGCTGGTCAGCCTGACGCGGTCGGCACCGGCCAGTTCACCAACCGCAATCACGATCGGCTTGCGTGCCGTCGGCGCGCTGGAGAAGTCGCAGCCGAACAGCACCATCGCCTCAGCCCCTCGCGAGCGCCACCACCCCGGCGGCGATGAACAGCGCGCCGAGCAGCCGCAGCAGCCGGTCGCCTTCGCGCAGCAGGTGGCCGCCGATCAACGCGGCAAACAGCATCGACACCTCGCGCGCCGGCGCGACGTGCGAGATCGGCGCCTGCTGCACGGCATACAGCACCAGCACATACGACACCGGGCTGACCGCAGCCACCAGCAGCGCGTACTTCCACTGCTCGCGCCACATGCGCGCGGTGGTCGCACGGTCCTTCAGCGCGACAGGCGCCAGCAGCACCATGCGCACGAGATTGCCGAAGTAGTCGAGCAGGATCGGCGACATCGCGAGGAACTTGACCGCGTAGCTGTCGGCCACGGTGTACGCCGCGATGAAGCCGCCGGTCAGCACGCCGTAGCGGATGCCCTTGTGCACGCGCTCGCGCTGCGCCGGGTCATGCGCCTTGCGCCACAGCTTGGGCCCGCCGGCAACGAGGAACACGCCGCCCACCACGCCAGCGATGCCTGCCACGCCAACCAGGCTGATCTTCTCGCCCAGGAAAAGCACCGCCACCAGCGACGACAGCAGCGGCCCCGAACCGCGCGCGAGCGGGTAGACCACGGTGAGGTCCGACTTGCGATAGCCGCGCAGCAGCACGATGAAATAGAAGATGTGCAGCACGCCGCTGAGCACGACGAAGCCCCACTCCGTCACGCCCCAGCCGGGCACTACGTTCCAGCCCAGCGTGATGCCCACGGGCGCCCAGATGAGCATGTTGAACACGCTGGTCTGGAAGCTGAAGCGCGCATCACCGTTCGCCTTCTTGGCGGCGATGTTCCAGCCTGCGTGAACGATCCCGGCGAGCAGGATCAGCGCGAATGCGGAGAGCGGCACCCCTGCCGGACTAGTGACGGCCGACGATGGCGGCGGTGGCCATCAGCTCTTCGAGCAGCGCCAGCGAAACCTTGCCCGACACCGCGTACGGGTTGAGCTCGGGCTTTTCGGAGTACTTCAGCAGCGTCGATGCGTTGAGCTTCGACAGGTTGACCTGTCCCATCGTCCAGCCGCCGAAGCGGCGCTCGGAGATCTCTTCGTAGTGCAGCAGCACCACGTCCTTGTGGCGCGCATCGCGCTGGATGTGGCCGTAGAGCTCGCTGATGGCCATGCGGCCACCCTCGATGGCTTGCAGGAAGGTGCCGGCACCGTAGCAGAGGATGCCGGTGATGCCGCAGGTCGTGTTGTGCGTGCGCGATTGCGCAAGGATCGCCTCGATGGCCTCGGGGCTGGTGTCGACGGCGCGGCTGGCGTAGAGAAGTCGGACCAGCATGGCTCAGCTCTTTCGGGGAAGGAGAGAAAGGAATTCGCGGCGCAGGCTCGGGTCTTTAAGGAACACGCCGCGCATCACGGAGTTGATCATCTTGCTGTCCATTTCCTTCACGCCGCGCCAGGCCATGCAGAAATGCTCGGCTTCCATGACCAGCGCGAGGCCGTCGGGCTGCGTCTTTTCCTGGATCAGGTCGGCCAGCTGCACCACGGCTTCTTCCTGGATCTGGGGACGGCCCATGACCCACTCGGCCAGGCGCGCGTACTTCGACAGGCCGATCACGTTGGTGTGCTCGTTGGGCATCACGCCGATCCAGAGCTTGCCGATGATCGGGCAGAAGTGATGCGAGCAGGCGCTGCGCACGGTGATCGGGCCGACGATCATCAGCTCGTTCAGATGCTCGGCGTTGGGAAACTCGGTGAGCGAGGGCGGCGCCACGTAGCGGCCGCGGAACACCTCGTTCAGGTACATCTTGGCGACGCGCCGTGCTGTGTTGTCGGTGTTGTGGTCATTCTCGACGTCGATGACCAGGCTCTGGAGCACGCCCTTCATCTTGACCTCGACCTCGTCGAGCAAGGCCTCCAGTTCGCCGGGCTCGATGAACTCGGCGATGTTGTCGTTGGCGTTGAAGCGCTTGCGCGCCGCGGTGAGGCGCTCACGGATCTTCACGGAGACGGGCGTACCCTCGTCATCGTCGTTTCGATCGGGGCGCGGGTCGACGTCGGTTTTCCTCAGCATGGCGGGGATCGTACCAGTGAATGGCTCCAGACATTCGGGCCCGCAACGCCCGTCCCTTCTTGGAGCAATGCTATCAATTAAGGAGCGTGAAATCGGCCACCAGCGGCAGGTGGTCGGACATGCGAGCCCAGATGGGGCCGCGCGGCACCGTGCAGGCCAGCGGCTCCAGCCTGCGTCCGTAGACGAAGTCGAGCTGTGCCACCGGCAGGCGCGAGGGGTAAGTGAGCGTGCGCGGACCGCGCAGGTCGCTGGTGTCGCGCAGGCCCATGGCGTTCATAGCGTAGCGCATGCGCGCGCCCCAGTCGTTGAAATCGCCGGCCACCACAACGGCCTCGTCGGGCGGCACCTCGCGGTCGATGAACTCTCGCAGGCGGGCAATCTGCCGAACCCGGCTGCCCTTGATGAGCCCCAGGTGCACCACGATGGTGTGCACCCGCCGGCCCTCCACGTCGATCACCACGTGCAGCAGCCCGCGCTGTTCGAAGCGGTGATCGGAAATGTCCTGATGGTTGATTCGCAGCACCGGCCAGCGCGTGAGCAGCGCATTGCCGTGCTCGCCGTGGCGCGTGACGGCATTGGTCTCGTAGACGGCGGTGTAGCCCTCGGGCGCGAGGAAATCGGCCTGCGGCAACTCGGGCCAGCGCGCGAAACGGGCGGCCGCCTGCCGGTTCATCTTGCGCACTTCCTGCAGGCAGACGATGTCGGCGTCGAGCTGCTCGATGGCGTGGCCGAGGTTGTGGATTTCGAGCCGCCGTGCGGGTCCGATGCCTTGAACACCCTTGTGGATGTTGTAGGTCGCGACCCGGAGGTTCTGCGTTGCTGCTACTGCTGCTGCCGGCTGGTTCATCGCGCAAATTCTGGCAGCAACAGAATGGCTTCGGCATTCGATGGGGAAAAGCAGGCATCTGCCGCTTCGTGGTACGGCAGCCAGCGCCAGTCGGTGTGCTCGCGCGGGTCCAGCGTGGGCGTGATGCGTTCAGGCACGCACAGGCCGAACAGGTGCTCGGTGTTGTGGGTGATACCGGGCGCGTAGCGGGCGCGCCAGCGGGGGTAGATCTCGTAGACGTTGCGCAGCTGCCAGTCGACCAGTTGCGAGGCCAGCGCCGTGCCTTCGCCGCACTGGATCCCGGTTTCCTCGGCCACCTCGCGCGCCGCGGTGAGCGCGAGCGGCTCATCGGCCGCGTCCTTGCTGCCCGTGACCGACTGCCAGAAGTCGGTCTCGGCATCCGCACGCCGGATCAGCAGCACATCGAGCGCCGGCGTGTGGATCACGACCAGCACCGACTCCGGGATCTTCCAGGGTCGAGGGCTGGTCGTCATGGGAGCCTCAGAGCATCAGGCAGCTTGAGGCGTGTTGCGCAGCTTGATGTGCAGCTCGCGAAGCTGCTTCTCGTCGACCGGGCTCGGCGCCTGCGTCAGCAGGTCTTGTGCGCGCTGGGTCTTGGGGAAGGCGATCACGTCGCGGATCGACTCGGCGCCGGTCATGAGCATGACGAGGCGGTCCAGGCCGATGGCAATGCCGCCGTGCGGCGGCGCGCCGTACTGCAGCGCGTCCAGCAGGAAGCCGAACTTGAGCTGCGCGTCTTCTGCGCTGATCTTCAGCGCGCGGAACACCTTGCTCTGCACTTCCTCGCGGTGGATACGCACCGAGCCGCCGCCCATTTCGATGCCGTTGAGCACCATGTCGTAGGCCTTGGCAATGCACTTCTCGGGAGCCGTGTCCATGAGGTCTTCATGGCCGTCCTTCGGCGCGGTGAACGGATGGTGCACGGCGCTCCAGCGCTGGCCTTCCTCGTCGAACTCGAACATCGGGAAGTCCACCACCCACAGCGGTGCCCAGCGGTCGTCGAAGAGGCCCGCCTTCTTGCCGAAGGCGCTGTGGCCGATCTTGACGCGCAGTGCGCCGATAGCGTCGTTGACGACCTTTTCCTTGTCGGCACCGAAGAACAGGATGTCGCCATTGCGCGCACCCGTGCGGGCGATGATCTCGGCCAGCGTGCTGTCGTCGAGGTTCTTCACGATCGGGCTCTGCAGGCCTTCGCGGCCGGCTTGTGCGTCGTTGACCTTGATGTAGGCCAGGCCCTTGGCGCCGTAGATCTTGACGAACTCCTGGTACGCATCGATTTCGCCGCGCGACAGGCCGCCCTCGGCGCCGCCGCCGGGCACGCGCAGCGCCACCACGCGGCCACCGGTCATGGTGGCGGCATTCGAGAACACCTTGAACTCGACGCGCTTCATCAGCTCCGTCAGTTCGGTGAATTCGAGCTTCACGCGCAGGTCGGGCTTGTCCGAGCCGTACTTGAACATTGCGTCGGCATACGTCATGGTCGGGAACACCGGCAGGTCGATGCCAGCGGCGTTGCGGAACACGTTGCGGATCATGCCTTCGAACATCTCGCGGATTTCCTCTTCGGCGAGGAACGAGGTCTCGATGTCGATCTGCGTGAATTCGGGCTGGCGGTCGGCGCGCAGGTCTTCGTCGCGGAAGCACTTCACGATCTGGTAGTAGCGGTCGTAGCCGGCCACCATCAGCAGCTGCTTGAACAGCTGGGGCGACTGCGGCAGCGCGAAGAAGCTGCCGTCGTGCACGCGGCTGGGCACGAGGTAGTCGCGCGCGCCTTCGGGCGTGGACTTGCCGAGCATCGGCGTCTCGATGTCGATGAAGCCGTTGGCATCGAGGAACTTGCGCGTTTCCATCGTCACCTTGTAGCGCAGCATCATGTTGCGCTGCATGGCCGGGCGGCGCAGGTCGAGCACGCGGTGCGTGAGGCGGGTGGTTTCCGACAGGTTGTCGTCGTCCAGCAGGAACGGAGGCGTGACCGAGGGGTTCAGCACCTTCAGTTCGTGGCACAGCACTTCGATCTTGCCGCTCTTGAGCTGGTCGTTGGTCGTGCCTTCGGGGCGCGCGCGCACCAGGCCGGTGATCTGCACGCAGAACTCGTTGCGCAGGTTCTCGGCCACGGCGAAGGTGGAGGCGCGATCGGGGTCGCACACCACCTGCACGTAGCCTTCGCGGTCACGCACGTCGATGAAGATCACGCCGCCGTGGTCGCGACGACGGTTGACCCAGCCGCACAGGGTGACGGTTTGGCCCAGCAGGGCTTCGGTCACGAGACCGCAATAGTGAGTACGCATGGCCATAGGAATCCATTCCGGCGCCTTGTCGGCGCGTTCGTTTTTTATGAGTTGGAAGATTTCACCGCCACCGTGGTGGGGCCGCCTGGAACGACCACCCCCATCGAGACGATGTACTTGAGCGCTTCGTCCACGCTCATCTTCAGTTCGATGCAGTCGCTGCGCTTGAGCATCACGAAGTAGCCGCCCGTGGGGTTGGGCGTGGTCGGCACGTAGACGCTGAGGAATTCCTCTTCGCCGAGGTGTTCAGCGACTTCGTTGCCGGGCGCACCGGTGACGAAGGCGATGGTCCACACGCCTTCGCGCGGCCACTGCACCAGCACCGCAGTGCGAAAGGCATTGCCGTTCTCGGAGAACAGCGTGTCCGACACCTGCTTGACGCTGGAATAGATCGAGCGCACCACCGGAATGCGGCGCACCACGGCGTCGCCCCAGCCGAGCAGGCGCTTGCCGACGAAGTTGCTGGCGGTGGCACCCACCACCAGCAGGATCGCCAGCGTGAGCAGCACGCCCAGGCCGCGCACCTTGTGGTCGCTGAGCCAGACCTGCCATTGCTCAGGCAGCAGCCACAGCGTCTGGTCGAGCGTGCCGATGATCCAGTTCAGCACGCCGAGCGTGATGACCAGCGGCACGATGACCAGCAGGCCGGACAGCAACCATTTGCGCAGGGCGAGCATGGTGATCGATCAGTCGCCGCTCTTGGCGGCAGCAGCCGGCGCTGGGGCCGGTGCCGCGGGCGCCGGAGCGGGGCTCGGCGTGGCGGCGGAAGAGGAAGATTCGGCGGACTTGGCACCGTCACTCGACACGGGCGCCGTGGCAGGCTCGGCCTTCTTGCCGCCGCCTTCACGGAAATCGGTCACGTACCAGCCCGAGCCCTTGAGCTGGAAGCCGGCGGCCGTGACCTGCTTTTCGAATGCGCTCGCACCGCACGCCGGACACACCGTCAGGGGCGCGTCGGACATCTTTTGCAGGGCGTCTTTGGCAAAGCCGCAGGCGCTGCACTTGTAGGCGTAGATGGGCATGGGAAATGAGGTCAAAAAGCGGCGCAGCTGCCGCTCGCAAAGCCCTCGATTATAGGGGCGCCCCTGCCAAAGGGCGCCCAGCCCGACCGCCGAGCCCGGGCTTCAGGCTGGCTCGGTGGCCAGCGGGCGGTGCGGCGTGTGAGTGTTCGCCAACCATTGCGGCAGCAGCGAGCCGGCCACCATGCCCACGAACGAGCACAGCACGCCCGCCAGCTGGGCCGGGAACGCGCTGCCCCAGGGCATCCAAAGAAACAGCAGCCACACGCCGATGCCCAGGACGATCGAGGCGACTGCTCCCTGGGTGCTGGCGCGGCGCCAGTACAGGCCGCACACCAGCGGCACGAAGGCCCCCACCAGCGGCACCTGGTAGGCACCCGACACCAATTCGTAGATCGGGGTGCCCTGCATGCGAATGGCGTAGGCCAGCACGGCGGCGCTGAACAGCAGCACCGTGATGCGCATCGTCATGAGGTTCTGGCGGTCGGTGCCGGCCGGGCGGAACTGGCGCCAGATGTTCTCGGTGAAAGTGACGCTGGGCGCCAGCAAGGTGGCCGAGGCGGTCGACTTGATGGCCGACAGCAGCGCACCAAAAAACAGCACCTGCATCACGAACGGCATCTTCTGCAGCACCAGCGTGGGCAGCACCTTCTGCGGATCTTCCTTCAGCAGCGTGGCGGTCTGCTCCGGCATGATCAGCAACGCACTGGCCACCAGGAACATCGGCACGAAGGCAAACAGGATGTACGCCACGCCGCCGATCACCGGGCCGCGCTGGGCCGCCTTGACGCTGTTGGCCGACATCACGCGCTGGAACACGTCCTGCTGCGGAATCGAGCCAAGCATCATGGTGATGGCAGCCGCGAAGAAGAACACCATGTCGTGCCAGCTCGGCTCGGGCCAGAACTTGAAGAGGTCCTTGCTCACGGCAAAGGCCACCACCTTGTCGGCGCCGCCGGCCATGTTGCCCGCGAACACCGCGATGACGGCCAGGCCAGCCACCAGGATGATCATCTGCATGAAGTCGGTCACCGCCACCGACCACATGCCGCCGAACAGCGTGTAGGCCAGGATCGAGACCACCCCGATCACCATGCCCACCGGGATGCTGATGGCGTCGCCCGACAGCAGGTTGAACACCAGCCCCAGCGCCGTGACCTGCGCCGACACCCAGCCCAGGTAGCTCAGCATGATGATCAGCGAGCAGGCCACTTCCACCGTACGGCCGTAGCGCTCGCGGTAGTAGTCGCTGATGGTCAGCAGTGTCATGCGGTAGAGCTTGCCCGCGAAGAACAGGCCCACCAGGATCAGGCAGGTGCCCGCGCCGAACGGGTCCTCGACCACGCCGTTGAGCCCGCCCTCGATGAACTTGGCCGGGATGCCGAGCACCGTTTCGGAGCCGAACCATGTGGCAAAGGTGGTCGTGACGATCATGAAGAGCGGCAGGTGCCGCCCGGCAATGGCGAAGTCGGTGGTGTTTTTCACCCGCTTGGCGGCATAGAGGCCGATTGCGATGGTGACCAGCAGATAGACGATGACCAGCGTCAACAACACGGCGGAAACTCCTCTAGAACAAGCGCACGCGCACCAGCAATTGCATGGCGAGCAACCCCAATACAAAACCTATGCCACCGTAGACGATGGTCTGGAGCAACCGGTTGGTGCGCTTCTGCTCGGCCAGCAGTTCAAGCAGCTCGCGGCGGTTGTCGGAGGGGCGATTTTCCAGGAAATCGTGCAGCAATCGAGGAAGCTGGGGCAGCAGCTTGGCGTATCGCGGCGCCTCGGCCTTGAGCTGCTGCAGCAGCTTCTTGGGGCCGATCTGGTCGACCATCCACTTCTCGAGGAAAGGCTTGGCTGTGGCCCAGAGGTCGAGTTCTGGGTCGATGTTGCGACCCAGGCCCTCGATGTTGAGCAGCGTCTTCTGCAGCAGCACCAGCTGCGGCTGGATCTCGACGTGGAAGCGGCGCGAGGTCTGGAACAGGCGCATCAGCACCATGCCCAGCGAAATCTCTTTCAGCGGCCGGTCGAAGTACGGCTCGCAGACGGTGCGGATGGCACCCTCCAGCTCGTCGATGCGGGTGCCCACCGGCACCCAGCCGCTTTCGAGGTGCAGTTCGGCCACGCGCTTGTAGTCACGCCGGAAGAAGGCCACGAAATTCTGCGCGAGATATTCCTTGTCCGACTCGGTCAGCGTGCCGATGATCCCGAAGTCCAGCGAGATGTAGCGCCCGAAGGTCTCGGGCTCCAGGCTCACCTGGATGTTGCCGGGGTGCATGTCGGCGTGGAAAAAGCCATCGCGGAACACCTGCGTGAAGAAGATCGTGACGCCGTCGCGCGCCAGCTTGGGAATGTCGACGCCGGCCGCGCGCAGGCGGTCCATCTGCGCGATGGGCACACCCTTCATGCGCTCCATAACGATGACCTCGGGATGGCAGAAGTCCCAGAACATCTCGGGGATCAGCACCAGGTCGAGTTCGGCCATGTTGCGGCGCAGCTGGGCGGCGTTGGCGGCCTCGCGCACCAGGTCGAGCTCGTCGTGCAGGTACTTGTCGAACTCGCCGACCACCTCGCGCGGCTTCAGGCGCTTGCCGTCGGCCGAGAGGTTTTCGAGCCAGCCGGCCATCATGGCCATCAGCGCCAGGTCTTTCTCGATCACGCCGCGCATGTTGGGGCGCAGCACCTTGACCGCCACTTCGCGTACATCGCCCTGGTTGGTGCGGATGGTCGCGAAATGCACCTGCGCGATCGACGCGCTGGCAATGGGCGTTTCGTCGAACTGCACGAACACGTCGCCCACCGGGCGGCGGAATGCGCGTTCGATGGTGGCGATGGCCACCGACGACGGGAACGGCGGCACGCGGTCCTGCAAAAAGGCCAGTTCGTCGGCGATGTCGGGCGGCAGCAGGTCGCGCCGGGTCGACAGCACCTGGCCGAACTTCACGAAGATGGGGCCGAGGCGCTCGAGCGCCTCGCGCAGCCGCTGGCCGCGCGGCGCGTCGAGGTTGCGCCCGATCGAAACGACACGCGCCACAACGAGCAGCCAGGGCTTCCGGAAGCTCGTGAGCACGAGCTCGTCGAGGCCGTAGCGCAGCGCGACCCAGACGATGAACAGTCCGCGGTAGAAGCGCCTCATTCGGCCGTGCTCGCCGAGCCGGCCGTCGAGCCGCCAGCCTTGGCCGTGCGGTCGCCGACGAACTGGCGCAGCGCGCCTACGACACGCCGCACGCCGTTGCCCAGAGTGTGCGCAGGCACGTCGCCGATCACACGGGCAAGGTCGTCCTCGACATCCCAGCGCACATGGTCGACCAGCCAGTTGACCTCGGCTGCCAGCTGCACGTCACCGATGATCTGCACGGCTGGCTTGTCGCCGCGCAGCGTGGCGCGGGCGATATCGAAGGGGGAATCGTCGGTGACGGTGAGCGTGAGCTCGGGCACCGAACCGGCGGGAGCCAGGTCGAGCAGGCCGGCCGGCGTGGCCACCAGTTCCATGGTCACGAAGCGCCACTGGAAGCGCACCACCCGCCCCTGCTGGCGCAGCAGCCGCTGCTGGGCCTCGGGCTCCTGCTGCAGCACATGGTTCAGGAACAGGACCGCGCGGTGCTGGATCTCGTGAACGGCCCAGTCCGGCGGCTGCAGGCGCTCGCCGATGCGGTTGAAGAGGTCGCCGAGAAAAGAAAATGGGGACGATGGTGTGGCCATGTCCCCATTATCCCGTCACTGTAGCGCCCCGCGACTCATGGACCGCATGCCCTTTTCCAGAAACACCGCAGAACCGGCTTTGCCGGGCTGCTGGTGTTGCCCCCGGTAGGGGGTAGGAGAAGCGACACGAAGTGCGCGAAGCCTGGGGGCGAGCCTTTATTTACTGCAGTGCTTGCACGCCAGCCACCAGCCAGCCGCTGTTGCCGCTGGTCGGCTTGGTCATGTTCCACACTTCGCGGAACGGACCCGGGCCGGCCGAGGCGTCTTCGCGGATCATGCCGGAGAACTCCACGCTGGCCATGTAGGCGTCGGGCAGCTCTTCGATGCCCAGCAGCTTGGCGTCGAGCATCACGACTTCAGTCTTGTTCGAGGCACCGCCGGTGTGGCTGGCCCGGTCGGCCAGCTGCGCGCGGATCTCGTCGACCATGCCGTCGGTCATCATCGAACGCAGCATCGACACGTCGGCGCGGTCCCATGCGTCCTGCAGCGTCACGAAGTTGCGCTTGGCTGCGCCGAGGAAGCCGTCGATGTCGAAGCCCGCGGGAATGCCCCAGGACTGCGAACCGGCGAGTGCCGAGCCGATCATGCTGCCACCGGCCGCGGCGCCCGCTGCCGAGAGGCTGCTGCCATGCGGTGCGTCGTTCGAAGGCGTGGCGTCGAAGGCCGCTGCATTGCGCTCCCACGGACGTGCCGAGGCGTCGTTACCCACGTTGGCCGGGCTGTACTGCACCGGCGCGCTGGCATTGGCGGGGCTGCCGCCCGCGCCCTGGAACGCGAAGCCGCCCTGGCGATTGCCGGCAGGTTGCGAGCGCGACTTGATCATGCGCCACACCACCACGCCGGCCAGCACGAGCAGGCCGATCAGCAGGATGTTGCCGAAGCCGGCACCGAGGCCGAGCGAGCTTGCGAGCCATGCGAGGCCAAGGCCAGCGGCCAGACCGCCGAGCATCGCGCCCCACGGACGTTTCGGTGCAGCGGCGGCGGGTGCAGGCGTTGCGGGCTTCGCTGCCGCCGCGTTGGTCGCACTCTGCTGCGAAGGCGCGCTGGGCGATGCGGACTCGCGCTGCGTCACGTTGGACGACTGGCGCCCCACCGACTTGCCACCGCCCATGCGGGCAGCCTCGGCCTGGACACTGACCAGCACCAATGCAGCTGCCAAAAACAAAGAACCCAAACTTTTCATGTCGTCTCCTCTTGAGCGAAAGATTCGCTTGATCAACACTTTCAACACTTGATTCCAACATGCAGGGCAGCGATGCCACCCGTCATGTTGTGATAGTCCACATGTCCGAAACCGCCCTCTTTCATGAGGGTCTTGAGCTCCTCTTGCGAGGGGTGCATCCGGATCGATTCGGCGAGATAGCGATAGCTCGCGTCGTCGCCGGCCACGAGCTTGCCCAGGCGGGGCAGCACGTTGAAGGAGTACCAGTCGTAGGCCTTTGCGAGCGGCTTCGCGACCTTCGAGAATTCGAGCACCAGCAACTTGCCGCGCGGCTTGATCACACGGTTCATTTCCTTGAGCGCGATGTCCTTGTGCGTCATGTTGCGCAGGCCGAAGGCCACCGTGACAACGTCGAAGTGGTTGTCGGGAAAAGGCAGCTTCTCGGCGTCGCAGACCATGGTGGGCAGCACCACGCCGGCATCGAGCAGGCGGTCTCGACCAGTGCGCAGCATGGCCTCGTTGATGTCGGTGTGAACCACTTGCCCGCTGGCGCCGACCTTCTTTGCGAAGGCCAGCGCGAGGTCGCCGGTGCCGCCAGCGATGTCGAGCACGCGCGAGCCTTCGCCCACGTTCGCGACCATCACGGTGTACGCCTTCCAGGCGCGGTGCAGGCCGGCCGACATCAGGTCGTTCATGACGTCGTAGCGCGAGGCAACTGAATCGAAGACACCGCGAACGCGGCGGGCCTTCTCGCTTTCGTCGACTGTTTCGAAGCCGAAGTGTGTGGTACTCATGCAACCGATGTTAGGCCGGAAGCCTTCACATCAAGCCGACGACCCCGCGCGCACGGCGGGCATTTGTTGCTTTTTTCGTCCCGCCCTTCCTGGGGGTAGGGCTATCTTTTCAATAGCGCGGCGCGGATTTTCAGGCGAATTCGCGCGCTCAGTGGCTGCCGCAGGCGTGGCCGCTCTTGTCGATCATCGGCGTGTCGCGGTCGACGCCCGCTTCGAGAAGGCGGCGCTCGTAGGTGGCCCACAGCTCCGCCTGCTTCTCGCCCAGTTCGTAGAGCAGGTCCCACGAGTAGATGCCCGTGTTGTGGCCATCGCTGAAGGTCGGCTGCACGGCGTAGTTGCCGACCGCTTCGAGGTCGACGAGTTCGACCTCGCGCTTGCCCGTCTGAAGGATTTCCTGACCCGGGCCATGGCCTTGCACCTCGGCCGACGGCGAGTAGATGCGCATCAGCTCGAAAGGGATTCGAAAGGTTGCGCCATCGGAGAAGCCCACTTCGAGCACGCGCGACTGGCCGTGCACGGTGATCGATTGCGGCGTCGGTGCGCCCGGTTTCAAGCCTGCCATCAGAAACTCCTGTTGCCCAAGCGTTCGATCATCGCAGCCTCGAGGGCTGGCAGGCGCGCGGCGATAGCCGCTTCCTGCGCCGCATTGCGTTCGCGCTGCACCGGCGCCCACACCGAGCCCGGGAAATGGCTGTCGTCGGCGAAGCGCGCGATCACGTGCCAGTGCAGATGCGCCACCATGTTGCCGAGCGCGGCGAGATTGATTTTCGTTGGCTTCAGGTGCTCGCGCAGGCACTGCTCGACGACCGCCACTGCTTCCATGCACAGCGTGCGATTTGCGGCATCGAGGTCGGAAAACTCCGCCGCATGGTCACGCCACACCACGCGATAGAAGGCCGGAAAGCCCGCCTCTTCCGCATGGATGACGCGCAGCTTCGCGCCCTCGAACACGAGGCGGCCACCCGGCCCCTCGCACAGCACGCAGCCCTGTACCCTCGTCACACCAGCACCCGCTCGATCCCGCCCTGATTGGCTGCAGCAACATAGGTCGGCATCCAGTCAGCACCGAGGATCTTGTTGGCCATCTCGACCACGATGTAGTCGGCTTCGAGCAGGCCGTTGTTCAGGTCGTTGCCGTAGCGCGAGAGGCCTTGCAGGCAGCTCGGGCAGCTGGTGAGGATCTTCACGTTGTCCTGTGCGCCGACCTTGCCGGAGTCGCGCAACGCGGCTTCACCCTTCTTCAGCTCTTCTTCCTTGCGGAAGCGGATCTGCGTCGAGATGTCGGGCCGCGACACACCCAGCGTGCCCGATTCGCCGCAACAGCGGTCGTTCTTGAGCACGTTGTCGCCGACCAGCGCCTTCACGGTCTTCATCGGATCCTGCAGCTTCATCGGCGAATGGCAGGGGTCGTGGTACAGGTAGCCGCCACCGCCCGCATCGGCAAGCGTGATGCCCTTTTCGAGCAGGTACTCGTGGATGTCGATGATCCGGCAGCCCGGGAAGATCTTGTCGAACTGGTAGCCCTGCAGCTGGTCGTAGCAGGTACCGCAGCTCACCACCACCGTCTTGATGTCGAGATAGTTGAGCGTGTTAGCCACGCGATGGAAGAGCACGCGGTTGTCCGTGATCATCTTCTCGGCCTTGTCGAACTGGCCGCTGCCGCGCTGCGGATAGCCACAGCACAGGTAACCCGGCGGCAGCACGGTTTGCACGCCCGCGTGCCAGAGCATCGCCTGCGTAGCGAGGCCGACCTGCGAGAACAGCCGCTCCGAACCGCAGCCCGGAAAGTAGAAGACGGCCTCTGTCTCGGAGGTGGTCGCCTTCGGGTTGCGGATGATCGGCACGTAGTCGGCATCCTCGATGTCGAGCAGCGCACGCGCCGTCTTCTTCGGCAGGTTGCCCGGCATCTTCTTGTTGATGAAGTGGATCACCTGCTCCTTGATCGGCGCCGGACCCAGCGTGGCTGGCGGTGCCGCCGTCTGCTTCTTCGCGAGGCCGCGCAGCAGGTCGTTGGCCATGCGCTGCGCCTTGAAGCCGATGCCCACCATGCCCGCGCGCACCGCCTTGATGGTCTGCGGATTGGTCGCGTTGAGGAAGAACATCGCAGCAGCGTTGCCAGGACGGAAGCTCTTCTGGCCCATCTTGCGCAGCAGGTTGCGCATGTTCATCGACACGTCGCCGAAGTCGATCTTCACGGGGCACGGCGTGAGGCACTTGTGGCACACGGTGCAGTGGTCGGCCACGTCCTCGAACTCTTCCCAGTGCTTGATGCTGATGCCGCGCCGGGTCTGCTCTTCGTAGAGGAAGGCCTCCACCAGCAGCGAGGTCGCGAGGATCTTGTTGCGCGGGCTGTACAGCAGGTTGGCACGCGGCACGTGCGTGGCGCACACAGGCTTGCACTTGCCGCAGCGCAGGCAGTCCTTCACGCTGTCGGCAATGGCGCCGATGTCGCTCTGCTGCATGATCAGCGACTCATGGCCCATGAGGCCGAAGCTCGGCGTGTAGGCGTTGGTCAGGTCGGCGTGCAGCGTCTGCGCCTCGCCGGCAGGCGCGCGCAGCAGCTTGCCCTTGTTGAAGCGGCCTTCCGGGTCGACCCTGGCCTTGTATTCGGTGAACGGGCGCAGCTCTTCGTCGCTCAGGAATTCGAGCTTGGTAATGCCGATGCCGTGCTCGCCCGAGATCACGCCGTCGAGGCTGCGCGCCAGCGCCATGATGCGCACCACCGCGGCATGCGCGGTCTGCAGCATGTCGTAGTTGTCGCTGTTGACGGGGATGTTGGTGTGCACATTGCCGTCGCCCGCGTGCATGTGCAGCGCGACCCACACGCGGCCCTTGAGCACTCGCTTGTGGATGGCCGTGCACTCGGCCAGGATCGGCGCGAACTCGGCGCCCGAGAAAATCTCCTGCAGCGGCTGGCGCAGCTGCGTCTTCCAGCTCGCACGCAGGCTGTGGTCCTGCAGTTGCGGGAACAGCGCATCGACGTTCTGCAGCCAGCCGGCCCAGAGCGTGCGCACTTCCTGCACCAGCGCCACGGCCTGTGCCACGCGGTCTTCGAGCAGCTCGGCCGCCGGAATCTCGTGCGCATCGTCGGTCTTGCCCAGCGGCAGGTTGCCGCGCACGAGAAAGGCTTCGAGCTCGTCGGTCAGCGCGAGCTTGTTCTGCAGCGACAGCTCGATGTTGATGCGCTCGATGCCGTCGCTGTACTCGGCCATGCGCGGCAGCGGAATCACCACGTCTTCGTTGATCTTGAAGGCGTTGGTGTGCTTGCTGATGGCGGCCGTGCGCTTGCGGTCGAGCCAGAACTTCTTGCGCGCCTCGGGGCTGATGGCGATGAAGCCTTCGCCGCTGCGCGAGTTGGCGATGCGCACCACTTCGGAGGTGACGCGGGCCACCGCATCGGCGTCGTCGCCGGCGATGTCGCCGAACAGCACCATCTTCGGCAGGCCGCCGTGCTTCTTCGACTTGGTGGCGTAGCCCACCGCCTTGAGGTAGCGGTCGTCCAGGTGTTCGAGGCCGGCCAGCAGCACGCCCGAGCGTTTCTGCTCGGCGAACATGAAGTCCTTGATCTCGACGATGCTGGGCACCGCGTCCTTGGCGTTGCCGAAGAATTCGAGGCACACGGTGCGCGTGTGCGAGGGCATCTTGTGCACCACCCAGCGGCAGCTGGTGATGAGGCCATCGCAGCCTTCCTTCTGGATGCCCGGCAGGCCCGAGAGGAACTTGTCGGTCACGTCCTTGCCCAGGCCTTCCTTGCGGAAGGTGCGGCCAGGGATGTCCAGGCGCTCAGTGCGCAGCTTGGTCTTGCCGTCGGCAGCGTAGTACTGCAGCTCGAACACGGCGCTCTCGGCGTCGTGGATCTTGCCGAGGTTGTGGCCGATGCGCGTGACTTCGAGCCATTCGGCCTGCGGCGTGACCATGCGCCACGAGGCGAGGTTGTCGAGCGCCGTGCCCCATAGCACGGCCTTCTTGCCGCCGGCGTTCATGGCGACGTTGCCGCCGACGCACGAGGCCTCGGCCGACGTCGGATCGACCGCGAAGACGAAGCCCGCGCGCTCGGCCGCATCGGCCACGCGCTGCGTGACCACTCCGGCTTCGGTCCAGATGGTGGGCACGGGGTCGGCCAGGCCGGGCAGCGAGACGTGCTCGACCTCGGTCATAGCCTCGAGCTTCTCGGTGTTGATGACGACGCTGTTCCAGGTCAGTGGGATGGCGCCGCCGGTGTAGCCGGTGCCGCCTCCGCGCGGAATGATGGTCAGGCCCAGCTCGATGCAGCCTTTCACCAGCAGCGCCATCTCGACCTCGGTGTCGGGGCACAGCACGACGAAGGGGTACTCCACGCGCCAGTCGGTGGCATCGGTGACGTGCGACACGCGCGACAGCCCGTCGAACTTGATGTTGTCCTTGGCCGTGAGCCGGCCCAGCACGCGCGTGGCCTTGCGGCGCAGGGCGGCAACGTCGCGGAACTTGGTGTCGAAGGCGGCTACCGCCTCGCCCACGAGGCCGGTGAGCTCGCCCACGAGCTGGTCGCGCGGCAGGTCGCTGTCGGGGGTGCGGCGCTTTTGCACCTCGGTCAGGCGGTGCCTGAGAGCATCGACCAGCTGGCCGCGGCGGCGCGGATTGTCGAGCAGGTCGTCGACGAGGTACGGATTGCGCTGCACCACCCAGATGTCGCCGAGCACTTCATAGAGCATGCGGGCCGATCGGCCGGTGCGGCGCTCGGCGCGCAAGGTCTGGAGCAGTTCCCAGCCGCGTTCGCCCAGCAGGCGAATCACGATCTCGCGATCGGAGAAGCTGGTGTAGTTGTACGGGATCTCGCGCAGTCGGACAGGCTCTGCGGCCTGTGCCAACAGCGTGTTCAACGCAGTCGGAGCATTCATCGGGTGGGGCGCCTCGGCCGGGCGCTGCGCGCCCATAGCCGGGCTGGGGATTTTAGGGCAGCGCCTGGGGACTTGCCTCGTGACGGTTGCTACGGCCTTGTGCTAAGCATGGCTCCCGGAGGGCTCCCCGCCCCTTCTCAAGGAAACTCAGAACAGCACGCGGCTGCGAATCGTCCCGCCCACCTTCGCCAGTTTCTCCAGCGCCAGGTCCGAGGATGCCGCGTCGATGTCCATCACCACATAGCCGATCCTCTCGTTCGTCTGCAGGAACTGCGAGGAGATGTTGATCTGGTTGTCCGAAAAGATCTTGTTGATCTCGGACAGCACCCCAGGCACGTTCCGGTGGACGTGCAGCAGCCGGTGCTTGCCAGGGTGCGCAGGCAGCGCCACTTCAGGGAAGTTGACGGAAGACGTCGAAGTGCCGTTGTCGCTGTACTTGACCAGCTTTTCCGCCACTTCCAGCCCGATGTTGGCCTGCGCCTCCATGGTCGAGCCGCCGATGTGCGGCGTCAGGATCACGTTGTCGAGGCCTCGCAGCGGCGACTGAAACTCGTCCTTGTTGCTGCGCGGCTCCACCGGGAACACGTCGATGGCGGCGCCCAGCAGCTTCTTCGTCTTCAGGGCCTCGGCCAGCGAGTCGATCTCGACCACCGTGCCGCGCGAGGCGTTGATCAGGATGGCGCCGGGCTTCATGGCCGCGATCTCGGCCGCGCCGATCATCCATTGCGTGGCCTGCGTCTCGGGCACGTGCAGCGTCACGATGTCGCTCTGGGCCAGCAGCTGGTGCAGCTCGCGCACCTGGCGCGCATTGCCCAGCGGCAGCTTGGTGACCACGTCGAAGAAGGCCACGTGCATGCCCAGCGCCTCGGCCAGCACCGACAGCTGCGCGCCGATGGAGCCGTAGCCCACGATGCCCAGCGTCTTGCCGCGGATTTCAAACGCGTTGTCGGCCGACTTGAGCCAGCCGCCGCGGTGCGCCACCGCACTCTTCTCGGGCACGCCGCGCAGCAGCAGGATGGCTTCGGCCAGCACCAGTTCGGCCACCGAGCGGGTGTTGGAATACGGGGCATTGAACACCGCCACGCCGTGCTCGCGGGCAGCTTCCAGGTCGACCTGGTTGGTGCCGATGCAAAAGCACCCGGCGGCCACCAGCTTGTGGGCGGCGGCGAACACCTCGGCCGTCAGCTGGGTGCGCGAGCGGATACCCAGGAAATGCACGTCGGCGATCTTCGCCTTGAGCTCGGCGTCGGGCAGCGCGCCCGGCAGCGACTCGATGTTGGTGTAGCCGGCGGCGCGCAGCACCTCCACGGCCGAGGGGTGAATGCCTTCGAGCAAGAGGAACTTGATCCTGCTTTTGTCGAGGGAGGTTTTGCTGCTCATGGCGCTCTCGCAGAAGTCCCGGCCGTGGCGACAGGCTAGGCCAAAAAAGGGAGGGCGATGCTAGCATGGTGCGGCGCAGCAAGCAGGGCCGCAGCCCGCGCCGGGCCTGATGCAAACAGGGCCAAAGGGGTTTCCCCGATTGGAAGCAACCCGCGCTCCATGCGCCAATGTGACGCGGCTGTGTCATGCACATGCCCTAGCATCCGCGCTTTCCATTTTTCCCTTCAGGAGTCTTCATGCGATTCAAGACGCTTGCGCTGGCATCGGCGTTGGCCGCCACGCTGTTCAACGTGGCACAGGCCCAGACCGAGATCCAGTGGTGGCATTCCATGACCGCCGTCAACAACGAGTGGGTCAACGATCTGGCCAAGCAGTTCAACGAGAGCCAGAAGGAATACAAGGTCATCCCGACCTTCAAGGGCACGTACGACGAATCGATGACGGCTTCCATCGCGGCCTTCCGCGCCG
This sequence comes from Variovorax sp. R-27, assembly GCF_049913215.1. Classification (NCBI taxonomy): domain Bacteria; kingdom Pseudomonadati; phylum Pseudomonadota; class Betaproteobacteria; order Burkholderiales; family Comamonadaceae; genus Variovorax; species Variovorax sp. R-27. Next base: position 5,501,365 of record NZ_CP183984.1, read on the forward strand.
GCAACGCACCGCACATCCTGCAGGTGTTCGAAGTGGGCACCGCCACCATGATGGCCAGCAAGGGCGCCATCGTGCCGGTCGGCCAGGTCATGAAGGACGCGGGCGAGAAGTTCGACCCGGCCGCCTACATCCCTGCCGTGGCCGGCTACTACACCGCCCCCAATGGCCAGATGCTGAGCTTCCCGTTCAACAGCTCGACCACCATCTTCTATTTCAACAAGGACGCCTTCAAGGCTGCCGGCCTGCCCACCGACAAGGCGCCGTCGACCTGGCCCGAGGTGGTTGCCGCCGCCGCCAAGCTCAAGGCCAGCGGCCACAAGTGCCCGTTCACCACGGCCTGGCAGAACTGGACGCAGGTGGAGAGCTTCTCGGCCTGGCACAACGTGGAATTCGCCAGCAAGGCCAACGGCCTGCAGGGCCTGGACGCGCGCCTGAAGGTGAACTCGCCGCTGCACCAGCGCCACATCGAGAACCTGGCCAGCATGGCCAAGCAGGGCCTGTTCATCTACAAGGGCCGCGGCAACGTGCCCGAGGCCTCGTTCGTATCGGGCGAGTGCGCCATGATCAACACCTCTTCGGGCTTCTACGGCAACGTGGCAAAGAACGCCAAGTTCGCCTACGGCCTGGCGCCCCTGCCCTACTACCCGGACGTGCCGGGCGCACCGCAGAACACCGTGATCGGCGGCGCCAGCCTGTGGGTCATGTCGGGCAAGAAGCCGGCCGAATACAAGGGCGTGGCCAAGTTCTTCAGCTTCATCTCGACGCCTGAAGTGCAGTCCGCCAGCCACAAGCGCACGGGCTACCTGCCCGTGACCACCGCTTCGTACAAGCTCACCGAAGAGTCGGGCTTCTACAAGCAGAACCCCGGCACCGACGTGGCCGTGACGCAGATGATCCGCAAGGTCACCGACAAGAGCCGCGGCATCCGCCTGGGCAACTACGTGCAGATCCGCGCCATCGAGGACGAAGAGCTCGAACAGGTCTGGAACGGCAAGAAGACGGCCAAGGAAGCCCTTGACGCCATCGTGACCCGCGGCAACGAGCAGCTGGAACGCTTCCAGAAGGCAAACAAGAGCTGACGATTGACGACCGGGCCCCTCGTGTCCGGCTAATATCGCCCGCCCCCGCTCACTCTTCTACAAGAGTGGGCGCGGCGGGATTTTTTACGTAGAGGGTTCATGGAAAAACGCGTCTTCTTTCGCTCGGGCTGGCTGCCCTGGCTGCTGCTGGCACCCCAGATGGCGGTGATCCTCGTGTTTTTCTTCTGGCCGGCGGGGCAGGCCATCCTGCAATCGCTGCAGCAGCAGGATGCGTTCGGCACATCGGTCGAGTTCGTCGGGCTGCAGAACTTCAAGGAGCTGTTCCACGACCCGGCCTACGCCGAGTCGTTCAAGACCACCGCCGTTTTCTCGGTGCTGGTGGCCGGCATCGGCATCAGCCTGTCGCTGGCGCTCGCCGTGTTCGCCGACCGCATCGTTCGCGGCGGCATGTTCTACAAGACCATGCTGATCCTGCCGTACGCGGTGGCTCCCGCCGTGGCGGCCGTGCTGTGGGTCTTCATGTTCTCGCCGTCGCTGGGCGTGGTGGCCTATGCACTCGGCAAGATCGGCATCGACTGGAACCATCTGCTCAATTCGCGGCATGCCATGACGCTGATCGTCATGGCGGCCGTGTGGAAGCAGATTTCCTACAACTTCCTGTTCTTCCTGGCCGGCCTGCAGTCCATTCCGAAATCGCTGATCGAGGCCGCAGCCATCGATGGCGCGCGCCCGTGGCGCCGGTTCTGGACCGTGCAGTTCCCGCTGCTGTCGCCCACCACGTTCTTCCTGCTGGTGATGAACGTGGTCTACGCCTTCTTCGACACCTTCGCCATCGTCCACGCCGCCACCGAGGGCGGCCCCGGCAAGGACACCGAAATCCTCGTCTACAAGGTCTATCACGACGGCTTCAAGGCACTGGACCTTGGCGGCTCGGCCGCACAGTCGGTGGTGCTGATGGTGATCGTCATCGCGCTGACCATCGTGCAGTTCCGCTACGTCGAAAAGAAGGTGCAGTACTGACATGGTTGAAAAACGAAGCACCCAGGGCATCCTGGCCCACGTGGTGATGATCCTGGGGGTCATCATCGTCGCCTTCCCCATCTACCTTGCGTTCGTGGCGTCCACCCACACCGCGCAGGAGATCGTGCAGCGGCCCATGCCGCTGCTGCCCGGCAGCCACATGCTGGACAGCTACAAGGCCGCGCTCTTCGGCCGCGCCACCAGCGCCGGATCGAACGCGCCTGTTGCGCACATGATGTGGGTGAGCCTGGTGACGGCCATGGTCATTGCCATCGGCAAGATCTCGATCTCGCTGCTGTCGGCCTTCGCCATCGTCTACTTCCGCTTTCCGTTCAAGAAGATCTGCTTCTGGGCCATCTTCGTGACGCTGATGCTGCCGGTGGAAGTGCGCATCCTGCCCACCTACAAGGTGCTGTCGGACCTGAGCCTGCTGAACTCGTACGCGGGCCTCACGGTGCCGCTGATCGCGTCGGCCACGGCCACCTTCCTGTTCCGCCAGTTCTTCCTGACGGTGCCCGAGGAGCTCACCGAGGCCTCGCGCATGGATGGCGCCGGTCCGATGCGCTTCTTCTTCGATGTGCTGCTGCCGCTGTCGAAGACTTCGATCGCCGCGCTGTTCGTGATCCAGTTCATCTACGGCTGGAACCAGTACCTCTGGCCGCTGCTGGCGGTCACCAACGAAGACATGTACCCCATCGTCGTCGGCATCAAGCGGCTGATTGCCGGCGGCGATGGCCAGAACGAATGGAACGTCGTGATGGCCACCGCCATCCTAGCCATGCTGCCGCCCGCGCTGGTGGTGGTGCTGATGCAAAAGTGGTTCGTCAAGGGCCTCGTGGACACTGAAAAATAAGTTATGGCTGCTCTCTCCCTACGCAACGTCATCAAGCGCTACGGCCACGGGCCGAAAGCCAACCAGGTCATCCACGGCGTGAGCGCCGAGATCGCCGACCATGAATTCATCGTCATCGTCGGCCCCTCGGGCTGCGGCAAGTCCACGCTGCTGCGCATGGTGGCCGGCCTGGAGGAAGTCTCGGCCGGCGAGATCGCCATCGGCAACAAGGTGGTGAACCAGCTCGAACCCTCCGAGCGCGACATCGCCATGGTGTTCCAGAACTACGCGCTGTACCCGCACATGAGCGTGTTCGCAAACATGGCCTACGGCCTGAAGATCGCCAAGGTGCCGGTCGACGAGATCAAGGTGCGCGTCGACAAGGCCGCGAAGATCCTCGAGCTCGGCCACCTGCTGGAACGCAAGCCGCGCGAACTCTCCGGCGGCCAGCGCCAGCGCGTGGCCATGGGCCGCGCCATCGTGCGCCAGCCACAGGTGTTCCTGTTCGACGAGCCGCTGTCGAACCTCGACGCCAAGCTGCGCGCGCAGACGCGCCTCGAAATCCAGAAGCTGCACCGCGAGCTCGGCATCACTTCGCTGTTCGTCACGCACGACCAGGTCGAGGCCATGACGCTGGCGCAACGCATCATCGTGATGAACGGCGGCGTGATGGACCAGTTCGCCACGCCCGAAGAGGTGTACTCGCGCCCCGCCACCACCTTCGTGGCGAGCTTCATCGGCTCTCCTCCGATGAACCTGCTGCGGCACGCGCCGGGCGTGCGCCCGGGCCAGATCCTGGGCATTCGCCCCGAGCACCTGAAGCTCGACGAAAGCGGCTGGACGGTGCAGGTCGAGCAGGTCGAACTGCTGGGCGCCGAGCGCCTGGTGTACGGCCGCATCGGCGACGAGCAGATCATCATGCGCACCGACGAAGGCGACCATCCGCCGGTCGCGGGCGACACGGTGAAGATCGCGGCGCGCGAAGACAAGCTGCACTGGTTCGACGCCGGTTCGGGCAAGCGCGCAGACTGAACGATGGCCTTGTCGACACCCTGGCCGTATCCCCGCTGGGTCGCGCATCGCGGCGCCGGCAAGCTGGCACCCGAAAACACGCTTGCGGCCTTCAAGCTCGGCGCCTCGCACGGCTACCGCATGTTCGAGTGCGACGCCAAGCTCAGCGCCGACGGCGTGGTCTTCCTCATGCACGACGCCACGCTCGGCCGCACCACCAGCGGCCACGGCATCGGCGGCGCGCAGCCCTGGAGCGCGCTGGCGCAGCTCGACGCGGGCGGCTGGCACTCGCGCGCCTACGCGGGCGAGCCGCTGCCCACGCTGGGGAACATCGCACGCTTCTGCCTGGCCAACGGGCACCTGCTCAACATCGAGATCAAGCCGACGCCCGGCGTCGAGCGCGAAACCGGTGAAGTGGTGGCGCGCGAGACCGCCCGCCTGTGGCAGGGCGCGGCCGTGCCGCCGCTGCTCACGTCCTTCCAGGTCGAATCGCTCAAAGGCGCGCAGGCGGTGCAGCCCGAGCTGCCGCGCGGCCTGCTGCTCGACACGCTGTGGAACGGCTGGCTCGAGGCCGCGCAGCAGCTGGACTGCGTGGCCATCGTCTGCAACCACGCGCTGTGGGACGCGGCGGTGGTGGCGCAAGTGCACGGCGCAGGCCTGCGCGCACTGAGCTACACGGTGAACGACGAGTGGGCCGCGCAGCGGCTGATCGACCTGGGCACCGACGGCATCATCACCGACAGGGTGGACCTGTTCAGCCCCGCCGGCTGAAGCTGCGCGGCTGAGGCTGCACCTACGCACTTACTTCTTACCGGCCCTTACGAAATGGCGGCTTCTATGATGCGGCCATGAGTTGGACCCTACGCTTCGCGAGCTTCTGCTTCGCAGCCCTGTGCATGTGCGGCGGCGCCTCGGCGCAGCCAGACCTCGGCGGCAACGCCAACAGTGCTGCCGCGGCCGCAGCAGCCCCCGCCCCCACAGTGGCCGAACTGCGCGAGCAGTTCACCAAGCTCAGCACCGCCGCCGAGACCGACGAGGACGCGCGCAAGCTGCTCGCGCAGATCAACGACATCGGCACCCAGGCCGACAAGTTCGTCACCGCGCGCACCGGCGAGCTTGCCGATCTGAACGCCCGGCTCGGCGAACTCGGCAACCCGCCCGCCGCTGGCGCCACCGAAGACCCCGACATCACCCGCCAGCGCGCGCGCCTGACCAAGGAGCGCAACGCACTCGACGCCGACATCCGCCTTGCGCGCCTGCTCTCGGTCGACGTACGGCAGCGCGGCACCGAACTGGTCACGCAGCGCCGGGCGCTGTTCGAGGCGCAGCTCACCGAGCGCGCGGCCTCGCCGCTGACCGCCGAGTTCTGGAACGACCTGCGCGAGGCCTGGCCCGACGACCAGGCACGGCTGAAATCGATGGTGTCCTCGGTGAACGACGGCCTGGTGGCGGCGACCCAGCCCGAAACGCGCCTGCAGGTGATCGCGGCCCTGATCGGGGCGCTGCTGCTCGCGGTGTTCGGCAACTGGGCGGCCGAAGTCCTGCTCGCCCGGCTGGCCGCGCGCGTCCTGCCGGCGGGGCGGCTGCGGCGTTCGGTGCTGGTGATCGGCATCGTCGCGAGCCATGTGCTGCTCGTGGCCGTGGCCGCGCACGGCTTCGTCGAGGTGCTGAAAGAATTCGCCACCTGGGAGCCGCAGGCGCGCAAGGTGCTCAATTCGACGGCCCAGGCGCTGGTGTTCATGGCCTTCGTGATCGGGCTGGGCCGCGGGCTGCTGGCCACGCGCCGGCCCTCGTGGCGCCTGCCGCCGATTCCTGACGCCATGGCCACGCGGCTCGCCGCCCTGCCCTGGCTGGTGGCGCTGGTGGCCGCGCTGGCGTGGACCCCGGCGGAGGTCAACGCGCTGATCGACGCGAGCTTCGCGGCCGTGGTGGCCACGCACGTGCTCACGGCGCTGGTGCTGACGGCGCTGGTCGCCACGGTGCTCTACGTCGTGAAGCCGCTGCGCGCAGATGCGGCCGAGGCCGGCCTGCCCGAACGGCCGATGTGGGTCGGCCTGCTGGTGGCGCTGATCGGCGCGCTGATGATCGCGATCTGGGTGCTGGTGGCTGTCGGCTACGTGGCGCTGGCGAGCTTTTTGGCCTCGCAGCTCACCTGGAGCGGCATCGTGGCTGCCGCCTTCTACGTGCTGTTCAAGTTCGCGGACGACGTGTTCATGGCCACGGTGTCGTCGCGCGCCGCCTTCGGCCAGCGGCTGCAGAAGAGCTTCAACCTCGCGCCGCAGACGCTGGACCAGGTCGCCACGGTGCTGTCGGCGCTGAGCCGGGTGGCGCTGTTCTTCTACATGTTGATAGCGCTGGCCGCGCCGCTGGGCACGGGGCCGGGCGAGGTGTTCCAGCGCAGCGGCAAGTTCGGCACCGGCGTGAAGGTGGGCGAGTTCCAGCTGGTGCCGGGAGCGATCCTGAGCGCGATCGCGGTGGCGGTGGTGGGCTTCGTGGTGCTGCGGATCTTCAAGCGCTGGCTCGAAAGAGCCTACCTGCCGAACACGAAGTTCGAGCCGGGCATGCAGAGCTCCATCACCACGCTGCTGGGCTATGTGGGCGGCATCCTGGTGGTGGCGTTTGCGCTTTCCGCACTGGGCATCGGCATCGAGCGCATCGCGTGGGTGGCGAGCGCGCTGTCGGTGGGTATCGGCTTCGGCCTGCAGGCGATCGTGCAGAACTTCATCTCGGGGCTGATCCTGCTGGCCGAGCAGCCGGTGAAGGTTGGCGACTGGGTGGTGCTGGGCACGGCCGAGGGCGACGTGCGGCGCATCAACGTGCGCGCCACCGAGATCCAGCTGGGCGACCGCTCGACGCTGATCGTGCCGAACTCGGAGTTCATCACCAAGACCGTGCGCAACATGACGCTGGCCAACGCCGAGGGACGCGTGCTGATCCGCCTGCCGATGCCATTGACCACCGACGCTCAGCGCGTGCGCGATCTGATCCTCGCGGCCTGCAAGGCGCACGAAGGCGTGCTGGAAACCCCGGCGCCGTCGCTCACGCTCGAGGGCATCGAGAACGGGCTGCTGATCTTCCAGGCGATCGCCTATGTGGCGAGCCCCCGGCTCGCGGGCGGCGTGCGCAGCGACCTGCTGTTCGTGATCCTCGACGAACTGAAGAAGGCCTCGCTGCCGCTGGCCGTGCCGACGATGGTGATGACGGCTACCGCGCCGGAAGCGCTCGCGACGCCCTCCGTGCCTTCTTCGCCCGCCTCGCCGATTCCCGGCATGCCGAGCTGATCACTCCAGCAGTCATTCCAGCGGCAGCGCCGTGGTGAATTTGACTTCGTTGAGGCACACGCTCGAACGCACCGCCGACACGCCGGGCATGTGCATCAGCGTGTGCATCAGGAACTGCGAGAGCGCCTCCAGGTCTTGCGCGACGACCTTGAGCACGTAGTCGAAGTCGCCCGTCACCGAGTAGCACTCCAGGATCTGCTTCAGGTCGGCGATCAGGTCCTGGAACTTGGGCAGCTCGTCGACATGGCCGCGCGCCATGGTCACGTGGATGAAGGCGATCACGCCCAGCCCGATGTGGCGCGCATTCAGCCGCGCCGCGTAGCCGTTGATGAGCCCCAGCTCTTCCAGCCGCCGGTGGCGCCGCAGGCACTGCGCCGGCGAGAGATTGGCCACCTCGGCCAGTTCGAGGTTGGATGCACGGCCATGCACCTGCAGGTGCTCAAGAATCCTCCGGTCGATCCGGTCGAGTTCGATCTCATGCAATTTCTTCTCCCAATGCACCAAATTCATGCAATTTTATGGCGCAAAGCGGGGTAAGCCCGAGCCGTTCATGCACCTTAATTGTGCAAAGTACGATCTAGACTCCGAGGCGCCCGGGACGCATGCCGCGATCCAGGGCCGCTGAATTCCTCGCCACCGGCGCCCGCCGGCGGCTTCAGACGCATCCACACCCCCACCCGGAGACCCTTTCCCGTGAAAAACGCTTTGCTTCGCACACCCTTCAGCGCAGTGGCCCTGGCCCTCGGCATGCTGGCCGCCGCGCCTTCGTTCGCGGCCGACACAAAGTCGGTGGCCGTGACCGCCATCGTCGAGCACCCGGCGCTGGACGCCGTGCGCGACGGCGTGAAGGCCGAGCTGAAGGCGGCCGGCTACGAAGAAGGCAAGAACCTCAAGTTCACTTATCAGAGCGCGCAGGGCAACGTGGGCACCGCAGCCCAGATCGCCCGCAAATACGTGGGCGATGCGCCCGATGCGATCGTCGCCATTGCCACGCCGTCGGCGCAGGCCATGGTGGCCGCCACCAAGACGATTCCGGTGGTGTATTCGGCAATCACCGACCCGGTGGCCGCCAAGCTGGTGAAGAACTGGGAGCCCTCGGGCACCAACGTGACGGGCGTGTCGGACCTGTCGCCGCTCGAAAAGCACGTCGGCCTCATCAAGCAGGTGGTGCCGAACGCCAAGCGCATCGGCGTGATCTACAGCCCCGGCGAAGCCAACTCGGTGGCCATCGTTGCCTCTTTGAAGAAGGCCGCCGCCGACGCCGGCATGACCGTGGTCGAAGCCGCCGCCGCCCGCACGGTGGACGTGCCCACCGCTGCCCAGAGCCTGGTCGGCAAGGCCGACGTGATCTACACGCCCACCGACAACAACGTGGTCTCGGCCTTCGAAGGCATCGTGAAGGTGGCGCAGCAGGCCAAGCTGCCGGTGGTGGCAGCCGACACGGCCACCGTCGAGCGCGGCGCCGTTGCTGCCCTGGGCCTGAACTACAGCGACATCGGCCGCCAGACCGGCAAGATCGTGGTGCGCATCCTCAAGGGTGAAAAGCCCGGCACGATCGCCTCGCAGACCAGCACCAACTTCGAGCTGGTGGTGAACCCCGGCGCAGCCAAGCTGCAGGGCGTGACGCTGTCCGAATCGCTGCTGAAGACCGCCAAGGTCGTGAGCACGAAGTAAGCACGCGAGCCTTTTTCTCTCATGTCGCTCATCGCTTCGCTGGGCGCCATCGAGATCGGTCTGATATTCGGACTGGTCGCGCTGGGCGTCTTCATGTCGTTTCGCATCATCAATTTTCCCGACCTCACGGTGGACGGCAGCTTTCCGCTAGGCGCCGCCGTGGCCGCGACGCTGATCGTCGCGGGCTGGAACCCGGTGGCCGCCACCGCGGTGGCCTGCGTGGCCGGCGCCGTCTCGGGCTGGGTCACGGCCTGGCTCAACGTGAAGCTGAAGATCATGCAGTTGCTCGCGAGCATCCTGGTAATGATTGCCCTGTACTCCATCAACCTGCGCGTGATGGGCAAGCCCAACGTGGCGCTCATCACCGAGCCGACTGTGTTCAGCATGGTCGACTTCGGCGGCATGCCTGAGCAGTGGGCCAAGCCGCTGTTGTTGCTGCTGATCGTGATCGTCGCGAAGATCCTGGTCGACATGTTCTTCGCTTCTGAAGCCGGCCTGGCGATGCGCGCCACCGGCGGCAACGCGCGCATGGCACGGGCCCAGGGCATCTCGACCGACTTCCACACCATGGCAGGCCTGGCGCTGTCGAACGCGCTGGTGGCGCTGGCCGGCGCGCTGTTCGCCCAGAGCCAGGGCACGGCCGACATCTCGATGGGCGTGGGCACGATCGTCATCGGCCTGGCCGCGGTGATCATCGGCGAGACGCTGCTGCCCGCGCGCAGCATGGTCATCACCACCCTGGCGTGCGTGCTGGGTGCGCTGCTGTATCGCTTTTTCATCGCGATGGCGCTGAACACCGACTTTATGGGCCTGCAGGCGCAAGACCTGAACCTGGTGACTGCCGTGCTGGTGGCGTTCGCGCTTCTGGTGCCAGCCTACAAGCGCAAGCTGGGCGGGCTTTTCAAGGGGAAGAACTGATGCTGCGCGCCCAACAACTCGAGATGACCTTCAACCCGGGCACGCCGATCGAGAACCGCGTGCTGCGCGGCCTGAGCCTGGAGATTCCGACCGGCCAGTTCGTCACCGTGATCGGCTCGAACGGCGCGGGCAAGTCGACCTTTCTGAATGCGGTGAGCGGCGACCTGATCGTCGACAAAGGCAGCATCGAGATCGACGGCAAGGACGTGACCCGCTTGAACGCCTGGCAGCGCTCGGGCATGGTGGCCCGCGTGTTCCAGGACCCGATGGCCGGCACCTGCGAGGCGCTGACCATCGAGGAGAACATGGCGCTCGCCTGGAAGCGCGGCGAGCGCCGGGCCTTCGGCTTTGCGCTCAACCGCAACCTGCGCGAGCTGTTCCGCGAGAAGCTGTCGATCCTGAAGCTGGGGCTGGAGAACCGGCTGGCCGACCGCATCGGGCTGCTCTCGGGCGGGCAGCGGCAGGCGGTGAGCCTGCTGATGGCCTCGCTCAAGCCCTCGCGCATCCTGCTGCTGGACGAGCACACGGCCGCGCTGGACCCGAAGACTGCCGCCTTCGTGCTGGAGCTGACCGCCAGGATCGTCGAAGGCAGCCAGCTCACCGCGATGATGGTGACGCACAGCATGCGCCAGGCGCTGGACTACGGCTCGCGCACGGTGATGCTGCACGAGGGCCAGGTGATCCTCGACGTGGCCGGGTCGGAGCGCTCGGGGCTCGACGTGCCCGACCTGCTGCGCATGTTCGAGCAGACACGCGGCGAAAAACTGGACGACGACAAGCTGCTGCTGGCCTGATGGTGTCGGACGCCCCCTTCGTGCGCGGCATGCGCGCCGACGACCTCGACGCCGTGCTCGCGATCCAGCTCGCCTGCTATGGCGCGGGGTTCGTGGAGGACGGCGCACTGATCGCCCGGCGGCTCGCTGCCGCGCCGCATACGGGCTGGGTGGCCGAGCATGAAGGCGGTGTGCGGGCCTATCTGGCGGGGTATCCGTCGGTGGCCGGCAAGCTCACTCCGCTGCACGGGGAGTTCGAAGTGGCCGAACAGCCCGATTCGCTATACCTGCACGACCTGGCTGTGCACCCGGACGCCTCGGGCCTGGGGCTGGGGCCCTTGCTGGTACGCCATGCCTGGGCTCACGCGGCACAGGCCGGCTGGCGGCATTCGACGCTGGTGTCGGTGCAATCCTCGGTGGGTTTCTGGCTGCGCCAGGGCTATGCGGCCACGCAGCCCGCCGGCACCGGGCAGCAGGCCCGGCTCGCCACCTATCCCGGCGAGTCGGTCTACATGATCCGCCGGCTCGGCTGACTGGTTTTCAGCGGCGCCAGCCGCGCATCGCCAGCCACTGGACAGTGCCGCAAACCACCACGAGCGCGGCGTAGGTCACCATCGCTCCGTCGCGCCCGAACACGGCAAGCCCCACCACCAGCACCCCCACGCCGGCTCCGAAGGTCAGCGCCCACTGCACCCACCAGCGCGGGACGCCGGCGCGGTTGCCGCCCAGGAACCGCCCGACAAAGGCCAGCACCAGGGCCAGGAAGGCCGCGGGTGCTACAAAATTAAGCAGGTGATTCAAGAGGGCCAGCAGGTCCATCGGGAGGGGTTGCGCACGTGCCGGAACATGCGCGGAAGGTTATGGCTGTCATAGGGAAAGCCATTTGTCCTTCCGCAAGCCTCGTGCGGCTGCTGATTTTATAATCACGGCCATGTCAGTCTGGGCTCTCGGCTTGAACCACACGACCGCGCCGCTCGATCTGCGCGGTCGTTTCGCGTTCGCGCTCGACCAGATAGCCCCCACGCTGCAGAGCCTGCGCAGTTCCTTTGCCTCCGGCCGCCACCCCCAGGTCGAGGCCGCGATCATCTCCACCTGCAATCGCACCGAGATCTATTGCGCCTCGGAACACATCGCGCTGGACCACACCTTCGGCTGGCTGGCAGCCAGCGGCGGCGTGGCCCCTGCCCTGCTGCGCTCGCACGCCTACACCCTGCACGACGACGAAGCCGCGCGCCATGCCTTCCGCGTGGCCAGCGGGCTCGATTCGATGGTGCTCGGCGAAGCGCAGATCCTCGGCCAGATGAAAGACGCGGTGCGCGCAGCCGAGACGGCCGGCGCGCTCGGCAGCACGCTGAACCAGCTGTTCCAGCGCTCCTTTGCCGTCGCGAAAGAGGTCCGCACCGCCACCGAGATCGGCGCGCACTCCATCAGCATGGCCGCCGCGGCGGTCCGGCTGGCCGGCCAGCTCTTCGAAGATTTGCATCAAACGCGCGTGCTGTTCGTCGGCGCGGGCGAAATGATCGACCTTGCGGCCACGCACTTCGCGGCCAAGGAGCCCAAGTCGATCGCCATTGCCAACCGCACGCTCGAACGCGGCGAAAAGCTGGCCTCGCGCTTCGGCGGCGAGGCGATGCGGCTGGCCGACCTTCCCTCGCGGCTCGCCGAGTTCGACATCGTGGTGAGCTGCACCGCGAGCACGCTGCCGATCATCGGCCTGGGCGCCGTCGAGCGGGCGCTCAAGGCACGCAAGCACCGCCCGATGTTCATGGTCGACCTGGCCGTGCCGCGCGACATCGAGCCCGAAGTGAAGGCTCTGGAAGATATTTATCTCTACACCGTCGACGACCTCGCCCAGGTCGTGCAACAGGGCCAGGCCAACCGCCAGGCCGCGGTGGCACAGGCCGAAGTGATCATCAACGCCGGCGTGCAGAGCTTCATGCACTGGCTGGGCCAGCGCGGCACCGTGCCGCTGATCCAGCAGCTCAACGCGCAGGCCGACGAGTGGCGCGCCGCCGAAATGGCCCGTGCGCGCAAGCTGCTGGCCAAGGGCGAATCGGTCGATGCGGTGCTCGAAGCGATGTCGCGCGGGCTCACGCAGAAGATGATGCACGGCGCCATGGCCGAGCTGCACGCGGGCGATGCCGCCTCGCGCGAGCAGACGGCTCAGACGATCTCGCGCCTGTTCCTGCGCAAAGAGCGTTAGCGACGCTCGTCATCGCCTGGCCCGACCGGCCGCGATCTTCTTCATGCGCCCTGCCCTCGCTCGGCAGCACCCTCCCATTTTTTCGAGCCTCTTTCCCCGTGAAATCCTTTCTGCGCCATCAACTCGAACGCTACGCCCAGCGCCTGGGCGAGCTCGACTTCCTGCTCTCGCGCGAAGACATCATGAGCGACATGGCGCAGTACCGCACCATCTCGCGCGAGCACGCCGAAGTCACGCAGATCGCCGGCCGCTACGAGCGCTACCGCCAGCGCGAGGCCGACATTGCAGGCGCCAAGGAGATGCTCGACGACCCCGACATGGCCGAGATGGCGAAGGAAGAAATCGCAGGCGCCGAAGCCGAGCTGGTGCAGCTCGAAGAAGAACTGCAGCGCCTGCTGCTGCCCAAGGACCCCGACGACGCGCGCAATGCCTTCCTCGAAATCCGCGCGGGCACGGGCGGCGACGAATCGGCGCTGTTCGCGGGCGATCTGCTGCGCATGTACACGCGCTACTGCGAGCGTGCCGGCTGGCGCTGCGAGGTGGTGAGCGAAAGCGAGAGCGAACTCGGCGGCTACAAGGAAGTGGTGATCCGCATCGTCGGCGACGACGTGTTCGGTCACCTGCGCTTCGAATCGGGCGGCCATCGCGTGCAGCGGGTGCCGGCCACCGAGACGCAGGGCCGCATCCACACCAGCGCCTGCACGGTTGCCGTGCTGGCCGAGCCCGACGAGACCGTGGCCGTGCAGATCAACCCGGCCGACCTGCGCATCGACACCTACCGCGCTAGCGGCGCCGGCGGGCAGCACATCAACAAGACCGACTCGGCCGTGCGCATCACGCACATCCCGACCGGCATCGTGGCCGAATGCCAGGACGACCGCAGCCAGCACCGCAACAAGGCCAAGGCGCTGCAGGTGCTGTCGGCGCGCATCCAGGAAAAGGAGCGCAGCGAACGCGCCGCCAAGGACGCGGCGATGCGCAAGGGGCTGATCGGCAGCGGCGACCGCTCGGACCGCATCCGCACCTACAACTTTCCGCAGGGGCGCCTGACCGACCACCGCATCAACCTCACGCTCTACAAGCTGCTCGCCATCATGGAAGGCGACCTCGGCGACGTGCTCGACGCATTGCGCGCCGCACGCGAGGCCGAGCAGCTGGCCGAGCTCGAATCGAGCCTGCCGGCGTGATGACCACCACCGAGAACCCATTGCCGTCGACCGTGGCGCAAGCGCTGACCGCGGCTGTCGCCCTGGGCATCGACCGGCTCGACGCCCAGCTGCTGCTGCTGCACGCGCTGGGTCGCGCGCCGCACGACCGGGCCTGGCTGCTGGCGCACGACACCGATGCGATGCCCGATGCAGCGTGGTCCACGCTGGCTGCGCAGTTGTCGCGGCGCCGCGCTGGCGAACCGGTGGCCTACCTGCTGGGCGAGAAGGAATTCCATGGCCTCAACCTGCAGGTCGATGCCCGCGTGCTGGTGCCGCGCCCCGACACGGAAACGCTGGTCGAATGGGCCCTGCAGTGCCTCGAAGGCCATGCCGCCCCGCGCGCGCTTGACCTCGGCACGGGCAGCGGCGCGATCGCGCTGGCCCTGCAACACGCCCGCCCCGATGCACAGGTCGACGCGGTCGATGCAAGCGCCGATGCGCTCACGGTCGCCCAGGCCAACGCCCGGCGCCTCGGCCTACCCGTACGCTTCACCCAGGCGAATTGGCTCGACGGCGCCGGCAACGGCTACACGGTCATCGCCAGCAATCCGCCGTACATCGCCGCTGGCGACCCGCATCTGCCTGCGCTGCGCCATGAGCCTTCTTCCGCGCTGGTCGCGGGCACCGACGGGCTCGACGACATCCGCCAGATCGTGCAGAACGCCCCCACCCACCTCGCGGAGGGCGGCTGGCTGCTGCTCGAACACGGCCATGACCAGGCCGCCGCCGTGCGCCAACTGCTCGCCGCGCGCGGTTTCGCCGAAGTGCAAAGCCGCGACGACCTCGCCGGCATCCAGCGCTGCTCCGGCGGAATCTGGCGCACGGTGAAATAATCCCCCCAGCCTATTTTTTCAGGAGTCCCCATGTCCGACGCCCAGCAACGCATCGACGACCTCGTCAAGACCAACGACCTCGTGCTCTTCATGAAGGGCAATGCAAGCTTTCCGATGTGCGGCTTCTCTGGCCGCGCGATCCAGATCCTGAAGGCGGTCGGCGTCGACACGAAGACGCTCAAGACCGTCAACGTGCTCGAAGACGACGGCATCCGCCAGGGCATCAAGGAATACAGCAACTGGCCCACGATCCCTCAGCTCTACGTGAAGGGCGAGTTCATCGGCGGCTCGGACATCATGATGGAGATGTACGAATCGGGCGAGCTGCAGCAAGTGGTGAACGGCGCCGCCGCCTGAACCAACGAAGCCGGTCATGAGCCACGATCACGATGCGGATCACGGCCATTCGCATGACGGCGATGACGGCGAAGGCGCCCCGGCCTGGAAGCACGACGGCGTGCGGGTGATCGGAGCCAACCAGCTCGACGTCAACACCGCGCAGACGCCCGGCATGAACCGGGCGGCCGCCATCAACTTCGCCCGCGTGGGTGCACAGAAGCTCTGGGCCGGCACCGTGACCATCTACGCCGATGCCAAGACCGGCGCCCATCACCACGGGCACCTCGAATCGGTGATCTACGTCGTGCGCGGCCGGGCCCGCATGCGCTGGGGCGAGAAACTGGAATTCACTGCCGAGGCCGGGCCGGGCGACTTCATCTACGTGCCGCCCTTCGTGCCGCACCAGGAAATCAACGCCAGCGCGACCGAGACGCTCGAATGCGTGCTGTGCCGCAGCGACGGCGAGGCCGTGGCGGTGAACCTCGACATCGAGCCCGTGGAAAAACCTGAATCGGTGCTCTGGGTCGACCCGACTCACCCGCACGGCGGGGTCTGAGCGTTTTTCCGGTGCCGAGTCATGGCACCATGGTGGCCGTCTTCGACGTGCCACCATGACCCTGACCCAAAGCCTGCTCATCATCGCGTTACTGATCGCGCTGAGCGCCTTCTTCTCCCTTGCCGAAATCACCTTGGCCGCCTCGCGCCGCCTGCGTTTGCGCCAGATGGCCGACGAAGGCGACCCTCGGGCGGAGAAGGTGCTGCGCGTGCAGGAGCAGCCCGGCCATTACTTCACCGTGGTGCAGATCGGGCTCAACGCGGTGGCGATCCTCGGCGGCGTCGTGGGCGAAGGCTCGCTCAGCCCTTACTTCGCAGTCTTCTTCGAGAAGTGGCTGAGCGTCGAGGCTTCGGCCAGCGCGGCCTTCCTGTGCTCGTTCATCATCATCATCGCGGTGTTCCTGGTGTTCGCCGACCTGTTCCCCAAGCGGCTTGGCATGAGCAACCCAGAGCAGTTGGCGGTACGCATGGTCGGGCCGATGCAGCTGCTGATCACCACCTTCAAGCCGCTGGTGTGGTTCTTCACGCGCTGCACCGACCTGCTGTTCAAGCTGCTCGGCATGCCGATGGTGCGCGACGACAAGATCACCTCGGCCGACATCCTCGCGATGACCGAGGCCGGCGCCCGGGCCGGCGTGCTCGCTGTGCGCGAGCAGCAGGTGATCGCCAACGTGTTCGAGCTGGAAACACGCCTGGTGAGCAGCGTGATGACCGCGCGCGACAGCATCGCCTGGTTCCTGCATGACGACCCCGAGTCGGTGCTGCGCGCGCGCATCGTGGCCGAGCCCTTCTCGGCGTATCCGGTGTGCGACGGCGACATCGACCACGTGCTGGGCTATGTGGACGCCAAGGACATGTTCCAGCGCGTGCTCAGCGGCCAGCCGCTTGCCTTCGACCAGGGCCTGCCGCTGCACAAGGCGCTGGTCATTCCCGACCGGCTATCGCTGACCGAGGTGCTCGAGCAGTTCCAGCAGGCGCATGAAGACTTCGCGATCATCGTCAACGAATACAGCCTGGTGGTGGGCGTGATCACCCTCAACGACGTGATGAGCACGGTGATGGGCGACCTTGTGTCGATGCCCGACGAAGAGCAGATCGTGCAGCGCGACGAGAACTCGTGGCTCATCGACGGCATCACGCCCATTCAGGACGTGCAGCGCGCGCTGCACATCGACGAGCTGCCGCATGCCGAGGAATACGAAACGCTCGCGGGCTTCCTGATGGTGATGCTGCGTCGCGTGCCCAAGCGCACCGACAACGTGACCTGGGGCGGCTACACCTTCGAGGTGATGGACGTGGACAGCTACCGCATCGACCAGGTGATGGTCACGAAGGGCTCGGGCACCGCCAAGGCGCCGGCGAACTGACTGGACTGGCTGGCTTGCAGACTCAGGCCGCCGACCGGTCCTTGTCCTTTTCCTTCTCGCGTTCCTTGTCGTTGAACACCCAGAGCCGCTGGTTGGCGAACACCGCGTTCGGGTAAGGCGACTTGCCGCGGCTGCCGTTGTAGCGACCCAGCGTCATGTACAGGTCGCCGTTCTCGCGGTCGAGGTAGTGGCGCAGGATCACGCAGCCGAAGCGCAGGTTGGTCTGCATGTGGAAGAGCTTGGCCGAATCGCTGTCGCCGATCACGCGCGTCCAGAACGGCATGACCTGCATGTAGCCGCGCGCGCCGGCGCTCGACACCGCGAACTTGCGGAAATTGCTCTCGACCTGCACCAGCCCGA
Source organism: Variovorax sp. R-27 (assembly GCF_049913215.1). NCBI lineage: Bacteria > Pseudomonadati > Pseudomonadota > Betaproteobacteria > Burkholderiales > Comamonadaceae > Variovorax > Variovorax sp. R-27. The sequence goes on from NZ_CP183984.1 coordinate 5,518,779, forward strand.
GCACCAGGCTCACCTCGAGCCCCGAGCGCTTGGCTTCGTACCAGGCGGTCTGCAGGAATTCGATGCGCGAGGGCGCGTCGGCGATCTTCTTCTTGAGGCGTTCGCTCATCTCGCCGAGCCAGCGCAGGTAGGCCAGGCGGGCTTCGGTGTTCGCGAACTGGGGCACCGGCGGCGCCTTGTTGTGGATGGCCGAGCTCAGTGCGGTGCGCACCGAGTCGATCAGCGGCTCCTCGATCTGCGCACCGGCCAGGGCGGTCTGCGGCAGCGACAGCATTGCGAGGGCGCCCGCCGTCACGGCGCCGCCCAGGCACTGGCGTCGCGAGAGGCCGCCCTCGAGGCTCATTTGGCGAGCTTGCCGGTGATGAAGTCGGCGATGCCGGCCGCAGGCACCTTGGTGGCCGCGGTGTCGCGCCGGCCCTGGTATTCGAGCTGGCCTTCCTTGAGACCGCGATCCGAGATGACCACGCGGTGCGGCACACCGATCAGCTCCCAGTCGGCGAACATCGCGCCAGGGCGCTCGCCGCGATCGTCGAGCAGCACGTCGACGCCCTTGGCAAGCAGCTCTTCGTAGAGCGCTTCGGCCGCGACCTTGACCTCGGGGCTGCGGTCCATGCCGATGGGGCAGACCACCACCGTGAACGGAGCCAGCGCGTCGGGCCAGATGATGCCGCGCTCGTCGTGGTTCTGTTCGATGGCAGCGGCCGGCAGGCGGGTGATGCCGATGCCGTAGCAGCCCATTTCGAGGAACTGCGGCTTGCCGCCTTCGTCGAGGTAAGTTGCGTTCATGTCCTTGCTGTACTTGGTGCCCAGCACGAACACGTGGCCGACTTCGATGCCGCGCTCGATGGCCAGCACGCCCTTGCCGTCGGGCGAGGCGTCGCCCGCGACCACGTTGCGGATGTCGGCGATCAGGTCGGGCTCGGGCAGGTCGCGGCCCCAGTTGACGCCGGTCATGTGGAAGTCGACTTCGTTGGCGCCGGTGATCCAGTCGGCCATGACGGCAGCTTCGCGATCGGCCACCAGCTTGACGGGCTTCTTGAGGTTCAGCGGGCCCAGGTAGCCGGGCTTGCAGCCGAAGTGGTCCTCGATCTCGGCGAGGGTCGCAAAGCGGAAGCCCTGGTTCAGGCCGGGCAGCTTGCTGACCTTGATCTCGTTCATGTCATGGTCGCCGCGCAGCAGCAGCAGCCAGACCTGCGAGCCCTTCGGATTGCCGGCCTCATCGACGATGTCGGTGGCCAGCACCAGCGACTTGATGGTGGTCGACAGCGGCACGCCGAGCAGCTCGGCCACGTCGGCGCAGGTGCTCTTGCCGGGGGTCGGAGTCTTCTGGAGCGCCTTGGTGGCCGCGAGGCGCGGGCCGGCCGGGGCCAGCGCCTCGGCCTTTTCCATGTTGGCGGCGTATTCGCTGTCGGGGCAGTAGACGATGGCATCTTCGCCGGTCGCGGCGATCACCTGGAACTCTTCGCTCAGGTCGCCGCCGATGGCGCCGCTGTCGGCCGCCACGGCGCGATAGCGCAAGCCGAAGCGGTCGAAGATGTTGCGGTATGCCTGCGCCATGGTCTGGTAGCTGGCCTTGGCCGCGTCGAGGTCGCGGTCGAAGCTGTAGGCGTCCTTCATGATGAATTCGCGCCCGCGCATCAGGCCAAAACGCGGACGGCGCTCGTCGCGGAACTTGGTCTGGATCTGGTAGAAATTCTTCGGCAGCTGCTTGTAGCTGCGGATCTCCTGGCGCGCGATGTCGGTCACGACCTCTTCGCTGGTCGGCTGGATCACGTAGTCGCGGTCATGCCGGTCCTTGATGCGCAGCAGCTCGGGGCCCATCTTCTCGAAGCGGCCGGTCTCCTGCCAGAACTCGGCCGGCTGCACCACGGGCATCGTCATCTCGACGGCGCCAGCGCGGTTCATCTCCTCGCGCACGATGGCCTCGACCTTGCGGATCACGCGCAGCCCCATGGGCATGTAGGTGTAGATGCCCGTGCCGAGCTTCTTGATCATGCCGGCCCGCATCATGAGCCGGTGGCTCGCGACCTCTGCGTCAGCAGGCGCTTCCTTGAGAGTGGAGACAAAAAATCGGGAAGCTTTCATCGGGATCGGTGTGATGGATTCGCTGGATTCGAAAATGGGAAGTGGGGGACTGCTCCCCCGGAGAGACCCTGAGAGCCTGGCATCGGCAGCTTGCCGAGGGCAACCCGGCATGCATAATCGACTCAGTTCAAAAATTGGGGTTTGATTATGCTCGACCGGGACGGCTTCAGGCCCAACGTCGGCATCATCCTGCTCAACCAGAGAAACCAGGTTTTCTGGGGCAAACGCATACGCACGCATTCCTGGCAGTTTCCGCAAGGCGGCATCGACCGCGGCGAAAGTCCCGAGCAAGCCATGTTCCGGGAACTGCACGAGGAAGTGGGGCTCCACCCGGAGCACGTGCGCATCGTGGCCCGTACCCGCGACTGGTTGCGCTACGAGGTGCCGGATCGGTTCATCCGCCGTGACGCACGGGGCCACTACAAGGGCCAGAAACAAATCTGGTATTTGCTGCAACTCGTCGGCCACGACTGGGATCTCAACCTTCGTGCCACCGACCATCCCGAATTCGATGCTTGGCGCTGGCACGACTACTGGGTGCCGCTCGACGTGGTCGTCGAGTTCAAGCGCGGCGTCTACGAGATGGCGCTCACCGAGCTTGCTCGCTACCTGCCAAGGCAGGATTTCCGCAACCGCTTCCTGCGCAGCAACGTGCGCGCCCGAGAATTCGAGCGCCATTCGCCAGACGCCGGGGCGCCTCCCGGACTGGACCTGCCGCCCGGCGGCAGTTTCGATCCGCATCCCGACATTCCTTCTGCGAGCGATGAACCTCCTGTCCACAACAACAAAGCGCCGTTCCTTCCGACGCAACGCTGAGCGCGCCCTTCTTCTGATCTGCTTCGGCGTCCTCGCGGGCTGCGCCTCGGGCCAGCACGACACCGACAACCCCGACTGGGCGCAGGCCGGCAGCCCGCCGCCGCCGAAGCGGTCCGAAACGGACAAGGAATGGGAAGAAACGGTAACGCCGCCGCCGCCGGCCTTCAGCGAAAGCCGTCTGCTGCCGATCGAGATGCCGCCTTACATGAGCCTGAAGTTCGGCGTCGACCCGAACACGATCGCAATCACTGGCGACGGGATCGTGCGTTACGTGGTGGTGGCACACAACCGCAACGGCGGTGCCGTCAACGCCTTCTACGAGGGCGTGCGCTGCTCTACGGCGGAAATGAAGAGCTATGCGCGCTACAACAACGGCGCCTGGCAGGACGTCGCAAAGCCGGAGTGGAAACGCCTGAACGACCTGAACTCCAGCTACACCCGGGCGCTGTCGACCCAGGCCCTGTGTCGCGGCAATGCGCCGCGCGCCTCGATCGGGGAAATGGTGCAGAACATGCGCAACCCGGTGCGGGAAGTGCAGTAATCCAAACAACAACGGGGCCTTGCGCCCCGTTGTTGTCTGGATCATCAGCTGGGCATCAGCACCATGTTGTCGCGGTGGACCATCTCGGGTTCCGCAACATAGCCCAGCAGGCGCTCGAATTCGCTCGAGGGCTTGCGGCACAGCAGGCGCGCCTCCACGCTCGAATAGTTGGCAAGGCCCCGGGCCAGCTCGACGCCATCGACGTCGCGCACCGCGATCACGTCGCCGCGCGAGAACTCGCCTGAAACGCTGGTCATGCCGATCGGCAGCAGGCTCTTGCCCTCGGCTCGCACCTTCGCGGCCGCGCCTGCATCGACGACGACGGCGCCGCGCAATTGCAGGTGGTCGGCCATCCAGCGCTTGCGGGCCTGGTGCTTGGCAGTCTGCGCCACCAGCAGCGTGCCGATGGACTCGCCCCGCGCCAGGCGCAGCAGGGCATCGGCCTCGCGACCCCAGGCGATGACGGTAGAAGCGCCCGAGCCCGCGGCGCGCTTGGCCGCGAGGATCTTGGTGATCATGCCGCCCTTGCCGATGCTCGACCCCGCCCCACCCGCCATCGCTTCGAGCGCCGGATCGCCCGCGGCGGCTTCGTGCACGAACTTGGCTTCCGGGTCCTTGCGCGGGTCGGCCGTGTACAGGCCCTTCTGGTCCGTGAGGATGACCAGCGCGTCGGCCTCGACGAGGTTGGCCACGAGCGCACCGAGCGTGTCGTTGTCGCCGAACTTGATCTCGTCGTTGACGACCGTGTCGTTCTCATTGATGACCGGCACCACACCCAGCTTGAGCAGCGTGACCAGTGTCGAGCGGGCATTGAGGTAGCGCTCGCGATCGGCCAGATCGGCGTGGGTCAGCAGCACCTGCGCGCTGCCGATTTCGTTTTCGCGCAGCTTGGTTTCGTACATCTGGGCCAGACCCATCTGTCCGACGGCCGCAGCGGCCTGAAGCTCGTTGATTTCGTGCGGTCGGGTGCGCCAGCCGAGGCGCTTCATGCCTTCGGCAATGGCCCCGCTCGACACCATCACGACCTCGCGCCCTTCGCGCACCAGCGCAGCCAGTTGCCGGCACCACTCGCCGATGGCGGCCTCGTCGAGACCGCGCCCCTCGTTGGTCACGAGGCTGGAACCCACCTTGACGACGATACGGCGGGCATCCCGCAAGGCAGTGGATCCGGAGTTCGAGGTCATTTTCGGGTTGTAACGGTCTTGGATGCTGCGTGGGTTGCTGTCTGTCTATCTATCTGTTGGCAGGGCCGCGGGGGATGCGGCAACGCCGCTCAGGCGCCCTCGGAAGGCAACGGCGTGAAGCGCGGATCGACGACGACCGGCGCGTGCTCGGCCACCTGCTGCGCCTTGACCTGCTGATAAACAGCCTGCACCAGGTGTTCGCAGCCTTCGCGGGTGAGTGCCGAGATTTCGAACACGGGGCCCTTGAAACGCAGGCGCTTCACGACGTCCTTGACGCGCGCCGCGCGCTCTTCGGTCGGCACCATGTCGAGCTTGTTGAGCACGAGCCAGCGCGGCTTTTCGTAGAGCGCGGCGTCGTACTTCTTGAGCTCGCCGACGATGGCCTTGGCCTGAGCGACGGGGTCGATGTTGTCGTCGAACGGTGCCATGTCGATCACGTGCAGCAGCAGGCGCGTGCGTTGCAGGTGACGCAGGAAGAGATGGCCGAGGCCCGCACCTTCGGATGCGCCTTCGATCAGACCGGGAAGGTCGGCCACAACGAAGCTCTGCTCCGGGCCGACGCGCACCACGCCGAGGTTCGGGTGCAACGTTGTGAAGGGGTAGTCGGCGATGCGCGGGCGGGCATTGGAAATGGCGCTGATCAGCGTCGACTTGCCGGCATTCGGCATGCCGAGCAGGCCAACGTCGGCCAGCACCTTCAGCTCCAGCTTGACGCTGCGCTTTTCACCGGGCCAGCCGGGCGTCTTCTGACGCGGCGCGCGGTTGATGGCGCTCTTGAAGCGCATGTTGCCGAAGCCGCCGTCGCCACCCTTGGCAATGGTGATGACTTCGCCCTCTTTCAACAGCTCGAACAGCACCTCGCCGGTTTCGGCATCGGAGATGATCGTGCCGACCGGCATCTTGAGCGTGATGTCGTCGCCCGCGGCGCCGAACATGTCGGAGCCCATGCCGTGCTCGCCGCGCTTTGCCTCGTGGCGGCGGGAGTAGCGGAAATCGACCAGCGTATTGAGGTTCGAGTCGGCAACCGCGAACACGTGGCCGCCACGGCCGCCGTCGCCGCCGTTGGGGCCGCCGAATTCCTTGTACTTCTCATGACGGAACGACACGCAGCCGTTGCCGCCATCGCCGGCGGCGATGTCGATGAAGGCTTCGTCGACGAACTTCATGGGATGTCCAGTTTACAAATGAAGAAGCCCCGGCAATGCGGGGCCTCGGGCAGGTCGAAGTGACTCGAGGCTTACGCCGCGGGGGTCACGTTGACCGTGTGCTTGTTGAGTGCACCCTTGGTACCGAACGACACGTGGCCGTCGACCAGGGCAAACAGCGTGTGGTCCTTGCCCACGCCGACATTCACGCCGGGGTGGAACTGGGTGCCGCGCTGGCGCACGATGATCGAGCCTGCGCTGATCAGTTCGCCGCCGAAAGCCTTCACGCCGAGCATCTTGGGCTTGGAATCGCGCCCGTTTCGCGTTGAGCCGCCGCCTTTTTTCTGTGCCATGGAATCTGCTCCTTAGCCGGCGATCGCGCCGATTTGCAGTTCGGTGAACTGCTGGCGATGGCCTTGACGTTTCTGATAGTGCTTGCGACGGCGCATCTTGAAGATGTGGACCTTGTCGTGCTTGCCGTGCGACAGTACCGTGACTGTCACCGTTGCGCCGGACACCAGGGGCGTGCCAACCTTGATTTCAGCGCCGTTTCCGACGGCCAGAACCTGGTCGATCACGATTTCCTGGCCTACGTCCGCAGCAATCTGTTCTACTTTAATTTTCTCGCCGGAAGCAACGCGATACTGCTTGCCACCGGTTTTTATGACCGCGTACATGTAAACCTCTTAGAAATGAGTCTCCGCAGCGAATTCCGCAGAGCCCAAGATTATAGCGCGGTTTGTGGTTGCTAACCACTTTCGGCCCAGCGCAATCCCGGCAAACCGCCGCGGCTCCCTATAATTTGCGCCTTCCGGCCCTTCCTCCGCCTGGGTCGCCATCATCCTCAGCAGCGCTCCGCGCCTCCGCTTTGCCAGTTCCCGCCGCCGACACCTCCCCCACCGCCACCGTGCTGGACCTGATTGCCGGCGACATGGTCGAAGTCGACCGTGTGATCGCCCGCCGCCTCGACACGGGCGTGCCGCTGGTCAGCCAGGTTTCCAGGTACATCATTTCCGCTGGCGGCAAACGCCTGCGGCCGGCGCTCCTGCTGCTGATGTCGGGCGCGCTGGGTTACACCGGCGAGCAGCGCTTCAATCTGGCGGCCGTTGTGGAATTCATCCATACGGCCACCCTGCTGCACGACGACGTGGTCGACGAATCGACCCTGCGGCGCGGTCGGGCGACCGCCAACGAATCGTTCGGCAACCCGGCCAGCGTGCTGGTCGGTGACTTTCTCTATTCGCGCGCATTCCAGATGATGTTGGATGCCAACAACATGCGCGTCATGCAGATCCTGGCCGAAGCCACCAATGTGATCGCCGAGGGCGAGGTGCTCCAACTGATGAACATGCACGACGCATCGCTGGACGAGGCAGCGTATCTGCGCGTGATCCGCTCGAAGACCGCGAAGCTCTTCGAGGCCAGCACCCGCCTCGCGGCCGTGCTGGCAGGCGCCACACCCGAAGTGGAAGAAGCCTGCGCAACCTATGGACAGGCACTCGGCACCGCCTTCCAGGTGATCGACGACGTGCTGGACTATGCGGGCGATGCCAACGAGACAGGAAAGAACGTCGGCGACGACCTGCGCGAAGGCAAGACCACGCTCCCGCTCATCTTCGCCATGCAGCGCGGCACCTCGGCTCAGAGCGACCTGGTGCGCGCCGCCATCGAGGCGGGCGATACCGCCCAGTTGGGCAAGGTCGTCGAGATCGTTCGCGAAACTGGAGCCCTGGATGCTTCCCGCGCGGCGGCTGCCGCCGAAGCACAACGCGCAATTCATGCGCTGAACGGCTTCCCGTCCAATTCGCACGCTTCAGGTTTGCTACAATTGGCGGCTCAGTTGCTTGAGCGACGTGCCTGAACACCTCTCCTGAGTTGGCATCTAGGACGATTTCTTTTTTCTTGCAACCATCGGGGTGTAGCTTAGCCTGGTAGAGCGCTACGTTCGGGACGTAGAGGCCGGAGGTTCGAATCCTCTCACCCCGACCAGCCTTTGGCTGGCATAAATAAATGGCCATGCCTGTTGCTGTGTAGCGATTTACAGCACTGGGCTGTTCAGCGATGATCGTGAAGCACTTTTTCACATCTTTTTCATTCGCTGAATGGCCGCTGCCGAACTTCCAGTTAAAGAACCCTCGCAGATTGCCCTCCCCGGGCTCGCGCGCGCCCTGGTGTCGGCCGGCAAGCTTCCTGCCAGGGCCGCCGAAGACATCTACCAGAAGTCCCTGAGCGGCCGCACCAGCTTCATCGCGGAGCTGACCGGCTCCGGCGCCGTCTCGGCCGCCGATCTCGCCCACACCCTTTCCACCGCCTTCGGCGCGCCGCTGCTCGATCTCGACGCCATCGATCCCCAGCGCCTGCCGAAGGATCTGCTCGACGCGAAGCTGTGCCACGCGTACCGCATCGTTGTCCTGAGCAAACGCAACAACCGTCTGATTGTTGCAACAGCCGACCCCTCAGACCAGCAGGCGGCGGAGAAGATCAAGTTCGCATCCCAGATGGGTGTCGACTGGGTCATCGCGGAATACGACAAGCTGTCCCGAATGATCGAAGCCGCCGCAGTGACGGCAGCGGAGAGCATCAACAACATCGTCGGCAGCGAGTTCGAGTTCGACGATGTCTCAGCCGACACCTCAGGCGACAGCAACGAGCAGGCGATCGCCGAAGTCGAGGACGCACCGGTCGTGCGCTTCCTTCACAAGATGCTGCTCGACGCCGTCGGCATGCGGGCCTCGGACATTCACTTCGAGCCCTACGAGCACCACTACCGCGTGCGCTTTCGGGTCGACGGCGAACTGCGCGAGATCGCCAGCCCGCCCACAGTCATCAAGGACAAGCTGGCATCGCGCATCAAGGTCATTTCCCGGCTCGACATCTCCGAGAAGCGCGTGCCGCAGGACGGCCGCATGAAGCTCAAGATCGGGCCCGACCGCGTGATCGACTTTCGCGTGAGCACGCTGCCCACGCTGTTCGGCGAGAAGATCGTCGTTCGTATTCTCGACCCGAGCAGCGCGCGTCTGGGCATCGATGCCCTGGGCTACGACGCGGATGAAAAGGCGCGGCTCCTGCATGCCATCGGCCGCCCCTACGGGATGGTGCTCGTCACCGGCCCCACGGGCTCGGGCAAGACGGTGTCGCTCTACACCTGCCTGAACCTGCTGAACCAGCCGGGCGTCAATATCGCGACGGCAGAAGACCCGTCGGAAATCAACCTGCCCGGCGTCAACCAGGTCAACGTCAACGAACGGGCCGGCCTGACCTTCGCGACCGCGCTGCGCGCCTTCCTGCGCCAGGATCCCGACATCATCATGGTCGGCGAAATCCGCGACCTCGAAACCGCCGATATCTCGATCAAGGCCGCGCAAACGGGCCACTTGGTGCTCTCCACGCTGCACACCAATGACGCGCCGACCACGCTCACGCGGATGCGCAACATGGGCATCGCGCCGTTCAACATCGCGTCCAGCGTGATCCTGATCACGGCGCAGCGCCTTGCACGGCGGCTGTGCACCGTCTGCCGCGTGCCGGCCGACGTCCCGCGCGAAGCGCTACTCGACGCAGGGTTCAGGGAAGAAGACCTGGACGGCACCTGGAAGCCCTACCGCCCCGTCGGCTGCTCCGCCTGCAGCGGCGGCTACAAGGGCCGCGTGGGCATCTACCAGGTGATGCCGATCACCGAGGCCATCCAGGAAATCATCCTGCGGGACGGCAGCGCGCTCGACATCGCACAGCAGTCCGAGGCAGAGGGCGTACGCTCGCTGCGCCAGTCGGGTCTGCGCAAAGTGATGCAAGGTCTCACTTCTCTGGAAGAAGTCGTGGCCTGCACCAACGAATAACGAACACACTGAAAACCGGAGATCGAATGGCAACAGTGGCATCCACCCGCTCACGTGATGGGCTCAAGGAGTTTGTCTTCGAATGGGAAGGCAAAGATCGCAACGGCAAGATGGTGCGCGGCGAACTTCGTGCCGCCGGCGAAAACCAGGTGCAGGCTGCCCTGCGTCGCCAGGGCGTGCTCGCGTCCAAGATCAAGAAGCGCCGCATGCGCTCCGGCAAGGCGATCAAGCCCAAGGACATTGCCATCTTCACGCGCCAGCTGGCGACCATGATGAAGGCCGGCGTGCCCTTGATGCAGTCCTTCGACATCGTCGGGCGCGGCAATGCGAACGCGAGCGTGGCCAAGCTGCTCAACGACATCCGTAGCGATGTGGAAACCGGTACCTCGCTGTCGGCCGCCTTCCGCAAGTTCCCGAAGTACTTCGACAACCTGTACTGCAACCTGGTGGAGGCCGGCGAAGCGGCCGGTATTCTCGAAGAACTGCTGGACCGGCTGGCCACCTACATGGAAAAGACCGAGGCGATCAAGTCCAAGATCAAGTCGGCATTGATGTATCCGATCTCGGTGATCGTGGTGGCCTTCGTGGTCATCGCCATCATCATGATCTTCGTCATTCCGGCGTTCAAGGAAGTGTTCACGTCGTTCGGCGCTGACCTGCCCGCGCCGACGCTGATCGTGATCAGCATCAGCGAATTCTTTGTGTCCTACTGGTGGCTGATCTTCGGCGGCATTGGCGGCGGACTCTACTTCTTCATGCAGGCCTGGAGGCGCAATGAGCGCTTTCAAAGAGTCATGGACCGGGCACTGCTGAAGGTACCAATTTTCGGCGTCCTGATCGAAAAATCCTGCGTAGCCCGCTGGACCCGCACCCTTGCAACCATGTTCGCCGCCGGCGTGCCACTGGTCGAAGCCCTCGATTCGGTGGGTGGCGCCTCGGGCAACACCGTCTACGGCGACGCCACGACGAAGATCCAGCAGGAGGTCTCCACAGGCACCAGCCTCACCACGGCCATGACCAACGCCAACCTGTTCCCTTCCATGGTGATCCAGATGACCGCCATTGGCGAAGAATCCGGCTCCATCGACCACATGCTGGGCAAGGCCGCCGACTTCTACGAATCCGAAGTGGACGACATGGTCGCAGGCCTCGCCAGCCTGATGGAACCCATCATCATCGTGTTCCTCGGCACCATCATCGGCGGCATCGTGGTGTCGATGTACCTGCCTATCTTCAAGCTCGGCCAGGTCGTTTGATGCTCGTTTCGCGGGAGTTCGACACCGTTTTCGCCGGTGTGCTGGGGCTATTGATCGGCAGCTTCATGAATGTCGTCATCTACCGCACGCCGGTGATGATGTACCGCGACTGGCTAGCCGACGCCGTCGCCAATCTCATGCCCTCGAAGGACGCACCCTCGCTGTGGTCGCTGGCCTTCGGCCCGAAGGTCGCGCCCCCCGCGGGGCTGGAAGCAGTTGCTGACAAGGCGGCTGCAGTCATCGAAGCGCAGCCTCCTTTCGACCTGGCCCGTCCCGCGTCGCGCTGCGGAGCCTGTGGGCACAAGATCCGCTGGTACGAGAACATCCCCGTGCTGAGCTACGCCGTGCTGCGCGGGCGCTGCTCGTCGTGCAAGACCGCGATCAGCCCGCGCTACCCGATGGTCGAACTGGTCACGGGCGCCCTGTTCGCCCTCTGTGCCTGGCGCTTCGGCATCACACCAGCCGGGGCGCTGTGGGCTGCGTTCGGCGCCCTGCTGATCTGCCAGTTCCTGATCGATTTCGACACCCAGTTCCTGCCTGACTCGCTCAACTACCCCCTGCTCTGGCTCGGCCTGATCGGCGCGGCCATGGGCTGGACCGGCGTGCCGCTGAGCTCGGCGGTCTGGGGCGCGGTGTTCGGCTACCTGAGCCTCTGGCTTGTGTACCATGGCTTTCGCCTGGTCACGGGCAAGGAAGGCATGGGCTATGGAGACTTCAAACTGCTTGCCGCGCTGGGTGCCTGGCTCGGCGCCGACTATCTCATCGCGATCATCCTCGTCTCCTCGCTGGTGGGCGCGGTGATCGGCGTGACGCTGCGCATCGCCGGCAAGCTGGCGCACAAGGACATTCCCATCGCCTTCGGCCCCTTCCTGGCCGGAGCGGGCCTCGTCTGCCTGGTGGCGGGCCCGGAAGTCGTGAGGCAATGGATTCCGTTCGCCTTCCCCCTTGGCGCACTGATCCATTGACACACCGCATGGTGCGGCGCATCGGTCTGACGGGCGGCATCGGCAGCGGCAAGAGCACCGTCGCAAGGCTGCTGGTGGCCCAGGGAGCTGTGCTGGTGGACACCGACGCCATCGCGCGCGCCATCGCACTCCCAGGCGGCATCGCCATGCCGGCCCTCGAGGCAGCCTTCGGCCCCAGGGTCATCGCCCCGGACGGAGGCCTGGACAGGGCCGCCATGCGACAGATCGTGTTCGCGGATGCGGGAGCCAAGGCTCGCCTCGAATCCATCCTCCACCCCTTGATCGGCGCCGAAACCCAGCGCCAGGCCGCAGCAGCGGGCGAGGATGCGGTCGTCGTGTTCGATGTCCCCCTGCTCGTCGAATCCGGCCGCTGGCGCGCCACTGTCGACCGGGTGCTGGTGGTCGACGCCACCGAGGAAACGCAGCTCAAGCGCGTCGTCGCACGCTCGGGCTGGACGCCGGAAGCGGTCAAGGCAGTGATCGCCCAGCAGGCCACGCGCCGGGCGCGCCGGGCCGCCGCCGACGCGGTCGTTTTCAACGAGTCTTTGACGCTGGAGGAACTCGCTCAGCAGGTACGGGGTCTCTGGGAACGGTGGGTTCGGCCGGGCACGCGATAATTTGGGGTTGACGCCGCGACGGCTACACGACGATCACGTCAAACGGCGCACGCCTCAGCGCCCCTCACGATGCTTTTCAATTCGTACCCTTTCATCTTTGTTTTCTTCCCGCTGGTCCTGATCGGCTTCTTCCTGATCGGTGCGCGCAGCCCCCGGTCGGCGGCGGGTTTCCTGGCACTGGCTTCGCTCTTCTTCTACGGATGGTGGAGCGTCAAGGCACTGCCCTTGCTGCTGGGGTCGATCTGCATCAACTACTGGTTCGGATTGCGGCTCACGCCCTCGCCTGGCCGGGAAGACAAGCACCGCAAGGCCCTGTTGATCATCGCGCTGGTGGTCAATCTCGGGGTGCTGGCCGTCTTCAAGTACGCCAACTTCTTCCTGGAAAACATCGATGCCGGCCTGGCCGCCGCGGGCTTCGCGCAGATCGACCTGGTGCACATCGTGCTGCCGATCGGCATCTCGTTCTACACCTTCACGCAGATCGCCTTCCTGGTCGACTGCTGGCAGGGCAAGGTGCGGGAGCGCAGCTTCGTGCACTACGCGCTGTTCGTCACCTACTTCCCGCACCTGATCGCGGGCCCGGTGCTGCATCACGCGCAGATGATGCCGCAGTTCAACAACCCGGCCACCTACCGGTTCAACGCCAACAACATGGCGCTCGGACTGGGCATCTTCGTATTCGGCCTGGCCAAGAAGATGCTGATCGCCGACCCGCTGGGGCAGTACGCCGACATGATGTTCAAGGGCGTGCACGAAGGCGTGCTGCCCTCGCTGTACACGGCCTGGTTCGGGGTGCTGGCCTACACGCTGCAGATCTACTTCGACTTCTCCGGCTACTCGGACATGGCGGTCGGCCTGTCTCTGTGCGTGGGCGTGCAGCTGCCGCTCAATTTCAGGTCGCCTTACAAGTCGACCAACATGATCGAGTTCTGGCGCCGCTGGCACATCTCGCTGTCGACTTTCCTGCGCGATTACCTCTACGTGCCGCTCGGAGGCAACCGCAAGGGGCCGGCCCGGCGCTACATCAACCTTTTCCTGACAATGCTGCTGGGCGGCCTGTGGCACGGCGCCGCCTGGACCTTCGTCATCTGGGGCGCACTGCATGGCGCCTACCTGATGGTCAACCATTTCTGGAACGCCAAGGTGCGCCGGGGCAACACGAAGACCACGTGGTATGGCCGCGTGGTCGGCTGGTTCATCACCTTCCTGTGCGTGATGATCGCCTGGGTGGTGTTCCGGGCCGACAGCATGACAGCCGCCGTCGAGATCTACAAGGGCATGCTGGGCATGCACGGCGCGCCCGTGTCGGCCTTCAGCGAGTTCCGCGTGCCGTTCCGCAAGCCCGAGTTCTTCCAGACCATCCTCGTCGGCCTGGTGATCTGCTTGGCGCTGCCGCCCACCATCACGCTCGACCGCTGGATCCCGAACGTCGCGGGGCTGGCCGGCCGCCCCCGCCTCCAGCGCCTGGCCACCTGGGTCACGGGCCTGGGCTGCATCTATCTTTTTGGCCTGTGCGTGTCGAAGTTCGGCAACTACAGCCCGTTCCTCTATTTCCAGTTCTGACATGGAAGACACGAAATCGGCCAGGACCTGGCTACGCATCTTTGTAGCGGGCTATCTGGTGTGCTGCGCGCTGCTGGTCGCCAGCCTCTTCACCCCCATTCCCTACGGCGACCTGACCCGCATCGGACGCATCTCGGAACGCGAGTTCGGCTGGCACGTGCCGCCACCACCTATTCCCGATGCGGACATCAAGACGTGGCCGATCCAGGAGTCCGACATCCTGGTGATCGGCGACAGCTTCTCCGTGCGCTACGCCTGGCAATCGGCGCTCGTGGGCGCCGGCTACAAGGTCACCACGACGCACTGGGACAACCTCGGCGGCACCCTGTGCGACGACTTCTCTGGTTGGCTCGATAAATCCGGCTTCAAGGGCAAAGTGGTCATCGTCGAGAGCATCGAGCGCCTGCTGCAGGACCGTATCGAGAAGTCCGAGAGCTGCAAGACGATGAAGCACGCCTTCAAGCCGACGCCGCCGCCCTTCGAGAACCCGGCCAAGCCCGCCCCCGGCTTCCAGCTCAACTGGGATGCCCAGTTGCTCAGTGGCTGGTTCACATACCAAAACACCAAGGCCATCATGGCCTCCGACAGCTGGACCAACACGCCCGACCGCTGGGGCCCGCTGATCGACGCGCGCGTGGTGCCCGACGGCTGCAAGCAGTTCAGCCACCGCGCCTGCGACAAGCTGCTCATGACCGCCGAAGACCGCGTCAACGCGGCGCTGACGGCCGAGTCCGCGCAGTTCATGAAGCGCTTCGAAAGCACCGCCGCGCCTTACAAGGTGGTGTGGATGGTGGTCCCCAACAAGAGCACCGTGTATTTGCAACAAAACCATGCCGATGCGTTCCGGGCCGAATTCAACCCGCAAAATATCGGACCGGACCTGTTCGCGCTGGCAGAAGAGAACCGCTTCAAGATGATGGATCTTTTCCCCGCCAACGAGACCCACGTCTCGACCCGGGGTTACATTCTTTTCGGGCAGCGTATGCTGGAGGCTGTGCGCCAGGTGATGCCCACCCCGGTTGCCAAATCACAATGAGCTCGAACCCGACGTGAAAAAACGATACGCGTGATCCTCTACGAGTACCCCTTCAACGAGCGCATCCGCACGTACCTGCGGCTGGAGCACCTGTTTCGCCGCCTCGGTGAGTTGGTGCCCGCCGAATCGCCTCTGTCCCACCACTACGCCCTGGTCACGATCTTCGAGATCATGGACGTCGCCGCGCGCGCCGACCTCAAGGCCGACGTGCTGCGCGACCTGGACAAGCACAAGAACGTCTTCAACAGCTACCGGGGCAATCCGGCCATCGCCGAGGCCGTGCTCGACCAGGTCGTCGGCCAGCTCGAAGGCAACTTCGCCACCCTCAACAGCGTGGCCGGCAAGGCCGGGCAGGCGCTGACTGAGAACGAGTGGCTCATGAGCATCCGCAGCCGCGCCGGCATTCCGGGCGGCACCTGCGAGTTCGACCTGCCCGCCTACTACGCCTGGCAGCACCGCCCCGCCGCCAGCCGCCGCGCTGACCTCGAACGCTGGTCGAACACCCTCTCGCCGCTGGCCTCGTCGATCTACCTGCTGCTCAAGCTGCTGCGCGATGCCGACGTGCCCTACAAGGTGATCGCCACCAACGGCCAGTTCCAGCAGAACCTGCCGCAGGGCCGCAGCTTCCAGTTGCTGCGCCTGCGCATCGACCCCAAGCTCGGCTTGATCCCTGAAATCAGCGGCAACCGCCTCATGGTCTCGGTGCGCCTGATGCGCCATGACGCGGACGACCGCCTCCACCAAAGCTCGGACGACGCGCCTTTCGAGCTGACCCTCTGCGCATGACGACACGGTTGAACAGCAAGGGCGAACGGATCGTCCGCTGCCCCACGTGCGGCGGCGACAGCATCTACGCACCGAGCAACGCCTACAGGCCCTTCTGCAGCGCGCGCTGCAAGGGTGTCGACCTGGGTGCCTGGGCCAGCGAAGAATTCCGCATGCCGGCCGAAGCGCCGCCTGACGACGAGCCTTTCGGCGACCCCAAGATCCACCAGTAGGCAGCCGGGCAGCCGCGGGGCTGGCTACTTGCCGCCCGCGTCTTCGTCGAGCAAGGCAGGGTCGATGTAGGTCGCGAAGCTGCGCGCGTACCGGGGCCGCAAGTGCCCGATATCCTTGTAGGCCGGCGAACCGTCGTCCGGCATGCTGCGGATGCACTGGCCATCGGCACACAGGCTGGCAAACGGCTCGATGACCTTCGCGCCATTGGCCTCGGCCACCTGCTTCAGCCGCGCATTGAACTGCGCCTGGTCTTGCGGCATCGGCGCCTTGAGCTGCCCGGTGGCCGCCGTCATGCCGCCCAGCCGGCTACCCTGGATCTGCTTGAGCGGATCGAAATCCATGCCGACCGGATTGCCGAGCACCAGGTAGACCGTCTTGTGCGCCGACAGGCGCTTCAGCGTCTCGCCCAGCGACTTCAGCGACAGGTCGACACCGTCCCCGCCGAGGAACGGGTGCACGGCCTTCTTGTCGTCGACAAAGTAGTTCATCGTGGGTCCGGCCCCCGTGAAGTAGCAGCTCCAGCATGCCCCGAGCACCACCGAATCGATCTCCGGCTTCAGCGCCAGGTTGAGCACTGCTGTGCGCCTCTCTTCGCACGCCGTATCGGCGCCGCTGAACAGGCCCGGCACAGGCGGACATGAGCCCTTGGTCGCGAAGTACACCGTGCGGGCCTTGCCGGGCTGCGTGCGCACCATTTCGAGCGCGCGCGGCGCGTATTGCTCGACGTGGCTGTCGCCGATCAGCAGCACGTTGTGCTTGCCGCTGCCGGTGCGGTAGACGAATTGCCCGCCCAGCGCAGCCTCTTCGAAGCCGTTGTAGTAGTTGTCTTCGCGCGTTGCATCCGCCACCGCCTGCAGGGCCTGGCTGTCGTTGCGCGGCGGCGGCGTGCCCAGGAAAACCAGCACCCCGGCCAGCGCCAGCGCGGCGCCGCTGCCCGCCAGCCCGCGCAGCATCGTCTGCGAGAGATGAAGCTTGACGAAGCGCTCGAGGAAGCGATACGTGGCCCACGCCAGCACGACCGATGCCACCACCAGCGCGATGCGCACCTGCAGCGAAGGCTCTCCGCCCACCACGATGCGCGCATACGAAAGCAGCGGCCAGTGCCAGAGGTAGAGCGGGTAACTGATCAAGCCGATCCACACCATGACACGGTTCGACAGCAGATAACGGTTGAGCACGCCGTTCGGCCCGGCCGCGATGCAGCTCACCGCCCCCAGCACCGGCAGCAGCGCCCACCAGCCCGGAAACGCCTTCGTGCTGCGCGTCATGAAGAGGCCGAGCACGATAAGGCTCACGCCAACGACGGACTGCACATGCTTCGTCCACGCACGCGGCTGGGCCGAACCGCTGGCAGCCTGCAGCCGCATCGCCGCCAGCAACCCGCCGGCCATCAGTTCCCAGGCGCGTGACAGCGGCGAATAGAACGCAGCTGCGCGATGCGGCTGCACCGTCAGCACATTGACCAGGAACGAGATCGCGGCCACCGCCAGGGTCACGCGCAAGATGGGCCAGCGCTTGCGCCAGGCCAGCCCCAGCATCAGCGGCCAGAAGATGTAGAACTGCTCCTCGATCCCCAGCGACCACAGGTGCAGCAGCGGCTTGGTCTCGGCCGTGGCGTCGAAGTACCCGGCTTCGCCCAGGAAGACGAGGTTGGCAAAGAAGGCGGCCCCGCCCGTGGTCTGCTTGCCGAGCTGCGAGAACTCGCCCGGCAGCAGCACGTACCAGCCGAAGGCCAGCGTAGCGAGCAGCACGAGCACCAGCGCCGGAAAGATGCGCCGGATGCGCCGCGCATAGAAGTCGCGATAGCTGAAATCGCCCGCCGCCAGGCTCTGCAGAAGAATGGTCGTGATCAGGAAGCCTGAGATCACGAAGAAGATGTCGACCCCGATGAAGCCGCCCGGCAGCAGGCTCGGAAAGGCGTGGTACGCCAGCACCGAGCCCACTGCGATGGCGCGCAGGCCGTCGATGTCCGGGCGGTACTTGGGATGCATCGTTCGCTCAGCCTCGCTCAGCGCGACGGCTGTTGCACGGCGCGCACCGTGCGGTCGAAGTAGCTCGCCTCTTCCCGGGTGTAGCGCGGGCGCAGGTGGTCGGCGTCCTTGTAGGCGGGCGAACCGTCGGGCATCGTGCGGATGCACTGGTCGTCCTTGCACAGCACCGCCATCGCATCGATGGCCTCGGCTCCGCTCGCCTGCGCGATCGCGCGCAGCCGGTCATTGAGCTGCTTCTGGTCGGCCGGCAGCGGCGTCGTCGGCGTCGAGACCGAAGCCTCCATGTGCGTCAGGCGGCTGCCCTCGATCAGGCGCTTCGGCGTGAACTCGGGACCACCGGGGTTGTCGAGCAGCAGGTAGACCTTCTTGTGGCGTGCCAGCTCGCGCAGCGTGACCTCCAGCGAGGCCAGCGAGCGTTCGATACCGTCGCCGCCCTGGAACGGATGGACCACGTTGTCCGCGCCGCGGTAGTAGTACTCCAGGGCGCCGTGGCCGACGAAGTAGCAGTTCCAGCAACCGCCGATGACCACCGAATCGACCTCGGGGCTCAGTGCATAGGCCAGCAACGCAGTGCGCCGCTCGGCGCATCCGATGTTCTTGTCCGCGAAGACCCCCGGCACCGCCGGACACGCGCCCTGGGTCACGAACCAGGCCGACTTGTCTTCCATCGACAGCGTGCGGGCCAGTTCCATCACGCGCGGCGCGTACTGCTGCACGTGGCTGTCGCCCAGGAACAGCACCCGCTTGGGCCCACCGCCAACCTTGTAGACCAGCTGGTCGCCGATCATGTCGAGCTTGAAGCCCTGGTAATAGTCGGCATCCAGCCCGGCGTTGGCGACGATCTGCAACTGAGCGCTGTTGTTGCGCGGCTCGGGCACGCCGAAGAAGATCGCCGTGCCTGCGGCGGCCAGCAGCACCATCCCCGCGCCCAGTGCCTTGAGCGTGCCCGCGCCGGGGCGATTTCTCGCATAGCGCTCGACAAAGCGGTACGTGGCCCACGCGAGCAGCACGCTGGCCACCATCGCGCCGGCGCGGTAGACCGGCGACGGATGCAGCGGGTCGGCCTCCACGATGCGCACGAACGCAAGCAGCGGCCAGTGCCACAGGTACAGCGGATAGCTGATGAGCCCGAGCCACACCATCACCCGGTTCGACAGCAGGTACTTGTTCAGCACGCCGTTCGGCCCTGCGGCGATGCAGCTCACCGCGCCCAGCGTGGGCAGCAGCGCCCACCAGCCCGGGAACGCCTTGTTGCTGCGGATCATCACCAGCCCGAGCACGATCAACCCGACGCCCAGCACCGACTGCAAGTGGCTGCGCCACGCGCTCGGCGTCGGCGGCTTCAGCCGCATGCAGGCCAGGATGCCGCCCACCATCAGCTCCCAGAAACGGGAGGCCGGCGAGTAGAACGACGCCGCCGGCAACGGATGCACCGTCGTCACATTCACCAGGAACGAGACCACCGCGACCACCAGCACCACGCGCACGATCGGCCAGCGCTTGCGCCATGCGAGCCCCAGCAGCAGCGGCCAGAAAATGTAGAACTGCTCCTCGATGCCGAGGGACCACAGGTGCAGCAGCGGCTTGGTTTCGGCAGCCGTGTCGAAATAGCCCGACTCGCCCCAGAACACCAGGTTGGCGACGAACGCCGCGCCGCCCACGGTCTGCTTGCCGAGCTCGGCGAACTCGTCGGACAACAACAGATACCAGCCGGCGCACAGCGTCGCCAGCAGCACCACGATCAGCGCCGGAAAGATCCGCCGGATGCGCCGCGCATAGAAGTCGCGGTAGCTGAAGTCACCCGCCGCGAGGCTCTGGAGAATGATGGTCGTGATCAGGAAGCCCGAGATCACGAAGAAGATGTCGACCCCGACGAAGCCGCCCATCAGTGCCGTCGGGAAGGCGTGATACACCAGCACGGACCCGACCGCGATCGCGCGCAGCCCATCGATGTCCGGACGGTACTTGGGATGCATCAATCAGTCAGTTGGCCGGCGCAACAGGCGCGACGACCGGAGGCGGCACGAACGGCAGGCCGCGCTCTTCCGACAGCCATTGCAGCACCGGAAACGCGCCCGGGAGCACCGGCGTCACGTCCAGCGGCAGCTGTTGCCAGGCCATCTGCTGGCCTTCGCGCATCTCGAACTCGCCGCTCCAGGCCGTCACCTTGCACCAGTGCAGGCGCACCAGCGCATGCGGGTAGTCATGCTCCGTGATCTTCCAGACTTCGGCGCCGTCGATGGTGATGCCGAGTTCTTCCTGCAGCTCGCGCCGCAGTGCCTCTTCGACCGTCTCTCCCGCCTCGATCTTGCCGCCGGGAAACTCCCAGAAGCCCGCGTAGGCCTTGCCTTCGGGCCGGCTCGAGAGCAGCAGCGCGTCGTCGGACAGGCGAATCAGCACGCCGACCGCGACTTCCGTGTGCTTGCGAGGCTCGCTCACGCGGCGCTCCGGCCCGCGTAGTCGCGCGCGAACTGGTAGGCCACGCGGCCGCTGCGCGAACCGCGCTCCAGCGCCCACACGAGCGCCTCGGGCCGCGCCGCCGCGATGGCTGCGTCGTCCACGCCGAACGACGAGAGCCACTGGCCCACGATCGTCAGGTATTCGTTCTGGCTGAAGGGATAGAAGCTCACCCAGAGGCCGAAGCGCTCCGACAGCGAGATCTTTTCCTCGATCACCTCGCCGGGATGGACTTCGCCATCGTCAGTGTGCGTGTACGTGAGGTTTTCCTTCATGTACTCGGGCAGCAGGTGGCGCCGGTTGCTGGTCGCGTAGATCAGCACGTTGGGCGTCGAGGCCGCAATCGATCCGTCGAGAATCGACTTCAGCGCCTTGTAGCCCGGCTCGCCTTCGTCGAAGCTCAGGTCGTCGCTGAACACGATGAATTTCTCGGGACGCTGCGACACAACTTCGACGATGTCGGGCAGGTCGACGAGTTCGGCCTTGTCCACTTCGATCAGGCGCAGGCCCTGCGGCGCATAAGCCTGCAGGCAAGCACGGATCAACGACGACTTGCCCGTGCCACGCGCGCCCGTCAGCAGCACGTTGTTGGCCGGCTTGCCTTCGACGAACTGCTGCGTGTTGCGCGCGATCTTTTCCTTCTGGACGTCGATTTCCTTCAGCGAATCGAGCGCCATCGCGGCCACGTGCTTCACTGGCTCAAGCACACCGTGGCCCGAGTTGCGGCGGCGGTAGCGCCAGGCGATGGATGCGTTCCAGTCGGCGGGCGCGGCCAGCGGCTGCGGAAGAATCGATTCGATGCGGGAAATGAGCTGCTCGGCGCGCTCGATCAGCTTCTGGAACTGCTCGTTCATGACCGGTAGTCGGCGTTGATGGTCACATATTCGTGGCTGAAGTCGCAGGTCCACACCGTCTCGCTGGCCGTGCCGCGGCCGAGGCCAATGCGCACCGTGATCTCGCTCTGCTTCATCACGCGCTGGCCGTCTTCTTCACGGTACGACGGGTTGCGTCCGCCCTTGACGGCCACGTGCACGTCGTCGAGGAACAGGTCGATGCCGGTCTGGTCGAGGTCGGCAATGCCCGCATAGCCGACGGCCGCCAGGATGCGGCCCAGATTCGGGTCGCTGGCGTAGAAAGCCGTCTTGACCAGCGGCGAATGCGCCACGGCATACGCCACCTGCTTGCACTCGGCGGCATCGCGGCCGCCTTCGACCTGGATGGTGATGAACTTGGTCGCGCCTTCGCCGTCGCGCACGATGGCCTGCGCCAGTTGGCGGGCCACGTTCTGCATCGCGGCCACAAGCGCCTTGCCGTCGGCCGAATCGAGCGAAGTGATGGTCGCGTGCGACGCCTTCTGCGTGGCGATGACCACGAACGAGTCGTTGGTCGAGGTGTCGCCGTCGATGGTCACGCGGTTGAACGAGGCATCGGCCAGCAGCTTGGCCAGCGGCTGGATCAGCGATGGATCGATCTTCGCGTCGGTGGCCATGAAGCCCAGCATGGTCGCCATGTTCGGGCGGATCATGCCGGCGCCCTTGCTGATGCCGGTGATGGTGACGGTGACGCCGCCGATCTGAACCTGCTGGCTGAAGGCCTTGGGGATCGTGTCAGTGGTCATGATGCCTTCGGCCGCGCGCGCCCAGTGGTTCGCGTCGGCATCGGCCAGCGCGGCCGGCAGGCCCGCTTCGATGCGGTCCACGGGCAGCGGCTCCATGATCACGCCGGTCGAGAACGGCAGGATCTGCTCGGGCGCGATCTCCAGCTTGCGCGCGAGCGCGATGCAGGTGGAGCGCGTGCGCATCAGCCCGTCTTCGCCCGTGCCGGCGTTGGCGTTGCCGGTGTTGATGACCATCGCCCGGATGCCGTAGTTCGCGGCCAGGTTGTCGCGGCAGACCTGCACCGGCGCGGCGCAGAAACGGTTCTGGGTGAACACCCCGCCGACCGCCGAGCCTTCGTCTATCAGCACGACGGTCAGGTCCTTGCGATTGGCCTTGCGCACGCCCGCTTCGGCCACGCCGATGCGAACGCCGGGCACCGCGAACAAGGCGGCGGGATCAGGGGCAGACAGGTTCACGGGCATGGGGTTTCTCTCGGTGAATGTGTTGCGGACTTCAGCTGAGCTTGCCGTGGCACTGCTTGTACTTCTTGCCACTGCCGCAAGGGCACGGATCGTTGCGGCCGACGCGGGCGAAGGCCAGGGCTTCGGCGCTCAGCGTGCCCAGACCGGCGGCCGCCAGGCGGCGCTGGCTTTCCTCGTCGACACGCACCTCGACTTCACCGGTTTCGGTCGGCGCGCTGTAGGTGATGTTGGCGACGTTCTCGCCACGGCTTTCGAGCGCTTCGGCAGCCTCTTCGAGCTGCTCGCCCGACTGCACGCGCACCGTCATCAGCTGGCGCGTGACTTCGTTCTTGACTGAGTCGAGCAACTGGCCGAAGAGTTCGAAGGCTTCGCGCTTGTATTCCTGCTTGGGCTGCTTCTGCGCATAGCCGCGCAGGTGGATGCCCTGGCGCAGGTAGTCGAGCGAGGCCAGGTGTTCGCGCCAGTGGGTGTCGATGCTCTGCAGCAGGACCATGCGCTCGAACTGGGTGAAGTTTTCCTGGCCGATCAGCGCGACCTTGGCATCGAAAGTCTCGTTGGCGTTCTTGAGCACCTTCTCGACGATGTCTTCGTCGGCGATGGCGTCCGAGGCCTCGACTTCCTTCTTGAGCGGCATGTCGATGCCCCACTCGTTGAAGAGGCTCTTCTCGAGGCCGTCGAGGTCCCATTGCTCTTCGACCGATTCGCTCGGGATGTACTGGCGCACGAGGTCGGTGAAGCAGCCTTCGCGCAGCGCCGCGATCTGCGCCGTGAGGTCGCCCGCATCGAGGATGTCATTGCGCTGCTGATAAATCACCTTGCGCTGGTCGTTCGACACGTCGTCGTATTCGAGCAGCTGCTTGCGGATGTCGAAGTTGCGCGCCTCGACCTTGCGCTGCGCGCTCTCGATGCTGCGCGTGACGATGCCGGCTTCGATGGCTTCGCCGTCGGGCATCTTCAGGCGGTCCATGATCGCCTTCACGCGGTCGCCCGCGAAGATGCGCATCAGCGGATCGTCCAGGCTCAGGTAGAAGCGCGACGAACCCGGATCGCCCTGGCGGCCCGAACGGCCGCGCAGTTGGTTGTCGATGCGGCGCGACTCATGGCGTTCGGTCGCGATGATGCGCAGGCCGCCGAGCGACTTCACGAACTCGTGGTCCTTGGCCCATTCGGCGCGCACGTGCTCGATGTCGGCCTTCTTGGTGGCTTCGTCGCGACCTTCGTCGGCCTCGATCGCCTCGATCATCTTCTCGATGTTGCCGCCCAGCACGATGTCGGTGCCGCGGCCGGCCATGTTGGTCGCGATGGTGATCATCTTCGTGCGGCCGGCCTGCGCCACGATGTCGGCTTCGCGTGCGTGCTGCTTGGCATTCAGCACCTGGTGCGGCAGGCCCGCCTGCGTCAGCAGGCCGTCGATGATTTCGGAGTTCTCGATGGACGAGGTGCCCACCAGCACCGGCTGGCCGCGCTCGTAGCACTCGCGGATGTCCTGGATGGCCGCCTCGTACTTCTCGCGCGTCGTCTTGTAGACGCGGTCGAGCTGGTCTTCGCGCTTGCTGATGCGGTTGGGCGGAATAATCGTGGTCTCGAGACCGTAGATTTCCTGGAACTCGTAGGCCTCGGTGTCGGCCGTGCCGGTCATGCCGGCCAGCTTGCCGTACAGGCGGAAGTAGTTCTGGAAGGTGATGGAAGCCAGCGTCTGGTTCTCGGCCTGGATCTCCACGCCTTCCTTGGCCTCCACGGCCTGGTGCAGGCCGTCGCTCCAGCGGCGGCCCGTCATCAGGCGGCCGGTGAATTCGTCGACGATCACCACTTCGCCCTGCTGCACCACGTAGTGCTGGTCGCGGTGATACAGGTGACGTGCACGCAGCGCCGCATTCAGGTGATGCATCAGCGTGATGTTGGCCGGGTCGTAGAGCGAGGCGCCCTCGGGCAGCAGCTTGAACTCGCCCAGGATGCGTTCGGCGTTCTCGTGGCCGTCTTCTGTCAGGAACACCTGGTGCGTCTTCTCGTCGACCGTGAAGTCGCCGGGCACCGTGACGCCCTCGCCCGTGCGCGGATCGGCTTCGCCTTCCTGCTTCTTGAGCAGCGGCACCACCTTGTTGATGGCAAGGTAGAGGTCGGTGTGGTCTTCGGCCTGGCCGCTGATGATCAGCGGGGTGCGGGCCTCGTCGATCAGGATCGAGTCCACTTCGTCGACGATGGCGTAGTTCAGGCCGCGCTGCACCCGGTCGCCGGGCTCGTAGACCATGTTGTCGCGCAGGTAGTCGAAGCCGTACTCGTTGTTCGTGCCGTACGTGATGTCGCTGCGGTAGGCGGCCTGCTTTTCCTCGCGCGGCATCTGCGGCAGGTTGATGCCCACCGAGAGACCGAGGAAGTTGTAGAGGCGGCCCATCCAGGTCGCGTCGCGATTGGCCAGGTAGTCGTTCACCGTGACCACGTGCACGCCCTGGCCGGACAGCGCATTCAGGTACACCGGCAGCGTGGCGGTCAGCGTCTTGCCTTCGCCGGTGCGCATTTCGGAGATCTTGCCGTTGTGCAGCGCCATGCCGCCGAGCAGCTGGACGTCGAAGTGGCGCATCTTCATGACGCGCTTGGAGCCTTCACGCACCGTGGCGAAGGCTTCCGGCAGCAGGTCGTCGAGCGATTCTCCCTTGGCGACGCGTTCTTTGAATTCCTGCGTCTTGGCACGCAGCGCATCGTCGCTGAGCTTCTCGAACTCGGGTTCGAGCGCATTGATGCGTTCCACCGTCTTGCGATACTGCTTGAGGAGCCGGTCGTTGCGACTGCCGAAAATCTGGGTCAGGAAGTTGGTTGCCATGGGTGGAGATGGGCGGGCACCTGATACGGCAGGCACTTCGACCGGATTCCCTAAGATATGGTGAAAGCAGTTGGGCGCGCTTTCAATGAAAGCAAGCAGCCTTTTTCCGGCGCGAACGCCGGCAAACCGGGCATTTTAGCTGTCTTGTTTCTAACCCCTGGATTACGCATGTATCGCCGACTTCCCCCCGCCATTTCACTGCAGCAAGCTGCAGAAGGCGCGCCCACCCTGGGCAGCCTGATGGCGCGCGCACGCGACACCGCGGAGCGGCTCAAGGCCGTGGAAGGGCTGATTCCGCCGGCCATGCGCGGTGCCGTGCAGGCCGGGCCGGCCGAAGGCGACGTGTGGTGCCTGCTGGTCAAGGGCAGCGCCGCGGCCGCCAAGCTGCGCCAGCTGTCGCCGATGCTGGTGACGCGGCTCAAGAACCGGGGATGGGACGTGGCGACGATCCGGATCAAAGTGCATACCGGCCGCTGAGCAGCCAGTCTGCATTGCCTTTGATTTTTCGTCTGAAAGTAGATAATATTTCCAGATGACAGCATCCCCCGCGCCTTCGGACGCCCAACTCCTGCTGCTCGACAAGCACCAGGTCGACGCCCTCCTCTCCCCCGACGACGTTCTTCAGGCCGTGCGCGAAGCCTTCGTGCTGCACAGCGAACGCGAGGGCCGCGTCTTCCCGGTCGTACGAGAGCCGCTGCGCACGGGCGGGGTGTTCGGCATCAAGTCTGGTGACGTGCAGGCCCAAGGCCTGCTTGGCTTCAAGGCCGCGGGCTTCTGGCCGGCCAACCGGCAACGCGGCGGCGAACCCCATCAAGCGACGATCCTGCTGATCGACCCAGCGACGGGCCGGCCGCTGTGCGTCATCGACGGCAACACGGTGACGACAGTGCGCACGGGCGCGGCAGGCGGGCTCGGCCTCCAGCAGCTTGCACGGCCCGACAGCACGCGGCTGTGCGTCTTCGGCACCGGCGTGCAGGCGCGCATCCAGCTCGACTTCGCGCTGCGCCTGGTGCCATCGCTGCGCGAAGTTCTTTATATAAGTACGAACGGCCAGCGCAATGCGGCGTTCGAGGCCCACTTCACCGGCCGCTGCGACATCGCGCCGGCCAACGACCGCAACACCGCTGTTGCCCAAAGCGACATCGTGATCACCGCCACCCCGGGCGGCGGCGCCCTCTTCGACCTCGAAGCAGTGCGGCCCGGCACACACCTGAACTGCGTCGGCGCCGACACCCGCGGCAAACGCGAGCTTCCCGAAGGCCTGTTGCCACGCGTGCGCCTGTTCGTCGACGATCGCACGCAGGCGCAGCAGATCGGCGAAACGCAGTGGTCGCCCGACACGCCATGCGTCGAACTGGGCGACCTGCTGAGCGGCAAGACGGCTGTCGAACGAGCCGCCGACGACATCACCGTCTTCGACATGACAGGCCTCGCGCTGCAGGACCTGACTGTCGCGCGCCTGCTGCATGCGCGTGCGGCTGAAGCGGGAACGGGCACACGCATCGCCTGGCCCTGGTAGCAAGAAACCGGCACGAACTCCGTGAACGTGCCGAGGTGGCTTGTTCGGAGCCACCGCAGTTCCCGAAGCACCACGGTATCGGGGCTCCTGCGCTGAAAGCGTGAACTTTTCGATTCAAAGAAGAAAACGTTTTCAGCGCCGCCGAATGACATTTTTTGCCAATTCTTGTCATTAATCGGCAACGAACAAGAGCGCGCACAACGGCCTTACGCGAATGCCGTTTGGAAAGCGCGAAATTCTTCCCAGTCCGAGATAAAAGCTCGCCCCTCAGCGGGCCGTTGAATCCATTGACGGCGGTCATTAATTGACAGCAAACGTCATTGTCCAACTCGAGCGTCAGTCGATACATTCCGCGGCCTGAGAGGTCCTGGCGGAGTACGGCAGCACGCCTTGCGCCTGGAAGCACGAGGCGCGGGCTCTCCGGAATTCATGCCGCAAATCGCATCGCAATTTCGCGCGCACGCAAATCCGTCTTTGATCTCATGTTTTTAGATTTCTTTTCCCTCATCAATTGTTATGAATAATTTGTATCGTGGTATCTGGAGCGATTCGCCCGGCGCATGGCTAGCAGCCACCGAAATCACCAGGACTCATGGCAAAGGCAGCTTCAGACTGTCGGCAGTAGTTGCCGCAATTCTGGCTGCCGGCCTGCAGATGACGGCATCGGATGCCAGCGCATCCACCTACGCACCGGCCAACTGCAACTCCACAACCACGGCGACCATCGGGCAGGTAGCTGTTAGCGGAACAAACGCTCAACCGGTCGATGGAACCGGGCCATGGTCCAACATCCTTGGCTGCAATACGAGTGGCAACGGTCTGGATGCCGTATCGGTGTTCGGAACCTACTCCCAAGGGGTTGGAAACGGAGCGGCCGTTTTCGGGTTCTCCAGCACAGCCGGCCAGTGGGCCAGCGCGCTTGGCCTCTCGGCAAATGCTTCCGGCACCGGAAGCACCGCGCTTGGCTTTGGCGCACAAGCTCAAAGCCTGAACTCGGTTGCAATCGGCGGAGCCGGTGGCGACGGAAGCACGGCGCTATCGGCCGCCAATTCAACGACCGCTTCAGGCGCCGGGGCCATTGCCATCGGCAGCAACTCGATCAGAGGGGCTCAAGCGACCGCCACGGACAGCATCGCGATTGGCGGGGCCGCTACCGCTGCCGGCCAAGGCAGCATGGCTCTTGGCAATGGGGCTGACGCGAAATACGACAACAGCGTGGCCATCGGAGCGACCAGCAAGACGGCGGATTCGCTCGCCGCATTGCAAGGCGTAGCCGGCTACACACCTTCCCCGGGTGCTGCGATCTCCGCTGCGACGCCGGCTGGTGAAGTGTCTGTCGGGGCCAGCGGCAGCGAACGCAGGCTCACCAACGTCGCCGCAGGCGGCGCTCCGACGGATGCCGTCAATGTCAGCCAGTTGTCGACGGCGACTGCTTCGTTGTCCACCAGCCTGAACACGACGAACAGCAACGTGGCCAGCCTGTCCACCAGTTTGACCGCAACGAACAACTCCGTTGCGAGCCTGTCGACATCGACTTCCACAGGGCTGGGCATCGTTGCCGGCAACATCGACAGCCTGTCTACATCCACCTCGGCTAGGTTGAGCACTGCGACCAGCCGCATCGGCAGTCTCTCGACCGGTGTGGGCAATCTCTCGACGAGCCTGAACACAACCAATGGCAACCTCGGCAGCCTGAGCACGACGGTCAACACGATCAACGACAAGGGCACCAAGTACTTCCACACCAATTCGACGGCTGGCGATTCGGTGGCCAGCGGCCAGAAAGCGGTGGCGATCGGCCCGCTGTCCGTGGCCAGCGGCACCAACTCCTTCGCAGCGGGCAGCGGTGCACAGGCCACGGGTCTGAACGCGATCGCAATCGGCACCGGGGCGCTGGCCACGGGCTCGCAGGCCATCGGCGCCAATGCCCGAGCGGGTGGTGGTGGCGTGGCGCTGGGTGACAACGCGGACGCCGGCGGCACGCCGCTGAGCCAGGCGCCGAACATCTCCAAGGGCACGGTCATCGGCTTCGGCGCCATCGCGCAGCAAAGCGGCGGCGTCGCACTGGGCGCGGGCTCGGTGGCCTCCACCGCGGCGGGCGTGGCCGGCTATGTGCCGGCTGGCGCAGCAGCGCAGCACCGGGTGGCCGTTCAGGCGACCACCAGCACGCAGGCCGCAGCGTCGGTGGGCGACGTGGCCAACGGCCAGTACCGCCAGATCACGGCCGTGGCCGCGGGTACGGCCGACAGCGATGCGACCAACGTCGCACAGCTCAAGGCATCTGCAGCCACCGTGAAGGCCAGCAGCGTGCAGTACGCGACCAACCCGGACGGCTCGGTCAACTACAACCAGATCACGCTGGGCAACGGCCAGGCAACTGGCGGCACGCGCATCGGCAACGTGGCGCCGGGCATCCTGCCGGGCGACGCGGTCAACGTGCAGCAGCTGAATCAGGTGCAGAGCCAGGTCGGCGACGTGGCCCGCATTGCCTACTCGGGCACGGCGATGGCCTTCGCGATGTCGGGCACCTACCTGCCGACGCTGTCTCCCGGCGAGAAGACGGTGGGCGTGGGCCTTGGCAACTACAAGGGCTACAGCGCGGTGGCGCTGACCTTCAAGGCACTGTCCGACGACGGCAAGATGTCCTGGGGTGCAGGCCTGTCGACCACGGGCAAGGAATGGGGCGTCAACGCCGGCGTCGGCTGGAAGTGGAAGTAACAAGCCACTGAATCAGCCAGCAGTACCGGCGCCTGGTTTCGATAGACAGCAGTTCGCTAGGCGACGGCGGCAGCGCCGCCAAACAGCTCGGTCATGAGCTGCGTCGACTTCAGACCGGTGCCGGTCAACAAGGCGACAGTCGTCTCGCCGGCCTTGATGTCGCCGCGCTGCGCCAGCACCTCGATGGCCGCCGCGGCCGAGGCGGAGGTCGGCTCCGCATAGAGCCCGCTTGCTGCCAGCCGGCGCACCGCAGCCGCGATCTGCTCCTCGGTCAACGCAACGGTCTTGCCCTTCGTCTCGCGCAGCGCCTGCAGGATTTCCTGAAGCCGCACGGGCCGCTTGATCGCAGTGCCTTCGGCAATGGTCGGCTGCACGACACGGTCCACCAGCGTGTCGACTCCGGCGGTGAAGCTCGCATCGATCGGCGAGCAGTTCAACGGCTGGGCGACAAAAATGCGCGGCAGCTTGCTGATCTGCCCCGCCGCCAGCAGCTCCTTGAAGCCGATCCAGCACCCGAGCACGTTGCTGCCCGCTCCAGTCGGAATGACGACGTTGTCGGGCGCGACAAAGCCCAGGTCTTCCCACAGCTCATACGCCAGCGTCTTCGTGCCCTGCAGGAAGAACGGATGCCAGTTGTGGCTCGCATAGAAGATCGACTCCGACTGGCGCACCGCCTCGTACTCCGACTCTTCGCGCGGCCCCGGCACCAACTGCACCTCTGCGCCGAAGGCCCGGATCTGCGCCACCTTCGGCGCGGGCGTGTAGCTCGGCGCGAGCACCTTCACGCGCATGCCAGCCGCCGCGCCTGCCGCGGCAATGGCTGCGCCGCCGTTACCCGAGCTGTCTTCCAGCACCGCGTCGACGCCGATCTGGCGCAGGAAGGACATCATCACCGCCGCGCCGCGGTCCTTGAAGCTGCAGGTCGGGTTGAACCACTCGAGCTTGAAGTACGGCTCGAGGCTGCCCCAGCGCTTCTGTACCAGCGGCGTGCAGCCTTCGCCCATGCTCGCGGGCTTGTCGATTGCCACGGGCAGCGCCGCGCGGTAGCGCCACAGCGAGCGGGTGCGCGAATCGATGTCGTCGCGCGAGATGCCGGGCAGCGGCGTGACC
Organism: Variovorax sp. R-27; assembly: GCF_049913215.1. Taxonomy (NCBI): domain Bacteria; kingdom Pseudomonadati; phylum Pseudomonadota; class Betaproteobacteria; order Burkholderiales; family Comamonadaceae; genus Variovorax; species Variovorax sp. R-27. The sequence goes on from NZ_CP183984.1 coordinate 5,549,515, forward strand.
ATCATCGGATGGCCGTCGTCCGAGCGCCATCGGCGTTCGGACAGGTCGTAGTGCCTGCCGGTGCGTGGGTCGACATAGCGTGCGCGTTCTCTCGCGGTCATTCGAGGCTCCTGGTCAAAATTGGATAATACATCCAACACTGTACTTTTTGTACAAATTGGATTGTTCGTCCAGAGCTGGATACATTCCCCGGCATGAAGAAAAAGTCGAACAAGCAGGTCCTGGAGATGCTGCGCAACATGGCCGAAGGCCTGGGCCAGACCTTTGCGCCCTTCTGCGAAGTCGTGGTGCACGACCTGAGCAATCCGAAGAACGCGATCTACGCCATCGAGAACAGCCTCAGCGGCCGGGAGGTCGGCCAGTCAGTCACGGAGCTGGGTCTCGCGCGCATCCAAGACCCGGAGTTTCCGGCGGTGATCGCGAACTACGCCAACACCTTTCCCGACGGGCGCAAGGTCAAGAGCACATCCATCGGCGTCAAGGACGACAGCGGCGAGTACGTGGCCGCGCTGTGCCTGAACGTCGACCTGACGCTGTTCCAGAGCTTCCAGGCCGCGATCTCGCAGTTCACCAAGATCGACGACAAGGAAGTGCACGAGCACATCGAGGCCGGCGGCAACCACTCGGACCGCATCCACGCGCGCATCGACGATTTCGCGGCCGCGCGCGCGACCACCTCGCGCTCGCTGAAGCCGGCCGACCGCAAGCAGCTGGTGCAGGAACTGAAAAAGGCGGGCCTGCTGGAGGTTCGCCGCGGCGCCGAGATTGCCGCCGCGCACATGGGCGTGTCGCGCGCCACGGTCTACAGCGACGCGAAGTAAGGCCCAACCTGTTCAGCCCGCTTACTGCGGCTGCAGGCCGATCTCGTGCGCGGCCTTCTGCCAGCGCTCGGCCTCCGAGCGCAGGAAGGCTCGCAACTCCGCCGGCGTCGAGCCCTTCATCTGCACGCCCAGCACCGACAGGCGCTCCCTCACCGACGGATGGTCGAGCGCAGCGATGGCCTCGCGGCGCAGCTTCTCGATCACGTCGAGCGGCGTGGTGGCCGGCGCGACCATGGCCCACCACTGATCGATCTCCAGTCCCTTGAGCCCGTTCTCCGCGAGTGCGGGCACGTTCTGCAGGCCGGGGATGTTCGTCACGCGCTGCGTGCTCGTCACCAGCAGCGGGCGGATGCGGTTGGCGCCCAGCAGGCTGGAGCCGCTGGCCAGCGTCGCGAAGTGTCCTGCCACCGTACCCGCCGCCACGTCGGTGAGCGCAGGCGCCGAGCCGCGGTACGGGACCATGTTGAACCTGATCTTCGTGCGGCTCGCCAGCAGTTCGGCGGCAAGGTGGCTCACCGTGCCCGCGCCGCTGTGCGCGATGGCCGGCGGAGCACTCTTTGCAGCCGCGGTCTTCAGGAAGGTTTTGAAGTCCTTGCTGCCGTCGTCCATTCCCGCGAAGAACACCAGCGGCGAGGTGCCGATCATGGTCACGGGCGTGAAGTCGCGCAGCAGGTCGTAGGGTAGCTTCGCCGTCACGGCCGGCGCGATCGCGTGCGGCAGTTCGACGATGGCGATGGTGTAGCCATCGGGCGCGGCCTTGGCCGCCGCGTCGGTGCCGATCATGCCGGCAGCACCGGGCCGGTTGTCCACGATCACCGGGCTGCCGATGGTCTGGCTCATGCGCTGCGCCACGGCGCGAGCAATCGCGTCGGTGCTGCCGCCGGCCGCCCACGGCACGACGAGCTTCACGGGCTTGTCGGGGTAGGCCGCCCACGCCGGTCGAAACGAAGCGAGCAGGGCCGTAGAGCCGGCGGCCAGAAAGGCCCGGCGTTGCATCGTCGGCATGGTGAATTCCTGAAGGAAGTTAGATCGGGCGGTCGGGCCAGCTCGGGTCGCCGGCCGCATTGGCGGTCAGCATCAGCACCACGTGCGCATCGGCCGCAATGGCGTTGCTCTCGCGCAGCTGGCGCAATGCGGCCAGGCCGCCGGCAGCGCAGAGCTCGGCGCTGACGCCGAGCGAGCTGAGCAGCCGCCGCGCGGCGCGCGCTTCGTCGTCGCCCACGACCACCGCGCCGCCGCCCGTGGCGGTCGCGGCCTGCCACTGCAGGTAGGTGACGGTGGCCCCCGCGGTGGAAAACTGCGCGGTGTGGCCCGGGTAGCTGCCGTTGATGGCGCCGCCCGCGAGCACGCGCGTCAGGCGCGGAAACGGCTCCACCAGCCAGAGCCTGGGCAGGCGCCCGATGCGCCCCGCGGCCATGAGGTCGCGAAAGCCCGCGTAGATGCCCCAGGCCAGATCGCCGCGCGCGGTGGGAATCACGATGTGGTCCGGCAAGCCGCCATCGGCCACGCATTCGAGTGCGATCGGCTTGTAGCCCTCGATGGCCAGCGGCGCGCTGCCCAGCGCGGGCAGGCGATAGTTGGTCAGTGCGAAGTAGCCTGGGTGCTGCGAACGCTCGCGCACGAAGGCCCAGCGGCCCGCGTTGTCGGCGAACACATAGCGCCGCGCGCCAAGTGCATCGAGCTGTCGCGCGTAGGTGGCCGGCATGCCTTCGTAGGTTGCGACCTCGCAGCCCAGGCCCGCGGCCCATGCGTAGTGCGCCGCCGACACGGCCGCGTTGCCCGAGGAGGCCAGCACCAGCGTGTGGGCATCGAAGTCGAGCGCCTGCGCCACGCCCACCGCCGTCATGCGGTCCTTGTGCGAGCCGGTGGGGTTGCGCGATTCGTCCTTGAGGGCCAGGCGCGCCACATCGAACTGCTGCGCCAGCTCCGGCATGTCCTCCAGCGGCGTCTGCCCCTCCCCCAGCGCGAAGCCGGAGGTGTAGGGCATGGGCATCGCCTCGGTGCTGTCGGGCAGGTAGCTGGCGCGCAGCGCCACGTGGAAGCCCGTGCGCTTGCATGCGGGGCAGCCGTCGTGCGCCAGCGTGACCGGGTAGAGCGCATCGCATCGCAGGCATTGCAGGCCGCGCAGGTTCGGGTTGCGCACGGGCTTGGGTGCCTGGTCACGCACCAGCCCCTCGGGATTACCCGGAGGATGAGCCAGGGGATCCGGGGGAGGAGCGGCGAACTTGAAGTCCAGAACGGGCAATGTCGTCACGGGGCATGCGTCAGAAGTTGTGACCAAATCTTATGCAATCGGAAATAAAATTATGCAGCCTCAGATACTCAACCGATAACAAGACTTATCGATGCGATTCGGCGAGATCGAAACCTTCCGGGCTCTCATGCGCGGCAGCTCCACCCGCAAGGCCGCTGCATTGCTGCATGTGACGCAGCCCGCCATCAGCCAATCGCTCAAGCGCCTCGAGACGCAAGCGGGGATGCTGCTGTTCCAGCGCACCGGCGGGCGGCTGGTGCCCACGCCCGAGGCACGCGCGCTGTGGGTCGAGGTGGAGCGGGTGTTCATCGGCATGGACGCCATCGAGCACCGCGTGCGCAGCCTGCGCGACTTCGGCGTCAGCCAGCTGGAGCTGAGCAGCTTTCCCGCCTACGGCCTGGGCTTCATGCCGCGCGCATTGGCACGGCTGAAGGCGCACCGCGGCGCGAGCCCCTGGCCGCAGGTGTCGCTGCAGGTGCTGAGCTCCAAGGACGTGCGCGACCGCGTGGCTATGGGCATCTCCGACTTCGGGCTGATGGCCGACGAGCTTTCGCTCGAAGGCATCGACCACTCCACCTTCTCGCGCTTTCCCGGCGTGGTGGTGATGCCGGCAGGCCACGCGCTGGCCCGCTTCAAGACCATCAAGCCGGAGCAACTGGCCGAAGCGCCCTTTCTCTCGCTCAACCCCGAAGACCCTTCGCACCAGCGGCTCGAAGCCGCATTGGCCCCGCACGGCGTGGCGCTGCGGGTGCTGGTGCAGACGCCCTATGCGGCCAGCGTGTGCGAGATGGCGTTGCGCGGCCTGGGCGTGGGGCTGGTCAACCCGATCACCGCGCTCGACTACGCGGAGCGCGGGCTGGTTGTGCGCAAATTCTCGGTCGACGTGTACTTCACCTGCCTGCTGGCGCTGCCGGCAGGCAAGGTGCTCTCGGCCACGGCGAGGGACTTCATTTCGCTGATGCGCCAGCAGCTGGCCGAGGACGAGAAGCGGATACAGCGCTACCTGCGCTGATCCCCCCACGGTTCACTTCCAGGTGAACTCGTGGTTCAGCCCGATCACGAAGCCGCGCACGCCCTGCGGCCCGGTGCGCGATGTGCTCACGTCCACGCTGATCAGCGGCGTGATGCTGAAGCGCCCGCCGATGCGCGAGGTCCACAGGCCCGCCGCCCGGTTGCGCTCCGCGATGAGCGATACGGTGTCGTTCAGCGCCCATTCGACGCCAATGCCGCCGCGCGGCGTGCGCGCACCGGTTCCGTTGGCCCAGTCGGCACCTGCGTTGGCGTGGATCTGCAGACTCTCGAGTGGCCGCCACGTCAGGGGCACCACGAACTGCCCGCCCGCGCGGCCGCCGCGCTTCAGGTCGAACACCGCGCCCATCGACACTGCGGCGCTGAACGGCGCGTCGGCCGCCTGTCCGTAGAAATTCCACTTGAGCTGCGGTCCGCCGGTGACCGAATGAACGCCGCTCACCGAGGTGCGGTCGAAGTTCAGGCCCAGCTCGACCGGCCCGACGCGGCAGGCGGGCCCGAAATGAAACCCCATGACAGGCTCCACGCCCGTGCGGCCCCACCATGTCTCGTACTGGCATTGGCCCGGGTCGAGCGTGCTCGCGTCGTCCACGTCGAAATGCCCTGCGGCGTGTGCGCCCGGGCTCGCGGCCAGGTTCGCGAACAGGCAGGAAGCAGCAAGCATCCAGCCGCTGCTTGGCGGTCGGGTTGTCGTTCTGTCGTGCCTGTTGTTCTTCATCGTGCGCGTCCCGGAGCCCTCGAACCATTCTAGGGACGCCGAAAGTAGTCGCCATGACGCAGGCGGCGCCGGCCTCAATCAACCGGCCTTCTTCAGATCTCGAACTGGGGCTGCAGCTCGCGGATGCGCTTGATGGCCACGCCGGCCGCGGCCGTGCGCGTCTCCACGCCGAGCTTCACGTACACCCGCTCCAGGTGCTTCTTGGCGGTGGCCGGGCTGCTGCCCAGGATCTCGCCGATGTCTTTGTTGGTCTTGCCCTTGACCACCCAGTAGAGCACTTCGGCCTCGCGCGCCGTGAGCTTCAGGCTCAGGCTCATGGCTTCGATGACGGCGGTGTCGGACACCTCGCGCATGATGATCATCCACTCGTCGCCGTCGTCGTCACTGCTGGTCTGCTGGTGCAGCCTCAGCGTGAGGCTGCTCGCGCCCTGCACGATGGACAGCGCCGGCGGTTCGATGCCGCGCTGGCGCGCATCGGGCGTGTGGCTGCGCAGCCATTCGAGCACGGCGGGCGGCGTCTCGGGCGCGCGCGTGTCGCAGTAGCGCTGCAGCAGGTCGCGCGCCAGCGCGGTCTGCCAGATCAGCCGGCCTTCGGGCAGGCGCACGGTGATGCTCGCGTAGCCGAAGGCATCGAGCGCATTGCGCGCCTGACCGGCCTGCCGCGCGTCCTGCCGTGCGCGGCGCGCGCCCTGCAGGTGCACGTTCATGCGCGCCAGCACTTCCTTCGGCTTGATGGGCTTGGTGACGTAGTCGACGCCGCCGGCTTCGAGCGCGGCCACAAGGTGCTCGGTCTCGGTGAGTCCCGTCATGAACACGATGGGAATGTGCGCCGTCGCCGCATCGGCCTTGAGCCGGCGCGCGACCTCGAAGCCGTCGATGCCCGGCATCATCGCGTCGAGCAGCACGATGTCGGGCCGGGCCTGCGCAGCGCGCTGCAGCGCCTGCTCGCCATTGGTGGCAATGAGCACGGTGTAGCCCGACTCGTCGAGCGCGTCGTGCAGCACCGCGAGGTTGTCGGGCACGTCGTCGACGATCAGCACGAGGTCGCTGTTGGCGCCCTGCTGCTCGCGCAGGGTCTTGGCGAGCGGTGATGTTTCCATGGCGGGAGGTGGCGTCGTCGAAGTCATGCGGCGCTTTCGACGGCTTCGGCCAGTGCACGGCTCATGGCCTCGAACTGGAACTGGCGGGCCAGCACGCGCTGGGCTTCGGTCCACGACGCGCACTCGGGCTGCGCGGCGTCGATGTCGTCGAGCTGGTTCATGATGCCGCGAAAGTAGCCCAGGCTCACGGCCTCGTCGAGCGCACGCAGGCGGGCCAGCGAAGGCGCCTGCATCACGCGCGGCGCCACGGCGGCAACCGGCTTCGCGGCGGCATCGGTCCATTGCAGCCCGAGCCGGCGTTCGAGCCAGTCGAGCAGCTCGGTGTGGCGCACGGGCTTGACGAAGAAATCTTCCGGCGCAATGCCCACGTCGTTGTCGAGCCCCTTGTCGAAGGCGTTGGCCGAGACGATGGCCACCGAGGCCTCGGTCAGCCCCAGCTTGCGCGCGCGGCGAATGGTCTCCCAGCCGTCGATGCCGGGCATCGCGAGGTCGACGAACATCGCGTCGGGCCTATAGCCGGCCGCGATGAGGTCGAGCGCATCGTGCCCGCTGGCCGCGCTGCGCAGCTCGAAGCCCAGCGGCGCGAGCACATGGCCCAGCAGGTCGCGGTCGGCCTCCTCGTTGTCGACCACCAGCAGGCGGCGACGCGGACCTTCGTAGCCGCGCCGCGCGCGCTGCACCGGCATCGGGCGGCCGGTGCCGGCCACCGTGTCATGCACGCGCGGCAGGAACAGGCGCACACAGAAGAGCGAGCCCTCGCCCGGCGTGCTCTGCACCTTCATCTCGCCGCCCATCAGGTCGGTGAGCATCTTGGCGATGGTGAGCCCCAACCCCGCGCCCGGTGCGGCCGACATGCCTGCCGCATTGCCGCGCGCAAAGGGTTCGAAGATGCGCTCGATGTCCTCGGCCGGCATACCAGGGCCGGTGTCCTCGATCTCGATGGATGCGAACTCCCGCGCATAGGCCAGCCGCAGCGTGACCTGCCCCGCCGCCGTGAACTTGATCGCATTGCCCAGCAGGTTGATGAGGATCTGCAGCACGCGCTTTTCATCCGCACGCACCACCTCGGGCAGCGGCCCCGCCGCCTCGAAGCGGAACTGCAGCCCCTTCTCCGCAGCCTGCAGCTCGAACATGTCGGCCAGCTCCCGCAGCGTGTCGGCAAAGCGCATCGGCCGCGCATGCAGCGTGAGCTTGCCGGCCTCGATGTGCGCGATGGCCAGCGTGCCTTCGATGAGCGACAGCAGATGCTCCCCGCCGCGCTTGATGACCGCCACCGCCTGCTGGCGGTGCGGCGGCACCGAGTGGTCTTCGCCCATCAGCTGTGCATAGCCCAGGATGCTGTTGAGCGGCGTGCGCAGCTCGTGGCTGATGGCGCTGATGTAGCGGCTCTTGGCCTGGTTGGCCTGGTCGGCAGCCTGCTTGGCCAGCTCGGCCGCGAGCTTGGCCTGCTCCGCGATCTCGCGGGCTTCGTCGGCCGCCTGCTTGGCGGCCTGCAGGGCGCGGTCGGTCTCGCGGTGCAGCTCTATTTCGCGCACCAGCAGATGAGTCTGGCGGTTCGATTCTTCCTGCGCCACCTTGCGGCTCTGGTGCGCCAGCACCAGCCACCACGCGACGATGCCCGCGATGACCAGCAGCGCCATGTACGCCTTGAGGAAGCCCGAGCGCAGCGACAGCTTCTGCACGCCGGCCAGCGCCGCGGCCACGTCGGCCTCCGACGCCAGCTCCAGTGCGCCTTCGCCGAAGGCACGCAGCTCCTGCTGGTAGAGCACGCCGAACACGACGGCCAGCAGCGGCACGATGACGAGCATCAGCAGCAGGAAGTGCCCGAGCCCCGTGTCGAGGTAGCGCCAGCTGCGGCGCGGCAGCAGCCAGCGCAGCACCGTCGACCATTGCGAAGACAGGCTCGCATGCGGCTTGCACAAATCGCCGCAGCGCGCGTCGAGCGTGCAGCACAGCGAGCAGATCGCACCCTGGTACGCCGGGCAGTGCGCCATGTCCGGCCCCTCGTACTCGCGCTCGCAGATCACGCAGTGCTGCACCTTCAGGCGCTGGTAGCTGCCCGTTTCGACCTTCGCCCAGCGCACCGCGCGCGGGCCCTCGGCGGGCGCGAAGGCCACCGCGCCATGCGCCTCGTCGGTGCCGCGCGCAAGGTAGTACTTGCCGCCCGTCGCCCAGGCCAGCAGCGGCGATGCCACCAGCGCCGTGCCCAGTGCGATCAGCGCCGAGAAGGCCTGCGCCAGCGGCCCGAACACGCCCAGGTGCGCGGTGATCGACAGCACCGACGCAAGCGCCATCGCGCCCACGCCCACCGGGTTGATGTCCCACAGGTGCGCGCGCTTGAACTCGATGCCCGGCGGCGACAGCCCCAGCGGCTTGTTGATGACGAGGTCGGCCACCACGGCCATCATCCAGGCAATGGCGATGTTGGCGAACAGGCCGAGCACGTCGCCCAGCGCCTCGAACACGTTCATCTCCATCAGCATGAAGGCGATGAGCGCGTTGAACACCACCCACACCACGCGCCCCGGGTGGCTGTGTGCCACGCGCGAGAAGAAATTGCTCCAGGCCAGCGAGCCCGCATAAGCGTTGGTCACGTTGATCTTGAGCTGCGAGATCACCACGAACAGCGCCGTGGCCGCCACCGCCCAGCCGTAGTTCGGAAATACGTACTCGTAGGCCGCGAGGTACATCTGGTTCGGATCGACCGCACGGTCGGCCGGCACCATGTGCGTGATCGCCAGGTAGGCCAGCAGCGCCCCGCCCAGCATCTTGAGCACCCCCAGCACCACCCAGCCCGGGCCGCCGGCCAGCACCCCGGCCCACCAGCGGCGCGCCGTGGTCGCGGTTCGCGCGGGCATGAAGCGCAGGTAGTCGGCCTGCTCACCCATCTGCGTAATGAGCGCGATGCCGACCGTGAGGGCAGCGCCAAACAGGTGCAGATCGAAGCCCTTGGTGCCGGATCGAACCCCGTTGTAGTGCACGATGCCTGCAAACGCACCAGGATCGCGCACCAGCACGTAGGCAAAAGGCACCACCAGCATCAGCAGCCACAGCGGCTGCGTCCACAACTGCAGCCGGCTGATGGCCGACACCCCGTGCGTGACCAGCGGAATCACCACCAGCGCACACACCAGGTAGCCCCAGACCGGCGGGATGCCCAGCGCCAGCTCCAGCGCGTAGGCCATCACAGCCGCCTCGAGCGCGAAGAAGATGAAAGTGAAGCTCGCGTAGATCAGCGAGGTGAGCGTGGAGCCGATGTAGCCGAAGCCCGCGCCGCGCGTGAGCAGGTCCATGTCGACGCCGTAGCGCGCCGCGTACACGCTGATCGGCACGCCCGCCAGGAAGATGATGAGCCCCGTCGCCAGGATCGCCCAGAAGGCGTTGGCAAAGCCGTACTGCACCAGCAGCGTGGCGCCCACCGCCTCCAGGATCAGGAACGACGCCGCCCCGAAGGCCGTGTTGGCCACCCGCCATTCGGACCACTTGCGAAAGCGCTGCGGCGTGTAGCGCAGCGCGTAGTCTTCCAGCGTCTCGCTGGCCACCCAGCTGTTGTAGTCGCGCCGCACCTTGACGATGCGCTGCGGCGCGTCGTCGGGGGTGGTGGGTACGGCGTCGGGGCTCACACCGTTTCGGTGCATCTTTCGTGCCTGAATCGTTGCTCGCCCCCAGGCTACGCGCACTTCGTGTCGCTTCGCCAACCCCCTACCGGGGGCGGGCCGGCCGCTTCGGGCGGCCGTGCGCGGCGGCCCCCTGGGACGTTCAACGGCACGACTGTTGCAAAGAAGCCGGCTTGCCCATAATGGCCGCCACTCTCTGCCACCCGATGCCGACCCCATGGAACTGACTCCGCGCGAAAAAGACAAGCTGCTGATCTTCACCGCGGCGCTGCTCGCCGAACGCCGCAAGGCCCGCGGCCTGAAGCTCAACTACCCCGAAGCCATCGCCCTGATTTCGGCCGCCGTGATGGAAGGCGCCCGCGACGGCAAGAGCGTCGCCGAGCTCATGAGCGACGGGCGCGCCGTGCTCACCCGCGCCGACGTGATGGACGGCATCGCCGAGATGATTCCGGACATCCAGATCGAAGCCACCTTCCCCGACGGCACCAAGCTGGTCACCGTGCACCAGCCCATCGTCTGAAATTCAAAGAACAAAAGGACTTTCCATGCGCCACAACGCCTCCAGAACCCTCGCCTTGCTCGCCCTCCTGCTGCCACTCGCAGCCAGCGCCCACACCGGCGTCGACGGCGGCCTGCACCACGGCTTCACCACCGGCTTCCTGCATCCGCTGACCGGCGCCGACCACTTGGCCGCGATGGTTGCGGTCGGCTTCTGGAGCGCACTGGCCGCGCGCCGTGCCTGGCCCGATCTGCTCTGGGCGCCCCTCGCCTTCGCCGGCATGCTGCTGGTGGGCGCGCTGATGGGTCTGGCCGGCGTGCAGCTGCCGGCGGTCGAGCCGATGATCGCGGCCTCGCTGCTGGTGCTGGGCCTGCTGGTCGTTACGCGCGTGCATCTGCCGGCGGTGGTGGCCATGGCGGTGGTCGGCGTGTTCGCGGTGTTCCACGGCGTGGCCCACGGCTACGAACTGGCCAGCGAACAAGGCGCGGCCCTCACGCTGGCCGGCATGGTCTGCGCCACGGTGCTGCTGCACGCCGCCGGCATCGCAATGGGCTGGGCGCTGCGCCACGCCAACGCATGGCTGCCGCGCGTGGCCGGCGCCGCGGTGCTCGGCCTGGGCGCGACGCTGCTGGCCCAAGCCATCTGAGGCCGGCCATGATTCCCGGCGAACTCTTCACCGACGACGGCGAGCACGCGCTCAACCCCGGCCGCCGCACCCTCACGCTGGTGGTGCAGAACACCGCCGACCGGCCGATCCAGGTCGGCTCGCACTATCACTTCGCAGAGACCAACGGCGCGCTCGGCTTCGACCGCGAGGCCGCGCGTGGCATGCGGCTGAACATTGCCTCGGGCGCAGCAGTGCGCTTCGAGCCGGGCCAGCAGCGCACGGTCGAGCTGGTCGATTTTTCCGGCGATCGCATCGTCTACGGCTTTCGCGGCCTCGTTCAAGGGAAGCTCTGAAACATGGCCACCATCGGGCGACGCGCCTATGCAGAAATCTTCGGCCCCACCGTGGGTGACCGCGTCCGTCTTGCGGACACCGAACTGCTGATCGAGGTTGAAGCCGACTACACCCTGCGAGCCGGCGGCTACGGCGAAGAGGTGAAGTTCGGCGGCGGCAAGACCATCCGCGACGGCATGGCGCAATCGCAGCGCACCCGCGCACAAGGCGCCGTCGACACCGTGCTGACGAACGCGCTCATCCTCGACCACTGGGGCATCGTCAAGGCCGACATCGGCCTGAAGGACGGCCGCATCGCCGCCATCGGCAAGGCCGGCAACCCTGACGTGCAGCCGGGCGTCGACATCGTCATCGGCCCCGGCACCGAGATCATCAGCTGCGAGGGCAACATCGTCACCGCCGGCGGCATCGACAGCCACATCCACTTCATCTGCCCGCAGCAGATCGAAGAGGCGCTGTCTTCCGGCGTGACCACCATGCTCGGCGGCGGCACCGGTCCCGCCACCGGCACCTTCGCCACCACCGCAACGCCCGGCCCCTGGCACATCGAGCGCATGCTGCAGGCGGCCGACGCGTTTCCGATGAACCTGGGCTTTCTCGGCAAGGGCAACGCCAGCCTGCCGCACGCGCTGCACGAGCAGATCGAAGCCGGCGTCATCGGCCTGAAGCTGCACGAAGACTGGGGTACCACGCCCGCAGCCATCAGCAACTGCCTGGACGTGGCCGACGCCACCGACACGCAGGTGGCCATCCACAGCGACACGCTCAACGAATCGGGCTTCGTCGAGAACACGATTGCGGCCGTGGGCGGCCGCGCCATCTGCGCCTTTCATACCGAAGGCGCGGGCGGCGGCCATGCGCCCGACATCCTGCGCGTGGTGGGCGAGGCCAACTTTCTGCCCTCCTCCACCAACCCCACGATGCCCTACACCGTGAACACGCTCGACGAACACGTCGACATGCTCATGGTGTGCCACCACCTGGACGCCGGCATCGCAGAAGACCTGGCCTTCGCCGAGTCGCGCATCCGCAAGGAAACCATTGCCGCCGAAGACGTGCTGCACGACCTGGGCGCCATCAGCATGTTCAGCTCCGACAGCCAGGCCATGGGCCGCGTCGGCGAAGTCATCATCCGCACCTGGCAGACCGCGCACAAGATGAAGCTGCAGCGCGGCAAACTGCCCGAAGACAACGAGCGCAACGACAACTTCCGAGCCAAGCGCTTCGTCGCCAAGTACACGATCAACCCTGCCATTGCGCACGGCATCGCGCACGAAGTGGGTTCGCTCGAAGTCGGCAAGTGGGCCGACATCGTGATCTGGAAGCCGGCCTTCTTCGGCGTGAAGCCGTTCACCATCCTGAAGGGCGGCACGATTGCGATGGCAGCGATGGGCGACCCGAATGCGTCGATCCCGACGCCGCAGCCGGTGCACTTCCGCCCGATGTTCGGCGCGTACGGCGGCTCGCTGGCGAAGAGCTCGCTGACCTTCGTCTCACAGGCCGGGCTGGCATCGGGCATCAAGGAGCGCTACGGCCTAAGCAAGCACCTGAGCGCTGTAAAGAACATCCGCCACGTGCGCAAGAAGGACCTGATTCACAACGGCTATGCGCCAAAGATGGAGATCGACGCGCAGACCTACGCAGTGCGCGCCGACGGGCATCTGCTGACCTGCGAGCCGGCGAAGCTGCTGCCAATGGCGCAGCGGTATTTCCTGTTCTGAAGCCGGGGTATGCGCCTGCTTGACAGGCTGCGTATCCTCGAAGGTATTCATTCAGCCAACGAGCGCCCCGGGGCGCTCCCTTCGCACCATGCTCACCGCCAACAAACTCATGCCCCAGGGCCGCGGCCTTGCGCCCGTGCTGCTCAAGCGCGCCGCCACCATCGAGCTCGACTGGGACATCCGTCAGAAGAGCCGTTTCGACGCCACCGACTCGCAGGGCCGCCAGATCGGCGTGTTCCTGCCGCGCGGCACCGCCGTGCGGGGCGGTGACGTTCTCGTGGCGGAAGACGGTTCGCTGGTGCGCGTGATCGCTGCGCCGCAGCCGGTGCTGCGCATCACGCATTGCACGGCCCACGGCACGCCCTTCGACCTGACGCGCGCGGCCTATCACCTGGGCAACCGGCACGTGCCGATCGAGCTGAAGCCCGACCACCTCAAAATCGAGCCCGACCACGTGCTGGCCGACATGCTGCGTTCGATGCACCTGATCGTCGTGGCGGTCGAGGAGGCTTTCGAGCCCGAGGGCGGTGCATACGGATCGCACGAGCATTCGCACGGCGGTGGTCACAGTCATGAGCACGGACATTCCCACAGCAATGGCCCGAAGCCGCTCGTGCTCGCGCCGGAGTTGCTCGACGACCATGACCACTCGCACGGTCACGACCACAGTCATCACGGTCACTCGCACTGAGATGAAATTGCGTCGATGCGTTGTCCGTCATTCAGCGCAGCGGTTGATCCCGCGGCACAACGACTGCGCTCATGTGCGAATGGCGCCGGGTGCTCCCCGCAGCGAAATAAAGGAGGAGCCGAAGGCGGGGGACATTCGCGGAGGGGAGCACCCGGTGTCATTCGCACGCACCCCGGACACGCAAATACAGCGCGCGCTGAAAAGCTGACATGCCAGACCCAGCCGCTCAAAGCCTTCTCCAGCTAATCTGGCTGGCCTCCCCAGCCCTGCCCGTAGGCGGCTTCTCGTACTCCGAAGGCGTCGAGGCCGCAGTCGAATGGGCCGGCATCGACTCCGAACCGCGCGCCGCCGAATGGCTCGCCGACCAGTTGCATCTGAGCTTCGCTCGCGGCGACCTCGCAGCCTTCGCGCAAGCCGTCATGGCCTGGCGCGCCAACGACACGCAACGAATCCGCCAGCTCAACGAGTGGGTGATGACCACCCGTGAATCGGCGGAGTTCTTCCTGCAGACCGAACAGATGGGCCGCTCCTTCGTCGAATGGCTCAAGCTGCACCACGCCGACACGGCTCAAGTGTTCGCCGACCTGCCCGCCAGCTACCCCATCGCCTTCGCCTTTGCGGCCAGCCGCACCGACGCCAGCGTGCACGATGGCTGCCTGGCCTTCGCCTTCGGCTGGGCCGAGAACATGGTCGCCGCCGCCGTCAAGGCCGTGCCGCTGGGCCAGAGCGCGGGCCAGCGCATCCTCGGGCGGCTGGCGCAGGAAATTCCCGAGGCCGTGACACGCGCCATGGCCCTCGGCGACGACGAACGCCAGGCCTTCGCGCCCCTGCTGGCTGTGTTGTCGGCCCGCCATGAAACACAATATTCCCGCCTCTTCCGAAGCTGAACCGGACACCTCCTCCATGACCTCCGCCCTGCACCACATCCCCCATCGCACCAAGAAATTGCCCCCGCTGCGCGTTGGCATCGGCGGCCCGGTCGGCTCGGGCAAGACCACGCTGCTCGAAATGCTCTGCAAGGCGATGCGCGACAAGTACGACCTGATCGCCATCACCAACGACATCTACACCAAGGAAGACCAGCGCCTGCTGACCGTGGCCGGCGCGCTGCCGGCCGAACGCATCATGGGGGTGGAGACGGGCGGCTGTCCGCACACCGCGATCCGAGAAGACGCCTCGATCAACCTCGAAGCCATCGACCGCATGCTCGAAGACTTTCCGGATGCCGACATCGTGTTCGTCGAGTCTGGCGGCGACAACCTCGCGGCCACCTTCAGCCCCGAGCTCTCGGACCTCACGATCTACGTGATCGACGTGGCCGCCGGCGAGAAAATTCCGAGAAAGGGCGGCCCCGGCATCACCAAGAGCGACCTCTTCGTGATCAACAAGACCGACCTTGCGCCCTACGTTGGCGCCAACCTTGACGTGATGGAGCAGGACACGCAGCGCATGCGCCGCCAGCGCCCCTACGTAATGACCAACCTCAAGACGCTCACGGGCGTGGCCGAGGTGGTCGCGTTCATCGAAGAGCGCGGCATGCTCGCCGCGGGCTGAGGCCTCCGGAAAGAATCAAGGCAGGCCGAAGTAGACCCGCAGGTCGTCCTTGCCGGTGCCCGCCGAGGCCACTGCGATGCGCAGGCGCTCTTCGCTCACGCCGAACCACTGGGTCCAGTAGTCGACCTCCTTGAGGTCCGTGACGTCGATCCGTTCATCGTCCTGGGGAATGCGGATCTCTGTGTCTTCGCGCATCGTCTTCTCCTGAAGAGCCAAATTAAGAAGGAAGGGCGGCGGGAGCCGGTAAGGCAGTTTCTCCATCCGCCCTACCCGGCCAGCCGGACGATTCCGCTGCCCCGTGCAGGACATTTCCCATAGTCGCTCTCCGTGGCGCGCCATGCGGCGCCGTCCTGCACGCGGCCCCACGGCTTCGATGTTTGAATTTGGCATTGACCTCATTCACTCATGGAATGGAGAAGCCACCATGGAGCCTGATCACCAGCGACTGCTGAGCGTGGGCGTACCGGGCCTGAACGACGTGCTCGGCGGCGGCCTCGAGCCCAACCGGCTCTACCTGCTCGAAGGCACGCCGGGCGCCGGCAAGACGACCATCGCGATGCAGTTCCTGCTCGAAGGCGCGGCGCGCGGCGAGTCGGTGCTGTACGTGACGCTGTCCGAAACCGAGCACGAGCTGCGTGGCGTGGCCGTCTCGCACGGCTGGGACATCTCCGGCGTCCACGTGCGCGAGATGCTGCCCACGCAGGACAGCCTGCAGCCCGAGGAGCAATACACCATGTTCCACCCCTCCGAGGTGGAGCTGAGCGAAACCACGCTGCGCATCCTGAGCGACGTGGAGGCCATCAAGCCCTCGCGCATCGTGTTCGATTCGCTCTCCGAGTTGCGGCTGCTCTCGGGCACCTCGCTGCGCTACCGCCGGCAGATCCTGGCGCTCAAGCAGTTCTTCGCGGGGCGCCAGTGCACGGTGCTGCTGCTGGACGACATGACCGCCACCGAGCACGACCTGCAGGTGCAGAGCATCGCGCACGCGGTGGTGAGGCTGGAGCAGTCGAACTCCGACTACGGCTCCGCGCGCCGCCGGCTGCTGGTCGTGAAATACCGGGGCCAGTCGTTCCGGGGCGGCTACCACGACTACAAGATTCACCGCGGCGGCCTGCAGGTGTTTCCGCGCCTGGTGGCGGCCGAACACGTCAACGACACCGCACTGACCAAGCTGCCCAGCGGCATCAAGGCGCTCGACGCGCTGCTGGGCGGCGGCCTCGAGAAGGGCACCAGCACCCTGTTCGTCGGCGCGCCGGGCACGGGCAAGTCGTCCGTGGCGGTGCGATTCGCCATTGCGGCGGCCGAGCGCGGCGAGACGGCCGCGCTCTTCGTCTTCGACGAGAGCGTCAACACCCTGCGCACGCGCAGCGCCGGCCTGGGCATGGCGCTGGATCCCCACCTGCAATCGGGCCGCATCCGCATCAAGCAGGTCGACCCGGCGGAACTCTCCCCCGGCGAGCTGGTGCACGAGATCCGCCAGGCCGTGACGCAGCACGGCGCGAAGGTGATCGTCATCGACAGCCTGAACGGCTACCTCAACGCGATGCCCGACGAGCGCTTTCTCATTGTGCAGCTGCACGAGCTGCTCACCTACCTCGGGCAGTCCGGTGTGGCCACGCTGCTGGTCGGCGCCCAGCACGGGCTCATCGGCATGCAGATGCAGACACCTGTGGACGCCAGCTACCTTGCCGACGCCGTGGTGCTGCTGCGCTACTACGAGGCCGAAGGCGAAGTGCGCCAGGCCATCTCGGTGCTCAAGAAGCGCGGCGGCGCGCACGAGCGCTCCATCCGTGCGTTCTCGATGGACCGGCGGGGCCTGAACGTAGGAGAGCCGCTGCGCCATTTCAGAGGCATCCTGACTGGCGTGCCCGTGCCGATCGACGGCATTGCCACGCCCCCGCAGTGACCGACGGCCCCACGATCCAGCTGCCGCAGCTGCGAGACCCGCAGCTGCGCGTGCTGATGAGAACGGCCACCGCGAAGGACGCCGTGATGGCCGCCGCCGTGCTCCTGCAGGCGGGCATCGAGACGCAGGTGTGCGCCGACCTCCCCGAACTGCTGCGCGAAACCGAACGCGGCGCCGGCGCGCTGCTGGTGTCCGAAGAAATGCTCACGGGCAGCGGCGCCACCGAACTCGCCGCGGCCGTGGCGACCCAGTCCCCCTGGTCCGACCTGCCGGTGCTGATACTCGCGCGGCAAGGCGCCGATTCGCGCGCCATCACCACCGCCATGGAAGGCATGGCCAACGTCACCGTGCTGGAGCGCCCGATCCGCGTGGCCTCGCTGGTGAGCGCACTGCGCAGCGCGCTGCGCGCACGGCGGCGGCAGTACGAGCTGCGCCGCATCCTGGAAGACCTCAACGAGGCCGACCGGCGCAAGACCGAATTCCTGGCCACCCTGGCGCACGAGCTGCGCAACCCGATGGCACCGCTGAGCACCGCGCTGGCCATCCTCAAGCGCAAGCCGCTCACGTCGGAAGCCGCCCGGCCCTACTACGACCTCATGGGCCGCCAGCTCGACCACATGGTCCGGTTGGTGAGCGACCTGATGGAGGTCTCGCGCATCACGCGCGGCAAGATCGAACTGCAACTGGACGAGCTCGCGCTCGACCAGGTGATCCGCGGCGCGGTGGAGCTCAGCCGCCCGCTGATGGACGCCGGCCGCCACACGCTCGGGGTGCACGTCGCCGATGCCTCGCTGGCCTTGAAGGGCGACGGCGTGCGCCTCACGCAGGTGTTCGCGAACCTGCTGAACAACGCCGCCAAGTACACGCCCGAGGGCGGACGCATCGACGTGTTCGTCGAGCACGACGGCCACGGCCATGCGGTGGTGCGCGTGAAAGACAGCGGCGTGGGCATTCCATCCGCCATGCTGGGCGCGATCTTCGACATGTTCGTGCAAGTGAGCGGCACCGCGCGCGCCGCGCAGGGCGGCCTGGGCATCGGCCTCACCCTGGTGAAGAGCATGGTGGAGCTGCACGGCGGCACGGTCAGTGCCAGGAGCGACGGCGCGAACCAGGGCAGCGAGTTCACCGTGTCCCTGCCGCTGCTCGACCACGGGTTGCAGGCCGGCGCGAAGGCCGGAGCCTCGGAGGCCACGATGGCGGTGCAGCACCGCATTCTGGTGGTGGACGACAACCGCGACGCGGCCGAGTCACTCGGGGCGCTGCTGGGCCTGCTCGGCGCGCAGGCGACCGTGGCTTTCAGCGGCCTGGATGCACTGGCGAAGGCCGAGCACTTCCAGCCTTCGGTCGCCATCCTGGACATCGGCATGCCCGGCATGGACGGCTGCGAACTGGCGCGCCGCCTGCGGACGCATCCGCGGCTGCATGGCATCGGGCTGATCGCGCTCACGGGCTGGGGCCAGCCCGACGACCGGCTGCGCATTGCGCAGGCCGGCTTCGACCATCACCTGCTGAAGCCGGTCGATGTAGAGGAACTGGCGGTGGCGCTGCAAAAGCTCGATCAGCGCAGCGCCGCCTGAGGCACCCCGTTCAGAGCTCGCTGCCGTCGCGCAGCTGCCGCGCCTTGTAGACCAGCCGCACGCTCGCACGGCGCGGGTCGCTGACCTGCTGCACGTAGACGTCGGTGTCGTTGCTCACCCAGGCGGCGTATGCGCTGCCCGGGTCGCGCGATGCGAGTTCGTTGCCGAACGCCCCGCGGCCCCATTGCACCAGCGCCGCGAAGGCCGCGGCGCCGTTGTCGGGCGTGGCCTGCGCCGCCGCGACGTATTCGACGCGCCGCAGCTCCGAGGCGGCGAAGAAGAAGGTCGGCTCGAACAGCAGTCCTGCGATCTCGACGGGCGCCGCGCGCCAGTTGCCGACGAGGCCACCGCCGAGGCGCTGCGGCCGCTGCACGCGCTCGGCTGCGGGCAATGCGGCCTGCAGCTCTTCGGCCGTCATGCCCAGCCGCACGCCCGGCGGCAGGGCCTGCGCATGCAGCGCACCGGCGGCGAGAAGGGTCGCGCTCGCGGCGAGCGCACGGAGAAAAGTCGTCAGGGAAGCAAGAGATCGCACGTCTGGCATCGGGGAAAAGCGGCGGCACCGTGGGACCGCGAGTATGACGCGGAGTTCCACGAGGCCCGGCCCTGCCGGCCTTGCGTCGATCAGTGAGCGCGCTCGTCGGCCAGCAATGGCAGGCGCAGTGTCAGTCCCAGCACGCCGCCGGCATCCGGGGCTGAATAGATGCGTCCACCATGATGGCCGGCAATGCGTTCGCAGGCCTTGGCGCTGGCCCCCGCAATCGCGGCCTGCGCGGTGTCGAAAAACCGCGCGAGCGGAGGGCGCACGTCGACGGCATCGAGGTCGCGCCAGTGAATCACGGCCTGCGTGCCTTCCGCATGCGCGCGAACCTGCAGCGTGGCGCCCGCGCGCATCACGCTGGCCGCGTAGTCCGTCACCTTGGCGAGCAGCTCGCGCAGCTCGGCCTCGATCGCCAGCACGGGCACGGCTTCAGCCGGCAGCTGGATGTCGAGACGGATGCCCTGGCAGTCCGGGGCGGCATCGAGCAGCGGTCGCAGGTCTTGCACGCGGCTCGCGCTCATTCTTTGCCGCGCCTCGCTGCGGGCCTGTGCCGCGAGCTCGCGCGCCTTTGCGCCGTTCCGCATGTTGGCGATGAACAGCGAGGCCATCAAGCAGACCACGCCACCAAGGCCGAGAAGGATCACGCCGGCGATGATGGCGCCCAGGTTGCCGGAATGCAGTTGTCCCCCGCTCATCAGCGTGCTCCCGGGGCTTGTTGCATCCCGGGTTCGCCCGGCATGCCGCGCGCGCAGCCGTCCCGTACGCCATCGCAGGCGTCCCATCCTGGAGGGGGCGGCCTGCGGGCGCCATAGAACATCGGCGGCGGCCCTTCACCGCGAAAGCCCGGCGGTGGCGGACGGTAGGGCATGGGCGGCGGGGGCAGCATGATGCAGCCGGTCAGGCCGGTGGCAGCCAGCACGCCCGCGAGGAGTGCAATTCGGTTCATTGGAAGAAGCTCACTGCTGGGTAGAAACGAAAAAGCCGCGCGGGAGAAAAAGAGCACTGAGGCCCCTTTCTCCCGCGCGGCGCGCGTCCTGCATCAGAACGCGTGGCGGATACCGAAGTCGTAGCCGGTGGAAGAGCGCGGCAGGCCCGTGTAGCTGGTGCCCGTGCTGCCGTAGCCCGTGGTGCTGGCCGACACCAGGCTGCCCGTGTAGTTCACGTCGTTGCGGTTGTTCACGCGCGCCACCGTCGCATACAGCGCCGTGCGCTTGGACAGGTTGTGCACGTAGCCAACTGCGAACTTGCGCGCCATCGGGTCTTCGCCCGTGATGCCGGCCGTGCCTTCGTTGTAGCGCACTTGCGAGTACGCCACGCGGATCAGGCCTGCGCCCACCGGCACGGTCGCGCCGATCAGGTAGCCGTTGTAGGTGTCGTGCGTGTCAGCCGCTGCCGCGTAGTCGAACTTGTTCTTCACGTTCGACAGCTCGCCGAACAGCTTCACAGGACCGAAGTCGTACGAAGCGCCCAGGTTGATGGTCTGCACCCTGCGCTCCAGCGCGGTGGTGTCCACGACGGTGCTCTGGCCCACGGCCAGTGCCACGTCCAGGGGACCGTTGGCATAGCCGAAGCGGCCACCGACGTAGCGCCCAGCCGTGCTGCTGGAAGCTGCCGTGGTGCTGGTGGCGTCGGTGCTGGCGTTCTCGTGCAGGCTGTACTGCACCTGGCCGTAGAAGCCGCCCAGGTTCGGCGGCAGGAAGTAGCCGATCGAGTTGCTGGCACGCACGTAGTTGGCGTTGTTGATGGTGGTGTTGCCGCTGACGGTGCTGATGACGTTGGTGCCCGAGCCGTTGGTGCCGAACGGGTCGAACACGGTGTCGTTCCAGAAGGTGGCGGTGTAGTCGCGGCCCAGGCGCAGCTCGCCGAAGCCACCCGACAGGCTCACGGTGGAGCGGCGCGCGAAGGTGGAGATGCCGGTGGCGCCGTCGTCGTTGGTGATGGGCGCTTCGAGCCAGAAGCTCGCTGCCAGCCCGCCGCCGAGGTCTTCGGTGCCGCGGAAGCCGATGCGGCTGGAGTTGTAGGCCGAGTTGCCCAGGCTCGTCTTGCTTTGCTTGACCGACGCGCCGGTGGTCGTGTCGCGCGAGGTGCTCGACTGGTAGGTCAGGCCAGCGTCCACGACGCCGAACAACGTGACGGACGATTGGGCAGAAGCCAGGCCGCAGACGGCCAGGGCAGCGAATGCCGTGAGGGTTTTCTTCATTCAGGGTTCTCCAGTTGCAGCGGCTCTCCATCGAGCAGCAGGCACGCATCGTCTCGTTCAAATTCGGAGGAATCTTGTGAATGCCTCTGCTTTGCGTGAACTGTTGTTTGCGTGCACTGCGCCGGGAGAAGCCCCGTACAACCGGAGGAAACACCTCACACAAGAAGTCTCCCAAAAGCAGCGCAATGCTCGGCGACCGAAGGAGTCATCCATGACCATTGCCATGCCAAGCACCGTCGCCACCTCGCTGGGTGTGCAGCAGCTGACCAGCGCATTCAGCCCCGCCTTTTCCTACCTGCGCATTCTTCGCAACCTCATCATTCCGATGCCCGAGGGGCATGCGGTGCGCACCGCGCGCATCGACGCCGTGGTGGTGTGCGAAACCGGCCTCTACCTGTTCGAGATCAAGGCTTGGCGCAACGCCTTTGTCTATCGCAAGAAGTCGGACCAGTCCCCGCCGCGCTGGTTCCTGCGCCTGAACGGCGGCAAGAGCGCGCGCGAGGTGAAAGACCCCGCATGGCAGGGCGGACGCAAGACCACCCAGCTGCGCAGCCTGCTGCCCGACGACCTGCGGCTGCAATACTTCGTGCTGCTGCCGTGCGAAGGCATCGAGCTCGAAGGCGTGATGCCGGCAGCCGTCATCACCCAGCAGGACCTGCCCTACATCGCGCGCCTGGTGCGCAACAACGGCCGTACCGCGCGCACCTACCGTCTGCTCGACGAAGAGGCTGTCGACCGCACGGTGGAGCGCCTGCTGCAGATACAAGGGTCCCTGTCGCTCGAAGAGCACCTGCAGAACTGCCGCGAAAGAGCCGGGTTCGTCGCGGGCGAACAGGCGGCGCCGGCATGGCCGGTCTCAAACGCCATGGGGTTGCAGTAATGTAAAGACCAAGGTAAAGACCCCGAGCGGCCCGGGGCAGCCGGAGAAAAGTCCCAAATTTCTCCGACATTGGCAAAGACCATCCGTCGATGCACTTTCCCAAGTCCCTCGCAGCGGCCGGCGCGCTGCTTGCCTCTCTCGTCGCCCCTCTCGTCGCTCTTCCCGCCTGGGCCGTCGAACCGTTCACCGTCAGGGACATCAAGCTGGAGGGCCTCCAGCGCGTCGAGCCCGGCACCGTCTTCGCCACCATGGGCCTTCGCGCCGGCGACACCTACAGCGACGAGCGCGGCAGCGCCGCCATCCGCGAGCTGTTCAAGCTCGGCCTCTTCAAGGACGTGCGCATCGACGTGAACGGCAACGTGCTGGTGGTGGTGGTGGAAGAGCGCCCCTCCATCGCCGACGTCGACTTCGTGGGCACCAAGGAGTTCGACAAGGCCGCGCTGCAGAAGGCGCTGCGCGAGGTGGGCATCGCAGAAGGGCAGGCCTACGACAAGGCACTGGCCGACCGAGCCGAGCAGGAGCTCAAGCGGCAGTACATCAGCCGCAGTCTTTACAACGCACAGGTCATCACCACCGTCACGCCGCTGGAGAACAACCGCGTGAACCTGACCTTCACCGTGACCGAAGGCGAGTCCGCGCGCATCAAGGAAGTGCACGTGGTTGGCAACAAGGCCTTCAGCGAAAGCACACTGCTCGACCTGTTCGACCAGGACACCGGCGGCTGGCTCGACTGGTACACCAAGTCCAACCAGTACTCGCGCACCAAGTTCAACGGCGACCTGGAGACGCTGCGCTCCTACTACATCACGCGCGGCTACCTGGAGTTCCGCATCGAGTCGACGCAGGTCGCCATTTCGCCGGACCGGCAGACGCTGACCCTCACCATCAACATCATCGAAGGCCAGAAGTTCGTGGTGGCCGGCGTGAAGCTCGCGGGCGACTACGTGGGCCACGAGGACGAGTTCAAGACGCTGGTGACCATCCGCCCCGGCGCGCCCTACAACGGCGAAGACGTGGCCGCCACCACCAAGGCCTTTACCGACTACTTCGGCACCTTCGGCTATGCCTTCGCACGCGTGAAGGCCGAGCCCGAGATCGACCGCGAGAACAATCGCGTCACGCTGGTGCTGAAGGCCGAGTCCTCGCGCCGTGCGTACGTGCGGCGCATCAACATCGGCGGCAATGCGCGTACGCGCGACGAGGTGATCCGCCGCGAGTTTCGCCAGTACGAAGGCGCCTGGTACGACGGCAACAAGATCCGCGCCTCGCGCGACCGGGTCGACCGCCTGGGCTTCTTCACCGAAGTGAACGTCGACACCGTCGACGTGCCCGGCTCGCCCGACCAGGTCGACCTGGTAGTGAACGTGGCCGAGAAGCCGACCGGCTCGCTGCAGCTGGGCGCGGGCTACTCGTCCACCGACAAGGTCTCGCTGAGCTTCGGCATCACGCAGGAGAACGTGTTCGGCAGCGGCAACTACCTGGGGCTGAACGTGAACACGAGCTCGTACAACCGCACCATCTCGGTCACGGCGACCGACCCGTACTTCACCAAGGACGGCATCTCGCGCACGATCAACGTGTTCCATACCACCACGCGGCCGTACTACGAGGCCGACGGCAACTACAAGCTCGCGAGCGAAGGCGGCTCCATCCGCTTCGGCTTTCCGGTGGGCGAGCAGGACACGGTGTTTCTCGGCATCGGCCTGGAGCGCTGGTCCTTCACGCCCGGCACCAACGGCACCTACACGCTGGTCGACGGCTCGTACGTGTACACCGCCACGCCGCAGGCCTACCTCGACTATTTCAAGTGCACGGGCACCGCGCCGAGCGTGACCTGCGCCAAGTCGAGCGTGGTGGGCATCCCGGCCACGCTGGGCTGGTCGCGCGACGACCGCGACAGCGCACTGGTGCCCACGCGCGGCCGGCTGCAGAGCGCCAACCTCGAGATGGGCGTAGGCAGCGAGCTGCGCTACCTGAAGACCAACTACCAGTACCAGCAGTACTTTCCGCTGTCCAAGCAGTACACGCTGGCCATCAACGGTCAGCTCGGCTATGCGCGGGCACTGGGCGACAGCACCTACCCGATCTTCAAGAACTTCTACGCCGGCGGCCTGGGCTCGATCCGCGGCTTCGAGCAGAACTCGCTCGGCCCGAAAGACTCGGTCACCGACGGCGCGCTCGGGGGCACGCGCAAGGCGATCTTCAACATGGAATTCAGCACGCCCTTCCCGGGTGCGGGCAACGACAAGACGCTGCGCCTGTACACCTTCTTCGACGCGGGCAACGTGTTCGCCGACCGCACCGCCAGCATGACGGACGCGCAATGGAAGGCGCAGAACCGCATTCGCGCGTCGACCGGCATCGGCATCAGCTGGATCTCGCCGCTCGGCCCGCTGCGGCTGGCCTACGCGGTGCCGCTGATCTACCAGAAGGAAGACACGGCCAACGGCATCTCGGCCGACCGCACGCAGCGCTTCCAGTTCCAGATCGGAACCTCCTTCTGAGCGGAGTACCCTGGCCATGGCTCGCATCCTGCTGGTGGAAGACGGACGCGACAGCAGCGCCCCGCTGCTGCTCGGCCACCTGCAAGGCGCAGGCCACGAGGTCGAGCAGGTCGAAGACGGCTCGGCGGCGCTGGAGCGCATCCTGAGCATGCCGCCGGCGCTCACCCTGCTCGACATCGTGCTGCCGCGCATCGACGGCATCCAGGTGCTGGAGACGGTGCGCTCGTACGGCAACCACCCGATCATCATGCTGACGGCGCGCGCGCAGGAAGCCGACCGGCTGCTGGCGCTCGACCTGGGCGCCGACGACTATGTCTGCAAGCCCTTTTCGCCGCGCGAGGTGGTGGCGCGCATCCACACGGTGCTGCGCCGGCATGCGCAGTGGCGCGATACGGCCGCCCGGCCCTCGACAGCGGTGCGCTTCGACGATCCGCGAGGCAACGCCTGCCTGGAGGGGCGCGCACTGAGGCTGACGCGCCGCGAGCTGCTGCTGTTGCGGGCGCTGTCGCGCGACCCCGGCCGGGTATTCACGCGCTCCAAGCTGCTCGAAGCCGCGTTTCCGGAGGCTTTCGACGTCAACGAACGAGCGGTCGACGGGCACATCAAGAACCTGCGCAAGAAACTCGCGGCCGCCGTGCCCTCGCACGACTGGATCCGCTCGGTCTACGGCGTAGGCTTCAGCTTCGCGGAGCGGCCGGCCTGAGCCCGCACGCCCGCTGCAAGCGTGGCTTGCGGCACTTAGCCTTCGGCGCGCGGCGGCACCAACGCGCGGGCGCGCGCCGTGCCTTCCAGCGCGCGGGGCCGCACCGGACGCATGCCACCGCCACCGGGGGGCGGCATCCCGCCGGGCGGCGGGCCACCAGCACCCCCAAAGCCAGCACCCGGCCGCGGCGGCCGGTCAGTCACCGGGTTCGCCGCCGGGTCCACCACCAGCGCGAGCGCGGCAACGTAGCGCTGCCGCTCCTCGCGCACCGCGCCGAGCACCGTTGCGCCGGCCTTCAATGCGATGCCGTCCACGCTGTTGAGCGTGTCGCGCAGCCGCGCGCGCTGATAGAGCGGCATCTGCGTGTAGAGAAACTCGCTCAGCGCATCGGGCAGGAAGAACTGCGAGGTGAGCACGGCGTGCGCGCCCTTGATCACCTTGAAATGGATGTGCGTGGTGCGCCCTGCATACCAGCCCGGGTACACGGTGCCGAAGGACACGGCGCCCTCGCTATCGGTGTGCTGGCTGCCGCGCAGGAAGGTCTTGCCTTCGAACGACTGGGCGCGGTCGTCGCCCTGCTCGCCGAAGCCCGAGTAGCGCCCCTGCGCGTCGCAGTGCCACAGGTCCACGCGCAGCCTGGGCAGCGGCCGGCCGGCCGCGTCGCACACAGTGAAGCGCACGTCCAGCGGCACGCCGTCGAGCCCTTCGGTGATGTCGCGGCGCTCCAGTGCGAGGTCGAGGTAGTACGGCCCTTCGGTGGCCTGCGCAGTCAGCGGCAGGCGGCGCGGCGCGGCAAGTGCCGGGCGTGCCGATGCCGACAGGCCCGCGGCGCCGAAGGCGGCCAGCAGGCCGCGGCGCCCGGGGAGCAGCGAATCGGGGGGTGTCATGGCGTCTTTTCCTTGTCGATCAGTCCGGTGCCGGACGCGGCGGGCCGCGTGGCGCATCCCTCCGCCCAGAAGACGAACAGCGTCCACGCCTGGGCGATCAGCCAGAAAAACACCGTGATCGCCAGCTGCAGCGGCAGGCCCATGTGAGGAGGGTTCATGGCCTGCATCGTGCGGGCCGATTCAGGAGAAATGGTGGAGAAATTTCCTCCCAATTTCCTCCACATTCGGCCGCAATGATCGGCCGCTTGCCCATGAAGTACCCCTTCGCCTGCCCGCCATGCATGCCGCAGAATGCGGCCATGCCTCCCCCCAGTCCATGCCTCACCTGACACTTTCCAGGAAGATCTTCCTGGCGCTGGCCGCCCTGTTGATCGTGCTGTTGATCAGCTTCGCGGGCCTGTCGATCATCGCGCTGCAACGCGGCCTGGGCTCCTACGTGGCCGAGATCGAGATCCGGCGCATGGACTGGCTCACCGATCTGCTGCTGAAGCACTACGTCGCCAACGGCGACTGGAAGAGCCTGCGCGACAACGACGACGCCTGGCGCCGCCTGCAGATGGGCCGGATGGCTGCCCTGCTCGACAGCACCAGCAACGGCAGCAACGCCGGCGACGAGCGGCGGCTGCCGCCCTGGTACGACTACCGCGCCATGCGCGGCGGCAATCCTTCCGCCCCTCCACAGCACGACAACGGTGCCGACGGCAGCCCGCCGCCCCCGCCGCCGTCGGAGACGACGCTGTCGTCGCCACAGCTCGACCTGATGCCGCGCCGGCTGCCGACCATGCCGCCGCCGTGGTTCTTTCGCGATCCACGGGAATCGCCCGACTCCATCTTCCAGCGGCTGGCCGTGCTCGACGCGCACGGCGCGCGCGTGGTGGGCGCCGACGTCGACCTGGCGAACGCCGCGCGCACGCCGATCCGGCGCGACCGCACGGTCATCGGCTATCTGGCGCTCACGCCGCTGCAGGGCCTCGAAAGCGAGGCCGACCGCGCCTTCGTGGCGCGGCAGTCGGGCGTGATCGTGCTCACGGGCCTGTGCGGCCTCGGCTTCGCACTGGTGCTGTCGTGGCTGCTGGCACGCCGCTGGTTCAAGCCCATCGACGAACTCACGCAGGCCGCGCAAGACCTGGCGCGCGGCCGGCTCTCCACCCGCGTCGCGGTGCAGGGCTCGGACGAGCTGGCGCTGCTCGGGCGTACCTTCAACGACATGGCACAGCGCCTGGACACGGTCGAGGCCTCGCGCCGCGCCTGGCTGGCCGATGCGGCGCACGAGCTGCGCACGCCGCTGGCCGCCATGCGTGCGGAAATCGAGGCGCTGCAGGACGGCGTACGCACTTTCGACGAACGCACCGCGCTGCGGCTGCACCGGCAGGTGATACGGCTCGGCCAGCTGGTCGACGACCTGCGCAGCAGCATGCGCGAGCCGCAGAGCGACCTGCTAACGGCCACGGTGTTTCCGCTGTCGCTGCTGAAAGAAGCGCTCGACCACACGCGCGACCGCTTCGCCGCGCGTGGCATCACGGTGGACCGGCGCGCCATCGACCTCATCGGCGCCGCCGCGCAGCCGACCATCGACGGCGACGCGCACCGGCTGCACCAGGTCTTCATGAACCTGCTGGAGAACACGCTGGCCTACACCGACCAGGGCGGACAGCTGCGCATCGACGTCACGGTCGAGGGCGCATGGACCGGCAACTGCCTCACCCTGCTGTTCGACGACAGCGCGCCGGGCGTGCCCGAGGCCGAACTGCCGCGCCTGTTCGACCGCCTGTTCCGCGGCGAAGCCTCGCGCAGCCGCGAACACGGTGGCTCCGGGCTCGGCCTTTCGATCTGCCGCGCGACCATCGAGACGCACGGCGGCACCATCGATGCGTCAGCCTCGCCCCTGGGCGGGCTGCGCGTGACCATCACCCTTCCACTGGGGACATCCTCATGACACGCATCGTCATCGTCGAAGACGAAACCGACATCGCCTCGGTGGTGCAGGACTACCTGCGCCACGCGGGCTACGAAACCGAGCACTTCACCGACGGGCAAAGCGCGCTGGAAAGCATCGTCGCCGCACCGCCCGACCTCACGCTGCTCGACATCATGCTGCCGCGGCTCGACGGCATCGAGGTGCTGCGCCGCGCGCGCGAGCACACGGCGCACCCGATCATCATGCTGACCGCGCGCATCGAGGAGGTCGACCGGCTGCTGGGCCTGGAGCTGGGCGCCGACGACTACGTGTGCAAGCCCTTCTCGCCGCGCGAGCTGGTGGCGCGCGTGCGCGCGGTGCTGCGGCGCACCGCGCCGGGGCTGGCGCAGGGTTCGGCCTCGCAGAGCGATGCTCCGGGGCTGGTGCTCGACGACGTGCACTGGCGCGCCTCGCTCGAAGGCACGCCGCTGAACCTCACGCGGCGCGAGTTCGGGCTGCTGCAGGTGCTGTCGCGGCACCCGGGGCGCATCTTCTCGCGCTCCCGCCTGCTCGAACTGGCCTACGACGACACGGTGGACGTGACCGAACGCGCCATCGACAGCCACGTGAAGAACCTGCGCCGCAAGCTCGGCTCGGTCACGCCCGAGCACGACTGGATACGGTCGGTGTACGGCGTCGGCTTTGCGTGGGAAGTGCCGGGCTAGCCGGTGGCTATCGGCTGGCGAGAAGAGTCTTGAGCTCGCCGCTGTCGATGAGCTTCTGCAAGTCGGTGGCGCCGCCGACCAGCATGCCCTTGACGAACACCATCGGAAAGGTCGGCCACCCGGTCCACATCTTGAGCGCGTTGCGGTCGCGCCATCGGCTCAGGTAGCTGCCGTACCCGAGGTACTTGTACGGCTGCCCGATCCGGTCGAGGGCCTGGCGCGCTTTCTTGGGGAACGGGTTGATGCCCATGCCGACCACGACCACGTCGTGCTCGGCAACTGCCGCCATGACTTCGCGCACGAAGGTCTGGCGGCTGTCGGCCAGCCTTGCGCGGATGGCGGGGTGGATGCGGGCTTCTTCGAGGACGGGGCGGGGCATTGGGGAGCTTTCAGTGGTTCGTGTGAATGTAAGGGCCCGGGGGCGGCGCTTCCTGACTGCCAGCCAGCCAGTAATCCATCGTTGCAATGGCAAGCTTCTTGCTCGACGCCCCTGTGACTTGCTCATCCCCAGGGATCGCATATCGGCATCCGCCGTCGTCGAAACGACGAGATCGAGTGTTCTTTCGACGATCTGGTCTCTACCTTCGGTCTCCTGTCGTACCTACGATCACATCCACCGAAGACTGTCATCGCTTCAAGTCGAAGCCGATGCCTTGTTTTTTCCTTCCCCCCGAGCCCTGAAAACGGAGTATTCATCATGAAGCGTCGCGATTTTGTTGCTGGTTCAATGTTGGCGGCGGGTGCCGCTTCGTGGGCGACCGCGTTGGCGCAGGCGAGCGAATCGACATGGGAGCGCGTAACGCGCACCAAGGTCATGCGCGTCGGCGCGGTCGATGGCGGACTGCCCTATTACAAGAAGGACATGGTGAGCGGGGAGTGGCTCGGCTGCATGGCCGATTTCTATCGCGGCCTGGCCAAGAGCCTGGACGCAAAGCTCGACATCACGCCCACCAGTTGGGGCAATTCGGTGCTCGAGTTGCAGTCGCAAAAGATCGACATCTTCTTCGGCCTGAACCCGACGCCCGCGCGCCTGCAGGTGATCGACTTCACTGACCCGGTTTTGAACATCGCCTTTGCCGCGGTCTGCAAGAAGGGCTATGCGCCCAAGACCTGGGCAGAGCTCGACCAGCCCACGATCCGCGTCGTGGTCGACAAGGGCTCTTCGCACGACACGCTCGCCACGCGCCTGCTCAAGAACGCGGAGATCACCCGGCTGGACAGCGCCGTCGATGCAACGCTTGCGCTGCAGGTCGGGCGCGCCGACGCCCAGATCCTCGTCCTGCCGCTGGCCCTGAGCCTGGCCAGCAAGAATCCCGCGGTGGGCCAGGTGGTCATCCTGACGCCTGAAGAAGTCGCAACCTCCAATGGCGGCGTTCGCAAGGAGGCCGACACGCGCTGGCTCAAGCACGTCAACGGATGGCTCGCCAGCGAACGCGCAAGCGGAAACATCCGCAAGACCTTCATCTCGAACCTCAAGTCCGTCGGGGGCGTCAGCGAAGACAAGATCCCGCCGCAAATCAAGGTCTGACGATCACTCCCAGGCACCATCACCATGAAGATCCAGAACATCGAAGTGCACCTGCTCGAATCGCCCATCAAGATGAAGCGATCGCAGGGCGTGGGAAGCATCCAGGCCTCCATCAAGCGCGTGGTGGTCCGCGTGCGAACCGACCAGGGCATCGATGGCATCGGCGAGGGGCAGGCGTGGGAGGTGTTCTCGGGCACCAACGAGAACCTGTTCCACGGCATTGCGCAATACCTGCGCCCCGTGCTCCTGGGCACAGACCCGCGCGACATTCCGCAGCGCATGGCCGACTGCGACCGGGCGCTGGTCGGCAGCCCCGAAGCCAAGGCCGCGGTGGAGATGGCCCTGTTCGACCTGTGCGGCAAGGCGGCCAACCTGCCGCTGTATTCGCTGATCGGCGGCAAGGTGCGCGACAGGATTCCCTTTTCTTTCTCCATCGCCAATCCCGACATCGACGCCGACATCGAGCTCGCGAAGCAGATGCTCGGCGCCGGGCATCGCATCTTCAAGGTGAAGACGGGCTTTGCTTCGCATGCGGAAGACATGCGCCGGCTCTCGCTGCTGAGAGAGCATCTGGGCTTCGAGTTCGATTTGCGCATCGACTACAACCAGGGCCTGCAGCCCTACAACGCGCTGCAGCAGCTGCGTGACGTCGAGCAGTTCAAGCCCACCTTCATCGAACAACCGGTGCCGCGCGATGCCATCGCGGCCATGGCGCAGATTGCAGCGGCACTCGACACGCCGATCATGGCCGACGAAAGCGTGTTCTCCCCGGCCGAGGCGCTGCGCACGGTGCAGGAGCGCGCCGCCGACATCATCAGCATCAAGCTCATGAAGGCCGGTGGCATCGGCAAGGCCATGAAGGTGAACGCAATCGCCGAAGCGGCGGGTCTTCCCTGCTACGGCGGCACGCTGTGGGAGGGCGGCGTTGCACTGGCGGCCGCGTCGCACTTCATTGCGGCAAGTTCCAACGTCTCTCTGGGCTGCGAGTTCTACATGCCGAAGTATGTTTTCCAGGAAGACATCCTGGTCCGCATGACGCCGGCGGAAGCGGGGCACGTGCATGTGCTGAGCGGCCCGGGCATCGGTGTCGAGATCGACTGGAAGATCGTCGAGAAGCAACGCATCGCGTTCTCGGCCTGAAGCGCCGGCTTTGGCATGAACACCGTCATCGTGACCGGCGCGGGCTCGGGCATCGGCGCCGCAACCTGCCGGCTCCTTTCAACGCAGGGCGTCGACCTTGTGATTCACACCGGCAGCAACCGTGCGGCGGCCGAAGCGGTGGCACAGCAATGCGGCGCGGTGCGAAGCACCGTCGTGGTCGGAGATATCGGCACGCCGCAGACGATAGACGCCCTGCTCGATGCCGCACAAGCCCAAGGCGGCCTTCGCGGCGTGGTGGCCAATGCCGGCTTCGCGGACAGGCGTTCGCTCGCTGAGCTGGATGACGACATCGTCGAGCGCTCGCTGCACGTCATGGTCGTTTCGCTAGCGCACCTCCTGCGCAGGAGCCTGCCTCTGTTGGAGGCGAGCGGGCAGGGTCGCTTCGTTGCGGTGAGTTCGTTCGTCGCACATCGCTTCCGTCTGGGCAGTTCCACATTTCCCGCGACGGCCGCTGCCAAGGCGGGCGTGGAAGCACTGGTGAAAGCCGCAGCCGCCGAAATGGCGCCGCGCGGCGTGACCGTCAATGCCGTGGCGCCGGGCTATGTGCGGAAAGACAGCGCGAAGGCCGGCGCGCTCAACGAGCAGCAATGGAAGGCGGCCCTGGGACAGGTGCCCATGGGCAGGCTCGCAACCCCCGACGACATCGCGGCCCCGATTGCCTTCCTGCTGAGTCCGGCGGCAGCCTTCATCACAGGGCAGGTGATTCATGTGGACGGGGGAATGACGCTGTAAAGGCTAGAGCCGGGTCCCGAGGCACGGATCTGCGTCGCGGTCTTCGCCCAGGTCTTCTCCAGCATCCGCGACAGGTACGAGCCCGACTCCCAGCCCACCTGCAGGGCGATGGACAGCACCGACTCCCGCGTGTGCGCCAGCAGGTAGGCCGCGCGCTCCAGGCGCCGGCGCTGCAGCCAGGCCAGCGGCGATACGCCGTACTTCGCTCGGAAGATGCGCTCCACCTGGCGACGCGAGAGGCGGTGCTGCTGGGCAAAGGCTTCCAGCGACAGAGGCTCTGCCAGGTCGCTTTCGATGGCTTCGGCCAGCAGTTCGGCCACCAGCAGGGCCGATGACGGATCGCCGTCAGACAGCGGGTTGCCGCTGAGCCGCGCCGCCTCCATGACGAGCGCGCCGCACAGCGCGTAGTTTTCGCCAGCGCCGGTCTTCGCGGATTCGAACATCCGCTGCGACAGCGCGCGCAGCGCGGTGCTGCCCGCGCGCATGCCCTGCGGCGGCCCCGAGACACCCTGCGCCTGCAAGGCGGTGGCCCACAGCGCGGGATCGACATAGACAGCGATGTGCGTCTGCCCTGACGTAAGCGTGGTCGTCGAATGCGCGCTCCCCGCCGCAAACCAGACGAAGTGCCCGGGACCGAGGCGCTGCGCCTCGCCCTGCGCATCGCCGACGCTGAAGCGTCCCGCGAGGGGCACGAACAGCATGTCGCAATCGTGCACGTGGGTGTCGGTGGCATAGCGGTCGCGGGTGTTCGCGACCATGGTGGCGTGGTGCGACAGCCGCTCGACGAACAGCGACTGGCGGGGCGTCGAGGGCGCGTTGTTCAGGTGCATGGCCACTCCTTGTCGCATTTGGATTCGTGCATGTCGCAATCGGTCGCGCGCATTTGTGCACGCTCAACAGAATCGGGAAACACCACTCCCGCAAGCAAGAAGCATGACCCCAAAACCTCTGCGCCGCGCACTCCTCGGTCTGGCAGCCGCCGGGCTTCTGTACGGCCCTGCAGCCTCCTGGGCGGCCCCGGACTATCCGGGCAAGCCGGTCACGATCATCGTACCCTTCCCCGCCGGCGGCGGCACGGACGTGATCTTCCGCTCGGTGCAGCAGCGGCTGCAGGCCGCGCTCGGCGTGTCGGTGATCATCGACAACCGCTCCGGCGCGGGCGGCACCGTGGGCACGGGCTTCGGCGCAAAGGCGAACCCCGACGGCTACACGCTGGTGGCCGCCACCACCTCGACCATCGCATCGGCCGACGCGGTGTACCCCAAGCTGCCCTACGACCCGATCAAGGACCTGATGCCGGTCGGCACCATCGGCACCACGCCCTTCGTGCTGGTGGTGACGCCTTCGCTGGCGGCACGCGACCTGAAAGGCTTCATCGACTACGCCAAGGCGCATCCACAGGCGCTCAACTACGGAAGCATCGGCAACGGCAGCCTGAGCCATCTGACAGGTGAACTTTTCAAGCAGCGCACCGGCATCGAGATGACGCACGTGCCCTACCGCGGCGCAGCGCCCGCGCAGGCCGACCTGATGGCGGGGCAGATCCAGGCGCTGTTCGACAACCCGCCCGCGCTGCTGGCGCAGGTGCGCGGCGGCCGCATGCGGGCGCTGGCGATCAGCGAGCCCTCGGCCGGCTTCGACGGCGTGCCCACTTTCGAGCAGGCCGGCATCAAGGACTTCAAGCCCCAGCTCTGGTACGGCCTGATGGCTCCGGCAGCCACGCCGCAGCCGGTGATGCAGCGCCTGCGCGCCGCGCTCGACACGGCAATGAACGACCCGGCCCTGCGCGCCGACATGCTCGCCAAGGGCGTGACGCCGTGGAACGTGCAGCCCGACGGGTTCCAGGCGCAGATCCGCGGCGACATCAAGCTCTGGGGCGGCATCGCGCGCTCGGTGAACGCGAGGGCCGATTGACGATGGCCAGCGTTCACAACATCCGCGTCTTCGTGGGGCCCGACCCGAAGGTCGGCGGCAACCCCGCGCCGGTCTGGCTCGATGCCGATGCACTCTCCAGCGCGCAGATGCAGGAATACACGCGGCGCAGCGGGCATGAATCGGTCTTCGTGCTGAAGCCCGCGACGCCCACTCATGCCCTGCGCATGCGCTACTTCGTACCGAACCACGAAATGGAAATGTGCGGCCACGCCACGGTCGGCGCGCTGTGGCTGTTGCACCAGCGCGATGAATGGAACGGCGCACCGGTCGCCATCGAGACGCTGAGCGGCACCGTGACGGGACGGCGTGTCGATGGCACGGTGCAGATCAGCCAGCCGCGCGCGGTGGTGCAGGAAGTGACGCAGCAAGCGCTGGTCGAAGAGATCGCGCAATGCCTGGGCATCGACGCGTCGCAGATCGCGGGGCCGGTGCTCAATGCCGCCACCAGCCGCGTGAAGACACTGGTGCGGCTGGCGGACACGGCGCAGCTGCATGGCTTGCGCGTGGATTTCTCGCGCGTCGAATCGCTGTGCGAGCGGCTCGGGTCCACCGGGCTCTATCCCTTCGCGATGTCACAGGACGCAGCCGACACAGTCAGCGCGCGACAGTTTCCAAAGTCTTCGGGCTATCCGGAAGACGCTGCCACGGGCATCGCCGCGGCCGCGCTCGCGTGGGGGCTACGCCATCTGGGCCTGGTCGGCCGCGGCGCGCTGTCAGTGACGGTTCGCCAGGGCGAGGCCATGGGGTCGCCCTCTGCCATCCACGTGGGGCTGCCCCCGGAAGCGATGGCACAGGAAGGCTGCTGGGTAGGCGGCGACGCTGCGGCAGAAGATCTCCGCTGAAGCAGCGTTGCCGACGCGCGGCTGGTCGGTCCTGCCTTACTGGTACGCCGCCAGCTCCTGCTTGGCAATCGCGTTGCGGTGCACCTCGTCGGGACCGTCGGCCACGCGCAGGTGCCTCTCGTAGGCGTAGAAATGCGTGAGCAGCGTGTCCTGGCTCAGGCCCATGGCGCCGAAGGCCTGCATCGCCCAGTCGATCACCTTCACGCAGTTGTTGGGCGTGAGCACCTTGATCATTGCGATCTCCTTTGCGGCGACCTTGTTGCCCACGGTGTCCATGCGGTAGGCCGCGTTGAGCACCATCCAGCGCGACTGCTCGATGAGCATGCGCGACTCGGCAATGCGCTCGCGCCACACGCCCTGCTCCGACAGCGGCTTGTGGAACGCGACGCGCGACACGAGGCGCTGGCACATCATTTCCAGCGCGGCCTCGGCCATGCCAATGGCACGCATGCAGTGATGGATGCGTCCCGGCCCGAGGCGGCCCTGTGCAATCTCGAAGCCGCGGCCTTCGCCGAGCAGGATGTTCTCGACCGGCACGCGCACGTTGTCGAACACGATCTCGGGGTGGCCGAACGGCGGGTCGTAGACGCCGAGCAGTGCCATGTCGCGCACGATGGTCACGCCGGGCGTGTTCTTCGGCACGAGGATCATCGACTGCTGCTTGTGGCGATCTGCGTTGTCGGGGTCGGTCTTGCCCATCAGCACGAAGATTTCGCAGCGCTCGTTCATCGCGCCGGTGATGTACCACTTGCGCCCGTTGATGACGTACTCATTGCCTTCGCGGCGGATGCTGCAGCGGATGTTGGTGGCGTCGCTCGACGCCACCTCGGGCTCGGTCATCGCGAAGGACGAGCGGATCTCTCCAGCCAGCAGCGGCTTGAGCCAACGCTCCTGCTGGGCCTTGGTGCCGTAGCGCGCCAGCACTTCCATGTTGCCGGTGTCGGGCGCAGAGCAGTTGAAGATTTCGGAGGACCAGTAGCGCCGGCCCATGATCTCGCACAGCGGGGCGTATTCGACGTTGCTCAGCCCCGGGCCGTGCTCCGACTCCGGCAGGAACAGGTTCCACAGCCCGCGCTCGCGCGCCTTGGCCTTGAGGCCGGCCATCATCGGCAGCTCGGCGTAGGGGCGGCCCGCGCGGGCGTTGGCGGCCAGTTCTTCTTCATGGCGCTTTTCGTTCGGGTAGACGAACTCGTCCATGAACTTGAGCAGTTCCTCGCGCAGCGCGGTCACCCTGGGTGTGAATTCGAAATGCATGGTGCGTCCTTCAGCAACAGTCGATGTGCCTTGAAGGTACGTCGCGCACCGCATTCCGGACGGTCTTCCGCGCGACAGCCCGAGGCCCCTGCTGTCGCCTTCGCAGCAGCCACCGGCGCGACAATGCGTGCATGACAGCCAGCACTCCGGATGCCACGCCACAACCCGCTTCGCCGCCGCGCCCCGTGCGCTCGGCGGCCACCCTCATCGTTCTGCGCGACGCAAGCCACGGCCTCGAAGTGCTGATGCTGCGGCGGGCCGAGAAGGCCAACGACCAGAACAGCGGCGCCAGCGTGTTTCCGGGCGGCGTGATCGATGCGCACGACCGCGGCCTGCACGTGCACTGCGCCGGCATGGACGACAGGGCCGCGAGCGAACGCCTCGCGGTGCCTGATGGCGGGCTCGACTACTACGCCGCCGCGATCCGCGAATGCTTTGAGGAAGCCGGCGTGCTGTTTGCGACCGACGGCGGCACCGAACGGCTGGTGTCGCTGGACAGCCTGCCGCCCGACCAGCTCGCCGCCATGCGCCATGCGGCGGAGCAAGGCACCGATGCGCTGCTCTCGCTGTGCGAGCGGCACGGCTGGCGGCTCGCGGCCGACCGGCTCGCTTATTTCGCTTACTGGCTCACACCGCCGGGCATGCCGCGCCGCTTCGACACCCGCTTCTTCATCGCGCCGATGCCCGAAGCGCAGCGCGTGCAGCCCGATGGCCGCGAGACGGTCGAGCACATGTGGCTGCGCCCCGCCGAGGCCGTGGACCCGGCGCGCGGGCTCAAGCTGATGAACGTGACGCGCCGCATCCTCGAGCAACTCGCGCAGTTCGCAAGCACGGCCGAACTCATGACTCATGCACGCGGCCTGCAGCACATTCCGCGCGTCATGCCTCGGCTGGCGGACGGGCCCGCGGGACGACGGCCGGTGAACATGGATGAACCGGCATACGAAGAAGTGGCGCATCTCGACCCGGACGGCAAGGGCGGTGGCCGCTATGCGCACGAAGCCGGGCTGGTGACGCGGCTGTCGGCGCGGGTTCTGCGGGTTACGGGCGAAGCATCGGGCGAACTGGCGCACAGCTACTTCGTGGGAGCTGAGGGCGGCGATTGCGCGTTGATCGATGCGTTGCCCGCTAGCCCCGGGCACATCGCGGCCCTCGTTGCAGCGGCACCCGGGCGCGTGCGATGGATCCTGTCGACGCAGGCGTCGTCGGAAGAAGCCATGAGCGCCTTCGACGGCCTGCGCGATATCTGGCCCGAGGCCTCCGCTGTGTCGCCCGCGCCGGGCGAACGGATCGACCTGGGCGGCGCCACGCTGCGCGTGCTGCCGGGCCCGGACGGGGCGCAATCCCGTCAGTTCCTGCAGGTCGAGGACGAGATGCTGCTCACAGGGGTTGCCCCCGCAGCCGACGACGCCCGAGCCCGGTGGATAGCCCCGCGCCACGGCTTCCTGCGCAGCCGGCCTGCGCCCTAGCCACAAGGCGCCACACGGCCGTGGCATGCATCGTGCAAGATCAGCCCATGCTTCCCCTGTCTCCCGACGCGCTGCGCCAGCGGCTGCGGTCTTTCGCTTCCCGCGCGCAACCCGTTCGCATTCTTCTCACTCTCGGCAGCCTCATGGCGGCCTGCGCCTGGACCGGCCATCCTGATGCGGTGATTCCCCTGTTCCTCGGCGCCATCGCCAGCGCGCTCGCCGAGACCGACGACAGTTGGCGCGGCCGGCTGCGCGCGCAGGTGGTCACGCTGGGCTGCTTCGCGGCCATCGCGTTCGCGGTCGAGGCGGCGTTCGGCCTGCCACTGCTGTTCATCACCGGGCTTGCGCTCGCGGCCTTCTGCCTCACGATGCTCGGGGCGGTGGGGGCGCGCTACAAGGCGATTGCCTATGCGACGCTGATCCTCGCGATGTACGCCACGCTCGGCATCGAGAACATGGGCGCGCACGGTGTGGCTCATCGCGGGCGCGAACCGCTGCTGCTGCTGGCGGGCGCTGCGTGGTACGGCGTGTTCTCGGTGCTGTGGTGCGCGGCCTTTCCGGCGCAGCCTGTGCAGGCGCGGCTCGTGACGCTGTTCGCGGTGCTGGGCAATTTCGTGCGCTTCAAGGCCTCGCTGTTCGAGCCGCTGCGCGGCATCGACATCGAGCGCAAGCGGCTCGCACTGGCGCAGCTCAATGCCGAAGTGGTGGCGGAGCTCAACGCCGCGAAGGAAAGCATCTTCCTGCGCATCGGCGCGCGCGCGCCGACCGGGCGCCTCTCGCGCTACCGCGGGCTCTACCTGATCGCGCAGGACGTACACGAGCGCGCCAGCTCCTCGCACGACGACTACAACGCGCTGGCCGACGCCTTCTTCCATAGCGACCTGCTCTACCGCTGTCAGCGCCTGCTGGGCCTGCAGGGCCTGGCCTGCCAGCGGCTGGCCGATTCGATCGCTCGGCGCGAGCCCTTCGAGGTGGGCACGGAGACGGTGCAGGCGCTGGCCGACCTGCGCAGCGCCATCGAGCATGAGCGCGCGCGGGCCGATACGCCCGGGCGGCTGGCGCTGCTTGCGTCCGTCGAGGCGCTGGCGCGCAACCTCGCGCTGCTCGACGGGCAGCTCGCCGGGGCCAGCCAGCCGTCGGCGCGCGCGGGCCGTACGGAGATGGGCCTGTTCGACCGCTCGCCGCGCTCGTGGCGCGATGCGGTCGAGCGCGTGCGGCGGCAGCTCACCACGCGCTCGCCGCTGTTTCGCCATGCGCTGCGCCTGTCGGTGGCGCTGGTGGCGGGCTACGGCGTGATGCGCGCCATTCACCCGGCGCAGGGCTACTGGATCTTGCTGACCACGCTGTTCGTCTGCCAGCAGACTTATGGCGACACCATTTCGCGCATGGGGCAGCGCATTGCCGGCACCGCGCTCGGCGTGGTGGCCGGTTGGGCGCTGCTGCAGCTGTTTCCGCAGCCGCTGGTGCAGTCGGTGATCGCGGTGGTGGCGGGCGTGCTGTTCTTCGCGACCCGCGCCACGCGCTACCTGCTGGCCACAGCCTCGATGACGCTGCTGGTGCTGATGTGCTTCAACCAGGTCGGCGACAGCGGCGTGCTGCTGGTGCCGCGGCTGGTCGACACCGCCATCGGCAGCGCGATCGCCGGGCTGGCGGTGCTGCTGGTGCTGCCGCACTGGCAGGCGCGGCGCATCAACGAACTGGCGGCGGCCGCCATGCGCGGCCATGCCGGCTACCTGCGGCAGATCGTCGGGCAGTACCGCACCGGCGCGCGCGACCACCTCGACTACCGGCTGGCGCGGCGCAACGACCACAACGCGGATGCAGCGCTGTCCACGGCCGTGTCGGACATGTTCCGCGAGCCGGGCTACGTGCGCCCGCGCGCGGGGGTGGCGCTGCGCTTCCTGATCCGGTCGCACACGCTGCTGAGTTACCTCTCGGCCCTGGGCGCCCACCGTGCGGCGCTGCCAGACTCGGCGCAGATGGCGGTGCTGCGCACGGCGGCCGAAGGTGCGATCGCGGCGCTGGAAGGGCTGGCGGCCGGGCTGGAAAAGGGCGTGATCGAGGCGCCGGGCGATGCAGTTGCGGAATCAACCGCGCGCGCCGCACTGGCGCAGGCCGTTGCCGCCAGCGGCGAGAACGGGGACGGCAGCGACCCGCAGGCGCGAACTTTTCACACCGAACTCGGTCTGATCTGGCTGCAGATAGACGCGTTGCGCACCCATGCACGCGAATGGCTGCAGTCCGAAGGCAGCGAAACCACGACCGCGCCAGCCTGAGCGAACATCCATGCGATCCGGTCGGTTGAAAGCACCCGCCGTGAACACCTCGTAGCGCGGCAGGTAAGATTACCCCTACATGTCCCGCTGGTTTGTCGCCACTGTCCTGTCCATCATGCTGTCCTGCTACGGCTTTGCCGTGCTTGCCCACAGCGTGATCGGTGGCGGCCATTCGCACGGCGAACAACAGGAGTCCGCGCTGGTTGTCAGTGCTGACTTCTCCGATGCAGCAACGCCGGCAAGCGATGCCGACAAGGCGTCGGACGATTCCCTTTCCGTCGACGAAGCCGGCTCCGAGCACGCCGAACTGGTCGACGCACGCAACGGCGCCCCCGCGCTGCTGCGCTTTACGGAACAGCCGCCGAAGCTCGGCCTGACCACCTCAGTCGCGCCGTTCCTAGCGCGACCCAAGCGGCCACCCCGCGCCGCGTCCTTCGTCGCCTAGGCCCCTCAAGGCCTTGCGCGACCGGGAGCCGCCATGGCTCCCGCCCTTTCGATCCGGGCCCCCGCCATCCGGCGGCACCCGCATCGCAGCAACGACATCTCTCATTTCCGGCCCTGTGCCCCTTGCGCGCCATTGCGTGCAGCCGGCACTGGTCCAGTTTCAAGGAATCAACACAATGAACAACAGTCCCTCCACCTATCACGACGGCTTCGACCTCCCGCTCGCCTCGCCGCAGGAGCGCAACCGCGTGCTGCGCAACACCTACTGGCTGCTCGCGCTGTCGATGGTGCCCACCGTTCTGGGCGCCTGGATCGGCGTTTCCACCGGCTTCTCGCGCGCCATGTCGCCGGGCATCGGCCTGATGGTGTTCCTCGGCGGCGCCTTCGGCTTCATGTACGCCATCGAGAAAACCAAGGAATCGGCCGCCGGCGTGCCGGTGCTGCTGGCCTTCACCTTCTTCATGGGCCTGATGCTCTCGCGCCTGGTGGGCTCCGTGCTCGGCCTGGCCAACGGAGCCAGCCTGGTGATGACGGCGTTCGCCGGCACCGGCGCGATCTTCTTCGGCATGGCCACGCTGTCGTCGGTCATCAAGCGCGACCTGTCGGCCATGGGCAAGTGGCTCTTCATCGGCGCCATCCTGCTGCTGGTGGCTGGCATCGCCAACTTCTTCATCCAGTCGAGCGCACTGATGATGACGCTGTCGGTCGCGGCCATCGGCATCTTCTCGGCCTTCATCCTGCACGACCTCAAGCGCGTGAAGGACGGCCTGGAGACCAACTACATCTCCGCCACGCTGGGTGTGTATCTCAGCATCTACAACGTCTTCCAGTCGCTGCTGGCCCTGCTGGGCATCGCGGGCGGCCGGGACGAGTAATTCCCCACGAAGGAAGGAAAGGAACATCCCATGCGTCTCACCACCAAGGGCCGCTTCGCGGTCACCGCGATGATCGACATCGCCCTGCACGGCCGGTCGGGCCCCGTCACGCTGGCCTCGATCAGCCTGCGTCAGCGCGTGTCGCTGTCGTACCTGGAGTTGCTGTTCGGCAAGCTGCGGCGCGCCAGCCTGGTCGAATCGACCCGCGGCCCCGGCGGCGGCTATTCGCTCAGCCGCAAGGCGGCGGAGATTTCGGTGGCCGACATCGTTCTCTCGATCGAGGAACACGATGCCGAATCCACCCGCCGGCGCGACGCCGACGCCCCGGGCGAGACCGGCCGCTGCGAAATCGACGAACTCTGGGCCACCGTGAACCTGCGGGCGGTCGAGTTCCTCAAGTCGATCTCGCTGCAAAGCCTGGTCGACGAACAAAAGGCCAAGGGCGTGCAAGCCGCAGTACGGACCGAAACCCGGCGCACGCCGACCGGTCAGCCGGCCACGCGCAAGCCTTTTGTGGTCGACGCGCCCAACTCGGTGTTCGCACTGGGACGGCGTCAGCAGAGCGCCAGCTAGCCTCAGCCGGTCAACGCCATCACGGACCATGCGGTCGCCCGGCGCGGCCGCACGCGACGACGTCCTGACTCAGCGCTCTTCGGTGGCGGGCGAGCGCCTCGGCACGCCGGGCAGGGTCCATCCGAAAGTCATGCCCGCCGCGGCTATCAGGATGGCCGCGGCGCCCACCACCTGCAATGCGCCCAGCCGCTGGCCGAAGGCGACATAGTCGACGCCGATGGCCACCAGCGGATAGATGAACGACAGCGCGCCGGCCACGGGCGTCGACAGCTTCTGCAGCGCCCCGTACAGGAGCACGAACACCAGCCCCGTGTAGACCACACCCATGGCCAGGTGCACGCCCCACGTGGCCGCATCGCTGGGCAGCATCTTCAGATGCG
This sequence comes from Variovorax sp. R-27, assembly GCF_049913215.1. Taxonomy (NCBI): domain Bacteria; kingdom Pseudomonadati; phylum Pseudomonadota; class Betaproteobacteria; order Burkholderiales; family Comamonadaceae; genus Variovorax; species Variovorax sp. R-27. Next base: position 5,591,766 of record NZ_CP183984.1, read on the forward strand.
CGAACGGCGCGAGCATCACGATGCCCACGCAGACCTGGATCAGCGCGATGAGATGCGGGGCGATGCCGTCGAGCTTCTTCGCAATGATCGCGGCCACCGCGTAGCAGAAGGCCGCGCCCAGTGCCATCAGCACGCCGACGAAATAGGCCGAACCGTCGGCCCCGCCACCAGGCTTGGCCTGCGCCACCAGCACCACGCCGGCGAACGCGATGCACAGCCACACGGCCTTCATCGCGGTCAGCCGTTCCGACAGCAGCAGTGCGCCGAGCGCGACCAGCATGAAGGGCTGCGTGTTGTAGACCGCCGTGGCAATCGAGATCGACGCGCGCGAGAAGGAAGCGAAGATCAGCACCCAGTTGACGACCAGCGCCACGCCGCCCAACGCGGCCAGCGCAAAGCTGCGCAACGTCAGGCCGCGCCGCAGCAGGCCCAGAGCGAGGCACACGATGAGCAGCGTGGCCGCGCCGAACACGCAGCGCCAGAACAGCAGGTCGGGCAGCGGCTGTCCGGATCGCACGACGAACCATCCGATGGTTCCGGAAATCACCATGGCCACGCTCATTTCCAGCGCACCGCGAAGCTGTGTCTGCATGTCTGTCTCGAACGGCAGAAAGGAAGGAGCAAGCGTGCCACGTCCGGCGCGGATTGGATATGCTTTGAATAAGGCAAATACCGCTGATGACCTTTCAAAACAAGCCATCGCGGCCCATTCACCGGAGATCGGCAACATGCTCGACGCAATCGACGAAACCATCGTGCAGGCATTGGCCGGCAACGCGCGGATGTCCCTGAAAGAGCTGGCCCACCACGTGGGGCTGTCGTCGCCCAGCGTGTCGGAACGGCTGCGACGACTTGAAGAGCGCGACGTGATCCGCGGCTACACGCTGGACGTGAACCCGAAGGCGCTGGGCTACCAGTTCCAGGCCATCGTGCGCATCCGCCCATTGCCGGGGCAACTGCAGGCAGTGCAGAAGCTGATCGAGGCCACGCCCGAGTTCTGCGAGTGCGACAAGGTCACAGGCGAAGACTGCTTCGTCGCGCGGCTGTTCCTGCAATCGCTCGAACAGCTCGACGGCATTCTCGACCGCATCGCGAGCAAGGCCGAGACCAACACCTCCATCGTGAAGGCGCAGACGATCCGCAGGCGGCTGCCGCCCTTTCTGGCTCAGTGAAGGTCAGGGCCAGAACTGCTTCAGTATTTCCGGCAGCATGCTCTCGACAAAATCGTTCGTGCACGCGCTGCCGGCCTGCTCGCCGAACTTCTCGTCCAGCGCAAGATGCGCAAAGCCGTGCACGACGGACCAGGCGCCCAGCGCGGCGGCCTGCATCGCGCGGTTCGGCGGCTTCTTGCTGCTCCAGCCGTTGTAGTCGCGCACTGCCTGCTCCAGTTCGGCGAATGCCGCATCGCCGGCCGCTTGCAGCCGCGGGTCTTGCGTCAACCGGTCCTTGCGGAACATGAGCTGAAAGCGCGCCGGGTAGGCCAGCGCGAACCGCACATAGCCCATGCCCTGCCCACGCAAGCGACGCGCGGGGTCAGTGCCACCCGTTTCCGTGCCAGCACGCAGGCAGCGCGTAAGCTCCTCGAAGCCCAGGATCGCCACCTCGGTCAACAACCCGGCTGCGCTGCCGAAATGATGCATGGGCGCGGCCGCCGATACGCCGGCGCGCCGCGCCGCTTCGCGCAGGGTGAAGCCCTCGATGCCGCGCTCGGCGAGCAGGGCTTCGGTAGCCCCGATCAGCGCCGCGTGCAGATCGCCGTGGTGATAGGGCGCGGGGGCTTCCTCTGTTTTCTTTGCCGCCATGGCTGGTTGCTGCTTTCGGTCTTCAAAGGGGCGACTCTACCTTTTAAAGAATCTGCTGGCGTTTTTATCTAAACACTGTCAAGATTGCGCCATGCCAATCCTGGCGAGCCCCATTTCTTGCTGAAGGCCTTGCATGTTCGACTCACTTTTCAGCGCAGGCAGCACCGTCGCCCTTCCTGCCTGGGCCGCGCTCGGCGCAGCCCCGTGGCTCGGGCGTGCCAAGCCGGTGATATGGGCAACGACGGGCATCGTCATTCCCGTCGGCCTCGGGCTGGCGTACTGGTGGCTGATGGCGACGTACTGGTCCGCGGCCGGTGGCGGCTACAGCTCGCTGTCGGCGGTGCATGCGCTGTTCCAGCATCCGGGCCTGCTCACCGCCGGATGGTTCCATTACCTCGCCTTCGACCTGTTCGTGGGCACGTGGATCGCACGCGAGGGAGAGCGCGCGGGCATCGCGCCGGTGCTGCTCATTCCTTGCTTCGCTCTCACCTTCCTGTTCGGGCCAGTCGGCCTATTGGCCTTCCTGGCGCTGCGGGTCGCGCCCGCATGCATGGCGCTGGCGCGCGAAGTGCATCGGCGGCAACCGCAGCTGGCCTGGTTCGGCGGCCTGCTGCTCGCAGTGATGGTGCCTGCCCTCGTGGCTGCTTGGCTCGATCCGCGCACGCTGAACGGCGTAGGCGTGTGGGTCAAGCCGCTGAAGTTCATGGCTTCGGTCAGCCTCTACGCGCTGACCACTGCATGGCTGCTCGGCGACCTGCCGCGCGAGCGACGCGGCAGCCGCATCGAACGTGCCATCGTCGCGGTAGTGATCGCCACGGGCGTCTTCGAGGTCGGCTACATCACGCTGCAAGGTGCCCTCGGGCAGGCCTCGCATTTCAATGAAGACTCGACCTTCCACATCGTCATGTACAGCCTGATGGGCGTGGGTGCGCTGTCGCTCAACGCCACGGCATTGCCGCTCGCGTGGCTGTTCGCGCGCCACGGCGACGCGCTGGCAGCGCCTTACAGGCTGGCCGTGGTGCTGGGGCTGGGGCTGACCTTCATAGCCGGAGCGGGCGCGGGCATCGCGATCAGCCAGCACGGGGGATCGACCATCGGCGCCATTGCAGGCGGCACAATGCTCCCCCTGTTCGGCTGGTCAGCCACCGGCGGCGATCTGCGCGTGCCGCACTTCCTCGGCGTGCACGCACAGCAACTGCTGCCGCTGGCGGGCGCGCTCATCAGCGTGTCGCTCATGCCATGGGGCCGTGCGGCAGTCTGGCTCCTGACGGGCCTTTACGCGGCGCTGATTCTGCGGATGTTCAGCCTGGCCTATGCGGGCGTGCCGCTGATTGCGCTCGGCGTTCAGGCCGCGGTATAGCTCTCGGTCAGTCGCTCTTGGTGCGCAGCGCCGGGCCGGGCTCGGGGCCAGTCTCGGGCGCATTGCCCGTCATCATCTGGCTCAGCAGGCTCGAGAGCACGTCGCGCTGCGGCGCATCGAACATGCGCAGCAAATGCAATTCGGCGGCCGCGTGGCGCGGCATCGCTTCATCGGCCAGGCGAATGCCCTTGGCGGTTAGCTTGACCAGCACGCCGCGGCCGTCGTTCGGATCGATCGAGCGCTTGATCCAGCCCTCCTTCTCGAGCCGCTTCAGCAGGTTCGACAAGCCACCCGAAGTGAAGAGAAGCGTGCTCTGCAGGCGCGACGGCGACAGCCTGTAGGGCGCGCCCGCCACGCGCAAGGTAGCGAGCACCGCGTACTCCTGGTACTTCATGCCGAAGGGCTCCAGCACCTGGTTCAGCGTGCGCAGTACCACCTCTTCGAGCCTCAGCAGCCGGCCGACCACGGACTTGCCGCTGCTGTCGATGTCAGGCCGCTCGCGCCTCCATTGCTGGATGCCGCGCTCGACCAGGTCGGCGCCGCCTTCCATCGGCGCTTCATCGGCCGGTGCAACGGGCTTGGCGGCCTCAGCGGCCTCAGCGGCATCGTCGCGATGCCTTGCATCGCCTTGGGGCGGACGTCGATTCGACGCTTCTTTTTTTTGCGGCATGACGTGCTTTCCATCCAGGTTGATGCCCATGCGCTGCCATTGTGGTGCGGCGCGATGGCGCGGGTTGGTCTCTATCTTAAATGCCTTGCATTTATCTTTTATGAAAGATAAAGTGAATTCCAACGCAGCCATCCGGCCCTTCGTTCCGGGTTTTCCCCACAGGAGCTCTTCATGAAAACCATGTTCTCGCGCTGTCTCGTTTCCGGCTTGGTGGCCGCTCTTTTCGCAGGCGCTGCACAGGCCGAGGAGCTGGTGGTCGGCATCTTCGGCGGCTCCTTCGCAGACGACTCCAAGACCTGCCACATTGCGTCGTTCGAGAAGAAGACCGGAGCCAAGGTCGCGCTCAAGCTGGGCAGCTCCTCGCAGTTCGCGGCCGCGATCCGCGCGACCGGCGGCAAGTCGGACTTCGACGTGGTCTACATCGACAACTCGCTCGCCGCGCAGCTCAAGAACGAGAAGCTGCTCGAGACCATCGACAAGAGCAAGCTCACGAACGCCGCCGAAGTGTCGCCGCGCGCACTCGACAAGGACGGCCAGTACGTCGTGTTCATGACCGGTGCGACCGTCATCGTCTACGACACCAAGCAGATCAAGACACCGCCCACCTCCTGGTCCGACCTTGCAAAGCCCGAGTACGACGGCAAGCTCGCCATCGGCGACATCAGCGGCACCTCGGGCTCGCAGTTCCTGATGGCGCTCAACCGCATGAAGGGCGGCACGCTCGCGAACATGGACGCGGGGTTCACGGCCATCAAGCCGATCGCGAAATCGTCGGTCACGCTCTACACGCAGGCCGACCAGATCGTGTCGCTCTTCGAACGCCAGGAGATCGCCGCCGCCGTGTGGTACCCCGACCGCGCCGGTTCGGCCATCGACAAGGGCCTGCCGCTGGCCATCGTCTATCCGAAGGAAGGCGCGGTGGGCATCCTGCCTGCGCTGGTGATCCCGAAGGGCGCGAAGTCGCCTGCGCTCGCGCTCAAGTACATCGACGAGGTGCTGTCCAAGGAAGGCCAGACCTGCTTCGCAGAACGCAAGTACGCGGGCCCGGTCAACACGCAGGTCAAGCTCAGCGACAAGGCCGCGAAGATCGTTCCCTACAAGGAGACTTTCGACAACCTCTGGCTGCCCGACCCCGAGGCCGTGGCCAAGTCGCTGCCCGAATGGACCAAGCGCTGGCAGCGCGAAGTGGCTCGCTGAGCCGCCGCAACCTCCAGGACCGAACGACATGCCGGCACTCGCGCTCGACCGCCTCGAGAAACGCTACCCGGGCCACATTGCCGCACAGTCCGTGTCGCTGTCGGTGCACGACGGCGAGTTCATCTCACTGCTCGGCCCTTCGGGCTGTGGCAAGACCACCGTGCTGCGCATGGTGGCCGGCCTGATCGAGCCGACGGGTGGGCGCATCCTCGTCGATGGCCGCGACGTCACGGCGCTGCCCACCAACAAGCGCAACATCGGCCTGGTCTTCCAGTCGTACGCACTTTTCCCGCACATGAGCGTGTTCGAGAACGTCGCGTTCGGCCTGCGCCGCCAAGGCCTGCAGGGCAGCGAATTGAAGCAGCGCGTCGACCAGGCGCTGGCCAGCGTGCGGCTTTCCGCGCTCGGCGACCGACTGCCGCGCCAGCTCTCCGGCGGCCAGCAGCAGCGCGTGGCAGTGGCGCGTTCGATCGCGCCGCGCCCCAGCATCCTTCTTTTCGACGAGCCGCTGTCGAACCTCGACGCCTCGCTGCGCGACGAGATGCAGATCGAGCTCAAGCGCCTGCAGCGCGAAGTGGGCATCACCACGCTGTTCGTCACGCACGACCAGGGCGAGGCGATGTCGATGTCCGACCGCGTGTGCGTGCTCGCGCACGGCGTGGTGCAGCAGTTCGACACGCCCGAGGCCATCTACCACCGTCCCGCCACCGGCTTCGTCGCGAGCTTCATCGGCCGCCCCAACCGTCTCGCGGGCCGCGTGGTGCGCTCGCCCGAAGGCGCGGCTGCAGTGCAGTTGAACGATGGCCCGGTGCTTGCGGCCACGGCTGCCGATGGCATGGCACAGGGCACGGCGGTCGACGTGGTGGTCCGCCAGGAGGACATCCGCTTCGCCGACGCGGTGGCGTCGAACGGCCCGACGCTCTCGGGCCGCGTGGCCATGCGCTCCTTCGTCGGGTCGCGCGTGCAATACCTGCTGGCCTTCGGTAGCACCGAGCTCATCGCCGAGGCGCTCACCAATGGCCCGCACGCGGGCCTGGCGGTCGACGCACCGGTTCGGGTGAGCGTCGAGCCGCAGCACGTGTACGTGACACCCACGGCAAGCCAGGCCACCGCATGACGCCGCGCAAGATCACCGGCACTCTGCTGGCGTCGCCGCTGCTGCTGCTCCTGCTGCTGGCATTCGTCGCGCCAGTGCTGCTGATGGTGCCGCTGAGCCTGCACCCCTACGTGCCCGGCACCGGCATCGCCGCCGGCTGGACGCTCGAGAACTACACCAGCATCCTCACCGACGAGTACTACCGCGAGGTGGTCGTGCGCACACTGGTACTGGGCTTCGGCGTCACCGCCATCTGCCTGCTGCTGGGCTACCCACTGGCCTACTACATCGCGAATGCGGGCCCGAAGATGCGCCTCACGCTCACCATGCTCGTCATCTTCCCGATGCTGCTGAACCTGGTGGTGCGCTCGTTCGGCTGGATCGCGCTGCTGGCCAACCGCGGGCTGGTGAACAACCTGCTCATCGACATCGGCCTGATCGAGCGGCCGATCAAGATGATGTTCAACCTGTTCGGCCTGCTGGTCGGCATGTCGCACATCTTCCTGCCGTTCATGGTGCTGATGCTGGTGCCGGCCATCCAGGCGATTTCCAAGGACGTGCAGGCGGCCGCGTACACACTGGCCGCAAGCCGGCTGCGCGTGTTCTGGTCGATCACGCTGCCGATGAGCGCGCCGGGCATCCTGTCGGGCTCGATCCTGGTGTTCGTGCTGACCATCAGCGCACTGGTCACGCCGCGCATGCTGGGCGGGCCCACCTACAAGGTGATGGCCACGCTGATCTACGACGACTTCCTGCAGACGCTCGACTGGCCCGCAGGCGCCGCGATGTCCTTCGCGCTCACCGCGCTCACGCTGGTGGTCATCGGCCTGTCGAGCCGCGTGCTCAGGCGCTGGGGAGGCAACGCATGAGCATCGAAGGCAAGAAGGCGCCGTTCCTCGCGGCCACGGCCATCGCGGTGGTCGTGTTCCTGCAGATTCCCGTGCTGGTGGTAATGCTCGCGGCCTTCAGCAAGACGGCCTACCTCACGATCCCGCCCAAGGGCCTGACCTTCCACTGGTTCGAGGTGGTGCTGCGCGACCCCGAGTACCTCAGCGCCGCCTGGACCAGCCTGTGGCTCGCCGCCGCATCGACCGCCGCCGCGCTGGTGCTGGGCCTCATTGCCGCCTACGCCATTCACCGCCGCATGGTGCCCGGCGCGGGAGCGCTCACCTCGCTCTTCATGGCGCCGCTGATCCTGCCTTCGGTGGTGCTCGGCGTGGCGCTGCTGCAGTACTACACGATGACCGGCCTGCGCGGCAACTCGCTGGGCCTGTGGCTCGCACACGTGGTCATTACCGTGCCCTACGTGGTGCGCGCGAGCCTGGGCAGCCTGTCGGCGGTCGACGAGTCGCTCGAGGACGCGGCGCGCGTGCTGGGAGCCGACGGCTTCACGAGCTTTCGCCTGGTCACGTTGCCGCTGGTGAAGCCCGGCCTCGTCGCTGGCGGCCTCTTCGCCTTCATCACCTCGCTCGACAACGTGCCGGTGTCGGTGTTCCTGCTCTCCGCGAGCCAAACGACGCTGCCCGTGAAGATCTTCACCTCGGTCGAGCAGGGCGTGGACCCAAGCGTGGCCGCCGTCTCCACCCTTCTGATCGTAACCACCGGCGTCGTGCTGCTGCTGGCCGAGCGATGGACGGGCTTCCACAAGCACGTCTGAGCACCCCGCTTTCCACCTCATTCGCCAAGGAGTTTCTTGATGCCGACCACGAGCAAAGGCTTCCCGCTCATGCTGACCTTCGACCTCGACGCGGAGACCATGTGGACCGGCCGCGACCCCGCCAACGCGCAGCGCCCCATCCTCATGTCGCAGGGCGCCTACGGCTGGAAGGTCGGCATGCCGCGCATCCTCGCGCTGCTGGCGCGCTACGACATCAGCGCCACCTTCTTCATTCCCGGCGAAGTGGCCGACAAGCACCCGGACCTGGTGCGCGAGGTGGTCGACAAGGGCCACGAGGTGGCGCACCACAGCTACAGCCACCGCTGGATCGTCAACCTGAGCCCCGCGGAAGAACGCGAGGAGATGGAGCGCGGCATGGAGACGCTCACCCGCCTGGCCGGTACCCGCCCACGCGGCTGGCGTTCGCCGGCGGCGGAGTTCAGCAGCATCACGCTCGACCTGCTCAAGGAGTACGGCTTCGACTACTCGTCGAACTTCTTCGATGACGACTCACCCTACCTGCTGGAAATCGGCGGGCAGCGCACCGACATCGTGGAACTGCCCTTTCGCTGGGTGCTCGACGACGCGCCCTTCTTCCAGTACTCGATCACCCTGCCGGGCCGCACGCTGCAGGCGCCCTCTGCCGTGCTCGAGGCGTGGACGAGCGAGTTCGACATGCTGTACGCCGAAGATCGGATGATGATGGTCGGCATGCACCCGCAGATCATCGGCCAGCCATCGCGGCTCAAGGTACTCGAAGGGCTCATCGAGCATGCGCTGGCGCACTCGGGTGTGTGGATCGACCGCTGCGACCGCATCTCCGACGACATGCGCCCGCGCCTGAAGGCGGCGGTCAAGGCATGACCACCGCCTTGCGTTTCGTGGTGAGCGGCGGCGCGAGCGGTATCGGCTTCGCGGTGGCACGGCTCGCGGTGGAACGTGGCGCGCGCGTCGTACTGCTCGACCTTGATGCGCCACGGCTGCAGGCATGCGTCGCGGCATTGGGCGACGCAGCGCTGCCACTGGTGTGCGATGTGACCGACGCACCGGCCGTGAAGGCTGCGGTAAACCATGCCGCCCAGTGGCTCGGCGGCATCGACGCGCTGGTCAACTCGGCCGGCGTCGATTCGCTGAAACCGCTGGAGCAGACCGACGACGCCGAGTGGGCCCGCACGCTGGCCGTCAACCTCACGGGGCCGATGCTGATGTGCCGCGCCGCCATGCCGCACCTGCGCGCGGCGGGCGGCGGCAGCATCGTCAACATCGCGTCGGGCGCAGGCCTGCGGCCGCTGCCGAATCGCACCGCCTACTGCGCCACCAAGGCGGCCGTCATCATGTTCGGCAAGGCACTGTCCATTGAAGCGGCGGCGGACGGCATCCGCGTCAACGCCGTGTGCCCTGGCGCCATCGACACGCCTCTGTTTCGCACCAGCTACGAGCACAGCGACGACCCGGCACGCACGCTCGACGAGATCCGCCAGCGCTATGCACTGGGCCGTGTCGCCGCGCCCGAGGAAGTGGCCGAGGCCGTGCTCTACCTGAGCGGCGCGGGTGCCAGCTACATCACGGGCACCGCGCTGGCCGTCGACGGCGGGCGCACCTTCCACTGAAGGATCAGATGCCATGAGCTTCGACCATCGCATCGCGGTCGTCACCGGAGGTGGCCAGGGCATAGGCGCCGCCACGGTGCTCGACTTTCTGGACCAGGGTGCGCGCGTTGCCGTGCTGGACCTCGACTGCACCCCGCTCGCGCAGCAACTCGCGACCAGGCCCGCAGCCGCCGCGCGCTGCCTTTGCGTGACGGGCGACTGCACCGATGCCGCCGTCGTCGCGGCGTTCTTCGACCGGGTTGAAAAGGAACTGGGCCCGGTCGACATCCTGTTCAACAACGTGGGCCAGAGCGCGCGCGAACGCGGTGGCCTGTTCACCGAATCGGACGAGGCCGTGTGGCGCTTCGTCATCGAGGTGTCGCTGCTCACCACCATGCGCGCCGCGCGCCGCATCGCGCCTGGCATGAAGGCGCGCGGCTTCGGGCGTATCGTCAACATGAGCACCGACGCAGCCTTTGCCGGCGACGTGGGCCTGGCCGACTACGCCGCCGCCAAGATGGGCGTGGTGGGCTTCACGCGCTCGCTGGCGCGGGAGCTCGCGCCGCATGGCGTGACCGTGAATGCGGTGTGCCCCGGCGCAATTCGCACGCGCGCGCACGACAGGCTGCGCCCCGAGGTGCTCGCGAAGATCGTGGCCGACACGCCCGCCGGCTTCGTCGGCTCGCCCGAGGACGTGGCCGCCACGGTGCGTTTCCTCGCGAGCGACGAAGCGCGCTTCATCACCGGCCAGACGCTGCTGATCGACGGCGGCCGCTGGATGCTCTGACCTCTTTTCAAGGACACGACCATGGACCTGATGGACCACAGCGCACGCGAACTTGCCGCACTGATCCGCACCAAGGAAGCCTCGCCCGTGGAGGCGGTGCGCCACGCGCTCTCGCGCATCGAGGCGCGCCGCGAGCTCAATGCCTTCATCACCGTGACGGGCGAGCAGGCGCTCGAAGCCGCGCGCCGCGCCGAAGCCGCCGTGATGGCCGGCGAGACGCTCGGTCCGTTGCACGGCGTTCCGTATTCGGTGAAGGACCTGACGCTCACGGCCGGCGTGCGCACCACCATGGGCTCGGCAATCTACGAAGACTTCGTGCCGAAGGAAGACGCCGTGGCCGTGGCGCGCGCCAAGGCCGCTGGCGCCATCCTCATCGGCAAGACGACCACGCCCGAGTTCGGCCACAAGCAGGTGGCGACCGCACCGATCTTCGGCCGCACGCTGAACCCGATCGACGCGCGCTACACGCCCGGTGCGTCGAGCAGCGGAGCGGCGGTGGCGGTGGCGGCGGGCCTCGGCTCGCTCGCGCTCGGCACCGATGGCGGTGGTTCCATCCGCATTCCGGCTTCGTGCTGCGGCATCGTCGGGCTCAAGGCCACGCTGGGCGTGGTGCCGAACCTGCAGGCGCCCGACCTGTTCTCGGCCAATTCCTTCACCGGTCCGATGGCGCGCGACGTGGCCGACACGCAGTTGCTGTTCGATGTCATCAAGGGCTTCGACGCGCGCGATCCCTATGGGTTGGGCGGGCCGGTGCCGCAGCCTGCGATGCCCATGTCGCTGCGCGGCCTGCGCGTGGCGTGGTTGCCCACGGCGGGCAACCCGATCGACCCCGAAGTCGAGGCCGTGACGACGGCCGCCGTGCAGGCGATGGAACGCGAAGGTGCCGTCGTCGAAACCGTGCAGCTGAACTTCGTGGCGCTCGAACGCCACTTCCTCGTGGTGCTGCAGTCGATGCTGGCCGCACGCGTGAGCGCCAACCTCGAGCGCTTCGGCGACCGGCTGGACGCCACGCTGATCGACGCCGTGCAAAAGGGCCGCCGCCACAGCGCGGTGGACCTGCACGACGCCACCTTCGCCAAGACCCGCTGTTTCACTGAATTGCAGACGCTCTTCAAACGCTTCGACGTGCTGGTGTCGCCCACCGTCTCGGCGCCACCGCTGCCCATCGACATGGACGTGAGCGGCGAGGTGGAGATCGGCGGTCGGCCCGCCGGCACCATCCGCGGCGCTTGGTATCCGTACACCTACCCGATGAACCTGACGGGCCATCCCGCGCTCTCGATGCCCTGCGGCAAGAGCGCGATCGGCCTGCCCATCGGGCTGCAGCTGGCGGGCCGCTGGTACGACGACGACCACCTGCTGGCCATTGCACGGCTGGTGGAGCGCGCGCTCGGCTGAAGTTTTCTTCTCTTCCGCCTCGCGCACGAGGCCTGGCGGGCGCCGGGTGGGTTCTGTCCTGTTTTTGCGTAGATGCGTACGGTTGGGCAGCAGTTCGCCGTCCCAGAATGAACCGGCCGTGCGGGGTACGGCACGCGCATTTCTTCATAGAACAAGGAGACCCTCATGATCACTTCCCGTCGCGGCCTGCTGGCCGGTTCCGCCGCCATGACCACGGGCGCCATTGCCGGCTGTGCATTGCCCGCAGGCGCCAGCCGCACGCAGGCAACGCCTTTCGATGTCGCCGCATCGACCATCCCGATCGTGGGCAGCGAGCAGGTCTATCCGGTGCGCCGCATCTACTGCATCGGCCGCAACTACGAGGCCCATGCGCGCGAGATGGGCTCGGACCCGAGCCGCGAGCCGCCCTTCTTCTTCCAGAAGCCGGCCGATGCGATCCAGGTCGTGACGCCCGGCGTGGTGGCCGACCATCCCTATCCCACACTTACGAAGAACTACCACTACGAGGTTGAACTGGTGGTAGCGCTGGCCAAGGGCGGGCGAAACATCCCGGCGAGCTCGGCGCTCGACTACGTGTACGGCTATTCGCTCGGTCTCGACATGACGCGCCGCGACCTGCAGCGCGAGATGGGCGACCAGAAGAAGCCATGGGAAATCGGCAAGAGCTTCGACCATTCGGCGCCCATCGGACCGATCCACCCGGTGGCGAAGGTCGGGCACTTCACCGACGGCGCGATCTGGCTCAAGGTGAACGGGCAGACGAAGCAGAGCGCCACGCTCAAGCACATGATCTGGTCGGTGGCCGAGCAGATCAGCCGGCTGTCGCAGGCCTTCGAGCTGAAGCCGGGCGACATCATCTACTCGGGCACGCCGGAGAACGTCGGGCCCGTGGTGCGCGGCGACCTGATCGAGATCCACATCGACCGGCTGCCGGAGCTGTCGGTGCGGATCGTCTGAGGGCGCGGAGGCCGACGCACCATTTTTCCTACCAGATTGGTGCCGATCATCGGGGCTCCTGCATCTCCAGAGCCACCATGTCCCAGCCTCCGCAAGCCACCTACATCGACGATCTGCACGCCCCGCAGGTGTTCGCGGACGAAGTCTCGGGATACTGGGTCAACGCGGGCTGTGTGCACATCACCTTCGATGCCAGCCGCGTCGACCACAGCTCCGACCGGTGCCCAGTCCATCGGGCCGCCGTGCTGCGCGTGACGCTGCCGATACCCATTGCACAGGTGCTCGCGGTCAGCCTCTATGACTTCCTGAAGCAGCGCGGGCTGGCGCCGGCGCCTGGCAACGGGCACTGACGAGGGCAAGCAGCACCCGGCGGCGGGTAGCCTCCAAGATTTCTCCGAGATTCAACTTTAAAATGAGAAGCATTCTTATTTGCGAAGTGAGTCAACGTTGAATCCTGGACGCCAGAACACCGCCGGCACCGTCACGGTCCCCTCCCCGATCTCATTCAGGCGCAGCGCATTCGGCCCGCCCGCGCGCGCCACGCTGCTGGTGCTGTGGGCGGCCGCCCAGATCGGCCGCGCGCATGCACAGGAGGCGCAAAACAAAGAAACCTCCTCGCTGCCGACCGTGACTGTCACGGCCGAATCGCAGGACGACTCGCAGCAGCACCTCGGCGCCAAGGTGAGCAGCGGCGCGCTCGGTGCGCGCTCGCAGCTTGAAACGCCCTTCTCCACCACCGTCGTGACCAGCGAGGACATGGCCGAGCGCCAGGTGTCGAAGCTGGGCGACGTGTTCGCGCTCGACGCGTCGGTGTCCGACAACAGCGGCGCCTACAGCAGTTGGGCCAGCTACATCACGGTGCGCGGCCTGCCGCTGGACTGGCAGAACGCTTACCGCATCAATGGCCAGCCCTTCCTGAGCTACGCCATCACCATGCCCTACGAGCACTTCGAGCAGATCGAGCTGCTCAAGGGTTCGTCGGGCTTCATGTACGGCTTCGGCTCGCCGGGCGGCATCGTCAACTACGTGACGAAGAAGCCGACCGAAACGCCGGTGCGCAGCATCGAGGTCGGCTACAAGACCGCCGGCATCTGGAGCGAGCACGTCGACCTGGGCGGGCGCTTCGGCACCGACGACCGCTTCGGCTACCGGCTCAACGCCACGCACGAGGAAGGCAAGACCTACAACGACGGCAACATCCGCCGCGACTCGGTGTCGCTCGGGCTCGACGCGAAGCTTACCGACAAGCTCACCTGGACCTTCGACTCGCTCTACCAGAAGCGCACCTCCACCGGCCAGACGCCATCGATCTACCTGGGCAGCTACACGGGCACGAGCCTGCCGTCCACGATCAGCGCCAACAACGCAAGCCTGGTGGGCCCTGGCCAGCACCTGGCCACCGACTTCAGGCTCTATTCGACCGGTCTGCAATACCAGCTGTCGCCCGACTGGACGCTCAGCACCAGCTACAGCCACAGCAGCGCCACGCGAAGCCGCAACGAAGGAATCTCCTACCTGCAGGACGCCAGCGGCAGCTACGACGACTACCGCTCCGACAGCGAAGAAGGCCACCGCTTCAACCAGTGGCAGGCCATGGCCACGGGCAAGCTGCGCACCGGCGACTTCGAGCACCAGGTGACGCTGGGCGCGTCGTGGCAGAAGCAGGTCAACTACTACAGCAGCAACGCCGTCTACCAACTGGTGGGCACCGGCAGCATCTTCGGTCAGAACACCAACAGCTACAACAGCGTGACGAACCTCACGCCCTACCGCAACAGCGACATCACGCAGCGCGCAATATTCGCGAGCGACACGATGAAGCTGTCCGAGAAGTGGTCGGTGCTGGCCGGCCTGCGCAGCACCACCTACGAACAGGTCGGCTACGACACCACCGGCCTGCAGAACTCCACCTACCGCAAGAGCGGCGTGATCACGCCCACGCTGGCGCTGATGTACAAGCCCGCGCCCGACACCACGCTGTACACCAGCTATGTCGAATCGCTGGAGCCCGGCAGCACGGTGAGCAACCTCTACGCCAACGACGGCGCGCTGCTCAACCCGCTGAAGAGCCGCCAGTACGAACTGGGCGTAAAGACCGAGCGTGAACGCTGGAGCGCCACGGCCGCGCTGTTCCGCATCGAGCGCGGCGCCGAATACGCCAACAGCTCCAACGTGCTGGTGCAGGACGGCCAGTCGATCTACCAGGGCCTGGAGCTCGGCGCTTCCACGCGGCTGGGCTCGCAGTGGCAGATCGGCGGCAACCTGATGCTGCTCGACAGCTCCTACGAGCGCGGCAGCAGCTACGTCGGTAACCGCGTGGCGGGTGCGCCGAAGCTGGTGGCAACGGCGCAGGTGTCGTACGCAGTGGCTCAGGTGCCGGGCCTCAAGCTGTCGGCCGACATGAAGTACACGGGCAACACCATGCTGAACGCGGCGAACCAGCTGACCGTGCCCGGCTACACCATCGCCAACATCGGCGCGAGCTACACGACGCGCATCGGCGGGCGCAACACGACCTTCCGCGCGGCCATCAACAACGTGGCGAACCGGAAGTACTGGGAATACCAGTACGACAACTACATCAAGCCCGGCGACCCGCGCACCTTCAGCCTGAGCGCCAAGCTCGACTTCTAGGCCTTCTCGCAGTCTCTGCTTCCTTGGCCGGCCGCCGTCTTCGACGGCGCGCCGGCTTTTGAATTTCTGCAGCGGCCGATGGCCGTCGGGGGAGCCGTCATCCAATTTTTCTCCCCCTTTGAAGTTCACGATACGGGTCATGAACACCATCCCGCATCGCAACCCGCACGGCGCATCGCACGCGCTGCGCTTCACCGGCCTGCCGGCGTTGGCGCATGCGGATCGCCACTTCCCGGAACTCACCATGCAAGCACGCTGGAGCAGAACACAGCCCGCCCTCGTCGCTGCGCCGCGGCTGAAGAAGTCCTTCTGGCTGTCGCTTCTCACGGGCCTGCTGGCCTTCGGCGCGCTGGCGTTCGGCGTCCTCGTGGCCGCAAGCGACACCGGCTGCGCAGCGCGTGAAGCCGGCGCTTCGGGCAACTACAGCCAATCGACACTCGCGCCGATCACATCGGCCGGCACGGGCACAGCCACCAGCGGCAGTTGCAAGCGCAAGCAGGAGCCCGGCCGCCTCGAGCATCCGAAGACGATGCTCTAACACGCCCACTTGCGACAGCCCACTTCAGAAGAAAGCACATCCGTGTTCGATACCAAGCTGCCCGGTGGCGCCTCGCGGGTGTTCCGGCCACAGCCTTTCTTCAGTGCGCTTGTAGTGGAAAGCGATCCCGCCGTGGCGAGCCGCCTGAATAGCGTCCTGGGGGTCCTCGCGCCGGGACGGTGCGTGGTGCTAGTGCCCACGCGCGAAGAGGCCGATGCGATGCTGGACACGCTGTCCTTCGACCTGGTGTTCGTCGACATGCAGCTCTATCCGATCGGCGACGGCGCATCGCTGATCGCCGACGTGCGTGCAGTACAACCACGCGCCCGGATCATTGCCCTGTCGGACACGGACGATCGTGAGCTGGCCCTGTCCGCATTCGCCTCCGGGGCGACGGGCTACCTGCTGAGCGAGGCGGAAGACGCCGAGATCGCCTACGCGTTGCGCGCCCTGGCGAACGGCGGCGCAGTGCTGGACCCGCGCGTGGCGCGCCACGTGGTGGCCATGTTCGCCGAGACGCTGGCGGAGCCGTCGACCCACGCCGTCGACTTCCGTGCGGAAAGTACCTTCCGCAAGCTCGAGCTCAGATCCCTGACTCCGGCGATTCCCGAGGGAACACGCCCCGGTCTTCCAGGCTGACACCGACACGAAGGCGCTTCCTCTCGCGCGGCAGCTCGTGCTCGACGATGCAACGCCGGGCAAGGAGGAACGCCAGCCGCCGGGCATCCCAGGCCAGGAACATCGCCAGCAACGCGACGTCGCACACGGCCAGCGCGATCAGGGTGCGCCAGTCCCACAGCCAGTCGAACGAAGTCATGAGTCGGTAGAGGTGATGAATGCGAAGCCCCGAGATTGAGGTCTTCGCATTGCCTGCGAATTTCACCGTGTTACGGTGATCGCGGTTCAGGCTTCGCGGGTGCGCGTTACGGCGGGCACGAACATGTAGCCCTCGTTGCGCACGGTGCGGATCAGGTCGGCGCGCGTCTCGCCGGAGGCCAGCTTGCGTCGCAGACGGCTGATCTGCACGTCGATGGCGCGGTCGTACGAATCGCTCTCGGTGCCGAGCGCGTACTGCACCAGCTGGTCGCGCGTCAGCACCCGCCGCGGGTGCTGCACCAACGCGCGCAGCAGGCGGAACTCGCCGTCGGAGAGGTCCACCGGGCGGTCTTGCGGGTCATGCAGCAGCCGGGTTTCGAGGTCCATGCGCCAGCCTGCGAAGTACAGCACCTCCGGCTGCTGCGCTTCTTGCGCCGCAGGCGTGCCAGAAGGCGGCGGCACGGATTGTTGCGCCGGCAATCCGACAGCGGCCGCATGCGCAGTGCGGCGCAGCACGGTGCGGATGCGCGCCAGCAGTTCGCGCGGATTGCAAGGCTTGGCCAGGTAGTCTTCCGCGCCGATCTCCAGGCCCACGATGCGGTCGATGTCCGTGCCCACGGCCGACAGCATGATGACGGGCGGCCCGCCGATGCGCTGCAGCTCGCGCAGCGCGCTCAGGCCGTCTTCGCCGGGCATCATCACGTCGAGCACGATCAGCGCGTAGTCGGCCTGCGCGAGCCGCTCGCGCATCTCCGCGGGATGGCCTGCCGCATCGACATGGAAGCCGTGCTTCTCCAGGAAAGACGCCACCAGGCTGCGGATGCCGGCGTCGTCGTCGACGATGAGGATTCGGGTAGACAGGTTCACGTTACGGCGGATCGGGTAGCGGATCATAGGCCGGGCGCGGCCTCCGCCCGAAGCCCCGCGAGCCTTGAAATAATTTGCAATGCGCTGAAATCCGGCTGCAACATCCGCTTCACAGACTCGTGCGCTCGAACGTTTGCGCATGCCCTGGCCTCGCGCATTCGCGCTGACAGCTGGGAGAAAAAAGATGGGAACGCAAAGATCGAGCCACGGTGGCGTGACATCGCTTCCCGTCCGTGCCAGCATCAACCCATGAACTCCCAAGGTACCGCGCGCCGCTGGTCGGGCCCGCCGCTCGCGTGGCAAATCATGGGCCTGCTGCTGGGCGGGCTGGTGGTGGCGCAAGTCGTGACACTGGCGCTCACCGTGCTTCTCCCGCCGCAACCACAGCGCCAATGGGAGATGGGCGACATCGCGCGCGTGCTGTCTGGCCGGAGCGCCGAAGGCCGCAACGCGAACCTGCTGCAGCGCACGCTGCAGGCGAATGCGCCCCAACCCAAGGGACAAGGCTGGCTGACATCCGAACGCTCGCGGCGCGACCTCGCGCAGCTGCTGACGCGCGACGAAGCCGAGGTGCGGCTGTACTTCTTCACGCCGCTGCCGTTCGCGGGCGCCACGGGGCCTGTCGCGGCGACGGAGAACGGGCATGACGCAGCGCAGCCGGTGCCGCGCCGCATCGCCGATACCTTCGCCGGAGCCGGCTTTCTGCGGGTCCAGGCGAGGGGTGGGCCGGGGGGCGGCGGTGGCGGACCGGGAGGACCCGGTGGGCCTGGAGGCATGGCGTTTCCGGGTGGGATGGGTCCCTCGGGCGGCGGCTTCGGCACTGACAGGGGCCCGAGAGGGAACACCACAGGCACTCCGCCGCCGCCGCCTGGCGGCACGACAACGAATTCCGCGCCGGGCAACGCGCCGGCCACTGCCCCGGATGCACCAGTCGGTACATCCGCCCCCACGCCCGCGGCCGGAAACCCTCCAGGCAGCACGGTAGCGGCGCCCCCTGGTAGCGGCGCAGGCCCTGTCGGCACACCGCCATCGCCCGGATCGGCGGCACCGAACACGGCGACCACGCCGGGCTCGGCGACTGCACCAGGCTCAACGACCGCGCCGGGCGCGCCCGGTGCCGCCCCTCCACCAGGCCTCTCGCCCACGGCGCCGCCATCGGGCCCCGCCCAAGGCCAGCCCGGAGCCCCTTCCATTCAGTCGGGCCCCTCCATGCGAGCCTTGCCGCCGGTCATCGAAAGCCCCCCGCGCCGCGAAGCCCCTGCCAGGGCTGAAGCACCAGTTGCGCCCCCTATCGCGCAGTCGCCGCGCGCCGAGCCCGCTACGCGCCCGTCTTCGGCCAGCACGCCACCGGCGACTGCGGCTGCACCGCCACGCGTCGTCACCCCCGCCGAACCGCCCCGTGCGTCCAGAGACACCGACACGACGATCACGACGCCCATTGCGACCACCGACAACGAACGCCCCGCCGCACGCGGCCTCTTCGGGCTCGCGCCCGCGCCGTTCGTCGAAGGCGACTTCATCGCCGCGGTCTACACGCCCGAAGGCAGTTGGGTGGTCGTGCAGCCGGTGCCCGAGTCTTTTCCGAACGCATGGCAGCGCCGCGTGCTGCTGTGGTTCCTGATCGCCGCGGCAATCGTCGCCCCCGCGGGCTGGCTGTTCTCGCGCCGGCTGGTGCGGCCGATTGCCGGCTTCGCGCGCGCGGCCGACCAGCTGGGGCGCGACCCTGCGGCGCCGGTGCTGGCACTGGAGGGCCCCGCCGAGATCGGCCGCGCAGCACAGGCCTTCAACCGCATGCAGGCGCGGCTGCGCAGCTTCGTCGACGACCGCACGGTGATGATCGGCGCCATCAGCCACGACCTGCGCACGCCCCTCACGCGGCTGCGCTTTCGCATCGAGGACGTGCCCGACGACGTGCGCGCCGGCATGCTCGAAGACGTCCAGGAGATGGAGCTGATGATCGGCTCCGTGCTCAGCTTCATCCGCGATGCCTCGGTGGTGAGCGCGCGAGAGCGCATGGACCTCGCGAGCCTTGTCGAGGACGTGGTCGAGCAGGCCATCTTCATCGGCAAGAACGTGCAGCTGCGACGCGTCGAGAGCGCGCAGGTGGAGGTTGACCCCATCGGCATGCGCCGCGTGCTCGACAACCTGATCGAGAACGCCGTCAAGTACGGGCACCTGGCACGCGTGCGGCTGTTCACCGATGGGCATGACGCCGTGGTCGAGATAGGCGATCGTGGGCCGGGGCTGCCCGCAAACGAAATCGAGCAGGTGTTCAAGCCGTTCTATCGCACTGCGCAGGCGCGGTCCTCGCGTGCTGCGGGCAGCGGCCTTGGTCTGGCGGTATGCCGCTCCATCGCGCGCGCGCATGGCGGTGACGTGGTGCTGAAGTCAGGCTCACACGGGCTTGTTGCGCAGGTTCGCGTGCCGCTGGCGCTCGAGGCGCAACGGCTGGCGTCTGCGGCGCACTGAGCAACGCCGGCGCATACGCGCGATGACACCACCCTTCAGATGCCATGGCACGCGCCGCCGCGCGTCATAACGAAGCGGCACGAACGGGTCCGCGCCTTTACCTCCTGAAACACCTGTCGAAACACGCATGAACCACCGCAGGACGGGTGGCATGCGGACTGCAGAAAGAAGCTCGTCCCGGTGAGTTTTTCCGGGCGCACTTTTCTCAACAGCAGGAGTTTCACAATGAACCATCGTTCCTTCGCACGCAACGTGCAAAAGGGTTTCACCCTCATTGAGTTGATGATCGTCGTGGCGATCATCGGCATTCTGGCTGCTATTGCGATTCCGCAGTACCAGACCTACGTCGCGAAATCACAAGTAGCCCGCGCCATGGGGGAAACCGGCGCCCTGAAGACGGCGTATGAAGATTGCCTGAACAATGGAATGACTGCTGTGGCTGCCTGCGACCTTGGCGCCACCAGCTCCGGCATCTTGAGCTTGACCTCGCCCCTGGTTTCGACGGCTGGCACGTCACTCGGCACATCCACCACAAATACTGTCGCTCTGACTACCACCGGCACCATTGCAGGCAGCTTCGCCGGCCAAGCGGCTGCAATCCTGAAAACGACCCCCTTCACGATCACCTGGACTCGTACCGCCGAAGGCAGCTGGAGCTGCAAGACTACGGCTGACTCGAAGTACGCACCGGCGGGCTGCCCTAACGGCACCTGATTCAGCCGCATCGCTTAACGCAAGCCGCCTTCTGGCGGCTTTTTTGCGTCTGCGTCAGGGCGACGAGATCTGTTGCGCGCTGGCCTTGCGGTATGCGGCCTCCACCAGCGCCTCGCACTGCCCCGCATCCGTGGTATCGAGACAGCCTCGCTGAAAGAGCTGATACATATCGAGCGCCGCGCGAGCCGCCAGTCGCTCACCTGTTGACGAAGGCGGCGCTTCAGCACACTCGTAGAGATCCGGCACTCCCGCCGCATTGCATTTCTGCTGCGCGACGATCATGCTGCGCACCGCGACATCCGCACCGAAATCGGCCGGCTCATCACCAGGCCTACGTGAGCCTCCGCAAGCTGCCAGTGCTGTGAGCACGAGTGCAGGGCAAACAATCCATGCAGCCAACCGCACGCCTACGGCTCGCTGCATCCCGCCCTCATGCCCTGAATCTGCTGGCAAGCCACCGGATGCCCCAACGACGCGGCCTTGGCAATCCACATGATGGCGAGGCTGTCGTCCTTCGGTACGCCCAGGCCCGATGCATGGCAGTTGCCTAGCCACTGCATTGCGTCGGCATTGCCTTGCGCAGCCGCCAGGTCGAACCAGTAGACCGCCGCATCGAAGTGGCCCGCGACGAAGAACATCCCGCCGACATCGGCCTGCGAGTTCGCATCGCCGCTGTCGGCCTTCACGATCATGTGCAGGTCTTCGTCAGACAGCTCGAGCTTGATCAGACTAACGATTTGCGCGAAGGCGAGCATCGCCCGTCCCCGTGCGTCTTCCTTGTGCTTGGCGATGGTGCCGTCGGACACGCGACGCCACAGCGTGCGCTTGCTGATGCCGGTCATCGCGATGGCGGCCTCGAGGCTGATGGCGTCCGACCTCAGCTCCGGGCCGCCCTCGGGCTCGAGGCCGTCGTGCACATGCGGCAACGTCTCGCTCTCAGTCGCCTTCCGGCGTCGGCTGCTGCGAGGCAACCGCTGCCGTACCGTCATTTCCGGAATGCACTGCCAGGGGGTGGTGGTGGCCTGCCGCCGTCCTGCGCGGGCTTGGTGAAGCCTGCCTTGGTCATGCACGCTGTCATCGCGGTCTCGTCGGGGCCGCCGTTCGAATCCTTGGCCACGCTGGCCGCGCAGGTCTTCAACGCTGCATCAACAGCTGAATTGCCGCCAGTGCTGCCGGTGCTTGCACTGTTGCTTTCCGTGGTCGTCGACGCAGCCCAAGCCGCGGCCGAACATCCCACCAGACACGCCATCCCAAGGGACAGCAACATCTTCTTTTTCATCGATCACTTCTCCTGAACATCGGTCGATCCGATACAGCAGTGATGCTGGGCAACAAAGTCGGAGAAACGTCGGATTCACTGCACCCACGCGCACACAAACCCCAACGCATCAGCCAGCTTTCTCCCAAATTGCATGTTCGACTCGGCGTCCAGGAAGTTTCTGATTGCTTCCGGTACACGAGGAGAAGAACCACCATGACGCGGCTGCAGAAGAAGCCTCCAGAGCTCCGTGCGCGAGCACCCGGCTTCACCTTGATCGAGGTGATGGTCACCGTGGCGATCGTGGCGATCCTGGCGTCCCTCGCCCTGCCCTCCTACACGGACTACGTCCGGCGCGGCCGCATCCCGGAGGCGACCTCCAATCTATCTGCCAGCAACGCAAAGATGGAGCAGTGGTTCCAGGATGCCAAGAGCTACTACGCCACCGGCTCCACCAGTGCATGCGGCGTGAGCATCTCGAATACCAACCTGAAGTACTTCACGCTCACCTGCTCGCCCAGTTCGTCCACGAGCTACACCATCACTGCCACCGGCACGTCCACCATGGCCGGCTTCGTCTACACCATCGACCAGGACGGCACGCGGACTACCACCATCACCGGCGTGTCCGGATGGACCGCAACCTCGTCGAGCTGCTGGATCACAACCAGGGGCGGGAGTTGCTGATGCGCACGCGGCAGCCTTCGACGGCGGGGTTCAGCTTGATCGAGTTGATGGTGGCTATCACGCTCTTGGCGATCCTGACTTTGCTGGCCGCACCCGGGTTCAGTGACTGGACACGCAACAACCGCCTGCGCAGCACGGCCGAGTCGCTGCGCTCCGATCTGCAGACGGCCAGGGCGGAAGCCATCCGCCGCAACACCGGCACGCGATTGCAGTTCGTCAGCTCACTGGACGCCAGTTGCGCGTTGAGTACCAGCGCGGCGATCTGGGTGGTGAACGCCGGCATCTCCCAGACACCGGCCGGCGCCTGCGGCAATGCCCCGAGCGCCACCAGCACGCCCTACCTGATCAGCAAGAGCCCGATCGAATCCAGCAAGAGCTCGGATCTGGTGCTCACCGCAACGCGCAGCACCGTGGGCTTCGATGCATTGGGCCGCCAGTCGGCCACGAGCAACCCGACCACGTCGGTCGCCACGCTGACGGTGCAGCTGACCAGCGCCAGCAGCACCTGCGTCGCCTCCGGCGGCTCGGTGCGCTGCCTGAACGTGATCGTCTCGCCGGGCGGTGATGCCCGCATCTGCGACCCCGCGCGCAGCGGGAGCACCGACCCCATGACCTGCTGACCATGCCGCACCGCCAAACACCTTCATCCGCCATGGGCGGCTTCACCCTCATCGAGGTGATGGCCGCGCTGCTCATCTTCGCGATCGGCCTGCTGGGCATCACCGGCCTCTATGCCAGCGCAGCGCGCACCGCTACCGGTGCCGAATTCCGTACGACCGCCGCCATGCTCGCCAGCGACCTGATCAGCCGCATGTGGATGAGCGACCGCACGGCGGCCACCCTCCAGGCCAACTACGGGAGCACGGCCGCCGGCACGGGCTACACGAGCTGGAAGGCCACCGTCGACAAATCGAACCTGCCGGGCATCGGCAGCCTGCCGCCGACCGTCACTTTCAGCACGGTAGCCGGCGGCGGCAGCTCGGCCGTCAGCAGCAGTCTGGCCACCATCACCATCTACTGGAAAGGCCCAGGCGACAGCAGCGCCCACCAGTACGTGGCCATGGCCCAGATGAAGCCGTGAGAACCTTCATGCCCGCCCCACGCCCCATTCGCAGCCAGCACGGCTTCAGCATCATCGAACTCATGGTCGGCCTGCTGGTCGGCATGCTGGCGGTGCTGATCGTTGTGCAGTTGCTGTACTCCACAAGCACACAGCAGCGGCTGACCAGCACCAGCGGCGACGCTGAAATCAACGCCGCCACGGCCACCCACATCCTGACGCGTGAACTGAGCCAGGCCGGCCTGGGCATCAGTGCCTACACGCTGCTGGGCTGCAGTCTCACGTACACCACGACCTCCGACAGCAAGAGCGTCACGCTGTCGTCGCTGGCCCCGGTCACGGTCAATCCCGGCACTTCGCTGGTGCCCGCGGGCGACACCGGCACCGACACGCTGCTGGTCGTCAGCGGCAGTTCAGCCAGCCCCACCGAGGGGGACGCTCTCGCGGGCACCAGCACCGCAACCAGCTACACCGTGACCACCCCGTCGTCCTTCGCCACGGGTGACTGGGTGATGGCCGCCTCGACCACGCGCGACAGCACCTCTTCATGCGCCATGACTCTGGGCAAGGTGACTGCCATTGCAAGCTATGTGCTGACTGTGTCCAGCGGCACCGCGGGCCTGGCGTCAGCGGAGGCCGCCGTCTACAACCTGGGGGCCGCCCCTGTCATCCATGCCTATGCGATCCGCAACGGCAACCTCACCGTGTGCGACTACGCGGCCTACAACTGCGGCGACACCAGCTACACCACCACGCTCAACAGCAGCGTCTGGGTTCCGGTGGCCAGTCACGTCGCCAGCCTGCGGGCCCAGTACGGCCGCGACACCAGCGACCTGAGCACCCCGAAGATGGACGGCGTGGTCGACAGCTACGACCAGACCACCCCCGGCAGCACGAGCGATACCTCGGGCCTGTCCAGCTACTGTGGCTGGCTGCGGGTGGTTGGCCTGCGGCTCGCGGTGGTCGCGCGCAGCCAGCAATACGACAAGGACTCGGTCACCACCACCGCACCCACCTGGTCCGGCAGCAGTGCCAACACCAGCACCACCAGCACGCTGACCACCGTGACGCCCACCGCTCTGGCGATCGACCTCAGCACCAACTCGGATTGGAAGCACTACCGCTACAAGACCATCGAGACCACGGTGCCGCTGCGCGACATCATCTGGAACGGCAACCAGGTCACCTACCAGAGCGGAGACATCGCATGCTGAGCCCGCAGCGCAGGCAGAGTGGCTTCGTCATGATCATCGTCCTGATTGCGCTGGCGATCATGAGCATGGCCGCTATCGGCCTCATGCGCACCGTCTCCAGCTCGGCGAGCATCGCCGGCAACCTGGCCTTCGAACAGGCGGCTGCCACCTCTGCCGACCAGGCGGTGGAGACGGCGGTGACCTGGCTGGAGAACAACAGCGGACAGACCAGCTCCAGCACCGCCAGCACTTGTTCGACAGGAACCTCCGTGCTGGCCTGCGACCAGGCGAGCCATGGCTACGCCGCCACGCGCACCGACCCCGGCAGCACGCAGTCCTGGTCGCAGCTGTGGACCCAATTGGCCAGTGCGGGTTACACCGCCATCCAGCTGAGCCAGGACAGCTCGGGCAATACCGCTGCCTACCTGATCCAGCGCATGTGCGCCAACACAGGCGATGCGTCATCCACCAACGGTTGTGGCAGTTCACCCCTGACCGTGAACACCGGTGGAAGCAAGAAGTCCGGCAGCACCCAAACGTCCAGTACCCAGGTCTATTACCGCATCACCGTCAAGGTGAGCGGGCCGCGCAACACCGTCTCCTTCACGCAAGCCATGGTCGCCCTATGAATATGTTCCTTCCCGGCCGCAGGTCGATCGCCGGCCGCTGGCGTGCCTGCATGGGCGCCCTGGCGCTGATCCTCGGAGCACCCGCCTTCGGTGCTCTCACCGACCTGGCCACGGCCCCGCTGGAAACGTCCTCGGCCACGCTGGTCAAGCCCAACATCATGTTCATCCTGGACAACTCCGGCAGCATGGCGTCAGCCTACCTGCCGGACTGGGCAGACGACTACAGCGCCAGCAGCTATCCGTACCTCTACCGCAACAGCCGCTTCAACGGCATCTACTACGACCCGTCGGTCACCTATTCGCCGCCTGTCAACTACGCCGGCACCAGCTACACCAGCATGACCTCTGCCAACACGTCGGCATGGGCCAAGGTGCCGACCGACGGCTTCGGCATCATCTCCACGGGCACGACCGACCTCACGGGAACAACCACCCCCGCCACGTACTACACCTTCATTCCGGGCGAGTACTGCTCCTCGGCCAACCTGCGCACTTGCAACAAGCAGAGTGCGGCCACCACCGCCTATGCCTACCCGGCCTACCTGCGCTGGTGCACCACGTCCGCACTGAGCACCTGCCAGGCCGCATACATCGACAGCGCCTCCGCGCCGGCCACCTACAAGTACCCGCGGTATCCGGGCATAAGCTCCACCGCAACGATCGTCATCAGCGGATCGAGCAGCACGAGCATCAGCGGCATCACTGTCAACGGCGTGCAGATTCTCTCGGCCACGACCACGGCCAGCACGTCGTCCACCACGGTGGCCACCAACATCGTCACGGCCATCAACAACTGCACCAGCAGCAAGACCGGCAACTGCGGCATTGCCGGCTACAGCGCCAGCCGCAGCGGCAGCACCGTGACCATCACCTCGCCCAAGGGCACCGATGCCTATGGCTATTCGCCCGTGGTCACGCAATCCGGCAGCATGACGGCCACCGTCACCGCCTTCAGCGGCGGCACGCCGGGCAGTTGGGTGCAGACCACCATCAGCAGCAGCACATCGACCTATGCCTACCCCGGCACGAGCGCCCGCTCCACGACGCGCACCGACTGCACCACCAACAGCACCACCTGCACCTATGCGGAGGAGATGACCAACTTCGCCAACTGGTGGGCTTACTACCACACCCGCATGCAAACGATGAAGAGCGCCACGACGCTCGCCTTCAGCGGGCTGACCTCCAGCTACCGGCTGGGCTACATGACCATCAACAAAGTCAGCAGTTCGACGGATTTCCTGAACATCGCCGACAACACCACCACCAGCGGCGGGCAGAAGTCGCTGTGGTACGGCAAGCTCGTGGCCGCCCAGGCCAGCAGCACCACGCCGCTTCGCACTGCACTGTCGAATGCCGGGCGCTACTTCGCCGCCAAGGTTTCCTCCATCAATGGAGTCACAACCACCGATCCGATGCAGTACGCCTGCCAGCGCAACTACACACTGCTGTCGACCGACGGTTACTGGAACGAGACCGCGACACCCTACAAGGCCGACGGCTCCACCGCAATCGGCGACCAGGACAGCAGCGAGTCCCGCCCCTATCTCGATGGCAACAAAGTGTCCAACACGCTGGCCGACGTGGCGGAGTACTACTACGTCACCGACCTGCGCTCATCCTCCCTGAGCAACACGACGAATTCGAGCGGCACGGATGTCTCCAGCAACAGCTATTCCAACAAGCGCCAGAACATGGTGACATCCACCATCGGCCTGGGTGCCTCGGGCTACATGCTGTTCGATGCGGACTATGCAAATGCCACGAGCGGCGACTACTACGACGTCGCCAACGGAACCACCACCAGCAGCACGACGCAGACTTCCGGAGTGTGCGGCTGGCAGAGCTCCGGCAGTTGCAACTGGCCCACGCCGGTCAGCGACACGCAAACCGCCATCGACGACCTGTGGCATGCCGCCGTCAACGGCCGGGGCAGCTACTACAGCGCGTCCAACGCGGCCGATATCAAGACCGGCCTGACCAACTTCCTCAATACCGTGGACGCCACGACCAGCAGTTCCGCAGCCGTTGCGCAAAGCGCGCCCGTGCTGACCTCCACCACGGCCGGCTACACCTTCTCGACCACCTATTGTTCCGGCAAATGGTTTGGTGAATTGGCGCGCTACGCGGTCGATTCCAGCACCGGGGTCACCTCCACCACCGCCGATTGGGCCGAGTCGGGCGCGGGCTCCGACTGCTCGAGCACTTCGGGCAGCCTCACCACCACGGCACTGCTGGACAACGTCGGCTACGCCTCGCGCACCATCTTCACCTACGACCCCAGCACCGCGACGAAGCTCAGTTTTTCCTGGGATGCGCTCACGACAACGATGCAGGGCTACTTCAAGATCGCGTCGATCAGCTCGCTGTCCCAGCTGTGCAGTTCGGGCAGCGCCTGTCTGGCGACGGCATCCCAGGTGAACAGTTCCACCGCCGGCACCACCACCGGCGCGGGCGCGGTGAACCTGGTGAACTACCTGCGTGGCGACCGCAGCAACGAAGGCTCCACCAACACCAAGTACTACCGTTCGCGCACCCACGTCCTGGGCGACGTCGTCAACTCCACGCCGGTGTACATCAAGGCCCCTTCGCGCAGCTACAGCGACTCGGGCTATGCCACCTTCAAGTCCACCTACGCCTCGCGCCAGGGCATGGTCTATGTGGGCTCCAACGACGGCATGCTGCATGCCTTCAACGCCGACACGGGCGCCGAGACCTGGGCGTACATCCCCTCGGTTCTGCTGCCCAACCTGTACAAGCTGGCGGACAAGAACTATGCGTCCAACCACGTCTACTTCGTGGACGGCCAGATCACGCAGGCCGACGTCTACTACAACAGTGCCTGGCACACCATCATCGTGGGCGGCCTGGGCGATGGCGGCCGCGCGTACTTCGCACTGGACGTGACAGACCCGGCCTCCCCGACGGTACTGTGGGAGTTCAGTTCGAGCAGCACGCTCACGCCCAATCTGTACGACGTGGACCTGGGCTACACCTATGGCGCCCCGGTGATCACCAAGCTGTCGGACGGGACCTGGGCGGTCATCCTCAGCTCCGGCTACAACAACGTCTCCGACGGCGACGGCGAAGGCCACCTGTGGGTGAGAAACGCCATGACCGGCGCGCTGATCAAGAAAATAGACAACGGCATGGGCACCACCTCCAGCGGTGGCACGGTGACCGGCTGTTCCGTCGCGCCTTGCCCCAGCGGCCTGGCGAAGATCAGCGGCTGGACCAACAGCTCCACAGACAACACGACCACACAGCTTTACGGCGGCGACCTGTTCGGCAATCTCTGGCGCTTCGACATCAGCGCCCTGGCCTCCAGCAGCGGCAGCGCCACGGTGCAACTTCTGGCCACGCTGTCGGACAGCTCGGGCAACCGCCAGCCCATCACCACCGCGCCGGAACTGGGGCTGGTGAGCAGCCAGCACGTGGTCTTCGTCGGCACCGGCTCATACCTGGGCGTGACCGACATCACGACGACACAGGTGCAGTCCATGTACGCCATCAAGGATTCGCTGAGCGGCAGCTCCACCACCAGCGCCATCTACAGCAACCCGCGCAGCAATGCGTGCAGCACGGGAACGGTGACCAACTGCTTCGTCAAGCTGACGCTCACCGACACCTCCGGGGTGCGCACGGCTGCCAGTTCAGTGAGCTACACCACCAATTTCAGCACCATGTACGGCTGGTTCGTGGACATGCCCGAGTCGGGCGAACGCGTCGACGAGGACCCGGTGCTTTCTTCCGGCACGCTGGTCTACGTCTCCAACACGCCCAGCACCTCGGGCGCCTGCAGCACCGGCGGCTCCAGCTACATCAACTACGTCAACTACGCCACCGGCCTGGCGGTGTCGGGCGCCAGCAATACGGGCGTTCTGCTGTCGAGCTCGGGCTTGTCGAGTTCGGCTGCGCTCGCAGTGACCAGCAGCGGCAAGACCGTCGCCACCACCAAGGACTCCACCGGTACCGTGACGACGACCACCATTCCGGTTTCCTCTTCAAGCAGCACACGCCGCATCTCGTGGCGGCGGCTGACCGATGGGCAGTGAGGAAGGGCACAAGGGCATTGCCTACCTGACAATCGGCGTTGGAAGACAACGCCGGCTGCACACAAGGCGCTCCCCTCAAGATGTCTCCCACATCGCCGCGCAGACTCGCCGGCATGTGCACTCCCGCAGCTTCGCGCCCATGGATCCGCCTGCGCTGGCGATTGCCGTGCGTGGGCCTGTTCGGGCACCCCGTCGAGGGCCACTGGCTGTGGGAGCCTGACACGCCGTCGGTGCGTGCCGCATTCCAGGCGGCCGTGGAGGCCGGCAACAAGGCACATGGCGCCGGGACGCACTGGATGGAGCAGGAAGAAGCCGAGGCGGCGCCGGACAGGACGGCCATCCGGCAGGCGCCAGGGGCGGATCACATGATCGGGTGATTGCAGCCGGACGGCACTCTTCGAGAATCGCGAGCGGGACGACGGCCTCCATCGCACTTCGAGGAGAACAGCGATGCCACCCTATGTTTGCAGCTGCGGTCTGAAATGCTGGGACCCGCACACTCCCCCGGTCTATTGCACCCAGCGCCCAAGGTGCGGCCCCTTTGTTGACGAAGGCACTCTGCCGGAGAACTTGGCGCCTGACTCTCCTCACCCGCCTCCCGATCTGCCACCGCCCCCAGGCGGCTCAGTGGCCGTTCAGTCTGCCTCCAACACCATCACGATAGTTCCCATCGCACACCAGCCCATGCCGGTCGGCCTGCTGTCGATGCCCGTGGAAATACTCCACCTGATCCTGACCAACATCGGGCCCGGGCTGGTGCCGGTACTGGGTGCGCTGCACCGAACGAGCAATCGGACGCACCACCTGACCCAGCTGGCCCTGGGGTCCGACATGCATCTGGCGACCGTACCGATCTTCACCAACATGCTCTTCAGATTCAAGACGCAGTGGCAGCCACATGCGGCAGAGATCACACAACAGCTCGCGGTCGGGTTGACGGGGAACCTGGGGACCCTCAAGGCGCTGGTGAAGAAGCTCACTTTGCTGCGCAAGGAATGCCTGTTCCTCATCACCCAGCTGGAAGGCCTCTTGTCGGGCATAGAAAACGTGTGCCGCCTGATCGACGGAGCCGACACCGTGCGCCGAGCCACCATCACGGCGAATCTCGTCGCGCTCAGGGACCGGGTGAGGGCCCTGAGAGACCAGATTGCAGCACAGGCGACAGCGTTGGGCCTGAGACTGCAGGCCGCGAAGAAGGCCGAGAGCCAGAAGCGATCCCTGATGCGCCTGTAGATGCGCCTGTAGCGATCAGGCTCAACGCGCCGCGTTCCGATCCGAAATCATCTTCGGGCTGATGAAGATCAGCATCTCGGTCTTGTTGTTGACCCGGCTGCGGGTGCGGAACAGCGCGCCGACCATCGGCAGTTCGCCCAGCACCGGCACGCGCGATTCCGAGTTGGTGTCCGTCAGCTCGAAGACCCCGCCGATGACGACGGTGCCGCCGTTCTCCACCAGCACTTCGGTCTGGATGTGCTTGGTGTTGATGGCGTAGCCCGCGGTGGTCGATTGGCCCACGGTGTCCTTGTTGACGTCGAGCGCCAGGATGATGTTGCCCTCGGGCGTGATCTGCGGCGTTACCTCGAGCTTGAGGTTGGCCTTGCGGAACGCGATGGACGTGGCGCCGCTCGATGTCGCTACCTGGTAGGGCAGCTCGGTGCCCTGCTCGATCAGCGCCTTGGTCTGGTCGGCCGTCACCACGCGCGGGCTCGAAACCACCTTGCCTTTGCCGTCCGCCTCCAGCGCGGAGATTTCGAGGTTGAGCATCTTCGTCAGGCTCGAATTGAACAGTGACAGCGCGAAGGTGCCGACCGCGTCGCCGGTCGTGCTGGTAGCCGGCAGGTTGACGAAGCTGGTGCTCGAGTAAGTGTTGGTGCTGGTGGTGGTGGTCACGCCGCCGGTCGTGGTCGAGCTGACGGAAGGCGTCACGCCCACCGACGAGTTCGAATTGACGGAGCCGCCGCCGAGCTTGACACCCAGCGACTTGCTGAAGGTGTCGGTCGCCTCGACGAAGCGCGCCTCGATCAGCACCTGACGCACCGGCACGTCGAGCTTCTGCAGGAGGTCAGCCACCTGCGACAGCCGCGAGGGAATGTCGGTCACGAAGAGCTGGTTGGTGCGCACCTCGGCCAGCACGCTGCCGCGCGAACTCAGGATGCGGGTGGTCGAGCCTGAGCTGCCACCGCCGCCTCCACTGCTTCCGGTGCCCGTAAGGCCCTGCGCCACGGTAGCGGCCTTCGCATAGTTGAGCTGGAAGGACTGCGTGCGCAGCTGCTCCAGTCCCTGCAGCGTGGCCTGCGCCTCGTACTTGATCTTTTCCTTGGCATTGAGCTCGTCTTCCGGCGCAATGCGCAGCACGCTGCCGCTCTTGCGCATGCCGAGGTTCTTCGCCTCCAGGATGATCTCGAGCGCCTGGTCCCAGGGCACGTCCTTGAGGCGCAGCGTGAGCGTGCCGCTGACGGAGTCCGAAGTGACGATGTTGAAGTTGGTGAAGTCCGCAATCACCTGCAGCAGCGAGCGGATCTCGATGTTCTGGAAATTCAGCGACAGCTTCTCGCCGCTGTAGCCCGTGCCTTGCGCGAGCTTGTTGGGGTTTTCCTTGCGCGGACGCACTTCCACCACGAACTGGCTGTTGCTCTGGTAGGCGCTGTGCTCCCATTCGCCGCGCGGGTCGATCACCATGCGCACGCGGTCGCCGGACTGCTGCATGCTCACCGACTGAACCGGTGTGCCGAAGTCGGACACGTCGAGCCGGCGGTTCAGCCCCTCGGGCAGCGACGACTTGGTGAACTCGACCACGAGGCCCTTGCCCTGCTGGCGGATGTCCACGCCCACCTGGTCGTTGGGCAGCGACACGATCACGCGGCCGGCACCCTCGGTGCCCAGGCGGAAATCGACGTCGCGCAATGGCAGCACGTCGCGGTTGCGGTTCTCGGCAAACTCGAAGGGTGTGGAAGCCACCAGCGCGGGGCCCGCCGCGGGTTGCAGCACCACCAGCAGCGACTTGCCACGCAGCTCGGTCGTATAGGCGGTCGCCTGCTTCAGGTTGAGCACGAGGCGCGAGCGCTCGCCCGCCTGCACCACGTTGACGGAGCGCAGGTTGCCCTGGCTGATGTCGATGGCTTCCCGGCCCAGGCGGCTGGTCATGCCAGGAAAGTCGAGCGCGATGCGCGCCGGCGACTGGATGGCGAAGCCGTTGGGCGCTGCGGCCAACGGTTCGGAAAAATCGACACGCAGCACTTCGCTGCCTGCCTGCACGGAGCCCGTGACTGATTCGATTCTGTTCTGTGCCTGTGCCTGCGCCGCTGCGAGCGACCCGAAGGCAACGAGCAAGAAGACGGACGCGCGCAACCAGCGCGCGAGCACGAATGACTGTTTTTTCATTTCACCTGCCTTGAAACTGCGGCTCCATCTCCTCGCTGCCCTGAGGTCCCTCCCGAGCGCAGCGATGCCCCGGCGCCGCGCAGTCCATGCTGCGCAGCGGGGGCGAGCAGCGCGGCCGCTTGCTGGCCGCGCTGCTCCCTTCACGTCCTCACGTCATCAGAACGCGTGGCGGATACCGAAGTCGTAGCCGGTGGAAGAGCGCGGCAGGCCCGTGTAGCTGGTGCCCGTGCTGCCGTAGCCCGTGGTGCTGGCCGACACCAGGCTGCCCGTGTAGTTCACGTCGTTGCGGTTGTTCACGCGCGCCACCGTCGCATACAGCGCCGTGCGCTTGGACAGGTTGTGTACGTAGCCGATTGCGAACTTGCGTGCCATCGGGTCTTCGCCCGTGATGCCGGCCGTGCCTTCGTTGTAGCGCACTTGCGAGTACGCCACGCGGATCAGGCCTGCGCCCACCGGCACGGTCGCGCCGATCAGGTAGCCGTTGTAGGTGTCGTGCGTGTCAGCCGCTGCCGCGTAGTCGAACTTGTTCTTCACGTTCGACAGCTCGCCGAACAGCTTCACAGGACCGAAGTCGTACGAAGCGCCCAGGTTGATGGTCTGCACCCTGCGCTCCAGCGCGGTGGTGTCCACGACGGTGCTCTGGCCCACGGCCAGTGCCACGTCCAGGGGACCGTTGGCATAGCCGAAGCGGCCACCGACGTAGCGCCCAGCCGTGCTGCTGGAAGCTGCCGTGGTGCTGGTGGCGTCGGTGCTGGCGTTCTCGTGCAGGCTGTACTGCACCTGGCCGTAGAAGCCGCCCAGGTTCGGCGGCAGGAAGTAGCCGATCGAGTTGCTGGCACGCACGTAGTTGGCGTTGTTGATGGTGGTGTTGCCGCTGACGGTGCTGATGACGTTGGTGCCCGAGCCGTTGGTGCCGAACGGATCGAACACGGTGTCGTTCCAGAAGGTGGCGGTGTAGTCGCGGCCCAGGCGCAGCTCGCCGAAGCCACCCGACAGGCTCACGGTGGAGCGGCGCGCGAAGGTGGAGATGCCGGTGGCGCCGTCGTCGTTGGTGATGGGCGCTTCGAGCCAGAAGCTCGCTGCCAGCCCGCCGCCGAGGTCTTCGGTGCCGCGGAAGCCGATGCGGCTGGAGTTGTAGGCCGAGTTGCCCAGGCTCGTCTTGCTTTGCTTGACCGACGCGCCGGTGGTCGTGTCGCGCGAGGTGCTCGACTGGTAGGTCAGGCCAGCGTCCACGACGCCGAACAACGTGACGGACGATTGGGCAGAAGCCAGGCCGCAGACGGCCAGGGCAGCGAATGCCGTGAGGGTTTTCTTCATTCAGGGTTCTCCAGTTTCAGGTCTGATGCGGCCGTTCGGTATCGACCGGCTGTACGCATGGTTTCGCCCAAATCAGGAGGAATTTGGTGGTTCCGTTTTCTGCGGCTTCGAGTGTTGTGCGCGTACATCACACACGCGCAGGCCTCATGCGGCAGGGCCATTGCAGCGTCCTTCAAATTTCTCCCAGATCGCCTGAAAAGATCCACGCATGACGAAGCTGGAGACTCACAGGTGAAGCGCTCACGAATCCTGATAGCGGCAATTTGCGGCGCCTTGACCATCGCATGCGCCAGCACGAGCATCGCGATGGTTCACTCCACCTCCGTGCTTGCGGCGAGCATGTTCGTCGACCACAAGGTGCGCACGCAGGCGTCGGCAAACACGCAGCAGCAACACTGGTGGGCCAGCTTCGAGGACACGGCAATGAACCGGCTGATGGCCGCATCGGGCGGCGCCAACGAATCGGGCGTGGCCGCGACCTACATCGCGCTCAAGGTAAAGACGCTCGAGCTGCTCTATCTGGAGAACACGCGTTCTGCCGTCGTGCGGCAAACCATGCTCATCCAGGGCACCACGCAACCGTACGACGACTTTGCCAAGCAGCTCGCGGCGCGGCACGCCAGCGCGGAAACGACCATCGGCAAGCTGCAGGCGCAGCGTGCGAGCTACATCTCCTATCTGGCAAAGCAGTGCCACATGTCGGAAGCTGCATTGAACGAAATGCTCGCCGACGCATTGCAGGACAAGTCGCTGCCCCGCTTCGCAGCCGAGGTGCCGCGCGAGCTCCCGATGGCGGTGCTTTCAAACAGGAACGACATCAACCTGGCCGCCGCACTCTACGGCGCCGACGCGAGCGCGATGCCCGACGGCGTGATCGAGGCGACGAACGAGGCGACGAACGAAGCGTCGAACGAAGGGCAACAGAACATCGACATGCCCGGCAATCCCTTCTACGTGCACGCGGTCGCGCAGGCACGAGAGCAGGTTTCAGAGGCACTGCGCCGCCTGCAAGCGCAGAGCGACATCGCGAACACCGCGTACGCGCGCGTCGCGAATGCAAGGGCCGAATTCGAATCGTCGAAGCAGCGCCGCGACCGCGGCGAGATCTCCGAAGTGCAGCTGATGGAGGACTTCCAGGGCCTGCTGCTCGACCTGCACGTGCTGGCCGCAGCCAACGGCGAGCTGGCGCTTGCGTGGGTCGTCTTCATGGGAAGCATCGGAAACAGCCCGTCGATCGACTCGATCGCGGGCCCGCAATCCGCGCAGGCCGAACAAACGGATCAATTGCCGTTTCTGCACAAAGTCTCCCGAAAGTTGCGCAATCCTTGAAGTTCGAAGGAGCCTTACATGACCACTGCCTTGCATAAAGTCCCCACCCGCCCCGTGCTGAAGCTGGCCGGCCACGGACACCCGAAGCCCGACACTGCCGCACCCGTGCGCCGCGCGTGCCCGGCGGACGGCGAGCAAGCGAACAACACCACGGCGACCACGCTGGCCATCCAGCAACTCGTCAGTGCGTTCCAGCCCGCATTCGATCGGATGCATGTGCTGCGGGATCTCGTCATCCCCATGTACGAAGGCAGCGCCGTGCCTACGGCGCGCTTCGACGTGGCACTGGTGTGCGAGGCCGGCGTGTACCTGTTCGAGGTGAAGGGCTGGCGCAACGCAGTGGTGTATCGCAAGACCGCAGCCCAGGCGCTGCCACGCTGGTTCCTGCGCCAGAACGGGCATTCGCTGGCGCGCGAGGTGAAAGACCCGGCCTGGCAGTGCGGTCGCAAGACCACGCACCTGCGCAGCCTGCTGCCGCCCGACCTGCGGGTGCAGTACTTCGTGCTGCTGCCGTTCGAGGGCGTGGAACTGCAGGGCGTGATGCCGTCCGTCGTCATCACGCCGCAGGACCTGCCCTACATCGCGCGCGTGGCGCGCAACAACGGGCGCACCGAGCAGGGCTATCCGATGCTCGACGACAACGCCATCGACCGCACGCTGCGGCTGCTGACCGGCCTGCAGGGCAACCTGACGGTCGACGACCACATGAGGAACAGTCGCGAAAAGAGCGCGCAGGCCCCGGTCAGGCCGGCGCATCCGGGCGTCCTGAAGCTGCAATGACGCGATGAGCCGGATCCTGCTGGTGGAGGAAGGGCGCGACGCCGCGTCGGTGCTGCTGGACGAACTGCATCGCGCCGGGCACGAGGTCGACCACATCGACGACGGCGCGGTCGCGCTGCATCGCATCCTGACCTCGCCGCCCGCGCTCACCCTGCTCGACGTTCAGCTGCCGCACGTCAACGGCCTGCAGATCCTGGAGAAGATCCGCGCGCGCAGCGACCACCCGATCATCATGCTGACGGCGCTCGCGCACGAGGCCGACCGGCTGCGCGGCTTCGAGCTCGGCGCGGACGACTACGTGTGCAAGCCCTTTTCTCCGAGAGAAGTCGTGGTGCGCATCCACACGGTGCTGCGGCGCTATGCGCAGCGCCGCATCGTCGCGCGGCCTTCGGTGCCGATCACCTTCGGGGCCGTGCGCGGCTGCGCGATTCTCGACGGGCACTACCTGCCCCTGACGCGCCGCGAGTCGCTGCTGCTGCGCGCGCTTTCGCAGGAGCCCGGGCGGGTACTGACGCGCTCGAAGCTGCTCGAAGCCGCGTTCCCGGAGGCGCTCGACGTCAACGAACGCGTGGTCGACACCCACATCAAGAACCTCAGAAAGAAGCTCGCCACCGTCTCGACCGAGCACGACTGGATCCGCTCGGTCTATGGCGTCGGCTTTGCATGGGAATCGCAGGCCAGGCAAGACGCCTGACCCGACGCCCGCTTGCTTCCTGGAAATCCTCTCACATGAAATTACGCTGGCGCGGTTTTCCGCGGCCGCCGATGGTGTTGCTGTCGCTGCTTCTGCTGCGCGCGCAAACGGCCCCGGCACAGGAAACATGGACCGAGGCGCCGATGACGCTGCGCCGCACGCCAGAGCTCGCGGAGACCATCGCACCAACCGAGCGCAGCACGCGCCCGAGCCTGGTCGACGGCGACAAGCTCAGCGGTCGGCCCGACCTCGAAGTGGTGGTCGAGGGCAATGCTTCGCTGCGGCGCGGCGACACGCGCATCACGGCTGACCGGCTCGAATACCAGCCGCCGGGCGACCTGGCCACGGCCACAGGCAACGTGCACCTGAACCAGGCCGGCAACGTGTACGAAGGCCCCGAGCTGCACTTGAAGGTCGAGAGCTTCGAGGGCTTCTTCAACCACGTGCGCTACACGCTGCTGGCAAATGGTGGGCATGGCGAGGCCGATCGCATCGACTTCGTCGACCCGAAGGTGTCGATCGCGCGGCACGCCACCTACACCACCTGCCTGCGCGAGAACTATTCGAGCTGGGTGCCTGCGTGGATGCTCACGGCGGTCACGATGACCACCGACACCGATACCAACCTCGCGACCGCCACCGATGCGCAGATCAGCTTCCTCGGCGTGACCACGCCCTCGATACCGTCGGTGAGCTTTCCGCTCAGCAACGCACGCCAGAGCGGCCTGCTGCCGCCGGTGATCGGCTACGACACCACCAACGGCTTCGAGTACCTGCAGCCCTACTACTGGAACATCGCTCCCAACCGCGACCTCACGCTGTACCCCGAGATCATGACCAGCCGCGGCGTGAATCTGGGCACCGAGTTCCGCTACCTCGAAAAAACCTACAGCGGCCAGATCCGCGTGGACGAGATGCCCAGCGACAGCCTGCGCGGCATCAACCGCTGGGGCCTGTGGGCTCAGCACAACCAGCAGTTGGATCCCAAGCCCTTCGGGCTCGATTCGCTCAGCACCTCGTTCAACATCAACCGCGTGAGCGACGACGATTACTGGCGCGACTTCTCGCACACGCCCACGCTGACCTCGCGCACGCTCACCAACGAGTTCGACCTCAACTGGACCAAGGGCGACTGGAGCGGCCAGGCGCGCACCCTCGCCTACCAGACGCTGCAGTACGCGGCCTCGCCCATCACGCCTTCGTACAACCGTGTGCCGCAGATCACGGCCAACTACAACAAGTACGACTGGCACGGCTTCGACGTGTCGGGCACGCTGGACTACACACGCTTCGAGATCGATTCGGCCTACTCGCCCACGCTCAACGGCATCAAGCAGCCCAACGGCGAGCGCATGGTCGGCAACCTGCAGATCAGCCGACCGTGGGTCACACCGGGCGGCTACGTAATTCCGAAGCTGCTGCTGCACACCGCCG
Source organism: Variovorax sp. R-27 (assembly GCF_049913215.1). Classification (NCBI taxonomy): domain Bacteria; kingdom Pseudomonadati; phylum Pseudomonadota; class Betaproteobacteria; order Burkholderiales; family Comamonadaceae; genus Variovorax; species Variovorax sp. R-27. The sequence continues at coordinate 5,630,134 of NZ_CP183984.1, forward strand.
CCTACCAGCTCGATTCGGCGCTGGCCAGCGGCGCGACCTCCATCACCAGCGTGGTGCCGACCGTGAGCCTCGACAGCGGTCTGGTGTTCGAGCGCGACACCAACCTCTTCGGGCGCGCATGGCGTCAGACGCTGGAGCCGCGCGCCTTCTACGTGCACACGCCCTACCGCGACCAGAGCCAGCTGCCCGTGTACGACACGGCCGCCAATGACATCAGCTTTGCCACGCTCTATACAGAGAACGCGTTCTCTGGCAACGACCGCGTTTCGGACACCAACACGCTGACCACAGGCGTGAGCACGCGCCTGATCGACCCCACCACCGGTGCCGAGTCGGCGCGCTTCGGCATCGCGCAGCGCTTTCGCTTCAGCGACCAGAACGTCACGCTGCCCAGCGGCACCGCCGTGACCGACCGCACGGGCGACTTCATCGTCGGTGGGCTGGTGCACTGGAACCCGAAGTGGAGCGTGGACGGCATCGCGCAATACAACATGGATACCGGCAAGAGCTCGCGCGACGCGCTCACGCTGCGCTACACGCCTGCGCCGTACCACACGCTCACCGCGGCCTTCCGCTACCAGGCAGACAGCAGCTCAACCGCGGACGACGGCACGAAGACGGTGGACTTCAACTGGCAGTGGCCGCTGAGCGAGCTGACGAGAGGCCTCTTCGGCAACAAGTCGCCCACGGACCCGGGGCGCTGGTATGCGGTGGGGCGGCTGAGCTACAGCCTGCACGACCACGCGATGTCCGACAGCCTGATCGGCGCGGAGTACAACGCCTGCTGCTGGGTGGGCCGCGTCGTGCTCGAGCGCCTCGTGTCGGGCCGCACGACGCCCGACACACGGCTGATGTTCCAGATCCAGTTCAACGGCTTCGGCAACGTCGGCTCGAACCCGACGAGCACGCTGCTGCAGAACATTCAGGGTTATCAGCCGTTGAATGCCCCTACGCAGGAGCCGAGCCGGTTCACGAACTACGACTGAGGGGCTTCAGGTCGGTTCAGGGCAGCAGTTCGAACTTCAGGTCGGCCAGCGGCGTGACCTTCTCTTCGCGCACCATCTTGTATTCGGTGTTCGGGCCCAGCCACTTGGCCCAGAGGCGGTCGAGCTCGCCCGACTTCTCCAGCGCGTAGAGGGCAGCGTTCACCTTGGACAGCAGCACGGGCTCGTCCTTCTTCATGCCGATGCCGATGGGCTGGAGCACCATCGGGTCCTTGATCATCTTCAGCGCGACGCCTTCGGTCTTCGACTGGTTGACCAGCTTGGTGATGGTCATGGTGTTGGCGACCATGCCGACCGACTTGTTCTGCTGCACCGCCATGAAGGCCGAGCCGGTGTCCTGGAACGTGACCGGTTCCGAGCCGTTCATCTTGATCGACATCTCGGAGGTGGAGCCCTTGGTCGAGCTCAGGCGCTTGCCCTTGAAGTCGGCCTTGGCCGTGCCGGGGTCGGAGGCCTTGACGGCCAGCATTTCCTTGGCCACGTAGTACGGGTCGCTGAACTGGATCTGCTCGCCGCGGCTCTTGGTGTAGGCCAGGTTGGCGATGGTCACGTCGACGCGGCCGAGCTTCACTTCGGGCACGCGCGCCTCCACCGACAGCGGCGTGACCTTGGCGGTGAGGCCGAGCTCCTTGGCGAGCGCATTGCACAGGTCGACGTCGTGGCCCACCATCTCGCGCGTCTTCGGGTCGGGTGCCGCAAAGGGGGGCACGTCGGCGAAGGTGCCGCACTTGAGCTCCTTGCGCTGGCTGATGTCGCTCCACTGGTCGGCGTGCGCGAGCAGCGAGGCCGCGCTGAGACAGGTGCCAAGAATGGCGAGGCGGAAGACGGTCTTGTTCGACATGGTGAGCTCCTGGGAGATTGCGAAAAAGTGAACGACGGGGACTGGACTCAATGCGCGCGCAGGTCCGACAGGAAGCGCTGCGCGCGCGGATGCTGCGGACTGCCGAAGAAGGTCTCGGGGTCGGCCTTCTCCAGGATGCGGCCCGCGTCCATGAACCAGACGCGGTCGGCCACCTCGCGGGCGAAGTTCATTTCGTGGGTGACGCACATCATGGTCATGCCGTCGTTGGCAAGCCCGCGCATCACCGACAGCACCTCGCCCACCATCTCGGGGTCGAGCGCGCTGGTGGGTTCGTCGAACAGCATGGCCGGCGGCTCCATCGCCAGCGCGCGGGCAATCGCCACGCGCTGCTGCTGGCCGCCCGAGAGCTGCGCCGGGTACGCACCTGCCTTGTTCGACAGGCCCACGCGTTCGAGCAGCTGCCCGGCCTTGGCCTTCGCGTCGGCACGCTTCACGCCGAGCACGCGCATCGGCGACAGCATGATGTTCTCCAGCACCGACAGGTGCGGAAACAGGTTGAAGCTCTGGAACACGAAGCCGATGCGGCTGCGCAGCTTGTTCAGCGCCGCGCTGCCCATGGGCGCATGGATGTCGTGGCCGTCGAACAGCAGCTGCCCCGACTTCACTTCTTCCAGCCGGTTCACGGTGCGGATCAGCGTGGACTTGCCGGAGCCCGAGGGCCCGCAGACCACGACGACCTCGCCCTTCTTCACCTCGGCATTGATGTCGGCCAGCGCCTGGTAGTCGCCGTACCACTTGTTGATGTTCGAGAACAGGATCATGGTGTCGTCCTTGGCGGCAGCGGGCCGCCCTGCGGGGTGTGGAGCGGGCGTTGTCATGGCTGGGTCACCACAGGGGTTGGAAGCGGCACGCCGTCTTCGGCGGCCTTCACAGGCGCGGCGCCGAGCCGCTTGTGCGCGATGCGCCGCTCCAGCCATTGCGCCAGTTGCGTCAGGCTGAAGCAGACCACGTAGTACGTCATCGCCAGGATGAAGAACACCTGGAACGGTTTGGTCAGCAGCTGGTTGTTGATCTGGTTGGCCGCGAAGGTGAGTTCCTGCACATTGATCACGTAGCCCAGCGTGGTCTCCTTGATGGTGGAGATGAACTGGCTCAGCATGCTCGGCAGCATGTTGTAGAGCGCCTGCGGCAGGATCACGAACCACATGGTGCCCAGGTGGCTGTGGCCGAGCGCGCGCGCCGCCTCGCTCTGGCCCTTGGGCAGCGACTGGATGCCGGCGCGCACCACCTCCGAGAGGTAGGCTCCTTCGTAGATCACCAGCGTGCACAGCATGGTGGTGAAGCCCGACACCTCGCGCCCGATGAGGATGGGCACCAGGAAGTAGACCCACAAAATCACCATGAGCAGCGGCACGCCGCGCACCACGTACACCAGCACGGTGGCGGGCCAGCGCAGCAGGCGCCATGGCGAGAGCCGTGCCAGCGCAAGCAGCACCGACAGCGGAAAGGCCAGCACGATGCCGAGCACCGACAGGATCAGGGTGGCGACGATGCCGCCGAGCGGACCGGTCGGGTACTGGCCGACCAGCAGCAGCAGCCAGTTGTCGCGGAGGATTTCGTAGACGCTGAACATCGTGGCTCCTGCTTAACGTGCACCGACGATGCGATAGCGCCGCGACAGCCAGCCGCCCACCGCCATGATGAGCAGCGAGCACACCAGGTACAGCACGGTGGCCACGCTGTAGGCCTCGAAGGTGCGAAAGCTCTGGCTCTCGATTTCCTTCACCGCGTGCGTCAGCTCGGCCACGCCGATGGCCATGGCCAGGCTGCTGTTCTTGAAGAGCGAAACGCTGTGGTTCACCAGTGCCGGCACCGCGTTGCGGATGGCCTGCGGCAGCATCACGTGGCGCATCGAGCCGATGTAGCCGTGGCCGAGCGCGCGCGCGGCCTCGGCCTGCCCCGACGGAATGGCGCGCAGGCCCGAGCGCATGTCTTCGCTGAAGTAGGCGGCCTGGCACAGGCCGAGCGCGACGATCGACAGCAGCCTCTCTGCGTTGTGCACCGACAGCCAGCCTTGCAGCGCATCGGGCAGCAGGCTGAAGATGCCGAAGTACCAGAACATGAGCTGCACCAGCGTGGGCACGTTGCGGTGGTAGGAGACATAGCCGGCCACGATGCGCTCGGCAATGCGGTTCGGCGTGAGCCGCACCACCAGCAGCACGACGGCCATGGTCATCGCCAGCAGCCAGGAGCCGGCCGCGATCTTCAGCGTCTCCAGCAGGCCGTGCAGCAGCATGTCGCCGAACTCCGGCTTCAGCAGGATCGCCAGCAGGTCGAAGTCCTTCATGCGCTGTTCCTTTGCGTGGCGTGCATGGAGCTGGGGCTCAGTCGCGCGGCGTTTCCGGCCGCGTGGTCGAGAGGCCGCCGGGCACCTGCAGCGTGGGCGTGATTTCCATGTGACCCACGTTCACCGCGATGGGCGCAGCAATGGCGAAGGCGATGGCGTTGGCGATGTCTTCGGCCTGCGGCAGTTCATAGCCTTCGACGAAGCGCTTGTAGGTGTCTTCGGAGTCGCCGTGCACGTGCGCGAAGATGTCGGTGGCCACGCGGCCCGGGCAGATTTCGGTGACGCGCACGCGCTTGCCGAAGCAGTCGATGCGCAGCTGGCGCGACAGCATGCTCACGGCCGCCTTGGTCGCGTGGTAGGTGCTGTTGCCGCCGAAGTTGTAGGCCGCGGCAATGGAGCTGATGTTCACCACATGACCGCGGTCGCGCGCCGCCATGCCGGGCACCACGAGCCGGCACAGGTGCAGCACGGCGCGCAGGTTGACGTCCACCAGCAGGTCGATGCCTTCGGCGTCGGCCTTGAGGATGGAGCCGGGGCGGTCCACGCCGGCGTTGTTGACCAGCACGTCGAACTCGACTTCCTTCGCGAGGCGCGTGACGGCGGCGAGGTCGCTCACGTCGATGGCGTGCGGAATGCAGCCGGTGCGCGCGGCCAGGTCGGCCAGCTTGTCGGCGCTGCGCGCAAGCGCGTGGACCTTGAGGCCTTCCTTGCTCAGGCGTTCGACGACGGCGGCGCCGATGCCTGAAGAGGCTCCGGTCACCAGCGCGGTCTTGTAGTCGGAAAACGGCATATCGGGTTCTTTCGTTAAGGGGCAGATGACTGCCTGGATTTCACTGTAGCCAGCGCCTTCGAGTGGCGCCAAGACGGATTGACTGTGGAGCGATAAGCCCCCCTTATGTCGCCCGGCATCTGTGCATATGAGTAAGGGTAAGCACCATGTTCGTGCCCCGATGCATCAGGTTGATTGTTTTGAGATGGGCACCACGCGCCCCGCTTGCTCGACCACGCCACGCACGGCGCGAGCCAGGTCGACGGCGCCGGGCGTGTCGCCGTGCAGGAGGATCGAATGCACGCGCATCGGGATCTTCTTGCCGGTGCTGCTGGTGACGGTGCCCTCTTCGAGAAGCTGGCGCACGCGCGCCAGCACCGCGTCGCGCTCGTGGATGACCGCGCCGAGCAGCTTGCGCGGCACGAGCAGGCCGTCGTCGCCACAGGCGCGATCGGCCAGGAAGGTGGTGCGCACGCGCAGGCCGCAGCGCTCGGCCGCACCTTCGATGGCGCGGCTGGCGGAGGTGCTGACGGTGAGCGAGGGATCGAAATCGGCCACGGCGCGCACCAGCGGTTCGGCCAGCGCGGCGTCGGCCGCGGCCATGTTGCCGAGCGCACCGTGGAAGCTCATGTGCGTCATGCGGTGGCCGGCGGTGCGGGCCATGCCCTCCAGCGCGCTCAGCTGGTAGAGCACGTATGCCACCAGTTCCTTCGTCTCCATCTGCATCGGCCGGCGCCCGAACCCCATGAGGTCGGGAAAGCCCACGTGCGCGCCGACGTCGACGCCGCGCTGGCGCGCCATGCGCACGGTGCGGTCCATGATGACCGGGTCGCCCGCGTGGAAACCGCAGGCCACGTTGGCGGAGGAGACGATGTCGAGCAGGGCTTCATCCTCGCCCATGCGCCAGGGGCCGAAGCCTTCGCCGAGGTCTGCATTCAGATCGATGTCCATCGTGAATCCTTGTCTCGTTCGTCAGAGGGGGTGCAGGTCGAACAGTTGGGCGCCGTAGCCGACTGCGAGGCCATCGGCCGCGTGGATGCTGTCGACGATGCCGGCTTGCGGTGCGGTCACGGGTAGCAGCAGCGGGCCGATCTTCAACAGGCCGATGGTCTGGCCGGCTTCCACGCGCCGGCCGGTGCGCACCAGTGGTGTGGTGGCCAGCGGGTGGCTATGCAGGAATACGCCGAGCGAGGGGGCGCGGATTGCCAGGAGTTCGGGCTCGGCTTCTTCATCCGGTAGTTCGATGATTTCGTCGCCCTGCCTTCCGAGGCGCAGAGTGCCTTGTGGCGTGCGCAGTTCAAGCAGGCCTATGTCGGTGCCTGCCAGCCAGGCGGCCAGCTGTGGGGTGCGCAGTGTGGTTTCCTGCATGTCAGTTCTTTCCGGGATGCGTGCGAAGAACACCGGGTACTCCCCTCCGCGAATGTCCCCCGCCTTCGGCTCCTCCTTTATTTCGCTGCGGGGAGCACCCGGTGCTCTTCGCACAATGGGCGCTGCCGTGGTGCCGGCCACATGAGCGCCCTGAACAACGAATCTCAGACATGAGGCGCCCCCCGATGCAGTTCCACCACGCGCGCCACCTTGTCGAGCCACGCGCGCACTTCGTCGAGCGCGGTCAGGGCTTCGTCCCAGGTGGTTTCGATGAAGCGCATGCGGCTGCCGATGGGCGCCTGGCCGAGGCGCCACATGTCGGCCTCGATCACGGTGCCGAACTTGGGGTAGCCGCCCGAAGGCTGGGCGTCGCGCATCTGGATGATGGGCTGCCCGTTGTGCGGCACCTGGATCACGCCGGGCACGATGCCGTGGGAGCGCAGTTCCATTGGTGCAATGGGCCGCAGCGCCTCACCGTCGAGACGGTAGCCGTAGCGGTCGCTCTGGGAGGTGATTTTCCATTCGCCGGCCCAGAAGGCTTCGCGCGAAGTCGGCTCGAAGGCCAGGTACTCGGCAGCGGGCAGCACACGTACGGCGGCAACGCCATCGCGCTCCAGCGGCAGTGCGAGCGCGGGCGGCACCAGGCCGAAACCGGTGCGGCACGCGTTGCCTGCGTCGACTGCGCGGAGCACGTCGCCACGGCGCAGCGCGCGCCCTTCATGCCCGCCGAAGGCACCGCGCAGCTGGGTGCTGCGCGAGCCCAGCACCTCGGGCACGTCGATGCCGCCGGCCACGCACAACACTGCGCGGCTGCCGCGCTGCGCACCGCCTTGCGGCAGGCCCAGCGTGAGCACCTGGCCGGCGCGTGCCTGATGTACCCACCAGGGCAGCAGGGGTTGCTCGTCGAGCTTGGCTGCGCAGTCGGCGCCGGTCAGTGCGAAGGCGCAGTCTTCGTCGAAGCGCACCTTGAACGGAAACACCGGCACCTCGATGGCAGCCGCGCCAAGCGCGTTGCCCAGCAGCAGGTTGCCGGCGGCCAGCGCCAGGTTGTCCATGGCGCCCGAGGTGCCGACGCCCCAGCGCAGGCTGCCGGTGCGGCCCAGATCCTGCACGGTGGCGAGCGCGGCGGACGAAAGGATTTCGATCATCGGACGATGCCCTCCACGCGAAAACGGATCATGTCGCCCGGCTGCAGCATGGCGGGCGGATCTTGCGCGGGGTCGAAGAACACCATCGAGGTGCTGCCGATGGTGTTCCAGCCGCTGGGGCCGGCCGATGCCGACACGCCCGTCTGCGCGCCGCCGATCGACACCGCGCCGCCCGGGATGCTCAGCACCGGCGTCTTGCGCCGCGGCGTGGCAATGCGCGGGTCCATGCCGCCCAGGTAGCAGTAGCCGGGATGGCTGCCGAGTGCATACACCGGATAGAGCGGCGCGCTGTGCAGCTCGACGATGGCCTCGACGCTCAGGCCCGTGTGCGCCATCACGTCGGCCATGTGCGGGCCGCCCTCGCCGCCGTAGACCACGGGGAGCTCGACCACGCGGCCTTCGCGCGGCACGGCGGTGGCAGCGCTCCAGGCGTCGCACAGGCGCTCGCACAGCGCATCGAGATGGCGCGGCGCGCGCGTGAAGGTGAGCATCAGGTTGTTCATGCCCGGCACGGCCTCGCGCACTTCGGGCCAGCTCTCGGCTTCGTGCGCCAGGGCCCAGATGCGCTGCTGAGACGGCAGGTTCATGTCGCCGGGCGCTTCGAACAGCAACGCCGTGGTGCCCAGAAGACTGATGGACGGTTCGGTACGGGATGCCTGTGCGCTCACGCCGCGCTCCTTTGCTGCAGCCAGCGTTCGAGGTGATGGATGTCGACGCCGCCGGCGGCAAAGCCGTCGTCGCGCAGCAGCGCGCGGTGCAGCGGCACGTTGGTGGCAATGCCTTCCACATGCGTCTCGGCCAGCGCCAGGTGCATGCGATCGAGCGCATCGGCGCGGGTGTCGCCGTGCACGATGAGCTTGGCGATCATCGAGTCGTAGTACGGCGGCACACGGTAGCCGGCGCCCGCGTGCGAATCGACGCGCACGCCGAAGCCGCCAGGCACCTGCCAGCCGGTGATGCGGCCAGGCGCGGGCGCGAAGGTGTCGGGGTTCTCGGCATTGATGCGGCACTCGATGGCATGGCCCTGGCAGCGCACGTCGGCCTGCGCCAGCGACAGGCGCTCGCCGAGCGCCATGCGCAGTTGCTGCTGCACGATGTCGATGCCGGTGGTCATCTCGGTCACCGGGTGCTCCACCTGCAGGCGCGTGTTCATCTCGATGAAATAGAACGCGCCCTTCTCGTAGAGAAACTCGAAGGTGCCTACGCCGCAGTAACCGATCTGCCGGCACGCGGCCGCGCAGCGCTCGCCCACCTCGGCCATCAATGCGTCGTCGATGCCGGGCGCGGGCGCTTCCTCGATCACCTTCTGGTGGCGGCGCTGCAGCGAACAGTCGCGGCTGCCCAGCCACACGGCGTTGCCGTGGCTGTCGGCCAGCACCTGGATCTCGACATGACGCGGATGCAGCAGGAACTTCTCGATGTAGACCTCGGGGTTGCCGAAGGCCTGGCGCGCTTCCTCGCGCGTGAGCGCCATGGCATCGAGCAGTGCGGCCTCTTCGTGCACCACGCGCATGCCGCGCCCGCCGCCGCCGCCCGCGGCCTTCACGATCACCGGATAGCCGATGTCGCGCGCCAGGGCCAGCACCGCGGCCGGGTCGTCCGGCAGCGCCTCGTCGGGACCGGGCACGCAGGGCACGCCGGCCTTGCGCATCGCGCGCTTGGCCGAGACCTTGTCGCCCATGGTGCGGATGCAGGCGGCGCTGGGGCCGACAAACACGAGGCCGGCCTGCTCGACACGCGCGGCGAAGCCCGCGTTCTCCGAGAGAAAGCCGTAGCCGGGATGAATGGCCTGTGCGCCGCTCACCTCGGCGGCGAACAGGATGGCGGACTGGTTGAGGTAGCTCAGGCGCGGCGCCGCGGGCCCGATGCACAACGCCTGGTCGGCCTGCGCGACGTACATCGCGTCGCGGTCGGCCTCGGAGTGCACGACCACCGTTCGCAGGCCGAGGCCCCGGCAGGCGCGCTGGATGCGCAAGGCGATTTCGCCCCGGTTGGCAATGAGCACGGTGTCGAACATCGCGCGTGTCTCCTCAACCGAAGCGGAACAGGGGCTGCCCTGCTTCCACTTCCTGGCCCGAATGCACGAGCACCTGCTGCACGGTGCCTGCACGGTCGGCGCGGACTTCGTTGAACATCTTCATCGCCTCGATCACGCACAGCAGCTGGCCGGCCTCGACGACCTGCCCCGGTTGCACGAAGGGCGGCTCGCCGGGCGCGGGCTGCAGGTGCACCACGCCGAACAGCGGTGCAAGGCACTCGGTGCTGGCAACTGCCGCTGTTTCTTCCAGGGCCTGTCGCGGAGCCTTGCGTGCAGCGGACGGGCTTCGCACGGCAGTTGCGACGCCCAGCGCCGACAGCTTCACCAGCCGCAGCGTGCTGCCGTTCTCGCTGTACTCCAGTTCCGCCAGGTCCGATGCGGCCAAAGCGTCGATGAGCGTCTTGATCTGTTCCTGCTTCATGCCGATGGCTGTGATGGCCGACGCATTCCGCGAACGCGTGACGGCATGCATGAAAGGTAACGGGCCGCGAGCCCGAAGCCAAAGACGGATTGGCTGTGCCGGGATAAGGGCGCCTTATGACGGGCGGCCCATCAGTTCAAGACAAGGCGGCGAGCTCAGGTTCAGGCGTCGATGCGACAGTGCGGGCCAGGTCGACCACGAGTTCGAGCAGGATGTCTTTCACTGCCTGCGCGGGCTCGGACAGCGGCAGGTGGTCGGACTGGCACAGCGCCAGCGGCGCCTCGATGACCGGGTCGACGATGGGGAATTGCCAGGCCCCGCAGCTCGCGACCACCTCGCGCGCCATCGACGCCGGCAGGATGGTGGCGCCCAGCCCGTCGGCAATGGCCGCAGTGAGGGTAAAGGCCGATTCGATCTCCGCCACCACGCGCGGCACCATGCCCGCACGCACGAAGGCCGCATCCACCAGCTTGCGCACCACGTTGTACGGGCGCGGCAAAAAGAGTTCGATGTCGCGCAGGTCGGCCAGCTTCACAGGCTGCGAGGGCGCCGGCATCGATGCGGGGCCGACCAGGAACAGCGGCTCCTTGAGCAGCGGCAAGAACGTGAGCCCGTGAATCGCCTTGTCGCCATAGAGCACGGCCAGGTCCATGCGGCCATTCATGATGAGCTCGCTCAGCGTAGTGCCGTAGTTCTCGTTCAGGTAGAGCAGGATGCCCGGGTGGCGCGCACGCACGGTGCGCAGCAGCGGCAAAGAGAGTGCCGAGGCCGCCGTGCCGGGCGCGAGCCCCACGGAAACCTGACCGGAGAGCCCTTCGCCCGCAGCCTCCATGTCGACGCGGGCCTGCTCGCACTGGCGCAGGATGATCTGCGCATGGCGGTACAGCACCTTGCCGGCTTCGGTGGGCGTCACGCCGCGCTTGGTGCGCACCAGCAGTTGCTGGCGCACTTCGCCCTCGAGCGTGGCCAGTTGCTGGCTCAGCGCAGGCTGGGCGATGAAAAGGACCTCGGCGGCCTGGGTCAGGCTGCCGATGTCCACGATCTTCACGAAATATTTGAGGCGTCGCAGGTTCACGCCTTGTCCCCAAGCAAAAGCCAAGCCTAGCACCGGCCCTGCACAGCCGGTATCAGGGCTCACCATAAGCTGCGCCTATACAACCAGTGAAAAGTCGTCTTGGCCTCGGCTGTTCGATGTGCGTACCGTTCGGTCCATGCAAGCCTCTGCACAGCAAGAACAGGAAGTCATGTGACCACGTCCCGCATTGCCGCCCGCGTGCGGCGCATCAAGCCCTCGCCCAGCACCTCGGCCGCCGATCGTGCCAACGAACTGCGCAGGCAGGGCAAGTCGATCGTGAATCTCGTGGTGGGCGAGCCCGACTTCGACACGCCACCCCACATCCGCCAGGCCGCGGCCGCCGCCATCGAGCGCGGCGCCACGCGCTACACGCTGATGGCGGGCACGGTGGAGCTGCGCGAAGCCATCGTCGCCAAGCTCGAACGCGAGAACGGCCTGCGCTACGCGATGAACGAGATCATCGCCACCAGCGGCGCGAAGAGCGCGATCTACAACGCCTTCGCGATCACGCTGGAGCCGGGCGACGAGGTGATCATTCCCGCACCCTACTGGGTGTCGTACCCCGACATGGTGCTCGCCTGCGAGGGCACGCCCGTTACCGTGGCCTGCCCCGAATCCCAGGGCTTCAAGCTCGCGCCCGCGCAGCTCGAGGCAGCCATCACGCCGCGCACGCGCTGGCTGCTGATCAATTCGCCGAGCAACCCGACCGGTGCGAGCTACACGGCCGCCGAATACCGCGCGCTGGCCGAAGTGCTGGAACGCCATCCGCACGTGATGGTGATGACCGACGAGATCTACGAGCACATCCGCTTCGACGGCGAGCCGCTGCCGCACATCCTTTCGGTGGCACCGGCCCTGCGCGATCGCACGCTGATAGTGAACGGCGTCTCCAAGACCTATGCGATGACGGGCTGGCGCATCGGCTATGCGGCCGGCCCGGTGGACCTGATCAAGGCGCTGGACACGCTGCTGTCGCAGTCCACCGGCAACTGCTGCTCGGTGAGCCAGGCGGCCGCGGCTGCTGCATTGAATGGCGACCAGGGCTTCGTGGCCGAGAGCGTGGCCGTGTACAAGCAGCGGCGCGATCGCACGCTGGCGCTCATCAACGACATTCCCGGCCTCAGCTGCGCCACGCCGCCCGGTGCCTTCTACCTGTACATCAACTGCGGCGGCCTCATCGGCAAGACCACGCCCGAAGGCAAGCGCCTGAACGAGGACGGCGACGTGGTGATGTACCTGCTCGAAAGCGAAGGCGTTGCCGTGGTCGCGGGCACCGCGTACGGCCTGTCGCCCTACTTCCGTCTTTCCATTGCCACGTCGATCGAGACGCTGGAAGAAGGCTGCACGCGCATCGCCCGTGCAGTGGCCGCACTGCGCTGACGCGCGCCGAAGAACTCACAAGGACCAGTCATGCCCTACAAAGCCATCCGCAAGAACCCGTCGGCCCCGCAAGTGGCGCCGGCCATCATCGCCGCGCTGCAGGACATTCCGGTGGCCGCGCTCAGCGACAACCTGCACCGCAACATCGGCAGCGTCGGCCTGCAGCCCTACCACCGCCCCGGGCACAAGACCATGGCGGGCACGGCAGTCACCGTGAAGACGCGCGGCGGCGACAACCTCACGCCGATGCGGGCCTTCGAGTTCTGCCGGCCCGGCGACGTGCTGGTGATCGATGCGGGCGGCGACATCACCAACGCCGTGATCGGCGGCATCCTGTCGTTCTATACCGCGACCATCGGCACCGCGGGCCTGGTGCTCGACGGCGCCATCCGCGACGTGGCCGAGATCCGCGAGCGCGACTACCCGGTGTATGCGCGCGGCGTGAACCATCGCGGCCCCTACAAGGACGGCCCCGGCGAGATCAACGTGCCGGTGTCGGTCGGCGGCATGATCGTGAACCCGGGCGACATCGTGGTGGGCGACCAGGACGGGCTGCTGGCCTTCTCGCCCGACGAGGCCGAGCTGCTGATCGAGAAGGCCCGCGCGCACCTGGAGACGGAAGCGCGCACGATCCAGGCGATGAAGGAAGGACGCTGGGACCGCTCGTTCCTCGATGCTCTCGAGGCACGCTGCGCCAATTGAAGCGGTCAGGCGCCTGAGGCGCCGCCGCTGACCAGCGCCCACAGCGCTTCCGCCACCGGCGCCATGTGCGCCTGCTGGCGGTACAGCCGGATGTCCACCGGCACGCGCCAGCCGCCCGCGCCGGCGTCGACCAGCGTGCCGCTGCGCAGGTCTTCAGCCACCAGGCTCATCGGCAGCCACGCAAGGCCGCGGCCTTCGAGCGCCATGGTGCGCAGCAGCGCGGCATGGTGGGCCGTGAAGACGATCGACAGCGACGCAGCGAAGTCCTTGCCGAATTCGCTGTCCTGCATGGCCCGCATGATCCGGCCCAGTCCCGAGGCATCGCTGTAGGCCAGCACGGAAGGCGACTGGCCTGCGCCCAGCACATGCAGCGGAGCGCCATTTGCATCGGGCGCGCTCACGGGCACCAGCACGTCTTCGCTCAATCGCTGGACCGGGTAGCCGGTGTCGTCGAGCCGCCCCGGTGCGCCTGCGTGTCCGTGGCACAGCACGAACTGCACGCGGCGCTGCAGCATCAGGTCTTCGCAGGCGTACGAGCTGTCGGAAACGGTCTGGATCGGGCCCATGCTCAGGCGCGATTCCACGCTGCCCAGCCAGCGCGGGAAGAAGGTGAGCGACAGCACATGCGTGGCGGCGAAGCTCAGGCTGGCGGCGTCCAGGTCGTGCGCGGCGCGGGCCTTGATGCGCGCGGCTTCGAGGCCCGCGAGCACTTCCTGCAGCAGGGGCTGAAAGCGCTTGCCCGCCGCCGTGAGCGCGGTCGGGTGCCCGCTGCGGTCGAACAGGTCGACGCCCACCCACTCCTCCAGCGATCGGATGTGGCGGCTGAAGGCGGGCTGCGCAATGGAGCGCGCCTGCGCGGCACGCGAGAAATTGCCGGACTCGGCCAGGGCCAGGAAATCTTCCAGCCATTCGAGGTCGAGGGGTCGGTTGCCGGGGCCCATGCGCAGCGCAGTTGAATAGTTGTATGCGATTCGAGTATTGGACGGCTCGCGCCCCGCCGGCAAAAGATGCACCCATTCCTGCACCTTGAACCACAACGGAGACACAGCATGCCTTCCATCGCGAATTATCGCGGGATCATCCCCGCCATTTCCTGCCCCTTCACGGCCGACCACCGCATCGACGAGCCGGCGCTGCGCAAGCTGGCCTCGTGGCTGGCCGGCCATGACGGCGTGGTGGCGATCATGACCAATGGCCACACCGGCGAAGTGTTTTCGCTGACGCCCTCGGAGCGCGCCGAGGTGACGCGCATCGTCGCCGACGAACTGCGCGGCCGCATGCCGGTGATTTCGTCGATCGTGTGCGAAGGCCTGGCCGAGGCTGCCGAGCATGCACGCGCCGCGCAGGCTGCCGGCGCGGTGGCGCTCGACGTGATGCCGCCGCACCACTGGCTGCGCTTCGGTTTCACGCCCGGCCATGCGCTGCAGTACTTCGAGGCCATCCACCGCGCCGCGCCGGAGCTGGACCTGGTCTGCCACGTGTACCCGGCCTGGACGCGCGCCTCTTACTCGTCGCAGCTGCTGGCCGAGCTGGCGCGCCTGCCCTACCTGCAGGCCTTCAAGGTAGGCCAGCGCGACATGAACAAGTACGCCCGCGACATCCAGGCGATCCGCGAGGCCGATGCGTCGAAGGCCATCCTGACCTGCCACGACGAGTACCTGCTGGCCTCGATGGTGCAGGGCGTGGACGGCGCGCTGGTCGGCTTCGCGACCTTCATTCCGCAACTGATCATCGACCTGTGGAACGCGGTGAAGGCCGGCGATTTGAAGAAGGCGATGGCGGTGCAGGCGCTCATCACGCCGCTGAAAGACGCGGTGTACGGCGGCGGCGAGCCGACCGGCGAGGCGCACGCGCGCATGAAGGGCGGCATGTTCCTGGCCGGCGTGCTCGACAACGCCACCGTGCGCCCGCCGACCGAAGCACCGAATGCGCGCGAGATGGATGCGCTGCACGCCGCCGTGCAGCAGGCCGGCCTGTCGAAGCGCTGAGCCCACGGGGCCGCGACACCCGCGATGCCCCGATGAAAAAACACAAGGAGACAAGAGACATGCAACGCAACCATTTCCTGCGGGCCACGCTGGCCGCCCTCGCGCTGGCCGCGGCATCCACCGCCGGCTTCGCCCAGACCTGGCCCAGCCGCCCGGTGCGCATGGTGATTCCGTTTCCGCCGGGCGGCACGCTCGACACCATCGGCCGCCTGCTGGCGCAGAAGCTCGGCGAGCAGACGGGCCAGAGCTTCATCGTGGAGAACCGCGCGGGCGGCAACGGCGTCATCGGCGCCGACGTGGTGTCGAAGGCGCCGGCCGACGGCTACACGCTGCTGTTCAACGCATCGACCTTCACGACGGCGCCGATGACCATGAAGGCGGTGCCCTACGAAGTGGTGAAAGACTTTACCCCCGTGGCCCTGGTGGCCAAGGCGCCGCTGTCGGTGGCCGTCAACAAGAACCTGCCTGTGACGGACGTGAAGTCGCTCATCGCGTACGCCAAGGCGCACCCCGGCAAGATGACCTTCGCGGTGGGCTCCATCGGATCGGCCGGCCATCTGTCGACCGAACTGCTCAAGCGCGCAGGTGGCGGGCTCGACTACCTGATCGTGCCGTACAAGGGCACGGCGCCCGCGTTCCAGGACCTGATCGGCGGGCAGATCGACGGTTTCATCGACCCCATCCTCGGCTCGCTGCAGTACCACAAGAGCGGCATGCTGAAGGTGATTGCCGTCACCTCGGCCACGCGCGCCACCAGCCTGCCGAACGTGCCCACGGTGGGCGAGAGCATCCCGGGCTACGAGTTCTACAGCTGGTATGGCCTGTGGGGGCCGGCGAAGCTGCCGGCCGCCGTCACGCAGCGGCTGAATGCCGAGGTCAACAAGGCGCTGGGCACCGACATGCGCGAGACGCTGGGTGCGCAGGGCCTGCTGCTGACGCCGGGCAGTGTCGAGGACTTCGCGAAGTTCCAGGCCGACGACATGGCGCGCTCGAAGAAGATCATCGTGGAGGGCAACATCCATGTCGAATGAGGCTGCCCCGCATGCAGTGGTGACGGGCAGCAGCGGAGGCATCGGCCGCGCCATTGCGTCGCAGTTGCTCGAAGCGGGCTGGCGCGTGAGCGGGCTCGACCTGGCCGCACCCACGTTGTCTCACGCGGGCTTCGTGCACGTAGCCGTCGACCTGTGCGATGCCGACGCCATCGCGCGCACGGCCTCCGCGCTCCAGGACGCCGATGCACTGGTGCATGCGGCCGGCGTGCTGCGCGTCGGCCCGCTGGGCGCGCTCGACCACGCGGGCGGCGAACTCATGTGGCGCCTGCACGTCGACGCCGCCACGCGGCTGGCCGATGCCCTCGTGCCCGCGATGGCTGCGCGCGGACACGGCCGCGTCGTGTTCGTCGGCAGCCGCGTCGCACAGGGCCTGCCCGGTCGCGGCCAGTACGCCGCGACCAAGGCCGCGCTGATCGCGCTCGCGCGCAGCTGGGCGGCGGAGGTCGCGGCCCAGGGCGTGACTGTCAACGTGGTGTCGCCCGGCGCCACGCAAACCTCGATGCTGCAGGACCCGGCCCGCGCGGGCAGCGCGCCGCGCATGCCGCCTATCGGCCGGCTGATCCAGCCCGAGGAAATCGCTGCGCTCGTGGGCTTTCTTCTGTCGCCGCCGGCGGCGGCCATCACGGGGCAGGACGTCGCCATCTGCGGCGGCTCGTCGCTGCACCGCTGAACGTCTTTTGCTCTCTCCATCCCCCGAACCCGACCATGAAAATCGTCAACATCCTCGAATCCACCCGTCCCATCAAGTCGGACATCCGCAACGCCTACATCGACTTCTCGAAGATGACCCTGAGCCTCGTGGCCGTGGTCACCGACGTGATCCGCGACGGCAAGCCCGTCATCGGATATGGCTTCAACTCCAACGGCCGCTATGGCCAGGGCGGGCTGATCCGCGAGCGCTTCCTGCCGCGCCTGCTCGAAGCCGAGCCCGCGTCGCTGCTCGACGAAACCGGCGACAACCTCGATCCGCACAAGATCTGGGCCCGCATGATGATCAACGAGAAGCCCGGCGGCCACGGCGAACGCTCGGTGGCCGTGGGCACCATCGACATGGCGGTGTGGGACGCCACCGCCAAGATCGCGGGCAAGCCGCTCTACCAGCTGCTGGCCGAGCGCTACGGCAACGGCACGCCGAACCCGCGCGTGTTCGTCTACGCAGCGGGCGGCTACTACTACCCCGGCAAGGGCGTGGAAGGCCTGCAGCGCGAGATGACCAGCTACCTTGAGCGCGGCTACTCGGTGGTGAAGATGAAGATCGGCGGCGCCACGCTCGCTGAAGACTGCGAGCGCATCGAGTCGGTGCTGAAGATCCTCGGCCCCGGCCAGCAACTGGCAGTGGATGCCAATGGCCGCTTCGACCTGAAGACCGCCGTCGACTACGGCCGCGCGCTCTCGCAGTACCCGCTGTTCTGGTACGAGGAAGCCGGCGATCCGCTCGACTACGAGCTGCAGGCGAAGCTCGGCGAGGTGTACGCCGGCCCCATGGCCACGGGCGAGAACCTGTTCTCGATGCAGGACGCACGCAACCTGATTCGCCACGGCGGCATGCGGCCCGACCGCGACTGGCTGCAGTTCGACTGCGCGCTGAGCTACGGGCTGGTGGAGTACCTGCGCACACTCGACATGCTGAAGGAGAACGGCTGGTCACCCTCGCGCTGCATTCCGCACGGCGGCCACCAGATGTCGCTCGCCATTGCGGCCGGCCTCGGGCTCGGCGGCAACGAGAGCTACCCCGACCTGTTCCAGCCCTATGGTGGCTTCCCCGATGGCGTGAAGGTGGACAACGGCTACGTCACGCTGCCGCCGCTGCCCGGCATCGGCTTCGAGGGCAAGGCCGATCTCATTGCGGAGATGCGGGCGCTTGCGAGCTGACGAAAGAAAGTCTCAGGGCTGGAAGCCGGAGCGCCGAACCACTGGCTCCCACTGCGCGCGAAAGGCCTTCAGCATCTGAGCCGTCTCGGCCGCATTGCTGATCACGGGCGTGATGTAGAGCGCGTCGGCCGCCTTCTGGAGGCCCGGGTCTTTCATGACGTCGCGGATCGCGTTGGCCAGCAGTTGCACCTTGGCGTTCGGCATGGTGCTGGGCGCGAAGAAGGTGTTCCAGCCGTCGGCATCGATCTTCATGCCGGCCTCGCGGAAGATGGGAATGTTGGGCGCGAAGCTCGCGCGCTTCTTGCCCGAGGTGGCCAGGATGCGGATCTTGCCGGCCACGTGCTGGGGATAGAGCGAATCGAGCGTGTCGATGGCAATGGGCAGGCTGCCGCCGCTCAGGTCGGCCGCCAGAGGCGCCGAACCGCCGTAGCCCTTGATCTGCGGCTGCACGCTCAGCGCATCGCCCACCATCAGGCCGAAGAAGTGAGGCAGGCTGCCAGTGGCGGGCACGCCGAAAATCGCCTCTTCCGGATGTGCCCACAGCCGGCTCACGAGAAACATCGCGCGGTCGAGTTGGAGCTTGTTGCCGACCGCCAGCGCAAAGTCGTAGCTGCTGACTTGCGACACGGGCACGAAGTCCTTGTCGGGGTCATAGCCCGCGTCCTTGAAGACCAGCGGCGCGACCACCATCACGGCGGGGTTGCCGAGCATCAGCACGTTCTGCCCGGCGGGGGCGCGCTTTACTTCCTTGGCCGCGAGCCGGCCGCCCTCGCCCGGGCGGTTTTCCACGCTCACCTGAACGCCGAGCTTGGGCGTCAGCCGCTCGGCGATCAGGCGCGCGATGCGGTCGGTGCTGCCGCCCGGCGCATAGCCGACCACGAGGGTGAGCGGCCCGCCGTCCAGCGCCTGGGCGTGGACCATGGGAGCGCAAGCGGCCAGGGCAATGCCCCACGCCATGATGAGCTTGCGCCTGGAAAGGAATGCGGGCATCGGATCTCCTGCGAGCGGTTGTCGTGAACGGGGGCGCGCGAGTTTTCACGGCGAAAATCGCGCGCCAAGACTGTTTCCGTTCGTTCAAATTTGTTACCGGTTTATACGTATGGGCAAACAGTTGATCTAATCAACTACCAGTGCTCCGAGGCGGGCGAACCACACTCCTCATCCCATTTTTCATACGTATGCAACAAGCTTTTCCCGATGCAGCAGCGTTGCGCGCGCCCCGTTCCCTGAACGACCTGCTGCTGTACCGCCTGGCACGAGCCATGCGCTCGGGCAACGGCATGGCGACCCGCCTGGTCGAAGGAGGCTTCGGCATCACGCGCCGCGAGTGGGGAATGATCGCCACGCTCGCGCAGGAGGGCGAGATGACTGCGTCGACGCTGGCCACGCACCTGCACCTGGACCGCGTGCGCACCTCGCGCGGACTGCGCAGCCTGGTCGAGAAGAAGCTGGTGGTGCGGCGGCAGGACGCTCAGGACCGCCGCGAAGTGCACGTGCGGCTGAGCGCTTCGGGCCAGCAGTTGTTCGGCAGGCTGTTTCCCCGGATCGCGGGGCTGAACACCGAATTGCTCGAAGGCATCGAGCCTGCGGATCTCGATGTCTTTCTTCGCTGCCTGCAGCACCTGGAGCAACGCGGAGAGCAGTTGCTCGTGCAGGGCGTTGTCATGGAGAAGGCGGACCGGCGCTCGGGGGGCACGCGGCACCGGTGGCCGGAACGCGGAGGCTGAGTCAGGCCTTCACGTCCAGCATGCTGCCGATCGAAGTGCTACCAGCGTTGGCGCGCTGCGATGTGCTGCTGCTGCTCTCTTCCATTGAAGCCATCGCGCTCTTTTGAACGCTGGCCGTGCGCAGCGCGTTCATCTGCTGCTGCAGCATGGCAAGCCGGGCCGCCAGCGCTTCGAGCTGCAGCCGGATCGCATCGCGTGCATCGCCCTCGGGCGTGCCGAGCAGCTGGCCCTGCGTTTCCGCGATCTGCTTCTGAGTCGTCGTGATCTGGCGCTGGATCTTCGCGATTTCGGCGTTGACGTCGCCTCCGCTTCTGGCGCTGCCGGTCGCACTGATGGCATTCAGCATCTGGGTCCTCTGTTGTGTCCTCAGGAGGGTTATCGGCAACCGAGGCGAAAACTGAAGGGCCTTGCATGACCGCGATCGCGAACTAGACTGAACATGAGGGCACCCGCGGTGCCGGGGGCCAAGGAGCCTGCCATGTACAAGCGTGTTCTTGTCGCAACCGACGGCTCCGCGCTGTCGGAGCAAGCGGTCAACGCCGCCATCGACCTGGCCCTGTTGACCAACGCGGAACTGGTGAGCGTCACCGTCGCGCACATCGAGCCGGTCGGCTACTTCGAAGGCTCGATGATGCTGAGCCAGCGGGACATCCAGGCCTCCCAGGAGCATACGGACCGCGCCGCGCAGCAACTGGTCGACAAGGTCGTGGCCACAGCGGTCGCCAAGGGCGTTCGCAATCCGCAGGCCATCGTCATGAAGTCGAACCAGGTGGCCGAGGCCATCATCACGACCGCGAAGAACCAGCAGTGCGACCTGATCGTGATGGCCTCGCACGGACGGCGCAGCCTGGCGCGCCTGCTGATGGGCAGCGAGACGCTGCACGTGCTGACGCACTCGCACATTCCGGTGCTGGTGCTGCGCTAACGCGGCGGCGCGACCTTTCGCAGGCATTCCATAAGTAGCTGACTGGCGGGCGTCTGCGAACGCCCCCGCAGCGTGATGATGCCCACCGGCGGAAGCTCGATCGGCACGTTGATCTTCAGGATGCACAGCTGCCCCTGCTTCGCGAAGTGCCGTGCGACGCTTCGCGCGAGGAACCCGACGGCCGGCCTCTCATGCATGACGGACAGCGTGACGAGAAACGAAGCGGTCTCGACGATGTCCGCCGGCGGCACGAGGCGGTGCTTGTAGAACATCTGGGCCAGCTTCGAGCGCGATGAAGCCCACGGCGGGGGCACCACCCAGGGCAGCTCGGCGAGCATCTTCCAGCTTGGCCTGGAAGCCTCCGCCAACGGGTGGCCGGGGCTCACCACGATGCACATCGGCTCCGTGTAGAGGGCTTCGGTCTCCAGGTCCGGCGAGGCATAGCCGGGCTCCAGCCGGCCGACGATCAGGTCGAGTTCGCCCACGCGCAGGCGGGGCAGCAGCCGCGTGAGATCGCCCTCTTCCACCATCACGGTGGTCAGTGCCGACTGCTTCTTGAGCTGCTGGATGGCCTTGACGAGCAGGCTCGGCGTCGCCACCACCATCGCGCCCACGCTGGTGCGGCCGGCGCCGCCGCTGGCCACGGCGTCGATCTCGTCGCGCGTGCGCTGGTAGTCGGCCAGCACCGAGCGCGCAAAGCGCACCACCGTGACGCCGAAGGGCGTGGGCTCGGTGCCGCGCGTGGAGCGCGTGAACAGTTTCAGATCGAACATGCGCTCGATCTCTGCCAGCATCTTCGAAACGGCCGGCTGCGTGATCGAAAGAAACTCCGAGACCCGCCCCAGGTGGCGAAACTCATCCAGCGCCACCAGCAGTTGCAGATGACGCAGCTTGAGGTTGGAACGAAGAACGCGATCGATCTGGCTCATGGCGCTTTGAGCGGGCTTTCTTCTTCATAACCTGGAGCTCATGAAGAGAGTCCGCTATTTCATTGGATGGCAATGATTGTCTCCGGAAGAATCCGCCTTGCTTGCCGAACAACGATTTCTGGAGACAACGATGAAAACCCCTCGCAACATGGCGCGGCGCCAGCTCGTGCTGGGCGGCCTCGGCGCCGCAGCTCTCGCCACCGCCCCCGCTCGCGCGCTGGCCGCCGACTACCCCGAACGCCCCCTAACATTCATCTGCCCGTGGCCCGCGGGCGGCACGGCCGACCGGTCGATGCGCATCATCTGCCAGATCGCCGCACGCGAACTCGGGCAGCCCATTGCGCTGGAGAACCGCGCAGGTGCCTCGGGAATGATCGGCACCAAGGCGCTGGCCTCGGCGCGGCCCGACGGCTACACGATCGGCCAGATACCGATTTCGGTCACGCGCTTCTCCCAGATCGGCACGGTGCAGCTCGATCCACTGAAAGACCTCACCTACCTCGCGCGCACTTCGGGCCAGACCTTCGGCATCGCGGTGCCGGCACGCTCGCCGTTCAAGTCGCTGCGCGACGCCGTGGCGCAGGCCAAGGCCCATCCCGGCACCGTCACCTACGCACACGCCGGTATCGGCGGCGCAACGCACGTGGGCATGGAGCAGTTCGCGCAGGCCGCCGGCGTGAAGTTCAACGCCATCGCCTACAAGGGCGGCTCGGCCGCGCTGCAGGACGTGCTGGGCGAACAGGTCGACATGCTGGCCGACAGCAGTTCGTGGGCGCCGCACGTCGAAAGCGGCAAGCTGCGCCTGCTCGCCACCTGGGGCGAGGCGCGCACGCCGCGCTTCAAGGACACGCCCACGCTCAAGGAGCTCGGCTTCGACGTGGTAGTGGAAGCGCCCAACGGCATCGGTGCGCCCAAGGGCCTGCCTGCCGCAGTCGAGAAGCGGCTGCGCGATGCGTTCCGCACGGCCGTCAACAGCGAAGAGTTCCGCAAGGTGGCGGAAAGCATCGATGCGCCGGTCATGTACCAGGACGGCCCCGAATACCAGAAGTACGTGCAGACCGTGTACCGGCAAGAGACCGACCTGATCCGCAAGCTCAACCTCAAGGAGCTGATGGAAAAGGGCTGATGAAGCCCTCGCCCACCGGCATCCGACCCTGCTCGAAGCAACCCCACGCCACGCCATGAACGACAGTCCCCTGCTTCGCCTGCACTCGAACGACAACGTGCTGGTCGCCAAGAGCGCCATTGCCCTGGGCGAAACGATCGCCGAGTTCGGCGTGCGCGCCAGGGCGCAGATTCCCGCCGGCCACAAGATCGCGTCGCGCGCCATCGCGGCCGGCGAGGAAGTGAAGAAGTACGACACGGTGATCGGCGTAGCCTCGCGCGACCTGCAGGCTGGCGACTACGTGCACAGCCACAACCTCACGCTGGTCGACAGCTACCGCGACCCGGCCTTCTGCCAAGACGTGCGCCCGGTGGATTTCGTGCCAGTTGCCGAACGCGCGACCTTCATGGGCTTCGAGCGGCCCGGCGGCGGCGTCGGCACGCGCAACTTCATCGGCATCCTGTCGTCGGTGAACTGCTCGGCCACGGTCATCAAGCGCATCGCCGCGCACTTCACGCCCGAGCGCATGGCCGCCTTTCCCAACGTGGATGGCGTGGCCTCCTTCGCGCAGACCAGCGGCTGCGGCATGTCGTCGCCGAGCGAGCATTTCGACGTGTTGCGCCGCACGCTGGCGGGCTATGCGCGCCACCCGAACCTGGCCGGCGTGCTGATCGTCGGCCTGGGCTGCGAACGCAACCAGGTCGATGCGCTGGTCGATTCGCAAGGGCTCGAAACGGGCCGCCTGATGCGCACGCTGGTGATGCAGGAAGTGGGCGGCACGCGCCAGACCATCGAGGCCGGTATCCGCGCAATCGAAGAAATGCTGCCCGAGGCCAATGCCGCACGGCGCACGCGCGTCGGCGCGCACCATCTGAAGATAGGGCTCGAATGCGGCGGCTCCGACGGCTTCTCGGCCATCACCGCCAACCCCGCGCTCGGCGCGGCGATGGACGTGCTGGTGCGCCACGGCGGCACAGCCATCCTGTCGGAAACGCCCGAGATTCACGGCGTGGAATTCATGCTCACGCGCCGCGCCGTAACACCCGAGGTCGGGCAGAAGCTGCTCGACCGGCTGGCCTGGTGGGAGCGCTACGCGGCCGGCCAGAACGCGCAGTTCAACGGCGTGGTGGGCCACGGCAACCAGGCCGGCGGACTGGCCAACATCTTCGAGAAATCGCTGGGCTCTGCGATGAAGGGCGGCACCACGCCGCTTCGCGCGGTGTACGAATACGCCGAGCCGATCGAGGAACCCGGCTTCGTCTTCATGGATTCGCCGGGCTACGACCCGGTGGCCGCAACGGGGCAGATCGCCAGCGGCGCGCAGCTGATCTGCTTCACCACCGGACGCGGCTCGATGTTCGGCAGCAAGCCCGCGCCGACGATCAAGCTCGCGAGCAACACTCCGATGTTTCGCCGCCTGGAGGAAGACATGGACATCAACTGCGGCGTGGTGATCGACGGCGAACTCTCCGTGCCCGAACTGGGCCAGCAGATCTTCGAGCAGATCCTGCGCCACGCTTCGGGCGAGCCGACCAAGAGCGAGACACTCGGACTGGGCGACCACGAGTTCGTGCCCTGGCACCTGGGCATCGTGAGCTGACTGCCTTCTTTCCCCCTTTCTCCTTCTCTCCATGCCCCTGACCCTTTCGCGCCCCGACCTGCAACGCACGGCCAACTTCATCGCCGGCGAATGGTTGCGCTCCGCTTCCGGCGGCACGCTCGACGTGACCGACCCGGCCACCGGCGCCCTCATCGCGCAGGTACCCGACTCCAGCGCAATCGACGCGCACGCAGCCGTCGATGCCGCGCATGCCGCCTTTCCCGCCTGGCGCAAAACACCCGCCAAGCAGCGCGCGCAGATCCTCAAGCGCTGGAACGACCTTGTGCTCGCGCACCAGGAAGACCTGGGCCGGCTCATCTCGCGTGAGCAAGGCAAGCCGCTGGCCGAAGGCCGCGGCGAGGTTGCCTATGCGGCCAGCTACATCGAGTGGTTTGCCGAGGAAGCCACACGCGCCAACGGCGACGTCATTCCGGCGCCCGTGCCGGGCCGGCGCATGTTCGCGCTACGCGAACCGGTCGGCGTGGTCGCTGCGATCACGCCGTGGAATTTTCCGGCCGCGATGATCGCGCGCAAGATCGCGCCGGCGCTTGCCGCGGGCTGCACCGTGGTGTGCAAGCCGGCCGAGGACACGCCGCTGACTTCGCTCGCGCTGGTGGCCCTTGCCGCGGAAGCCGGCGTACCGCCGGGCGTGCTGAACATCGTGACCGCATCGCGCGAGCGCACGCCCGAAGTGGTCGATGCCTGGCTCGACGATGCGCGCGTGCGCAAGATCACTTTCACCGGCTCCACGCCCGTCGGCAAGCACCTCGCGCGCCGTTCGGCCGACACGCTCAAGAAGCTGTCGCTCGAACTCGGCGGCAATGCTCCGTTCATCGTGTTCGAAGATGCAGACATCGAGGCCGCGGTGGAAGGCCTGATGGCCGCCAAGTTCCGCAACGGCGGCCAGACCTGCGTGTGTCCGAACCGCGTCTTCGTGCATGAGGCAGTGCACGAACGTTTTTCCGAACTGCTGGTTGCACGCGTGGCGGCATTGCGCGTCGGACCTGCCGCCGACGCGGCCTCTCAGATCGGGCCGATGATCAATGCGCGCGCGGTCGAGAAGATCGAGCGCCATGTGCAGGACGCGGTGGCGCGTGGCGCGCGCGTGCTCACCGGCGGTACACGACTGCCCGAGCTCGGCTCGAACTACTTCGCACCGACCGTGCTCGCCGATACAGACGCCACCATGGCCTGCGCCTGCGAAGAGACCTTCGGCCCGGTCGCGCCACTGACGCGCTTCTCGAACGAGGCCGAGGTGATCGCGCAGGCGAACGACACGCCCTTCGGCCTGGCCGCGTATTTCTATTCACGCGACGTGCGCCGCATCTGGCGCGTGGCCGATGCGCTGGAGACCGGCATCGTCGGCATCAACGAAGGCGCGCTGGCAGCCGAGGCTGCGCCCTTCGGCGGCGTGAAGGACTCGGGCTACGGCCGCGAGGGCTCGGTCCACGGGCTGGACGACTACCTGCACACCAAGTACGTGTGCCAGGGGCAGCTGGACTGACGGCCGGCGCCCATTCATCACCACTCTTCGACAGATCCCACATGCCCGCTCACAACCCCTTCAAGGCGGCCCTGGCCGCAAACCAGCCGCAGGTCGGCCTCTGGCTCTCGATGGCCGATCCGTACATGGCCGAGGTCAGCGCAACCGCCGGCTTCGACTGGCTGCTGATCGACGGCGAACACGCCCCCAACGACTTGCGCTCGACGCTGGCCGCGCTGCAGGCGGTGGCGCCGCATCGGGCTCAGCCGGTGGTGCGCGCCGTGCAGGGCGACACCGCGCTCATCAAGCAGTTGCTCGACATCGGCGCGAAGAACCTGCTGGTGCCGATGGTCGACACCGCCGGGCAGGCGCGTGCGCTGGTGTCGGCCACGCGCTATCCACCGCTCGGCATTCGCGGCGTGGGTAGCGCAGTCGGACGCGCGTCGCAGTGGAGCGCGCGCACCGACTACCTCGACGCAGCCGACGACGAAGTCTGCCTGCTGGTGCAGGCCGAGACGGTGCAGGCGCTGGGCAACCTCGCGTCGATCTGCGAGGTCGATGGCGTGCACGGCGTGTTCATCGGCCCAGCCGACCTCGCGGCCTCGATGGGCCATCGCGGCAGGCCCGGCCACCCCGAAGTGCAGGCGGCCATCGAAGGTGCGATGCGGACTATCGTGGCCTCAGGCAAAGCCGCCGGCACGCTGACTTCAGATCCGAAGCTGGCGCGCCGCTACCTCGAACTCGGCTGCACCTTCGTCGCCGTCGGCGTCGACGTGCTGCTGTACGCGGGCGCCTCGCGCAAGTTGGCGGCCGACTTCCTCGGTGCGCCGGTTTCTACTCCCGTGCCGCCTGAATCGCGCGGGGCGTACTGAGTCACGGCGGCAGCTAGCGAGATAGAGAACCCCTCGCTACGAGGAAGCAGAAGCCACGCGCGCAGTCCCCGCCCGAAACGCGTCCTCGACCGCCGCCGCGTTCGGCGCGCCATCGAGCTGCGCCCGGAAACGATGTTCGGAGAACAGGCGGGCCATCAGCGCGAGCAACTGCAGATGATCGTCCTTGGCGCCATCCTCCGGCACCGTGATGGCCAGCATTTGGGAGACCGGCTTGCCGTCCGGGGCATCGAAGGCAATCGGCCGCCTGGTGCGAATGAACAGGGTGACGGGCCGTTCGATGCCGTCGATGCGTGCGTGCGGAATCGCGAATCCGTCGCCGAGGGCGGTCGATCCAGCCTGTTCACGTCGACACAACGCGCGAAAGACTGGTGCCGGGTCGAGGCCGCGAGCACCGCAGATCGTCGCCGCAACGAGATCGAGCGCGTGCGTTCGATCCCGGACATCGGCGTCGAACAGGATGTCCTGCGGTTGCAGCCAGACGGCAATCTGCGCGATGTCGTGTGTCATCGAAATCGTCTCCTCGAATTTCATGAAGATGCGCCCGGTTGGAGCGCATCTACCGCAGTTCGTCCAGACGCAACACGTAGCGATGCGATCCGAGGTAGCGCAGTTGCGGCGAACGGTGCACCAGCCCTCGATCACCGCCTTGCGCATCCACGCCACGTCCCTGAAGGAGCGCGACGGCCTGGAGCGGCATGCGCTCGAAAGGTCCCGTAAAGCACTTCGGCATCCGCAGTGCCGTGTCTGCGTGCGGAGATGCCACCCACTCCGTGCCCAGGCCGCTGTAGCTGCACAGCAGATGCAGCCCGGCATGGTCAAGGTGCCAGTTTTCATCGATGTCACAGCCGCGAACCTGCAGCGTAAGGGTCATCCGGGGGCTGCCAGTGATCAGCGCGAAGCGTGTGGCGAGCATGTCGATGTCTGCCAGCAGAGCGTCTCGCCCGGGTCCACGCGGCGTGCGCGAGGTCTTGCACGCTGCCTGCAACGCAGCCGCTACATCGGCCGCGCGCAATTGCAGTTGCGCCGTGGGATGCCTGGCCGGAGGCAAGGCATCCAGCCATGCAGCAATCGGAGCCTGCGGTTCGCGCCGCCACAGCGCCAGGTCGATGCCCGGTTCCAGAATGCGTTCGAGCACGTCGATGTCCTGGCCGAGCAGGATCTCCGGCGGGAGCCGCAAGGGCGCTGGCCGACTCAGGCAATCGTGGACGAAGGTCTTGCCGGAATCGGCCGTCGCATCGGCGACCGCGCTCTCCAGGTCAGCCGCCATTGGCCAGACCACAACGCTGGAGATGCTCGCGCCAGCTTGTGAGGTGGCCGATCTCGCCATCGGGCGCGCATTCGAGCAGACAGTGCACCACGGAGGCATAGCTCTCCAGGGGCAGACGAATCATGAGGCGGGCGCGCGGAGCGCCATTTGCGCACGTTGCATTCACACGCATCAGGGGCTCGCAGCGCAGCACGCCGGCACCCTTGCATGCGGCGATGCCGCGCCGCACGCGGCACGCGTCGACCGACGGCACCGTGACGTCGAGCACCTTGAAAACCGTCTCGCTCTTGGCACGCACAGTGCCTGCGTATTCCCGATAAGCGGCGTAAGCCATGAAACTCCTGCAATGGAAAAGAACACAGTGTCAGTATCGGCAGGCGCGTGTGAAAACGGTGTAAACAATGCACCCTGCGGTGGAAATGCCGCGTAAATATGCTGGCTTCAGCGCTGGCCCGATCTGGAACCGGCCGTGGACGAGCAAGAGATTTCCCAGCAACCCGGGCAGCCCTCTTGCGGAACAACGCTCAACCAGCGCGCTCCGCAATGACCGCAGGAAGCCAGGAGAACTTCGGCGCCGTCCTGGCTTTCCAGGCTCTCCTGCGCGGGATCGAGCATGGGCGTGCCGCAGCAGGACCAATGCAGGCTCATGTCAGGCAAGGCGCGAGCCGCCCGAACCCACGCAGCAGCGCGGGACCAGAGCGTTTCTCCTGGAGGCATGGTGTGCACGAAGGCGGGCCGCGGCCCGCCTGTCGCCTTGGGGATCAGAGCGTCTTCGTCAGCGTGAGGATGAAGCGCGCCTTGTTCGGCGAGTAGGTCGTCTGGCCGAAGGTGCCGAAGCCGAGGTCGACGCCGGGGTTGGCCACTGCCAGGTACGAGCTCTTCTTGTTGGCGCCCTGCACCGAGCCGGTCAGCGACAGGCCGTTGCCGAAGTCATAGCTCGCGCCGACGTTGTAGTCGACGTAGCTCTTGTAGCCCAGGCTGCGGATGTCGCTGGACATGTTCGTGTAGCCCACCGCCGCCTTCAGCGTGACCTTGGGCACGATTTCCTTGCTGTACGACAGGTTCAGGTAGCCGGTGTTGGTGCCCTTCAGGCCCGAGCCGGCCTTGTTGCCCGCGTAGCCGAAGTAGTCCTTCGACACGGTGTGCGAGTACTTGGCGGTGAACGAACCGAGGGTTTCGTTGGCGTAGGTGCCCGCAACGTACAGCTCGGTGGTGTTGCCCGCGGAGTTGCCCGGGTAGATGTAGGTGAGCGCACCGACGTCCATGTCCAGCGGGCCGGCCTTGAACTTGTAGCCGCCGTACACGTCCATCTCGATGCTGTTGCCCTTGAGCCAGTTGACGCTGGAGTTCCAGTTGCCCACGTAGAAGCCGCTGTCGCCGAAGGCGTAGTCCAGGCCGCCTTGAATGGCGGGCTTGAAGCCCTTGGTCTTGGCGTAGTCGTTCTTGCCGATCATGTCCTGGTCCTGCCCACGGAACTTGTAGTTCGTGGTGATAGACACGTTGCCCGTGAGATTCGGGGCGGGAGCGGCTGCCGGTGCTGCTGCGGCATCCGTCGTTGCTGTTTGCGCCAGGGCTGCGCCCGAAGCGGCGAATGCAGAGATCAACACGAGCGCGTGCTTGGCTGCGATGGTGGAAGCGGCCCTGCTGGGGATTTTTTTCATGAGGCAATAGTTAAAAAAACGGAAGCGCATAGCCTAGAAGCCGCCTCATAAAAGCCTTGTAAAAAGTAGCGCCGCGCGCATAAAGATTTCATCGCGGCTTCATGCTTCGGCGCTGCCGGACCTGGTCAGACGGACAGCCTGTAACCCACCGCCGTCTCAGTCAGCAGATGGCGCGGCTGCGCAGGGTCGACTTCCAGTTTCTGGCGCAGATGCCCCATGTAGATGCGCAGATAGTGGTTCTGCTCCGTCTGCGCCGGACCCCATACAGTGATCAGCAACTGGCGTTGCGTCAGCACGCGCCCCACGTTGGCAATCAACACCGACAGGAGGCGATATTCCGTTGGCGTGAGGTGCACTTCGACACCGGCGCGCCGCACCACCCGGGCAACGTGGTCGACCTCCACCTCGCCGAAGCGAAAGACGGCTTCGGCCTCCTCCGCACCGCTGATCGGGCGCGGCCGGCGCAGCGTGGCCCGCACGCGCGCCAGCAACTCGCCGGCGCCGAAGGGCTTGGTCAGATAGTCGTCGGCGCCGGCATCCAGCGCGGTGATCTTGTCGGCCTCGCTGGTGCGTGCCGACAGCACGATGATCGGCACGGCGGACCAGCGGCGAACGTCGAGGATGAGCGATACGCCGTCGCCGTCCGGCAGTCCAAGGTCCAGAACGAGCAGGTCGGGCCTGCGGGTTCCTGCGGCCGTCAGGCCTTCGCGCAGCGTGCCGGCCTCGTGCACCTGCCAGCCTTCGGTTTCGAGCGCACCACGCACGAACCGCCGGATCTGCGGCTCGTCTTCAATGACAACGGCTGTGTGTGAGGACATGTTCTTCAGAGCTGGGCTTCCATGGATACCGGCGGGGCCCGCCGCGGCAATGTCACGACGAACTCGGCGCCACCGTCCTGCGCGTTCGAGGCAGTCACGTCTCCGCCGTGTGCATTGACCACGGCCTTGCAGATGGCAAGACCCAGGCCGACGCCGGGCGTGGCCGATTCCGCCTGCCCGCGCGTGAACTTGTCGAACAGCGTCTGCTCATGGCCCTTCACGACGTCGGGCAGGCCGGGCCCGTGGTCGCGCACCGTGAGCACCAGGGCGGCGTCGGTGACGGAGCCGCTCGCCACGATCGGCGGCGCGCCGTATTTCGCGGCGTTTTCCAGCAGGTTGACGAGCACGCGCTCGATGAGCACGGCGTCGAACTCGACGAGCGGCAAGTCGACCGGCAGCACCGTCTGCACATGCACGCCGCCCAGCGCCGGTTCGGCCGCCCGGATCGCCGACCCGAGGACTTCTTCCACCGACTGCCAGTCGCGCCGCAGGTTCACCGCGCCGCCGGCAATGCCGCTTTCGAGGCGCGCCATGTCCAGCAGATTGCTGACCAGCGCGTGGAGCTGGTGTGCCTGCGAGACGATTGCGCGAGCGGCCTCCACGTGCTCGTCGGACGGCAGGTTCTGCAGCGACTCGGCCAGTGCGATCAACGCTGTGAGCGGAGTGCGTACGTCATGCGAAATTGCTCCGAGCAAGGCGTTGCGCAGGCGCTCCGATTCCATTTCGACCACCGCCTGCTGGGCCACCTCGACGTAATGCACGCGCTCCAGCGCGATGGCGATCTGCCGCGCCAGCGTCTCGAGTTGCTGCGCCTGCTCGGGAATCAGCAGCCATCGAGGCTGCGCCGGCGACAGCGCGAGCACGCCGCGGATGCGCATCGGCGCCTGCAACGGCACGTAGTGCCAGGGCTGCGCCGCCAGCGTGGCGGTTGCGAGTCCGGCCGGCTGGCCCTGGCGAAACGACCAATCGGCGACGGAGGCGTCGAATCCCTTGGGTGCCTGCGACGGCATCACGAGACGGTCGTTCGCGTCCGTCACCAGCACCAGCGCACGGCCGCCGAAATGGCCTTCGACCGCCGCTGCTCCGAGCTCGACGACCTGCGTGCTCTCGAGCGCAGCCGACAGCTCGCGCGTCAGTTCGAACAGCGATTGCGCCCGTCGCTCGCGGCTGGCGGACACGCCGGCCGCGAAGCGCAGCCCGGCCGTGAGCTGCCCCACCAGCAGGCCAACGCCGAGCATGACGACGAAGGTCAGGACGTACTGCACGTCGCTGACGCTGAAGGACAGCCGCGGCGGCACGAAGAAATAGTCGAAGGCCGCAACGTTGAGCAGCGCGGCGAATGCCGCCGGTCCGCGCCCGAAGCGCAGCGCCGAACCGACCACGCCGAGCAGGAACAGCATCACGATGTTGGTCAGCTCCAGCACATTCGACAGCGGCATGGCAACCAGCGTGATGCCCACGCTGATCGCCGCGGTAAAGGCGTAGCCGGGCCATCGCGCCCGTGGCCGGTCCGTGTCTTCCACGTTGTCGTCGGCAAGCCGACCGGGGCGCCCATGCGCAATGCGCCGGGAGCTTTCGGCTCGCGCGACCTCGACGATGTCGAGGCCTGGAGCGTGGCGGGCGAGTTCACGCGTCAGCACGGCCGAAGGCCACCATCGCAACCAGCCTTCGGCCGGTTCGGCGCGCCCCACGACCAGCGTTGCGCAGTTGAGCCGCTGGGCTTGCCCGGCAAGTTCCACCGCGACGTCGACGCCAGTCAACACCGCAGTCACCGCGCCCAGTTCCTCGGCCAGCTTCAGCACTGCAAGGATGCGATCGCGCTCCTCCGCGGCAAGCCGCTGCAACCTGGGCGTTTCGACATACACCGCATGCCAGCGCACATTGAGCTGACCCGCGAGACGCGCCGCCGTGCGCACCGTCTGCGCCGCGCCTTCATGCGGGCCGACGCAGGCGAGGATCGCGCCCGAGGTGTTCCAGGCCTGCAGCTCGCGGCCCTGCCCGTTGCCGCCAGCGCCCGACTGCTCCACGCGCCAGCCGCGCACGTCGTCTTCCACATGCTCGGCGGTGCGGCGCAGTGCGATCTCGCGCAATGCGATCAGGTTGCCCTTGCGAAAGAAGTTCTGCGCAGCGCGCTCGGCCTGCTGCGGCAGATAGACCTTGCCGGCCGCGAGCCGCGCCGTGAGTTCGTCGGGCGTGACGTCGACCAGCACCACCTCGTCGGCCTCGTCGAGCACGGTGTCGGGCACGGTCTCGTGCACACGCACGCCGGTGATCGCGCCGACCGTGCCGTTGAGGCTTTCGAGGTGCTGCACGTTGAGCGCAGACCACACCTCGATGCCAGCGGCCAGCAGTTCCTGCACGTCCTGCCAGCGCTTGACGTGTCGCGAGCCGGGAGCGTTGGTGTGAGCCAGTTCGTCGACCAGCAGCACAGCGGGCTTGCGGGCGAGCGCGGCGTCGAGGTCGAATTCGGCGAGGGTGCGGCCGCGGTAGTCCAGCTCGCGCAGCGGCAGTGTGTCGAGCCCCGTGAGCAGCGCGGCGGTCTCGGTGCGGCCGTGGGTTTCGACCACGCCAATCAGCACGTCGCGCCCGGTGGCGCGCTCGCGCTGCGCGGCGCTCAGCATGGCCCAGGTCTTGCCGACACCGGCACTGGCGCCGAAGTAGATGCGCAGCTTGCCGCGCAGTGCGCGCGCTTCGTCGTTTCGCAGTTGGGCCAGCAGGGCATCGGGGTCCGGGCGAATGACATCTTGCATGGACAAGGCCTGCTAGCGTTGCGTGGGGCCCTTGCGCGAGGCAGGACTGCTTGCCTTGGACTCCCTGCGCCTGGCTCCACGCGCATGCCGGCGCGCAGTGCGGGACACGATGAACCACGCGAACCCCAGAGGAATGAACAGCGCCGCCATCGCGCAAAGGACGTGGAACAGGTCAGTCACCATGGTGCAGCTCGCGCGACGCGGGAGTCGTCGCTCCTTACTTCACCTTGTCGAGGGCAATGTTGAGCGACAGCACGTTGACGCGCGACTCGCCCAGCAAGCCGAACAGCGGAGCCTGGGTGTTGCTGGCGATCAGCGCGTTGACCTGCTCGATCGGCACGCCGCGCACGCGCGCCACGCGCGCGGCCTGGTATTGCGCGGCGGCGGGGCTGATGTCGGGGTCGAGCCCGCTGGCCGAGGCCGTGACGAGGTCGACCGGCACCGGCGCGGTGTTGCCCGGATCGGCCGCGCGCAGCGCCTCGACGCGCGCCTTCACCGCATCGGTCAGCGCGGGGTTGAGCGGGCCCTGGTTGGAGCCGCCCGAGGCGGTCGCGTTGTAGGGCTGCGGCGCGGTGGCCGACGGACGACCCCAGAAGTGCTTCGGGTCGCTGAAGTTCTGTCCGATGAGCCTGGAGCCCACGGTCGTGCCGTCGAGCACGATCAGGCTGCCCGCCGCCTGCGAAGGAAACACCGCCTTCGCGGCGCCAGTGACGGCCATCGGATAGATCAGGCCGGTGAGTGCGCTCAGCAGCGCAAAGACCACGAGCACGGGACGAACGATATTGCCGTTGTTGTTCATGATTGGGAACTCCTCAGACGAGATGGACGGCTACAAGAAGCCAGTCGATCAACTTGATGCCGATGAAGGGGACGACCAGGCCGCCCAGGCCATAGATGGCAAGGTTGCGGCGCAGCAGCGCGGCGGCGCCGACGGGCCGGTAGCGCACGCCCTTCAATGCCAGCGGAATCAGGAACACGATGACCAACGCGTTGAAGATCACGGCGCTCAGGATGGCCGACGACGGGCTCGCGAGCCGCATCACGTTGAGCGCGCCCAGCTGCGGATAGGTCGATACGAAGATCGCCGGAATGATGGCGAAGTACTTCGCTACGTCGTTCGCAATCGAGAAGGTGGTGAGCGAGCCGCGCGTCATCAGCAGCGCCTTGCCGGTTTCCACCACTTCGAGCAGCTTGGTCGGGTTGGAGTCGAGGTCGACCATGTTGCCGGCCTCCTTCGCAGCCTGCGTGCCGCTGCCCATGGCCACGGCCACGTCGGCCTGCGCGAGCGCGGGGGCGTCGTTGGTGCCGTCGCCGGTCATGGCCACGAGGCGGCCTTCGGCCTGGTACTGGCGGATGAGCGCGAGCTTGTCTTCGGGTGTGGCTTCGGCCAGGAAGTCGTCGACGCCGGCTTCGGCTGCGATGGCCGCGGCCGTGAGCTTGTTGTCGCCGGTGATCATCACCGTCTTGATGCCCATGCGGCGCAGCTCGGCAAAGCGCTCCTTGATGTCGGTCTTGACGATGTCCTTGAGCTCGACCACACCAAGCACGCGGTTGCCTTCGGCCACGGCCAGCGGCGTGCTGCCGCGACGGGCCGCTTCTTCGGCCGCGCGCAGCACCTCGGGCGCCATGCTGCCGCCTAGCGCCTCGACGTGGCGGCGCACTGCATCGACCGCGCCCTTGCGCAGCTGGACGGCATCAGTGTCGAGGCTGTTGGGCGCAGCGGGCAGGTCGACGCCGCTCATGCGGGTCTGCGCGGTGAAGGGCACGAAATGCGCGCCCTCGACCGACGTCGCTGCGTCGAGGCCGTCGCGGCGGGCCAGCTCCACGATGCTGCGGCCTTCGGGCGTTTCGTCGGCCAGCGATGCGAGCATCGCAGAGCGGGCCAGGCGGGCTTTCGGAATGCCGGGCGCGGGCAGGAACGAAGTGGCCTGGCGGTTGCCGTGCGTGATGGTGCCGGTCTTGTCGAGCAGCAGCACGTCGACGTCGCCGGCGGCTTCCACCGCGCGGCCCGAGGTGGCGATCACGTTGGCCTGCATCATGCGGCTCATGCCGGCCACGCCGATGGCCGACAGCAGGCCGCCGATGGTGGTCGGGATCAGGCACACCAGCAGCGCGACCAGCGCGGTGAGCGACACCACGGTTCCCGCATTGGATGCACCGACGCTGAATATCGAGAACGGCAGCAGCGTGGCGGTGACGATCAGGAACACCAGCGTGAGCGCAACCAGCAGGATGGTGAGCGCGATTTCGTTGGGCGTCTTCTGGCGCTTGGCGGCCTCGACCATGGTGATCATGCGGTCGAGGAACGACTCGCCCGGGTTCACCGAGACGCGCACCACCAGCCAGTCGGACAGCACGCGGGTGCCACCAGTCACAGCCGAGAAGTCGCCGCCCGATTCGCGCACCACGGGCGCCGATTCGCCGGTGATGGCGCTTTCGTCGACCGAGGCCACGCCTTCGATGACTTCGCCGTCGAGCGGAATGACGTCGCCGGTCTCGACCAGCACGACGTCGCCCTTGCGCAGGTTGGGCGCCTGTTCGGGCAGCCACTGCGCGCCATGGTGCGGCTCATGCAGCTTCTTGGCCCAGGTGTCCTTGCGCAGGCCGCGCAGCGAGGCGGCCTGCGCCTTGCTGCGGCCTTCGGCCAGTGCTTCGGCGAAGTTGGCGAACAGCACGGTGAACCACAGCCAGATGGTCACGGCCAGCACGAAGGCGGGCTTCATGCCGGTGTCGCCCGGGAAGCTCATCGCATGCACCCAGAGCAGCGTCGTCAGGATGCTGCCGATGTAGACGATGAACATCACCGGGTTGCGCCACTGCACCCGCGGGCTCAGCTTGGTGACGGAGGCCCAGAGGGCGGGCCGCAGGAGCGCTGCATCGAACAGCGAAAGGGAAGTATTGGTCTTTGTAGTCATGGTCCGGGCCTCACTTCGCCCACAGCATCAGGTGCTCGACGACCGGTCCCAGCGCGAGCGCCGGCACGTAGTTGAGCAAGCCCACCAGCAGCACGGTGCCGATCAGCAGCGTCACGAACAGCGGCCCATGCGTGGGCATGGTGCCGGCCGTGACCGGAAGGCGCTTCTTGGCGGCGAGCGCGCCGGCAATGGCGAGCACCGGCACGATCACGCCGAAGCGGCCGAACCACATGGCAATCGCCAACAGCGCGTTGTAGAACGGCGTGTTGGCCGACAGGCCCGCGAAGGCGCTGCCGTTGTTGTTGCCGGCCGAGGTCAGCGCGTACAGGATCTCCGAGAAGCCATGCGCGCCGGGGTTGGCGATGCCGGCCTTGCCCGCATCGGCGATCACGGCAACGGCCGTGCCGGCCAGCACCAGGATCGGCGTCACAAGAATGGCGACCGAGGTGAGCTTCATCTCATAGACCTCGATCTTCTTGCCGAGGTACTCGGGCGTGCGGCCGATCATCAGGCCGGCGATGAACACCGCCAGGATCGCGAAGATCAGCATGCTGTAGAGCCCGGTGCCCACGCCGCCGAACACCACTTCGCCGAGCTGCATCAGCACCATGGGCACCATGCCGCCGAGCGGGGTGAGCGAGTCGTGCATGGCGTTCACCGCGCCGCACGAGGCGGCCGTGGTGATGGCGGCGAAGAGGGCCGAGGCGTCGATGCCGAAGCGCACTTCCTTGCCTTCCATGTTGCCGCCGCTTTGCAGCACGCTCGACACCTGGTCGACGCCCAGCGGCGTCAGCAGCGGGTTGCCGGCCTGCTCGGCAGGGGTGAGCACGACCACGGCGATGACGAAGATCACCGTCATGGCCGCGAGCACGGCCCAACCCTGGCGGATGTCGCCGACCACGCGGCCGAAGGTGAAGCACAGCGCCGCCGGGATCACGAAGATCGCGAGCATCTGCAGCAGGTTCGCAAACGCCGTCGGGTTCTCGTACGGATGCGCCGAGTTGGCATTGAAGAAGCCGCCGCCGTTGGTGCCGAGCATCTTGATGGCTTCCTGCGAAGCGACCGGGCCCATGGCGAGCGTCTGCGTCTTGGTGGTGGCGTCTTCCATCACCGGCTGGCCCTTGTCGTCCTTCAGCGGCTGGCCGTTGGCGTCGTTCTTGGGCTGCTGGAAGGCGGTGGTCTCGAGCGTGTCCACCGTCTTGTAGGCGTCGAAGTTCTGGATCACGCCCTGGCCCGCGAGGAGCATCGCGAGCACGAAGGAGATCGGCAGCAGAAGCCAGGTCGTGATGCGCGTGACATCGACCCAGAAGTTGCCCACGAAGCCCTTGCCGTCGGTGCGGCGCGCCGCAAAGCCGCGCACCAGCACGAAGGCCACTGCAATGCCCGTGGCCGCGGAGAAGAAGTTCTGCACCGTGAGGCCGAGCATCTGCGTGAGATAGCTCATGGTCGATTCACCGGCATAGCCCTGCCAGTTGGTGTTGGAGACGAAGCTCACCGCGGTGTTGAAGGCCGAGTCGGGCGACACGGCCGTCATGCCCGCCGGGTTGAACGGCAGCCAGCCCTGCAGTCGTTGCAGGCCATAGACAGCCAGTGCACCGACCGCGTTGAACGCGAGCAGCGCAAAGGCGTAGCTGCGCCAGTGCATGGAGCTGTCGGGCGAGACCCCGGCAAGCTTGTAGAGAGGTGCTTCGACGCGTTGAGTCCAACGCGGCATATGGCCATTGCACATCGCCGCCAGGAAATGTCCGAGCGGCCATGCAAGCAACAGCAGCACGACGAGATAGAAGGCCAGAAGCCCCCAGGCCGAGCTACTCATGATCAGAACTCCTCGGCGCAGATGAGCGCAAAGACGAGGTAGGCAAACAGGATCACGGCGATAAGCCCGGCGAACCCGTAGAGGACTTCAAGTCCGATCATGGCCGTTCTCCCTTGGGCGTATCGAGCTTGTGCAGCCCGACTACCAGTTCGGCCACTACGACCCACATGACCGCAATGGCGGCAATCCACACGATGTCCATTCATCACTCCTGCAAACGAAACAAGTCAGTGAGTCTCTGCAGGCGCGCGTAAAAACAGGGATAAATCTTGGGAGCGGGCTGTAAAAAGAATATAAAAATCCGGAGAGCGCGGTATGCGAAGGAACGACGCATCGCTTTGAAACAAGCGAAAGCACGTGCCCCTTGACGGCTGCCGGTAGGCCAAGGCTGCGGTTCGCCGCAGTGACAGCGCTCGAAAGACCCCACAAAGGACCCCGATGAACGCGATCAAAGAAGCACGCCAGATCATCACGGCCGACCCGAACGGCGAGGAGTCCCTGACTCTGGCTCGACTCGTGCTGGCCCTGGAATCCGAGGGCGACTTCCCTCTTGCCAGCCTCTACACGCTGAGCCTCGGCACCTTCAGTCTTGCAATGGAAATCCTGAAGGAGTGGCGGCTCGACCGCTACTACGCGAGAAAGGGAAAGCTGCTGGATGTGTCCTATCAGGCGCAGGTCCTGGCAGCACACTGAAACTCCGCCAGAGGCCGCACCTTGGAACGCACCATGGTCCCGGCAAGCCAGCTCCGGGTCATCATCGACGAGGTTGAACCTCACGCGTTTTCCTGGACGCTCATGGAGCGCAAGGAGACGGACATCATCGATGTGCAGGTGGCGCGCTCTCCGAAGAACTTCCCTGAATTCGATCTTGCATTGGAAGACGGCTTTCTCGCGCTGAAGGAGTTGGCGCGCGAGCACAAGCGTTGACTGACGGTGCTGCCCGGTGCGTCGCACCAGGCAGCACCCGGATCCATTACTTGGCGGCGGCGACAGACACCTTGTTCGCGGCTTGCTTGATCAACGCTGCAACAGCCTTGGGATTCGAAACGTAGACGGCGTGGCTGCCTGGGACTTCCGTGACGACGGAACCCGCGCGCTTGGACATGTTGCGCTGCGCAGGCGGCGGGATCATCTTGTCGTCCTTGGCCACGAGGTACCAGCTCGGCTTCGACTTCCATGCCGGTTCGCTCACCGCGCCGGCGAGGGCTGCAACACCCCATGGCACCTGCGAATTCGCCATGAACGCGGCCGTTTCGCCCTTCACGTCCGCTGCGAAAGAGGCAGCGAACTTCGTCTTGTCGAGCATCAGGAAGCCGTCGACCGGCGGGAGGATCGGGGGCACCGGCGCGCCAGGCGGCGGGTTCTTGATCAGCGAGTCGACCGACTCGCCCTTGTCGGGAGCAAACGCAGCGATATAGACCAGGCTCGCCACTTTTTCATCGTTGCCTGCCTCGGTGACGACGACACCGCCGTACGAGTGACCGACGAGAACGACCGGCCCCTTCTGGGCGGCGATTGCGCGCTTCGTGACGGCGACGTCGTCCGCCAGCGAGATGGTCGGGTTCTGGACGATGGTGACGTCGTACCCATCCTTCGTGAGGATCTTGTAGACGCCTTCCCAGCCGGAACCGTCGACGAAACCACCGTGCACCAGAACGATGCCGGGCTTTGCCGTCGTGGCGGTGGCAGCGCTGGCCGCACCCGTTGCGATGACTGCGGCGCCGAAAGCGGCGGTGAAGAGCTTTGCGATCTTGAGCATGGACATTTGCAACTCCTGAATGCGCGCATCAGCGCGCTGCTGATTGAACAAGTGCGTTACGGGCGATGCCACCGAAAGCCGCACACGAACTCTCGTGGTGGCGTAAATTTATGACTCAATAGTTTAAGTGTCAAGTATTTAGTGGTGAAGCTGTTTTCCGCTCTTGAGGGTTGACGGCAGCCGCGTTGGCGGGGATGAAAGTGACGCACGAAATTACGGCCGTCGGCACCCTGCGGGCGCGGACGGCCGTAATCGCGTGCAGCGCGAGTCTTGGCTTATGCCTCGTAGTGGCTGAGGAACAGGTCTACCGCCGCATTGGCGATCTGCCGCTGCGCACGCGGCGCCAGCTTGGGCTGGCCCAGCGCGACCTGCGGCCAGAAGGCCACGCCCTTGACCAGGCTCTCCAGTTGCTGCGCGGCCAGTGAAGCGTCGCCTGCCTTCAGGCGGCCATCCTTCTGTGCGGCGCGAATCCAGCCGAGCACCCCGCCTTCCTTCTGGCCCAGGCGATTCATCATCTCCTGCACGCGTTCGGGCGAATGGATGGCGGCCGCGATGGCCACGCGTGCGAGGTCGAGAAAGTTGTCGTCGGCCAGCAGGGACATTTTCTGCATCAGCAGCGCGAGCAACTGCTCGCGCACCGGCGCATCGGCGCGATAGGGCAGCTCTTCCTGGCTCGCGGCGCTTTCCCACAGCACGCGCAGGATCTCGGCGAAGAGTTCGTCCTTGCTCGGAAAGTGGTTGTACAGCGTGCGCTTCGAAACCTCGGCGCGGGCGGCGATCTTGTCGACGCTCGTAGCCTCGAAGCCGCTGGCGCGGAACTCGGCGATGGCGGCCTGGACGATCGCCTCGCGCTTGCGGTCGGTAAGACGTATAGCCTGGGTCATGGGCGGATTTTACACCGCTGAGTTTACTTTTTTGAATTTCGCTGTACACTCCGAAAAATTACACCGCGTGGTGTACTTTTTATCCTCCCTCTTGATCGGAGTGCTCCGCATGACCAACCAGTCCCTCTGCCTTCGCCGTAGCGAGCCCGTCGTTCGCGCCTCGTCGCCGCGACAGCTTGACGGCAAGTTCCGCAACGTCGTGCCGCGCGAGGAACCCGGCTTCGCCAAGACGCTCGCCATCGCCTGGCGCATATTGACGCAGAAGCCCGACACCACGGTGCCGCGCGCGCCGATTCCGGTGCAGCCCCTCAGCGCGGCAGCACTGGCCGCCGCACCCGACGCGAGCCTGTTCCGTCTCGGGCACTCCACCCTGCTCCTGAAGCTCGCCGGCGAGTTCTGGCTTACCGACCCGGTGTTCTCCGAACGCGCATCACCGTTCCAGTGGATGGGGCCGAAGCGCTTTCATGCACCGCCCATTGCCATCGACGATCTGCCGCCGATCAAGGGCGTGATCCTGTCGCACGACCACTACGACCATCTCGACCACGCAGCCATCGTGAAGCTGGCGCCGAAGGTGGATGTGTTCATCACGCCCATCGGCGTGGGCGACCGCCTGATCGCCTGGGGCGTGGACGCGGCCAAGGTGCAGCAGCTCGACTGGTGGCAGCAGACGGCTGTGGCGGGCGTGCGGCTGGTGGCGGTGCCGGCGCAGCATTTTTCCGGGCGCAGCCTTACCGACAGCGACCGCACCCTGTGGGTGTCGTGGGTGATCATGGCCGGCGACCTGCGCCTGTTCTTCAGCGGAGACACCGGCTACCACGCCGACTTCAAGACCATCGGCGAGCGCTTCGGCCCCTTCGATGTGACGATGCTCGAAACCGGCGCGTACGACGCACAGTGGCCCGAAGTGCACATGCAGCCCGAAGAGACACTGCAGGCCCATCTCGACCTCAAGGGCCGCTGGCTGATGCCGGTGCACAACGGCACCTTCGACCTGGCGATGCACGCCTGGCACGAGCCCTTCGACCGCATCCAGGCACTGGCTGAAGCAGCCGGCATCGAACTGGCCACACCGGCCATGGGCGAACAACTGTCGCTGACCCAGCCGCACACGGGGCGGCGCTGGTGGCGCGAGCTCTAGCAGCAAACTCCGCATCGAAGGCACCCGCACAAAATGGAGAATGATTCTCATCCGTACGCATGAGATAAACTTCGCGTGAATTCTCTTTGAGTACTGCGCGCTTGCACGCGGCGCGGGCTCGCACGCTCCCATGCACAAGCTCCTTCTGGCAACGCCACTCGCGCTCGCGGGCGCCGTTTCTTACTCTCACGCACAAACGCCCGATTCCGCCTCCGATGCGTCCGGGCAGCTCAGCACAGTCACGGTGCAATCCAGCGCGACCAACGGGTTCGTCGCGAACACCGTGGAGGCCGGCACATTCCGGGGCGCCAACATCCTGGAGGTTCCCGCGACGGTCAACACGGTCACGAGCGACGTGTTCGAACTCCAGGGCGCGACAGGTATCTACGACGTGCTGCGCAACACCGCCGGCGTGACGCGCCAGCAGAACGGCGGCGACACCTTCGACCAGCTCGTGATCCGCGGCATTGCGGTCGAGAACCGGACGAACTACCGGCTCAACGGCTCCCTCGCAATTCCCAACGTCTCCGAGATCCCCATGGAGAACAAGGAGCGTGTCGAGGTGCTGAAGGGGGCCTCGGCGCTCTACTACGGCTTCACCACGCCGGCCGGCATCATCAACCTGGTGACCAAGCGCGCCGGCAGCACGCCGGTGACTTCCGTCGGCCTCACCGTCGACGACAAGGGCTCCTTGCAGGCCTCCACCGACATCGGGCGCCAGTTCGGCGACCAGAACCAGTTCGGGGTGCGAATCAACGCGGCCGGCGGCCGCGTCGGCTCCAACATCGACGGCATAGACGGCAATCGCAGGTTCGTGTCGGCCGCTTTCGACTGGCGCGTCAACAGCCGCCTCACCCTCAAGGCCGACGTCGAAAACTACCGCAAGCGCATCACCGAGCAGGCCGGCATCACGAGGCCGGCGGCCGTCAACGGCGTGATCACCCTGCCAGCCCTGCCCGACCCGAACAGGCTGCTGGGCCCGGCCTGGGCGGTCTTCGACGCCGAAGTCACCAACACCCAGCTGCGCGCCGACTATTCGCTCAGCGACAACTGGGCACTGACGGTGGAAGCCGGTCACTCCGAAGCCGAGCGCGACCGCAGGCTCGCCAGCTTCAGCAACTACAACGTGCTGACCGGCGCAGGCCGCATCACCGGCAACGACCAGAGCCTGAAGCAGACCTCCGACCTGTTCCGCACGGAGCTTTTCGGCACCTTCTCGACCGGCAGCGTGCAGCACGAACTCACCATCGGCGCCGCGCAGAGCAAGAAAACTCAGGATCCGATCTACCAGCGCAACTACGGCGGCGCGAGTACCGCGCAGAACCTGTACAACCCGGTCGTCATCGGCTACCTGCCGCTGACCGCGCTCCCGACCCGGCCCACCACCGGGGCACAGGACAGCAAGGAACTGGGTCTTTACGCACTCGACCGCATCACCCTCTCGCCGCAATGGCAACTGGTGGTCGGTGCGCGCCATACGCACTTCGAGAGCACGCAGGGCGCGAGCGCCACGATCCCCCTGATCG
The DNA here is from genome assembly GCF_049913215.1 of Variovorax sp. R-27. Classification (NCBI taxonomy): domain Bacteria; kingdom Pseudomonadati; phylum Pseudomonadota; class Betaproteobacteria; order Burkholderiales; family Comamonadaceae; genus Variovorax; species Variovorax sp. R-27. The sequence goes on from NZ_CP183984.1 coordinate 5,673,299, forward strand.
CCTTCGACGTGCGCAAGACCACGCCGCTCGCGGCGCTCAGCTACAAGTTCACGCCCGACCTGGTGGGCTACGTGTCGTACGCGCAAGGTGTCGAGGAAGGCGAAATCGCACCCGCCGGCACCACCAACCAGAACGCCCACATGCCGCCCGGCGTGAGCAAGCAGAAAGAAATCGGCCTGCGCTGGCTCACCAGCGGCGGCATGCTGCTGTCCGGCGCCTTGTTCGACATCGAACGCCCGGGTGCCTACACCAACAGCGCCAACACCTTCGTGGCCGACGGCCGGCAGCGCTACCGCGGTCTCGAACTCTCGGCACAGGGCCGCCTGACCCGCGCACTCGCTTGGCAACTCTCGGCCCAATCGCTCGACGCAGAGTTCCGCGACATCAACCCGCAGTACAACGGGAAGATGCCCGAGAACACCGCCAAGCAAACGGCCAGCGCCTTCCTCTCGTACGACATCGCGGCAGTGCCGGGCCTGTCGGTCAATGGCGGGGCCTACTACACGGGGCGGCGCCCGGTGGACGACCTGAACCAGGCGTTCATCGGCGGAAGCACCATCTTCGGCCTGGGCGCCCGCTACGTCACGCAACTGTTCGGCAAGCGCACCCTGTGGCAGATCAACATCGACAACGTCGCCGACAAGCGCTACTGGGCGGCGGCCGGCACGCGGCTGGCCGTTGGAACGCCGCGCTCGGTCAAGGCGACGCTGAAGATCGATCTCTGACACCAACAACAACCCAGCCGCGCCCACGGCGGCCCCACCCCCACTTCCCGACATGGCCCTCCTGAGGCGCGCCTGGTTCCAGATCCACTGGTTCATCGGCATCACGGCCGGGTCCGTGCTCGTGCTGATCGGGCTGACCGGTGCCACGCTCTCCTTTCGCGCCGAGATCATCGACGCGATCAATCCCGAACTGCGCCATGCGCCCAACCCGGGCGGCGCGACGGCGCTGTTGCCCGCGGCACTGGCACAGCAGCTGCAGGCGGCGCATCCGAAGCGCCGGATCGTCACGCTCACCGTGTTTGCCGAACCCGGGCGGCCGGCGCGCGTCAATTTCGCCCCACCGGAAGGCCAGCGCCAGGGCGAAGTGCGGCTGGTCGATCCATGGACGGCCAAGCTGCTGCCCGAGCCGAAGGGAGACGCCTTCTTCGAGATTGTCGAAAGCCTGCACCGATGGCTCCTGCTGCCCCGCGACACAGGCAAGCCCGTCACCGGCACCCTGGCCACGGGCCTGTTGATCCTGGCGTTGTCGGGCCTCTATCTGCGCTGGCCGCGCCGGCCGCTTGCCTGGCGGGCCTGGCTGAAGCTGGACTTCGCGCTCACCGGTCGCGCATTCCTCTGGAACCTGCATGCGGTGGTCGGCACCATTGCACTGCTGGCGTACCTGGCCTCCAGCCTGACGGGCCTCTACTGGGGCTTCGATGGTGTGCGAACGCTGGTCGACAACGCAGCAGGCGAAGGTCGCATGGTCCGCACGCAGCGCATGCAGGCCGGCGGCGCGGCTGCCAAGGCAACTGCGGCGCCCAAGCCCGACCTGCAACGAGTGTGGCAATCCTTCCTGCAGGAAACCAACGGCGACTGGAGCCTGGTCACGCTGCGCATGCCCACGCGCAACGCAACGCAGATCGAAGCGACCTACCTGCGTGCCAACCCCGAGCACGAGCGCGCGCGCAACCGTCTCTATCTCGACGCCGTCACCGGTGAAGCCACGCAACATGAACGCTATGCCGACAAGCCATTGGCGGGCCGGCTGGTCAACAGCATCTATCCGCTGCACATGGGAACCTACTGGGGCCTGCCGGGCCGCATCGTGATGACGCTCAGCAGCCTGGGGCTGTCGCTGTTCGCGATCACCGGATGGATGCTCTATCTCGGGCGCCGACGCACGAAGCGCGCGGTACGCGACGAACGCGCACGCCTCAGCCCGGCCCTGCCACCGGACAGCCACGGCGCCGAGCCCGTGCTGCTCACCTTCGCGACCCAGACCGGCCATGCAGAGCGCATCGCGTTGCAGACGGCGGCGGTGCTGCAATCGGCTGGCGTCGCGGTGGTGCTGCAGCCACTGGTGCGCCTGAGCGTGGATGCGCTGCAGCGCTACCGCAAGGTGCTGCTGGTGGCCAGCACCTTCGGCGACGGCGATCCGCCAGACAGCCTGCGCGCCTTTGCACGCCAGTTCGCGCGACAGACCGGTTCCGGCTTGCAAAACGTGCACTACGGTTTGCTCGCATTGGGCGACAGGCACTACGCCAACTTCTGCGGCTTCGGCAGGGCGCTCGACCACGATCTGCGCGGCCATGGCGCGCAGGCGCTGTTCCCGATGATCGAGGTGAGCAACGGCGATGCCGGCGCCCTCGCGCGCTGGCAGCAGTCGCTGGCCGACACGTTCGCCGTGCAGGTCGACACTTGGCAAACGCACCAGCCGAAGGTGGCACCCTTCGAGCCGTGGCGCCTCGTGCGCCGCACCCTGCTCAACGCAGGCAGTCAAGGTGCCCCCCTCTTCGAGATCGAGCTGGCCCGCCCCGATTCGGAAGCCTGGAAGCCAGGCGCACTCGTCGAACTGCTGCCGCGCCAGGCTGGCCCTGCGGTTGAACAGTTCCTGCGCAGCGCCGGGCTCGACGGACGAACGCTCGTCCGCTTCGATGGCCATGAGCGCACGCTCGAAGATGCCCTGTCTCGCAGCACGCTTACGACAGCGACATCCGCCGCAACCGCGCAGGCGCTGGCCGACACACTGGTGCCGCTGGCGCCGCGCAGCTACTCGGTGGCATCGATCACAACGGACGGTTGCGTGCAATTGCTGGTGCGCCAGGTCCGCCACGATGACGGGCTGGGCATCGCATCGGGCTGGCTGACCGCCTCGGCCCCCGCTGACGCCACCATCGAGCTACGCCTGCTGCCCAATCCCGGTTTTGCGCTGGTCGACGACGAGGTGCCGTGCATCTTCATCGGCAACGGTTCCGGCTTCGCGGGCCTGCGCGCGCATCTTCGCGAACGCGCGCGGCGAGGACACGGGCGCAACTGGCTGGTCTACGGCGAACGGAACGCCGCGCACGATTCCTTCTGCGCCACGGACATCGCGCAATGGCAGGCCGCCGGAGCGCTGGAGCGCGTCGACCTGGTGTTCTCCCGCGACCAGGCCCAACGCCGGTACGTGCAAGACCAGTTGCGCGAAGCTGCCGACGCGCTGCGGCAATGGGTCGCCGAGCGTGCCGTGATCTATGTCTGCGGCAGCCTCGAAGGCATGGCGCCGGGCGTCGATTCGGCGCTGCGCGAGGCTCTGGGTGAGCAGGTCTTCGACGACTTGGTCGCGCAGGGCCGCTATCGCCGCGATGTCTATTGAGTCACGGCGGGACGCCGTATCCGGCGAAGGCCCTGCTCATGCGAAGCATCCCGAAGAGATTGGTCTCGAGTTGCTCGCGCTACTGCTTGCGGGTTGTCTTCCGTGGCTCGATGTCCATCCCTGAGATGCCGTTGACGAACAGCTGAGTCGCGATCGGCACCATCTGCTCGTAGGTAAAGCGCCCTTCAGGCCTGAACCAGGTGAACATCCAGTTGAGCATGCCGAACAGGAACATCGTCAGCAGCTTGTGAAGCTGCGCGTCGTGCAGGTCCGGGCGCGACGCGGCAATGGCGTCGGCAAACACCTGCACCACCGTGCGCTCCTTGTCGAGCACGCGGGCTTGCGCCTCAGGGTCCAGGAAGCGCACGTCCTCGGTGAGCACGCGGTGCTCGTTCTGCGCCTCCGCGTACTCGAGCATGAACGCCTCGATCAGCTCGGGCAGCCGCTGCTCGGCAGCGAGGTCCAGCGCCTCCACCCCCGTCACGATGTCGACCAGGCGCGAGACATGGCCGTGCGCGATATAGAACAACACCTCGGCCTTGTCCTTGAAGTGGTGGTACAGGCCGGGCTTGGACAGATGGCTGGCTTCAGCGATCTCGTTCATCGACGTTGCTGCGTAGCCCTTGCGGGCGAACAGCTCGGCGGCGCTCCTGGCGATCAGGCTGCGCTGGTCGCCCGGGCGGGAAGAGGGGGAGTCAACGGTCATGGGTCGGGATGGATGAGCCCTGCGCCAGGCGGCGGCAGCGCGATCGCCGATCTTAGGGGTTAGTCCCGAGCTTTCGCCGCTTGCCTGTATTCGCGCTCCTGCGTTAGTCTCGCCCAGCCCAATACCGACCGGTCGGTCGGTACCTTGACAATCACCCCGACCCAACGAGATGCACCGGATATCCGGTGCACAAAACAAACATTGGAGACGACCATGCGCGACGAAAAACGTGTCCCCCGAGCCCTGCTGCCCAAGGGCTTGCTGTTGGCTGCGGGCCTGGCCCTGCAGGCCTGCGGAGGAGGCGGCGGGGGAGGAGGCGGTGGCTTTCTGCCGATCGTTCCTGCGCCCGCGCCTGCACCGGCTCCTCCTGCACCGCCGCCGCCTGCGGGTCCCACCGCCGAGCAGCTCAAGGCCACCTGCAACGCGCTCACCGGGCAGGTCATCGAGGGCGTGACCGTCACGGGCACTGCGCGCTTCGAGGCCAAGGCGCCGATCTATTCGTCGGGCTTTTGCCAGGTGCTCGGCACGCGCGCGCCCTTCCTCGACATCGAGATCGATGTGCCGGACAACTGGACCGGACGCTACTGGCAGCAGGGCGGCGGCGGTTTCGACGGACGCATCCCCTCGGCGGTGACGAAGGACGCGGGCGGTGCCGTGACCGCGGTCGACCCCACGCTCGCCCTGAAGGGCGCGGTGTACGCGGCATCCAACGGAGGCAACCGGGCCAGCGTTCCCGCGCAGGCAGCGCCGGGCGTGTGGGTGAGCGGCACGCCCGATGGCCAGCAGTCGGCCGTCGACTATGCGTACGCCGCGGGAGGCACCACGGTGCGTTTCGGCAAGGCCGTCGCCAAGGTCTTCTTCGGCAAGGCGCCGACCCACAGCTACTTCAACGGCTGCTCCAACGGAGGCCGCAACGCCTACATCGCCGCGCAGCGCTGGCCCCAGGAGTTCGACGGCATCGTCGCGGGCTGTGAAACCATGGACATGGGTGGGGCCGTCACCGGCCTGATGAACACGGCCGCCAAGGCGGCCACGCCGGCCGAAATCACCCCTGCCCAGTACGCCGCCGCCTACACAGCCGCAGTGACAGCCTGCGACGCCAGCGACGGCGCGACCGATGGCTACCTCGCCAACCCCGGCGCGTGCACCCTCCCCGCCGCATCGCTGCAATGCGGCCAACCCGGCGCGAATGCCGACCCCACCCTGTGCCTGTCGGCTGCGCAGGTGCCCACGCTCGCGGGCCTGCTCAGCGACCTGACGCTGGCCACCGGCGCCACTGCGTACAGCAAGTACAACTGGACCAACTTCGCTCCTGCGTCCCCCATTCCCGGCGTGCCGGCGCTGGGCGTCACGAGCTATGGCGGCCTGGGTGGCGGTTTCGCGTTCCTGGCAACGAACGATCCGCTGTGGTTCGGTGCGCCTCCCCCGGGCACGGCGCCGGCCCCCAACCTGGCAACCTTCGACATCAACCGCGACTACTACGTCTTCAGCAGCGGCCTTCAACGCATCGGCGCCGACCATGACAAGAACGCCATCGCGGCCTACGTGGCATCGGGCCGCAAGCTGCTCTCCTGGCACGATGCAGGAGATCCACTGCTGTCGGTCAACGATCACGTTCGCAACTTCACCACCATGTCCGGTGTCGCCAAGACGTTCGGGCTGACCGACCCTCGCACCAACGCCCGCATGTTCATCGTTCCCGCTTCGACCCACGGGGCGGGCGGCAACCTGGCCGAGGTCGACTGGCTCGGCGCCATCGTCGACTGGGTGGAGAACAGCAAGGCGCCGGATCAGCTGACCTACAACTTCAGGGCGGGCGCCACGGCCCGCACGATGCCGGTCTGCGAGGCGCCGAAGTATCCGCGCTACAACGGGACGGGCGACGTCAACTCTGCGGCCAGCTTCACCTGCACGCCGTGACGGCCGCAGCTACGGCAACGCGACGTCGAGCCTTGCAAGCCATGGGGGCGGGTGCGGCGGCGCTGATTGCCGCACCATGGGCGTCGCCGGCTCCACGCGCCGAGGCAGACACGGAGATCCTGATCGGCCAGTCGTGCCAGCTGAGCGGCCCGCTCGCCCCGCTGACGCGCGAACTCCAGGAAGGCGCCGGGTGGTGCTTCGAGCAGGTCAATGCCAAGGGCGGTGTGCACGGGCGGCAGATCAGGCTCGTCGCGCTCGACGATGCCTACGACCCCAAGCGCACGGCAGAAAACGTGCGGCAGCTGATCGAGAAGAATGGCGTTTTCGCGCTCTTCAATCTCGCGGGCACGCCGACCACTCTGGCCGCGCTGCCGGTATTGCGGGAGTACAAGGTGCCGCTGATCGCGCCCTTCACCGGAACCGATGTCCTGCGCAGCAGCCTCGACAAATACGTCTTCAACGTGCGCGCGGGCTATGCGGACGAGATCGAGAAGATCGTGCAGCACCTCAGCGTCCTGGGCATCGATCGCGTGGGCGTGGCCTATCTGAACAACTCGTTCGGCGCGGGAGGACTCGACGCCGTCAAGAGCGCAGCCGCCAAACGTGGCGTGGCGCTTGCGGCGGCAACGCCGCTGGAGATCGACGGCAGCAGGCTGCAAGAGGCGGCGCAAGATCTCGCGCGCTCCAGGCCGCCGGTGATCATCCTGGCCACGGCGGGCAAGGTCACGAGCGACTTCATCGCGGCCTATCAATCGTCCGGGGCGAGCGCGCAGTTCTATGCCTTGTCCGTGGTCAGCTCCCAGCAATTGATTCAGGCCCTTGGCGATCGCAGCAAGGGAGTCGCCATCGCCCAGGTGATGCCCTATCCGTGGGGCAACGCCACAAAGCTTGCGCGCGAGCTCTCCGACCTTGCAAGCCGCAAGGCAGTGGAGGTCGGCTACAACCACATGGAAGGCTTCGTCTCCGCCAAGGTGCTCGTCGAAGGATTGCAGCAGGCCGGTCCGTCCCCGACGCGCGAGAGCCTCGTGCGAGGCCTCGAAGGGCTTCGCGAACTCGACCTCGGCGGATATGCGGTGCGCTTCTCCGACCGCAACCACAACGGATCGAGCTATGTCGAGCTGACGATCGTCGGTGCCTCGAAACGGGTCTTGCGCTGATCTGCGGAAATCCGGATGGGCACGAAGACGATCTTCAAAGTCCCGCGAAGGGCCTCGCGACTTCGCCGGCGGCCACGAAGCGGCGCTCGCGCATCCACTTGGTCATGACCCACTTCTCGCCCCGGGTCACGATCGCACTGGCGTGCAGGGAGCGCGTGTCGACGCGGCCGTTTTCATCGGCGTACTCGAAGTAGCAGGCATTGCCGCGAATCGGCGAAACCGCCAGGCCGAGTTGCGGAAAGACGGTCTGGCCGCCGTCCTGCACGTCGTTGAGATAGGTCACCAGGGTGCTCACGCGCTGGCCGCTTCGCGCGATGGATTCGCGGTTGGCGACGTTGGTGGGCGCCAGGTAGTCGTAGTGAGGCTCGCTGCCTGCACCGGTCGGGTAGTACAGCACCTGCAGCCCCTCGCCGTTTTCCAGCGGAAGGTTCATCAGCGCCGACAGGCGCCGATCGAGACGGGCGACCAGGTCGTTCTCGCCCAGGCGGAAGAACATGCCCCAGCTGGCGCGCTTGTCGCTCACCACATCGCGGCCGCTCATCGGATCGACCAGCGTGGAAGGCTTCAGGCGCGGGCGCGCCATTTCGATGATGCCCTTGCATTCGTCGGCGTCCACGACGTTGCCGAGCGCGGCAAAGACCGGGTCTTCGCCGCGCGAGTGCACGACGATCTCGCGGTCGGCCGCTCCAATCCGCGTGCCTGGTGCAAGTCGCGCCACGGGCTTGGCCGGAGCTTCGTCCGGCAGTTCGATGGCGTCGGCCGGCATCGCTGCGCCACGCTGGCGCGCATCGACATAAGCCGCGACGATGGCCTGCGCCGCGCGCTCGTTCATGCCTTGCTTGAGCATGGTGGCCACCAACGCGTGCGGCGCCTGGCCGGCATTGAGGTTATGCGTGAGCCAGCGGCCCAGGTCAGGCGAGAAGCGGATGACGGTGCTCATGAGGCACTACAGGTGTGAGTCAAACCGGCCCCATCCGGGCGACCCAGCCCTTGTCGCCGAGCGTGAAGCCCTGGCGCAGTTGCAATTGCCCGCCCGCGCCATTCGTGATGCGCGTGATCATCGGGAACACACGCTGCGCGTCGGCGTTCTGCATCCACGGCGCCGTGTCGATCTGGTAGGTGTAGCTCACCACCGCCAGCGGATGGCTTGCGTCGGATGCATCGACCTTGACGTCGACGATCTTCTCGCGCTTGAGGTGCGCCACGCAGAAGTCGTTGGCGTGCTCGGTGCCATGGTTTGCGTACGGATGCGGCTTGTAGAACTTGCGGCCGGTGTCGGTCAGCTCGAATCGCTTGACCGCGCCGTCCGGGTTCTCGCTGCTCTTCGGTACGGAGACGATGGTGCTGTGCACCAGGCCCAGTTGTTCCATCACCGGAAACTGGATGGCGTGGCGTGCACCAGAGCCGGCCTCGGCTTCGGTCAGGTCGATCGGCCAGTCGAACATTGAAAGGCAGATGTCGCCACGCTGGGCCAGGTGGTCATCCAGTGCAGCCGCGAGGTTCTCGGCGGTGGGTGCCTTGGCGTCGTGGCTGGCGCTGCATGCGACCAGCGCGCAGACGATGGCGATGCCCGTCAGGGTCTTGATCGAAGTCCGGGTGTGCCGGCCCGGGCGGATGGAGCGGAGATTCATGGGGTCTCTGGTTGATTTACGGGTAGCAGGCAGTGCATGGCGATCGCGGACCTAGTGCGCATCCAGTTCGTCCGCGACCCAGCCGCGCCGCGTGAGGTGAACGCCAAGGCGCACCTGCATCGTTCCTTCGCGCTGGATGGCGCGCGCCAGCAACGGAAAGACCTGCTGCACTTCGGGCGCTGTTGCCCAGGGATCGGGCGCGATGCGGTAGGTGAAGAGCAACGAGGTCGCGGTGCGGCCATCGCGTGTTTGCGGCGGGTCCCAGCCGATCAGGCGATCCAGGCTCAGGGTGGCCGCGCAGAAGTCGGCCGGGTGCGTGACCGTCTGCGCCGTGGTGCGGATCACCACGGGCACCTGGAGGTAGTACTTGCGCCCCGCATCGGTCAGCGCGTATTCGCGGGCCGGCACGGTGATGGCGACATCCTTGCCGGTCACCAGGCCCAGCTTTTCGAGCACCGGCATCTGCTGCGCATCGGGCTCGTGCGATCCGGCCGGCACCGTGATCGGCCAGGCGTATTTGGCCAGGCAGACGTGCCCGCGCTGCGCGAGATAGTCGTTGACCGTCGCCGTGAAGTTGTCGCGATCCGGAAAGCGCGCCTGTTCGTTGTCGCAGCCGGCGAGCAAGGCCAGCGAGGCCAGCAACACCAGCAGGGACGCGACGCCGCCGACGCGTCGGGCAAGGACTGAGGTTGTGTTCGTCTTCACTTCACGCACCTGCCCGTGGTCGGTGCGGCGGAGGGAGGCTGGTAACCGTCACTGAACGTGCCCAGGAAGCAGACCAGGTCGGCGATCTGTTGCGGTGTCATGACCGGCGGGGAGCCGGGCGCGCGCGGCCGCGTGCCGCTGGCAAGCGTCTTCTCGCCGCCCTCGCCGGTGCCCAGCGGCACTTCCTCGTCGATGCTGCCTTGCTGCGAGCGCGGTAGGTCGTTGTACTTGTTGACCGTTGCGCCCGGCACATGGGTGGGTTGCAACGCCCAGCTCGGGTTGGCCTGCGGCGCACCGGAGCCGTCATTGTTGGCGGGGTACCAATACTCCGGGTTGGTGTCCCGCGTGTTGTAGAAGTTGACGACCTGCTCCAGCGAGTGGAGCACGCCGTTATGGAAGAAGGCACCCCGCGTCGCCACGTTGCGCAACCCGGGAACCTTGAACATGCCGCAGTACGGGTTGGGGGTGTCCGGCGTGGCGGGCATGTGGTCGGTGCGGTAGGGGCCGCACAGTCCCATGTCGAAGTATTTCGGGTCGTCGTTGGCCGGAATCGGATCCGGATTGTTCGGGATCGACCTGTCATTGCGCGGCGCACCCAGGGCCTGGTAGGTGAAGTCCGTCATCAGGCCGGTGTTGCCGTTGAAGTTGGCGCCGGTGTAGTGGCAGCCCGAGCAATTGGTGACGCCGGTGCTGTGAAACAGAACCTCGCCGCGCCGCTCGGCCGGCGTCAGCGTGCCGCCGAGCTTGTTGAAGACATGGAGGTCGTACTTGCTGCTGTACGGGTGAAAGCTGATGTCTTCAGTCTCCAGCGCCTGGATTGCGGTGCCGAGGGCATCGAAAGCCTTGTCGGTGTTGTTGAACACATCGGCGCCGAAAGCCTGTTTGAACAAGCCGGCATAGGTGCTGCTCTGGACCACCTTCATGACCGCCTCCTTGGAGGCGTTGTTCATCTCGAGCGGGTTGAGCAGCGGCATTCCGGCCTGTGTCGCCAGCGTCGCCGCGCGGCCATCCGCCATGAAGCCGCCGCCGGGCGAACTGGTGGTCACGCCGTCGGGGTTCGGCGCGTTGTCGTTGTAGGCCGGCGTCGATTCCCTGTAGCGCAGCGAGGGCACGGCGCGCGCGCCGGTCTGCTTGATGTCGGAGCCCAGCTGCACCGAGATGCTGTTCGGCGGACCGTAGGCGTATTGCGGGTCATGGCAGCTCGCGCACGACATGTTCTTGCCGCTCGACAGGTTCTTGTCGAAGAAGGCCAACTGCCCGACCTGTGCGCCCAGGCTCAGGGGCGGCTTGCGCGGGCCGGTGGCGCTGCCAGCCGTCGTTGCCGTGCTCTTGCCATCGCAAGCCACCAAAGCCAATAGCGCTACCGAGAGCGCCATGATGAGCGGGACTGCCTTGTCCATTACCAGATTCATCATTCACCGTTGCATCTCGCAAGAGCTGCCATGTCGCCTTGGATGAGTTCGCCTTGCGCGAGCTCGAAGGCCATAAAAAGCTGTTCCAGGCGGCCCCGCGAAGGATTCCGCCTGGAACGCCGCCTCTTGGCGGGCGGCTTTCTGCTTACTTGGTCGCCCAGACGTTGTTCTGGCTCGCGTCAGGACCCACTTGCGGGGTGATCTGGCCTTCCAGCTTGCCCGTGAGGGCGTCCTGTACACCCACGATGTCGTTCGCGTACAGCTTCTGGGTGTAGTTGGCCGGGATCACATAGGCATGGTTGATCGGCCGTACGGAGTCGAAGTGCGTGTCCGCGCTGTTCTGGTATTCCGGCAGCGCAAGGATGTTGGCCGTGATGAACGCTTCCGTGTATTTGGTGCGGTTCAGGTAGGACGCATCCACGGCCGGGTCGGCGATCTGGAACATGTCCTGCAGCGTGCGCAGGAACGCGAAGTGGCTGTAAGCATCGCTGTCCGCAACCTGCTTCTTCGCCGTGCCCACGTCCTGCTGGTTGGACATGATGCCGAAGATCGAATTGCCGTGACCGAAGTTGCCTCCGGCGTAGTTGGCCGGCGGGGTGGTGGCCGTCGCCTTGCCGCTCGCGTCCACGGTCACCGGCGCCGCGCCGGAAGTCGGGCCGCCCGCGTTCCAGCCGCAGCAGGAGCCGTTGCTGCCGCCTTCGCCTTCGTCGTACATCACGACGATCGCAACGCGCTTGTGCGGGTTCTTCCACAGCGCCGAGCTGCGGATCTTGTTGACCACCATGCCCAGGTAGATGTCGGCGCGCACGGTGCCGGCGGCCTGGCCGTCGTTGTTGGTGTTCGCGCAACTCGTGTCGGAGCCGACACCGTGCATGTCGTCGCACTGGTCCGGCACGATGAAGTTGATGTTGCCCACATCGCCCGTGTCCAGGTCCTTGCCGAACTGGTCGTAGATCCAGCCGCCCGGAACCGGGAAGATCGATGACTTGAGCCAGTCCGCTTCCTGGTACTGCGTGCCGAAGATGGTGCGGTTGTTGGCCACGAAATCGGGCAGGCTGCGGGCGCCCTGGAAGGCGATCGACGGGCCGTGCTTGACCTTGTAGAGGCCGCCCTGCGCGGCGAAGTTAGGGGAACCAACGAGAGTGGGCGGAGCGGAGCCGTCGAGGCTGGTGGCGCCCTTGAGCTTGCTCGAGTCGTACGTGGCGGTCACTGCGTTGTCGAGGATGCTGTCGGCGCGCACGTCCTGGCCGGGGTTCATCGACTCGCTGTAGGTGCGGATGGTCAGGCCCGCCTTGGACATCGCCGTGAACAGGTTGCTGCCCGGGATGTTGTGCACGGTGCCGCCGGTCGGGTTGTCACCGCAAGTCGGATCGGCTGCGGAGTAATGGGAGCGGCTCTGGCTGTTCGCCGGCGGGAGCTTGCCCTGAGCGGGCATGGTCTGGCCGTCGGAGGCCGCACCACCGGCAAATGCGACGTCCTTGATTTCGTAGGGGCTGCCGGGAACGGCGCCGCAACCGAACCAGTTGTCGTCGGTGATGCCGAAGTCGTCGCCGCCGCCCAGCGCGGTGTAGTTCGGCTCGGACGGGTTGCCGGTCGAGTAGTACGTCTTCAGCTGGTTGTAGTTGTTCAGGATGTAGTTGATGTTGGCCGCGCGCGGGTTGCCGAGGATCACGTCGGTCGACTTGTTTTCCTCGACGATGACGAAGATGTTGTCGTAAGCCGGCACGCCTTCCACGTTGAAGGCCGCCTGCTGCGCCTGCGCGAAGGTGATGGGCGCCTGCTTCTGCGTCGGCACCGTGGGGGTGGCCTTGGTGCCATCGCTGTTGGTGAGCGTCACGCTCGACAGGCCTGCGAGACGAGGGTCGCCGCCCAAGACGGCCAGGTTGTCGGGGAACAGGTCCTTGCGGTCGAGCTTGGTCGTCGCGTAGGTGTAGCGGTTGGTCAGCTGGTTGTCTTCATACAGCGCCGCATACTGGGTCGCGCCGGCCAGGGTGTTGACGTCTGCCAGCGGATCGGTGAACGCGGCCGTGCCCAGATTGAAGGCCGGGCCGTCGAGGCGTGCGACGAGGTTGGCCTTCTCGGCCGCGTAGCTGCTGCCGTTGGCTTCCACCAGGCGTTGCGCTTCGCTCGACAACGGGCTGATGACGATCTTGCCCGCGCCCTGGTCGGCGATCTGGGCGGTCGAAGCGCGCAGGATCAGGTGGCTGGCCACGGTAGCGCCGGTCGCGGTATTGATCGCGGCGGTGCCGATATCGGCCACCAGCGGTCCGGTCTGGGTGGTCGTCAGCGTGAACTTGCCGCTGGCATCGGTGGTGGTCGAGACTTCGCCGCTGTCGAGCACGCCATTGCCGTTGGCATCGACGAAGACCGTGGCCTTCTGGTAGTAGCCAGGCTTCAGGGTCGGGTTGCCCGTGGTGCTGCCCGGCACGTAGCCGCTGGCGGTCACCACGCCGCTGAAGGTCGTGCCGGGAGTGCTGGCGGGCGGAGTGGTGATCGGGAAGAAGCCGCCGCCCCCGTCGTTTCCTCCGCCGCAAGCGGCGAGCACGCAAGCTGCAACCGTCGTCAATGACGTGAGCAAAGCCTTTTTATTGAGAATTGGCATGTATATCCTGGGGCAGTGAGTTATGGATGGTTTTTACCGACCGGCAAGGGACAGCTGGGCATCGTCTTTTTCAGCAAGAAGCGCCAGATCGAGGAGGAATGTAGAAATAACGGGTGACATTCATGTGTCAAAAGAGCGATGAATATCCAATTCATGGAGCACGTGCCGACCCGTAATTTCGCTGCTTCCGCAATTAACTGACCGCAAGCTGACCGGAGAATTAGAAGACGATTAGCAACCAATTAGAAAAGAATTAGGAATGCAGCTTGCGGATAGACCTTCGGCCTTGCCATCCAGCGAATGGAGATCGATTCGCGCAGGGCTTCGCCTCCGGAATTTCCTTTTTGGAAATTGGAGATGGAGTTCTGCCGGGGAAGTCCTGAACGGAAATTTCTGCGTCAGGTGCGCCGTTTTTCGGCAGCAATAGATTCACGGAATCAATGAATCCTCTGAGGCACGGCCCTACCCCGACCCGATTGCGAGCGCGGAATCAGAGACCCTCAGGCCTGGTGCGAGTTGGCGGGTCATGCAATTGACCACCGCCGAATTTGTGGAATTCAGCGCCCGTGGCGCGGAATCCAATACGCCAGCGTCCCCGCCGCAGCGAAGGCGATCAGTCCGGTCACCGCGATTCCCGCGGCAAGAGACAGGCCGCCCGCCAGCAGAGACAGCAACGCCGGGCCGCACGAGGAGCCGATGTCGGACATCAGGCGCCATATGCCGAGGAAGTGCGCGCGCCCGTGACGCGGCGAGTGGTCGGCGCCGAGGGTCATGATCATTCCCGAGCCGATGCCATTGCCGAAGCCGATCGCCAGTGCAGCGATCAACAGCGTGAGAACGCCGGACGTCAGGGGCATCAGCAGCATTGCGAGCCCCATGATCAGCATCGACGGCACCGCGACCCAGCGCCTGCCCTTCCTGTCCATCACCTTGCCGGCCGGGTAGAACACCAGCATGTCGACACCACCGGCCAGGCCGTAGATCAGCGAGGCCACCGAGGGCGCAAGCATCAGGTGGTCGGCCCACAGCGGGATCACGGCCTGGCGCGAAGCGCGCACTGCGCTGACCAGCACCACGCCGACACCGAGCGTGAGGAACACATGACGGTGATCCCGCAGCGTCGAGACAACGGACGTCGAAGCCGGCGCCGCCTGCCCGGCCGGGAGCGGCGGCGCCTCGAGGTCGGGGATGCGCGCGCCGATGGCCGCAGCCGCCATCACCGCCACGATGCCGACCACATAAGCCGCCGACAGGCCGAACACGTGCACCGCCCCGGCAGCAAGGAAAGGCCCGGCGAACATGCCGATGCGCATGACGCCGCCCAGCGTCGACAGCGCCCGTGCGCGGTATTCGATGGGCACCGCCTCGGTCATGTAGCTCTGGCGCGCGAGGTTGTAGACCGCCTGCGACATGCCCACCATGAAACACCCCGTGGCGAACAGGCCGAGATGCGAAGTCAGCACGCACAGGAGCATGCCAAGACCGCTCCACACACCCGCCGCAACGATGGCCCAGCGCTCGCCCCAGCGCATGGTGATCATCGAGGCCGGGATGTTGTTGAGCAGCGAGCCGATGCCGATCATCGCGATCACCAGCGCGGCCATGGGCACGGAAGCACCGAGGCCACGCGCCGTCAGCGGCACGATCGGCAGGATGGCGCCCTCACCCAGCCCGAACAACAGCGAAGGGGCGAAGGCCGGTACGGCGATGCGCCAAAGAGAGAACGAAGGCGTGGGGGAAGAGGTCGAAGCGGCGGGCGGGATTGACATGCGCTGAAGGGTTCGGATTTGTTGCCGCCACCCGCCGGGCGGACAAAGGCGCGGCAATTGTCTCGCCGATGCCGAATGTCTGCAGGGCCTCTCCTTTCCTCACTCCGTCCTGCGCTGCAAAGCCTGCGCGGCGGCCACGTGGATTGCGGGCCTGCGATGCCCGGCATCTCAAGCGGTTGTGGGCCGCGCAAACTCGATCGGCAAATCCTTGAACTGCTTGCGCAGACCCGGCACGGGCGCCCCGCCCACCACGATGCGCGCAAACGCATCGAGCGGACTGAAGAAAGCGGGCCGCAGGCGATTGAGCTTGCTTTCATCCACGATCAGGAAGCTCTGCGACGCGCTGCGGATCGCCGCCTGCTTCACCGGTACTTCGTGAAAATTGGAACAGCTCGCGCCCCGCTCCAGGTCCAGTCCGCCGGCCGAGATGAAGGCCTTGTTCACGCCCAGCCGGTTGAGATATTGCAGCCCCTCGTCGGAAAAGAACGTGGCCGACGACGCGTGGTACAGCCCGCCCAGCAGCATCAACTGCGTGTTCGGCCGGCGGCTGAGGATCGACGCGATGTTCGTGGAGTAACACACCACGCTCAATGGCATGTCGGGCGGCAAGGCCTCCGCGAAATGGGCCATGGTGGTGCCGCAGTCGATGAACAGGCTGTCGTGCGCCTGCACCCACGTGGCGGCGCGTTCGCAGGCCACGCGCTTGTGCGCCGCGTGCTGGTCGCTGGCCTCGTCGAGCGAGTACCTGTCGGCGCCCGGCAGCGTTGTCGCAAGCACGTAGCCGCCGAGGGCGGTGAGCGGTGAATCGGCGGCCGACAGGTCGCGGCGGATCGTCATTTCCGTCACGTCCAGCCGCTGGGCGGCCTGCTTGATCGGCAACGGTCCGCCGGCCTCGACGAGCTCCTGCATCTTTGCAAGGCGCAAGGCCCGGGCCTCGGCGCCGGCGGTCTTTCGCATGTTCTGGTTCCTCTGGTCCACAAGCCCGAGTATCGGGCATCGAAAATGTTATTTCAAAAACATCTTGCGCAGATAAATGTTATTGAAATAACATTCACGCCAATGCGCCACCGGCCCTGCACGGCGGTCTGCACAACGATCGGAGACAAAGACATGCCCCTTGCCTGCCTGCCGCTCACGCGGCGCCTGCGCGCCCCGGCGCCCTTCACTCCATGACCTCCACTTCCCTCGTTCGCGCCAGCGGCGCGGTGCGCTCGCGCCCCGTTTCGACCGTCGCGGCCGCTTCGCCCCCGGCTGCCGTTGCCGGCGCCGCGGCGATGGCGCCCGACAAGAAGCCGCACACCATCGCGCGCAACACCGCGCAACCCTTCGACACCGGCTGGTTCGACAACATCCGCGTCAACCTCTCGGCCGCCGAACGCCGCGTGGCCACGCTGCCCGGTCGCCGCTCGGTCAAGAAAGATGCGCAGGCCGGCTGGCTGCTCAAGGCCATCACCTGCATCGACCTGACCACTCTCAACGGCGACGACACGGCCGAGCGCGTGCGCAGGCTGTGCGCCAAGGCCGCGACCCCCGTGCGCCCCGACCTGCTGGCCGCGCTGGGCTTTGCAGATCGCACGCTGCACACCGGCGCGGTCTGCGTCTATCACCGCTTCGTGGCCATGGCCGTGGATGCGCTCGCGGGCACCGGCATTCCGGTGGCGGCGGTGTCCACGGGCTTTCCGGCGGGTCTGATTCCGCACGAGCTCAAGCTCAAGGAGATCGAAGCATCGGTGCGCGACGGCGCGGCCGAGATCGACATCGTCATCACGCGCGAGCACGTGCTCACCGGGCAGTGGCAAAAGCTCTACGACGAGATGCGCGACTTTCGCCTGGCAGCGGGCAATGCGCACGTGAAAGCCATCCTGGCCACGGGCGAACTGAAGACGCTGCGCAACGTCGCCAAGGCCTCGATGGTCTGCATGATGGCCGGCGCCGATTTCATCAAGACCTCCACCGGCAAGGAAGGCGTGA
The DNA here is from genome assembly GCF_049913215.1 of Variovorax sp. R-27. NCBI lineage: Bacteria > Pseudomonadati > Pseudomonadota > Betaproteobacteria > Burkholderiales > Comamonadaceae > Variovorax > Variovorax sp. R-27. The sequence continues at coordinate 5,690,514 of NZ_CP183984.1, forward strand.
ACGCCACGCCGCTGGTCACGCTGGTGATGCTGCGCATGATCCGCGAGTACGAAGCCCGCACGGGTTTTCGCGTGGGCTACAAGCCCGCCGGCGGTGTCTCCACCGCCAAGACCGCACTCGACTACCAAGTGCTCATGAAGGAAGAGCTGGGCCGCGCCTGGCTCGAGCCCGACCTGTTCCGCATCGGCGCCTCCACCCTGCTGGCCGACATCGAGCGCCAGCTGGAACACCACGTCACGGGCCGCTACTCGGCCTTCCACCGCCACCCGATCGGATGACCCGATGAGCAGCAACAGCAGCGTCGCACGCTATTTCGACACCATGGACTACGGCCCCGCGCCAGAGAGCGACACCGACGCCCGCCAATGGCTCTCGCGCCATGCAGAAGGCTTCGGCCACTTCATCGGCGGGCACTTCACCCCCGCATCGGCCGGCCCGCATTTCGACACGGCCGAACCAGCCACCGGCCAGCGGCTCGCCGGCATCGCACAGGGGTCCGCGCAGGACGTGGACGCCGCCGTCGCCGCGGCGCGCGCCGCGCAGCCCGGCTGGCTGGCGCTCGGCGGCCACGGCCGTGCACGGCATCTGTACGCCCTGGCGCGCATGGTGCAGCGCCATGCGCGGCTGCTCGCGGTGGTCGAGGCGCTGGACAACGGCAAGCCGATCCGCGAGACCCGCGACCTCGACGTGCCGCTGGTGGCGCGCCACTTCTATCACCACGCCGGCTGGGCCCAGCTGCAGGAGCGCGAGTTCGCCGACCAGGTGCCGCTGGGCGTGATCGGCCAGATCATTCCCTGGAACTTCCCGCTGCTGATGCTGGCCTGGAAGATCGCGCCCGCGCTGGCGCTGGGCAACACGGTGGTGCTCAAGCCCGCGGAGTTCACGCCGCTGAGCGCCCTGCTGTTCGCCGAACTCGCGGCGCAGGCCGGCCTGCCCGCCGGCGTGCTGAACGTGGTGACCGGCGACGGTGCCACGGGCGCGGCGCTGGTGGCGCACGAAGGCGTCGACAAGATCGCTTTCACCGGCTCGACCGACGTGGGCCGCCTGATCCGCGAAGCCACCGCCGGCTCGGGCAAGTCGCTCACGCTGGAGCTGGGCGGCAAGTCGCCCTTCATCGTGTTCGACGACGCCGACATCGATGCCGCCGTGGAAGGCGTGGTCGACGCCATCTGGTTCAACCAGGGCCAGGTGTGCTGCGCCGGCTCGCGGCTGCTGCTGCAGGAAGGCATTGCGGCCGACTTCATCGAACGCCTCAAGCGCCGCATGCAGAGCCTTCGCGTGGGCCTGCCGCTGGACAAGGCGATCGACATCGGCAGCCTGATCGACCCTTCGCAGCTCGAACGCGTGCGTTCGCTGGTGGCCGCCGGCGTGCGCGAAGGCGCAGTCTGCTACCAGCCGCCGGGCGCGCTGCCCGCGGGCGGCAGCTTCTTTCCGCCCACGCTGCTGACGGGTGTGCACCCTGCCTCCACCGTTGCGACCGAAGAGATCTTCGGCCCGGTGCTGGTGACCATGACCTTCCGCACGCCCGACGAGGCCGTGGCACTGGCCAACAACACGCGCTACGGTCTCGCGGCCAGCGTGTGGAGCGAGACCATCGGCCTTGCGCTGGGTATCGCGCCGCAGCTGCAGGCCGGCGTGGTGTGGGTCAACGCAACCAATCTGTTCGACGCGGGCGTGGGCTTCGGCGGCTACCGCGAATCGGGTTATGGCCGCGAAGGCGGACGCGAAGGCTGCTACGAATACCTGAAGCCGCACGCATGGGCCGAGCGCAAGCCGCGTTCGGCAACTGCATTTGCCCAAGCTGCGAACGAGGCAGACAAGGCACCGGTCGCCGCGGGGCTTCCGGCCATCGATCGCACGGCCAAGCTGTTCATCGGCGGCAAGCAGGTGCGCCCGGATGGCGAGCTCTCGCATCCCGTGTTCTCCGCCACCGGCCAGCGGCTCGGCGAGGTGGGCACCGGCAACCGCAAGGACATCCGCAACGCCGTGGCCGCCGCGCGCGCCGCCACGGGCTGGTCGAGCGCCACGCCGCACCGCCGCGCGCAGGCGCTCTACTACCTGGCCGAAAACCTCTCGGCGCGCGCCGGCGAATTCGCCGCGCGCCTCACAAGCCTGACCGGCGCGGCCGCGCGCGCCGCACAGGCCGAAGTCGACGCCGCCGTGAGCCGCCTCTTCGCCTACGGTGCGTGGGCCGACAAGTACGAAGGCACGGTGCACGTGCCGCCGCTGCGCGGCGTGGCACTGGCCACCGTCGAGGCCATCGGCGTGGTCGGCGTGGTGTGCCCCGACGAAGCGCCGCTCTTGTCCTTCGTGAGCCTGCTCGCGCCGCTGCTCGCCATGGGCAACCGCACGGTGATCGTGCCGAGCGAGAAGCATCCGCTGATCGCGACCGACTTCTACCAGGTGCTCGAAACCTCCGACCTGCCGGCCGGCGTGGTCAACCTCGTGACCGGCCCTGTCGCCGGCCTTGCGCAGACGCTGGCCGAGCACGACGACGTCGATGCGCTGTGGGTCTTCGGTGCGAAGGAGCTGTCGCGCACCGCGGAGCGGCTGTCGATCGGCAACCTCAAGCGCACGTTGGTCGATCACGGCCTGGCCACCGACTGGCACGACGGCGCGGCGGCCGAAGGCCCGCTGTTCCTGCGGCATGCCACACAGGTCAAGAACATCTGGATTCCCTATGGCGAATGAGCGCTGTCAGTGCTTCCAAAGCCTCGAAAACCAAGGGAAATCCCTCAATAGCAAACGTTTGCGCAAACGTTTTCTTTCCCTAAGATCGCAGCCAACCGAACCGTTCCATCGCCAGGAGTCCGCATGCTGAAGTCCATCCATCCGCTGCTCAATGCCGACGTGCTGTACGCCCTGCGCGCCATGGGCCATGGCGACGAACTGGTGCTGTGCGATGCCAACTTTCCGGCCGACTCGGTGGCGCGCCAGACCACGCTGGGCCGGCTGCTTCGCATCGACGGCGTGGGCACCACGGAAGCGGCGCGCGCCATCCTGTCGGTGCTGCCGCTCGACGAGGCGGTGGACGATCCGGCGCGCCGCATGGAAATCATGGGCCAGCCGCACGAGATCCCGCCGGTGCAGCAGGAAATGCAGCGCGAGATCGACGCCGCCGAGGGGCGCGCGCGCCCGCTGGGCTCGATCGAACGCTTCGCCTTCTATGAAGCCGCGCGCCGCGCCTACTGCGTGATCGCCACCGGCGAGCGCCGCTTCTACGGCTGCTTCATCTTCAAAAAGGGCGTGCTCGCGCCGCAGGCCTGACCCCATGACCGTCCTCACTTCCAGGCAGCACGGCGTCGCCGTGCTCGGCATCTTCGTTGCCGACCTTGCGTTTCGCGCGTCCAGCCTTCCGGGCGTAGGCCAGACCATCGCCGGCTCTGGCTTCGCAATGGGCCCGGGCGGCAAGGGATCGAACCAGGCCGTGGCAGCCGCACGCGCAGGCGCCGGGGTCACGTTCATCTCCAAGCTGGGGCAGGACGCCTTCGGCAACGACGCGCTCGCCCTGTGGTCGCGCGAGGGCATCACGCCGCGCGCGCCGCAGGTGACGGCGCAGCCGACCGGCGCGGCGTTCATCTACGTTCATGAAGTCACCGGCGACAACGCCATCATCGTGGTGCCAGGCGCCGCGATGCTGATCGACGCCGCCGACGTCGACGCGGCAGCCGATGCGATCCGCGGCGCACGCGTGTTCGTCACCCAGCTCGAGCAGCCGGCCGCCGCCGCGCGCCGCGGGCTGGAGATTGCCCGCGAGGCCGGCACGCTCACCGTGTTCAACCCCGCGCCCGCCCTGCCCTTCGACGACGCGCTCTACGCACTGTGCGACTACATCACGCCCAACGAGCACGAAGCCGCAGCCCTGAGCGGCATGCCCGTCGAAACCATCGAGGACGCGCGCCGCGCGGGCGACTTCTTCCTCGCCAAGGGCGTGGGCTGCGCGCTCATCACGCTCGGCGACAAGGGCGCCCTGCTGCACAGCGCCAGCGGCTCCGAGCACATTCCGGTGTTCCGCGCCGGCGCGGTGAAGGAAACCACCGGCGCGGGCGACGCCTTCAACGGCGGCTTTGCGGCCGCGCTGGCCGAGGGCGCCACCGCCCGCGAGGCGGCGCGCTTCGGCGCGGCGGTCGCGGCCATCTCCGTGACACGTGCCGGCACGGCGCCCTCGATGCCCACGCGCGCCGAGGTCGATGCGCTGCTGGCCCGCGTCGCCTGACAGGACCCTGCCCATGAAGCTCAGGTTTTCAGACCGCGAACTCAACTTCCTGGTCGGCATCAACGTCCTCATCCTCGTGGTGGCGACGGTGCTGTCCAAGGGGGACTTTCTCGACGTCTACAACTTCCAGTCCATGGGTGGCCAGCTGCCCGAACTCGGCCTGCTGGCCATGGGCGTGGCGCTGTCGATGATCTCGGGCAACGGCGGCATCGACCTGTCGGGCGTGGCGCTGGCCAACCTGGCGGGCGTGGTGGCCGCCACCCTCGCGCCGCAGCTGGTCGCGCCCGATGTGTCGCCCTGGCTCTACACCGGCTGGTTCGCCGCCATCGCGCTGGCGGTGGGCCTGGCCGGCGGATTGCTCAACGGCGTGCTGATCGCGAAGGCGGGCCTCACGCCCATCCTCTGCACGCTGGGCACGCAGTTGCTCTACACCGGCCTGGCAGTGGTGCTCACGGGTGGCTCCAGCCTGCGCGTGGGCGATGCCGAGGCGCTCTCGGCCATCGGCAACGAGATGGTGCTGGGCGTGCCGATTCCGTTCGTGATCTTCCTCGTGATGCTGCTGGCCGTCGGCTGGCTGCTGCGGCAAAGCCCCTTCGGCATCCGCCTGTTCCTGCTCGGCACCAACGCCAAGGCGGCGCGCTACGCCGGCATCTCGCAGGCCCGCATGCTGATCGCGACCTACGCGCTGTGCGGATTCCTCGCAGCCGTGGCCGGCGTGATCATTGCCGCGCGGACCGCGAGCGTGAAGTCGGACTACGGCAACTCCTACCTGCTGATCGCCATCCTCATCACGGTGATGGCGGGCGTGCGGCCGCAGGGCGGCTACGGACGCATGGTGTGCCTGTTCTTCTCGGCGGTGGCGCTGCAGCTGCTGTCGAGCACCTTCAACCTGCTGGGCATTTCCAACTTCTTCCGCGACTGCGCCTGGGGCCTGCTGCTGCTGTTCTTCCTGGCCTACGGGCGCTTCGGCCTGCAGGACCTGCGCATCTTTCTTTCCACTTCGCGCTCCAGCGCACCGCCGCACCAGCTCCCTCCTGGCGCGACGCAAAGAAACCCCGAGGGCTAGGAGACAACATGCTGAAGAAAACAAAGATCGCCTGCACCGCACTCGCCCTCACCACCGTGGCCTTTGCCTCGGCACTGCACGCGCAGGGCAAGCCGCAAGACATCGTCACCGTGGTGAAGATCACCGGCATCAGCTGGTTCAACCGCATGGAAGTGGGGGTGAAGGAATTCGGCGCGAGCACGCCGGGCGTGACCACGCGCCAGATCGGCCCGGCCCAGTCGGACGCCGCGCAGCAACAGCGCCTGGTCGAAGACCTGGTGGCCAAGAAGGTCGACGCCATCGCCGTGGTCTCGATGGACCCGCCCACGCTGGAGCCGGTGCTCAAGCGCGCGATGGAGCGCGGCATCAAGGTCGTGACGCACGAGGCCGACAACCAGAAAAACACCATGGTCGACATCGAAGCCTTCGACAACACGGCCTACGGCGCGCGCATCAACGAGCGCCTGGCAGCCTGCATGGGCCAGCAGGGCAAGTGGACCTCGCTGGTGGGTTCGCTGGGCAGCCAGTCGCAGGTGCAGTGGGCCGACGGCGGCGCCTCGAACGCGAAGAAGTACCCCAAGATGCAGCTCGTCGATGCCAAGAACGAATCGCTCAACGACGCCGAGAAGGCCTACGGCAAGGCCAAGGAAATGCTGCGCAAGCACCCCGACCTCAAGGGCTTCCAGGGCTCGTCGTCGCTCGACGTGCTGGGCATCGGCCGCGCGGTGGAAGAAGCCGGCTTGCAGGGCAAGGTCTGCGTGTTCGGCACGGGCTTGCCCAGCGAAGCGGCCAAGTTCCTCGAGTCGGGCGCGGTCGGCGGCATTGCCTTCTGGGACCCGAAGGACGCCGGCCTCGTCATGAACAAGGCAGCCAAGATGCTGATCGACGGCAAGACCATCACCGACGGCACCGACATGGGCGTGCCGGGCTACAACAAGGTCTCGGTCAAGAAGGGACCGGGCGTCGGCATCGTCGTCACGGGCCAGGCCTGGGTCGAGGTCGACAAGCAGAACTACAAGAAGTACGCCTTCTGAGCCTGCGAACCATGACCCTTGCAGCAGCGCCCTCCATGCAGGCCACGCACGCCTCGGCCACGCCGACGGGGCGCCGCGTCTTTCTCGAGGTGCAGGACGTGCACAAGCGCTTCGCGGGCGTGCACGCGCTGCGCGGCATCGACCTGACGATCGAGGCCGGCGAGATCTACCACCTGCTCGGCGAGAACGGCTGCGGCAAGAGCACGCTGATCAAGATCATCTCGGGCGCGCAGCCGCCGAGCCAGGGCCGCATCGTGATCGACGGCAGGCCGCACGATGCACTGTCGCCGCTTCAGGCGCTCACGCTCGGCATCGAGACGGTCTACCAGGACCTTTCCCTGCTGCCGAACATGAGCGTGGCCGAGAACGTCGCGCTCAGCGAGCAGTTGGTGAGCACCGGCGGCAAGCTGGCGCGCCGTTTCGACGGCAAGGCGGTCGCGGCCACGGCCGTGCGTGCGCTGGAGACGGTGAAGCTGCCGACCGACGCCGCCTTCCTGGCGCGCCGCGTCGACGAACTGCCCATTGCCACGCGCCAGCTGGTGGCGATCGCGCGCGCCGTCGCCACGCGCGCGCGCATGGTCATCATGGATGAGCCCACCACCTCCCTCACGCAGAAGGAAGTGGACAACCTCGTGCACGTGGTCGAGGCGCTGCGCGCGCAGGGCGTGGCGGTGCTGTTCGTGAGCCACAAGCTCGACGAGTGCATGGCCATGGGCGGCCAGGCCATCGTGTTCCGCGACGGCACCAAGGTCGCGCAGGGACCGATCAAGGGTTTCACCAAGGCCGAGCTCGCGCACTGGATGACCGGCAAGCAGCTCGACGGCGCCCGCTACCGTCACCGCTCGCACGACGGCGACGTGCTGCTGAAGGTCGAGGCGCTGGGCCGCGGCACGCAATTCAGCGACGTGGGCTTCACGCTGCACAAGGGCGAGATCCTGGGCATCACCGGGCTGCTCGACTCGGGGCGCAACGAGCTGGCGATGGCGCTCGCGGGCGTGCGGGCCGCGGACCGCGGCCGCATCTCGCTCGCAGCGAAGGAGATCACGCTGAAGACACCGGCCGACGGAATCCGCCAGGGCATCGGCTATGTGCCCGAAGACCGGCTCAGCGAAGGCCTCTTTCTCGACAAGCCCATCCGCGACAACATCGTCACGGCCGTGCTCGGCCGCCTGCGCGGGCGCTTCGGCGCGCTCGATGCGCGCCAGTGCCAGGCGCTGGCCGAACGCACCGTGGCCGACCTGCAGATCGCTACGCCCGACGTGGACCGCCCGGTGCAGTCGCTCTCGGGCGGCAACCAGCAGCGCGTGCTCATCGGCCGCTGGCTCGCCATCGATCCGCGGGTGCTGATCCTGCACGGTCCGACCGTGGGCGTGGACGTCGGCTCGAAAGACACCATCTACCGCATCGTGCAGCGGCTGGCCGAGCAGGGGCTGGGCGTGATCCTGGTCAGCGACGACCTGCAGGAACTGCTGCAGAACTGCGACCGCATCCTGCTGATGCGCAAGGGCCGCATCGCCCACGACTTCGACGCGCAAGGGCTGGCCGAAAGCGAGCTGTACCGCGCGCTGGTTTCCGACACCCCCTCTCCCGCATTCTCATGACGGCTTCCACCATGCAAGCGCACACCACCGCTGTGCCCGCAGCGCCCGAGCCCCGGGCCCGCACGTCCTGGCGCCACTGGCTCGCGCAGCGCCCCTCGGTCTTCACACTGGCGCTGATCGTTCTGGTGAGCCTGGTGGTGGGCGCGATCAACCCGAGCTTCTTCCAGTTGCCGGTGCTGTTCGACATCGTGCGCGCCTGCACGGTGCTGGGCCTGTTCGCGCTCGGCGTGCTGATCGTGCTGGCCGCGGGCGGCATCGACGTGTCGTTCGCGGCGATTGCCGCGCTCACGATGTACAGCATCACCAAGCTCGTGCTGAACTACTTTCCGGAAGCGCCGATCGCGCTGCTGCTGGTGGCGGGTGCGGCCAGCGGCGCGGTGCTCGGCGTGCTCAACGGCCTGCTGGTGCACTGGCTCAAGGCGCCCTCGCTGATCGTGACCATCGGCACGCAGTACCTGTACCGCGGCATCCTGCTGACCTTTGTCGGCACCGTGTTCTTCATGAACGTGCCGCTGCCGATGGATGCCTTCGGCAAGCTCGCGCTCTGGCGCTTCGACACGCCGCAGGGCCTGCACGCGGTGCTGCCGGCCACCGTGCTGGTGCTGGCTGGCGCGGCGGTGCTGACCTGGTGGCTGCTGAACCGCACGCTGATCGGCCGCGCGGTGTACGCCATCGGCGGCAGCCTGGCAATCGCGGAGCGGCTGGGCTACAACCTGCGCACCGTTCACGTCTTCGTGTTCGCGTACGCGGGTTTCCTGTCGGGCCTGGCGGGCATCGTGCATGTGTCGAGCACGCGGCTGGCCAATCCTTTCGACCTGGTGGGCAACGAACTGGACGTGATCGCCGCCGTGATCCTCGGCGGCGCCCGCATCACCGGCGGCAGCGGCACCGTGGGCGGCACGCTGCTCGGCGTGGTGCTGGTCACGCTGATCAATAACGTGCTGATCCTGGCGGGAGTGCCCAGCACCTGGCAGAAGGTCATCATCGGAGCCTTCATCCTCGTGGCCGGGGCTTGCTTCGCGATGCGCAAGCAGGGCTGAGGGCTTCACGCTCATGCCAGAAGGCAGATCGATGACTGTCAGAGGCGGGCATCGACCGACCAGGCTACAGCCGCCGCTATGCGCGAGCAGGCTGATGGACCTCGGGGGGTGAAGGCTCGGCGGCCATGTCGCCGCGCCCGGCTCGGCTGAAGCCGTCCTCGTTTGCCTTGAGCCACCGCAACGCCATCCACAACGTTGCACCGGCAAGCAGCGCGCTGGGGATGGCGACGATCAGCAGCCCATGGCCGATCATCGACGGCCCCCCGATCCGCTCGCTGACCCAGCCCGTGAAGAAAGGACCGCTCCCGCCCCCGCCCACCGTGTTCAGGAATGCTGCCACCGCGATGACCTGCGCCCTGAAAGCCCTCGGCGCAAGCACCTGAATCGGGATGGCCGACAGCGCCAGGTACATCGCGAACAAAAGCACCGTGCTGGCGTAGAGCACCATCGCCAATGTCGTGCTCGCCACCAGGTAGGTTCCTGCAATGAGCGGAACGACCGCGAGCGTCACGCCCATTGCGATCTGGACGATACGCCGGGCAGCCAGTTCGTCGGGCGCCCTGCTTGCAAGCACCCCGCCCAGCAAGGCACCGCCCAACCCGAAAAAGATGTTGATGGGACCCAGGATGCGCCCGACATCGGCCGCGCCCAGGTGATGAACGCGAATGAAGAACGAAGGCGCCCATGCCGACTGCGAGTAGAAGCCGACCGTGACGAGCATGCCGCCGATCAGGTACGGCGCGAAGAAGCCGACGCGGTCTTTCACAGCCCCGGGGAAAGTGGCACTGGCCGTGGGCAGCACCGATGGCTGCTGGCGAACGGGTTCGCGCACGGTCGCGAGAAGAACCGCGCCGAGCAGCAGGCCGGGCGCTCCCACGCACACCAGAACGCTTTGCCAGGGCTGCAGCACGCCGACAAGCGGCAGCAACAGACCACCGGACTGCGTGAACCCCCTGAGCAGAAGGCCGCCCAGCACGAGCGACAGGCCGCCTCCCACGAAGGGCGCGGTCATGAAGACGGATGTTCTGCCCACCAGCCGGCGCGGCGAGAAACTGTCGGTGAAGATCGACAGCGCGGCCGGGATCAGCCCGGCTTCCGCCACCGCGGTGACCGCTCGCGCCGCCATGAAGGCGTGGAAATTGGGAGCGAGTCCGCACGCAATGGTCGCAAGGGACCAGACCAGCACGCAGACGCCGGCAATCCTCACGCGGTTCCCTTTGTCCAGCGCCCGTGCCAGCGGGATGCCCATTACCGCGTAGCACACCGTGAACGCAAAGCCCTGCACCAATCCGATCTGCGCATCGTCGATGGAGAACGAGTGCTTCAGCGCGTCGACGAGGATGCTGACCACGGTCCGGTCGATGTACGAAATGATCGCGCACAGCCAGAACACGCAGACGACGTACCAGCCTCTGGCTGGGGTCAACAAGTCGGCCTGTGGGGTTGCAGCGGAGACGGTCATGGCACCACCGACGGCTCGATTCCGGCGTCGGAATCGGCGGGAAAGAGTCGCAATGTGTCGCGGCACACGGCACCGGCCTTCATCACCAGAACCACCGTGGATGCGGGGTCGCGAAAGACCGTGATGTCTTCGACGGGGTTCTTGTCCATGACGATCAGATCGGCGTCGAAGCCCGCCTTGATCCGTCCCGCCTGCTCGCCGATGCCCAGCAGTTCGGCATTCACCGACGTCGCGGAGCGCAGCACATTCAGCGATGAGCTCAGTTCTCCGCGCAGGACGAGTTCCTGGGTTTCCCGCCCCTGTAGCGAACCCAGCAAGTCGGTGCCGAGGCCGACCTTGACGCCCGCCTCTTCGCTGTGCCCGATCGCTGCGTACATGGCGTCCACCAGGTACTTGAGTTTGTCGAGCGCGCCGGCGGGCAACCGGACCTCGCCGTCAAGCATGTGCTTGACGATGCCCAGGGTCGGGACCACGAAGGCGCCCTTGCGGGCGACGATCTCCGCGGCCTCGCGGTCCATCATGCTGGCGTGCTCGATGGAGCGAACGCCGTGCTCGGCACACCGCACGATGGCTTCCTTCGTGTGCGCATGCGCCATGACATAGCTTCGCCACCGCGCCGCCTCTTCCACGGCAACCGCGATTTCAGCGTTGCTGAACTGCTGCGACCAGATGGGATCGGTGGGCGACAGCACGCCGCCGGAGACGAAGATCTTGATGTGGTTCGCGCCCTGGCGAAACTGGTCGCGCACTGCCTCCCGAACATGGTTTTCTCCATCCACCACGCGCGTGAAGGCCCCGACAAGATCGCACTTGCAAGGCGAGGCGGCCCGGTGTCCCCGCATGTCGCCATGCCCGCCGGTCTGGGACAGCGCCTTGCCTGCAATCAGATAGCGTGGGCCGTCGAGCAGCCCCTCTTCCAGCGCCTGGACCAGGCCCTGCTCGCCTCCTCCAGCATCACGGATGCTGGTGAAGCCCTGCTGCAGCATGTTGCGCAGATAGCGCCCGGCATAGTGGGCGAGGTAGGACGGTTGCAGCTTGTCGAGGCCGCCGACGTCGAGACTGGCTCCGGTGGCATGCGTGTGCGCGTCGATGAGGCCCGGCATCACCAGCCGGCCCCCGAGGTTCACGCGACGGACGTCTGGGCCTGCAGCCCCCTCGCCGTCACCTCGTTCGACGGAAGAAATCTTCCCGTTTGAAATCCCGATGGCGTGGTGGTCGTCACCGAAGTAGCGATCGCCGTCGAACAATCTTGCGTGGGTGAGAACGAGCTGCGGTGACATGGATGCCCCTTTTGCGGCAATTCTAGAAATGGGGGTGGCATTTCTCTTGTCCCTGCATGCATGGCGATTGATCCTGCGTGCCGATCCCGGGCCCTTCGGAGCCCTTTCCATGGGATATGCTGCGCCGCGCAATCTTTGTTTGAACTTGGAGTAACTCGATGGAAGACGTGAAGATCCTTCAGATCATGCCCGCCGAAGGGTGGGTCGCTGTGTACGACGGCGGCGATGAAGGAGAAATGGAAGAGCCGCTGGCCTGTTTTGCGCTGGTGCAGGTCGACTACAAGAATGGCGACGGCATCCAGACCGAAGTGCGCGGTATGGCGCCCGACGAAAAGCTCATGGCGTTCGTGGAAGACGCTACCAACTTCGTGACGGTTCGTCGCGCTGAAGAAGCCGACGACGAAGAGGAAGACGAGGCGGCCGAGTAGGTTTTCCCTGGCAAGGCTGGCAGGCCTCAACGGGAGGGGGCACTGCCAGCTCTTCGCCGGAACTCTCCCGGCGTGATTCCGTAGGTATCGCGGAACAGACGGGTGAAGTGGCTCTGGCTCGCAAACCCCGCCTTCGCCACCACGTCCACCAACGTGGAGTTCGACGAACGAATCAGCCCGCGTGCGACCTCGAGTTGCTTGTGAACAATGAACTGGTGAGGGGAAGTCCCCGTGGACTTCCTGAAGATGCGAACAAACTGCGACTTGCTCATGCCGACGCTTGTCGATAGTTCCATGAGAGTCAGTTCACTCATCGGCTTTTCCGCGATCAGTTCGTTCAGTCGCGACCATTGCCATTCCGTCAGTTTCCCGCGCTCTCTTACCGGGGCCTGCCCGCGGCTTCGAATCAGGTGTGCCAGCACGCCGCAGCTCAGCGACTCGGCGTAAAGAGACCCGTTGGGGCAGCCGCGCTTGACTTCCCGCAGCATCGCCCGGAGCACAGCGGTCAGGGCGGGATCGTAGAACTCGACGGCCTGCCGAAGATTCACGAGCAGGTCTTCTCGCTCCAGGCCTTGATGTTCGAGCGCGGTCAGATCGAGCGGAAGCAGCAGTCGGCGGGCGTCCCGGCAGTCGACCTGGCTCACGCGGACTCGTGTTTCTGCATTGAACAGCGTCAACGAGCCAGCGCTTGCATTGAGGTCGTACCCGCGGCCGCCCACGGTCATGCGTGACGTGACGGCGCCGGACTCGATCAGCGACAGCGTCGGAGCCAACGTGGTGAAACTGCTTGTCCAGGGGCCCTCCGGGGTACCGACCCACGCGAAAGGCAGGCCGTTCCAGGCGGCGGTCAGCGATGGCGCAAGAAGACTCGCGTTCTCGCGACTCCGCGCTGCTTCGTCTAGTGCAGTCCGACCTAGCTTGAACACCATATTTCCTCCAGGACGTGGGCGATCCGACGCGACAACCCCGCCACTCTAGTGTTTTCGATGAGGGTCGTTTGTTCAAAAGTGAGTCGAACGAGCAAGACCGGATTTCGCTTGCACATTGAAATCGGCCGGCGGCGGTCAATCACGCCGCGCGGCCGTGCAATTTCTGCCCGCCGAACAAGAAACTCGGAGATAGACAATGACCAGTGAGCGGTATCGGCGTTGCAATCAGTGGCATCTTTCAGCGGTCGCACTCTTGCTTGCAGGCTTGACGGCATGCGGCGGAAGCGGGGACGGCAATTCGACACCCGGCCTGGTCTTGCCTCCCGCGCCACCTCCGGCCGCTGTATCGGGTGCTCAGGGCCTCGAATGCGACGACTCGATGAAGACCGGCTTCACGCCGGACGCAAACACCTCGGTCTTGCTGGCGAAGTCATTCAAGAAGGGAGACCCGCTCCTTCTTTCCGGCACCGCAACGTCGACGACTCCCATTGCGCAAAGCGACCTGTGCCTGGTGAAGTTGATCGTGGGGCCGGGGCACACCGGACCTTCGGATGCCCCCTCCACCTCGGCCGGAATCGGGATCGAAATATGGCTGCCTGGCAAGGTCGCCTGGAACAAGAAGATCCATTTGATCGGCGGCACCGGTTGGGCGGGTGGAACCCAAACCACCCCGGGCGTGATCTCGTTCAGTCCACTCGCCAGCCCCTGGGACGTGGCCGGCGTGGAGGGCGCCGTATCCGCAACGACCGATACAGGGCACACCGTGTCGAACGGCGACTTCCTGATGAACCCCGATGGAACAGTGAACACCGTCGGATGGTCCGATTTCTCGGAGCGCGGCATTCATGAAATGACGGTAAAGGCCAAGGCGCTCGCCAGGGCCTACTACGGATCGGACGCGAAATACACCTACTGGCACGGCAGTTCGACGGGAGGTCGCCAAGGGCTCAAGCAGGCTCAGGCGTATCCCGGCGATTTCGACGGAATCATTGCCAGCTCGCCGGCCATCAACTGGACCAGGTTCAACACCGCCATGCTCTATGGCCAATTGATCACGCAGCGCGATCTTGGCGGTGTCGCCATGAGCGTTGCACAGGTCAATGCGGTATCTGCTGCTGCGCTCAACGCATGCGATCTGGTCGGTGGCAAACATCTTGGATTCCTGATCGACCCTTCTCAGTGCACATACGACCCGCAGCAAGACCCGCAGGTGCTTTGCACTGGCAGCGGGGGCAGCAATACGGACCCGACTACCTGCATTTCAGGTGCGCAAGCACAGAGCCTCAATAAAGTCTGGTACGGACCGACGCGGGACGGATCGGTGCCCGCTCCGGCGACGGACACGGGATATGCCGTCGGCCTGACGGGGTCGCACCTTTGGTACGGCTATCCACGCGGCGCGCCGCTTGCGACTTCGCCATTTGGCGGCGGCGCGATTCTGGGTCCGGTGAATCCGCAGACTCTGGCAACGGACACGGTTGCGCTTATTCGGCAGGACCCCACGTTGGGAACGCCGAGTTTTCTCAATGCCACGGGGAACGGGGTCGACGGCTGGAAGAACCTCAGCTATTCCGACCTCGGCAGCATTTTCGATCGCGGAAATTCGCTTCAAACCGAGTTCAGCCGCATCAACACAGACAACCCGGATCTGACGGCGTTTCAAGCGCGTGGCGGGAAGCTCATTACCTTTGTCGGCCAGTCAGACGATCTGATTCCCCATCAGGGGCTGCTCCAGTACTACGCCGCCGTGGCGAATCAACTCAACGCTTCATTGAAGTCGCCACCCGCCGGCACTTTTGCTGCGGTGAATTCTTTCTACAAGCTCTACCTCGTTCCCGGGATGGGTCACTACGGAACGAATGGGACCGTCAACGTCGACGCCAATCCACCGGTTCCGGGCGAGGCGCTCAAGTACGCGATGTTGACCGACTGGGTAGAAAAGGGCATCGAGCCCGGGCGCGTCGATGTGACAAGCACGGCGACAGCTACCGCGCCCGCCAAAGGTCAGCCGTTCTGCGTCTATCCGCTGAAGGCGACCTACCAGTCGGGGGATATTTTTGCCGCTGGCAGCTACGCATGCCGGTAGTCAAACCTTGAGCCTGTACCCGGTCTTGAAGATCCAGCGCACGGCGATCAGGCACAGCGCCAGGAAAACCAGCGTCACGCTCATGCTGATCGGCAGGCTCACGTCGGAGACGCCATAGAAGCTCCACCGGAACCCGCTGATCAGGTAGACCACCGGATTGAACAGCGAGACCTTCTGCCAGAACGGCGGCAGCATGTTGATCGAATAGAAGCTCCCACCGAGGAAGGTCAGCGGCGTGACGATCATCAAGGGAATGATCTGCAGCTTTTCGAAGCCGTCGGCCCAGACGCCGATGATGAAGCCGAACAGGCTGAACGTCACCGCGGTGAGCACGAGGAACGCCACCATCCACAGCGGGTGCGCGATCTCGTACGACACGAACAACCGGGCGGTGATCAAGATGATGACTCCGAGGATGATCGACTTGCTCGCCGCCGCACCGACGTAGCCGCACACGACCTCGACATACGAGACGGGAGCGGACAGCACCTCGTAGATCGTGCCCGAGAACTTGGGAAAGTAGATGCCGAACGAGGCATTGGCGATGCTCTGCGTCAGCAGCGAGAGCATCACCAGGCCCGGGATGATGTAGGCGCCGTAGGCGATGCCGTCGACATCCACCATGCGCGAGCCGATGGCCGAACCGAAAACGACGAAATAGAGCGACGTGGAGAGCACGGGCGAGGCCACGCTCTGCATCAGCGTGCGCCACGTGCGCGCCATCTCGAACAGGTAGATGGCGCGGATTGCGTACATGTTCATGCTTGCCCCCTCACGAGGCTGACGAAGATTTCCTCCAGCGAGCTTTCGGAGGAATGCAGGTCCTTGAAATCGATTCCGAGCTCGCCGAGCTGGCGCAAGAGGCCGGCGATCTGGTTGTCGTCGCCCTGCTTGTCGAAGGTATAGATCAGCGAGTGGCCGTCGTCGGCCAGATCGAGCTGGTAGCGGCCGACGAGTGCTTCGGGAATGGCAGCCAGCGCGTTCCGAAGGCTCAGCGTCAGTTGCTTCTTGCCGAGCTTCTTCATCAGCACGGCCTTGTCCTCCACCAGGATGAGCTCGCCCTTGCGGATCACGCCGATGCGGTCGGCCATCTCCTCGGCCTCTTCGATGTAATGCGTGGTCAGGATGATGGTGACGCCGCTTTCCCGCAGCTTGCGCACCATCTCCCACATGCCGCGCCGCAACTCCACGTCGACGCCGGCGGTGGGCTCGTCGAGAAAAAGAATCCGGGGTTCATGCGACAGCGCCTTGGCGATCATCACGCGACGCTTCATGCCGCCCGAAAGCGCCATGATCTTGGTGTCTTTCTTGTCCCAAAGGGAAAGATCGCGAAGCACCTTCTCGATATGGGCCGGATTCGGCGGATAGCCGAACAGGCCGCGGCTGAAGCTCACCGTGCCCCATACGGTTTCGAAGGCGTCGGTGGCCAGTTCCTGGGGCACCAGCCCGATCTTCGTGCGGGCGGCCCGGAAGTCGGTGACGATGTCGTGCCCATCGGTCAGCACCGTGCCTTCGCTCGGGTTGACGATGCCGCAGATGATGTTGATCAGCGTTGTCTTGCCCGCCCCGTTGGGGCCGAGCAGCGCGAATATCTCTCCTTGGTGGATGTCCAGATCGACACGCTTGAGTGCCTGGAATCCCGACGCGTAAGTCTTGGAAAGCTGATTGACCGAGACGATTGAAGGCACGAGACCTCTCTTGAGTCTGTAGGGGGAGTCTGGAATCTTACGCTTGGGTCGCGCTGGGGCTGAGGCTGCACTCGCTGCCTCCTGGAGCGCGCAGTCGAAGTGGCAACCGGCCGCCTCAAAAGCTGAAGAGGTCATGAGCACTTCCATTCGATCTCGCTAGAAGAGCCCGCGTTGTGACGTCGTCAAAGCCATGAAGCTTTCTCCAATGGGCTGAAGAATGGCATCGGCAATCGGCTGAAGCTGCCTGGTCAGGTAGTGCTCGTAGTCGATTCGGGACTGCCGAATCTCCATGGGTTCAGGGCCGCTGCGAGTCATGACATACCGGATCCAGCCGCCGTTCTGATATTGCCTGGGTCGGTTGACCCGACTGTTGTGATCGTCGGCAATCCTTGCCGCACGTACCTGCGGCGGTACGTTGACCAGGTAGGCATCGAGGCGGTGGCGCAGGCGCTTCCTGTAGATGAGCAGGTCGTCCATCTTGCCCGCCAGCAGCGCCTCTGCATAGTCGGTCACGAACTCCTTGTAAGGCTCGTCGTGAAAGATGCGCGAAAGCAGGCCCTCCTGGAACTGGCGCGCCAACGGGGTCCAGTCGCTGCGGGCCATCTCGAGACCGCGGTAGACCATCTCCTCCTTGCCGTTGGCGTCGACGCTCAGGCCCGCATACCGCTTCTTGCTGCCCACGTCCGAGCCGCGAATGGTCGGCATGAAGAACTTCTTGTAGTGGGTGTCGAACTCGATCTCGAGGAAGTTCTGCAGGCCGTACTCCTCGCGAAGGGAGTTTGTCCACCACGCATTGATGTCTCTCACCAAGGTGGTCGCGACGGCGTGCGCGTTCTCGTTGGTGTGGGTACGCCTGAGCCAGATGAAGATGGAGTCGGTGTCGCCGTAGATGACTTCGTAGTCCCGGTCTTCCACGAATTCGCGCGTGAGCTTCATCATCTCGTGGCCACGAAGGGTGATGGCGGACACCAGCTTGGGATTGAAGAAACGGCAGTCGGCTGCACCCAGCACGCCGGCGAAGGAGTTCATGAGCAGCTTCAGGGCCTGGGACAGCGGCTCGTTCTTCGTCCGCTTGGCCTCGTCCCGGGCGCGCCAGAGCGTGGTCACGATTTCCGGCAGGCAGTGCTTCTCGCGCGAGAAGACAGTTCCCTGCGGGCCCTTGACGAGTGTGGTCGCGTCGCCAGCGTTCGAGCCCTCGATGAAGCCGACCGGATCGACAAGAAAGGTTCGGATGATCGAGGGGTAGAGGCTCTTGTAGTCCAGCACCACGACGGAGTCGTAGAACCCCGGCTTCGAGTCCATCACGTAGCCGCCGGGGTAGGCCTTGCTCGCAATCTCGCCCACGTTCGGCGCCACGTAGCCCTGGCGATGCATCCGCGGCAGGTAGTGGTGGCTGAACGCGGCGATGGAGCCACCGAAGTGGTCGGCCTGCAGGCCTGTGGTCTGGGCCCGCTCCATCACGAACTGCAGCAGCTTCGCCTTGTCGAAGATGCGCAGGACCAGCTCGCAGTCCCGGATGTTGTAGAGCGCGAGCGCGGGCTTGTCTTCCTGGTACCGCCGCTCGATCTCCGCCATCTTGTCGTACTCGTCGCCGATGGCCTTGCCCTCGCCCAGCAACGTTTGCGAGACGGTCTCCAGGCTGAAGGAGGGAAAGCTCCACACTGCGGCCTTGAGGGCGTCGATGCCGTCGATGATCACCCGGCCGGGCATGGGCGCGAACAGGTAGCCCTGCTTGCCCGGATGGGTGCGCCATTCGATGGGCCGCCGCTCCCGCCCCAGAAGGAGCTGCGTCCCACACTCGTTGGCTGTCTTCTGAAGCACTCGCAGGTCGAACTGGATGACGTTCCAGCCGATGATGACGTCCGGGTCGTTTCGCTCGAACCAGTCGTTGAGCTTCTCGATCATGGCCTTGCGGGTCGGGCAATAGGTGAGCGAAAAGTCCATGGGCCCACCCGACCCTGATGACTGCTCGCTCGGCTCGGGTGGCGGCTCGCCCAGCATGAACACGACGCGGTCTTGCGTACCGTCCAGCGCAATCGAATAGAGCGCTTCGTGCTGGCTGGTCTCGATGTCCAGCGACACAACCTTCAGCACCGGCCGGAACTCGGGCGCTGGCTTGAGCTTGCAGTCGACGATGGTGGAGCGGTCTGCCCGCCCTCCTTCCACCAGCACGCCAGCGGTGATGAACCGTTCCATCAGGTAGCGATCGTGCGGGCGCACATCGGCTTCGAGCAGGGGAACGCCCTGTGCCTGGAGGGCGCGCATCAACCGGCCGAGCTGGCGGAAGTGCTTCGCATAGACACCAGTGACGGGTTCCTGATGAAAAGTCTTCAGCTCGAGCTCACGCATCTGCAGGCCTGGCATGGCCATGAGGTGCGCTTCTACCGCCGCCCTGTGCCGGGTTGCGACGAATGCGACGGAGGTCTGGGAGGTCAGGACCACTTTCACCGGCCCCGCATCTGTTGCCAGCCAGTACTCGATCTCCGTGCCGGCGGGAGCATCCCGCCAGTGGCGAGTGAGGATGAAGCCCTTGAGTTCGGTGGACGTCACGAGAGCTTGGCGAATCGGATAGGGCAAGAGAGCGGGCTTGGCGTGGCCGATTTTCGCCCGGGCATGTCCAATTGCCGTCTGCGCAGGCGGAGGCCAGGCAGTCCCGTGTCATCTGCCCCGCTGGAGGTCAACCACGCTTGTGCAAAGCAGTCCAAAACGAACCAGCTCAGTACAACAATAAAAGGGGGCAAAAAAGGGGCAAAGTATCCGCCCCGCCCCGCAAACCCGCGTGAATACTGGGTTGCTGGCGGAGAGTGTGAGAGCGGTAACTTATTTACTGTCAACAAGTTACCTCTCGGATACCATGATCAATGCCTTGATCGTCGCGCCGCTAACCGGGGATCGCAGTCGGCAGCCGCTGAATGAACGAATGAAAGCAGAGAGGACAGAGGTTGCTCCCCTGCGGCACCGCTACAAGGGGGCACCGTGCCAGCCGGGGCCGGCGTCATAGGCATCTTGATGGAATGCTGCCGAAGCGAGTATGGCCTTGCACTTTTTATCGAGCGCCTCTCGTTCCTTTGGGTCCATCGTTTCGCCGCGAGGTGGCATCGACACGCCGTGATTGATGTGCACATGACCGCAAAAGTCCGCACGGTAATCATAGACGTCCGTGCCTGCTCCCCGCGCCACACTCGCAGCAAAGACCAGCATCCCACAATAGCTGCTGGCATCCTCTTCTTTCACAGTGCTCCGACTTTTGTCGGCACAAAAATCAGGTTTAAGTAGAGTTCCTTCCGCTTGAGGCGAGATGTAAATGAATGTATTGTCGCGTTGACGGGCAAAGTCATCTCTATTGAACTACGTAAAAGGCACCACATGTCCACCATGCCAACGGTCCAGCAGTGGAAACTTTCCAGAGCTATCCCCTTGGAAGGACCTCCTCTTTCCCCTCCAGAGTGGGCTGTAATTGAATCACTCGATTTTCTGGTTGAACAGTTCAACTCGCTGCGCCATGCAGACATCGAAGATCAAAAACTTACAAAAGCGCTTGTGGCCTTACATATAACCTTCGCCACAAACTTTTGGCTTCGGAAACACTCCAAAACTTTCAAAACCGGGCCGACTGATTTCATTGGCCAGTTACGCATCTCACCAAGAGAATACTTGACGGATGCAATCATGACACTGCGCAAACAATCAATCGATAAATGGAATAGTTTTCTTAAAACTCCGATGAAAATTTCGGACGAAGATCTCGCAGACAACAACTATCTCTGGAGTCTCATCTATGAAGATGAATTAGCAATTGGCGTATCAAACAAGTCAGATAAAGGAGTTGATGACCAGGCGTACCTAGAAGGCATGCCAAAATTCTCAGAAAAGGCGACAAGGATCAAATACAAGGCGAGATTTCGACACGGCTTACTCTGGCGAAGCAAATCATTACTACCTCTCGACGAGCTTGAGTTTTCGCTTTACGACTCACATGCAAGTAATGAAGCAGAGGGGAATGACGGCTTGGTCCACTATGCAATGGACATGAGAGGACGCATTTACATCGGATACCGGAAGGACGTGACGTTTTTTCATAGCGCCTTCGCAGAAAAAGACTATGTTCTGTGCGCCGGCAAGATGGAAGTCAAAAATGGCCAAATCAGCTTTATCAACAATGCAAGCGGGCATTATTTTCCGCGAGGGAAAAATCTAGTCACGCTTCTGCATCGGCTGAGAGTATACGGCGTCAATCTGGACAAGGTTGTAGTTGGCAACTGGGTTGGGGAAAAAACATATATGGCTAAAAAATTTCTCGAAAATCGAGGCTTCCCCGGAGAAAAAATGATTTAGAAACGCAGGCAAAAGCGTGTCCAAAGAGGAGATCAACATGCCTGTAGAAATCAACGACGGAAACTGCGCTGCAATGACAAGCAGACATCACGTGCCATGCCGCGCGGAAGCGGCCGAAGTGCACACGTCGAGCGCCGCGTTCAGCTCCAGCTCGTAACCCTCGCGCAGCTCAATCTCGGCCATCGCCGCCGCTGCGAAACGGTCAAGATCGACACTAGGCGCAAGCGCCTCGGTTGGCATGGCCGGCCGCGCTGGCCGCTGCACGCGGCACTCAACGGGAATCGGCGTCTTCACCTGCTGGAGCGGCGCCACTCCGCAACCGGCAAGCGCCGCGCCAAGGCCCGCAGCGCCCCACAGACGCGCCCAAAGCATCATTGCCCTGCCCTCCCCTCAACCATCCATCAATCCGCGCCTGTGCGCTCGCACAGGCGTCACCGGGCACGGCCGCCGGCGTCGCGAGGATCGTATGCGCTCGAGCCTCATGGCCTAGCGCCATAGAACGCGCTGCAGCCTGCGCCTTCTTCGCCTCGGCCGCGCGCTTGTCGGCCAGTTGGCGAAGGTCTTCCGTCGCATCGCTGCAGGCGGATGCCGCCGCCCGCGCATCGTCGCGCTGCAGCACTGAGGTGGCCGCCTTCTCGCGCGCGCCGATCCACGCCCAGCCGAGCGCGGCGTTGCCGGCCACGCGCAGCCCGAGCGCCATCAACAGAGCTTGCATCGGGCTCATTTGGTCAGCGCCCTGTAGGCCCGGGCCGTGGCCGCCTTGCGCTCGGCCAGCTTCAGCCGTGCCTTGCCGTTGATGCGGCCGGTGATGTCGTAGACAGCGTGCCCACGTCGGCATTGGCGAGCCGATCGATGCGGGCCGCATGGGAGCGGCGGACCTGTATCTTCTTGGTCGCGAATTTGCCGCCGAAGACGCGGCGCAGGAAGGCGAGCGTCTTCATTGGCCAAACCTCACCATGATGCGACCCGACACGCCGCGCGGCCCGCTCTTGCCCCCTTCTGCCGCGACCTCGCGCTGATACTTCGTGCGCAGGGCGTGCAGCTCGGTGAGCGGGATGTACTTCAGGCGTCGGCCGTTGATTTCATATTCGGCTGTCGCACTGGTGGCCCTGCCTTCAAGAACCGCCTCGATGGCTTCCAGCGTGCGCCGCGCGTGCGAGCGGATATCTGCCGCCGCACCGAATGAAGGTGTGACTGTCAGTCGGCCGGTGGCGACTGTGTAGACCTCATCGGCGTTGGTGGCGCGGGCTCTCCAGTCATAGGAGCCAGGCGCATAGGTCTGCGTGGTCTGCGCAGACACGACGACGCGATGTGCGTTGCCGTCAGCCGTTGCGGCGATTTCGTCGCGGTGCTGCGCGTTGAGCAGTTCGTAGCTCAGTGCCCAGCCGCCAGAAGGCGGATAGTCAGCAAGCGTTCGGGCCCACTTGACGGTATCGCCGGGAATGATGGAGATGGGTTCGGTGTTGGAAGTGTCGATAGCCACGGTCGGACCTTTGGTCGGTATCGCCCGCACTATCGGATCGGCAATCTGACATGGGCAAGGCGACCGATGTCATCTGCCACTTGCGAACCTCTTCCCCTGCGTGAACATGCCTTGCTATATCTGAATCTGGCACGGCCTGCATGCCCAGAAAGCGTGAAGCCATCGCCTCCCTAAACTGATATACATAAAGATACTTTGACCTTACGCGCAGACTCAAATGATTATTACCGCCACAGCTATTGCATCAACAGCCAAGCTCCTTCAACCGGTGATAAACGACCTTTATTCGGGAGCAAAGAAGGCAGGCATTCGTGGACTGCAACGCTGGGATCAGCAGAAATTCCCGCAGAAACTTGCTAAACGACTTCGCAGTTTAGAGCAAGTCAAAACACTATGGAAACCAGACGGCGGAGTTTCACTTCTGGATTTTTATCATCCACCGAAACTCGCGTTGAAGGATAGACCGCAGTTAGTTCATCGACTTGCGGAGATAGGCATTGAAAATCTCGTTATTCAGGGAATGGTTGGCCAGGGCAAATCCATTCTGCTTCGCAGCCTCGCGGTCAACGAAATTCTTAGCAATTCAATGACGCGACTTCCAGTCTTTTTTGAGTTGAGAACCCTAAGCCCCAAACTGAGCTTCACAGATGCTTTATACAAGCAGCTTGAAGCACTCGATATCGATGTCGATGAAGATTCGCTGAGCTATCTTTTTAGATCTAACAAGATCTCCCTACTTCTAGATGGTTTTGATGAGATCGAAGAGTCATTGGTGAAGGACACGCTTAGAGAAATCGAGCTATTGGCACAGAAGTATCCGGA
Source organism: Variovorax sp. R-27 (assembly GCF_049913215.1). Classification (NCBI taxonomy): domain Bacteria; kingdom Pseudomonadati; phylum Pseudomonadota; class Betaproteobacteria; order Burkholderiales; family Comamonadaceae; genus Variovorax; species Variovorax sp. R-27. Next base: position 5,713,963 of record NZ_CP183984.1, read on the forward strand.
GCTGCAGGTAATAATTACCAGCCGACAAGGCCATGAGGTACAAAAAAGCCCAACATTTCGGGTTATTAACATTGCCCCGTTAACACAGGCTGAATTCGCCGCATTTCTTGATCGACTGAAGGTGAGCACGGAAAAATCTCAAGCCATCCGCCAAGCAATAAAAACCAGTCCAAGCAAAGTTGCAAATCTTATAAGTACACCTCTAATGCTTACATTAGTGGTTATTGTTTATGAATCCGACTCAGAAATTCCCGAGACGCTTCCAGAATTCTTTGAGCGACTTTTTCAAATAGTCTTCACTCGACATGACAGGATGAAAGCGTCCTTTCATCGGAAGCATTACAGCGGATTATCTGAGCGTAGATTGCAAGAGCTTTTTTCCTCGTTTTGCTTTATGACAATGCAGCTTGGACACAAGCGCAGCCTCAGCACTCAGCAATTCAATGAAGCTTTCGATATGGCATTGAGCTACACTGAAGATTGCGAATGCGAAGCTGATAGTTTTCGAAAGGACATCACGAAAGTGGCTTGCCTGATGCTGGAAGAAGGACTAGGAGATACAACATTTCTCCACAAAAGCATCCTTGAATATTACGCCGCCTCTTTTGTTAAATCTCTTTCCGAGGATAACGCCAAGCGCTTCTATGACGAAGCGGCACAAGACAATGTGAACTGGGAAGAAGTTCTCACCTTTTTGAAGTCAATCGACCCCTTCCGATATAGCAGAGACTTTATTCTCCCGGCAGTTCAGCACCATCGACAACATATCATTGAACCTCTTCTAGAGGCAAAAGACGATGCAGCCTTCATAAGTATCATGTTGAAGGTATATCCCGGATTTAGCGTTCACTATACGCGTCAAGCAGAGCCACCGAGCATGCTCGTGGCCGGTTTTGGTCGCTCGGGAAAGAGTTTTGCATCCAACGTCGGGAATTTTGATCATCTAGTTATGAACGCTTTGCAAGAGACGCTGCCCAGCTTGAGCATTGAAGAGTTTATTGAGCAATTTGGTCCGATGGACATGGATTCAACCATATTATCTAAGGGTATCCAATATTCACTTCTAGCAACCAAATACGGAACCAAAACCGTTCGGGGTGCGGTTGAAATTTTCGCCGCCAGGCTTGATCTATTAGCCAAAGCAGCCTCAAAGGTGGTTGAGGCGCAAGAAAAGAAGAAACTGATATTTGAAAAGAAGGCTGCAACGTAAGCCGCCAATTACCGACCGAATGCAGACAACTACCCGGTAGCGGCCCTTTGAACCTGTAGATTTACTTTGAGGGGGCCTTGATGATGCGCAATACCTGCCGCTCGGAAAGCTCATATCGCCGCGAAAGCAGCTTGACCCGTTCACCGCTCAAGTAGTCTCGGAAGATCCGGCTATTGCGGGTGCTGTGGCCCTCGCCGCGGCGCTTCGCGATGAACACGCGGTCACCGCCCCAATCGGCGCGAACGCCGGCCTCAACGCTCTTCACAAGTTCGGACGTTAGCTCGCCCTTTGCGGCGGCGAGTGCCTCCTGCACTCGGCCGAGGATGTCGAGAACAATGTCGTTTCGGTTCGTGTTGTTCGCCAACTCTTGGCACCAGTCGGCGAGACATAGAGATAAAGGCCATGCGCATCGGCCAGTTTGTAGGCCTTCTCACGCGGCTTGGCAGCGTCAATAGCTTTAACAGTGAGGGTCATGGTATCGGCTCGAAAATACCATGACTGATGCCACGATTGGTGCTTGGCTGGAGACGGTTGGCGGAAGGCTCCGCCGGACTCAAAAGGACGCATCCCCCAATGAAAAAGTCCCGTCGCAGGGACTGCGCGGGACTTTCAGAAACTGCCAAAGATCAATCTTGGCGGAGAGTGTGAGATTCGAACTCACGGACGATTTCTCGTCGGCAGTTTTCAAGACTGCTGGTTTAAACCACTCACCCAACTCTCCGGAACTGCCGATTTTATGCCGACGGCGCCGCCCTACTCTTCGTCGGGCAGGAACATCGCCTGCAGATCGCTCAGAAAATCCAGCCCGCGCTCGGTCGGCCACACGCGGAACAGGTCGCGTGCCACGAGCCCCTTGCGCTCCGCTTCTTCCAAACCGCGCTGGATCGACGTCATCGCCAGCCCCGTGCGTTCGCTGAATTGCGGCAGCGTGAAGCCGGTCTTCAGCCTCAGTGCATTGAGCATGAACTCGAACGGCAGATCGGCCAGTGCCACTTCGTCGCTCTGCGACACCGCGGCGCCCGCGCGCGCGTTCTCCATGTACAGGCGCGGCTCGCGAAAGCGCACCTGCCGCACGATACGGTGCGCAAAGCTCAACTTGCTGTGCGCGCCGGCCCCAATACCGAGATAGTCGCCGAACTGCCAGTAGTTGAGGTTGTGCGCGCATTGGTGCCCCTCGCGCGCATAGGCCGACACCTCGTAGCGCGACATGCCGCTGGCGCTGGTGCGCTCGGTGATGCGGTCGAGCATGGCGTAGGCGATGTCGTCTTCGGGCAGCGTGGGCGGGAACTTGGCGAACCAGGTGTTGGGCTCGATGGTCAGGTGGTACACCGAGATGTGCGGCGGCGCGAGCGCCAGTGCCTGCGAGAGGTCGGCGTCGAGGCCTTCCAGGGTCTGGCCCGGCAGCGCGTACATCAGGTCGAGGTTGAAGGTGTCGAAGGTACTCGCGGCCTCTTCCAGGGCTGCGATGGCCTGCGCACGGTCGTGCACGCGGCCCAGCGCCTTCAGGTGCTCGTCGTTGAAGCTCTGCACGCCCACCGAAAGGCGCGTGACGCCAGCCGAGCGGTACGCGCGGAAGCGGTTGCGCTCGAAGGTGCCGGGGTTGGCTTCGAGCGTGATCTCGCAGTCGGGCGTGAGCTTGAGGCGCGCACGCACGTCGCCCAGCAAGCGGTCGATGGCTTGCGGCGAAAACAGGCTGGGCGTGCCGCCGCCGATGAAGATGGTGTGGACCGTGCGGCCCCAGATGAGCGGCAGTGCGGCGTCGAGATCGGCTACCAGCGCGTCGATGTACGCCGCTTCGGGAATGCCGTCGATCTCGGTCTCGCTCGTGGCGCGCCATTCGTGCGAGTTGAAGTCGCAGTACGGGCACTTGCGCAGGCACCACGGCAGGTGGATGTAGAGCGACAGCGGCGGCAGCGCGCTGAGCTGCAGCGGACCGGGCCGCATCCAGTGCAGCACGTCGTTGGCCTGCGGCGCGCCCGTGGGCTGCGCCGGCAGGATCGGGAAGGTGGTGGCCATTACAGCCAACGCTCGCGCATCAACGCCAGCATGGCCTGCGCCGCGCGACCGCGGTGGCTGTTGGCGTTCTTCACTTCTGGCGGCAGCTGGGCAAAAGTCTTGCCGAAGGCCGGCAGGAACATGACGGGGTCGAAGCCGAAGCCGTTGTCGCCAACGGGCGCGGGCGCGATCTCGCCCACCACGCGGCCGACGGCGATGAGCGGCTCGGGGTCGTCATGGCTGCGCAGCGCGACCAGCGTGCTCACGAGCGCGGCGCGGCGGTTGGCCACGCCGTCGAGCTGTTCGAGCAGCGCCTTCACGTTGTTGGCGTCGCCCTTGGTGTAGCCGAACTGCGTGGCGTAGAAGGCGGTGTCGACGCCCGGCAGGCCGCCGAAGGCATCGACGCACAGGCCCGCGTCGTCGGCCATGGCCGGCAGGCCGGTGGCGGCGCTGGCATGGCGCGCCTTGGTCAGCGCGTTCTCGACGAAGGTGCGGAAGGGTTCTTCAGCCTCGCTCACGCCCAGCGCCGACTGAGGCACCAGGGTGACGGCCAGTTCGGCAAACAGTTGCTGGAGTTCAGCGAGCTTGCCTGCGTTGTTGGAAGCCAGAACCAGTTTCATAAAAAGTCAAAAGTGGCTGTGACGCCCGATTGACGAGCGCCAGTAGCTGTTGGTCAGTTCGATGGCAGCAGCGCCTGCTGCTGCAGGGTCACTAGCTCGCCGATGCCCTTCTCGGCCAGGCCGAGCAGGATGTTCATTTCGTCGCGCGTGAAGGCCACGCCTTCGGCCGTGCCCTGCACTTCGACGAAATGGCCGGCGCCGGTCATGACGACGTTCATGTCGGTGTCGCAGGCCGAGTCTTCGGTGTACTCGAGGTCGAGCAGCGGCGTGCCTTCGACGATGCCGACCGAGATGGCGGCCACGTGACCCTTGATGGGCGAGGCCTTGAGGGTGCCGGCGGCCAGCAGCTTGTTGACGGCGTCCTGCGCGGCGACAAAGGCGCCGGTGATGGCCGCGGTGCGCGTGCCGCCGTCTGCCTGCAGCACGTCGCAGTCAAGATGGATGGTGCGTTCGCCGAGGACGGCAAGGTCGAACACGGCGCGCATCGAGCGGCCGATGAGGCGCTGGATTTCCTGCGTGCGGCCGGTCTGCTTGCCCTTGGCTGCCTCGCGGCTGCTGCGGGTGTGCGTGGCGCGCGGCAGCATGCCGTATTCGGCGGTGACCCAGCCTTCGCCGCTGCCCTTCTTGTGCGGCGGCACCTTTTCTTCGACCGAAGCGGTGCACAGCACACGGGTCTGGCCGAACTCGATCAGCACCGAGCCTTCGGCGTGGATGGTGAAGCCGCGGGTGATGCGTACGGGGCGCAGCTGGTCGGCGGCGCGGCCGCCGCTCCGTGTGAAAGCAGTCATTTGTTTGAGAACCGGAAAGAAAAAGAAAAGCCGCGCGCGCTCAGGTCTTGCGTGCGGCGGAACGGCGAATGGCTTCGTTGATTTCGGCGATGGAGCGCTCGATGGCGTCTTCGTCGAGGTCGTCGATTTCGTTGTCCGACGGCATGCCGGCCTGGATGGTCGAGGCGAACACGCCGTCTTCGATGGTTTCGGTGGACACGCCGCTGCGATCGTCGCCCGTGCTGTCGGGCATTTCCCATTCGAGCGCGATCAGCGTGACGTTGTCGCTGTGGGCGCCGCCCTTGCGCAAGGCCATCTCGGCGAGATCGGGCGCGGCGTCGGACACGGGCTTGTCGGACGAGAGGGTGTGCACGATCAGTTCGTCGTCGAGCACGCCCCAGACGCCGTCGGAGCACAGCATGATGCGGTCGCCGCGCTGCAGCTGCAGCGGCGCCGAGACGTCGAACAGCGGCGTGGTCGGCGAGCCGAGGCAGGTCAGCAGCAGATTGCGGTTGACGGGCATGTCGGAGCCGTGCGGCTTGGGGCGTTCGGCATGCGAGTGGTCGCGCGTGCGCACCAGCAGGCGGCCGTCGCGCACGACGTACAGGCGCGAATCGCCGCAGTGCATCCAGGTGGCGGTCGTGCCCTGGAGCACGGCCGCGACGACGGTGGTGCGCGGCGTGTCGAGCATGGCCTTATGGCTCGCGTAACGCATGATCTGCTGATGCGCGGCCATGGCCGACTCGGCCAGGAAGGCCTTCGCGTCCTTCACGACCGGGCGCGCCTCGCGCTGGTAGAGCGCGGCAATGGTCTGCAGCGCCAGCTGCGCCGCAACCTCGCCTTCCGGGTGGCCGCCCATGCCGTCAGCCAGCACGAACAGGCTCGATTCCCGCGTGTAGCAATAGCCCATGCGGTCTTCGTTCTTGAGACGTCCGCCCTTGCGGCTGACCTGGAAGACGGAGAATTTCATGATGTCATGCAGGGCGCGTGGTGGGCGCAGCAGCCTTGGGCAGACTCTTCTTGTCGAAGGAGCGGATGTTGTCGATCGACAGGCGCACTTTCTCGCCCACCGTGAGCTTGGTGTAGCGGCGCTCGCCTTCGCGGCTGAGCTCCTTCTGCAGCGCGAAGACCGATTGCGGGCGCGACAGCGGGTCGAGCGACATGCACCACTCGACCACCTCGATCAGGTTGTCGGAGTACACGCCCCGCAGGCGCGACAGCGACAGGCTGAGCCGGTCTTTCTCGATGCGCCGCGGCGCGTCATTGGGCGGATAGCCCTGCATGCAGGCGTAGATGCAGGCGCCGATGGCGTAGATGTCGGTCCACGGGCCCATCGACGAATCGCGCCGGTACATCTCGGGGGCCGCGAAGCCGGGGGTGTACATCGGGCGGATGAAGATGCCTTCCTTGCTGAGCACTTCGCGCGCGGCGCCGAAGTCGATCAGCACGGCGCGGTCGTCGTCGGTGACGAAAATGTTGGCCGGCTTGATGTCCAGGTGCAGCATCTTGTACTGGTGGACGATGCGCAGGCCGCGCAGGATCTCGTCGAACAGCGAACGGATGGTCGACTCGCGAAACACCTTCTGCTTCTTCAGGTCGCGCGCCGTGACCACGAAATCCTGCAGGGTCGCGCCCTCCAGGTAGTTCATGACCATGTAGACGGTTTCGTTCTCGCGGAAGAAATTGAGCACGCTGACCACCGAGGCGTGCGAGATCTGCGCGAGCGAGCGGCCCTCTTCGAAGAAGCTCTTGAGCCCCAGCCGGTAGAGTGACAGCTTCTCCGGCGGCACCTGCGGCGCGAGCTCGCCCGGCCCCCGCGTGGCAAGCGAGGACGGCAGATATTCCTTGATGGCCACCTGCTGTCCGCTGGGGTCGATGGCGAGATAGACGACACCGAACCCACCTGCGGAAAGCCGGCGTACAACGCGGTAACCACCAATGACCGTATCGGGCAACAGGGGCGTAGGCTTGACCTTTGACATAATCCGGGAGTTTCGCCCGAAGGCGATGGTGCGGCAAGCGAACGCCGTGCCGACGCCTCGGTGCATGCAAGCAAAACCACAGTGAGGCGCAATGCCAGTTTACAGCATGACCGGCTACGCCAGCGGCCAGAACGGGTCCGCAGGCAGCCACTCCGAAGCCGAGGCACGGCCTGCCGCCGCGGGTCGGCTCGGGGTAGAAATCCGCTCGGTCAACAGCCGCTTCCTCGATCTCACCTTCAAGTTGCCGGAGGAACTGCGCCAGCATGAAACTGCGCTGCGCGAGCTGCTCACGGGCAAGCTCAAGCGCGGCAAGGTCGAAGTGCGGGCCGCCATCGAGAACACGGCCCAGGCCGGTGTGGTCGAGCCCTCCGTCAAGCTGCTCCAGCGGCTCAACGGGGTGCAGGACAGCATCAAGGCCTGGTTGCCCAGCGCCCGCGACCTGAGCGTAGCCGACGTGCTGCGCCTGGCCGGCGGCGACAGCGCCGCCCGCGGCGACTGGGGCCCCGACCTGCTCGACGTCGCCGGCAAGGCGCTCGAAGGCCTGATGTCGGCCCGCCAGCGCGAAGGCGCGCGGCTGGCCAAGATGCTCGAAGCCCATCTGGGCCAGTTGCGCACCCTGGTGCTGCAGGCGGGTCCGCTGGTGCCGCAGCTGGTCGAACAGCAGCGCACCCGCTTCCTGGAGCGCTGGCAGGAGGCCATGGGCCTGACCGCCGGCACGGGCGGCACGCTGCCCGAAGCCGCCCAGGACCGCGCGCTGACCGAAGCCACCGCCTTTGCGATCCGCATCGACGTGGCCGAGGAGCTCACCCGGCTGAACTCGCACCTCGACGAGATCGAGCGGCTGCTCAAGAAGGGCGGAGAAATCGGCAAGCGCCTCGACTTCCTGATCCAGGAGCTGCACCGCGAGGCCAACACCCTGGGCTCGAAGTCGGCGGCGCTGGAGCTCACGCGCATCGGCGTGGACATGAAGGTCCTGATCGAGCAGATGCGCGAGCAGGTGCAGAACATCGAATGACGACGAGCGAAAGAATGGATTACCCCGGCAATATCTTCGTGGTGGCCGCGCCCAGCGGGGCCGGCAAATCGAGCCTGGTCAAGGCGCTCATGGAGCTCGATTCGGCCGTGCAGCCCTCGGTCTCGCACACGACCCGGTCGCCGCGCGGGCAGGAAAAGCACGGCCGCGAGTACTTTTTTGCCTCGCCGACGGAGTTCGACGCCCTGATCGCGGCGGACGGCTTCGTGGAATGGGCCCATGTGCACGGGCACCGGTATGGCACCTCCAAGAGGGCCATCGAGGAGCGGATCGCCCAGGGGGCCGACGTCATCCTCGAAATCGACTTCCAGGGTGCACTGCAGATCCGCAAGACCTTCGCCAACGCGGTCATGATCTTCATCCTGCCGCCCAGCTGGGAAGAATTGCGCTCCCGCCTCGAACGGCGCGGCGAAGACAGCGCCTCGGTCATCGAATTGCGCCTGAAGAACGCCGCCGAAGAGATGGCCCGGGCGGGGGAATTCGACTTCGTTATAATCAACGAGTTATTTGAGCGCGCGCTTTTCGATCTCAAGGCGATCGTCCACGCTCAGCGGCTCCGGTATTCCGCACAGCGCCGTGCACGTGCCGACACATTCGCCGCACTGAACATCCCCTGATATCCGAGTTCATCCGCTCACAGACAGAAAGATTCTCATCATGGCCCGCATCACCGTCGAAGACTGTCTCGTCAATATTCCGAACCGTTTCCAGCTCGTCCTGGCCGCCACGTACCGTGCGCGCATGCTGAGCCAGGGCCATGCCCCCAAGATCGAGAGCAAGAACAAGCCCGCCGTGACCGCCCTGCGCGAAATCGCCGAAGGCAAGATCGGCCTCGAAATGCTCAAGAAGGTGCCGGGCTGATCTGACGCAGCCCTGCAACGAAAAGGCACCGCAAAGCGGTGCTTTTTTTATGCCTGAACGCGTCCATACAGCGGTCACGCTAAAGTGGTAGCCATGAGCGCGGTAGCCAAATCTCAGTCCCATGCCCCCAAGGGCACGCCGAAGCCGAGTCCGGCTGCGCTGAACGCGGCCGCCGCAAGCTTTGCCGCACTGACCGCGCGCCTCGACTACCTGAGCCCCGAAGACACCGAGCTGGTCCGCCGAGCCTACCGCTTCGCCGACGAGGCCCACCTCGGACAGCTGCGCAACAGCGGCGAGCCGTACATCACCCACCCCATCGCCGTGGCGGCGCAATGCGCCGAGTGGAAGCTCGATGCTCAGGCGCTGATGGCGGCCCTGCTCCACGACGCCATCGAAGACTGCGGCGTCACCAAGCCCGAACTCATCGAGCGCTTTGGCGCCCCGGTGGCCGAACTGGTCGACGGGCTGACCAAGCTCGACAAGCTGCAGTTCAACACCCGCGAAGAAAACCAGGCCGAGTCGTTCCGCAAGATGCTACTGGCCATGGCGCGCGACGTGCGCGTGATCCTGGTCAAGCTGGCGGACCGCACGCACAACATGCGCACGCTGGCCGATGCGCCGCGCGAGAAGTGGGGTCGCATCTCGCGCGAAACGCTGGAGATCTACGCGCCCATCGCGCATCGCCTCGGGCTGAACCAGACTTACCGCGAGCTGCAGGAGCTGTCGTTCCGGCATCTGAAACCTTGGCGCTATGCCACGCTGTCGAAAGCCGTGGCCAAGGCGCGGGGCCGACGCCGCGACCTGATCCAGAAGGTGCAGCGCGAGGTCGAAACCGCCTTTGCCGCAGCAAACATGACGCTGCGCATCGCGGGGCGCGAGAAAACGCTCTATTCGATCTATCGCAAGATGGAAGAAAAGCACCTGAGCTTCGCCCAGGTGACCGACATCTACGGCTTCCGCCTGATCGTGCCGAACGTGATCGCCTGCTACACCGGCCTGGGCATCCTGCACCAGATGTACAAGCCCCTGCCGGGCAAGTTCAAGGACCACATCGCGATCGCCAAGCTCAACGGCTACCAGTCGCTGCACACCACGCTCGTCGGCCCGGCCGGCGTGAGCGTCGAGTTCCAGCTTCGGACCGAGGCGATGCACGTGGTGGCCGAGTCAGGCGTGGCTGCACACTGGCTGTACAAGGCCGCTGAACCAAACGCGGCCAGCAACGACCGGCTGGGCACCAAGTGGCTGCAGTCGCTGCTCGACATCCAGGACGAAACACGCGACGCCGCCGAGTTCTGGGACCACGTCAAGGTCGACCTGTTTCCGGACGCGGTGTATGTGTTCACGCCCAAGAGCCAGATCATGGCGCTGCCCCGCGGCGCCACGGTGGTCGACTTTGCCTATGCCATCCACAGCAACATCGGCGACCACACTTCGGCCGCGCGCATCAACGGCGACCAGGTGCCGCTGCGCACCGAGCTCAAGAACGGCGACGTGGTCGAGGTGATCACAGCGCCGGTGTCGACGCCCAACCCGGCCTGGCTGGGCTTCGTGCGAACCGGCCGGGCGCGCTCCAAGATCCGCCACTATCTGAAGACCCTGGCGCACGCCGAGTCGGAAGGCCTTGGCGAAAAGCTGCTCGCGCAGGCGCTGCGCGCCGAAGGCCTGAGCAAGCTGCCCGAGGAAGACGAGGAACACCAGGCGCTGTGGGAAAAGCTGCTGCGCTTCACCGGCAACCGCACCCGCTCCGAACTGCTGACCGACATTGGCCTGGGCAAGCGCATTGCCAGCATCGTCGCGAAGCGGCTGGTGGCAATGCTCTCCGAACTGGGCGAACGACCTGACGCACTACTGCTGAGCCGCGAGCGCTTCATCTCGCATGAGACCGTGTCGCAGGGGGCGGTCACGCTGGATGGAAGCGAAAACTCGTCGGTGCGCTTTGCGCTGTGCTGCAGGCCGATTCCGGGCGACCAGATCGTCGGCTACCTCGGCCATGGCGAAGGTCTGGTGGTGCACACGGAAGACTGCGGTGTCGGCCAGCGGCTGCGCCATAAAGACAGCGAACGCTTCTTCGCCGTCGAATGGGCAGATGAACCCACACGAGCCTTCGAGACCGGCGTGGTCATCACCGTGCGCAACGACAAGGGCGTGCTGGCGCGGGTCGCAGCCACGCTGGCCGATGCGGAAGCAGACATCACCCACGTGGAAATGGCCGACGAGACCCCGCAGGATTCGACCGACCTGCGCTTCGTGATCGCCGTGCGCGACCGCACGCATCTGGATGCCGTGTTGCGCGCCGCCCGGCGTACCGCGTCGGTGCTGACCGCGTCAAGGACGGTTCCCGCCCCCTGAGGCGCCGTTACGCCGCGGTTGGGCGCGGCGCCGGATAGCTCACGGACAGAATCTCGACCTCGTGCGCCCCGCCCGGCGTGACGAGCTTCACCACGTCGCCTTCGCGCGACTTGAGCAGCGCCCGCGCAATCGGCGAAATCCAGCTGACCTGCGACTTCGCACTCTCCGCTTCGTCGATGCCTAGGATCGTGACGCTGCGCTCGTCGCCGGTCTCGTCGATATAGCGAACGGTGGCGCCGAAGAAGATCTGATCGCGACCGTGGTGCACCGAAGGATCGGTGACCTCCGCGATTTCGAGGCGCTTGGTGAGAAAACGGATGCGGCGATCGATCTCGCGCAGGCGCTTCTTGCCGTAGAGATAGTCGCCATTCTCGGAGCGGTCACCGTTCTTGGCCGCCCAATGCACGGTTTCGACGATCTTCGGCCGCTCCTCGTCCATCAGCTGCAGCAACTCGTCGCGCAGGCGCGCGTAGCCTTCGGGGGTGATGTAGTTCTTGCTGCCTGCGGGCAGCGGAGGCAAAGCGCCATCAGCGCCGTCGTCATCCCCGTCAGAGTCTGTTTCCTTGGTGAATGCCTTGCTCAAAGCAGAATCCTCCAAATGAAAAAAGCCCGCAACTTTCGTTGCGAGCTTTTCTTGTAATGGTGCGGCTGGCAGGAATTGAACCCACGACCCCTTGGTTCGTAGCCAAGTACTCTATCCAACTGAGCTACAGCCGCACAGCTTGCAATTATAGCCCGCTTTCTTCGACCCTTTTTGCATTTGCCCGGCCGAATCCACGCGAAGGCACAAAAGAAAAATGCCCGGAAGATGAATCTTCCGGGCATTTCTGGAGATGGTGCGGCTGGCAGGAATTGAACCCACGACCCCTTGGTTCGTAGCCAAGTACTCTATCCAACTGAGCTACAGCCGCTGAGCCTTCGATTATAGCCTGTTCTGAGGCTCGTTCCGAAAACGGGCAAAAACAAGAAGCAGTGGTAGGCCGTGATGGGCTTGAACCATCGACCAACGGATTATGAGTCCGCTGCTCTAACCAACTGAGCTAACGGCCCACGCGGCACGATTCTATTCGCGCTGCGGCGCCTACTTGCGATGGCTCAGCGCATTGCTCACCAGGCGCGACGTGATGTCGACGATCTGGATCATGCGCTCGTAGGGCATGCGCGTCGGCCCGATCACGCCCAGCGTACCCACGACCTGTCCATCGACCTCGTAGTTGGCGCTGACGATGGAGAGTTCTTCGAAGGGCACCACCTGGCTTTCGCCGCCAATGAAGATGCGCACCCCTTCGGCCTTGCTCGACACGTCGAGCAGGCGCATCAATTGGGCCTTCTGCTCGAAGAGTTCGAAGGCTCGGCGCAATTGCCCCATGTCACTGGAGAAATCACTCACCGCCAGCAGGTTGCGCTCGCCCGAGATCACGACGTCGTCTTCCTGCGCCTCGTTCAGCACTTCGGAGCTGACCTGCACCGCGGCCTGCATCAGCGCAGCGATCTCGCCACGCAGCTTTTCGACCTCGGACTGGAGACGATCGCGCACCTGCTCGATAGTCAGGCCCGCATAGTGCGCGTTGATGTAGTTCGAGGCCTCGACCAGCTGCGATTGCGAATAGTCGGCCTCCGGAAAGATCACCCGGTTCTGCACGTCGCCATCGGGCGAGACGATGATCACCAGCAGGCGCCGGTCGGAGAGCTTCAGGAATTCGATCTGCTTGAACACCGAAGCGCGCCGCGGCGCCATCACCACGCCAACGAACTGCGACAGGTTCGACAGCAGGTGCGCCGCATTGGCGATCACTTTCTGCGGCTGGTCGGGCGCGAGGCTCGGCGTGCTCATCTGTTCGCGCTGCGCGGTCAGCATGGTGTCGACGAAGAGTCGATAGCCACGGTGCGTCGGAATGCGGCCGGCCGAGGTGTGCGGGCTGGCAATCAGCCCCAGCGCCTCGAGGTCGGACATGACGTTGCGGATGGTCGCCGGCGACAGATCGAGCCCCGAGGAACGCGACAGCGTGCGCGAGCCGACGGGTTGCCCGTCGGCGATGTAGCGCTCGACGAGCGTCTTGAGCAGCAACTTGGCACGGTCGTCCAGCATTGCAAGATTTTAGTGTTGTAATTTGTGAGATATGACCTCTCGCTTTCGTCACGTCGCCCTGATCGGCAAATACCAGGCTTCCGGCGCCCGGGCGCAGGCGGACTCGCGCGACGGCGTCATGGAAGGCATTGGCGCCTTCCTCGAATCGCAAGGCTGCACGGTGTTCGTCGAGCGCTCGACCTGCGAGGAAGACGATGACGGCGCCCCTGCCCATCCACGCTACGAAGCCCTGAGCGTCGAGGAAATCGGCCAGCGCTGCGACCTCGGCCTGGTGGTCGGCGGCGACGGCACCATGCTCGGCATCGGCCGGCAGCTCGCCAGCTATGGCATCCCGCTGATCGGCATCAACCGCGGCCGGCTCGGCTTCATCACCGACATCCCGCTCGACAACTACCAGGCCACGCTGATCCCGATGCTGGCCGGCGAGTACGAGGAAGACCACCGCAGCCTGATGCATGCGCAGGTCGTGCGCGATGGCGCCTCGGTGTTCGACGCGCTCGCCATGAACGACGTGGTCGTCAACCGCGGCGCCACCTCCGGCATGGTCGAGTTGCGCGTATCGGTGGGCCGCCATTTCGTGGCCAATCAGCGCGCCGACGGCCTGATCATCGCCACGCCCACAGGCTCGACGGCCTACGCACTGTCGGCCGGTGGGCCGCTGCTGCATCCGGCCGTGCCGGGCTGGGTGCTGGTGCCGATCGCACCGCACACGCTGTCGAATCGTCCCGTGCTGCTGCCCGACGCCGACGAGATCGTGATCGAGCTGGTAGGCGGGCGCGATGCCAGCGCCAATTTCGACATGCAGTCGCTGGCCTCGCTCGCAATCGGCGACCGCGTGGTGGTGCGCCGCTCCGATTTCCGCGTGCGCTTTTTGCACCCGCGCGGCTGGAGCTATTTCGACACCTTGCGCAAGAAACTTCACTGGAACGAAGGGGGCTCCTGAAATGGCGCTGCGACGCATCGCACTGCGCGACTTCGTGATCGTGCGATCACTCGAACTCGACCTGTCCGGCGGCTTCACGGTATTGACCGGCGAAACCGGCGCGGGCAAATCCATCCTGATCGACGCGCTGCAACTGGCGCTGGGCAACCGCGCCGACGCTGGCGCGGTGCGCGAAGGGGCCGAACGGCTCGACGTGAGTGCCGAATTCGACGCCGACCCCGCCCTGGACACCTGGCTCGACGAAGGCGGCTTCGAAGCCGGCGACGCGCTGCTGCTGCGCCGCACCGTCGACCTGCAGGGCCGCAGCCGCGGCTGGATCAACGGCAGCCCAGCCACGGCCACGCAGTTGCGCGAGCTCGGCGACCGCCTGCTCGACATCCACGGCCAGCACGCCTGGCAAAGCCTGACGCGGCCTGAGGCAGTGCGCGGCCTGCTCGACGCCTACGCAGGCGTGCGCACCGATGCGCTCGACGCCGCGTGGCAAAGCTGGCGGCAGGCACTTTCCGCACTCGAACACGCGCGCTCGGCGCAGGACTCGCTGCAGCGCGAACGCGAGCGGCTGCAATGGCAGATTTCCGAAGTCGCCAAGCTCGCACCGGGCGTCGACGAGTGGGAAGAGCTGTCGACCAACCACTCGCGCATCTCCAACGCGCAGGCCCTGATCGACGCGGCCCAGGGTGCCAGCCAGGCACTGGAAGACGACGACAACGGCGCCCTCCCCGCGCTTACGCGCGCGCTCACGCTGCTGCAGAACTGCGAGCACATCGAGCCCGAGTTCCGCGCGCTGGGCGAAGTGCTCGCCTCATGCGTGGCCCAGGCCTCCGACGCTGCCCACACGCTGCACGGCTACCTGCGCGATGCCGACACCGATCCGCAAACCCTGGCCGAGCTGGACGAGCGCATGGGCCTGTGGATGTCGCTCGCGCGCCGCTACAAGCGCCCGCCCGCCGAACTGCCGGCGCTGCTCGCCGGCTGGCAGGCCGAACTGCAGGCGCTGGATGCGCAAAGCGATCTCGAAGGGCTTGAGCGCGCAGAACAGAACGCACAGCAGGCCTACATGAAGGAAGCCAAGGCGCTCGGCAAGGTCCGCAAGCAAGCTGCGCCGCGCCTCGCTCAAGCCGTCACCGATGCGATGCAGGGTCTCGGCATGCAGGGCGGACGCTTCGACGTCGAACTGCAGCCGCTGGCGCAGCCCAGCCGTGCCGGCCTCGAAGACGTGGCCTTTCTCGTGGCCGGCCACACCGGCAGCACGCCGCGCGCCATCGGCAAGGTGGCCTCGGGCGGCGAACTGTCGCGCATTGCGCTGGCCATCGCCGTCACCACCAGCCAGCTCGGCGCGGCGCAGACGCTGATCTTCGACGAGGTCGATGCCGGCGTCGGCGGTGCGGTCGCCGAGACCGTCGGCCGCCTCATGAAGCAGCTCGGCCGCGACCGCCAGGTTCTCGCCGTGACCCACCTGCCCCAGGTGGCCGCCTGTGCCGACCATCACCTCGTTGTGGCCAAGCGCCAGACGGCAGCAGCCGGCAAGGACGGCCCGCGCACCGAGAGCGGCGTGTCGCGCCTCGACGATGACAACCGCGCCAAGGAAATCGCCCGCATGCTGGGCGGTGAGAAGGTCTCGCAAACCTCGCTCGCGCACGCACGCGAAATGCTCGGCCACAAGACCTCGGTGACCGCGCCATGAACCTCGACCTCGTGCTCATCACGGGCATGTCGGGCTCCGGCAAGTCGGTGGCCCTGCATGCGCTGGAAGACGCTGGCTACTACTGCGTCGACAACCTGCCGCCCGAACTGCTGACATCCTTCATCGCCTTGCAGCACGAACAGCAGACGCCGCGCGTGGCCATTGCCATGGACGTGCGCAGCGGCGTCTCGCTACCGATCGTTCCACAGCAGCTCGAAGCGCTGCGGCGCGACGGCGAGATCTCGCTGCGTTCGCTGTTCCTCGACGCGACCACCGATGCCCTGCTGCGCCGCTATTCGGAAACCCGCCGCCGCCACCCGCTCTCGCGCCAGGAAGGCCGTACCGACGTGCCCGAACAGCACCGCGTGCTGATGCAGGCCATCGAGCTCGAACGCGAGTTGCTGGCCGACCTGCGCGACGGCGCCGACGTGATCGACACCAGCCTGATCCGGCCGGCGCAGCTGCAGAGCTACATCAAGTCGCTGATTTCGGCACCGCAAAGCGCGCTGACGCTGGTGTTCGAATCGTTCGCCTTCAAGCGCGGCGTGCCACTCGATGCGGACTATGTGTTCGACGTGCGCATGCTGCCCAACCCGCACTACGTGCCCGCACTGCGCCCGCTCACGGGCCGCGACGAGCCGGTGATCGAATGGCTGCGCGAGCACGACGACGTGGCGCGCATGTACAACGACATCGAACAGTTCCTCACGCATTGGCTCGACGCACTGGCGCGCGACCATCGCAGCTATGTGACGGTGGCCATCGGGTGCACGGGCGGGCAACACCGCTCGGTGTTCCTGGTCGAGCAGCTGGCGCGGTCGTTCGGTGCGCGCTGGGGTGCGCTCAAGCGGCACCGCGAGCTCGACGCGAGCTGACTGATCCGCCGACTAAAGATCGGCTGACTAAGCCTCGCTGCCTTCCAGCAGCTTGCGCATCGGCGCCGGCAGGCCCAACCGGCCCCACTCCTCGGCCTCGACCCAGCGCGCGCCATCGCCTTGTGGCTGGCCGCCCTGAAGCTGCACCGGATGCAGATGCAGGTCCTTGTGGGTCAACACATGCACGAAGGCCGGCAGGTCCTGCACGCCGCGTCGCGCGGCCGTCGGCAGTGCAGCCAGAAGATCTTCACGGCTGTCGAACACGGGCAGGCAATAGAGCCCGGCCCAGATGCCCTTCGACGGCCGCTTCTCCAGCCACACGCGGCCTTGCGCATCGCGCGCCAGCAGCACCCAGAGCGACTGTGCACTGCGCTTGAGCTTGCGGGTCTTGACGGGGTAGCGCTCCGGCGCGCCTTCCCGCAGGGCCGCGCAGGTCTTGTTGACCGGGCAAATCATGCAGCTCGGCTTGCGCGGCAGGCACACCGTGGCGCCCAGGTCCATCACGCCTTGCGTGTAGCTCGCGATGGCTTCTTTCTGCTCTGCCGGCGGCAGCAATTGCGTTGCCAGGTCCCACAGCGCACGCTCCTGCGCCGCCGAAGACATGTCGCCCGCAAAGCCAAGCACGCGCGTCAGCACGCGCTTCACGTTGCCGTCAAGAATCGCCACGCGCTCGCCGAAGCAGAAGGCGGCAATGGCGGCAGAGGTCGAGCGGCCGATGCCGGGCAAGGTGACGAGCTCGGCGGCGGTGCGCGGAAACTCGCCGCCGAAGCGCGCGACCACCTCTTGCGCGCAGCGATGCATGTTGCGCGCGCGGCTGTAGTAGCCCAGCCCGCTCCAGAGCCCGAAGACCTCGTCCTCGGTGCCGGCGGCCAGCGCCTTCACGTCGGGAAAGCGTTCGAGAAAGCGCGCGAAGTAGCCGAGCACCGTCGTCACCTGCGTCTGCTGGAGCATCACCTCCGACAGCCACACGCGGTACGGGTCGCGGGTGTTCTGCCAAGGCAACTGGCTGCGCCCGTGGCTGCGCTGCCAGCTCACGATCTGCGCTGCGAAATCCGGGGGCAATTGCAAGCCAGCAACCGCCGTGGAGGCGGAAGCTTCAGGCCGCACGCAGCTCGCCGACAGTCGCCGCGACCTGCGGCTTTCCGTGCTGCGCGATCAGCGAAGTGAACTCGCGCAGCTGCACATGAAGCTCGGCGAGATTGCTTTCCTGCGCGGCCAGTTCGATCAGCCGTTCGTCGAGGTTGCCCGCCGCGCTCTGGATGCGCTCGATCGCCTCGATGCGCTTGCTGAAGTTGCGGCGGCGCTCCTTGAGCTGCGCGTCGATCTGCGCGCTCGCGCCCTTGCTCCAGCGCTCGACCTCGGTCATGGCTGCTTCGTTGACGAGCCGCAGCCGGCTGGCCAACGCGCGAACCAGCTTGTCGCAGAAATCGGCCTGCGCGAGCTTCAGCAGGTTGCCCACGCCCAGGTAGTGGATGTGGCTGCGTTCGATCTGTCCCAGCTCCTGCTCGAAGCCCGTCAGGTCGGGCTCGGCCGGCGCCTGCAGGGTGAAGCCCTGCTCGGCATTCAGCTGGCGGAAGGTGGCATGCAGCATCGACTGGATCTCGGCCGTGGTCGCCTGCACCTCGCGCAGGTTGTTGCGCAGCGAATCGAAAGTCTCGCCGTACACCTTGCGGACGTTGAACTTGACGCCCGGGCGCTTGAGCGCGGCCGACAGCCGCACCATGTCGGCCTTGAGTGCAGTGCGGCCGAGCACGGCATACACCTCGCGCAGCAGCTTGCCCTGCACCGAGCGCAGCGCCAGGATGCGCGTGTTGCTGCCTTCGAACTCGGCATGTTCCTGGTCGATGCGCGCACGCATGTGGCGGATCACCGAGACGTTCTTGCCGCGCAGCCCCTGCAGTTCGAGCGCCTGCTCGGCCAGGTCGCGCTGGCGCACTTTCAGGATGCGCTCGGCCTCGGCGCGCAGCGCGGTCATGCCCGCGTCGACCGCGAGCCGCAGCATGGTTTCGCGCTTGCCGAGCACGCCTTCGGCCAGCAACGATTCAAGCGCCGGCAGGCGGCTGGCCTGCAGCAACTGGCCGTCGTGCTGGATCTTGGCCTGCAGCCCCTTTTGCGCGGACACCGGCAGCACCTGCGCCAGCGGCACTTCGAGCAAACGGGCCGCGCCTTCGCGCTGGCGTTCGATCTGCTGCTCGATGTGCGAGGGCGTGCTCAGCGTGTCCCACATCGTGTCGATCTTGTTGAGCACCACGAAGCGCGTGTCGTTGCCTTCGTCCTCGGTGATCAGGTGCTCGCGCCAGATCGAGAGATCGGAGCGCGTCACGCCGGTTTCGGCGCCCAGGATGAAGACCACGGCGTGCGCCTGCGGAATCAGGCTCACCGTGAGTTCGGGCTCGGCGCCGATCGCGTTCAGGCCCGGGGTGTCGAGAATCACCAGCCCCTGCTCCAGCAGCGGGTGCGGCATGTTCAGCACCGCGTGGCGCCAGCGCGGAATTTCGACGCGGCCTTCGGCGTCCTGCACCGGGTTGTCGTCGGGGGTGTCGTCGTTCCAGAAGCCCAGCGTGCGCGCTTCATCCTTGGCGACCCAGCGCACCTCGGCCACCTTGCTCATGGCCTGCGCCAGATGCTCGGCGTTGCCGACGTCGATAGCTATCTCGGTCCAGCGCGTTGGCTTTTCGCGCCAATGGGCCAACGAATGCGGCTCCAGCCGGGTCTCGATGGGCAGCAGGCGCAGCTTGGGCGCGAGCGCGGCGTCGTAGCCCAGCTCGGTCGGGCACATCGTGGTGCGGCCGGCGCTCGCGGGCATGATGCGCCGCCCGTAGCCGGCGAAGAAGATCGCGTTGATCAGCTCCGACTTGCCGCGCGAGAACTCGGCCACGAAGGCGACCATGACCTTGCTGGTGCGGATCTGCGTTTCGAGCCCGCGCAGGCGCTCCGCCACTGCCTGGTCGAGCAGCTCGTTCTCGGTCAGCCAGCGGGACAGCCACTGCAGCCGGTGGGCGAAATTGCTCCGCCACGCACCGTGCTGATCGAGTTGTTGGTTGAAGGAGCGGCTCAAGGGAAATATGTAAGAAACAATTTACAAATATAGCATCGGGAGGCGAACAACCAACGTCTCCAAATTGTTTCTCCTGAGATCCACGTCTGAATCCGACATCCGGACCAGGCGCCTACTTCTGGCAATTGGGGCAATAGTAGGTGGAGCGCTGCCCCTGGCGCAGCTGCCGGATCGGCGTTGCACAAACCCGACAGGGCTCGCCGGCACGGCCATAAACGGTCGCTTCGAGCTGGAAATAGCCATTCTGTCCGTCCACATTGGAGAAATCTCGTAGCGTGCTGCCGCCCTTCTCCACCGCCCGCGCCAGGATTTCGCGCACGGCCGCATGAAGCTTGGCCGCCCGCGGACGGCTGATACGTGCCGCCGACAGCGTTGGCCGGATGCCCGCCTGGAACAGCGCCTCCGACGCGTAGATGTTGCCCACGCCCACCACCACGTCGCCCGCCAGCAGCACCTGCTTGACGGCGCTCTTGCGCTTCTTCAGGCCGGCGTGGAAGGCGTCGAGGTCGAAGGCATCGCCCAGCGGCTCCATGCCAAGGCCACCAAGCAGCTTGATGGCCCATGGGGCAGCCTCGTCTTCCACGTAGACCACGGCGCCGAAGCGGCGCGGATCGTTGAGCCGCAGCGTGCCCCGATCGGTGACCAGGTCGAAATGGTCGTGCGGCCCGGGCGGCGGCAATGCCGCGTCGAAACGCAGGCTGCCCGACATGCCCAGATGCAGCAGCAGGATGCCGCGATCGAGATCGATCAGCAGGTACTTGCCGCGCCGCCGCACCTCACGCACCTGCCGCCCGACCAGCGCCTCGGGCAGCACCATCAGGGCCCAGCGCAGGGGCTTGCCGATGCGCACCGCGTCGATGCGTGCGCCCGCGATGCGATCGGCAAAGCCGCGACGGGTGACTTCGACTTCGGGAAGCTCAGGCATGAAAAGTAAATCTCCGGCAAATGCGGCGTTGACTAAGCCCCACGCAAGGTTCGTTCAAAAGCCTGGATTATTATGGTCGGATGAATCTTTCGCCCCGCCGACACCGCCTTGCGGCGGCCGCGTCTCTCGCCTTGCTGGCTTGTGCGGTTCACGCACAATCTTCCGCCCCTGCAACCCCCAACGGCCCCGCGCTGACCATCGAACAATCGGCACAGCCGAAGTCCTCGACAAGGCCCAAGCCCATCACAGCCAAGGCCGCCAGCGAACCCGCGCCGCAGCCCTCCGCGCTGACGGCCGACCTGTTCTACGAAATCCTGATGGGCGAGATGACCGCCCGCTCCGGAGATCCCGGCTCCGGCTACGCGCTGGTGCTCGATGCCGCCCGCCGGCTGCGCGACGGCAAGCTGTTCCAGCGCGCGGTCGAGATCGCCCTGCAATCGCGCTCCGGCGACGCGGCCCTCGCCGCCGCACGCGCATGGCAGGAAGCCCTGCCGACTTCGCGCGACGCACGCCGCATCGAACTGCAGATCCTCATTGCGCTGAATCGCATCAGCGAAACCGTCGAGCCGCTGCGCGCCGAAGTGGCGGCCACGTCGCAGATCGAACGTCCGCTGCTGATGGCCGTGATCGTGCGCAATTACTCGCGCGCCGCCGACAAGAAGCTGGCCGCCTCGGTGGTCGAGCAGGCCCTGGTCGACGAGCTGAAGAACCCGACCACCGGCGGACTGGCCTGGGCCACCGTCGGCCGGCTGCGCCTGAATGCAGGCGATGCTTCCGGCGCACTGGAAGCCGCGCGCAAGGGCCAGGAGATCGACCCGAGCTCCGATGCCCCCGCTGCATTGGCGCTCGAAATGATCGACCCCGGCCAGCCGCTCGCCGAGCCAATCGTCACGCGCTACCTGAACAACAACCCGAAGGCCACGCCCGACCTGCGCATTGCCTACGCCCGCGCGCTCGTCGAGGACAGGCGCTTCAACGATGCCACCACGCAACTCCAGGCAGTGACCACCTCGCGGCCCGAGCTGGCCGAGCCATGGCTGCTGCTCGGCAGCCTCCAGATGCAGGCCAAACAGGACGCCGCAGCCGAGACTTCGATCAAACGCTTCATCGAACTGTCGGGCAGCCGCAGCGCCAACAAGGACGCCGATGGCGATGCCAATGACGCCGCCGACCGCAAGCGCGGTGTATCGCAGGCGTACTTCGCGCTGTCGCAACTGGCGGAACGGCGCAAGGACTTCACGGCGGCCGAGCGCTGGCTCGCGCGCGTCGACGGTCCGGACGAACTGGTGGCCGCGCAAACCCGCCGCGCAGCGCTGCTGGCCCGTCAGGGCAAGCTGCCCCAGGCGCGTGAAATCATCCGCGGCCTGCCCGAGCGCACGCCAGACGACAAGAAGCAGAAATTCCTTGCCGAAGTGCAACTGCTGCGCGATGCGAAGCAATACCAGGCGGCCTACGACATGCTCGCCCAGGCCTCGGTGGCGGCACCTGACGACGGCGACCTCGTCTATGACCAGGCCATGGTCGCCGAGAAGCTCAACCGCCTCGACGACATGGAGCGCCTGCTGCGCCGGCTCATCCAGCTCAAGCCCGAGAGCCAGAACGCATACAACGCGCTGGGCTATTCGTTCGCCGATCGCAAGATCCGGCTCGACGAGGCGCGCACGCTGATCCAGAAGGCTGTGCAGCTGGCGCCGGAAGATCCGTTCATCGCCGACAGCCTGGGCTGGGTCGAGTTCCGGCTCGGCAACACGGCCGAGGCGATCCGCATCCTCGAAGCGGCCTACAAGACGCGGCCCGATCCCGAAATCGGCGCGCATTTCGGCGAAGTCCTGTGGAGCACCGGCCAGAAAGACCGCGCGGTCACGATCTGGAAGGAGGCCCTGCTGAGCGACGCCGAAAACGAGACGCTGCAGGAAACGCTGAAGCGCCTGCGAGTGAAGCCGTAGCATGGCTCACGCTGGGGCATTCGTGCCAACGCAGGCCGGCCACGGCCGCCGTACCCTTTTGGCGGCAGGTGGAGCCGCCTTTCTCCTGATGGCAGGCTGCGCGCAGCTGTCTGGCGGCTCTTCCGCACCGAAGACTTCGGACAGCTGGAGCGGCCGGATGTCGCTGCGCATCGAGAGTGAACCGGTGCAGACCTTCGCTGCGCTGTTCGAGCTGCGCGGCTCCGCCGACTCGGGCGACCTCACACTCACGACACCCATCGGCAGCACGCTGGCGCAACTGCACTGGGCACCGGGCGAGGCCCTGCTGAAAGACGGCAGCAAGACACGTCGCTTCGACTCCGTCGACGAACTGATCGAGGCCGCTACCGGCGCTGCAATTCCGGTCGGCGCCTTGTTCGGCTGGCTCGCGGGCCGCAACGACCCCGTTCCCGGCTGGAAGCCCGATCTTGCGCAGCTCGGCAACGGACGGCTGCAGGCCGTGCGCGAATCGCCGAGCCCCCGGGCCGACCTGCGCATCGTGTTCGAACGGTCATGAAGGCGATCTACGACCTTCCCGCGCCGGCCAAGCTCAATCTCTTCCTCCACATCACCGGCCAGCGCGACGACGGCTACCACCTGCTGCAGTCGGTCTTCATGCTGATCGACTGGTGCGACATGCTGCATGTCGAACTGCGGCGCGATGGGCAACTGAGCCGCGAAGACCTGACGACCGAGCTGCCCGCGGACGACCTGATCCTGCGCGCGGCACGCGCCCTGCAGGCTTTCGCCGCGCCCGGCCAGGGCGCGCATATCGGCGTGGCCAAGCACGTGCCGGCACAGGCGGGCATGGGCGGCGGCTCTTCGGATGCCGCCACCTGCCTGCTCGCGCTGAACCGCCTGTGGGGACTGAATCTGCCTCTGTCGCGGCTGGCGCACATCGGCCTGAAGCTGGGCGCGGACGTGCCCTTCTTCCTTGGCGGCCGCAATGCGTGGGTCGAGGGCATCGGCGAGGAAATCACACCGGTTACACTGCCGTCGGCGCGTTTCGCGGTGGTCAAACCACCCGAGGGACTCGATACCCGATTAATTTTTTCGGCTTCCGATCTTCAACGCGCCACACCTGTTGCTATAATCTCGGGCTTTGCTGCAGATAGCGAATCGCTGGAAGCGACGAACCTGGGAAACTCGGTTTTCGACTTCGGCCACAACGACCTGCAGCCGGTTGCCCAGCGACTTTGCCCCGCCGTCACCGACGCCATCGAATGGCTCGGTGCCCAAGGGTTGAAGGCCCGGATGACCGGCTCCGGAAGTTCGGTGTTCGCGAAGATGCCGCAAGCGCCGCAGGAAGCGGAACTGCTAGAAGCCCCCGAAGGCTGGCAGGTTCGTCAATGCAGCAACCTGGAAGTCCATCCGCTCTTGGGATGGGCAACCTGAAGATAATCGGACCGTTCATTCGGTTCGATGCGACATATATCGGTTGATGGTGAAAGCCATCGACCCGTGTAGGGGAGTCGCCAAGCTGGTTAAGGCACTGGATTTTGATTCCAGCATGCAAAGGTTCGAATCCTTTCTCCCCTGCCAAATCTTCAACGACTGCGGCCCAACGGCCGCAGTCTTCTTTTGCAGCCCACCCGCTGCAATAATCGGCGGCTCACCGGCCGCCACGCATCACAAACCTTTTGGCGGCTTCCTAAGCCAATTTGCACTGCCGGGACGCGCTCATGCAGGCTAATCACCCTGATTTCATGGTTTTCACCGGCAACGCCAATCCGGGCCTTGCTGCAGAAATCGCGCACAACCTCGGCACCTCGCTGGGCGCCGCTCGCGTCGGTCGCTTCTCCGATGGTGAAGTCACCGTCGAGATCAACCAGAACGTCCGGGCGCGCGATGTGTTCGTGGTGCAGTCGACCTGCGCACCGACCAACGAAAACCTGATGGAACTGCTGATCATGGTCGACGCGCTCAAGCGCGCTTCGGCCGAACGCATCAGCGCCGTGATTCCCTATTTCGGCTATGCCCGCCAGGACCGCCGCCCGCGTTCGAGCCGCGTGCCGATCTCGGCCAAGGTCGTGGCCAACCTGCTGGAAACCGTCGGTGTCGAGCGCGTGCTCACGATGGACCTGCACGCCGACCAGATTCAAGGCTTCTTCGACATCCCCGTCGACAACATCTACGCCTCGCCGGTGCTGCTCGGCGACCTGCGCGCCAAGAACTACGAAGACCTGATCGTGGTCTCGCCCGACGTCGGCGGCGTGGTTCGCGCCCGTGCGCTGGCCAAGCAATTGAACTGCGACCTCGCCATCATCGACAAGCGCCGCCCGAAGGCCAACGTCAGCGAAGTCATGAACGTGATCGGCGAGATCGACGGCCGCAACTGCGTGATCATGGACGACATGATCGACACGGCCGGCACGCTGGTCAAAGCAGCCGAAGTGCTGAAAGAGCGCGGCGCCAAGAGCGTCTACGCCTACTGCACGCACCCGATCTTCTCGGGCCCGGCCATCGAGCGCATCACGCAGGGCTCGGCCCTGGACGAAGTGGTCGTGACCAACACCATTCCCCTTTCCGACGGCGCCAATGCCTGCGGAAAGATCCGCCAGCTCTCCGTGGCACCGCTGATCGCCGAAACGATCCAGCGCATTGCCAAGGGCGAGTCGGTGATGAGTTTGTTCTCGGACCAGGACAACCTGTTCTGACCCGAGCCAAAGAGCGGGC
This sequence comes from Variovorax sp. R-27, assembly GCF_049913215.1. Classification (NCBI taxonomy): domain Bacteria; kingdom Pseudomonadati; phylum Pseudomonadota; class Betaproteobacteria; order Burkholderiales; family Comamonadaceae; genus Variovorax; species Variovorax sp. R-27. The sequence continues at coordinate 5,738,994 of NZ_CP183984.1, forward strand.
TTCTTTTCTGAAGCCTTTTTGAACCGGAGTCGCACTGGTCGCGGTGGACTCTCACAGGAGCTAGTTATGAAATTCGTCGCTTTTGAGCGCGCAAAGCAGGGCACGGGTGCGAGCCGCCGTCTCCGCATCTCGGGCAAGACCCCCGGCATCGTCTACGGTGGTGACACCCAGCCGCAACTGATCGAAATCGATCACAACGCGCTGTGGCACGCCCTGAAGAAGGAAGCCTTCCATTCGAGCGTGCTCGAAATGGAACTGGGCGGCAACGTCAGCAAGGTTCTGCTGCGCGACGTGCAATACCACCCGTTCCGCCAGCTGGTGCAACACATCGACTTCCAGCGCGTCGATGCCAAGACCCGCATGACCCTGAAGGTGCCGCTGCACTTCAAGGGTGAAGAAGAATCCGAAGCCGTCAAGATCGACCTGAACCTGGTCAATCACGTGACGACCGAACTCGAACTGAACTGCCTGCCGACCGACCTGCCGGAGTTCATCGAAGTCGACCTGTCGGGCCTGAAGAAGAACGGCACCGTCACGCTGAAGGACATCAAGCTGCCCAAGGGCGTGAAGTGGGTCAGCCACGGCAAGGTCAACCCGGTGCTGGCTTCGGCCGTGTCGCCAGCGGCTGAAGAAGTCGACGCCCCCGCTGAAGGCGCTGCCGATGCAGCCGCCGCAGCAGCGCCGGCTGGCAAGGGTGGCAAGGCTGCTCCTGCAGCCAAGACCCCCGCCGCCAAGACGCCTGCCAAGAAGTAATTCGCTTTTTCGCATTCGTTGCTGCAGAAGGCCCGCCCCGTGCGGGCCTTCTGCTTTTCCGGCGACGGGATAATCCACGACCATGATCAAGCTGTTTGTCGGCCTCGGAAACCCGGGCCCCGAGTACGAAGCCACGCGGCACAACGCGGGCTTCTGGTGGATCGATGCCCTTGCGCGCGAGTGGAAACTCAATCTTGTGCCCGAGCGCAGCTACCACGGCCTTGCGGCACGCGCCAACATTGGCGGCCAGAGCATCTGGCTGCTGGAGCCGCAGACCTTCATGAACCTGTCTGGCAAGTCGGTGGCCGCCCTCGCCCGTTTCTTCAAGATCGCGCCCGAGGAAATCCTCGTGGCGCACGACGAGCTCGACGTGGTCCCGGGCCAGGTCAAGCTCAAGTTCGGCGGCAGCCATGCCGGCCACAACGGACTGCGCGACATCCACGCGCAGTTGGGCACCGGCGACTACTGGCGGCTGCGCCTGGGCATCGGACACCCCGGCGTGAAGTCGGAGGTCGTCAACTGGGTGCTCAAGAAGCCGCTGAAAGAACAACGTGAAGCCATAGAGGACGCCATCATTCGCACCCTGCACGCGATCCCCGCGCTGGTGGCGGGCGAGATGGAGAAGGCGACCCTGGTCATTCACACGAGCAAACCGCCCCGGCCCAAACCGCCGCGGCGGGAGCCCGGCGACGGGGGCACGCCTGCCGCCACCTAGCCGGCCATCGCAGTGCAGGAGGGAGAGAAATAAAAAATGAGCGAAGAGAAGAAAAGAAGAAAAAGAAGCGGAACGACGGCAATTGCTATCTTTTCAATAGCAATTTGCACCGCATCCATGGGATCCTCAGCCCAGAACGCCGCTCAAACCTGGCGTTGCGGCAGCACCTATTCCGACCAGCCCTGTGAAGGCGGCAAGACGGTGAAGGTGAACGACCACCGCAGCGACGAGGACCGCCGGGCCGCCGACGCCGGCACACGCAGCACCCAGACTCAGGCCGATCGCCTCGAACGCAGCCGGCTGTCGCTGGAGAAAGCAGCCTACGACCGCGACCAGCGGGCTGCGCGGGAGGCCAGGAGCGCAGCCCTTGCGGAAAGACGGCTCGCCATGGCTGAGCAAAGGGAGCACGACCGCGCACGCAAGGCGGCCAGCGAGCCGCGCAAATCCAGCATGAGTTTCAGCGGCGGTCAGAACGCGAAGGCAGCCGGCGACGCGCCTGAGCGCAAGAAAAAGAAGCGGAAGTCGGCCGACTAAGCGCCGGTCGAAGCAGCCGTCACCTTGATCGCCGTGAGGCGCTGGTACTTCTGCATCAGCGTCTCGCGGCTTTCCACATGCTCTGGATTCAGGGGAATGCAGGCCACCGGGCAGATCTGCACGCACTGCGGCTCATCGAAATGGCCGACGCACTCGGTGCACTTGTGCGGATCGATCTCGTAGAACTCCGCGCCCATGTAAATCGCATCGTTCGGGCACTCGGGCTCGCAGACATCGCAGTTGATGCATTCGTCGGTGATCATGAGGGCCATCCCCCGATTATCGCGGGCTCGGCCAGGCGGGCCGCCTGTGAATGACAAAGGCCACATTCACGGCACACTTGTTGCAGGAGTCAGTTATGCTGCGCCCCGCCCCATGAGTCTGTTTCTATTCAAGCGCCTCGCCACGCTGATCGGCACGTTGATCGGCGCCTCGGTCATCGTTTTCCTCGTCCTCGAGATCCTGCCCGGCAACGCCGCGCAGATGCTCATGGGCCCCGACGCCTCACCCGAAGCCGTCGCAGCGCTGGCCACCAAGCTCGGCCTCGACCAGCCCGCATGGACACGCTACTGGCACTGGATCGGCGGCCTGCTCACCGGCAACCTCGGCGACAGCTACGCCTACAGCTCGCCGGTGCTCGACCTGATCCTGGAGCGCCTCGCGCTCACCGTGCCGCTGGCTATGCTGGCGATGGCCCTCACCGTCGTGATTGCGCTGCTCGTCGGCGTTACGGCCGCTGCGCGCCACAACAAGCTCGGCGACGTCGGCCTGATGGGCATGGCGCAAGTCGGCATCGCCATTCCGAACTTCTGGTTCGCCATCCTGCTGATCCTCGTGTTCTCGGTGCAGCTGCAGTGGTTCTCCGCTGGCGGCTTCGAGGGATGGGGCGAAGGCATCTTCGCGGGCATCAAGTCGCTGCTGCTGCCGGCGCTGTCTCTCGCCGTCGTTCAAGCCGCGATCCTCGCGCGCATCACGCGCTCGGCCGTGCTCGAAGTGATGCGCGAAGACTTCGTGCGCACCGCCCGCGCCAAGGGCGTCTCGCAGCGCGCGGTGCTGTGGACTCACGTGCTGCGCAACGCCATGATCCCTGTCATTACCGTGATGGGCATGCAGTTCTCCGAGCTGCTGGCCGGCACCATCGTGGTGGAGAACGTGTTCTACCTGCCGGGCCTGGGCCGGCTGATCTTCCAGGCCATCAGCAACCGCGACCTGATCGTGGTGCGCAACTGCGTGATGCTGCTGGCGGCCATGGTGGTCATCGTGAATTTCGTGGTCGACGTGCTGTATGCCGTGATCGATCCGCGCATCAAGGCCAGCGACATATGAACGCGATCACAGCTCCGAGCGCTGCTGCGCTCAAGGTCCCCGGCTTCTGGCGCCGCGCGTTGCACCACCGCAGCTTCGTGCTGGGCGGCGCGCTGACGCTGCTCCTGCTGCTCGCCGCTGCCGTTTCGCTGGTCTGGACACCCTGGTCGCCCTACGACATGGACATGGCCAACAAGCTGAAGCCGCCGACGGGCGCGCACTGGCTGGGCACCGACACCTACGGGCGCGATGTGGCCTCGCTGCTGCTGGTCGGCGCGCGTGCATCAATTCTCGTGGGCGTGATCGCGGTCGGCATCGGCCTCGTGGTCGGCACCGCGCTGGGCCTGCTGGCGGCGGCGAAGCGCGGCTGGATCGAGGAAGCCATCATGCGGCTCACCGACTTCTCGCTCGCCTTCCCTGCGATCCTCTCGGCCATCATGATGACGGCGGTGTTCGGAGCGGGCATCGTCAACGCGATCATCGCGATCGGCATCTACAACATCCCGACCTTCGCGCGCATCACGCGCGCTTCTGCCAACGCGATCTGGTCGCGCGAGTACGTCGCCGCCGCACGCGCCTGCGGCAAGGGCCCGTTCGCGATCACGATGCAGCACGTGCTGCCCAACATCTCGGCCGTGCTGATCGTGCAGATCACGATCCGCTTCGCCATCGCCATCCTGGCCGAAGCCGCTCTCTCCTACCTGGGCCTGGGCACTCAGCCACCGCAACCCTCGTGGGGTCGCATGCTCAGCGAGGCGCAGACGATGATGTTCCAGTCGCCCCTGCTGGCCGTCTTCCCCGGCATGGCCATCGCACTCGCGGTGCTGGGCCTGAACCTGCTCGGCGACGGCTTGCGCGACCTGCTCGATCCGCGACTGGCACGCGCAAGGTAAGCAAGATGCCCCTGCTCGAAGTCAAAGACCTGCACATCGAACTGCAGACGCAGCGCGGCCCCGCCGAGGCTGTGCGCGGCATCGGCTTCACGCTGGAGCGCGGCGAAACGCTGGGCATCGTTGGCGAATCGGGCTGCGGCAAGTCGATCACCGTGATGTCGCTTATGGGCCTGCTGCCCTCGACCGCGAAGGTCACGGGCAGCATCCGTTTCGACGACACCGAGCTCATCGGCCGCGACGAGAAAGCCATGTGCCAGATCCGAGGCAACCGCATCGGCATGATCTTCCAGGAGCCGATGACGGCGCTGAACCCGGTGCACACCATCGCGCGCCAGGTCGGTGAACCGCTGCAGCTGCACCGCGGTCTCTCGAAGGCCGACGCTCGCAAGGAAGTGCTCGCGCTGCTCGACCGCGTGGGCATTCCCGATGCAGCTTCGCGCCTGGACGCCTATCCGCACCAGTTCTCCGGCGGCCAGCGCCAGCGCATCGGCATCGCGATGGCGCTCGCCTGCGGGCCCGACCTGCTGATTGCCGACGAGCCGACGACCGCGCTCGACGTCACCATCCAGAAGCAGATCCTCGAACTGATCCAGAGCCTCGTGGCCGAGCGCGGCATGGCGCTGATCCTGATCTCGCACGACCTCGGCGTGATCGCGCAGACGGTCTCGAAGATGCTGGTGATGTACGGCGGCAGCGTGGTCGAGAGTGGCCCGACGGAGGCGGTGTTCGCGCGCCGCGCCCATCCCTACACGCAGGGCCTGTTCGCCGCACGCCCCGCCATCGGTGCACCGCGCGGCCTGCGGCTGGCCACCATCAAGGGCAGCGTGCCCGAGCTGGTCGACCTGCCGAAGGGCTGCCCCTTCGCGGGCCGGTGCAGCTACACCGTCGAGGCCTGCAAGACCACCCGGCCGCCAGCCACGATGCTGCCGCAGGACCATGCTGTGCGTTGCATCCGGCTCGAAGAGATCGCCACGGAAGGGGCCATCGCACCATGAGCACGGCCACCACTCCACCGCTGCTGCAGGTCACCGATCTCGTACGCCACTACGCATTGCCGCGCGAAAAGCTCTTCGGCCCGCCACCCACCGTGAAGGCGCTCAACGGCGTGAGCTTCGAGGTGCAGGCCGGCAAGAGCGTGGGCATCGTCGGCGAATCGGGCTCGGGCAAGTCGACCATCGCTCGCCTCGTGATGGCGCTCGACACGCCCACTTCGGGCACCGTCTCGCTCGAAGGCCGAAACCTGCATGCGCTGCCCAAGGCCGAGCTGCGCACCGCGCGGCGCGATTTCCAGATGGTGTTCCAGGACCCCTACGGCTCGCTCGACCCACGCCAGACCGTGGCGCGCATCGTCGCCGAACCGCTCGAAGCGCTGGCCGAAACCAGCCGCGCCGTGCAGCGCGAACGCGCTTCCGAAGCATTGGCAGCGGTCGGCCTGCGCACCACCGACATGGACAAGTACCCGCACGAGTTCTCGGGCGGACAGCGCCAGCGCATCGCCATCGCACGCGCCCTCATCACGCGCCCCAAGCTCATAGTCGCCGACGAACCCGTCAGCGCGCTCGACGTGTCGGTGCAGGCGCAAGTGCTCAACCTCATGCAAGACCTGCAGCAGCAATTCGGCATCAGCTACCTGCTCATCAGTCACGACCTCGCGGTGGTCAACCATCTGTGTGACGAGGTCTGCGTGGTGTGGAAAGGCAAGATCGTCGAGCAGGGTCCGCCCGCCGAGCTCTTCCATCACGCCCAGCACGAGTACACGCGCACGCTGCTCGATGCAGTGCCGCGCACGCCCACGGGCGGCACGCTGCTGCCGGCCTGACACCGAAGCGTCGCCCGCAGTCTCTAGGATGAGTGGGTCATAAGCATCTGGTTGCGCTGGCGCCCTGCTCTCGCGGATGATGCTTGCCCCCTGTTCCGAGGACACCGCTTCATGCTCAAACGACGCACCCTGCTCGCCACCGGCGCCGCAGCCCTGACACCGCTGGCCCTGCCGACCATCGCGCTGGCGCAGAGAAAAAAAGATTCGCTGGTGCTCGGCCTCACGCTGGAGCCCACGGGCCTCGACCCCACGGCCAAGGCCGGCGCCGAGATCGCCGAGGTGGTGCTCTACACCGTCTTCGAAACCCTCACCAAGATCAACTCCGACGGCAGCGTCACGCCGCTGCTGGCCGACAGCTGGGAGGTGTCGCCCGACCTGAAGACCGTCACCTTCAAGCTCAAGCGTGGCGTGAAGTTCCAGAACGGCGAGCCCTTCAACGCGCAGAGCGTCAAGTTCTCGTTCGACCGCGCGGCCGCGGCCAACAGCACCAACAAGGACAAGCGCACCTTCACCAACATCGCGACGCAGGCGGTCGACGAGCACACGGTGGTGCTCATCACGAAGGAGATCGAGCCCGACCTGCTGTTCCTGCTGGGCCAGGCCTCGGCAATCCAGGTCGAGCCCAAGACCGTAGAGACCAACGCCACCAAGCCGGTCGGCACCGGGCCCTACAGGCTCGACAGCTGGTCCAAGGGCTCGGGCATCGTGCTCGCCAAATGGGACGGCTGGCGCAATGCCGACACGGTGCAGATCCGCAAGGCCAGCTTCCGCTTCATCTCCGAGCCGGCCGCGCAGACCACCGCGCTGCTCTCGGGCGACATCGACCTGTTTCCGCATGCCTCGGTGTCGCGTAGCCTGCCGCAGTTCCAGAACGACAAGCGCTTCCAGGTGGTGTTCAACGCCTCGCGCGGCAAGACCATCCTGGCCATCAACAACAAGCGCAAGCCGCTGGACGACGTGCGCGTGCGCCGCGCGATTTCCGCGGCCATCGACCGCAAGGCGGTGATCGAAGCCGCCGTCGACGGCCGGGGCGTACCCATCGGCAGCCACTACGTGCCGGGCGCGCCGGGATACATCGACACCACCGGCATCAACCCCTACAACGTCGAGAAGGCCAGGCAGCTGCTGGCCGAAGCCGGCGTGAAGACGCCGCTCGAACTCGAGCTCGTGCTGCCGCCCCCGCCCTATGCACGCCAGGGCGGCGAGCTGATCGCCGCGCAGCTAGCCAAGGTGGGCATCGTCGCGAAGATCCAGAACGTCGAATGGGCGCAATGGATCAGCGGCACCTACGGCAACAAGAACTACGACCTCTCGCTGATCCTGCACGTCGAGCCCTTCGACCTGGTGAACTACACCAAGCCCGAGTACTACTGGGGCTACCAGTCGGCCAGGTTCAACGAGGTCTTCGACAAGGCGCGCAACGCCGCGCGCACCTCCGACCGCCTGCGCTACCTGGGCGACGCGCAGCGGCTGCTGGCGGAAGACGCGGCCAACGTCTTCCTGTACCAGCCGCAGTTCATTACCGTGGCGGCGCGCAACCTGCGCGGGCTGTGGAAGGACACGCCGATCTTCGTGAACGACATCGCGGCCCTGTCCTGGGGCTGACCCGGGCTCTCTCGCCTACGGGAACGTCCCGAGGAAAAACCGCCCCGCGGGCCGCGCACCGACTCGCCCCCTGCGAGAGAATGACCGGCTGCGCACGTGGCATCTTTCGTGCTGCGTGTCGTGTCTTTCGCGGCGTCGCGCCTCCCTTCGGGGCATGGCGCACGCCGGAGCAGTCGTCATTCGAACCTGGCTTGTTGTCTATCCGGAGATCACACGTATGTTGAACCGCCGCACCCTTCTCACCACCGCTGGCGCCACCGTTGCGCTGGCCACCCCGCTCGCCGGCATGGCGCAGGGCCGGAAGGACGCCATCGTGATCGGCATGGCGCTCGAACCGCCGGGGCTCGACCCGACCACCGGCGCCGCCGCCGCCATCGCCGAGGTGGTGCACTACAACATCCTCGAGACGCTCACCAAGATCAATGCCGACGGCAGCGTCACGCCGCTGCTGGCCGAGAGCTGGGAAATCTCGCCCGACCTGAAGACCTACACCTTCAAGCTGCGGCGCGGCGTGAAGTACCAGAACGGCGAGCCCTTCAACGCGGCCACCGTGAAGTTCTCGTTCGACCGCGCAGGCGGCGAGAAGAGCACCAACAAGGACAAGCGCACCTTCGCCAACCTCGCAACGCAGGTCGTGGACGACTACACCGTCGTCATCATCAACAAGGAGATCGACCCCGACCTGCCCTTCGTGCTGGGCCAGGCCACGGCCGTGATCGTCGAGCCCAAGAGTGCCGAGGGCAACGCCACCAAGCCGGTCGGCACCGGCCCCTACAAGCTCGACAGCTGGGCCAAGGGCTCGTCTATCACGCTGAGCAAGTGGGAGGGCTTTCGCAGCCCCGCCACCGCGAAGATCAACAAGGTCACGTTCCGCTTCATCTCCGACACCGCTGCGCAGGCCGCGGCCATGCTCTCGGGCGACGTCGACGTGTTCGCGCGCATCGGCACGCGCGTGGTGCCGCAGTTCAAGGCGAATCCGCAGTTCCAGGTGATCCTGGCGGGCTCGCGCGCCAAGACGATTCTTTCGATCAACAACAAGAAGAAGCCACTCGACGACGTGCGCGTGCGCCGTGCCATTCTTGCGGCCATCGACCGCAAGGCCGTTATCGAAGGCGCGGCCGACGGCTTCGGCGTGCCCATCGGCAGCCATTACGTGCCGGGTGCTGCGGGCTATGTCGACACCACCGGCATCAACCCCTTCGACATCGAGAAGGCCAAGAAGCTGCTGGCCGAAGCCGGCGTGAAGACGCCGCTCGAACTCACCATGACGCTGCCGCCGCCGCCGTATGCCCGCCAGGGCGGCGAAGTGATCGTGGCCCAGCTCGCCAAGATCGGCATCGTGGTGAAGGTGCAGAACGTGGAGTGGGCGCAGTGGCTTAGCGGCACCTACGGCAACAAGGACTACGACCTGTCGATCGTCTCGCATGTGGAGCCCTTCGACCTCGGCAACTACGCCAAGTCGGACTACTACTGGGGCTACCAGTCGAAGGCCTTCAACACGCTGTTCGACAAGATCAAGTCCACGGCCAGCGCCACCGAGCGCAACAAGCTGCTGGGCGACGCGCAGAAACTGCTGGCCACCGACGCTGCCAACGGCTTCCTGTACCAGCCGCAGTTCCCGACCGTCGCAAAGAAGAACGTCAAGGGCATCTGGAAGGACAACCCGATCTTCGTGAACGACCTGTCGGCGCTGTCGTGGGGTTGAACGACCTGTCCGCACAGGAGCTTGCCGCGGCCTACCGCGACCGCAAGCTCTCGCCGGTGGAGGTGACGCAGGCCGTGATCGCGCAGATCGAGCGCTGGGAGCCGCACCTGCAGGCCACCTGGCTCTTCAGGCCCGAAGTCGCGCTCGAACAGGCGCGCGCTTCGGAAGCGCGCTGGCAGCGCGGCGATGCGCTCGGCCCGCTCGACGGCGTGCCGGCCACCATCAAGGAAAACATCGCGACACGCGGTGACCCGATGCCGGCCGGCACCGCCGCCGTCGACCTGAAGCCCGCGGCTGCCGATGCGCCGCCAGCCGCACGCTTGAAGGAAGCCGGCGCGGTGATCGTGAGCAAGACGACGATGCCGGACTACGGCATGTTGTCTTCGGGCTTGTCGAGCTTTCACACGCTGGCGCGCAATCCGTGGGACCTGCGCCTGACGCCGGGCGGCTCAAGCGCTGGTGCGGGTGCTGCGGCCGCTGCCGGCTATGGCCCGCTGCACCTGGGCACCGACATCGGCGGCTCGCTGCGCTTGCCCGCGAGTTGGTGCGGCATCTTCACGCTCAAGCCGAGCCTGGGGCGCATCCCCATCGATCCGCCGTACATGGGCCGTGCCGCAGGGCCGATGACGCGTACCGTGGGCGACGCGGCTCTGCTGATGCAGGCGCTGTCGAAGCCCGATGCGCGCGACAGCATGAGCCTGCCGCCGCAGGACATGGCCTGGGACAGCTTCGACGTGTCACCCGATCACTTGCGCGGTCTGCGCATTGGCCTGTTGCTCGACGCGGGCTGCGGACTGGCGGTGGAGCCTGAAATCCAGGCAGCGGTCGAACACGCGGCACGCCTGCTGGAGAAGGCCGGTGCCATCATCGAACCGATGCAGCCTTTCATGTCGCAGGCAATGCTCGACGGCATGGACCATCTGTGGCGCATGCGCTCGCTGGTGGACATGAAGGGCCTGCGAGCCGACCAGCGCTCGAAGGTGCTGCCCTACATCCGTGAATGGGCCGAGAGCGCGGCGGAGTTCAGCGGCGAGCACGTGTTCCGCAGCTTCAGCCAGTTCCATGCGACGCGCGTGGCGGCGGTGAGCGCCTGCGCGCGCTTCGACTACGTCATCTCGCCGGTGTCGCCGAACATGCCCGCAGCGGCGGAGGCGCCTTCGCCCACGAACGATCCCTTGAGGCCACTGGAGCACATCGGGTTCACGGTGCCGTTCAACATGTCGGAGCAGCCGGCGGCTTCGGTCAACTGCGGGTACTCGGCGGGTGGATTGCCGATCGGTCTTCAGATTGCGGGGCAGCGTTTCGACGACCTCGGGGTGCTGCGCGTTTCGCGTGCGTTCGAGCAGATTCGGGAGCCTCAGCGGCCCTGGCCTGTTGCGCCTTGACTCTGGTGTTGTTCGGGGAGCGATCACGCCGACGGGGGACATTCGCACGCACCCCGGAGAACAGCAAGCTCAAGTCGCCGCATACCTCCCAGGCTTGTGGTTGATCCAGAGAAAGAGCCCCATCACCACCGCAGCCAGCACCGACCACCCCACACGCTGCGGTGGAATCACGAACAACGCGAGCAACACCACCGTGCAGTCGATCCCGATCTGCACCTTGCCAGCCGGCCACCCGCGCTTTTCCTGCAGGTACAGCGTCAACACCGTCGCACCACCCAGGCTCGCGCGGTGGCGGGCGAGGAACAGACAGCCAGTGCCCAGCAGCAAGCCACCGAGCACGGCCGCAAAAGCCGGGTGCAGTGAATCGATCGACAGGTAGCGCGGCGCCCAGTCGGTCATCAGCGAGAGCAACGCAATGGCCGAGAAAGTCTTGATCGTGAACGCCCGCCCCATATGGCGCCATGCGAACCAGTAGAACGGCAGGTTGACCAGGAAGAACAGCTTTCCAAAGCTCACGCCAGTTGCGTAGTGCAACAGAAACGCGACGCCGGCCGTGCCGCCCGTGAGCAAGCCCGCCTGGCCGAACAGCATCATGGCAATGGCAACGAACAAGGTGCCCGAAAAGATCGCCTGCGCGTCATCGAAACGGGAATGGCGCAGCCATTCCGGTGGGGTGGTGGGAGGTGGCGCATCCATGGCAGACGTGACGCAAATCCCGCGCCACCCCTAGCCGGACTCACACCAGATGGGTGGCCAGCAGCTCCCGGGCCCGGGTCACGAACGCCGTTTCGCCCCTGCGACCGGGCAAGAACTCGAAGGCGACACGCGGCAGCGCCGGCAGCCCGTGGGGGGTGGCCAGCCGCGCCACGCCATCGCTGATGGCCGATTCGTTGAGGCAGGCCACGCCCAGCCCGGCGGCCAGCGCCGATTGCAGCCCCGCCACGCCCGAGGCCACGTGCGCCAGCGCGTAGGGCACCCGCCGGCGCCGCAGCAGCGCCACGGTGAACTGGTGCAGCGAACAGGTGTCCGGCAAGGCCAGCAGCCGCACCGGCTCGCCACGCACGAGCCGCATGCCCGCCGCGCCCAGCCACACCAGCGATTCGCGCCGGATCACCGACGCCCGGGGTTGCGCGGCGGAAACGCCGGCGATGTTCATCGCCACTCCCACATCGAAATCTCCCCGCGCATATGCAGCGCGCAGATCGTCGCTCTTCAGGATGGTGACGTGCAGCCGCACTTGCGGATAACTCTCGCCGAGCCGCCCCAGCAGGCGCGTCAGGTCCCCGGGCCGGAAGTAGTCGGTGACGGCGAGGCGCAGCTCGCCCTGCAGCGTCTCGCCATGCAGGTCACGAAACGCCTCGTCGCTCAGCGACAGGATGCGCCGCGCATAGCCCAGCAGCCGCACGCCCGCCTCGGTGGGTGAAACGCCCGCCTTGCTGCGGGTGAGCAGCGACTGCCCGGCCCGCTCTTCCAGCTTGCGGATCTGCTCGCTGACCGACGACTGCGAAAGAAAGACGCGCGGCGCGGCGGCCGTCAGGCTGCCTGCGTCGACGACCGCCGCCAGCGTGCGCAGCTGCTCCAGATCAAAGCCTTGCATGACTCACTCATCCGTTAATCCGATGGAATCCATCATATCTTCCCGCTTTTCCGATTGATAGGGAGTTCCCACAATCACCCCATCGACCACTCATTCACCCAGGAGTCCACCATGCCCCACATCGTCGTCCACCTCTCCGGCCAACCCGACGCCGCCCTCACCCGCAAGACCGTCGACACGGTCGCCGAGCTCACCCAGAGCGTGCTCGGCAAGCAATTGCCGGTGATCGCCATCACTGTGCAGTACATCGCCGCCGACGCCTGGTTCATAGGCGGCCAGACGCTGGCCTCGCTGGGCAAGTCGGCCTTCCACCTCGACATCAGCATCACCGACGAGACCAACACCAAGGCCGAGAAGGCGCGCTACCTGCGCGAGGTGCACGCGGCCATGGCGAAGATCCGGCCGGACTTGCACGAGGTGTCTTACATCCACGTGATCGACGCGCGCGGCGCGGCCTACGGCTACGGCGGCAAGACGCAGGAGTACCGCCACCAGCAGGCCGGCGTCTGAGTCGTTGAAGCATCTCCGGGGGCATGGCACCATGCCGCCATGCCCTCCGGAAAACCGCTCGCCGACAGCCTCGGCAACCCGCTCACCCTCGACGACCCCACCAGCCTGCCGCTGGTCGACGACTTCGTCATGGGGTTCATCTCGACAGAGGCTCGCGCCGTCAACCTGATCGCCGTGGCCGGCACCGATGCGAGCCCCATCGTGCAGGCCTACTGCGCCACGCTGCACCTGTTCGCCGAATCGCGCGAGGCCGTGGCCAACGCCCGGCCATTTCTCGACAAGGCCCGCGCCGGCGCCGCACGCGCCACGCCGCGCGAGCAGCGCTACATCGCGGCCATCGAGGCCTGGGCCGAGGGCGACATTGCCCGCGCGATCGCACTGCATGCGGAGCAGGCCCGCGAACATCCGCGCGACCTGGTGTCGGTCAAGCTCGGCCAGTACCACTGCTTCAACACCGGCGACTGCCCGGGCATGCTCAAGCTCGCGCTGGCAGTGCTGCCGCACGCGGCCGACGTGCCCTACGTGCACGGCATGGCGGCCTTCGGCTACGAGCAGTGCCACCTGATGCGCGAGGCCGAGGCGAGCGCACGCCGCGCCATCGCCATGTGCCGCAAGGAGCCGTGGGCGCACCATGCGCTGGCGCACGTGATGCTCACCGAGGGCCGGCTCGCCGAAGGGCTGGCGTTCATGCAGAGCGTGAGCGACACCTGGACCGGCCTCAACTCGTTCATGGTCACGCACAACTGGTGGCACATGGCGCTGTTCCTCATCGACCTGGGTCGCGATGCCGAAGCGCTCGCGGTGTACGACGAGCATGCCTGGGGCGTGGTGAAGGACTACTCGCAAGACCAGATCGGCGCCGTCTCGCTGCTCGCACGGCTGGAGCTCGCGGGCATCGACGTGGGCAGGCGCTGGGAGGACGTGGCCGGCTACCTGCGGCAGCGCCAGGCCGACCACGTGCTGCCCTTTCTCGACCTGCAGTACCTCTACGGCCTGGCGCGCGCCGGGCGCCCCGAGGCGGAGGTTCTGCTGTGCAACATAGTGGCCTTCGCGCCGAACGCGCCGGCATCGACGCGCGCGGCATGGCAGCGCGTGTGCGTGCCGGCCGCGCACGGACTGGTGGCGCATGCGCGCAGCGATCTCGCGGCAGCCATCGAAGGGCTCGGCACTGCCCTGCCGCGCATGATCGAGATCGGCGGCAGCCACGCGCAGCGCGACCTGTTCGAGCAGGTGTATCTCGATGCGCTGGTGCGCAGCGGTACGGAGGCTTCGCTGTCCGCTGCCCAGGGCATCCTCCAGCAACAGCTCAATGGCCAGCCCGAGTCGCTGCGCCTGCGCCGGCAGACGGCGGCGGTGTACGAGCGCCTCGGCCTCGGGCAGCTTGCGACGCACGCCTGAGCGCATCTGCGAGCACCGCCCGGCAGCCCATGCCTTCAGGTCATGGGGCATGGTGCAAAAGGAATTGGCGATGACCCGGAGGCGGCTCCTAAACTGGCCGCTCCCTATCGACAAGAAGCCTTCAAGGCCCCATCGCCCATGCGCAAGTCTCTCGTCACGCTGGCCGTTCTCTCGGCCCTCGCACCCTTCGCACCCACCCTGCATGCCGCCGAGGGAACGCCCGTCGCGCTCGACCTGCTGCTGCGCGGCGGAACCGTCTACACGGGCGACTCCGACACGCCGGTGGTGGGCGATGTCGGCATCGCGGGCGACCGCATCGTGTTCGCGGGCAAGGCGGCGCCAGCGCAGTTCACGGCAAGGCGCGTCATCGACGCCACGGGCATGGTGGTGGCGCCGGGCTTCATCGACGCCCACACGCATGCGGATGCCGACCTGCACTCGAACGATCCGAAGAAGCGGCTGAACATCCCGTTCATCACGCAGGGCGTGACCACCGCGGTAATCGGCAACGACGGCTTCGGCGGCTTCGACATCGCGGCGCAGGCGCAGAAGCTGCGTGCCGCGCCGGTGGGCACCAACGTGGCCATGTACGTGGGCTTCGGCCCGGTGCGCATGAGCGAGCTGGGCGAAGCCAACCGGGCACCGACGCCCGAGCAGCTCGAGGCAATGAAGAAGCGCGTGAGCCAGGGCATGTGCGAAGGCGCGCTTGGCCTTTCGACCGGGCTCTTCTACACGCCGCAGAACTTCTCGAAAACCGAGGAGGTCATCGAGCTCGCGAAGGTGGCGGCGCGGCACGGCGGCCTGTACGACAGCCACATCCGCGACGAGTCCATGTACAACATCGGCCTCAAGGGCTCCATCGACGAGGCGATCCGCATCGGCCACGAGGCGAAGCTGCCGGTGCATGTGGCGCACATCAAGGCGCTGGGCGTCGACGTGCAGGGCCAGAGCGGCGACATCATCAAGCGCATCGAGAAGGAACGCGCGGGCGGGCTGGACATCACGGCCGACCACTATCCGTGGACCGCGTCGAGCACGCGTTTCTCGGCCGCGCTGCTGCCGCCCTGGGCCAACGAGGGTGGCCGTGTGGCGACGCTGCAGCGCTTCGACGACGCCTCGCAGCAGGAGCGCCTGCGCAAGGACATGCGCGAGAACCTGCGGCTGCGCGGCGGCCCCGAGGCCATCCTGTTCTCGGCCGGCAGCACGAAGTACGTGGGCAAGACTCTGGCCGACGTGGCCAAGGCATCGAGCGCCGATCCGGTGGAAGCCGCCATCGCGGTGCTGCGCGACGGCGACCTGATGATCGCCTCGTTCAACCAGAGCGACGACGACGTGCGCGCCTTCATGAAGCGGCCGTGGGTCATGACCTCGTCCGACTCGTCGCTGGGCCATCCGCGCGCCTACGGCACCTTCGCGCGCAAGTACGACCAGTACGTGGTGAAGGAGCACACGATCTCGCTGGCGCAGTTCATCCGCAGCAGCTCGTCGCTCACGGCCGACACGCTGGGGCTGAAGCAGCGCGGGCACCTGCGCCCGGGCTACTACGCCGACGTGGTGGTGTTCGATCCGGCGCGCTATGCGGCGAAAGCCACCTACACGCAGCCGACGCTGCTGTCGGAAGGCGTGAGCACGGTGCTGGTGAACGGGCAGCTCGCCGTCGACGGCGGCAAGCCCACAGGCGTTGGCGCCGGCCAGCCGCTGCTGCGCACGCCGAAGGCGGGCAGCTGCGGCTGAGGCCGAGGGCCCTTCCTCAATCCTTGTTCTTCAGGTGCCGCGTCTGGTCGTAGGTCGGCTGCGGCGGCAGGTCGGCCAGGTGTCGCGTGTCGGCCCACTCGACGATCTCGATGTCGTCGGGCCGGGCCGCGTCGACGATGCGGATGCGGTTGAAGCCCGCATTGGGAATGTCGCTCTGGCGCGGCCCGCTCAGGCTCAGGCCCCTTGCAGTGCGCCACACCATGTCGAGCACGCCGCCGTGGGTGACGACGATCAGGTGCTGCCCCTTGTGCGCGGCGGCGATGCTGCCCAGCGCCGCGATGATGCGCGTGTGGAACTCGCGCGCCGTCTCGCCCTCGGGCATGGCATGGTCCTCGCGAAACTCCAGCCACTCTTCCCAGGCGCGCGGATGCAGGCTCTGGATTTCGTCGGAGCGCATGCCCTCGACCACGCCGAAGAACTGCTCGCGCAGCCCCGCAGAAGTGACCACCGGCAGCGACAGCTGCGACGCCGCGGGCGCTGCGGTCTGCTGCGCCCGCATGAGGTCGCTGCTGATGATGTGTTGCACTACCGTCTCGCCGGCCAGCCGCAGGCCGAGGCGGCGGGCCTGCTCGTGGCCGATGTCGTTGAGCGGAACATCGGCGTGCCCCTGAAAGCGCAGTTCGCGGTTCCAGGCGGTTTCGCCGTGGCGGATGAGGATCAGGTCGGTGGTGGTGTCGGGCTTGGGCGTTGGCATTGACGCCCATTTTCCACCGTGCGCGTGACGCTCGGGCTTTTGTGGCCCGCAAGCTGTTGCTCGACCGCCACCGCGCCTAGAGCCGTACCGGCGACGGCGTGAGCAACGCCAGCACCCACGCGATGATGAAGCCACCGACGATGGCGCAGACCACCACCACTGCGGTGTACGCAATGGCCTTGTCGGGTGGGCACTTCATAAGCACCGGCAGGCCGGTGTAGAGCAGGTACACGCCGTACAGTGCTGCCAGCGCACCAAGGACCGACAGCGAAGGCAGCAGGCTGAAGATGCCGCCAACGAAGGCCGCGGTGCTGGCATAGGCCGACAGCTTGAGCGCGCCGATCTGGCTCCTGGTGCCCTCGAAGGTCGGCGCCATTGCGTCGATGATGAGTGCGAGCACGAACACCATCACCAGCGACAGCACGTAGCCCACGACCATGTTCGCGAGCCCCGAGACGATCGGCACGCGAAAGCTCACACCGAAGGCGCCGATGCCGATCAGCGACAGGCCGATGAAGCTCGCCACCGCCGGGATCAGCGCGAGGATCATCACGTAGTTCTTGTAGAGCGAAGCAGCGTCGGCCGGCTCCGCGTCGATCTCCGGCCATGTGGCCTTGGGCTTGAGCAGGATGGATTGCGCGCGTTCAACCAGGTTCATTGAGAGTCCTCGGCATGGGTCTCAAAAGTATGCCGAGGTCGCTTCCGGATGACTGCTGGCCAGGAAGCCTATGCCATGCGCCATGCCGCGACGCTGGCTGCCGCATTCGCGCAAAATCCGTCTCCATGCCCAATCTCATCCTGCTACCCGGCCTCGCCTGCGACGAGCGCATCTGGGAAGCCCAATTGCCCGCCCTTCCCTCCGCCTTCGGCGCCCGCGTGAGCGACGTCCAGCGGCACAACGACACCATCGAGGGCATGGCCGCAGCCGTGCTGCGCGACAACGAGGGGCCGCTGATTCTTTGCGGCGCCTCGATGGGCGGCATGGTCGCCATGGAGGCGGCCCGCCAGGCGCCCGGGCGCATTGCCGGGCTCGCGCTGCTCGGCACCAGCGCACGGCCCGAGACGCCCGACATGTTCACGCTGCGCGAGGGCGCCATCGAATACTTCGAGCGAGGCGAAGTGCGCGACGTGATCGAGCCGAACGTCTACTTCGCCTTTCACCCCACGCAGGCGGCCGACCCGGTGATGGTTCAGCGCTACCTCGACATCGTGCTGGGCGCGGGCGCCGAGCAGCTCATCCGCCAGAACCGCGCGGTGATGCGGCGGCCCGATGCGCGGCTGCACCTCGCGTCGCTGCGCGCGCCGGTGCTGCTGGTGTGCGGCGACGAAGACCGGCTCGCGCCGCCCGAGTGCACGAGCGAGATGGCGGCGCTGCTGCCGCAGGCGCAAGTCGTGTGGGTGCCCGAATGCGGCCACATGCTGACGATGGAAAAGCCCGAGCTCGTCAACGCCGCGCTCAACGGCTGGCTGGCGAAGCACTTCCCGGCTGCCGCCTGAACGCGCTGGCCGGCCGCCTCAGTGCAGCTGGCCGCCGGTTTCGGCAACGTCGCGCTTCACCGCGAGCGCGGTCGTCACGGCGATACGCAAGGCCTTGACCATCGTTTCAAGCGACATGCTCGGCGCACCCGGAAAGCGCGCTGCCTGCTCCGGCAGGTAGGGAATATGGATGAAGCCGCCGCGCTGCCCCAGCACCGGATGCGTCGCGATGCGGTGCATCAGGCCATAGAAGATATGGTTGCAGACGAAGGTGCCCGCGCTGTTCGACACCGAGGCCGGCACACCGGCCGCGCGCAGGTCACGCACCATGGCCTTGATCGGCAGCGTCGAGAAGTACGCGGCGGGAGCCCCCGGCACCACGGGCACGTCGATGGGCTCGCGGCCCTTGTTGTCGGCCGTGCGGGCATCGTCGATGTTGATGGCGATGCGCTCCGGCGTGAACTCCGCACGCCCGCCGGCCTGGCCGATGCACAGCACCAGCTGCGGCTGGAGCTCGTCCATCGCGCGGACGAGCGCATCGATGGCATCGCCGAAGACGCAGGGCACCTGGCGTGCATGCACTGTCGCGCGACCGCTCTTCCAGCCGTCGAGCGCATGCACCGCTTCCCATGACGGATTGATCGCCTCCTGCTCGAAAGGATCGAATCCGGTCAGCAGGACGTTGATGGGCTTTGCTGCCACGGCACGGCCCGTTGCGTGTTCAGGTTGTCCGTCAGGCCATCGCCTGGACGGCAATGCCTTCCTGCTGCAGCCGCTCGCGGATGCGGCGCGCAAAGGCCAGTGCGTGGGCGCCGTCGCCATGCAGGCACACGGTCTGCGCATTGACGGGCACGACGCTGCCGTCGATGGCGGTCACTCGGTGGTCGCGCACCAGCGAGAGCGTTTGCGCGATCGACTGCTCTTCGCTCTCGATCAGCGCGCCAGGCTGGCTGCGCGGCACGAGGCTGCCGTCGGGCATGTAGCCGCGGTCGGCGAACACCTCTTCGACCGGCGCGAGGCCGGCGCGACGGGCCGCGTCGATCATGTTGCTGCCCGCTAGGCCGAAGAACTTGAGCGAAGGGTCGAAGCGGCGCACCGCCTCGCACAGCGCGTCCGCCAGCTCGGGCTCCTTCACGGCCTGGTTGTAGAGCTGGCCATGCGCCTTCACGTGCGAGAGCTTGCCGCCCTCGGCCTTCACGATGGCCGCCAGCGCGCCCACCTGGTAGAGCACGTTGGCCACGATCTCGTCGGGCGGCAGGTGCATGGTGCTGCGGCCGAAGTTCTCGCGGTCCGGAAAGCTGGGATGCGCGCCGATGGCCACGCCGTTCTGTATCGCCCAGCGCACGCACTGCTGCATGGTCTTGGCGTCGCCCGCGTGCCAGCCGCAAGCGATGTTGGCGGAGCTGACGAGTGCGAGCAGGGCTTCGTCGCTGCCGGCGCCTTCGCCGAGGTCGGCATTGAGGTCGATTTGCATGGTGGGGCTTCCTTTTCCGCGAGTTCCGCGGAGTCTATGCCGGGCTCGGCCAGCCTGCAGCAGCCAGCCCTTGCGCCACCTGCGACAGGTAGCGCTGCTGGTCGGCCCATGCGGCCAGCGCCTGCGGCTGGTCGACCTGCACGAGGCGCAGCCTGCCGTTGAGCGGCGCCTGCGCAAGCTTCCAGAGATCGGCGCGAATGACCACGCCGATGCGCGGATAGCCGCCGGTGGTCTGCGCGTCGCCCATCAGGATGATCGGCTGGCCCGAGGGCGGCACCTGGATCGTGCCGGGGATCACGCCCGACGAGAGCATGTCGCCGCCGCGCTTGCGCTTGAGCTCGGCGCCCGCGAGCCGGCTGCCCATGCGGTTGCTCTGCGGCGTGATGCGCCAGCGCTCGCCCCACAGTTGCTCGCGCGCGGCCAGCGTGAACAGTTCGAACTCGGGGCCGGGCAGCACGCGCAGGGCGATGGCGCCGTCGTCTTCGTTGGGGCCCCAATCGGGACCGCGCAGGCCGAAGGCTCGGCGTTCGCGCTGCGCTGCGTTCAGCGGCGAAGTACCCGTCGGCAGCCGGTCGCCCTTGCGCAGCGCACGGCCTTCGTGCCCACCGAAGCCGGCCTTGAGGTCGGTGCTGCGCGAGCCGAGGATCTGCGGCACGTCGATGCCGCCCGCCACCGCCAGCCAGCTGCGCAGGCCGACCTTCTTCACGCCGGGTGCATTGGCGCCCGCGAGCCTGAGCGTCTGGCCGGCCACGACCGGCACGCTCCAGCAGGGCCACAGCGG
The DNA here is from genome assembly GCF_049913215.1 of Variovorax sp. R-27. Classification (NCBI taxonomy): domain Bacteria; kingdom Pseudomonadati; phylum Pseudomonadota; class Betaproteobacteria; order Burkholderiales; family Comamonadaceae; genus Variovorax; species Variovorax sp. R-27. The sequence goes on from NZ_CP183984.1 coordinate 5,759,393, forward strand.
CACGCCATCGAGGCTGGCACTGAAGTCGTCGCCGGTGAGGGCGATGCGCGTGTCGGCTTCGAACTGCAGCTCGCAGCCGCCCATCGTGAGTTCGAGGCCCGCCGCGCCATCGGCGTTGCCCACGAGCCGGTTGGCCAGCGTGAGCGCCAGCACGTCGAGCGCACCGCCCGGGCAGATGCCGAGCTGCCGATGGCCGTGCCGGCCCAGGTCCTGCACCGACGCGAGCACGCCGGGTTTGCGGATGACGATCATGTCTGCACGCTCTCTGCGACGAAGCGCACGCGGTCACCGGGACGCAAGAGCGTCGGCGATTCGGCCGTGGGGTCGAACAGCTCGAGCGAGGTGCGGCCGATCAGCTGCCAGCCGCCCGGCGACACCAGCGGGTAGATGCCGGTCTGCTCGCCTCCGATGCCGACCGAGCGCGCGGGCACCGCCGTGCGCGGCTCGGCGCGGCGGGGCGTGGCGAGTTCGGGCGGCAGGCCGCCCATGAAGGCGAAGCCCGGCAGGAAGCCCAGCAGGTAGACGATGTATTCACCGGCGCTGTGGCGCCGCACCACCTCGGCCGGCGTGAGGCCGGTGTGGGCGGCGACATCGGCCAGGTCCGGCCCGTGCTCGCCGCCGTAGGCCACCGGAATCTCGACCAGCCGGCCCGCCACGCCACCAGTCGGCAGCTTCGGCCATGCCTCGAGAACGTACGCAGTGAGCGCGTCGAGGTCGATCGCGGTCGGGTCGAAAGTGAGCGTGAGGTTGTTCATGCCCGGCAGCGTTTCGCCGACGCCGGGCCATTGCCGGGCGCGCTCCGCAAGGGCCCAGATGCGCTGCTGCTGCGCCAGCGTGGCCGGCGCGGGCAACTCGCAGAGCAGCGCTGCATCGCCCAGAAGATGCAGTCGGGGCGGCGGGGTGCCGCTCATCGCGGCTTATTCACGGCCGAGGCTGCGGACTTTGGCCGCCAGCTGCTGCTCCACGTTGGGAGAGACGAACTTGTGGACCTCGCCGCCGAGCATGGCGATCTCGCGCACGAAGGTGCTGGAGATGAACTGGTACTTGTCGCTGGGGGTCAGGAACACGGTCTCGACATCGGGCATCAGCGAGCGGTTCATGCCCGCGAGCTGGAACTCGTAGTCGAAGTCGGTCACGGCGCGCAGGCCGCGCACCATGGCCTTGCCGCCGCGCGCGACGACAAAGTCGCGCAGCAGGCCCGAGAAGCTCTCGACGGTGACCTGGTCGCTGTAAGGCTTGACGGCCTCGCGGGCCATGTCCATGCGCTCTGACAGCGTGAACAGCGCCTTCTTGTGGTGGCCCGCCGCGACGGCGACGATCACCTTGGAGAAGAGCTGGGTGGCACGGCGCACCACGTCCTCGTGGCCGAGGGTGATGGGGTCGAATGTGCCGGGGTAAACCGCGATGACGTTGCTGGCCATGGTTGCTTCTTCCTCATGCTGCCGGTGCGGCTTGTTCGGCGGATTATGCAGTCCCCTCGGCAGCCGGCCGCAACAGATGGGCGTGCACTGCGCCGGCCTTCAGGTAACGGAAACCGACAAGGCCGAAGGCGGCCAGTTCTTCATCGCTCCAGCGGCGCGGTGCTTCGAGGTACACCGAGCCGCCCGCACGCAGCGCACGCACGGCGGCGCGCAGGGCCGGTTCGTAGAGGGCTGTGCTGTCGAAGGGCGGGTCGAGGAACACGGCGTCGAGGCTGCCGGCCGGCGCGCGTTCGAGCGCCGTGACGCCGTTGCCGCGCTCGATGCGCACAGCCTCGGCGCTCAGCTTGGTCTTGGCGGCCTGGAGTTGCGCGACCAGCGCGGCGTCCTGCTCGCACAGCAGCACGTTCGCCGCGCCGCGCGAGGCGGCCTCGAAGCCGAGCGCTCCGGTGCCCGCGAAGGCGTCGACGCACTGCCATCCCGGCAGTTCGCCGCCACCGGCGCCGGCCAGGCTCGCGAGCCAGTTGAACAGGGTTTCGCGTACGCGGTCGGGTGTGGGGCGCAGGCCGGGTTTGTCGGCCACGGCGAGGCGGGTGCGCTTCCATTCGCCGCCGATGATGCGCACCTCGCTGGGCTTCGACGGGCGCTTGGGCTTGGGTGCTGCGGGACGGGAGGCGGGGGCGGCTTTCTGGGGCATGCGGCGAGCTTAACGCCGCCCGCATGCCCGCTTTCAGAGCCCTGCAAGCGCTCGCTGTGCCAGCATGGCAGCCAGCAGAAGCATGGTGCCGCCAATGAGCGCATCGAGCATCTGCCAGGCGCGCGGCCGCGCGAACACCGGCGCAAGCAGCCGCGCGCCGAAGCCCAGCGAGGTGAACCACAGCGCGCTCGCCGTGGCGGCGCCCGCCACGAACCAGACTTTGAGCAGCCCCGCGTACTGCGCGCCCGCGCTGCCCACGAGCAGCACCGTGTCGAGGTAGACGTGCGGATTCAGCAGCGTGAAGCCGGCCGCCTGCGCCACCACGGCCACGCGCGACAGCGAAACGCCCTGCGCCGTGGTCTGCAGCGCGGCGGGCTGCCGCGAGCGCCACAGCGCCTTGAGCCCGTAGCCGCAGAGAAAGGCCGCACCGAGCCCCGCGAGCACGGTGGCCAACATCGGCCGCCCCTGCAGCGCCTGCGCCATGCCGGCGACACCCGCGCCGATCAGCACCGCGTCGCTGGCCGCGCAGAACAGCACCACCGCGCCCACGTGTTCCCGGCGCAATCCCTGGCGCAGCACATAGGCGTTCTGCGCGCCGATGGCGACGATGAGGACCAGGCTCATGAAGAGCCCGTTGGCGAAGGCAGTGGTGACGTGTACGGCTTGCATGCTTCGAGGATGCCGCCCGCGCAGGATTAATTCAAACTAAACTTTCTTAATCTGATTCAGTTTTACTTCATCACCATGCTCGACTACGCCGCCCTGAACGCCCTTGCCGCCGTCGTACGCGAGGGCAGCTTCGAACGCGCCGCCCGCGCGCTGCACGTCACGCCCTCTGCGGTGTCGCAGCGCATCAGGCAGCTCGAAGAGCGCACCGGCGGCGCGCTGCTGGTGCGCGGCCAGCCCTGCGTCGCAACGGAAGCGGGGCTCCAGCTGTGCCGGCACGTCGAGCGCGTGGGCATGCTGGAGCACGAGCTGCGCGAGGCCCTGCCCGCCCTCGGCATGGGCGGCGACGAAGCGGGCGGCGAGCGCGTCACGGTGCGGGTGGCCGTCAACGCAGACAGCCTCGCAACCTGGTTCGTGGCCGCCGCCGCAGCCTTCGCCACGCAGGAACAGGCTGCGCTGCTCGACCTCACGGTGGACGACCAGGACCATACGGCCGAGCGGCTGCGCAGCGGCGCGGTGTTCGCGGCGGTCACCGCGCTGGCGCAACCGGTGGCGGGGTGCAACAGCGAAGCGCTGGGCACGATGCACTACGTGGCGGCCGCGAGCCCCGCGTTCGTGCGTGAACACTTCTCCAAGGGCGTGGGCGCCCGCACGCTGGCGGACGCCCCGAGCCTGGTGTTCGACCGCAAGGACCGGCTGCAGACGCGCTGGGTACGGCGCATCTGCCACCGCAATGTCGAGACGCCGCGGCACTGGATCCCTTCGCCCAACGCATTCGTCGAGGCGGCGTGCGCAGGCATGGGCTGGGGCATGCATCCGGCCAGCATGGTGGCCGGTGCAATCAAAGACGGCAGGCTGGTGGAGCTGGTGCCCGGCTCGACGCTGCCGGTGCCGCTCTACTGGCAGCAGGCGCGGGCGGCGCCGCGGCTGCTCGAACGGCTTGGGGCGGCGGTGCGGGCTGCCGCCAGCAGCGGCCCGCACGCCCTGGTGGTGTGACTGCCGGTCAGGGCTGCGCCTTGGCGGTCGTCTTGGCTTCCTTGCCGCCCACCACCACCGTCACCATGCGCTCGGGCTGCAGCTTGCGCTGGAAGGCCGCCTTGACGTCGGCCGCCGTAACCGCGTTCATGCGCGCGGTCCAGGTGTCGAGGTAATCCAGCGGCAGGTCGTGCCAGGCGATGTTGGCAACGTTGCCGATCAGCTTGCGGTTGCTGTCCAGCAGCAACGGAAAGCCGCCGATCAGGTTGTCCTTCGCGGCCTTCAGTTCGCTGGCGGTCGGGCCTTCGGCCACGAACTTCGCGAGCACTTCGCGCGACATCTTCACCGCCTCTTCGGCCTGGTCGGGCCGGGTCTGGAAGCCGACGCGGAAGGCACCCGCCTCAAGCCCCGGCGCGAAGCCGCTGTAGATGCTGTAGGTCAGGCCGCGCTTCTCGCGCACCTCGTTCATCAGGCGCGAGACGAAGCCGCCGCCGCCGAGCACGTAGTTGCCGAGCGTGAGCGCGAAGTGGTCCGGGTCCTTGCGTGGATAGCCGGGCTGGCCGATGAAGACGTGGGCCTGCGCCGAGTCGAAGGAAATGCGCTCGTCCTTCGGCGCGGTGAGCGCGGCCACTGGTGCAACGGCAGGCAGCGGCGTGCAAGCCTCGGGGCCGGGCAGGCGCGACAGCAGCGTGGTCGCGATCGTCTCGGCCTCGGCACGCGTCACGGCGCCCACGATGCTGAGCTTGGCGCGGCACGGCACGATCAGCTGCTGGTAGCGCTGGCGCATGGCGGCGGTGTCGATGCGCGCGAGCGTTTCTTCCGTCACCTCCTGGCCGTAGGGGTGCACGCCGTACACGGCTTGCGCGAAGGCGCGGCCCGCAACGGTCGCGGGCTTGGTGTTGGCCTCCTTGATGGCCGCGTTGATGCGTTCGCGCTCGCGCAGCCACACGTCGTCGGGAAATGCCGGCTCGCCGATCTCGCGCGATGCCAGCGCCACCGCCTTGTTCAGCAACGCCGGATCGGACAGCGTGCGCAGCGAGTAGCTGGTGCGATCGGTGCCGGCGCTCACGTCGAAGCTGGCGCCCAGATCGGCCCAGGCTTCGCCCAGGGCGTTCTGGTCGAGCGCCGGTTCGCCGCTCTTGCCGGCGCGCACGCCCTTCTCGACCATGGTCGCGGTGGTGCTGGCCAGGCCAGCCTGCGGTGCGGGGTCGCGGCGGCTGCCGGCGTCGAAGTCGATCTGCACGTCGACGATCGGCAGCGCGTTGGTCGACACGAGGTAGATTTTTGCGCCGTTGGCCAGCGTCCACTGCTGGATGGGCAGCGCGGCCTGCGCGCTGGTGATGCCCACGATGGCGGTGACGCCCGCGAGCAGGGCGCACTGGGCGATCTTCTTGAGAGTTTTCATGGAACGGGACCTGTCTTTCAGCGCATTTCGCCTGCGGGCGCCGCGAAGCCGCGGCCACGGGGCTTGGCTTCGGGCGGCAGGGGGCGCAGCGTGGCGACCGTGAGCTGGTCGTCACCGAAGTACTTGGCGGCCACGGCCTGCACCTGGGCGGCCGTGACGGATTGCAGCCGGGCGACGATGCGCTCGCTGGCGTCGAGCGGCAGGCCCTGGACCCAGTTGCTGCCGAGTTCGCGCGCCTGCGCCATCACCGAGTCGCGCTTGTAGGTTTCGCTCGCCACCCACTGGGTCTTGACGCGGGCCAGTTCGGCTTCGCCCACGCCGTCTTTGGCGACGCGCGCCAGTTGGGCGCGCAGCGCGGCCTCGACCACCTCGGCGCTCTTGCCGGCGGCTGGTACGCCGTCGAGCACGAAGAGCTGCGGGCCGCGGCCCATGAAGCCTGAATAGGCACCGGCCGAATCGGCGACGCGATCGGGCCCCTGGGTGAGTGCGCGGTCGAGCCGCGCGCCGGCATAGCCGTCGAGCACGGCGGACAGCACCACCAGCGCCCAGGCGTCGCTGTTCGCGTCGTCGATGCTGGCGAGCTGCGGCACGCGGAAGGCCAGCGACACATACGCCTGCTCGGCCGGCGCCTTCAGTTCGATGCGGCGGATGCCACGCTGCGTCGGCTCGGTGCGCGGCTTGCGCGCAGGCACGGCACTCGACGGGATGCGGCCGTAATACTTCTCGGCCATGGCGCGCACCTGGGCCACGTCGACATCGCCGGCCACCACGAGCACGGCGTTGGCGGGCACGTACCAGCGCTTGAAGAAGGCGCGTGCGTCCTCGGGCGTCATCGCGTCGAGGTCGCTCATCCAGCCGACCACGGGGCGGTGGTAGGGCGAGGCGGTGAAGACGGCGGCGTTCTGCTGTTCGCCGAGCAGCGCGCGCGGCTGGTCTTCGGTGCGCAGGCGGCGTTCTTCCTTGACCACCTCGATCTCGCGCTTGAACTCGTCGTCAGGCCACTGGTTGTTAGCGAAGCGGTCCGATTCAAGCTTCATCACCTGTTCGAGGCTGCCGACCGGAATCTGCTGGTAGTAGCCGGTGTAGTCGCGGGTGGTGAAGGCGTTTTCCTGGCCGCCGAGGGCTGCCACGCGGCGCGAGAACTCGCCGGGCTTGATGTCCTTGGTGCCCTTGAACATCATGTGTTCGAGCGCATGTGCCACACCGGAGGTGCCGTCGACTTCGTCGATGGAGCCGACACGGACCCAGACCATCTGCACCGCCGTGGGCGAGCGCCGGTCTGGCTGGACGATCAGCGTCATGCCGTTGGCAAGCGTGAATTGCTGGGGGCCGGGCGCCGCGGCTGCGGCGGCGGAAGGTTGGGTAGTCTGGGCCTGCGCAGGCATGGCCCATGGCGCCAGAAGCGCCATCGCCAGCACCGCACCAGACGCAGCACGGCGTGGCGGGAGGTGTTTCATAGAATGGGTCGGATTGTAAAAAGCTCCTGATGTTCAGTTTCTTCAAGAAAAAACCGCCTGCCGAAACCCCCGATACGCCGGCGCCCACCCCGCCGGCCGCACCGGCGCCTGCCCCCGAAGCCGCGCCGGCGCGCTCGGTGTTCTCGCCTTCGAGCTGGTTCGGCTCGAAGCCGGCGGCCGAAGAAACGCCGGCTCCTGCTGCGCCACCAGCACCAGCGCCCTCCCCGGCGCCAGCGCCTGTCGCAACTCCAGTAGCGGCACCCGCGCCAGCCCGCGTATTCGTTCCACCGCCTGTTCCGACCCCAGCTCCCGCGCCGGTTCCTGCACCCGCCGCCGAAATCGCCGTCGCCACCGAGCGCAAGGGCTGGTTCGACAAGCTCAAGACCGGCCTGCGCAAGACCGGCACCGGCATCCAGGCCGTATTCGTCAACGCGCAGATCGACGACGCGCTTTACGAAGAACTCGAATCCGCCCTGCTGATGGCCGACACCGGCGTCAAGGCGACCGAATACCTGCTTGACGACCTTCGCGGCCGCGTCAAGCGCCAGATGGCCACCGACGCAGCGCAGGTCAAGGTTTTGCTGGCCGAGGCCGTGGCCGACCTGCTCAAGCCGCTCGAGAAGCCGCTGGTCATCGGCCAGTTCACACCCACCGTGATCATGGTGGCCGGCGTCAACGGCGCGGGCAAGACCACCTCCATCGGCAAGCTCACCAAGCATCTGGCCACCGAAGGCGCCTCGGTGCTGCTGGCCGCGGCCGACACCTTCCGCGCCGCGGCACGCGAGCAGCTGCTGGTCTGGGCCGACCGCAACACGGTCGAGATCGTGAGCAACGAGGGCGGCGATCCGTCGGCCGTGAGCTTCGATGCGGTGAACGCCGGCAAGGCGCGCGGCAAAGACGTGGTGCTGGTCGACACCGCCGGCCGCCTGCCGACGCAGCTGCACCTGATGGACGAGCTGAAGAAGATCAAGCGCGTTGTCACCAAGGCCGACGCCACGGCGCCGCACGAGGTGCTGCTGGTGATCGACGGCAACACCGGCCAGAACGCGCTCGCGCAGGTCAAGGCCTTCGACGAGACGCTGGGCCTCACCGGCCTGATCGTGACCAAGCTCGACGGCACGGCCAAGGGCGGCGTGCTGTGCGCCATTGCGCGCGAACGGCCGATTCCGGTCTATTTCATCGGCGTGGGCGAGAAGCTCGAAGACCTCGAAACCTTCAACGCCCGCGAATTCGCGCAGGCGCTGCTCGGATAAAAAAAACGGCCCCGGCTTGCGCCGGGACCGCTTCGCTTTTTCTCCCTCTCCCCTTTTCCTTCTCTTGCGGGAACGCAATGCAGCGAAGGTAGTGCACGCAGCGAATGCTCGCCAGTGCCGAAAGTCATGGGCTCATCTGGCAACGGCAACTTCGGCCATCGCCTGCAACAGCGAATCGGCCACGACCGGCTTGAACAGCACCGGCACCTGCGACTCGCGAACCCGCTGCAGCCGGTCGGGCGAGGTCTCGCCGGTGATGAGCAGCAGCGGCGTCGTCACGCCCTGGCCCTGGCTGAGCCGCAGGCCCGCATCGAGCCCGTCGGCGCCGTCGGCCAGCCGGTAGTCGCACAGCAACAGATCGAAGGGGCGGCCCTCGCCGCTCGCCTGCCGCAGGGCAGCGGCAGCGCCGGCCTCGTCCGCCACCGCATGGGCGTCGATTGCGTGGGAGCGCAGCAGGCCCATCATGGCTTCGCGGATTTCCAGTTCATCGTCTAGCAGCAGCACGCGCCCGGGCAACACTGGCGCCGGACCGCGGCGCTGCCCGGTGGCAGCGTCGGTCGTGGCGGCCGGCGCCAGCGCCCCGATCAGCTCGCGCGCCGCCGCACTGACAGCCGGCACCACCACGCGAAAGTGCGTACCCCGCCCCAGCCGCGAATGCATCTGCACCGGATGCCCGAGCAGCCGCGACAGCCGCTGCACGATCGACAGCCCGATGCCGAGCCCCCGCGAGCGGTCGCGGCCCGGATTGTTGATCTGATAGAACTCCTCGAAGATCCGGCCCGACTGCTCGGGCGCAATGCCGATGCCACTGTCGCGCACCTCGATCCACACCGCGTCGCCGCGCTCGCGCGCCATCACCGTCACGCCGCCGCGGGCCGTGTACTTGAGGGCGTTGTCGATCAGGTTGGACAGCATGCGGTGCAGCAGCTGCGGGTCGCTGTGCACCCACAGGCCGCTGGCGCGCACGCGCAACTGCAGTTGCTTCTGCTCGGCGCGCGCCGCGAAGGTGTGGTTGAGGGGCAGGAACAGCGCGTCGAGCTGCACCGGCTGCGGCGCGGGCGTGATCACGCCAGCGTCGAGGCGCGACACGTCGAGCATGGTGTCGAGCGAGGCGCCCAGCGCGTTCACCGCGCGCATCAGGCGCTCGGCGTTGCGGCCCTCGGGGCGGTCGCGCAGTTCATTCTCCAGCGCGGCGCCGAACAGCGCGATGGCATGCAGCGGCTGGCGCAGGTCGTGGCTGGCGGTGCCCAGGAAGCGGGTTTTTTCTTCGCTCGCGCGCTCGGTGGCGGCAATCTGCTCGCCGAGCCGCGCGGCGAGCGCCTCGTTCTCGAAGCGCAGCATGAGCGACGCGGTCAGCAGCTTGTGCTGGCCGACGCCCGCGTGCAGCGTCAGCAGCAGGTAGGCCGCGCCGGCTGCCGCCAGGAACAGGTGCAGCCCGTCGCCCTGCCACGCCAGCGCGGTGATCATGCCCAGCGACATCGGCATCGTGTAGCCGAAGAGCGCCGGCTTCAGCGGCCAGAGCGACTGCGCCGCCCGCGCGCAACTGCCGACGATCACGGCCATCAGCAGCGAGGTCATCGGCAGGTTGTCGTGCGGCACGATGAGCCACGGCACCACCGCCGTGACCATGCTCACCAGCGTGACCATGCGCGAAATCTTGCGCGCCCAGTACGCGCTTTCACGCACGGGCCGGGACGGATTCCAGCGCGGCGTGAAGAACACGTAGATGTCGGCCATCAGCAGCCCGGCCAGCCAGAACAGCAGGCTCGGGTCTTTCAGCTGCGAATAGATGATGCTGCCGAACACCACCACGAAGGCCATGTGCGTCAGCGTCGAGACGCCGTAGGTGCTGTAGACCGAGGCAACGTGCTCCCGCAGCACCCGCTGGCCGAGTGCGTGGTCGGCGGAGGGGTCGTTCGACGCGTCGGGCTGCACGCTCAATGCAGGGTGCTGATCAACTGGGCGCGCGAGCGCATGCCGAACAGCAGCAGGATGGTCGAGACATGGTTCTTCACCGTGCCTTCGCTCAGGTTCGCGAGCTGCGCGATTTCCTTGTTCGCCTTGCCTTCGAGCACCCATTGCAGCACCTGCATCTGCCGCGGCGTGAGTTCCTGCCAGGCGCTGGCGTGGGCGAACTCGGCATAGCCGGTGAGCGATTTGGGCACGGCCGGTGGCGGCACCTCCGCCGCGCCGGGATCGAGCAGGCCGCAGGCGCGGATGAAGCTCACCACTTCCTTCAGGTCGGCCGACTTCGGCAGGAAGGCGGCGGCGCCCAGCGCGAGCACGCCCTGCGCCAGCGTGCTGTTGCCAGTGCCCGAGAGCACTACGATCCGCGCGGCGGGAAAGCGCAGCCGGAACTCGGCCACGCCGCTCAGGCCGTGCGTGTCGGGCAGGGCCAGATCGAGCAGCACGAGGCCGATGGAAGCCTGGTGGGTTTCGTACAGCGCGAGCGCGTCGGCGACGTTGGCGGCCTCGAAGACTTCGATGTTCGCGCCGGACGGGGTGGCCTGCGCCTGGACCAGCGCGCAGACACCCAGGCGCAGCAGGTCGTGGTCGTCCACAACCAGGATCGCCCTGGGCGTGCGGGTGGGCGCGCCAGTCTCCGCGGCCGGTGACAGAGGTGCGGGTGGGGAGTCGAAGGATGCCACGCGCCGATCTTAGCGATGTAACCTTCTGGTGACAGTGCATAAAGTCATGGCAGCCGCCGTGGCTGTAGTGCTTTATGCTACTTTTTTGATAGCAATTTCGCATCGCATGTGCGCTTGCCATCGGGCTTCTCTGTGGGCACCATCGAAAGTCTCGCCGCACCGAACGGCGCCCACGGAGACTTGTCATGACGCACACCGCAGCCGCCCCCCTTGAATCGACCGACCGCAAGGTCGACCGCCTGCTCGCTCACTATGAAGAGAGCCACCGCAACCCGACCAACGAGCTGATCCATTTCGTGGCCATCCCGGCCATCATGCTGAGCATCGTCGGGCTGCTGTTCGCGCTCCATCCCTGGGTAGCCTACGGTTTCGTGGCCGCCAGCCTCGTCTACTACGCCCTGCTGCGCGCCCCGGCCTTCCTGCTGACCATGCTCGCGCTGACCGCCCTGGCCCTGGCGCTGGTGCATGCGATGGGCGGACTTGTATTGCCGATTTCAGCCGCTATCTTTGTGGTGGCCTGGATCTTTCAGTTCGTGGGCCACAAGATCGAAGGCAAGAAGCCTTCGTTCTTCGAAGACATCCAATATCTGTGGGTCGGCCCTCTGTTCGTGCTGTCCAAGCTTTTCCTAAAGCTGGGCGTGCGCTGGTAGCTGTAGGTTTCAATTCATAGCGGAACTGCTATCCCTTTGAAATCAACGGCATATGCCGCAATCACTCATTGGGATTGGAACTCGTGTTTCGCTAATGATGGAATTCTTTGCGATTTGCATCATTAATTTTGGAATTTTCCATCCGCGTCAACTCTACTTTTTCCGGTAGGTTAGCTGCAGTTCCTGAATACCATAGAAAGGCCTCTAGGAGATTCAACTTCACAGTCGACAAACTTCTCCCAAGTCTTCGCCGGCCACTGGCAAACGAGGTTGGCGACCTTGCTAGTCCTTCGTCCGGTCAAGCCGCATCCGAGCAGGCACCGAGCGAGCCATCTCTGCTGGATCTTCTACGCGGGCCTCCCGACACGGAAGGCATTAAATTCGACCCATCGCCCATACAGATCTGGCTTCGGCCACTCGATCTCGATTAAGGCGGCTCAGACTGAGCAAAGAGATGATGCGCGGTCAGTACGGCAAGGGCTGTCACGCACACCAATCGATCATGTGTCAATCAGCAGACTGCCAAAGACAGACCTTCGCAGACACCGCATATGTAAAAAGCGATCATGCAGTTGGCTCTACAGGCTGCCGAAGACATCAATTTTCCCGCGAGTACGCAGATAGAGGGCTTAGCCAGATAATTCGCCTCATGGGTCGCTACGTTTTCTTCAACAGTAACGCTCAGGACATCAGAGTCCTGTCCGCGGCAAAGAGAACTGCGCGCTCAAATGGTGCGACCGTTGTGAAGGCGCTGGCCGGCACGATGTTGCTAGAGCTGGCACCAAGGCATGTTTCCGGACTGGCGGAAGCTTTGCCGGACTGGAGCTACTCAGCCGAACGCAAGACAACACGACGCCCCTAGGCGGGCCTAGGGATGGTCTGCAGAACACGATTCGCGATCGCGGCGGATTGAATTGGGCACGGCGAGCCATCCCTAGACTGGGTCAATGCCGTCATCAAGCGCGGCGCAGCACCTGCCGCTGAGCATGACGGCGTACCCCGCTACGCGCTGCATCAACGGCATGTCGATGCTTCAGGCAGGTTTCTGCCGCGATGCTCGCGCAAGAAGTTGGCGCTGCTGTAGCGCGTTTGGCTTCGACACCCAGGGCGTGCTGCCCAGTTCACTGCCCTTCAACGGCCGCTCCTGCATCTCTGTGCCCACTCACTTTGCATGGGGCTTGCACTTGCGGAATCTTTTGAAATATGATCGTACTGTAAAATTATGATCGTAATTTTAAGGGTGCCTCAGAACACGGAGGCCAACCCAGTCCTGAATCTTTAGATAAGTGAGGTCATGTCATGCAGGAAAAAATTAAAGCGCACAACGAACCCAAGGCCGACGCGCTTGCATCGCTCGGCGTTGCCGCGGCCGCCGAAGCCATGCGCAAGGGTGAGATTTCGTCCGAGTCGTATGCGAGTGCGCTGCTGCAGCGGGCTCGAGACCATGCCGACCTGAACTCGTTCATCACGATCGACGAGGACGCGGTGCTGGAAGCTGCGAGGAAAGCAGACAAGGCGATTGCCTCCGGGGCGGTCGCGCCGCTGCTTGGCGTGCCCGTTGCGATCAAAGACAGCTATCTCACGGAGGGGCTTCGTTCAACCATCGGCCTCTCCACTCTGGATCGCTTTGTGCCGGAGCATGACGCCGATGCCGTACAGGCGATCAAGGACGGTGGCGGCGTCGTTTTCGGCAAGAACAATCTGGTGGAAATGTCCTTCGGCCTGACCGGCCATAACGAAGCCCACGGTCAAGCGAGGAACCCTCACAACGTGAATCACGTTTCAGGCGGTTCGTCCAGCGGCGGCGGTGTATCCGTCGCTGCGCGCCTTGTGCCGGCGGCCTTGGGCGGCGACACCATCGGCTCGATTCGCGTGCCGGCTTCGTTCTGCGGCGTGGTCGGTTTCAAGCCCACCACTGGCCGTTGGCCGCGCAGTGGTGTTGCCCCCATCTCCCACACGCTCGACACCACCGGTGTGTTTGCCCGGAGCGTGGAAGACTGCATCTTGATCGATCGCGTTGTCACACGGGACGAAACTCCTGACAGCCGTATGAACGCTGATCTGAAGGGCGTTACGTTCGCCTACGCCCCGCGTCAATATCTGGAGCTGGTTGCCCCCGAAGTTGCCGCGCGGTTCGAGGAAACCATTCGTCAGTTGCGTGATGCGGGCGCCAAGGTAACGGAAGTCGACCTCGGGCCAGACTTCTCTGGCCGAGCCCTGTCCGCGACGTGGAATATCTTCTTCCGGGAGACCAAGGCGGCGGTCGAGAAATTCATCCGTCAGAACAATGTGCCCACGACCTTCGATGAGATCTTCGATGGTCTGAAGCCTGGCCTGAAGAGTGGATGGTCCCACCTTGTGCTCCCGAGCGGGCAAGGGTACATCTCCGACGAGGTCTATCACACGGCCCTGTCGGGCGAACGCGCGGAAATCAAGCGCCGGTTCGCTTACGCATTCTTGAGCACGGGCGCAGAGGCACTGATCTTGCCGACGACGCCGGCCACGGCGCCAATGATCGGGCAAGAAGACAAAGTGCTTCTGGGTGGTCAGGAGATGAGCCACATGGTGCTTGCCAACAACACCATTCCCGCAAGTGCTGCGGGCCTTCCCGGGATCAGTCTGCCCATCGGCCTGTCCGACAAGGGATTGCCGATCGGACTTGAACTTGACGCTCCCTTCGGTCGAGACCGGGCGTTGCTGTACGTTGCTCGCAGGGTGGAAGCCGTGGTGGGTACGTTGTCGGCACCTGTCTGATCGCAGCCTCAACGCCGAACGTTTGCTGGTGACGCAGTCTCAACTGGCTGCGTTGTCAAAAGGAATTGAAATGTCGAAGCCCATCTATGAAATGAAAACGATTGCTGTCGAGCACATCACCATTCGCTCGAATCACTCGTTCGCCACAGTCAAGACCAAGTTGGAGAACTTGATCCATCGTATCGATGACGGCATCTTCACCTTGTTGCGCTACGGCGAGACAGTACGCGCGCTGAAAGAGCTTGAGGCGTTGCCGGCGCTGTCAATCTTTGGGTTCCGGGATCATGGTGCGTTGCTGGGCATTGCGGGGCCGCGTCGGTCTTCGATTCAGTACGACATCGGCAATCCTCTGACCGCGTCGAAAATGACGCGGCACGATATGTCCGCAGGGCTCTATGCGCCTGTCCGTGTCCTTCTTCGTGAGGATGTGAATGGCACGGCTTCTTTTGAGTACGACCGTCCGGTTTCGATGTTTGGGCAGTTCGCCAGCCCGGAGGTCGATCTGGTGGCCGTGCAACTGGATGCGGACCTTCGCGTCGTGTTGGAAGAAGCAGCCTCGTGAACTGACGCCGGGCGTGAGAGTACGGCAGACGGCTTCTTGCGGCGGTGCTCAGATTTTCAATGATTGGTGAGATTCATGCGTTTTGAAAAAGGTCACAAGGAAAGTACACGCAAGCGCATCATCGATGTCGCTTCAAGGAAGTTTCGCCGAGATGGGATCACAGCCTCCGGCCTAGCGGGAATCATGACGGAGTCAGGGCTGACAAATGGCGCCTTTTATCCCCACTTTGACTCCAAGGACGCCTTGGTCAAAGAAGCCCTTTCAAGCGCACTGAATGAGCAGCATCTTGCATTGACGAACGAGCAAACCGGTGCGACTGATATTGAAGATGCCATTCGTCGGTATCTCAACAAGGCGCACCTGTTAGGTTGTGATGAAGGGTGCCCTTCCGCGGCGTTGTTGCCCGAGATTGGGCGTCAGTCCGAGCCGACGAAGAAAATGTATGAGGAGGCATATTCTTCTTATGCTGAAGGTCTAGGAATGTTGCTTCCTCACCCTAAATCCGCCAATAGTCGACGGCAAGCAGCGACTATTTTTGCCCTGATGGTCGGTACTATCCAAATTGCTCGCGCTGTGTCAGATCCGCAGCTTGCGGAGGAGATTCTGGAGGATGGGGTACAAGCAGCACTGAAATTGTCACGTTAGGGACGTGTCCGCAAAACCGGTCCACTGTGCGCACCAAGCGACTATGTGTCGATCGGCAGTGCGAGCTGCTGTTTGGCAATGTCTGAAGAGAATGCACTTGGCCTCAAAGGCCAAGGTTTGGCAGAACCAAAAGGTGGAGGCGCCGACGTCTTAGCTTGCGAGTACACATTAACGATCTCATCAACCAATAGATCATCTTCATAAGCCAAGTTGTCAAGCAGCGCATACTTGTTGATCAGCACTGCAAACTTTTCACCTCGCGCGGTGAGGGAGTTGTAGAGCAGGTAGGCCATCTCTATGGAAGAGAGCTGAGCTCGAACTAGCGCAACATAGTGCCACTTGTCCTTGGCTGACCACGCCGAAGAGTCAATCCATCGAATGAGTCGGTAGAGCGTTCGCAGTAATGCATCCAGATCCGAGCGTTGATGGTTATATCGATTAATAAAGCCGTTCAGAGCCCGCTCAAATACAACACCGACCTGATTTCGAGCAACTGGCTCTGTCGCTGCCGACGCGACCAAAGCTTCAAGTGAAGCATAAGAATTAATATAAATTGACGTGCCATCGCTGCGAAAATTATTGAAGGTAACGGGCCCTGAAAAAGCGCTTGACCACCATTTGAGAAGTTTTCTACCACTCCTGTCTCGATCGACAATCGATTCCAGTAGATTTTGATAGCTGGCCAGCCACGCAAACAATGACTGCTCGAAGCTCATTCGTGCTGCGCCCTCGTTGGCAGACTTCATTTCCTCAACCGTAGCGGCGAGTTCTTTGCGCTGCACAGAGATGGAGACGATGACCAAGAAGACTGTCACCAAACCCACGACAGGATTGATAACACCACCAAGAAAATCTCCAAACTGCCCCCATTGCTCGGGATCTTCTGAAAGGGAGCGTCCACCAAAATTAGAATAGTAGAGCACTACGGCCAGTGTCGTGACTGTAGAAACAAGAGCAAATGACCAAGCTAGTGCTGGGGACAGCCGATTTTCAATGAAGTGGGATTCCGATTTGGGTTTTTCCCTCATAAATTCTCTCAATCTTTTTAAGTTTTCTAGCGATACAAATGTTCTAGAAGAACGTGCCAAGAACAAGCTCCTCGCGTGCAACCGCTGACCACAAGTGTCGAATGAGCTCGTAGAAGACGAGCCATCTAACCTCTAGTCACTCTAGAAGCGAGGAAACGTCATAGCGCACGCCGGTTTCCGCCGCGCCGGAACCGTCCTTTGCCCCGGGCGGTCATGAATCTCATAAACATGCTGGAGTTGGGCAGGCCTTTGTGCAGCATGTAGCAGTATCTCCTGCATTGGTGTTTCGAATTCTTTCCGTGCGATCAACGGCCTAGCGGAGGTCCGGGTCCTTTAGGCCGGTGTGATTTCTCTGGGATTCCACGCGCTCAAGTCTTCCATCGGGGAACCGCTTGTGCACCCCACCGTCTATGAGCACGGCCTTGGGCAACCCAAGCCTCTCTCGCTCCGCGGTGATCTTTTTGAACCGATCCATCAGACGGCGCTTGAACTCAGACGTTTGCGTCAAATGAAGCACTGACTTGTCCATGATGACGATCCTTTACCTCGCGGCTGCAGTCGGTGGGCAACGACGACATTTATCCCGACCTGCTGAAAGCACCAAGCGCCGCTGGGCACCAGAGAATATGATTTGCCATGCTATCCATACCTCGCTTCCAGACATTGGGCCAGTATCACGACGCATGGAGCACGGTGCTTCTTTTTGCACCAGATGATTTTCGCTCCTTCGACGTCGATGAGAAGCCGATTGATCAGCGCGCGCGCCTCGACAGCGAGTTCTCAGACCTAAGGGATGGCTTCCACTTCGCTGAAAAGAAGCTGAAAGACGCTCGTATGAGCCGGATCTGTCGCGAGCTCTTAGATATGTCTTATGAGGCGTATGTATCGGGCGACGCGAAGCTTGGCGCTCACACCCTCCAAGAGTGCGAGGGGCTGATCTGGAAGGGGCGGCAGTTGCCGGTCAAGTACGCCGTAGAAGCGGAGCGCCGTGCCTTTGGCGATTTGCTCCTCTTCAAAGACGTGGTGATTTCCCCTTACCCGTATGAAGGCACTGAGCAGGACCTGGGAGATGTTCAGCGCCTTTTGTGGAAGCACGCTGACCGGATCTCATCGGCTCAACTTGAAGAGTCCGCTGGCTTCAAGACCTATTGGGCCATGCAGAACGACGGCTCCATCCACGAAATGAAGGTCAAGTCGGGCAAGGAGGCCAAGCGACAGTGGGAAGAAGGGATCGCTTCTGGGAATGTAATTGGCGCGGCTTACGCGCAACTCCTTGTTGGGGGCGGGTTGCTGATTTATCACGTCGAGCAAGCTGGGAAACCGTTAATAGCAATCATGAACCTGTTCAGGGATGGGGTTCGCAACCCACCACGCTTTCACCTGAACGACCCAGTGCTTTTCAAAAATCTCGCCTGAATGTTGCCTCGGTTGCCATTACTTCGAGTAAGTGGCCGGCTCATGATGGGGCGCACTCGTGGAAGTCCGCTTCGGGCCCTTTGCGCAGGCGACCTGTCCAGCTACATTCGGCCAACACCAGACATTGAGCGATGCGCACAACTGTAACAACCGACACCGCCACCATCGTCCTTTTCGACCCGGAATGCATGCGGCATCGCCTCAACGAGGATGCCGATTGGTGGTCGTTGCCTCAGGAGGAACTCCTCGAAGTCAACCGGGCGAACGCTGCGTTCATGAACGTCAGCGCCGACGGGCGCTATGAGCTCGAGGTCGCGGCACACAAAGAACTAGGGGACGCAGACGTGGAGTTGGTCGTGCGGAACACCAGCGGGCGATTCTTCTTCGGCGCCGGCGAAATGATGAGCTCCGCTGGCCTGGAACCGGAAGCGGAATATGGAAATGTGTTCCTCGATGCCGTGCCGGGCTCGTACTTGGTTCGTGCACGTCAGCGAGGTGGCACGGTCACCGTTTCACTGACGCCGACGACCCTTGACGCGTCAAATTCGTTCGGCGACCTGGTTCGGCTGGGCGCCTGAGCGCGGCGGCAGAATGCGGCCGAGGCTGTGTGAAAACGCTTCGCCGTCGGCACTCATCCAAATAAAATCATGGCACCCGTTCCCAGCGAGGTGCCCATGAAGCGATTCATCGAAGGCGAAGACCGACAGCAGGTTGCACTACTGCCGGAATGTCTTGATGACTATATCGGCGAAGACAACCCGGTGCGCGTTGTCGACGTTTTTGTCGATGAACTTGATCTTCAAGCACTCGGCTTCAAAGGAGCAGATCCAGCCGCGACCGGCCGGCCGGCCGGCCGGCGTACCACCCGGCGGTGCTGCTCAAGCTCTACATCTACGGGTACCTGAACCGCATCCAGTCCAGCCGGCGTTTGGAACGCGAGGCCCAGCGCAACGTCGAGTTGGTGTTGACCTGCCCGGTTTCTCCGAGACATTGATTTCTAGGAAGATGGCTCCCGCCCGAAGAGGAGCCCATGAAGAAGAGTCGATTTTCAGAAGAGCAAATGGTCACGATCCTGCGCGAAGCAGATCGTACGACGGTGGCCGAGGCTGCCAAGAAGCACAAGGTCAGCGACGCCACCATCTATGCCTGGCGCAAACACTTCGGCCAGATGGAGGCGGCCGACGTCAAGCGTCTGAAGGCCCTGGAGCTTGAGAACAGCCGGCTGAAGAAGCTCCTTGCCGAGCGAGATCTGGACCTCGAGATCCTCAAGGAGATCAACGCAAAAAAATGGTGAGCCCGCTGGCTCGGCGCGAGCAACTGGCCTTCGTGCGCGCACGTGGCTTGAGTCTGCGCCGCGCCTGCGGGCTCATCGGCATGTCACGCGCCACGCCCAGCTACGAGCTGCGCTTGCCCGCCAAGGATGCGCCGGTGCTTGCGGCGATGAAGGAACTCTCGGCTCAGTATCCGCGCTACGGCTATCGCCGCATCCGCGTGTTTCTGCGCCGCAAGGGCTTCGAGCTGAGTTGGTCTCGCACGCACAGGCTGTGGCGCCAGGCGGGCCTGCTGGTGCCCCGGAAACGGCCGCGCAAGCGCATCGCCTCGGTGCGCCCGCGCGTTCACACGCCGTTCAAGGCCAACATGGTCTGGGCCTACGACTTCGTCTTCGACACCACGGCCAGCGGCCAGCAGATCAAGTGCCTGACTGTCGTGGACGAATACACCCACGAGTGCCTGGCCATCGATGTGGCCGGGGCCATCCGCTCCAAGCGGGTGATCGAGGTGCTCTCGCGCTTGGTGAGCTTGCATGGTGCGCCGCTGTTCATGCGTTCGGACAACGGGCCGGAGTTTGTCAGCCAAGCCATCCTGGAGTGGATCTCAGGCTCGGGCATTGCCACCGTGCTCAACGATCCCGGCAAGCCTTGGCAGAACGGCACCGACGAGAGCTTCTACGGCAAGTTCCGCGACGAATGTCTGTCCATCGAGTGGTTCCGTTCGCGCCGCGAAGCCGCTGTCCTGATCGAAGCCTGGCGCAATCACTACAACGAGGTACGTCCCCACAGCAGCCTGCAATACTTGACCCCGGCAGAGTTCAAACAGGAACTCCGCCTAGAACTGCAACCCGCCGTCTTCTAGGAAAAACTGTCTCGACTAAACCGAGCAGGTCACCCCCAAAATAGGGGATTGCGCAGGTGATCTAGTTTCTCTGAGACTGCCGCTTGTCGTCGTTGAGGGAGGCCGATGCGAAAGGCCAATCACGAAAGGCAGAGCATCAACCAAGACTGTTGGCCAGCACTGCGAGGGAACATGAAAATCTCCCACGTGCGGACTCGAGGCTGACTTGGTAGGGACCTTGCCATGCCGCGGCCAGGTTTCGCCTCTCGCTGCGACGCTGGGCGGGCATATGTCTCTCGCGGAAAGCGCTCATGCTGCCGGACGCCATCCTCCGGCGAGCTATTGGAAGCGCTACTGATCGTTGCTAGGTGAGTGCCTCAGGAGTATCTCTATGACAAGCAAGTTGGTTATCGTTGTCCACGGTGTGGGAGACCCCAAACCAGGGGACGCGCTAACAACCTTGGTCAGCGGTGTGTGCGCTCTCACCGGAGCGAAGCCGGAGGGAGCAACTTTGATTCGTCACTGTGAAGATAACTCCGGCCCGGATCCAGAGTTCGTTAGTACGTTTCCGGTCCATCAAATCGACACACTTTCCAGCGATCAGTCCGTAGAAACTCGTTTTGTTGAAGTCTATTGGGGGGATCTATCGCGAGTCAAGGGCACCTTCGTGGGACTCGTCGAAGGCCTCGTTGACCTTGTCTTCGGACTACGGCACGTTCTGTTTGCTGCTGCCCGAGAGTTGCAAGCCAAAACTCAGGGCAATCTCGCGCTAAGTTTCTTAGGAAGAGTGATCAGCATTTCGTCCACGATCGCACTGTGGCTTGCGAGGGGCCCTTTGCTGGCGGTCAACCTGATTGCAGCCGTTGGTGTGCTTCTGTTCTATCTCGAAATGTATGCACTACACGGCGGAGATGCGGCGTTTCGAGAGATAAGCGCAACTTTTGGAATGCTTGCTACTGGCGCCCTTGCTGTATGTCTTGGAGTGACCTTTACGCGTGTAGGAAAACGTTCAGGATGGTCACTCACTACCGCGAAGTCATTGATCTGGTGCGGCCTCGCCATTCTCACAGGTTACGCCTTTGTCCGAATGCGATATGGTCGCTCGCCGAACTATGAAGTCTTTATCGAGTTCGTCACGACAATGCTTTCGATTTTTTCTGCACTGTCCGGATTTGCGGTGCTGGCTATGTTGTACTTATCGGCCGTTCTGATTGCGGCCAGTGCATTGGCCAAGTTGAACTCCCCGAAAGCTGCCGCCGCGCTCGACGATTTTCGGGTTATCTATCGTGCGTTGCTCGTCATGAATGTTGGTGCGATCGTGAGCATGATGCTATTTGTACTTCTCATCATGATTGCGTGGGCTTTCGTCGCAACCCGGCTCGAGGGTCTTCCTAACAGTAGTCGAATCAAACAATCTCTGCATCTGTTTGCACTTGTCTGGCTGCCGTTTGTTTGCCTCCTCCTCGTCTATCTAGGGCT
The DNA here is from genome assembly GCF_049913215.1 of Variovorax sp. R-27. Lineage (NCBI taxonomy): Bacteria > Pseudomonadati > Pseudomonadota > Betaproteobacteria > Burkholderiales > Comamonadaceae > Variovorax > Variovorax sp. R-27. Next base: position 5,780,558 of record NZ_CP183984.1, read on the forward strand.
TGTCGTCTGGTCGTGGATCATCACGTTAACGCGGCAAAGAACGATTGGTAGGGGGCTCGTCTATCCGCGCTTCATCGTGGGAAAGCCCGTCGTTCTACTCATCCTGGGGTGCGGGTTGCTATGGCCGATGCCGTTCTTTCCAATGGTGTACGACCTCGAGTGCTATGGCCCATACCGAGGACCTATTGTTGATGATTTCTCCTTTCTCCCTTGGCGAGAGCTCGGCATATGCAGAGGTGGTGAGATTGGTCTCTTTTGGTCCGAACTGATTCAACGGATCGAAGCTCTACAAGCGCCGTCGATCGTGCTTGCAGCGTTTGTTGTCTCCGGGCTAGTTGTGATACGGGCTCACGTCGGAACAGCACTCGACATCGTGCTGGACGTGATTGCTCATTTCAAACTTCCGGAAAGTCATGCTCGAGCCAAGCAAGTGCATATTGAAAATCCCCACCGTCGCGACAATCGGGCAAGCGGCGCAGAACGCACATCGGCGGCGAGTTCTGTGCCTCCCTGGAATTTTATGATTCAACGGTTCTGTACCGTGATGAGGCTGGCGCAACGGGAGCGGCACTTTGATGAAGTGATCGTCGTCTCACACAGCCAGGGCACCATGATCGCGCTGGAGGCACTTGGCATCGTCGTCGTTGGTCGCAAGGGCCCTGAATTGGCTTTACGTGCGGAAAGCGTCCAAACATCCGCGCCACTGACACTGGTCACGATGGGATGTCCTCTGAGCTATTTGTACGACCATTACTTGCCTTTCAAGTACACCGCCGCGAATGCCCCGCCGCTGGCGATCGCAGGCTGGATCAACCTTTATCGTGTCGATGACTTCGTTGGGCGAGCCGTTCAGATGTCGGAGAGCGCGGTCCGTCCAAGCAACACGGAGTTGGGGCCACGCGGTCACGTAAATTACTGGGCAGACCGCGAAGTCTTGAGGGAGCTTACGGGAGGTGGATCGCGCCGAGGGCTGCTCTGAAAACATCGAGCATCAGCTTATTAAATTGAATGTATCGACGAATTTAGATTATGCGGACCCGGCGCTTTTGAACTGGCGCCTAAAACAGTCGTGCTCGCAAGTTCAGTACAGCGCTTCGCTAGCGTCTTCGCAGGCTACGTTGTTTTTGCGAGTGTGAATTTCCACAGTCATTGCCGCATTTCTGCGCACCGACGCACAGGATCAGAGACGCGCTCAGGGATACTGGCGGATCAGAAATGCGGGTCACCTCCGCGTGGAAATCAACACCATTGGGCTGAGGCGCCAGCACAGCGATTAAGCAAGCCGATGAAAGGCTTCGCCGAACTCTCCTCCGGCGGCTCGGTATTGGCGCAAGCCGAAAATTGAACCCATTAATTTAGACATCGGCCTTCCTCTATTGGCCATCCGGCATAAGCTTTCTCATCAAATCATCCAAACAATTCCTCACAGCCATTGAACCTGTTTGAAGGCCTGCCTGCAAGTCAACAAATAGATCCTCAATTAATTCCACGGGGCCAACGTTAAATTTTTCATGAATTGAGCAAGATACTTTTTCGAGATCAAATATCCTCTCAATCATCACAATATTCAGCATAGCCAATCCTACGTCGATGGCGCGAGCTACATGTTTATCGATGAGGCGACGAGTCAACTCTTCTGTTCGATCGAGCCCGCATGCCCTTATTACTGCTTGACCTTTCTTTGAAGCATTGACCACTTTAAACAATGCTCCATTGACTAGACTAATATGCTCACTGTGGTCATCATAATAAGGATGAATCCATTCAAAATCTTGACCGCGAATTGGATAAGATTTGAGGGTCATTGATCTGTCTGCCAAACAGTCGTGAGATCCCTTGAAGCTATTGCAGCGTTTGCAAGCGATGACTAGATTTTTGGGCTCGTACCTAAACAATCCATATCCGGCAGTGTGTCTTCTATCTTCAAAATTATTGCTAATTGACCGTGCAGCGTCAAAGCCGTCTTTTGGTTTTTGAGATTTAGGAAGAACGTGATCTAGTTCGCGATGGCCCAGTTCATTTCGCAAAATTTCGCGCAAGCAATATGCGCATTGCCAGTTTTGCGCATCAAGTGCAGCATCCCGGTATGCAATTACTTCAACGCGTGCTGAGGACCACTCGTCCGCGACAACGGCACGAAGAGCATCAGATATTTTCGTGGGAATTGATCCTGGTAGCATCAAATTCAATCCTGAGTGTTGTCGACAAGGGCCTTGACTACGACTCGCATCTGATCGCTCTCTGGTAATTTTTCAGCGGCATCTATCAACACGCCCAATAACTCCTTGAAACGTCTGCTTTTTGATTTGTCTTCACGAAACAGTTTGAGTGCTTCATCAGCCATCGCGACAAAAGAAGCATCGCGCCCAGAAGGTGTTTCGAATATCTCATTCAAAACATCGTTTGCATCCCAACCAAAAGCGGCAGAAACGACTTCAGTCTCAATGCCAGAGCTGTTTGTATCACTCGCGATGACTCTTACGACGTTGCCATCATCATCGCTAACACCTCCTGCTATGAGCGGCGAATGAGTTGCAATAAGCACGTGGCAACCAGTTCTACCCTCTAGGACATCATTCAAGAGATTGAGGTAGGAGCGCTGCCATTGAGGGTGCATGCTATTTTCGGGCTCGTCAATCAAAATCAGAGAATTATTTTCCACCGTTAGCGCAAGCGGAATAAGTGTGCTTAGCAGACTCCATTGACCAGAACTCAGTGCAGACTCGACGGAAATTGGCTTTGGACTGGGATTGTTTAAAAAGTTAACATCAATCGAAGAAGGAGTCAGGACTCCAATACGCAAAAGCGCCAAAATCTCCTCTGTCGAAAATTGAGATTGATTTTCATATCTCACGCTTCCATCATTGAAAGAAAAAGAAAATTGAAACGGAAAACCATCAAGCTTCCTCACCATTATGCGATCGGATTCCATATCAAAAAGATTTCTCAATACTTCAGCGTCATCCGTGACTGGCAGTTCTTTGATTTGATCAAGAAGTAGTTTTTTATATCTTTTATATGGTATTAAACCAATCGATCCATATTTTCTACTAGGCTTATTCTGCACATCCGTCCTCGACCAATTAAACGAAGTATTCCTCCGCAAGCTGACATAAATTTTTGGACTGAGGTTTAAAAATCAAAGGGAGCAACCAATCCATCGTAATTTCTATTTTGACTTGAGGCCATAAATAGCAACGCCGCCAACGTTTTCATGCCATGAATTGTACTCAAGGCTCCATTTGGGGCTTTAGGCCCCAAATATATGTATTTGTCGTTTTTCGCCAAAATAGCAGATATTCCTGGCGCAGCGTATATCGTTTTTCGAGGAAATCTGTCAAATGGAGTTGCAGAAAGCGCTATTACCTTCGATATCTTGCCGCCTACAGTTTCTAGTTGATGGCGTAGCACCTTTCCTGAAAAAACTGTTGTCCGGCCCACCGCGGCGTTGAGGATCATCGTCAGTAAGTAGCTTTTTCTAGAACCGTTTTGACCAACCAATATCGTTTTCCAATTTCCATCTGTTTGAATTGGCTGAGCGATCTCTATGTCGCCATATTTTATTGGCGCTGTAGTTTTAATTACGCTAACGCGCTTGACTTCAACGAGTTTCATGGCGATTCTTCAACGGATTTAGAATTCTAAAAATATCTGGGCAATGAGTCATCCGCGCGAACTCCCATTCAAAAATTCAGGACAACACCATATATTCAAAATCCAAACCAACTCAACTTAGCTTAACTAAGAGGTTTTCTGAACTGCGGATCATGAGATATGCGTTTTATTTTCTCGTGCAATTAGAGAATTAAACATAGGAAGCGGATCGCCGACGGTTAGCAATAATCCCGAATGCTCCCGAATCGAAGGAGGGAATCGCACACATGGCGAAAAGCCGCCAACATCAGCCCAACTGTGTTGATTTCCATGGAATCCTGAAGGGGGCGTGTCAGCGTAGAGCATGTCATCAACGTACGTGCATCCATCAATCACGACGCTGGCGGCAGCACGAAAGCGGACTTCTAACGCAGCAGGGCGTTAAAGGTAAGAAACACTTTCTCCGCTTTCACAAGCGTCGCTTCCACCCCGTCAGTTTCCGCATCCAACAGTTCCGGATGCTTCAGCAGCCACTCCGCCGCGCGCCAGTGACCAAACTCCGGCAGCTCGGGTGGCATAACCCGAAAGAGCGCCTCGGCCTGCTTCACCATGCGGGATGTAGTCTTGTCCGCATCCCGCAGCCTCTTGATCGTGACCGTGTGGCTCGCGGGCACCTTGTAGGCAGCGTTGAGGACTTCGACGTAAAGCGCCGGGTCAAGAAGATCCTCTACGTCCGCCTCAGCTTGTCCCGCGAAGTCGGCAGCCGTATAGAAATGGCCCGCTTTGAGGATCTCCTCACGTCTCAGTTTCTCAACTTTGCTCACGTCGCCCTTGCCGATGTCGGAGAGCACGGCTAGGTTCATCCGATTGCCGCCAAACAGCCGCACGAACGGCGCAATTTTGTCGATGCCACCGGAGGGACAGATAACCCAGCGCCTGTCCAGGCCGACCCGGCCGCGGCGCTTCAAGGCTTCGGAGAGCGCGTTGAGGTAGACGATGTCGCTGGGCCCCTCCACGAGCCAAGTGTTTTCGCCAATGAATAGCGACTGAGTGATCTCATACCCCAATGCGCCCTGCAGCGGGAAGAGCGTGTCATCATCGACTTGCAACACGTCCGAACGCACCTTTGTGCCCTTGACGACAGGGCGCGGACCACCATATTCGATCACATCCTCGACGATGCGCACGTCTGCGAGCCGGCCTATGGGAACCATGAACGGCGAGTGGGTCGTGAAGATTACTTGATGGTCGGGTAGTAGACGCTCCTCGATGTATTTCAAAAGGTCCGCCTGCGCCTTCCCATGCAGCGTGAGGCCTGGCTCGTCGAGCAGCAAGATGGCCTTGCCTTTAGTTTTCTTGAGTTGCTTGAACTGGGCGAGGAACGAGAAAAACCAGACGAAACCGGCGCTGCGCTCAGAGAGCGCAATCTTCGCCTTGTGGTTCGTATTGCGAATTTGGATAGAGGCAACCGTCCCTGCATTAAAGGGTGGTGGGTCGCCCGGCTTGCCGGCATCGAAGTCGATTGTGACCTCAAGCGCGTTGTTCTGCGACCAGAACTGGAAAATCTCCTCTGTGATCTCGTTGCCGGCCGCTTCGAGTTGAGCTTTCAGTGCGGTGCGCTTGACCGTCGACACGAGTTCGTCAATATCGGTCCCGGCGTAGGCTAGGAAGTCTAGGAAGATTCGGTCGCCGACGTTTACGTTAGTCTGCGCCACGTCACGCTGGAGTTGCTCAACGGACACTTCGCCGGACATACGCTCGAAGTGCGACGTGTAGAAGAACTTTGGCATACGAGGCGACAGGATGTCGATCGCAGAGAGACCAAAATCCGAGTCGCGACACTTCTTGATGTCCTGCAGCAGAGCCTCCTGCTTTGGCGAGCGCGTGGCAAGCGCTGAGAGCGCCTTGTCAGCGCCGCGCCCATCTGATACGCCATGAAGGACATTACGCTCAGTTGCGTCGAGCGCGTGGACGCTAACGAGGTAATCGAGACACTTCGCATGGTCCACACGGACTGTCCAAATGCGTTTGTCTTCTTTGTAGCCGAAGCCGAAGTGCGCTTCGAACTCATCCCCCAAGAGCACGCCTTTGCCAAAGCGCGCCTCGACCTTAGCGACGTCAATCGCGTCCAGCCGCCACCACGTTCGGATCACCTCGGACTGGCCATCCTCATGTCGTTCGTCGTAGCGGTTGAGGAATCTGCGGGGGTAGTCGTTAGTCCTATCGAACTTAAAGTCATCCGTGGAGCGAAGCCCGCGCAGAGCGCTCAACAACGCTGTCTTACCTGCCTCATTCTTGCCCACTAGACAAGTAAGGTCGCCGATCTCGACATCCCCGCTGTCCTCCACGGACCGATAGTTCTGGATGCGCGCTTTGATGAGCTTCATGGCTACCTCGTTACGGTCAGATATTCGACACACGCTAGAGCCTCCACTTCGGCTAGCAGGAGGCCGGGGGCCCGCTAGGAACGGTCGATGCGATGGCGGCTTAGGAGAGAATCGGATGGTCAGCAAAGGGCGGTGGATCCGACCAGTCGATACAACACCTTCTAAGATCCGAGAAGTGCTGTGCAGGCTTTAACGCGTCCCCTGTACAGTTCGATTTTCTCGTTTGAAGCGGTTACGGCCAATGCGGCGAGAGCCGCTGCCGGAGCGATGGCCTTCGGCGTCACACTGTCACGCTTTGCCTGTGCGACCTCTTTCAGTTTCCCGAGATCGGGGGAACCTAGTGTGATCTTGATCTGTAGGCTACGCAGCCGGTCACGCACTTCGATGAAGGCGTCACGTGCAACACGCAGTACTTCAGGTAGTGCATCAAGGCTGGGCTGACCCACCGCAGTGAATTGAGCCGCGGGCAACGCGGCGGCGTCTAGATCCCGAGTTTCCAGGGACAGACATCGCATGGCTCTGGCCGCCTGATCATAGTTGGCAGCCTGCACATCAAGCCTGTAACGTTCGCTGTAAATGCTGCTACCTACGGTCCCCAGCCCGCCTGTCACAACGGCCCCGGGTGACTTCGCTGCACCACCAAGGATAGCAAGTACAGACGAGAAGAAGCCCACCTCTCCAGCACTCTGCTTACGCAGGTTCAGTTGATCGGATGTATGCTGGTAGAGAAAGTAGTAGGCTTCAAACTCTTCAACTGCCTTCGGGAGATCAGAGAAGTTGTTCTGTGGCTGATAGCGAGCATATGGACCTTGCGCCCGCTCTTGGGTGCTTGCATAGTCAACTATCGGCAGGGGCGTCGCACATCCAGTCAAAACACCGCATGCGAGTGCGGCAAAGATGCAACCTCTTCCCATTGAGTTCTCCGGCGAACGACTTTTAGAGCATTGCATCAACGCATGCACGAGCGAATACCACCGAGCGATCCGCGAGCGCTATGGCAGAGTGTTGCTCAGCCCGTATTTAGTCCTGGCAGCGTTAATTTCCTCAATGGACATCAGCTTTAGCACCTCGAAATGCATGCCATCCAATCGTCGGCGGTAGAGGCCACCCCACCCCATACAAAAGTCCTGAGCGACTGGAACCAACGGAAGTAGGCTCCCGTTCTCACCGGGGAAGGCCGGCAGATGCCCCAGCCAGTTCGCGCTGGCGTTGATGTCGAATGCCGTACCCCATGCATGGTTGCTCAGTTCAGGGGCAAGCCCTCGCTTGTATCGAGGGACCCAGAGACCATCGAAAGTGGTGATCCGAGCAAGCAATCCTAGTGCTGCCCATGCAGAAAAGACCGCTTGAATCTGTCTAGCAGCCTTCTTGTGCATCAGCTGTGTGGTCGCCGCCTTCGACCCAGTGATCGTCGCGAGTTCAGGCACCTCGAACGGAGCAATCCATTCCTTGTCAAAGCCGTTGACGATGCGGATCGCATCCTTCCCCTTCTCAGGTGCCGGATCGGCCACAATCTCGCCGAAAAGGGCAACTTGCAGCTTTTCACCAGCATCCGGCAAGGATGAATCCCGCTTCGGGTAATCAACGTCCATCGCTGCAGCGATCGCTTGAGGGTTCAACCAGTCCTGGTCGGTGATGGCGCACGCGTAGCCGAAGGTCTGATTGCCGGGGATGCCGTCGACAGCAATTCGTACGCTCGAGTTGTTTCTTTTCGCCGCATCCGCGAGCATGACCTGAAACGCCTGCGTGGCTTGCTTGGATGCCTCCGTGAAGACGCCCGGGCTAGTCCACCAGTCCGCCTCGGAGAGAAACCCCTTCTCACGCAAGAAGCGGTTCCACAGCTGCGCAAGAGGGCCCGGATCGTTGACTCGAAGCGTAGGCATATGCTGAACTCCCGAGGTCGGCATGACATTGAGCAGCTCAGCCTACCGAGCTTCGCGATTCAAAGCGATACCACAAAAGAGCCTTGCCAACTTTTGAATCTTGCGGTATGTATAAGCAATCGCTGCGGTCAATAAATTCCGTGTTCCTGATACATCTCTCCGAGCGGGATGTGAATGCCATATAGCAGTAGGAAACTTTGTTCATGATCTGCATTTCGACTGTTCACCACTATGAAGGGACATAGCGAGATTTCGCGTCGCTGAATGGGTAGGGTCACCTCGATACATCAGTTGGCAGTGCGAAGTGACGCTCCCGGAAAGTACGCATAACGTGCGTATACCGTCATCGCGGCGGTCGTATCTGAGAGGCGTCATAGCTACATACGCAAGATCGATTGGAGCGAGAGGAACCATGATTCACTCAGACAACACCCGCCGAGGCAGCACGAATATGCGTTGGCTTGCTGGGATGGCTCTGACCATCAACTTGGCCGGTTGTGTATCACCGCCTCCCAACCCAGTAGGCAACACGCCTATCGAGGACTCGTCAACCAAAGTTCCAGCGGTGTCGGCCGTATTGAGGGTTGAATCCAGACCGACGGTACCCGCGACATCACCGCCCATGTCGCCGACGCAGATGTGCAGCGCGATCTCTGCGGGCCTTGCCAAACTAAAGCCTGGGGAGCCATTGGTTGCCCAAGCCGCAAAAGGCAAGACTTGGAAGGCCTTATACGATGACTGTGACCGTACTGACCGCTTCGCCGGCTTCGCTCTGCCAAAGCACAAAGGGAAGCAGCTGCGGTGCTCGAGCGACGCGAACCGGGTCGCATTTGTCTCTCGCTATTCCGACGGTACGGTGGTCTTTAATTCGAAGGCCGCGGTCGATGCCGATGGCTCTCCGGTGATCGGCGGCAGCGGCTGGCCCAACAACGTAGAGACCTGGCTTACTTTTGACAAGAGTTCGAGAGATCACTTCGTCAACGCGGAGTTGGTGCCATTCATCGTCATGCCGCTACCACCGCGCGACAAGCCCGACCTATCACTGATGAAAGACACCGGTGTTGGCAAAGGGGACCTAGCGGTTGTCGTAAAAGGTGATCGATGCTCCCTGGCCATTGTCGGCGACGCCGGTCCATTTTTTCGGCTCGGCGAGGCCTCGTTGCGTACCCATGAGGACCTCGGCAATCCACAGTGCGCCGTTCAGGGACAGTCACCTTGTCGTGCCCTAAAGAAAGGCAGCGGAGTGGGTATTCCATCGGGGGTGACCTTCATTGTCTTTCCAGGCACACGTCCAAAGCCGCTGGAGAGCCAAACGGTCAATGCGGTCGCAGATAAAGCTGCAGGTGATCGGGTGCTCAAATTTCTCTCTACTTACGCAAGGTGAGATCGCGTTGAAGTCGATCAAAGCCTTGTGGGTGCTGATCGAAAGTTGCGCGGTTTAGCTGGTCAAGATTGCATCGGCACTAAGACTCTAGGCATAGGGCGGACCGGCCGGCGGCCTCTCCTGCATTGGCGTTTCGGACTGTTTCCGTGCGACCAACGTCCTAGCGGAGATCCGGGCTCTTTAGGCTGGCGTGATTTTTCTGTAATTCCACGCGCTCAAGTCTTCCGTCGGGGAACTGCTTGTGCACCACACCGTCTATGAGTACGGCCTTCGGCAACCCAAGCCTCTCTCGCTCCTCGGCGATCTTTTTAAACCGATCCATCAGACGGCCCTTGAACTTAGGCGTTTGCGTCAAATGAAGCACTGACTTGTCCATGGTGAAGATCCTTTAACTCGTGCGGCTGTAGTCGGATGACAACTACGACATCTACCCCAACATGCTGAAAGCGCCAAGCGATTTCGAACCGAGCGGCCGGAGGAGAGAAAAATAGATTGCCTGCTACTCACTTTCTCAATCGACCGCTCGGCGGATGGCGAGCGTTTGTCTCGCTGCGCTCGCGGTTAGCCAATCCTCTCGCATCGGGATGAGTCCCATCTTGGCGAGCCCTTTCAGGTGGGACAGGGGCCTTTCTATGCGATCGTCAACGCAGACCCATCCATCGCGCAAGGCGGCCAGCGTCGCCCGTCCATTCGCCAACAACATGAAGTCCCATTCGGATAGGCACAAGTCATCGATTTCGACAGGCTCAACAGCGGTCAGGGACCCGGCACAAGATTGACATTGCCTCAGATAGGCGACACCCGATCTTTTTGGCCCCGCGCAAATCATGTCGAATGGCAACACGACCGGCTGTTGACAATGCGGACAAGCATCTTCCAGCAAACAGTGATGGGCCGGGCAAAAGCGCCAGGGAACGAACCGGCAGTGCACCTCGATGTAGTTTTCCCTTTGGGAGCGCAAGCACTGCGGACAGAACCTATAGCGTGGCCGACCCGCTTGAGTTGTGAGCAGCAAACGGGATCCGTCGGTCCCAAGCCCTTTGACTCGATCGAAAATCTTGGCGGCAAGCACGAACTGCAAATGCACGCCGCTTCGCATGGCCGCTTGCCGCCCGGCATCGGAGGCAATCGCCAAGTCAAAATCTCGGATTTTGAAGAGGTTCAAGTGGGCTAGCAGCGAAGCGACCGTTTCTCCTTGCGAGAGGGCTGCGCGGGTCAACCAAGAGGCGGGGGCTTCTAGTGGCATGAGTACGGGCAGCCCGGCCAGTGCGTGCGTACTTTTAGATTTCGGCATAGTCAAAGAGCTCGAGTTGCCCTTTGGACGGCCGTCCTCCGCGCCGCCGAGCAGGTCGGATGGAATCCGACAGCTCACCGCCCAGCATTTGGAGCAGCTGAAGAGCTACTTTTTGGTCGGCTGCTTCAACCCCCTGTTTCGCCAACCGTTGTAGTCCAGGTTCATAGACTAGGAGGCGCAGCGTCTGGGGTCTTCCTACGGCTTGATCCAGCATCATGTTCGTGCGATCCAAGCCTCGCTCGACGATCTCCGCCATCTCACCAGGACTCGGTATTTCCACTGCCTGCGCCGAAGACATCCGCTCTCCAGGTCGACTCAGTGCGCCGAGTGCATGAATGAGACGGGATGCGCCGTCTGGACTGACGTGAGAAACCCAACTTGGTAGCGCGGAGGTGCGCATGCTCGTGAGGAGCATCGCGCCATCCCGGCCCAAGAGGCCTCGCATTGCCCCGCACCACGCCAGAATCCGGGCGGACGGCTTGGCCGATGCCGCCGAGCGCCGAAGATATCGGCCACAACTGCAAATTTCTACGGCGGGACGCAGCCATGACAATGCGGTGCCGCAGTGCGGGCATCGGTCCATCAGCATCGTTCGGTGAATAGGACAGGCAGGGGCAACCGTAACCTCCCACTCCGCTTTGCAGCTTAAGCATTCGAGCAGGCACTCCGGGCAAACCTGAGCATGTTTGATTCGCAGCGAAGCAACGGAGCCCCAGTCCCACCCGAGATAGGAGTACCGTCTTCGTCGATCCACATGCCGCCGGTTTTTCAGGCGCGTGATCAACCACTCTGGCGATACACCGGTCAAGAAGGCGAACGCTTCCATGTCACGGTTCGTCATCCAGCGGATCGATCGCGCACCCGCGTGATTTGCAAGCTCAGGGAGCGTTACCCCGTTGGCGTACGAACACCGTAGCAGAAAGCTCAGACCGGACTCGTCTTCCCGAGCCGGAACGACCACCGGCAGAGGCTGGAACTCATTCAGCATACGGATTGCCCAGGCTGGCGTGTTTTCCGTAGACGCGATCAAAGGCCGTTCGCAAGTGTTCCACCCCGATCTGAGCGAAGCCGCCTTCAGCGGCGATCAAGACGGCTTCGGTCACGAGTCGCTTGAACGCCCGCAGATTGCCGGCGGTGGCCTTCTGCATTCGCATGGCTTCGTCCTTCTCGGCGAGCAGGCTGAGGTCCATTCCTTTGCTCTGCCTCACAAATGCCCTGACGAAACCTTGCCACATAGATCCGGCCTCGAATGACTGAAGGAGGTGACGTGCACTGATTCGACTTGCAAGGTGAAGATCCACACCGGTCAGATCGGCGAGCTCTTCCCCACCGAACAAGGCGATTCCCAAAGGCACTTCGTCCATCAGTTCCCGAAGACAGTCGGTGACGTTGTTGCCTTCTTCGGTGCGGATGCGCATCCGGGTCTGCAGCAACAGGTGGTGCGCCTCATCGACAAACAGGAGGCGTGTCCCTTTTTGCTTGAGCGCGTCGATCAGCACGTTGCGTTTCACTCCCAAGGTCTGCGCGCTGACATTGGGAAAGGGGTACCGTATCTGGCGCAACAGACCACCCACGAGCTGGCCGACCGTTGGCCGTTTGGAAAGTCGGACCGCGAGCGCTCCGTGTCCGGACTCAAACAGGTTGGACCTCGGCAACGAGCTGCGGAAATATCGGATCAAGGCGGTCTTTCCCGAGCCTGTGGGACCGCTCACGACGACACCCTGCTGTGTAGAAAACTCTCGACTGAGCTGGAATACGCGATCGCAGCTGGCCAGGATGTCCTTGAAGCCAGGGTGACTGACCATGATGCGATCGACCGGCACGGCGGCGGTCAAGGCCTGAGATGAGTAAGTGAACAACCGCCTCGCGATGGTATGCCGCTCCTCTTCGTCGGGGCAATCGACGTCGCTTTCGTTGCTGTCGCGCGCGCTCATCGGACCTCCATGTCGAAGGCATCAAACTCCGGGATATCGCTGGCACCCGCCTCTCCTGACGCGAGCACGATGTTTTCGATGAGAGGAGCGTCCTGAGATTTGGCCAGGCTCGATTCGGTGGATTTCGGAAACCCTACAGAAGTCAGACCTGCCGCGCGAGCGGCCAGCAACGAGCTCTTGCGGCTCTTGGGGCGACTCGCATCCATCCAATGATCATGCAGCCGCATGCGCGCTTCCCAAAGATCGTCTATGGCCCCTTTCTTGGATAGCGCGTCGCGTGCGAACTGCCGGATCGTCAGATGTTGATTCCACGACAACCCATTCGCGTAGTCGAGCTGGCGAGACGGACTTTTCACCCACTCGGTCGGACGCTTGGGGTGCTGGATGTACAGGTGACCGATGTCGTCGGGATCCCATTTGCACAGCGTCTTGAAGTTGCCGCCAAGCTCGCTCCGCCAGGGCAGCAGCTCCTTCGAACCGTAACGGATACCGCGGAGCTCCACGCCGCCTTGAGAAACGGTCAGATGCTTGGATAGCCCGGAAACGAGGCGCAAGTTCTCCATGCTTCCCGGGTAGACCGCTGGAGGGCAGCGTTCTAATCCCTCTTGAAATAGATCCAACGGTCGCGCCAGCTTTCGCGCATTGATCGTCAGCGGATGCTCTTCCGCGACAAACATCGTGAGGCCCTTGACCAGGTCATCGAAACTGATCACGGCATCCTTGTAAGGATCGACGCGGGTTGCGTTGGCGACTTTTCGATGCACTCGTCCACGCGCCAGCGTCAGAAAATTGAGTTCGGCGAAAAAGCGCTCGACGTGTGGTTTGAGCCAAGGTGTGCGCACCCGGCAATAGGTCATGTCGATCCCAAGCTCCCAAGACATCCGCTTGAAGGCGTGGGAGTGAAACTCAAGGCCGTTGTCGAGGACCCATTCGTCTGCCAACCCATAGGACAACCAGGGGCGCGCCAGGCCGAGTTCGGTCGTCAATTCATCTTTGGGAAGGACTGAGCTTCGCAGCACACCAGAAACACTGCTCACGCCGGCGCCGTAGAAGCTGAGATAGAAGCCGAGGATGTAGCTCGAGTAAGCATCGATCGCAACGGTCAGCAATGGTCGGCCGAGCGGCAAGCCAGTGCGGACGCAGACAACGACATAGTTCAGCGGCGTGTGATCCACCTCGACTCGCTGGAGCGGATACGCCGCGCCCGCCCCCTCCATGCTTGTCCGACAAACCATCCGCGCTCGCGCATCTCCATCGCGCGCAGCAATGCGCCGGTAGGCGTCAACATCCTTGGCGCGTCGCGAAAGGGTCGTAAAACTGACTTTTGCTTCTGCCTCCTGCAACTGCCCGTTGCACACCGCCATCTTCAACTCCCGCCTTAGGCAGTCGTGCGCGTGACGCAGCGAGTGACGATCTCGGGTGAGATAGTTCGCCACGAGAGTTTGTGCGATGAGCTTTTCCACGACCTTGGGAAGTCGGCGCTGACGGACCTGAACCTTGCCCTGGCTCACTAGCGCAACAGGGTTCATTTCCGCTTTCTCATACGCGCGAATCCAGCGCATGACAGCCGATGCCGAAGGCGGGGAAGCATCTCCTTCAGCCTCTGCCGCGCAGCGAATGGCCTTGGCGACGCGGGAGCGTTGACCTCGACTCACGTGTGCAGCCCGTACTGCCCGGACATAGCGAAGCCGGTAGTCGATTTGTTGTTGCCACGCCAATTTGAGCGCCGACACATCGGCTATTGCGGCCGATGCTTCCTCAAACGTCTGGGTCGAGTCGGTTCTCGCCGGATCAAGAACGATCTTCATTCGACCGCTCCACACCCGGCGGACCAGCTCGGCCTCACGCATGTTCTGGACCCGACGCGTCAGCACTTCCTCGAGTTGCACAACCCCATCGGGCAGCACCCTGACAAGTTCCAGACTGCGCTCACCACAGCGCAGCGTCAAACCAACGGTCAGTGCGAAATTCATGTGAAGCCTCCAAAGGATTCAACGGAAAGACAAGACTGGAGTCATCGATGGCCACCGACCTGGAAACCCGCACCGCACGGGTGGCGATCAGGTGCAGCACATCAACACGCGATGCGGCGCTTCGTTTCGCGAGCGACCCGATTGCCAGGCCGCGCGGACATTCACCCACGCAGGCAAGAAGGCGAAGACGAGCCGCCGGATCTATTCCGGATTTGCGGTAACGCAGGACCAGCGCTGCCCGTTCGTGCGTTTTGGCACGTCGGATCGATGTCTCGTCCAGCACCAGAAAATCCACCTGATGCGCTTTCAGCTCGGCGCGCGCAAAGTCAAAGACGCCTCGATAGCGCTCGACGCGCTCTCTCGGCTTGATCTCTACGACGACACGGGTTCCGTCAGCGTGCGTCACAAGGAAGTCCGGGGTGTACCGGCGACCTGACGGCTGCTTGAGCTGGAAAGGCTGATGCCGCAGTCGAACAACGCTCGGACTGAGCGCGGCGCGCAATACAAAGTCGCGTTCAAGGGAAGACTCGCACTCCACCGGTTCTTCGAAGATGCCCGGCAAATTCAGCCGGCGCACGGTTCGAATAGGCGAACGCGAGACCACCCTGCGCGCGGGCGCAGGGGAATCAAAGTCCATGGAGTTCTCCAGCCAAAAGAAGACCATCCCGACCTTCAAAAAAGTCGAGTCAATTCTTGACAGGGGGGCTTCGCCGGAAGAAACTGCGGTTGTCTACGCCGTTGAGGTCTCTTCAGCGGAAGCGCCGCCAGCCGAAAGGTTGAGCGGCGTTTTTTTACATAGCTACCTCCTCGTTTTTGCGAGAGCTATTGGGATCATTGAACCCGGCTTGCGTGCTAGCAGCGCGCTCAGCCGAAAGCTCGAGCATGTCGGCGATCTCTTCAGTCCAAGCAAAGATCCCCCGCCGCCCAGGGAGGTTGAACGCCAAAAAAGGGAGCAGCCCTCGACTGTGCGCTGCATTGAGTGACGTCGTCGATCGATAGTGCAGCACCTTGCAAAGTGCGACGGCATCCATCACGGGGCCAAATTCAGACCACAGTCGCTGTTTTAAGCTCGTAGGCACGATTCAACCTAAAAATCAAAGATCGAGAGAGTCCTTCTTTCTTCAATGTTCTCTCAAAATTTTCAAGCTGTCTATGTGATTTAGGTGCATCTAGCAGCACGCCGAATCATTGATTCTCCCAAGGGAAAATACAAACAACCAGCCAGCAATGGATATATCGAAGATTGAGGATTACTTTCCCCCATGGGCGGGAAATTTCATCGCATATATCAATTGATATTTAGCCGCTAAATTCGATGCCCACAAGCAAGCTTCTTTGAAGATTGCAGCCTACGTCCATGCAGCGACCCACGAGGTAGACAAAACTGACGTGCAGTTCGAAAAGTGAAAACAGTCTGAAGAGACATTCCTAGCGGGCAAGTGCTCGGCTAATCCGCGACTACGCGATGCACCGCTTGGGCTTTCCCATCGACCGGCATCCTGTACAAATAAGGGGGAAAATGCCGGGATGGCTACAGAAACGCCCACCGCCACCACAGCTCAAAGCTGGGCCGGCGATTCCCGCGCCCGCCGCGAGTTCATCGCCAAGTCGTTCGACAGTGCTGTTCAGTCGGACATAGAGGCTCTTGAGAGCGCACGCGCGATGGCCGCAAATATGCGCAGCGGCGAGCCTCTACAACGTGCGCCGGCTAGGTGAGCAAGCTACACCTAGCAGTCCGCCCTTCAGTTGCGCAAGAAGAGAATCCGTCGCTCTCGTAGGTCCTTGATTTTCTAGGCTGAGTTCGAGCGCTTCAGCTTCGAATTCTGACGACATGTTTACGCTGTGGCCCCGTGGGCTACCTGTCACGCCACTTCGGCTTCGCTGCGCGCGGACCAAAGGCATACCTGTGGATGGTTACCATCCCCTTGGCCAGCGGAATGGGAACAGCCTCATGCACAGGGGATACCCCGGCAAACGCTGCAATCACATCCTCCTGCCCGAGGCTCTGTGAGATGACTGCTTCGTAAGCAAAGCGGCAGACCATCGCATTGATGTGATCCACCATTTCGGTATCAGGCACATCGCTGTGCTGCAAACCATGGACTCTGAAGACTTCTTTGTAGTGAGTCGAGCCAACGAGGGCTAGTTTCGGGCTAACCGGGAACACGAGGAACACTGGGCCGCCTGGCTGAATGGTGTACGGCCGTTGCTCCTCGAATGACAGTGACGGGTCGAACCAGAGCACCGGGTTATCACTCGTGAGAAACGGGCGCTCAGTCTCGTTGTGGACTGCCGCGAAGCCAACCATCGAGAAGAGCTGCCCCATTCCCTGCATCATGGCGACCATCGAATGAATGGACTGGTGCGGGTCGATAGAAACCTGAACGAGGTCCGGCAGGTTCTCAAGGCCCGGCGGTGGCGGCGGCAGCTTGCCGTTGGCAAGCATGACCTTCATCGTGTCTTTGACCGTCTGCGCCAGCATCGCTTCGGCGGCGTCGCGGCTGGCTGGCACCCGCACGCGCTGCAATGCCATGAACTGGAAGATGTTCTCGAGCCGGTCGTTCACATCACCCCGTTGGTGCAGCTTGGCTACGGTCTCGGGCCAATGGCTTTCAATTTCTGAGAACACGGCTTCGAGCGCGTTGTTGTCCTGACCACCTTCGGGGATCGGTTGCGAGTAGTAGTACTTGCGGAACTGAGTCGCGTCCGGTACCTGGTACAGCGGTTCCGCTGGACAATCCTTTCGGTACACGCGCAATTTCCCCTGCGGGTCGCAAAAAGCCTTCAGGTAGGCTTTCGGTACGTAGTGGTGGCGCTTGGTCTGTTGCATGTCGGGAAGCGTATGTCAGAGCAGCAAAGTGCTCAACTAGGTACGCGCAAGCGAAGCTGTAGCCGCCTCTTCCGCCCCGTACGCGGCTCCGTCCAACAATCGTTCGTACAGATCCATCGCTCGGCTGCGAAGCGGATCCATAGACCGTTGAAGTGCGACGGCAATGGATACGAAGCTTTCGCCGTACGGCATCCGCACGCGCGACTCGCCCTTCGCAAACATGAGTTCCGTACTGCGTTCTGCCAACTCAAGGACCAGTTCCTCGAAGTCTGGGTTGAGAAGTAGCTCCTGTAAGTCGCGTGTGAAGCTCCTGTCGAGACAAACCCGCAGCACCGCAGGATTGTTAGCTATAGCGCTCAACATCTCTTTGGTGAATGCGTCCGCTGTCAGCGAATCCCGATGAGACACGGCGCCAGCAATCGCCAACGCATCGTGACCGTTGGCCTGCGGCGCAAAACGCATCAATACACGATGCGCCCCTTGCCGGAGCGCACGAGAATCCTCATGCCAGACGATGGACGCGGTGAAGAGCGCGCCTAGACGTTCCGGTGTGTCCGGCCCCTCGAGAATTTGCTCCAGTTGCTCGGATGCAGTCTTGTCTTCGGAATCAAGGAGCACTGTCGCCATCAGTAACTCGCCTGCGGCTTGCCGATTTCCGGCATCGTCTCCTTTCAACCAACGATTCCGCACCGCCTCCATCACCTCGCCGGCAACTAGATCGCGGTTGCGCCACAGGAAGTCCGCGACATATTTGTCTGAAAACGCGTCCGGGAACCTGTCCCAGATCGCTTGTATGAGTCGCATTGCACGCGAGCGGTCCGACCAAAACAACGGTCGCCCGCGAAAGATCAACAAGGCTGTCCAGATGGCAGGGTCTTCAGAACGATCTACATGTCGTTCCAAGGCAGACAACCACCCATTCCAGTCCGGCTCTGTGCGGCCCAGCAAGCCGGCCGCCATCGCTGTAAGCAAAGTAAAGTTGTCTTGCGGAAGGATGCGCATTCCTCCTGGAACTCGACGGAACACGATTGGTGCCGCTTCAGTTTTGTGGCCACGGTTCGCTGCGCGATTGCGCTGTTCTAGGTCGAGCCTTGCCGCAATCCGCTCATTGGTACGCTGCGGATCGTTGATGATCCACGACTCCAGCAACGCAACATCCTCGGCAACCGAGCCCGCGTCACGTTCTGCCAAGCGCTGCAAGGCCCAGGACGTGTCCCTTCTCCAGGTCTTGCTGGCAAAACCTTCTCGATGCCATTTCCAGACAAGGGTACGAACACGCTGAGCATCCACGTTCGAATCCTCGGCAACGACACGAAGCAACTCGCCTGCGGCATTCTCGTGTCGACCAGGCAGAAAGCGAGTCTCCGCGATGCGCAAAGCGCGGTCCGAATGAGCCTTGCCAAATGCCGCGAAGGCGCGCGCCAACTCCACCGAACCACCGTCGCGGTGCACCCCACGCCGCCCTGGCCGACGGTCGGTGTCGTCCGCAACCTCGTCGATCATCCTGAAAACGTCATCGTCGGAGGCATTGCCCATCTGCTGCTCGGACATCGGTGATCCAACAAAAGATGCCATTGTCGGACCAGGTCCACCTCTGAGATCTGGCTGCGTGGCACCCCATTCCTGAATCTGCCGGTACCGGCGTGGCTCCAGAACCTGCGCAGGCAATAGCCCCAGCAGCTTGAACCGCCTCTCCTGAGCCCAAATGCGACGCTGGCGTCTCGTTGACGCATCGGAGTCTTCCCGCGCTTCATGCAGGTATGGGTCCCAGGATTCGATGTTTGCCCGAAGAAGTTCAACTTGCTCTGCGCCGAGCTGCGGAACGATGGCGCGCAAAAGCACCTGCGTCGACCATCCATCTATCAGATGAACCACACCGTCGGCGTCTTGAGGGAAGGCCATGCCGACGTGCAGCCGACGCGAGTCCCCAAGCAAGTACGCGACACCTTCGTTTGCCAACACCATGCTTCCGGCGGCGAGGCCTTCAGCAATCAGCGCCTGCACTTCCGCCACTTCGACGTCCTTAAATGGCTCGATCAAGCGCATGAATTCATGCGGATGCTTCTTGGCACAGGCAAGGAGCACAGACTTCGTGATCCCGAAGATGCCGTCCTCAGCGTGCTCGTGATTCCACCAGTAGGGCAGACTTGTCGAAGACGGGTAGGCATCCAGCAGGCCTCGTGATCCATGTGCATCTCGGCTTGCCACGTGCACGAACCATGACAGGAAGGCGTTCGCATAGGCTCGTATTGATCGCTCCGCGAGCTTTCCCAAGCCGTGAAATTGCAACCGGTCCTCGTCGCTGACCTCCACGCGATCAAGGTGAATCTTGAATAGATCCGCGGCACGGTCGTCGCCCAGTTTTTCCGCATAGCCAACGATCATGTAGCCGTCGATTTTCTGCCGCGCGAACACCAGCCGGAGGCGCTCGACAACTGCAGGAGACCATTGGCCCGACTTGGAAAACACCTCGAACGCCTCGATATCGCGTTCGGGCACACCCCAATGCACCGCAATCGAACGGACCACGAAATCGTCATCGAGCGGGGCTTCCGCAATCAACAACTGGACGGCGCTCCACCGTAGCTTCGCATTGCTCATGATGTCAGGCATCAACGGGAGAAGATGCTCGCGCCAATCCGTCCAATGTGAAGTGATTCGCGCGAGGGCTCGGCGCGCCAACGGCACATCGCTGCGCACAAGGTGTTGCAGCCAGCCCCGCTCTCGCTTAGAGGGTTGCTGTTGACCAGCCACCATGTCCACGACGAGATGGCGAAGGTGCCGCCGCGTCCTGGCGTTCCCCAGCAGCGCATCAATCGCCTGTTCATAGGCGGATAGATCGAACGCCCGCAGGCGCTGCAAAGCCCGCAGCACGGTCGCCCGTGCGAAAAGCCCATCCTGCCGCTGCCAGGCATAGTTCGCCAAAGACTGGCCGGTTGAAAAATTCTTGGCCTGAAAATCATCCAACCAGGCTTGGTGGCTGAATCCCACCAAACCGTTCTGTCTCACAACGATACCGGACGCCACGGCGACTTGGATCGCTTGGGGATCTTGGAATTCGTAGACATCTGCAGGCCGCCATAAAGACTCGCTCTCGGTCATGTCGGTGGCCAGCCTTTCCAAGAACTTGAGCACCTGCTGTCGAATGACGGAGTCGCCGAGGTCTGCGGATGTCAGCCAAGTGTTGAGCAGTTGCGAGGCGATCAGTTCGCGACCGAGAACGCCCCGGCGGAGGATGTCAACGAAGACGCGCAAAGCAAAAGGACGTCTCAGCGTTTCGCTCAACGCCTCCGGAATCTCCTTCACTGAAATGTGCAAACGTTGCAAAAGTGCGTGGACCTGCTCTTGGCTGGGCAATGCCAACTGGACGACCTTGGCACCTAGGGACTGAAAACGGGCGTCATAGTCCGCCTCAAAGGGTCTTGAAGAAACGAGAATGTGCACGGGCGGTGCAACCCGTTCAACACGCTTCTTGTCTTGGAAATGATGGGCGATCTGAAGCAGAAGCCGCATCCGCTCCGACGACCGATCCATGACCTCGCTGACCGCATCCAATTGATCAATCAGAACGACGACGGGGGCGGTCCACGCCAAGGCCTCGATCTCACCGAGCAAGTGGCCACGCAATCCCAGCGCTTCCGACACATCGCTCAGCGTTCTCACATGGGTGGGAAGAAGGTCCGCCTTGATGGCGAAGACGACCACTCCTTGCGACTGGAGACGCTCAACCAGCTCAGCGAACAGCGCCGACTTCCCGGAGCCAGATTCGCCGATGACTAGGGTGCAAGCATAGGGATGCTCACGAATGCGCTGCTGAAGTACCTCCAGTTCGGGCCGGTCGATATGCTCGCCGCGGATCGTCTGCGGCCAGGACCGGAGAGCTTGGGAGGCCACCTTCGCATCGGCCCGTGCCTCGTCAATGTCGACCACATCGGCAACCGTGGCCGGAACGAGCTGCTTCTTGATGCGGAGGACTGTGGATCGAACCTCTTCGAGAGATTGATCGCGGATCGGGTCTCGCCAGTGCTTGGATGCGTAGAGAGCCGGACGTAGGCGCGTCAGAAACAGAGAGAACGCGCGCTCCAACTCGCCCCGCCGGGTGTGGAACAACTGCGACAAGGTCTCCTCCAGTGAGCGTCCGCGCAGAAAAGGCTCCACGAATCGCTCTATGTAACTCCGGGCGATCTCTGCTTCGGGTTTGTCGACGGTTGGATCACGCAGGAAGTGCAGCACTGCCGGTGCGACCACGCGATGGACGAAAGTCTCCGAGCGAAAGTCTTCTGCCAGGATCGGCACATCGGCTATCGCGCCTTCCATGGCTTCGTCGATGGCTTTGATCAACTCCGCCTTCGCTTCCCTCTCGTTCCATCGGCGCATGACGGCGCCAGTGGCTGTGTCTCCCACCCTACCTATAGCCCAACCAATGCCACCTTCAATAATTGCTGTAAAGACTGGCAAATCGCCCCCGTCCTATTGATCATGTATTTCGGTCCGGCGCTAGCTGCTCGCAAACTCTCGAGACTGACATGCGCGTTCGTCAAGTTTTGCATTGTCGGAGGTTTCCAGTAGGCGTCAGAGTTGACCGGCGGAGCTGCTACTCAATCATTGGTGTCCGCTGGCAGCACTCAGTAGGAAAAGGACCGCTATCCAGCGATTGCTGCCGATGTAAGGTCGTGCACAGGAGGCTGCAATGGGGCCAGAAGCGGACGTTCACACTCGAATCACGAAAGATGGTTGAAGGCTGATTGCGGTCATGCACCTAGGGCCGAATAGAACGGATACTTGGTCGCATAGTGCATGCGACTTTGGGAGAGACATGGCGCGCATCCGACGGCTGGAAATCCGCAACTTCCGCTCGATCAAGTCGCTCGATTGGGCGCCTTCACCCGGCATCAATTGCCTCATTGGTCCAGGCGACAGTGGCAAGTCGACCATCCTCGACGCCATTGATCTATGTCTGGGCGCGCGGCGCAGCATTGCCATCGCCGACACCGACTTCTATGGGCTTGTCGTCACCGAGCCCATCGTCATCACGGTGACGCTGGGTGGCCTGTCCGACGAGCTACTAAGCCTGGAGGCCTACGGCGAGTTTCTGCGGGGGCATGACGCAATGACAGGACAGATCGAGCCGGAACCAAGGGCCGACATCGAGACCGCATTGACGCTACGCCTCGAGATCGGCGCCGACCTGGAACCGTCGTGGCTGCTGTACTCAGAGAGGGCGCAAGAGCAAGGTCTGGAACGTGGGCTCGCCTGGAAGCATCGCGCCGCGCTGGCGCCGGCGCGCATCGGCAACTACGCCAGCACTCATCTGTCTTGGAGCCGTAGTTCTGTGCTCAACCGGCTGACTGCCGAACGCCCCGATCTTGGAGCCGAGTTGGCTCGTGCAGCGCGGGACGCGAGGACAGGGTTCGGCAACCAGGCAGGAGCCCAACTGGCCGGGACTCTACAGGTCGTGACGCGTACCGCCACCACGCTGGGTGTGCCGGTGGGCCAGGCGCAGGCGATGCTGGACGCGCATGCGGTCTCCATTGGCGATGGTGCGATCGCACTGCACAGCGAAACCGGAATTCCTCTGCGCTCGCTGGGGACGGGGTCGGCACGCCTGCTAATGGCGGGGCTGCAGCGCGAAGCCGCTCAGGCAGCGACCATTGCACTCGTGGACGAAGTCGAATTCGGCCTGGAGCCTCACCGGCTCAAGCGCCTGCTCGATTCCCTGGGAGCCAAGGACGCGAACCTGCCCCTGCAGGCATTCATGACCACGCACTCGCCCGTTGCGCTGCGCGAACTCTCCGGCAACCAGCTGTTTATCGTCCGGCGCGAGGGTGATGGCCATGTCGTGCGCCCTGCGGACGTGACCGATCAGGTGCAAAGCATCCTGCGCACGGACCCGGAGGCGTTCCTTGCGAAGTCGATCCTGGTCTGCGAAGGAGCCAGTGAGATCGGACTGGCACGAGGCCTCGACCAGTACGGCGTGGAGGATCGCAACCTAACCTCGTTCTTCGCGCTCGGCGGCGCATACGTAAACGCAGGCGGCAGCACGCCAGACCAGTGTCTGGAGAAAGCGCTCGTCTTGCGCCGGCTGGGCTACAACGTGACTGCATTCATCGATGCAGACAAGGCGCCGACACCGGCGCTCCTCGCAACCCTCGCCGCCGAGGGTGTTGGTCTCCTCACCTGGCGGGCAGGCCGCGCGTTGGAGGATGAACTGTTCATCTGCATGACGGACACTGCGATCGACGCCCTGCTGGGCTACGCCATCGAACGCATCGGTCGCGATGACGTGGCCGAGCACATTCGGTCCAAGTCCGAAGGTCAGCGGACCCTCGAAGCCCTCGAGGCGGAGAGAGCAGCGCAGGGCGTTTATTCGGCGGCGACGCGTGAGCTCTTGGGCCGCGCATCCCGGGTCAGCAAGAACGGCTGGTTCAAGTCCGTCTCTGCCTATCAGCATGTCGGCCGCAGGATCGTGGGACCGCATTGCCAAAACTCTGAAGCCGGGTTCGTGGATGTGATGAATCGGCTGTGGGCATGGACCCATGCCGCCTGAACTCGACCTGTTCGCAGTCGCACGCGGGTCGGTCACTGCACCGGCGGGCTGTGGAAAAACGCAGCTCATCGCCGATACGTTGGCTGCGCACACCGGTAGCAAGCCCATCCTGGTCTTGACCCACACCAATGCCGGTGTCGCGGCATTGCGCGCTCGCATGGCTAGAACGGCGATCCCCAGCTCGGTCTACCGGATCTCGACGATCGATGGGTTCGCGATGCGACTCGCCGGGAAGTTTCCACTGCGCAGTGGCCTTCCTGCCCAGACGCTGGAGCTCGCCAATCCAGGCCAGGACTATCCAGCGATTCGAGAAGCAGCGGCCAACCTGCTTGAGGCCGGACACATCAACGCGGCGCTGCGGGCTACTTACGCGAGGCTCCTGGTCGATGAATACCAGGACTGCAATGCGGCGCAGCATCGCCTGGTGGCCTGGGCTGCGCAGACCCTGCCAACATGCGTGCTTGGCGATCCCATGCAAGCGATCTTCGGGTTCGGTGGCAATCGCCTGGTCAACTGGCAAGTCGATGTCGAGGCGCAGTTTCCTTCTGTCGGCATGCTGCAGACACCTTGGCGCTGGCGGCTGGCTGGCACCGAGGAGTTAGGGCAATGGCTACTGAACGCGCGGGCGCTGCTTCAAGCCGGACAGCCCGTAGACCTGCAGGGCGCGCCAGCTGAAGTGCAATGGGTGCACCTGGTCGCGGCGACGGCCGAAGAGCAGCGCCGGGCCGCCGCAAGGACGCGAGGGCGCAACGCGCAGGACAGCGTGCTCATCATCGGCGACGCGATGAATGTCCGCGGGCGCTACCAGCTGACTAGCCAGACACCTGGCGCGACGGTGGTGGAGCGCGTCGACCTTGTGGAGTTCATCCAGTTCGCACGAGTCTTTGACCCCGCAGGCGCCAATCCGCTGGGGCAAGTGGTCGAGTTTGCCGCAAGCCTGATGACCGGCGTGGGGGCGGTCGCGCTACTGGAGCGTGTGCGCGTTCTGCAGCATGGCAGGCCTCGCAATCCACCGACGCCGATCGAGGCTGCAGCCTTGGCGTTTGCTCAAGGTCCCAGCGTCGCGGAGGCTTCTCGTTTGCTGCAGGCCTTCGCTCGGCAGCCGGGCACTCATGTGTACCGTCCCGAAGTGCTGCGCTGCTGCCAGGTTGCCATGCAGGTCGCCGCTCGTGGGACTGGCACGTTTCACGCAGCGGCACTTCAAGCGCGCGAGCGTCAACGTCATATGAGCCGGCCGGTTGCTCGACGATCAGTTGGCAGCACCTTGTTGCTCAAAGGACTGGAGGCCGATGTTGCGGTTGTACTTGAGCCACAAGCAATGACGGCTTCACACCTGTATGTTGCGCTGACGCGAGGCGCACGGCAACTCGTGGTTTGCTCGCCCACCGGCATGCTTATGCCACGCCCGGGCAATTAAAGCCGCGGGCACCCTTTCTGCGCTGGATCTATTCGGTATCGGTGTCGTCCCATTCACCGATGTCATCGGACTCTTCATCGTCCCAGCCGCCGAAGGGCCTGATCAAGCCGGCTTTGTAGAGCCCCGCTTCATAGGTGCGCGTCTTCAGACCCTCCAGGGCATTCCGCATGCCGATCACAGTACCGATGATGTGCAGCTTGCCCCCGTCCTCACGCTTTAACGTTTTGACCTGCACGAGGCTGCCGATGTCTTGCGCGCCGCGCAGCCAGCCGGTCCACGCCGAATTGGAGGTTGCCTCTCGGCGGTCGAAGTCGAAAGTGATCTCCACGCGGTTCGCTGATCGCCGCGCGCGGACAGCCTGCATGTTCGCTGGCGCTTGCAGAATGTCTTCGAAGATGTGGCGCCCCTGAACATAGATAAGGTCGCCCGGCAGCACGGCCGCCTTCAAGGGCCCACGATCCAGATCGTTGGAAATGTTCCTGACGGCCGTACAGCTGAGCAGCTCATAGAGCATCGCCTTGGCGTACCGGTAGAGTGCCATGCAATGCGAGCCGTCGTAGATGTAGCCGCCGTCTGGCGCTGTCGCGGTGATGTCGCCGTCCTCGTTGCACACGCCGGCGCGCTCGGCCTGTACTCGCCCCGGCAAGCCGGCGAGATCGACACCGTTTGCACGTGCAAGCTCGGCTAGGCGCAGGTGATTGAAGTAGTTCCACTGATCGGACTGCAGCTGCGTGCCCATCTGGATCGCTTGTGCGTCGTCTCGCCCAGCCTGTTCTTCCCAACGCCGCTTGAAGTCGCGCAGCCGAGCAGCGGTCAGTGAGATCTGCAGATCGCGTGTTGAGTGGGCTTCACCGTGGTGCTCGGCGCACAACACGGCCAGATTCCCCGCCGTGTGGTCATGAGTCTTCGCCCAAGGCTCGATGTGGTGCACGATGACTGGCCGACCTGGGGTGCGGCAGACACAGCAGGCCCAACGGTTTGCATACAGCACCTGATTCAGGATGTCGGATGGGATCGCGGGCCTGGCCCCGGCGCGCAGATTTCTCATGACCGCCTCGGAGATGCCCAGCGCGCTCAGTTCCGCATTGGTCGCGGTTTGGAGCTTGGCAGCAGTCCAACCGCGGGCGCGCAAGTGAGCGGCCTGGTCGCTTGGCATGCCGCGCGCGATCAGCGCAATCTCGGTCCGGTTTCCATTCATCCTGATAACTATATGAGAGCAGTCGGCCAGATGCCAGCCACGCTGGGCATCCGCACGACAGACAGCCTTCGACGCGTCAATTCCAACCAAGCTGTGCGGTATGCTCGAACAAACAAGTAGGGAGGAAGCATGGACTTCAAAGGGCGTCGTGTTGTAGCGCATAACGTTTGGCCGGTCGCCACAGAGTTCCGGGCAGAAGCCGAGTTCAAGAACAAGATCGCTTCCCAGAACGGCTTGGCTCCGTTCAAGACGATTGCGCTCGCCACCGACTCCAATCCGGCCTACCAGCGGTGCGTTGGTCACTTGATCGACGGCTTGGACGCTTTGCCGAACCGGCCCGACTACCTGTTCGATCATTGCGTCAAGGTGATGGATCTCGCTCAGAGGCACCTGGCGCAGGGTAGGGGCCTGCGTGGCGTGATGGAGAACCTGCCTGCTGCCTTGCTCGCACAGGACTCGACTTCATGGGAAGAAATCGCCAAGCAGCTAGGCCAAGCCATCCCGCGTGTCACGGTGGATTTCCTGGCAAAGCGTCTTCTTCAGGCTTATCTTGGGCAGGGCGAGAAGCCTAACCAGCTGAAAGATCGGGCTGAGACCGCGATGGGGCAGGCGCTCTACAACGCCTTCTGCCAGAAGTATTCGACTGACTCCAGCGGAAACACGCTGCAAGACTTCGGCGTCAACATTCCTAATGCCGGATCTTTTCTGCGACTGTACCTTTCTGGTAAGCCCGGCACTCGCAAAAAGAAGGCGTCCGCAGCGGTTCTTAACCTGACCACCAATGCAATTCCGGCCCAGACGCGGATGAAGGTCATCCTCTCTCTGCTCCTCTTCACGGTCCGCAACGAGCGCGCGCATGGTGCTGTGATCAGTCCCTTCCGAACCAGCAAAGCCAACCAGGAGCGGTATGAAAGCTACTACTACCTCATGCTCACGGCGTACGTTTTCGCGCTGGGGACCTTGGTCTTGCGTTTCCCCGGCAAGAGCGTGACATCGCATGCCATCTTGGCCGGGTGCCTCGATAACTTGGTGTTGCAGCAATCGTTCTTCGCGCTCAAGTGATCTGAGCTTGCTAACGGCGTACGACCTCTCCCGGCGCGGGCTGCTGGAGCTGTACCCGGTTGACGCGGCAGTTCAATCGAGTTCGACGCTAAGGGCCTTTGGCAAAGTCCGACGTGCCAACCGTTTACCTGCGTGATTCATAAGGGAGCATGCTCAAGAGTCTGCTTCAGGCGCGTAGCCGCTGCTGGAGTTATTTGTACTGAGCGTCGGCAATCAGTCTGATGCGGTCGTCTACGACAACTGCACGACGAGTACCGCGACAACGCGCCACTAAGAACTTCTGTCGGTTCTTGGTGATGAAAACCTAGTCAGCTGAACTATCTGACGCGCCTGCCGCGCCTCGTCACCCGGTCGAAAGTAAAGACATGGTCCTGAGGCGCCTCGACGCAGCAGCCGAAGAGTCTGCGTCGCTCGTTACCCTCGCCATAGCGCAGCTCAATCGCAGCAGCGCATACGGGGCAAGTGGCGCTGTATCGGACCATGCCGATGACGCGCGCGTTGCCGTCCTTGAAGCTCTCCAACTGGGCTGGTGCCTCGCTCCACTCCAGCAGAACGTCCGCGACAGGAATGATCCGATCCGCCAGTAGCCACCAAAGACTGCGAATCGAGTTCCAGAGCATCCAGCCTAGCCCGGCACCGAAGACCAAGAAGGCTAGATCCGCCGTAGTGACCTGCCGCCTTACAAAAAGCATCAGCCATACAGTCGCCACCAAGCCGGCCACGCATACCATCGGCGCGAGGCCAGTGCACGCAAACAACAGGCCTCGAAGCGACCTCGTTCTAAACCAACCACTCCCAAAGAGCGGGCGCGCCAGCCATGACGGACTCACAGTACCGGCTACCGCGTAGTCGTACTCTATCTGCGCGTCATCCGTACTCAGCCTCGTCTCAACCGGTTCGTTGCCGCTTTGCGCGTCAATAACCTCCATCGGGGACGCCAACGAATACGGCTCCAAAGACCACTGCGCGCGATGGCGACCCGAGGGTGAGCGCTTGCAGACTCGCAACGCGTGCTGAAGGCCGTGCCGCAAAAAGAATGCCTCCTGGTCTGCAGCTCGACTTGAGAGGTACTTCTCCAGATTGGCACTCTTGATCTTCTTGGAGGCGGCGTCGAAGTCATCGCACTCTGGCCATTGGCATGCCTGGGCCAGATCAAGCGCATCGAACTCCAACTGCTGCAAATCAGTGGAGCCCGCGACCTTGATCGACTCATCCGCCAAAGCCCGCAGCAGCGTCAGCGCCTTGGCCTCGTCACGCTGAGTTGCAAGCCAATCGCGAAAACACGGCAGCAATTCCCGCACAGCCGGCAACCCGTTGGCAACCCGTTGGTGGCTGGTTGGTGAGAGTTCGGATCGCAACACTGAGGCACCTCAACTCAACTCTTGGAGCCCCTATGTTGTCACTGTTTGCACTGCACGCCTCGAATCGCTTCGTCCACATCACAGAAGTCGAGCGTGGCCTTGCCTGCAACTGCCGATGCGCAATTTGCGGCGAGGTCGTCCTTGCACGCCAGGGGGACAAGCGCGAACACCACTTCGCACACAGCTCCAACATCGAGCCGTGTGCATCCAACTACGAGTCGGATCTGCACCGCTTTGCTAAACGCGTGATTCTTGAGGCAGGTGGCCTTGTTGTGCCAATGACTGCGGCCGCAGCACAAGCTCTTGGCGTTAGCGACGACCGTGCGTCTTCCATCCTCTTGGCGTGCGCGGACATCAAAGAGGAAATCGCCGTTGACGATCGGCGACCCGACTTGCTTGCGACCACAACGGATGGTATCGGCGTGGCCATCGAGATCGCCTACTCTTCCTTCTGCGACATGGAGAAGCGTCGGGCATACGAGAACATGCAACTACCCGCGCTCGAGATCGATCTGCGGGCGTTCACACCCTCCGCTTTTGATGTGACACAGGTCAAGCGAGTCGTCCTGGAAGATACGGCTTGCAAGTATTGGCTCTGGCCAGAACGCCTAGAGGGCACGGCGATGGCCGAGCAACTACCGACGTTGCCACCTGCTGCACTGGCAGCGCAGCGACAGTTCCTGCCCGAAGAAATCGTGACGATCCGTGGACGCTGGATCTCGATCAAGGAACTCCCCAGTGGCGACATCGCCATCAAGGCAGTGCGGTTCGACCCCGAAATAGTCTCAGCAGTGCGAACGGTCGCCCGGGCTCACTATGGGCGATACCGCGAGACGCATCACAACTGGGTGATTCCTCGCTTTCGGGCAGAGGCCGCTCGCGCACAACTGCGGGCAATCGCCTCAGCCATGTAGCCACGATGCAGACCTTCGACGACGGCTCCACAAAATTTCAATCTGCTTTAATTTTATCCGGATAAATATATTTCAGACTAA
Source organism: Variovorax sp. R-27 (assembly GCF_049913215.1). NCBI lineage: Bacteria > Pseudomonadati > Pseudomonadota > Betaproteobacteria > Burkholderiales > Comamonadaceae > Variovorax > Variovorax sp. R-27. The sequence continues at coordinate 5,810,417 of NZ_CP183984.1, forward strand.
ATAAGAAAAATCCGGAATTTTTGACCGATTGCGACAGTCGAAAACATCGTTTCGTCGGTGCCGCAAGAGGCCAAAGTAGCGCCAAGCTGTTGATTTCAAAGGAGTTGGGGTTCCATTCCCAGTGAAAAAAATTCCAAACTCAGTGAAAACCGACAGTAGCCACCGGCTATTCCGGCGATAGAAATTCAAGGGAACCCTTGGTTTAGCACTCCCTCTAACCGAGTGCTAATATGGCCCACACAAAGGAGTTTCCCCTGATGACAACGCTGTCTGGAGTCTCTGCCAACCAGCTGGCCGTCGCCAATCCATGGTCGATGGTTCCGCCGCTGGGCAACCTGGATGCCTACATTTCGGCCGCCAACCGCCTGCCGATGCTCACGCTCGAAGAAGAGCAGGGCTTCGCACGCAAGCTGCGCGACCAGAACGATCTCGAATCCGCTGGCGCGCTCGTGCTGTCGCACCTGCGCCTCGTCGTTTCCATTTCCCGCCAATACCTGGGCTACGGGCTGCCGCACGGCGACCTGATCCAGGAAGGCAACGTCGGCCTGATGAAGGCCGTGAAGCGTTTCGACCCCGACCAGGGCGTGCGGCTCGTGAGCTACGCCATGCACTGGATCAAGGCCGAGATCCACGAGTACATCCTGAAGAACTGGCGCATGGTCAAGGTCGCGACGACCAAGGCCCAGCGCAAGCTGTTCTTCAACCTGCGCTCGATGAAGCAGGGCTTCAAGGCCGACTCGGCTGCGGCCGACAACGGCACGCACCGCGAAACGCTGAGCCCCGACGAGGTGTCGCAGATGGCGACCCGGCTCAACGTCAAGCCTGAAGAAGTGCTCGAGATGGAAACCCGCCTGTCGGGCGGCGACGTCATGCTCGATCCGGGCCCGTCCGACGACGGCGACGAAACCTTCGGCCCGATCGCCTATCTGGCCGACGCCACGCAGGAACCGACTGCCTTGCTCGAATCGCAGCAACGCGACCGCCTGTCGAGCGACGGCATCGCCACGGCGCTCGAAGCGCTGGACGACCGCAGCCGCCGCATCGTGGAAGAGCGCTGGCTCAAGGTGAACGACGACGGCTCGGGCGGCATGACGCTGCACGACCTGGCCGCTGTGTACGGCGTGAGCGCCGAGCGCATCCGCCAGATTGAAGTCGCGGCGATGAAGAAAATGAAGAAGGCGCTCGCGGACTACGCGTAAGCCTGTCGCCCTCCAAGGAAAAAGCCCGGTATCCCGGGCTTTTTTCATTTGGAAAGCGTCCGCATCGCCCGCTTGGCGATGTAGCGGGTTTCAGCCGTGTCCGACTCCGCCACCCACCGCGCGCAGAGCTTCTCGACCCACTCGCCCTGGCTCTTGCTCGCGTCGTTGAGCCAGTTCGCCACCGAGTTCTGCACATAGCGGCTGGGGTCGGCGCGCAGTGGTTCGATCAGCGGCAGCGCGCGCCACGGCTCGGTCTTCAGCGCATCGATCTGCGCGCACCACACGCCGCGCGGACGCGTGAGCTCGCTGGCAAAGCGGCGGATGTTGGGGTCGGCGTCAAGCACCCACGGCTGCAGCAGTGCGAACGCTTCGTCGAGCGACTCGATGACCGCGTCGCGCACCGCCATCCATGCGATTTCCCGCACGCCGAAATGCGGATCGGCGGCGAAGCGGCGCACCGCCTCCAGTTGCGCCGGCAGCGGCAGGCCCGAGAGCGTGACCCACTGCGCGGCCCAGCAGCGGGCCACGTCGCTCGCGTGCGTGGCCAGCCGGTGGGCGACGGCATCGCGCTCGCCATGCAGCGCCGTCAGGTCGTAGAGCGCACGCGCGATGTGCCCGTGCCGCTGCATCGGCTTGAAGGCGCTCAGCATCGCGATCGTGTCTGCCAGCCGTTCGCTCTGCGCATCGAGACCGATGTGCCCCGCCACGCTGCGCGCCAGCCGGGGCAGCTCCAGCGCCATGAATTCGTTGAGGTTGACGGTTTCGAGCAGCCCGTCGTTGAGTGCGCCCAGCACCTCGGGCGGGATCAGCGCAATGCGGAAGGCTCCCTTGCGCCCTTTCAGGTGCTCGACCGAGCCGGCGTCCATGTGCCCGGAGCCCTTCTCAGGAAGCCAGCAGCGTCTTCAGGTCGGACACCATCGACGGCACGCCGGCGCCGTAGCGCGCATAGAGCCGCAGCCGCCCCTGCGTGTCGTAGACGTAGCTGGCGGCCGAGTGGTCCATCGAATAGCTGGTCGGCGTCTTGCCGTCGACCTTCTTGTAGTAGACCTTGTAGTCCTTCGCGAGCGCGACCAGCTCGTCGGCCGTCGGGATCAGCGCGACGAAGCTCGGGTCGAACGCGCCCATGTAGGCCTTGAGCACCTCGGCCGTGTCCCGCGCGGGGTCGACCGTGACGAACAGCACCTGCAGCTTGTCGCCGTCCTTGCCGAGTTGCTGCTTGACCTGCGCCATTTCGGTCATCGTGGTCGGGCAGACGTCGGGGCATTGCGCATAGCCGAAGAACAGCACGACCACCTTGCCCTTGAAGTCGGCCATGGTGCGGACCTTGCCGTCCGCGTCCTTCAGCGAGAAGTCCTTGGCGTAGTCGGCACCGGTGATGTCGACCGCAGTGAAGCTTTGCTTGGTCTCGCTGCATGCCGAGAGGCCCAGGCCGAGGGTGGCGGTCACGCCCACCCAGCCGGCGCCCGCGGCAATCAGTCGAAGAGCGTTGCGCTTGTTCATGGAAACGTGGTCAGTGAATGTAGTGATCGACGAGCAGCGCCAGGAACAGCACGCTCAGGTGGATCAGCGAAAAGCGGAAAGTCTTGCGCGCCAGCGTGTCGGAGTAGTTGCGCCACAGCGCGAACGCATAGCCGGTGAAGCCGATGCTCACGGCAACGGCAACCGCCAGGTACAGCCAGCCGCTCATGCCGTAGATGAAGGGCATCAGGCAGGCCGCGAACAAGATGAAGGTATAGAGCAGCACCTGCAGCCGCGTGAACTCGTTGCCGTGCGTGACGGGCAGCATCGGCAGGCCGGCCTTGCGGTAGTCCTCCACGCGGTAGAGCGCCAGCGCCCAGAAGTGCGGCGGCGTCCACAGGAAGATGATGAGGAAAAGAATCAGCGCCTCGGGCCCCACGTCGCCTGTCATCGCGGCCCAGCCCAGCACCGGCGGCATCGCGCCCGACGCACCGCCGATCACGATGTTCTGCGGCGTCAGCGGCTTGAGGATCACGGTGTAGATCACCGCGTAGCCGACGAAGGTGGCAAAGGTCAGCCACATGGTGAGCGGATTGACCGTGAACCACAGCAGCACCGAGCCGGCAGCGCACAGCAGCGCCGAGAAAATCAGCGCCTGCAGATCGCTGAGTTGCCCGCGCGCCGTGGGGCGCCAGGCGGTGCGCTTCATCTTGGCGTCGATGCCCTTCTCGACCAGGCAGTTGAACGCCGCCGCTGCACCCGCCACCAGCCAGATGCCGATGCAGGCCAGCACGGCGCGCTGCACATCGGCCCACGAAGGCAGGCCGGGCACGGCCAGCACCATGCCGATCAACGCGCAGAACACGATCAGCTGCACCACGCGCGGCTTGGTCAGCGCGTAGAACTGGCGCAGCACATTCGCGGTACTGGTTTGCTGAACGGGGATCGGGGTGCTCACGCGGCGGCCTTCCTTTGATTGTTGTTGTGACCTGGTGCATTGTCACTGGCGCGCGCAGTCTGAGCCGCCAGGTCGCGCCGGCTCTCGCACAGTGCCCAGGTGAGCACAACGGCCAGCGCTGCGGCGCCGCCGGTATGAAGCACGGCCGCGGCCAACGGCCAGCCGAGCAGCACGTTGCCAAGGCCCGTGGCCAGCTGAAGCAGCGCCAGGCCCGCGAGCCATCGCGCCTGCGGGCGGAGTGTCTCGATGCGGCGCAGGCGCCATGCCAGCACGCCGAGCGCGACGAACACGGCATAGGCCATCAGCCGATGCGCGTAGTGAATCGCGGTGAGCGCGGAAAAATCGAGCGGCTGGCCTTCGCCGGTCACGCCGAGATGGCGCCAGATCTCGAAGCCCTGCGCGAAATTCATGGCTGGCCACCAGCTGTCCTGGCAGGTCGGGAACTGCGTGCAGGCCAGCACCGCATAGTTGGTGCTGACCCAGCCGCCGAGCGCGATCTGCAGCACGAGCAGCACAGTAGTCGCGATGAGGCCGTTGCGCAGTGCGGGCGACACGGGCGTGGGCAGTCGCTGCGCCGCGCTCTGCTGGTAGCGCACCGCTTGGATGCACAGTAGCGCCAGCAGCACGATGGCGCCCATCAAATGCGTGGTGACGATGGCCGGGAACAATTTCCAGGTGACGGTGAGCGCGCCGAATGCGCCTTGCAAGCTCACGCCAACGAGCGTCGCCGTCGGCCACCAAGGATTCAGCACAACTTGCGCGATGGCAGGTGGAGGCTGCGGCGCGTTGCCGGCCTTGGGCCCAATGGAAGGCCACCAGCGCACCAGCCAGGTCGCCAGGGCCAGCACGAGGATCAGCACGCCGACACCCGTTGCCAGGTAGCGGTGAACCATCTCGACCCAGGCCTTGCTGTGCGTCACCGGGCCGGTCGGCTGTGCGGCTTGCGCCATCGCGATCTCGTGGCGCGCGCCGGCCGGACTGGCATTGCCGTAGCAGCCGGGCCAGTCGGGGCAGCCCAGGCCCGAGTCGGTGAGCCGCGTGAAGGCGCCGAACAGCGTGAGATCGAAAGTGAGAAACAGCGTGAGCACGGTCAGCGCATGCAGCCGCCGCGCCGGGCCTGCGCCCGCGTTGCGGCGCCACACCCACACCAGCGGGCCGAGCGCGATCAGCACGCCGGCGGCCATGAGCCAGGCGATGGGCGTCAGATCGTAGAGCGAGCTCGTGTCCATGCGAGGTCTCAGCGGCCCGGTTCGTCCCACGACGCCGAGGCGCGCAGCAGGCGATCGAGGTCGCGCTTGGCGCGGCCGGCGCCGGCGGCGTCCATGCGGGCGGGGAAACGCATCATCCAGTTGCCCATCGGGTCGACCACGTACAGGTGTTCGGCCAGCGAGTGGCCCTGCACAGGCGCGAGCCACTTGGCCAGTTGGTCGGCCGGCACGCGCAGCACGGTGGCGCCGTGCAGGCCGTTGTTCAGGCGCTCAGGCACGGGAGCGGCGTCGCTCACGAGCCAGACGCGGTCCATGCGGTCTTTCTCGCGGCCCAGGCTTTCACGCAGTTGCCGTTGCAGGTAGAGCTGCTGCTCGCACAGCGCGTCGCAGGCGGCATCGGCCACGGCCACCAGCAGCCATTGGCCCTTGAGCGTGGCGAAGTCGACCGGAGCGCCGTTGCGGTCGGTGGCGATCAGCTTCGGCAGCTCGTGCTGCGGATCGATCAGCTCGCCATAGACGCTGCGGCCTTCGGGCCGGATCACGTAGTAGGTGAAGTACGAGGCAATGACCGGCGCCGCGCACATCAGCATCACGGCGATCATCTTCCAGCGCCCGACGACCGTGCGCCGGCCCTCCGCACCGTCGAGCGCCTGGTTGGGCGACGGCATCGAATGCACCGTCAGGCCCAGCGGCTCGTCAGAAGCGGCCATCGCGTGCGCAGCGCCTTGAACGGCGGAAGGGTGTGATGAATTGGAACCAGACATAGAGGATGACGACGAGGGCCGACAGGCCGAACCACTGGAATGCGTAACCGTAGTGCCTCTCCAGGCCCAGCGCCGGGGCCGGCCAGTCGCGCTGCAGGCCCTCGGAAGCCGGTCCGCTCTGCTGCAGCGACACGTCGGTGCGCAGCGGCAGTTTGGTCTCGGCACGGAAGGCCTCCAGGTCGAGATTTTGCCGGATGGGCGAATACCCTTCGGCAGCCGGTGCCGGGGCGGCCGGCGCGGAGGCTGCCGTGGCGGGCGCCGAGGCGGCGGGCACGGGCGTCGGTGCGGACGTGCCCAGCTCCAGCAGATGGCTCGGCGGCGGCTCGATCAGGCCCGTGACCTCGACGATGCCGGCTGGCGTCTCGACCGCACCCAGCTGCGTGCGATCGACGAAATTGCGCTGGATCCAGCCGCGCTGCACCATCACCGCCTGCTCGGTGCCTTCGAGGGCGAAGGGCGTCAGCACGTAGAAGCCGGGCGTGCCGTGCATCTGGCGGTTGTCGAGGTACACGGTCTGCGTTGGCAGCCAGAGCCCGCGCAGGCGCACCGGACGGTGCAGCGAGTCGGAGGCTTTCTCCAGCGCCAGGAATTCGGCCTGGGTCAGCGCCGGCTTGAGCTTCTGGGCGTCGATGTCGGCCTGCAGCGCTTCCTTCTGCGCGGCGCGCGAGAGCTGCCAGCGGCCTAGCGAAACGGTGGCCGCCACGGTCAGCACGGCGGCGATGGTGATCAGCCAGAAACGGCCCGGACGGCGCCGGTCTTCGGAATACAGGGGTTCAGGGGTCACTGGAGAGAACGGGGCGTGCGGCCGATAATGCGGGTCATGAAATATTTCGTCGCCCTGGTGTTCCTGGGCATCTTCGCGAGCCTCGCGTTCGCCCTGTACTTCATGCTGAAGGACGGGCGCAACGGGCGCGCCAAGAGCGGCGGCATGGCGCGAGCGCTCACCTTTCGGATCGGCCTGTCGGTGTTTTTGTTCCTCTGCATGCTGCTCGCCTGGAAACTCGGCTACATCCAGCCCACCGGACTCCCGCTCGGCAAGTAGATGGTGCTCGTTCCACGAGAACCATGAAAAAGGCGCCTTACGGCGCCTTTTTCGTGGAATGCCGCGAGGTTCTTCGCTCAAAGCCAATAGACCAGCATGTAGAGGCCGAGCCAGACCACGTCCACGAAGTGCCAGTACCAGGCCGCGCCTTCGAAGCCGAAATGGCGCTCCGGCGTGAAGTGGCCTTTGCGCAGGCGCAGCGTGATGAACAGCAGCATCAGCATGCCGATGAACACGTGCAGGCCGTGGAAGCCCGTCAGCATGAAGAAAGTCGAACCGTAGGTGCCCGAGCTGAGCTTGAGGTTCAGTTCGGTGTACAGGTGGTGGTACTCGTAGCCCTGCACGCCCAGGAAGATCATGCCGAGCAGCACGGTGAGCCACATGAAGCGGATCGTTTGTGCGCGGTGGCCGGCACGCAGCGCGTGGTGGGCAATGGTGAGCGTCACGCCCGAGCTCAGCAGCAGCGCGGTGTTGATCGTGGGCAGCCAGAACGGGCCGACGGTCTGGAACGGCTCGACGATGCCGGCCGGCGAAGCGGTCGCGCCTGCGGCGACGCTGGGCCACACAGCCTTGAAGTCGGGCCAGAGGATCGCGTTGTCCAGGCTGCCGAGCGCGGGCAGCGAATGGGTGCGGGCCCACCACAGCGCGGTGAAGAACGCGCCGAAGAACATCACTTCCGAGAAGATGAACCAGCTCATGCTCCAGCGGAACGAGAGGTCGACCTTGTGACCGTACTGGCCGCTCTCGCTTTCGCCGATGGCGGTGCGGAACCACACGAAGAGCGTGCCGAGCCAGATCACCATGCCCGCCAGCAGGGACCACGCGCCCCACTCGTGGCCATTGATCCATTGCGCGGCGCCCAGGATCACGAAGAACAGGCCGATCGCGGCCGAGACCGGATAGGCCGACGGTCCGGGCACGAAGTAGTAGGGCGTGGTGCCGTGGGTGGTTGAACTCATATCAGCTCCTGGCTTTCTTTCTTCTCTCGATTCAATGGATTCTGCTTGCTGTCGCGGAATGCTTTTTCGTCAGTCAGGCTGCGGTCGATGCGACCACGTGGCGCACCAGCAGCACCAGTGCGACCACGAAGACGATCACGGCCACGAACGCCACCGCGATGATGTGCAGCGGGTTCAGCTTGCCCAGGTCTTCCTGGTAGGCGCTGTTCTTGCGCACGCCGAAGAACGACCAGCCCACCGCCTTCACTGTGTCCCACAGCGAAGCCTTCGGCCGGGGCCCCGGCTGGTTCAGTGGATCGGTCACGAGCGCGGCTCATTGGCGGTGTTCGAAACGGCCGCCACAGGCGCCGCGGGTGTCTTGCCGCCCACTTCGAAGAAGGTGTACGACAGCGTGATGGTCTTCACGTCTTTGGAAATCTTGGGGTCGATCACGAACGCGACCGGCCACTGCTTCTTCTCGCCCGGATCGAGCGTGTACTGGTTGAAGCAGAAGCACTCGAGCTTGTTGAAGTACGGCGCCGCCTGCTGCGGCGCGTAGCTCGGAATGGCCTGCGCAGCCATGCGGCGGTTCTGCACGTTCTGGAACTCGTACATCACCGTGTTGAGCTGGCCCGGGTGCACCTGGATGGTCCGCTCCGCGGGCTTGAAGTCCCAGAGGCCGCCGCGCACGTTGGAGTCGAACTCGACCGTGATGGTGCGGGTCATGTCGACCTGCGTGTTGTCGGGCACGCGCACGTTCTTGCCGCCGCTGGCACCGCCCGGCACCTCGAGCTCGGAGAGCGCGAGGATGTTGATGCCGGTCATCTCGCAGATGGCGCGGTACATCGGCACCAGCGCATAGCCGAACGCGAACATGCCGCAGGCCACGACGGCCAGCTTGCCGACCATGCGGACATTGGCGCGGCGGATGCGTGGACCGAGGCTCATGCATGTGCTCCCGTTCGTTGCGTGGGTGGCGGTTCAGCGGCCGCTGAACCAGACCATGCGAACGATGAAGCCGATGAAGAACACCACCGCGATGGAGGCCAGCGTGAGCCCCATGCGACGGTTGTTCCTTTTCTGTTCGGGTGTCATCGTGCTTTCGATTCAGTCACCGGGCGATCAGCCGATCACCTTGGTGGCGGTCGCGTCGAGCTTGGGCGGGTTCTCGAAGGTGTGGAACGGTGCCGGCGAAGGCACTTCCCATTCGAGGCCTTCGGCGCCTTCCCACGGCTTCTGCGTGGCCTTCTCGCCCTTGCCGCGCATGGTGGGCAGCACGATGAAGAGGAAGAAGTAGACCTGAGCGAAGCCGAAGAAGAACGCACCGACCGAAGCCACCGCGTTGAAGTCGGCAAACTGCATCGGGTAGTCGGCATAGCGTCGCGGCATGCCGGCCAGGCCCAGGAAGTGCATCGGGAAGAAGGTCACGTTGAATGAGATCAGCGACCACCAGAAGTGCACCTTGCCGCGCGTTTCGTTGTACATCACGCCGGTCCACTTGGGCACCCAGTAGTAGAAGCCCGAGAACATGGCGAACAGCGAGCCGGCCACCAGCACGTAGTGGAAGTGGGCCACCACGTAGTAGGTGTCCTGCAGCTGCGTGTCAATGGGCGCAACGGCCAGGATCAGGCCGGTGAAGCCGCCCATCGTGAACACGAAGATGAAGCCGACCGCGAACAGCATGGGCGTCTCGAAGGTCATCGAGCCCTGCCACATGGTCGCGATCCAGTTGAAAATCTTCACGGCCGTGGGCACCGCGATCAGCATGGTCGCGTACATGAAGAACAGCTGGCCGGTGAGCGGCATGCCGGTCGTGAACATGTGGTGCGCCCACACGATGAACGACAGGATGGCGATCGACGAGGTGGCGTACACCATCGAGGCATAGCCGAACAGGCGCTTGCGGGCAAAGGCCGGCACCACCTGGCTGATGATGCCGAAGGCCGGCAAGATCATGATGTAGACCTCGGGGTGGCCGAAGAACCAGAAGATGTGCTGGTACATCACCGGGTCGCCGCCGCCTGCGGGGTTGAAGAAGCTGGTGCCGAAGTGGCGGTCGGTCAGCGTCATCGTGATGGCGCCGGCGAGCACGGGCATCACGGCGATCAGCAGGTAGGCGGTGATGAGCCAGGTCCAGCAGAACATCGGCATCTTCATCAGCGTCATGCCGGGGGCGCGCATGTTAAGGATGGTGACGATGATGTTGATCGAACCCATGATCGACGAGGCGCCCATGATGTGCATCGCGAAGATGCCGGCGTCCATCGAGGGGCCCATCTGCAGCGTGAGCGGCGCGTACAGCGTCCAGCCGGCAGCGGGTGCGCCGCCGGGCATGAAGAACGAGCCCACAAGCATCAGCGCCGCCGGGATCAGCAGCCAGAAGCTGAAGTTGTTCATGCGCGCGAACGCCATGTCGGAGGCGCCCACCTGCAGCGGGATCATCCAGTTCGCGAAGCCCACGAAGGCCGGCATGATGGCGCCGAACACCATGATCAGGCCGTGCATGGTGGTGAACTGGTTGAAGAGCTCGGGGTTCACCAGCTGCAGGCCGGGCTGGAACAGCTCGGCGCGGATCAGCAGCGCGAGCACGCCGCCCACCATCAGCATCGTGAAGCTGAACAGCAGGTAGAGCGTGCCGATGTCCTTGTGGTTGGTCGCGAACACCCAGCGGCGCCAGCCGGTGGGCGCGTGGTGATCGTGATGCTCGTCGTGTGCGTGGTCGCCGGGGACTGCGTGACCGTGGGGGTCGAGGACTGCACTCATTTCGTTGTTCCTTGCAATTTCTTCGTCGCGGGGCGCTGCTGCCGCATCACTTGGCGCGCAGGGCCAGCACTTCGGCCGGCTGCACCAGCTGGCCCGTCTTGTTCGACCAGCTGTTCTTGGTGTACGTGGCCACTGCCGCGAGATCGGTATCGCTCAGCTGCTTCCAGGAGGGCATCGCGCCGTTGTTCTGGCCGGTGAGCAGCACCGTCAGCTGGATCTTGTGATCGGCGTCGGTCACCTTCGGGGAGCCGTCGAGCGGCTTGATCGGGCCAGCGCCCTTGCCGTTGGCCTGGTGGCAGGCGGCGCAGTTGGCGGCGTAGACCTTCTCGCCGCGCACCAGCATGTCGGGCAGCGCCCAGACCTTGGTCGGGTCGTCGAGCTTGGCGGCGGCTTCCTTGCGCTTGGCTGCCACCCAGGTCGTGTAGTCGGCGGACGAGACCACCTTCACGTGGATCGGCATGTAGGCGTGTTCCTTGCCGCACAGTTCCTGGCACTGGCCGTAGTAGTCGCCCACGGTCTCGGCGCGGAACCAGGTGTCGCGCACGAAGCCGGGGATCGCGTCCTGCTTGAGGCCCAGCTGCGGCACGGCGAAGGCGTGGATCACGTCGTTCGCGGTGGTGATGATGCGGATCTTCTTGTTGACCGGCACCACCAGCGGGTTGTCGACCTTGAGCAGGTAGTCGTCGGGCATCGCGCCCTTGGCGCCTGCATCGGACATGGCGCGCTGCGAGCTGTCGAGCGTGGAGATGAAGGCCAGGCCCTCGCCTTCGCCGTTCAGGTAGTCGTAGCCCCACTTCCACTGGTAGCCCGTGGTCTTGATCGTGAGGTCGGCGTTGGTGGTGTCCTTCTGGGCCACCAGCACCTTGGTGGCGGGCAGCGCCATCACGATCACGATGAGGAAGGGCACGATGGTCCAGATGACCTCGACCACCACCGATTCATGGAAGTTGGCCGCCTTGTGGCCGACCGACTTGCGGTGCTTCCAGATCGAATAGAACATGACCGCGAACACGGCGACGAAGATGACCGTGCACAGGATCATCATGATCGTGTGGAGCAGATGCTGCTCCTGCGCGATCTTGGTCACGCCGACCGGAAGATTCAACTGGCGCACCGAGGGGCCGCCGGGCAGATCGTTGACTGCGTGCGCCGCGCTGCTGAAAGCCGCGCCGGCCGCCAGCAACAGATTCGCCGGCCTGTACTTATTGCGCCAAATGCTCTTCATCGTGTTCACGTTTCTTCAATTTTTTCGACAAACCCAACCGTGCAGCACTGCGCGAGCCCCCTCAGGCGCCACGCAACGCCATGCGAATCTCGCGGGCCAACGCCGCACGCAACTCCGGGCGTACATAGCGCCCCACCCTGACCGATCGACCCTGCCCCGAGACCTCGATCAGCGAGCGATCGCCGGTCTGGGGTTCGATCCGCACCTGGTGCGGAAGAAATTCCGTGCGTTCGTAGTGCCCGCCGTTCTCGAGCTCCACGACGAGCCGCCCTTCCTGCAGCGCGATCTTTTCGCCGTCGGTCGCATGCCGTGCATAGACCATGAACGCAAATCCGACAGCGGCCAGTTCGAGCCAGGCAAAAGGCAGTACCAGCGGCGCACCGTGCAGCCAGAACAGGGTGCCGATGCCGAGCGATACCACGCACAGCGAGGCGTAGAGCCAGCCCAGCTGGCTCGGCGTCACCGAGCAATTCCGCTTCAGGAACCAGTGGATGCTCTGGCCTGAAACGGTGGCAAATCGAAACACGGAATTCGACACGGGCGAGTTCAGCAAATCGGTGCGTCGACGGTCGCCAAACCCCTCGTACAAACAGGATTCGACACCCCTCGATCGCGGGACAATACCCGCGAGTTTCACGCAACGGCGGATTGTAGCGGGTAGATATCTGCGCCCGAGTGCCCTATGGGACGCCTACGGGTCACTACTAGTAGGCAAAAAACGGCTCGTGCGCCAGGCGTTTTTGCCGCGCAATCAACAGGCGATCGAACGGGCGATCAAGCGCCTGGACGACCCCGTTGCAGCATCGAGCGCATCTCGCGCAGCGACACCGCGCTTTCAGCCGACAACGACACGCGCGGCGCCGGCTTGAACGCGTGGCCGTAGATAACCTCGAAGGTCAGCGCGATGCGCCCGCCGCCTTCTTCGGCCGGCGCGAGCTCGGGTAGCGCCTTCTTCAGCGACTGGTGCCAGGCCTTGCCGCGCAGCGCCGCAAAGCGCGCCGGGTGCAGGTTGCGGCCCAGCGTGCGCAGCTCGGCCAGCGCCGCCTCGGGCGTGGCCCAGGTCAGCACGATGCGCTCCATGTCCATCACGGGTTCGGCAAAGCCGGCGTGCACCAGCATGTCACCCCAGTCGTGCATGTCGGTGAACTCATGACCCGCGGCCGGCCAGCCGAGGCGGGCATGCAGTGCGCGCAGCTCTCGCACCGTATCGGGCCCGAGGCAGGAGAACATGAGAAAGCCGTCTGTCGCCACCAGCTTGTGCCAGTGCGAAATGAGCGCTTCGGGATCGGCCGCCATGTGCAGCGACATGTTGGCCCAGAGCAGGTCGACGCCGTCTTCGGGCGGTGCGTCGAAGCGCGCCTTGCCAGCCTGCCAGCGGCGCGCGCTCCACCACGGCGCGCTCAGCGCCTGGCCGGTTGCGGCGGCCAGCCCGGGCTCGGGTTCGATCACGAAAGAAGCGGCGTCCTTGTAGCGGCGGGCGACGAGCTCGTGCGCCTCGAGGCCGCTGCGCAGCGGCGCCCAGTCGGCCCAGGTGCGGGGCTGGGCCTTGATCCATTGCAGCCGGTCTTCCATGCGGCGGCCGATTTCCTCGTGCAGCCAGGGGGAGCCGTCGGCAGGCGCAAGCCGGCGCCAGCGGGCCGCCGCCGTGGCATCGATGGTCGGCGGTCGTCGTGAGGGGTCGGTGGCCATGGGGCCGTGAGTATATTGAGGCAATGCTCAGCCATCGGGCCCTGTGGCCTTTCCTGCCTTTCAGGCCTCTCGGGGCCTTCACTTCGCTGCTTGCGCGGCTGCCCAGCCAGTGCGCGGTCTGCCGCGCCTGGCCTTCGCGCCCGGTGTGCGATGCCTGCGTGGCCCGCTTCGCACCGCCCACAGCGCGATGCGGCAGCTGCGCCCTGCCCGTGCCTGAGGGCGTGAGCCGCTGCGGCGATTGCGTGAAGCACCCGCCGCCGCTGGACGCCTGCCTCGCGGCCTGCACCTACGCGTGGCCGTGGCCGGACGCCATCGCAGCCTTCAAGTTCCGTGGCGAGGCAGGCTGGGCCGGGCCGTTCGCCACGCTGCTGCGCAGCGCGCCCTGGGTAGAGCCGGCTCTGGAGGCCTGCGACGCCGTGCTGCCGATGCCGCTGGCGCCCGGCCGGCTACGCGAACGCGGCTTCAACCAGGCGCACGAACTGGCACGGCGGCTGGCACCTTCCAAGACTGACGCCACCCTGCTCCTGCGCACCCGCGAGACGCCCGCCCAGAGCGGCCTTTCGCGCGCCGACCGATTACGCAACCTGCGCGGCGCCTTCGCGGTGGAGCCGCTGCGCGCCGAAAAGCTGCGCGGCCGGCGCCTCGTGCTGGTCGACGACGTGATGACCAGCGGCGCCTCGCTGTTCACGGCCGCCGAGATGCTGCGGCTGGCTGGTGCGGCCCACATCACCGCCGTCGTGCTGGCCCGGACCGATCCGCCGCGCTGAGCCTTCGATGCGGCGCGCCGACAATGGGCGCATGTTCCATATCGTCCTGGTCCACCCCGAAATCCCGCCGAACACCGGCAACGTGATCCGGCTCGCAGCCAACACCGGCTGCACGCTGCACCTGGTCGAGCCGCTGGGCTTTTCGATGGACGACCGCCTGCTGCGCCGCGCCGGGCTCGACTATCACGAGTACGCCGAGGTCAAGCGCCATGCCGACTGGCAGGCCCTGCTCGCCGCCGAGCGGCCTGCCGCCGATCGCATGTTCGCCCTCACCACGCGCGGCACGCGGGCCGTGCACGACGTGCGCTTCCAGCCCGGCGACTGGCTGGTGTTCGGCTCGGAGACCAGCGGCCTGCCGCCCGCCGTGCGCGACAGCTTCGCCGAGCCGCAGCGCTTGCGGCTGCCGATGCGCGAAGGACAGCGCAGCCTGAACCTCTCGAATGCGGTGGCCGTGACGGTGTTCGAGGCCTGGCGGCAGAACGGCTTCGGCTGAAGCGGTCGCCCCTTCGAACATCAGGGGCACATCCGATCGGCAAGACGCGCCGTATGGAAGACATGCCGGCCGCGAAGCGACCCGGCATCTGGTCCATCCACCGCCTTGCCCCAAGGAGTCTTGCCATGAATGCCATCAAGTCGATTGCCTTTTCCGCCTTCGCCACGCTCGCCCTCGCCAGCGGCGCCCAGGCCTTCCAGGGTGAACAGAACCCGCTGCCGCCCGCGCCTTTCCAGTCGACGCTGTCGCGCGCGCAAGTGCAGGCCGAAGCGCGCCAGCCGCTGCAGATCAGCAACGGCGGCACCGGCGTGCAGCAGGCCAGGAGCGGCAACGTCGACCGCAACGCGGTGCGCGCCAACGCGCGGAGCATCACCCGCCAGGGCGCCGCGGCCTACGGCGAAGTGACCGACCGCCGGATGTAAGAAGAAAGAGGGAGGGCCGCCGCTTCCTCAGCGGTAGCGGCGCACCACCGACTCGGCTACGCAAGCCGGCTTGGCGGCGCCTTCGAGTTCGATGGTGGTTTCCCAAGTCATCTGGAAGCCATCGTTGGCAATCGCCTCTGAGGTCAGCAGCTTCATGCGAGCCCGCAGGCGCTTGCCCACCGGCACCGGCGACATGAAGCGCACCTTGTTCAAGCCGTAGTTCACGCCCATGCGCGACTCGACCACGTCGAGTGCCGTTTCGTAGAAGCGCGGCAGCAGCGACAACGTCAGGAAACCGTGGGCAATCGGCCCGCCGAAGGGGCCGGCCTTGGCCCGTTCGATATCGACATGGATCCACTGGTGGTCGCCCGTCGCCTCGGCGAACTGGTTGACCTGCTCCTGCGTGATGGTGATCCAGTCGCTCACGGCGACTTCCTGGCCGACGCAGGCGGCGAGATCCTGAAGGGTCTGGAATGTCTTTTTTGTCATGCGAGGCATTCTGGCGTCTGGGGCGCCCGCACGGCTGTCGGGCGGGCGACAACCGGGCTCAGGGAAAACCGGGAGCAGGCTGGCGGCTCAGGCGTCGAGCCATTCGCAGATCGGCTGCCACTGCTCCAGGTCGCGCTGCACACGGCCGGGAGCGATGTCGAACAGCGTGAGCCCGCGCGCCGCGAGCTGCACGTAGTTCTGCGTGTCGCGCAGCTCGCCGATCACCGGCACGCCGAGCCCGGCGATGAACTCGTGGAGCCGGTCGGCCGCCAGCGTGCGGGCGTTCACGCGCATGCCGACGAGGCCGATCTTCGTTTTCTCGGCGCGGCGGTTCTCCTGCAGCCGGTCGAGGAAATCGCGTGTCGCGTAGATGTCGAAGATGCTCGGCTGCAGCGGCACGATCACGCGGTCGGCCAGTGCCAGCACCTCCTTGAAGCGCCAGCCGTGCAGGCCGGCCGGCGTGTCGAGCACCGCGTGCGTGGTGCCGCGCGGCGGCCGCACCACCGTGCTCTCGCCCGTGGCCTCCCAGGTGGCGATGGGCCGGGCCAGCGGCGGGCGCAGGCCCAGCCAGAGCCGCGAAGACTGCTGGCGATCCACGTCGCCCAGCATCACGGCATGACCACGGCTTGCGAAATAGCCCGCAACATTCGTCGCGATCGTCGACTTGCCGACCCCACCCTTGGGATTGGCGACCAGAACCACCGGCATAAAGCTCTCCTCCAGAACTGGGACAGCTGGAATGGTAGTCGCTGGCGCGTTTTTGCCCGACGCACCGGCCCCGACTGAGATATGTTCGCGGGATGACGACAACAACATCCATGGGAAATCCCGCCGACAGCTCCGGCGGCAATTCCAGCGGCATCTACGTGCTGGCGGCGCACCCGCACTGGCGCGACTCCCGAGTCAACCGCCGCATGCTCGCCGCCGCGCGCGCCGTGCCCGGCGTCGACGTGAACGACCTCTACGGCAGCTACCCCGACTTCGCCATCGACGTCGAGGCCGAGCAGGCCCGGCTCGCCCAGGCCAGCCTCGTGGTGCTGGTGCACCCGATCCAGTGGTACTCGATGCCTGCGCTGCAGAAGCTCTGGGTCGACGACGTGCTCAGCTACGGCTGGGCCTATGGTCCCGGCGGCACGGCCCTGCAGGGCAAGGACTTGTGGCTGGTCGCCACCACGGGCAGCCCCGAAGCGAGCTACCACCCGCAGAACTACCACCGCTACTTTTTCGACGCCTTCCTGCCGCCCTACGAGCAGACCGCTGCGCTGTGCGGCATGCGCTTTCTGCCGCCGCTGATCTTCTACGGCGCGCGCAGCGCCAGCGAGGCGGATGTGAAGTCGCATGTCGAAACCTTCGCCCAGCGCCTGGGCAGCTACCCCGACTGGCCCGAGATCGAGGAGATCGACGCCTGCGTGGCCTGCCCCGTGCCCGAGAGCGACCGGCCGGCCGAGGTCGATGAGCTCGACAAGGCGGCGGCCAGCGCCTTCCATGCCGCCGTGACCCACGGCCTTGCGAACGCCTCCGCAGACAACCACGGCAAGAAGGCGGCCTGAGCATGGAACACGCACCCGCCTGGCTGACCAGCAGCCTTATCTATCTTGGCGCCGCCGTGCTGGTGGTGCCGCTTTCGAAGGCCCTGGGCCTCGGCTCGATCATCGGCTACCTCGTGGCCGGCATCGCCATCGGTCCCTGGGGGCTGGGGCTCGTGTCCAGCGTCGAAGACGTGCTGCATTTCGCCGAGTTCGGCGTGGTGCTGATGCTGTTTCTCGTGGGCCTCGAACTCGAACCCAAGCGCCTGTGGAGCCTGCGCCGTCCCATCTTCGGCTGGGGCGCAGCGCAGGTGCTGAGCTGCGCCGTGGTGCTGTTCGCGGTGGGCTGGGCCGTGGGCGCCGAATGGCGCGTGGCACTGGTGGCCGCGCTGGGCCTGGCGCTGTCGTCCACCGCCATCGCGCTGCAGGTGTTCGGCGAGCGCAACCTGCTGAAAACGCCCAGCGGGCAGGCCGGCTTCTCGATCCTGCTGTTCCAGGACGTGGCGGCCATCCCCATCCTCGCGCTGCTGCCGCTGCTTGCCGGCGCCACCGCGGCCGAACAGTCGATCACCGGGCTGGAGCGGGCGCTGGAAGCCGCGAAGATCCTCGGCGTGATCGGCGGCATCATCCTCGGCGGCCGGCTGCTGCTGCGCCCCATCCTGCGCTGGATCGCGCGCAGCGACACACCCGAGATCTTCACCGCCGCCGCCCTCTTGCTGGTGGTGGCCATCGCGGCGCTGATGCAGCTGGTGGGCCTGTCGATGGCGCTCGGCGCCTTTCTCGCCGGCGTGCTGCTGGCAGAAAGCGAATACCGGCGCGAGCTCGAAACCGACATCGAGCCCTTCAAGGGCCTGCTGCTGGGCCTGTTCTTCATTGCCGTGGGCATGTCGATCAACTTCGGCGTGCTGATCGCGAGCCCGTGGGTCATGGCGATGCTGGTGGTCGGCTTCATGGTCATCAAGCTGGTGGTGATCTATTCGCTCGCCAAGGCGATGGGCATCGCCTACCAGGAGCGGCCCGTGTTCACGCTGCTGCTCGCGCAGGGCGGCGAGTTCGCATTTGTGGTGTTCCAGGCCGCGGGGCCCGATGTGCTGCCACCCGAGATCACATCGCTGCTGATCGGCGCAGTGGCGCTGTCGATGCTGCTGTCGCCGCTGCTGCTGGTGCTGCTCGACAAGTTCGTGCTGCCGCGCTACAGCCGCAACCAGGGCCCGCAGCTCGAAGAAATTTCGGAGCAGCAGGACGCCAAGGTGCTGATCTGCGGCTTCGGCCGCTACGGCCAGATCGTCGGGCGCATGCTGATGTCGCAGGGCCTGCGCGTGACGGTGCTCGACCACGACGCCGACACCGTCGAAGGCCTGCGCCAGTTCGGCTTTCGCGTGTTCTACGGCGACGCCACCCGGCTCGACCTGCTGCGCACCGCGGGAGCCGGCACGGCAAAAGCCATCGTGGTGGCGGTGGACGACATCGAGCAGTCGCTCGAAATCGTCGATCTCGTGAAGGAGAACTTTCCGCAGGCCCGCATCATCGCGCGGGCACGCAACGTGACGCACCTGTTCCAGCTGCGCGACCGCGGCGTGACGGAGGTCGAGCGCGAGGTGTTCGAATCGTCGCTGCGCAGCGCCCGTGCGACGCTCGAAGCGCTGGGCTGGCCGGCGCATGAAGCGCGCGAATCGACCATGCGCTTTCGCCGCCGGAACATCAAGCTCAGCGACGAGATCTATCCGCACTACAAAGACCGCGCCAAGCTGATCGCCGCCAACAAGGCTGGCCGACAGCAGTTCGAGGAGCAGATGGCGCGCGAGCGCGAGGAGCGGCAGCGCCGCTCGGGGCGCGACTGGGACCGGCTGGACGGCGAGGAAACCGCGCCGAAGGAAGAAGCGGACGCGTAGCGCCCGCGCCGCCGGTCAGGCCGCCAGCTTCAGCAGCCTGACCGCATTGCCCTTCAGGATGCCCGGCATCACCTCGGGCTTGAACCCCGCCGCCTCGAAGTCGCGCATCCAGCGGTCGGGCGTGATCAGCGGGTAGTCGCTGCCGAACAGGATGCGATCTTTCAGCAGCGTGTTGGCGTACTGCACCAGCTGCTTCGGAAAGTACTTGGGACTCCAGCCCGACAGGTCGATCCACACGTTCGGCTTGTGCGTGGCCACGCTCAGCGCCTCGTCCTGCCAGGGGAAGCTGGGGTGCGCCATCACGATCTGCATGTCGGGGAAGTCGATGGCCACGTCGTCCAGGTGCATCGGGTTGCTGTATTCGAGCCGCAGCCCGCCGCCGCAGCGCATGCCAGAGCCGATGCCGCTGTGGCCGGTGTGGAAGATAGCCGGCAGGCCGTACTCGGCAATCACTTCGTAGATGGGCCAGGCCATCTTGTCGTAGGGGTGGTAGCCCTGAACCGTCGGGTGAAACTTGAAGCCCTTCACGCCGTGCTCCTCGATGAGCCGGCGCGCCTCGCGTGCGCCCATCTTTCCCTTGTGCGGATCGATGCTGCCGAAGGCGATCATGATGTCGCTGTTCTTCTGCGCGGCCTCGGCGATTTCCTCGTTCGGGATGCGGCGACGGCCCATGTTCGATTCGGCGTCGACCATGAACATCACCAGGCCGATCTTTCTTTCACGGTAGTACGCCACGCTCTCCGCAATGGTGGGCCGGCCGCTGGAGCCGAAGTACTTGTCGGCGGCGCGGTCGTATTCCTCGCCGTAGTTGTCGAAAGGGTTCCAGCAGCTCACCTCGGCGTGGGTGTGGATGTCGATCGCAATCAGGTTCTGGTGGTCCATGTGTTTGTCTCCAGTACGGGTAAGTCCCTAGCATCGGGCAGGTCCAAATGCCTTGAATTGATTATTTCTCATAACCATAATCCAACGCAACCCCGAACACCATCATGACCAATCCAGACCTTCACATCGAGCTCCGCGACGAAGTCGCCATCGTTCGCCTGACGCGCGGCACTAAGCGCAACGCGTTGTCCGACGGCCTGATCCTCGCGCTGCGCGACACCTTCGAGAAACTGCCTTCCACGGTGCGCGCCGCGGTGATCGACGGCGAAGGCCCGCATTTCTGCGCCGGCCTCGACCTGAGCGAGCTGAAAGAGCGCGACGCCGGCCAGGGCCTGCAGCACTCGCGCATGTGGCACGCGGCGCTCGATCTCATCCAGCATGGCCCGGTGCCGGTAGTAGCGGCGCTGCACGGCGCGGTGGTCGGCGGCGGGCTCGAACTGGCCAGCGCCTGCCACATCCGCGTGGCCGATCGCAGCACCTTCTACGCATTGCCCGAAGGCTCGCGCGGCATCTTCGTGGGCGGCGGCGGCTCGGTGCGCATTCCCAAGCTGATCGGCGTGGCTCGCATGACCGACATGATGATGACCGGCCGCGTCTACAACGCCGAGGACGGCGAGCGCGCCAACTTCGCGCAGTACCTGGTCGACGAAGGCACGGCCTTCGACAAGGCCTTCGAACTCGCCAAGCGCATCGCCACCAACGCGCCGCTGACCAACTACGCGCTGATGCACGCACTGCCGCGCATTGCAGAACAGTCGGCCGACCACGGCTTCTTCACCGAAGCGCTGATGGCCGGCATCGCACAGGCCGCCCCCGAAGCCAAGGAACGCGTGCGCGACTTCCTCGAAGGCCGGGGCGCGAAGGTGAGCAAGACATGACCGCCATCCGATACCGCCCCCTGGCCTTCGGCGTGACGCGCGCCGTGCTGCGCGACGGCGCACCGGGCACGCAGTACCTGACCGCCGAGACGCAGCTCGAAACCTACCGCGAGCGCATGACCGACCGCCTCGCGCACTGGGCCGAGACCACACCCGATCGCACCTTCATCGCCCGCCGCGAACGGCTGGCCGACGGCAGCACCGGCGACTGGATCCGCGTGAGCTACGCGGAGGCGCTGCAGAAGGCCCGCGGTATCGGACAAGCCCTGTTGAACCGCGGCCTGAATGCCGAGCGCCCTGTGGCCATCCTCAGCGAGAACGGCATCGATCACGCGCTGCTCGCACTCGGTTGCCTCTACGCCGGCGTGCCCTACTGCCCCGTGTCGCCGCCCTACTCGCTCGTGAGCCAGGACTTCGAGAAGCTGCGCCACGTGTTCGACACGCTGACGCCGGGCCTCGTGTTCGCCACCGATGCCGCGCGCTACGGCCGCGCCATCGCAGCCGTCGTTCCCGCCGAAACCGAAGTCGTCATTGCAGAAGGCCAGCTCGAAGGCCGCGCCACCACCTCGCTCGACGCACTGGCCTCGACACTCGCCACGCCGGCCATCGACGCGGTCATGCAGTCGACCGGCCCCGACACCATCACCAAGTTCCTCTTCACCTCGGGCTCCACCAAGATGCCCAAGGCCGTGATCAACACGCACCGCATGTGGTGCGCCAACCAGCAGCAACTGCGCCAGTCGATTCCAGCGCTGGGCGAAGAGCCGCCGGTGCTCGTCGACTGGCTACCCTGGAACCACACCTTCGGCGGCAACCACAACGTGGGCATCGTGCTGGACAACGGCGGCACGCTCTACGTCGACGACGGCAAGCCCACGCCCGGCGGCATGGCCGAGACGCTGCGCAACCTGCGCGAGATCGCGCCCACCATCTACTTCAACGTGCCCACCGGCTTCGAGGCCATCGCGCACGCCATGGAAACCGACGCGGTGCTGCGCCGCAACCTGCTGTCGCGCGTGAAGATGTTCTTCTACTCGGGCGCCGCGCTGTCGCAGCCCGTGTGGGACAGCCTGCACAAGACGCAGGAGTCGGAAGTCGGCGAGCGCATCGTCATGGGCACCGGCCTCGGTATGACCGAGTCGGGCCCCTTCGCGCTCTACGTGACCGGCCCCGACGTGAAGTCGGGCGACGTGGGCCTGCCCGCACCCGGCATCGAGCTCAAGCTGATCGACGTCGACGGCAAGACCGAGGTGCGCTACCGCGGCCCCAACATCACGCCCGGCTACTGGCGCGCGCCCGATGCCACGGCCGAGGCTTTCGACGACGAAGGCTTCTTCTCCACCGGCGACGCCGTGAAGTGGATAGACGACGGCAACATCCACCGCGGCCTGCGCTTCGACGGCCGCATCGCCGAAGACTTCAAGCTCGCCACCGGCACCTTCGTGAGCGTGGGCCCCATGCGCGCGAAGATCATCGCGGCCGGCGCGCCATACGTGCAGGACGCGGTGCTGACCGGCATCAACCTGAAGGAAGTCGGCGCGCTGATCTTCCCTACGCAGAAGGTGCGGCAGCTCGCCGGCCTGGCCCCCGACGCCACCATGCAGCAGGTGCTCGAGAGCGCACCGGTGCAGGCGCACTTCCAGCAGGTCGCCGACACGCTGGCTGCGAGCGCCACCGGCAGTGCCAACCGCATCGCGCGACTGCACCTGATGGCCGAGCCGCCGTCCATCGACAAAGGCGAAGTGACCGACAAGGGCTCCATCAACCAGCGCTCCGTGCTCAAGCACCGCGCCGCGCTGGCCGATGCAATGCACGACGGCACCCTGCCCTTCACCGTCAAGCCCCGCTAACCCCATCCAGGAGACACAAGAATGAAGATCGAAGGACAAGCCGCCCTCGTCACCGGCGGCGCATCGGGCCTCGGCGAAGCCACCGCGCGCGAACTCGCACGCCTGGGCGCCAAGGTCGCCGTGCTCGACCGCAATGCCGCGCTGGCAGAGAAAGTCGCAGCGGAGATCGGCGGCGTCGCCTGCGTCTGCGACATCACCGACACCGACAGCGTGAACGCCGCGCTCGACAAGGCCGAGGCCGCGCACGGCACCGCGCGCATCCTGATGAACGTGGCCGGCATCGGCAGCGCCAAGCGCATCGTCGGCAAGGACGGCAACCCCGCGCCGCTCGAAGACTTCGTGCGCGTGGTCAACATCAACCTGATCGGCGGCTACAACATGGCGCGCCTTTTCGCCGCGCGCTGCGCGAAGCTCGATGCGCTCGACAACGGCGAAAAGGGCGTGATGCTCTTCACCGCCTCGGTCGCCGCCTTCGACGGCCAGGTGGGCCAGCAGGCCTACAGCGCCTCCAAGGGCGGCCTGGTCGGCATGACGCTGCCGATGGCGCGCGACCTTGCGCAGCACGCCATTCGCGTGTGCACCGTGGCGCCTGGCCTGTTCGCCACGCCGCTGCTGCTGGAGCTGCCCGAGGCGGTGCAGCACTCGCTGGCAGCATCCATTCCCTTCCCCCCGCGCCTGGGCAAGCCCTCGGAATTCGCCGAGCTGGCCTGCCACATCGTCACCAACGGGCACCTCAACGGCGAGGTGATCCGCCTCGACGGCGCACTGCGCATGGCGCCGCGCTGAGCCGCACCTTTTCGCGTTCCCAAGTTCCCGCCTCACAACGTATCAGGAGACATCGATGACCTTCAAGAAGACCACCCTCGCCGCCGTGCTGGCGCTCATGGCCACCGGCATGGTCGGCATGGCCCATGCCGACATCACCATCGGCGTGGTGCAGCCGCTCACGGGCCCCGCCTCGGGCCTGGGTATTCCGGTGAAGAACGGCATCATGATCTGGCCCAAGACCATCGCGGGCGAAACGCTGAAGGTCGTCGTGCTCGACGATGCCACCGACCCGACCACCGGCGTGAAGGACGCGCAGCGCCTCGTCACCGAAGACAAGGCCGACGTCATCGTCGGCTCCAGCGCCACGCCGGTCGCCATCCCGATGGCCGACGTGACGGCCGAAGCGGGCACGCCGCAGATCTCCACCGCGCCCGCCGGCCTGCCGCCGGGCAAGGACAAGTGGTTCTTCCGCCTTCCGCAGTCGAATGACGTGATGGCCTTCGCGGTGGTCGCGCACATGAAGAAGCAGAACGTGAAGACGGTCGGCTTCCTCGGCTACACCGACGCCTACGGCGAGCTGTGGCTGAAGGCGCTGACCGCCGAGGCCGCCAAGAACGGTATCAAGATCGTCGCCACCGAGCGCTTCGCGCGCGCCGACACCAGCGTGACCGGCCAGGTGCTGAAGCTCACGTCCGCCAACCCCGATGCGATCCTGATCGTGGCCTCGGGCAGCGGCGCCGGCATGCCGCAAAAGGCAGTGATGGAGCGCGGCTACAAGGGCAAGGTCTACCAGACGCACGCCGCCGCCACGCAAGACCTGATGCGCACCGCCGGCAAGGACGCCGAGGGCACCTTCGTGGTGTCGGGCCCCGCCACCGTGGCGGAGCAACTGCCCGACAGCCACCCGTCGAAGGCCGCCGCGGTCGCTTTCGTTCAGGGCTACGAAAAGGTCTACGGCCCCGGCTCGCGCAACCAGTTCGCCGGCCATTCGGCCGATGCGCTCACTGTGCTCGAAAAGGCCGTGCCGGTCGCGCTCAAGAAGGCCAAGCCCGGCACGCCGGAGTTCCGCGCCGCGCTGCGCGACGCGCTCGAAAGCATGGGCCGCACGGTGCTCGCGCACGGCGTGCTCAACTGGACGGCACAGGACCACTGGGGCTACACGACCGAGACCGGCGTGATGCTCAAGGTGGTGAACGGCGCCTTCAAGGTCGAACAGTAATCCTTCGCCACGACCTCACGCCATGGATCTTTCAATCGCCAGCATCCTGACGCTGGACGGACTCACCAATGGCGCGATCTATGCCCTGCTGGGCATGGGCATCGTGCTCGTCTTCACGGTGACCCGCGTCATCTTCATCCCGCAGGGCGAATTCGTGGCGTACGGCGCGCTGACGCTGGCGATCTTCCAGACCGGCAAGACGCCGGGCACGGTGTGGCTGCTGCTCATATTGGCCGGCGTTGCCGCGCTGATGGACCTGGCCACCACCTGGCGCCACAGCGGCAGCGCGGCGAGCGGGCTGAAGGCGGCGCTGCGCACATTCGCCCTCCCCGCCATCATTTGCGCGGTGTCGGCCTGGGCCGGCCCGCGCAACCTGCCGATCGGCGTGCAGGCCCTGCTCACGGTGTTCATCGTCACGGCCTTCGGGCCGCTGGTGTACCGCGTGGCGTATCAGTCGCTGGCTGGCGCGAGTTCGCTGGTGCTGCTGATCGTCTCGGTGGGCGTGCACTTTGCGATGACCGGGCTGGGCCTGCTGTTCTTCGGCGCGGAAGGCTTTCGCAACCCACCGTTCTGGGACGAGCGCATGGCGCTCGGGCCGCTCAACGTGAGCGGGCAGGCGCTGATCATCTTCGGCGTATCGGCCGCGCTGATCGTGCTGCTGTGGCTGTTCTTCGAGCGCAGCCTGTACGGCAAGGCGCTGCGGGCCACGGCGGTGAACCGACTGGGCGCGCGGCTGATGGGCATCTCGACGCAGGCGGCCGGGCAGCTCACCTTCGCGATGGCGGCGCTGATCGGTGCCCTCTCGGGCCTGCTGATCGGGCCGACCACCACGGTGTTCTACGACTCGGGTTTTCTCATCGGCCTGAAGGGCTTCGTGGCTGGTGTGATCGGCGGTCTCGCCAGCTACCCGGGTGCGCTGCTCGGTGCGTTGGCAGTGGGCGTCATCGAGGCGTTCGGCTCGTTCTGGGCCAGCTCGTTCAAGGAAGTGATCGTGTTCACCATCATCCTGCCTGTATTGCTGTGGCGCTCGCTGACCAGCGGCCATTCGGACGAGGAGCATTGAGATGGAAGCGCTCCTGAACCCTTCCTCTTCGGCACCGGCACCCGACAAGAGCGCGCTGCGCACCTGGGGCCCGCTCGCGCTGATCCTGGTGCTGATCGCGCTGCCGCTGTTGCCGCTGCCCGACTTCTGGATCATCCAGCTCAACTACATCGGCATCTACACGCTGCCCGTGCTCGGCCTGGTATTGCTCACCGGCGTGGGCGGCCTCACCTCCTTCGGGCAGGCGGCCTTCGTGGGCATCGGTGCGTACACCACCGCCTACCTCACGGTGAACACCGGTCTCTCGCCATGGGTCACGCTCTTCATCGGGCTGGCGCTTACCGGAGCCAGCGCCGCGATCATCGGCGCGATCACGCTACGCATGTCGGGCCACTACCTGCCGCTGGCCACCATCGCTTGGGCGCTGTCGCTGTACTACCTCATGGGCAACCTCGATGCACTCGGCAAGTACGACGGCATCCTGGGCGTGAAGGGCCTCACCGTATTCGGCTTCGAGGTCGGGCAGCAGCGCATGTTCTATGCGGTGGTGTGGATCTTCGCGCTGCTTGCCGCATCCGCGGTGATCCGCCTGCTCGACTCGCGCAGCGGCCGCGCCATCCGCTCGCTGGCGGGCGGCTCGCAGATGGCCGAGGCCATGGGCGTGAACACGCTGCGCTTCAAAATCGGCATTTTCGTGCTGGCGGCCATGCTCGCGTCGATCTCGGGCTGGCTGTTCGCTCACTTCCAGCGCACGGTGAACCCCTCGCCCTTCGGCCTGAAGATGGGCATCGAGTACCTCTTCATGGCGGTGCTCGGCGGCGCGGCCCATGTGTGGGGCGCCATCGCGGGCTCGGGCGTGGTCAAGCTGCTCGAAGACCAGCTGCAGGTGCTGCTGCCCAAGCTGATCGGCACGGCCGGCAGCTACGAGCTGATCGTGTTCGGCATCATGATCGTGCTGGTGCTCAAGTACCTGCCCGAAGGGCTCTGGGCATTCGTCGACCGGCGGCTGCCGCGTCCGCGCCGCAGCGTCGACTGGCAAGGCGCGAAAGACCTGCCCGCGCGCGCCAAGCCGGCAGCCGGCGAAGTCGTGCTCGACGTGCAGGCCATCCGCAAGACCTTCGGCGGGCTGGTGGCCGTGAACGACATCAGCTTCCAGACGCGCGCCGGCCAGATCGTCGGCCTGATCGGGCCGAACGGCGCGGGCAAGTCGACCACCTTCAACCTGGTGACCGGCGTGCTCGGCCTGTCGGGCGGCGCCGTGCGCTTCCGTGGCGAAGGCATTGGCGGGCTCGGTGCACGGCAGATCGCGCAGCGCGGCGTGTCTCGCACCTTCCAGCACGTGAAGATGGTGGCAGACATGACGGTGCTGGAGAACGTGGCGCTGGGCGCGCACCTGCGCGGGCGCAAGGGCGCCATTGCAGCCATGCTGCGCATCGACCGCGCCGAAGAGCGCGCGCTGTTCCGCGAGGCCGAGCGCCAGCTGCAGCGCGTGGGCATGGGCGCCTTGCTGCACGAACTCGCTGGCAACCTCGCGATGGGCCAGCAGCGCCTGCTTGAGATTGCACGCGCGCTGTGCGCCGACCCGGCCCTGCTGCTGCTCGACGAGCCCGCGGCCGGCCTGCGCCACAAGGAAAAGGAAGCGCTGGGCAAGGTGCTGCGGCAACTGCGCGGCGAAGGCATGAGCATCCTGCTGGTCGAGCACGACATGGGACTGGTGATGGACATCTGCGACCACATCGTGGTGATGGAATTCGGCACGCACCTGATGGAGGGCACGCCCGCCGAGGTGCAGAACAGCGACAAGGTGCGCGCCGCGTACCTGGGCACGGAGCACTGAAATGACAACCCCCTTGCTCCGCATCCGCGACCTGCACGCCGGTTACGGCCGCGCCGAAGTGCTGCACGGCATTGACCTGCAGGCCGACCAGGGCAGCGTCGTCACTGTGATCGGCCCGAACGGCGCCGGCAAGTCCACCCTGCTCAATGCGCTGATGGGCGTGCTGCCCGCCAAGGGCGTCATCGAGTTCAAGGGCCAGCCTATCTCCGCGCTGTCGCTCGAGGAGCGCGTGATGCTCGGCATCGCGCTGGTGCCCGAGAAGCGCGAGCTGTTCGGCACCATGCCGGTGGAAGACAACCTCGTGCTCGGCGCATTCCGCCAGGTGCGACTGCGCAACAGGCAGTGGCGCGACCGCATCGACGAGGTGTACGCGCTGTTCCCGCGCCTGAAGGAGCGCCGCGCTCAGCTGGCCGGCACGCTGTCGGGCGGCGAGCGGCAGATGCTGGCAGTGGGCCGCGCGCTGATGTCGCGCCCCACGCTGTTGATGCTCGACGAACCCAGCCTGGGCCTGGCGCCGCTGGTGGTGCAGGAGATCTTCCGCACGGTCGATGCGCTGCGCGCCACGGGCGTGACGATCCTGCTGGTGGAGCAGAACGCGCGCGCCGCGCTCGAAGTGGCAGACCACGGCTACGTGCTCGAGATGGGCAGCGTGAGCCTGGAAGGCAAGGCGCAAGAACTCGCGGTCGATTCGCGCGTGATCGACACCTACCTGGGCGCGGCAAGAAAAGCCGCCTGACGAGAAGAAAAGAAAGCCGCGGCATGCGCGGCAAGGAGACAACTTGATGACCCGACAGAGCCACGTCCACCTCGGCCTGTGCGCAACCGCGCTCGGCGTTGCCGCGTTGCTCGCGGCCTGCGCGGGCCGGCCCGCGGCACCGAATACGGCACCGCATGCGCCGCTGGCCGCCGCGCGGCCCGGCACGCTCCAGGCCTGCACCGACCTTGCCGCCCGCGCCGCGCTGCCGGGCACGGTCTACACCTCGGTCACTGACGTACCGGCCGGCACCGTCACGGTCGGCGGCGTGGCCATGAGCGCGCCCGCGCACTGCCTCGTGCAGGGTCGCATGAACGAGCGCACGAGCCCCGTCGACAACCAGCGCTATGCCATCGGCTTCGAGATGCGGCTGCCCGTTGCGTGGAACGGCCGCTTCTTCTACCAGGCCAACGGCGGGCTCGACGGCGTCGTGGTGCCGGCGCTCGGCGGCATCGGCGGTGGCGGCCCGCGCAGCAGCGCGCTGCAGATGGGCTTTGCCGTCATCAGTTCCGACGCCGGCCATGCGGGTTCGATGGGCCCGCGCTTCGGGCTCGACCCGCAGGCGCGGCTCGACTATGGCTACAACGCCGTTTCGCAGCTCACGCCGATGGCCAAGAACCTGATCGCCAAGGCCTATGGCCGCGGACCCGACCGCTCCTACTTCGGTGGCTGCTCCAACGGCGGGCGGCATGCAATGGTGGCTGCCGTGCGCTCGGCCGACCAGTACGACGGCATCCTCGCGGGCGACCCCGGCTTCAACCTGCCGAAGGCGGCAGTCGCGCAGCTCTACGGCGCGCAGCAATACGCGGCGGTGGCCAGCGCGAAGACACCCGCCGGCCAGCCCGACCTGCAGAGCGCGTTCACGCCGGCCGAGCTGAAGCTGGTGGCCGACAAGGTGCTGCAGCGCTGCGACGCTCTCGACGGCCTTGCCGACGGCATCGTGTCGAACGTCAATGCCTGCAAGACGCGCTTCGACATCCAGACGGCGGTGCCCACCTGCGCGGCGGGTACGCGTGACGGCATGTGCCTCAGCGCGCCGCAGAAGAAGGCGCTTGCCGACGTGTTCAAGGGCGCGCGCAACAGCGCGGGCCAGCCGATCTACAGCAGCTTCCCGTTCGACGCAGGCGTGAGCGGCGCCAACTGGCGTGAGTGGAAGTTCGCGAGCCCGCCGACGCGCGACGCGGGTGCCGTTGGCTTCATCTTCAGCACGCCGCCACTGGCCGACCGGCCGCAGGGCCTGCCCTTTGCGCTGGGCTTCGACATGGACCGCGACGCACCGCGCATCGCGGCCACCGATGGCGTGTTCCGCGAATCGGCCCTGTCGTTCATGACGCCGCCCGACGCGGCCAACCTGGGCGCGTTGCGCAACCGCGGAGGCCGGATGATCGTTTACCACGGCACCAGCGACCCGGTGTTCTCGTCCGACGACACGCAGGCTTGGTACGACCGTGTGCAGGCCGCGAATGGCGGCGATGCCTCGTCGTTCGCACGCTACTTCCCGGTGCCCGGCATGAACCACTGCGCGGGCGGCCCGGCCACCGACCAGTTCGACATGCTGAGCGCGCTGGTCGACTGGGTCGAGCAGGGCAAGGCGCCCGCATCGGTCACCGCCTCGGCGCGCGGCGCGGGCACGCCGATGCCCAACGCCGAGGTGCCGGCCAACTGGTCGGCGCAACGCACGCGGCCGCTGTGCCCCTACCCGCAAGTCGCAACCTACACCGGCGGCGATACCGAACGCGCGAGCAGCTTCGCGTGCAAGCTCCCGACGCCTTGATACCGAGTTACCGAGCCCCCGATGGATTACCAGCCCCGCCCCGAAGACGTCAGCTTCCTGCTCAATGCCGTGCTCGACGCGCCTGCCTGCCTGGCCACGCTCGCGCCTTTTGCCGAAGTCGACGAGGCCCTGCAATCGCAAGTGCTCGAAGAGGCAGGCCGCTTCGTCGGCGAGGTGGTGGCACCCATCAACCGTGGCGGCGACGAGATCGGCTGCCGCTTTGTCGACGGCGAAGTGGTCTCGCCGCCGGGCTTTCGCGAGGCGTACCAGGCCTTCGTTGACGGCGGCTGGCCTGCGCTGTCGGCCGCGACGGAAGACGGCGGCCAGGGCCTGCCCGCGGTGCTCGAAGCGGTGCTCTACGAATGGCTGGCCGCCGCCAACCATGGCCTCACGATGGCGCCCGGCCTGCTGCATGGCGCGTATGCCTGCCTCAAGCACCACGGCAGCGAGGAGCTGAAGCAGCGCTATCTGTCGAAGATCGCGACCGGCGAGTGGCTCGCCACCATGTGCCTCACCGAAGCCCATGCGGGCAGCGACCTGGGGCAGGTGCGCACGCGCGCCACACCGCAGATGGGGCAGGCCAACGGCAGCCTGCGGGTCAACGGCGGCAAGATCTTCATTTCCGGCGGCGAACACGACCTGACGCCGAACATCGTGCATCTCGTGCTGTGTCGCCTGCCCGATGCGCCGGCCGGCCCCAAGGGCCTGTCGCTGGTGCTGGTCCCGAAGCTGCTGCCCGACGGCACGCGCAACGCGGTGCACTGCGAACGCATAGAAGAAAAGATGGGCCTGCACGGCAGCCCCACCTGCACGATGCGCTTCGACGATGCCACCGGCTGGCTGGTCGGCGAGCCCGGCCGCGGCCTGGCCGCGATGTTCGTGATGATGAATTCGGCGCGCCTGCACGTGGCACTGCAGGGCATCGGCCTGCTCGACGCCGCCTGGCAGAAGGCCGACGCCTACGCCGCCGAGCGCCGCCAGATGCGCGCCCCCGGCCCCGTGCCCGCCAGCCGCGGCAGCGAGCTGGCCGACCTGATCGCCGAACACCCGGCCGTGCGCCGCATTCTCGATACGCAGCGCGCCTGGATCGACGGTGCGCGCACCCTCGCCTACCGCAGTGCGCTGATGCTCGACGTCGCCGCGCATGACGCCGACCCGAAGGCACGCGAGCGAGCGCAGCGCTGGTGTTCGTTCGTCACGCCGGTGCTGAAGGCCGCGTGCACGCACCAGGCTTTTTACGGGGCGAGCGAATGCCTGCAGGTGTTCGGCGGCCACGGCTACGTGCGCGAATGGGGCATCGAGCAGATCGTGCGCGACGCGCGCGTGACCATGATCTACGAGGGCACCAACGAGATCCAGGCCATCGACCTGCTGGTGCGCAAGGTGTTGCCTGACGGCGGCGTGGGCATGTCGGCCGTGCTGCTCGAACTGCGCGACACGCTCGACGCCTCGCGCGAGGCCGATGCCGACGTGCAGCGCCGGCTGGCGCAGTTGCGCTACCTGGGCACCACCGTCGCGATGGCGGCGCATGCCAACCCCGTGTTGCCCTACGAGGTGGCCGACGACTACCTGCGCGTGACGATGCTCGCGATGATGGCGTGGGCCTGGGCGCGCATCGAGGCAGTGGCGCCGCAGGACGCTGACAAGGCCCGGGCGGCGGCCGCCTTTCGCCGCTGGGTGCTGCCCGAGTTCGAAATGCGCCTGGGCATCGTCAAGCGGGCCTGCGAGACGGTGGCCCTGAGCCACCATGCCGCGACGCCCCCGGGTGTCGCCAACTAGCCACTCGAAGCGCTCGCATGCATCCACTCGCGGTTACGCTCGGGCCATGCCACCCTCCCCGAAATCCGCCCCCGCGAAAGGCGAGCAGGCCGTAGTGCCGCAAGGCAAGCAGGACCGGCTCGACGCACGCATGCTCGAAACCCTGGTCGGCTACAACGCGCGCCGAGCGTGGCTGATCGTCAGCGCCTTCTTCGCGGAGCGCATGGCGCCCTACGGGCTCAAGCAGATCGACTTTTCAGTGCTGTCGCTGCTGGCGCACAACCCGGGCGCCACGTCGCGGCAGCTGTGCAACGCTCTGGACATCCTGCCGCCGAACCTCGTGAGCCTGGTGGCCACGCTGGACAGCCGGGGCCTGATCGAACGCCGCCCCCACCCGCATGACGGCCGCGCCGTCGGGCTGCATCTCACGGCGGCTGGCGAGGCGCTGGTCCGCGAGGCCGAGCAGACCGTGATCCAGCTCGAAGCCGATGCCAGCGCCAAGCTCACTGCGCGGGAGCGCGAGACGCTGATCCGGCTGCTGCAGAAGATCTATTTCTAGCGTTTTGAAGGGGGCTCAGAGGCCCCGCTCGACCATATCGATCAATTGCTGGCCAAGGCTGTGGGCAGCCTCGGCCGGCATCTCGCGCAGCGGCCCGTCGATGATGAGCAGCGCCAGCCCGTGCACCGCGCTCCACGCGAGGTATTCGGCATTCGGGCGCCGCGCCGGGTCGAGCACGCCGGCATCCACCAGCCGGTCGATGGCCTTGCCCAGCAGCTGGAACGGGTCCAGTCCACCGGCGCCCGCCTTGCCCGGGCCGAGTTCGCCGCTGCCCTCATCGGAGATCACGAAGGCCGTGCGGAACAAACCCGGCTCGGCCTGCGCGAAGCGCAGATAGGCGGTGCCGACGGCGCGCACCTGCGCCCGTGCGAAGTCTGCCGGCGGCTGGTCGCAGGGCAGCACCGCCAGCTCCTTTTCCATCGCGGTCGCCGCCGCGGCCAGGGCCGCCTCGCGCACCGCGAGCAACAGCTCCTGCCGGCTGCCGAAATGCCGGTACGCCGCGTTGGGCACCACGCCCGCGCGCCGCGTGGCCTCGCGCAGCACCACCGCGCCGGGGCCGCCGTCGCGCGCCAGTTCAATGCCCGCGTCCAGCAGCGCCCGGCGCAGGTCGCCGTGGCGATAAGTGCTGCGGGCGGGCGGCAGGCTGTCGGGGGCGTTGTTGAGCTTCATTGCAATTCCATGTGGACACTGTCCATTATCCCTGTTATTCTTTGTGGACGGTGTACACAAAGTAATCCGATTGTTTGCGGCCCATGACACCGGGGGCCTCCGAGTCACCTCTCCAATCCAAAGGAATCGCCATGAAAGTCCAGTCTTACCTCTCGTTCGAAGGCCGCTGCGACGAAGCGCTCGGCTTCTACAAGAAGGCGCTAGGCGCCGAGGTCGTGCAGCTCATGCGCTACAGCGAAGCGCCTGCAGGAGCCCCTTCAGAGAACGCCGAAGCCGGTTGTGCCGGCGGCACGCCCGATGCAAACAAGGTGATGCACGCGGTGTTCCGCATCGGCGACACCGAGTTGATGGCCTCCGATGGCCGCTGCTCGGGACAAGCGAAGTTCGAGGGCATCATGCTCGCGCTCACCGCCAGCACCGACACCGAAGTCGTCAAGTGGTTCAACGCACTCGCCGAAGGCGGCCAGGTCATGCAGCCGCTGATCCCGACGTTCTTCACCTCGAACTTCGGCATGCTGACCGACCGCTTCGGCGTGGGCTGGCTGCTGGTCGTCGCGCACCCCACCTGATTCCCGCACGCTCCATCCATCGCCCGAGAAAGCACCCGACATGCTCAAGAAAATCGCCCTCGTCATCGTGCTCGCGATCGCCGCACTGCTGATCTTCGCCGCCACCCGACCCGACACCTTCCGCGTGGAACGCACTGCGCGCATCGACGCGCCGGCCGACAAGATCTTTCCGCTGATCGACGACTTCCACCGCTGGAGCGCATGGTCGCCCTACGAGAAGCTCGACCCCGCCATGAAGCGCACCTTCGGCGGCACGGCGAGCGGCAAGGGCGCAACCTACGCCTGGGAGGGCAACGACAAGGCGGGCGCCGGGAGCATGGAGATCGTGGAGTCGACGCCTTCGTCGAAGGTCGCGATCAAGCTCGACTTCATCAAGCCCTTCGAAGGCCACAACACGGCCGAATTCACACTCCAGCCTCAGGGCAATGCGACGCAGGTCACCTGGGCCATGCATGGCCCCAGCCCTTACGTTGCAAAGCTCATGGGCATCTTCTTCAACATGGACCAGATGATCGGCAAGGACTTCGAAGCAGGCCTTGCCAATCTCAAGACGGCCACCGAAAAGTAACCCCACAAGGAAACCTCATGTCCCCCATCCACGCCTACCTCACGTTCGACGGCAATGCAGCAGAGGCCATGCGCTTCTACGAGAAGACGCTCGGCGGCACCATGCAGATGATGATGACCATCGGCGAAGCACCCGACACCGAGCAGTTCCCGCCCGAGGCGAAGAAGCGCATCATGCATGCCTCCCTGGCCTACGGCGACGGCATGCTCATGGCCTCCGACTCCATGCCCGGCCAGCCGTACGAAGGCATGAAGGGCTTCGGCGTTGCGTTGACGCTCGATACCGTCGCCGAAGCACGCCGCGTGTTCGACGCCTTTGCCGACGGCGGCAAGGTCTCCATGCCCTTCGAGAAGACCTTCTGGGTCGAAGGCTTCGGCATGGTGACCGACCGCTTCGGCACGCCGTGGCTGATCAACGGCGGGAAGCCGCTGGTCTGACCCTTCCTCCCATCGCTCTACAGGAACTGCACTTCCCATGACCAACCAACTCGACAGCCGAAAGCGCTGGCTCGCATTGATGGTGCTGTGCCTCGGCGTTCTGATGATCGTGCTCGACACCACCATCGTGAATGTGGCGCTGCCCTCGATCCGTACCGACCTGGGCTTCACCGAGACCTCGCTGGTCTGGGTGGTGAACGCCTACATGCTGACCTTCGGCGGTTTCCTGCTGCTGGGCGGCAGGCTCGGCGACCTGTACGGCCACCGCCGCGTGTTCCTCGCGGGCCTGGTGCTGTTCACGCTGGCATCGCTGGCCTGCGGGGTCTCGACCTCGCAGGGCCTGCTGGTGGCGGCGCGCGCGGTGCAGGGCCTGGGCGGCGCAGTGGTCTCTGCCGTGTCGCTCTCGCTCATCATGAATCTCTTCACCGAACCGGCCGACCGCGCAAAAGCCATGGGCGTGTACGGCTTCGTGTGCGCGGGCGGCGGCAGCATCGGCGTGCTGCTGGGCGGCCTGCTGACCAGCACGCTGAGCTGGCACTGGATCTTCCTGGTGAACCTGCCCATCGGCGTTGCGGTATACGCGCTGTGCGTGGCGCTGCTGCCCAGCGCGCGTGGCCATGCGCATGGCGAGAAGCTCGACGTTGCGGGCGCCATCACCGTCACGCTGTCGCTGATGCTCGCGGTGTACGGCGTGGTCAACGGCAACGAGGCCGGCTGGGGCTCCACGCAAACGGTGAGCCTGCTCGGCGCGGCCGTGGTGCTGTTGGCCATCTTCATCGGCATCGAGTCGCGCGTGCAGCATCCGCTGATGCCGCTGGGCCTGTTCAAGCTGCGCAGCGTGTCGGTCTCCAACGTGGTCGGCGTGCTGTGGGCCGCGGCAATGTTCGCGTGGTTCTTCATCTCGGCGCTGTACATGCAGCTGGTGCTGAACTACACGCCCATGCAGATCGGCCTGGCCTTCCTGCCGGCCAACGTGATCATGGCGGTGTTCTCGCTCGGCCTGTCGGCCAAGATCGTGATGCGCTT
Source organism: Variovorax sp. R-27 (assembly GCF_049913215.1). Lineage (NCBI taxonomy): Bacteria > Pseudomonadati > Pseudomonadota > Betaproteobacteria > Burkholderiales > Comamonadaceae > Variovorax > Variovorax sp. R-27. Next base: position 5,845,840 of record NZ_CP183984.1, read on the forward strand.
CGGCATTCGCAAGCCACTGGCCGCCGGGCTCTGGCTCGCGGCCATCGGGCTGGCACTGTTCGCGCGCGCGCCGGTCAACGGCAGCTTCGTGACCGACGTGCTGCCCGGGATGATGCTGCTCGGCCTTGGCGCGGGCATGGCCTTCAACCCGGTGCTGCTGGCGGCCATGAGCGAGGTGAGCCCGTCCGATTCGGGCCTGGCCTCGGGCGTAGTCAACACCTCTTTCATGATGGGCGGTGCGCTGGGCCTGGCCGTGCTGGCCAGCGCCGCCGCAGCCCGCAGCGCGTCGATGGAAGCGGCCGGCGCGCAGATGCCGCTGGCCCTCACCGGTGGCTACAACCTTGCGTTTCTCGTCGGTGCCGTGTTCGCGGCGGCGGCGGGTTTGATCGGGGCCTTGCTGCTTCGCACCGTCATGCCTGGGCAAATGGAGAACAACGAAAAGGCTGACGGAAAAGGAGCACCCCGGGGGACGGCGGCATCGTGAGCGGCAACACGCCATGCAACCGCCGGTTTTCTTTCTTCAACGGTTCCACTCTTTATTCAGGAGAACACCCATGGCTCGTTATGTAGACGGCTTCATCGTCGCCATTCCCACCGCCAACGTCGAGGCCTACCGCAAGCTGGCGCGCAAGGCCGGCAAGGTCTGGATGGAATACGGCGCGATCGAATACGTGGAGTGCATTGCCGACGACGTGAAGCCCGGCAAGCTGACCTCGTTTCCGCAAAGCGTGAAGCTGAAGACCGACGAGACCGTGGCCTTCTCGTGGATCGTCTACAAGTCGCGCAAGCACCGCGACACGGTGAACGCGAAGGTCATGGCCGACCCGCGCATCGCGGCAATGGACCCGAAGACCATGCCCTTCGATGCCAAGCGGATGATCTTCGGTGGCTTCAAGAGCATCGTCGAGCTCTGACCTCGCCCGACACGCTCAGGCCAGGAAGCCGTCATAGACGAGCTTCAGGCCCGTGAGCAACATCCCCAGGTACACGAAGCGATAGAACCACGTCGCATCGATGCGACGAGCGATGCGGATGCCGACCCACACGCCGAGGGGCGCGAGCGGCATCAGCACCAGCGACGTGGCCAGCGTGCGAAAGTCGAGCAGGCCGAGCCACGCGTAGGGAATCCACTTGCTGAGATTCACCACGAAGAAGAAGTAGGCCATCGTTGCGGTGAAGACCACCGGCGAGAGCCGCAGCGGAATCACATAGGCATTGATGGGCGGCCCACCCGCATGCGCGATGAAGCTGGTGAAGCCCGACACCGTGGTCAGCACCGCGCCCACGCCGCGCGAAGGCAGCGGGTCATTGGGCTTGGGTGGAAGCAGCAGGCGCTGCGCCAGAAACAGCAACGTGAACACACCGACGATGCCCGCCACCGTGTGCGCCGACAGCATGCGAAACAGCAGCGTGCCGATCACCGTGCCCAGCAGCCCGAACGGAATCAGAAACTTCAGCAGCGAGCGATCGAAGTCGCGCCGGAACGCCGCCAGGCCCAGCACGTCCATCAGCAGCAACAGCGGCATCAGGATGGCGGCTGCCTGCGGCACCGTGACGGCCAACGCCATCATCGGCACCGCGAGCGAACCGAAGCCCGCGCCGAAACCGCTCTTGCTGATGCCGAGCAGCAGCACGGCGGGAATAGCGACCGCATAGAAATGCGGGTCGGTGATGAGGGGAAAGGCCATGGGCAGAAGAAGCGCAGAAAAAAGCCCACCGGGGCGGCGGGCTTCGCTAGCGTAGCAGGCCTTTAGATTGGGGCGCGCTCACGCCGACGGGGTACCTTGCTCCGCGAATGTCCCCCGGCCTTCGGCCTCCTCCTTTATTTCGCTGCGCAAGGCACCCCATCGACGTGGTCGTTCAGCGCTGTCGTTGATCGGCCAGCACGACAGCCGCGTCCATGTGCGAATGGCACCGGGTGCTCCCCGCAGCGAAATAAAGGAGGAGCCGAAGGCGGGGGACATTCGCGGAGGGGAGTACCCGGTGTCATTCGCACGCACTCCGAACACGACACACAGCCGAGCAACCAAAACGATCTACTCCGGCTGAATACCCAGCTCACGCACCGTGCGACTCCAACGCTCCACGTCCTTGCGCACCAGCGCGTGCGTGTCAGCCTGCGACAGCGCGAGCGGCTTGCCACCGGCCTTCACGAACGAATCCATCACCTCAGGCATTGCGATGACCTTTGCAAGCTCGGCACGCAGTCGCTCCAGCACCGCCGGCGGTGTCTTCGCCGGTGCGAAGAGGCCGAACCAAGATTCAAGCTCCAGCTTCGCCACGCCAGTCTCGCCAATGGTGGGAACGTCAGGCTGCGTCGGCAGCCGCGATGCACCCGACACCGCAAGCGCCTTCGCGTTGCCAGCCATCACCTGCGGCCGCGCCGTCGGCGAAAGGTCGAAGAACAGATCGACCCGACCGCCGAGCAGGTCTTGGTAAGCCGCCTGCGCACCGCGGTACGGCACGTGCGTCAGCTCCACACCGGCCTGCTGCCACAGCGCCGCCGCGATCACATGCTGCCCTGAACCGTTGCCCGCCGATGCGTAGTTGAGCTTCTTCGGGTTGGCTTTGGCAAACGCCACCACGTCTTTCAGCGTGCCCTGCGGCAGATCCTTGCGCGCCATCAGCGTGTAGCTGTAGGCCACGGCCAGCCCCAGCGGCTCGAAGTCGCGCAGCGAGTCGTAGGGCAGGTTCTTGTACAGCCCCATGTTGAGCGCGAGGTTCGACACCGAGCCGACCAGCAGCGTGTAGCCATCGGCCGGCGCCTTGGCGACGAAGTCGGTGCCGACCACCGTGCCGGAACCCGAGCGGTTGTCGACGATCACGGGCTGGCCCAGTGCGCGCGACAGACGCTCGCCAAGCAGCCGGCCGACAAAGTCGAAGCCGCCGCCGGGTGGCTGCGGCACGACGAGCTTGAGCGGCTTCGCAGGCCAGTCTTGTGCAAGCACGAGTTTCGGCATGGCGAGCATCGCCAGCGCCGCAGCCATGACGCTGCGGCGGTCGAGTGTGGTGTCCATGGCCGTTCAGCGCTCGAGTGCGCCGCCAGCGAGCCAGCGCGCGCCGCGCTGGTACAGCGCCTCCACCGCCGGCCCCTTGAGCATCGGCATGTCCAGCTTCACCGTGTAGCCGATGCGCTGCTGGATGTACGCAAGGTGGCGATAGCCCTCGGGCAGGTCGGCCAGCACGGCTGCATCGAGCTTCACCGTGGCGGCAGGGTCCACCGGGTCGATGCGGTCCTTCTCGTAGATCGGCTGGCGGTGCAGCAGCTTCCATTCGCCGCCATGCTTTTCCACGAAGTCGTAGAAGCGGCCGGTGCACACCACATCGCACAGCACGCCCTCGACCATGCCGCGCTGCGAGATGGTCATCTTGGTCTGCGCGATGGCGCGCTCGTCAGCCACCTCGATGGCCGAGCCGCCCAGAAAGTGCAGGATGCTCACGCCCTTGGCCCAGCCCTCCTGCGTGACGCGGATGAATTCGGAGTACGGGCCCTGGAACCACGTGGCCATCATCACGCCATCGGGGTGCCACACAGTGGCGAAGCGCTCCCAGTCGCCAGCGTCGCGCCACACGGCCCAGCGCTCGATCATCCGGCGGATCAGCAGCTCCTGCTGCAGGATGTCTGTCATTTGCGTTGTCTCCTTCATTGTTTTTTGTTTGGATCAGGCAGGCTGCTTCAACGGGTTGAGCACGAAGTCGAAGTCCAGCCGCCAGCGGCCGTTGTCCTGCTTCTTCCATGGTGCGACCAGCGACTGCCGCACCGCGAACACCGCATCGGAGTCGAGCCACTGGTCGCCGTCGCGGAACACGTGGGTGATGAGCCGTTCGTAGCCCGGCGCCTCGATCTTGAAATGCAGGTGCGCAGGCCGCCACGGGTGGCGTTTGGTCGCGCGCAGCAGGTCGCCCACGGGCCCATCGACCGGGATCGGATAGGCCTCGGCCAGCACGCTGCGGAAATGCAGCGAGCCATCGGCCGCCGTGCGCAGGCGGCCGCGGTTCTCTGCGTGATCCAGCCCTTGGTGCTGCACGTCGTAGTGGCCGCCTTCGTCGGCCTGCCACACGTCGACCACCGCATTGGCCACCGGCTCGCCGTCGAGCCCGCGCACCGTGGCGAACACGTCGCAGGGCGCGCCTACAGCGCCGTTGGCCACGTCGTCGCCATGCTCGTATTCGGGCGCGCCTTCGAAGTAGAAGGGGCCGAACACGGTGGCCTCGGTGCAGCCGGCAGGCTTGTCGTTGTTCATCGCGATGGTGAGCATCGACAGGCCCAGCACGTCGGACAGCAGGATGAACTCCTGCCGCTTGTCGTCGCACTTCTGGCCGGTGGCGGTGAGGTACTGGATGCCCTGGAACCACTCGTCCTCGGTGAGCTTCACCTCGCGGGTGAAGGCGTGCAGGTGCTGCACCAGGCTGGTCATGATCTCGTGCAGGCGCGGGCTGGGGGTATCGGCGAAGCGCGCGAGCACGGCCTGGGTGATGTTGTCCTGGTTGAGGTTGCGCATCGTGGCTGTCTCCATGTTGTCTCGGCGCACTGTAGGCCGCACGCCGTTCGCACGAAAGCACCAGGGTGCAAATGATTTTTCCGCCCAGCGGAACGGTCGAGCCTGCCCTGCGCCAAAATCGTCCGGCCCTGAAAAACAAGCCCGGAGACACCACCCCATGGACCGCTGGACCGAAATCGCCCTGCTCGTGCAGATCGCCGATGCCGGCAGCCTGAGCCGCGCGGCCGAGGCGCTGGGCCTTTCCAACGCCGCCGCGAGCCGCCACCTGAGCGCGCTCGAAGAACGGCTGGGCGCGCGGCTGGTCGAGCGCAATACGCGTCGCCTGTATCTCACCGACACCGGCCGCGAGTTCTGCGGCCGCGCCCGCACCATCCTGGCCGACCTGGCGGACGCCGAATCGACGGTGAACGCCACCGCGCTCAACCCGACGGGCACGCTGCGCGTGACGGCCTCGCTTTCTTTCTCGATCCACCACATCGCGCCGCTGCTGCGCGAATACACGCAGCGCTATCCGGGCGTGACAGTGCACGTGGAGGCGGCCAACCGCTACTTCGACCTGATCGACAACAACATCGACGTGGCAATCCGCACGCGCGAGTACGAGCCCGATTCGAACGTGACGATCCGCCGGCTCGGCGAAACGCGGCGCATCCTGGCGGCGTCGCCGCGCTACTTTGCGCAGCACGGCTTTCCGAAGACGCTGGACGATCTGAAGCAGCACAAGCTGCTGATCTACACCTACGCCAACAACCCGAACGAGCTGCGCTTCAGCCGTGGCGGGGAGACGCACACGGTGTCGGTGACGGGCCTGCTCGAATCGAACGACGGCCAGGTGCTGCGCGCCGCCGCGCTGGACGGCATGGGCATCCTGGTGCAGCCGACCTACATCGTCTACGAAGACATCGTGGCCGGCCGGCTGGTGCCCACGCTGGACGACTGGGACCTGCCGCACCTGACCATCAACCTGGCGTACCCGAGCCGCAAGCACCTGTCGGCGAAGGTGCGCAGCTTCATCGACTTCATGGCGGCGCATTTCGCAAAAATGGACTACGAAAGAAAGTGGACAGGCCACTTCGGCAGCCACTGACCGGGCAAAACGGCCTTTCGCCAAAACATGTGCGTAAACGCACATCCCGCATTTCGGCGGCCTCGCAAACTGGAACCGCAACCGTCGCATTCCGCGGCGGACCACCGTTTTCCACCAAGCAAGGATCTGCCATGAACACCCAGGCCGCAGCCGCCAACACCCCGCGTGCGCCGATCGCATCGCCGCTTTCCGCCCTCTCCCCCGCCGCGCTGGACGATTCCGGCAAGCTGCTGATTCGCGTGACGATCGGCTTCCTGGTGCTGCTGCACGGCATCTTCAAGCTGTCGGCCGGCGTGGGCTTCATCGGCGGCATGCTGGCCAAGGCCGGGCTGCCGGGTGGGCTGGCCTACCTGGTGTACGTGGGCGAAATCGTCGCGCCGCTGCTGATGATCGCGGGCGTCTTCACCCGCGCGGCCGCCGCCGTGGTGGTCATCAACATGCTGGTGGCCTTCGGCCTGGTGCACATGGCCGACCTGTTCTCGCTGACCAAGCAGGGCGGCTGGGCGCTGGAACTGCAGGGCCTGTACCTGTTCGGCGCGCTGACGGTGGTGCTGCTGGGTGCCGGCCGCTTCAGCGTGGGCGGCGTCAAGGGTCGCTGGAACTGAGCGTCTTCCGGCTCAGCCGGCGTCGCCCCGCACTTGGGAGACCATCAGCTCCAGGCGGGCGACGTCGGCCACCAGCAGGGCCTTGTCGTCCTTGCGCAGTACGCAGTTGCGCACCAGCACGTTCAGTTCGCGGGTGACCTGCTCGCGGTTGGTGCTGATCTGGCTGGCCAGCGCCGCGTGCTTGGGAGCCGGGTCCAGCCGGGCCTGGTTGCCGACGATACCGGCGGTGCGGGCCAGGCGCAGCAGTTCGGCATGCAGCCGGTTCTGCACGCCGAGGGTGCTCAGGTCGATGACGCGCTCCGACAGCTGCCGCACCAGCGACACCAGCCGCAGCATCACGCGCTGGGCCACAAGCGGCTCGTCGTGCAGCAGGGTCATGAAGGCAGCGCGGTCGAGGCTGGCGACCACGCTGGGTTCGAGCGTGACCACGTCGGCGGAGCGCGGGCCGCCGTCGATGGCGGCGATGTCGCCGAAGTGCTCGCCGGCTTCGGAATCGCGGAAGGTCACCTGCCGGCCGTTGGCCGAGTAGGTCGTCACCCGCACGCGGCCCGAGACCAGCAGGAACAGGTCGCCCTGCTGCTCGGCGCGCAGCAGCAGGGGCTTGCCGGCCTCCACGCTGTGCCACAGGCATTGCTGGGCCAGCAGGTCCAGGCGCTGGTCTGAAAGGCCTTCGAGCAGCGCGATCTGGCGCAGCGCGAGGCTGGAGCGGGGGGTGAGTTCAGGTTTGGCCATGCCAAGGCTAGGTAGGGGCGCGCGGATTATGCTCGGGTGCCGCTTCGAACCCGTTCATGGACAGACGTTCCCCTCACGCCCCCCCTTTTTCCCTGAGACCGCCGACACGGCGCAATCTCCGCTGGGCGAGCGGGCTGGTGCTGATGGCCTACATCACGGCGCATCTGCTGAACCATTCGCTGGGCATCTATTCCTTTGCCGCGGCCGAGACCGTACTGCGCGGCGTGCAGAAGTTCTGGCACAGCCTGCCAGGCACCGTGCTGCTGTACGGCGCGGCCGCCACCCATCTGGCGCTGGCCGTGGTCGCCCTGTGGGAGCGCCGCACCCTGCGCATGCCGCCGCTCGAAGGCCTGCGCGTACTGCTGGGCTTTGCGCTGCCGCTGCTGCTGGCCACGCACCTCACTGCCATGCGCGGCGCCTACCTGGCCTATGGCATCGAGGGCTCGTATGTGCGCGTGGTCTGGGGGCTGTGGGACTGGCAGGGCGCGGCCGCACAGCTGCTGATGATGCTGGCGGCCTGGGTCCACGGCTGCCTGGGCCTGCATTTCGCACTGCGGGCGCAGCCGGCCTGGCGACGCTTTTCCTACCTGCTGCTGGCCATTGCGGTTGTGCTGCCGCTGACGGCGGCGATGGGCTTCGTCTCCATGGGGCGCGAGTTCCAGTGGAGCGGCGTGCCGCCGACCGTGCTTCCCACGCCCGAACAGGGCAAGGCGCTGAATACGGCCGAAGGCAACATCAAGTGGTTCTACGGGCTGGCGCTGGTCGCGCTGCTGGGGGCGCGCTGGGGGCGCAACAGCTTTGCGCGCTGGTCGCGGCAGCCATCGGTCACGCTGCGCTACCCCGGCCGCACGGTGCAGGTGCCGCGCGGCTGGAGCGTGCTGGAAGCGAGCCGCTCGCACGGCATCGCTCATGTGTCGATCTGCGGCGGACGGGCGCGCTGCTCGACCTGCCGCGTGCGCGTGGCCGGCCCGGTCGAACACATCGGCGAACCCGGCCGCGACGAGCAGCGCACGCTCGAACGCGTGCGCGCGCCGGCCGACGTGCGCCTGGCCTGCCAGTTGCGCCCACGCGGCGACGTCGAGGTCACGCCGCTGTTCGCGCCGCTGCCCAATGAAGGCCGGCCCGCGCCGGTCGGCAGCTTCGGGCGCGAGCGCGACGTGGCGATCCTGTTCGTCGACCTTCGGCGCTGGTCAGGCCTGTCGGAGCGGCAGTGGCCCTTCGACCTGGCCTATGTGCTCGACCGCTACTTCGCCACCGTCGGTGCGGCAGTGCGCGAAAGCGGCGGCGTGCCGAACCAGTTCATCGGCGACAGCGTGATGGCGATCTTCGGGCTCGAATGCGACCTGCCCACCGCCTGCAGGCAGGCACTGCACGCGACGGAGCTGATCGGCCAGCGCATGGATGCATGGAGCGAAGGCTTCGAGGCGCAGTTCGGCCAGCGGCTGGAGTTCGGCATGGGCCTGCATGCGGGCCGTGCGGCGGTGGGTGAAGTGGGCTACCTGGAGACGACCACCTTCACCGCTATAGGCGAAGTGGTCAACACCGCGAGCCGGCTGCAGGACCACTCGAAGACGGCCGCATCGCGCCTCGTCGTCTCGCTCTTCGCGGCAGAGCAGGCCGGCGTTGCGAATGCCATGGGCGCGGTCGAAACGCTCACCGTGCGGGGACGCTCCGAACCTCTTGCGGTGCTCTACGCGCCGCACGCCGCCGCCCCGCTGTAATTGCCGAAAGCGGTGCGCAAACGCACAGCGCCAACCACGATGCGATTTCACACTGCATCCCGTGGCAACGACGAATGTCCGCCGCCCACACTGACAGTCAAAGGGACTCGCATCATGAACACCAAGCAACTCATCGCCATCTCCGCCGCCGCATTCGCCATGCTCGGCGCAGCAGGCGCGCACGCTGAAACCTACGAAGGCGTGCACGCCATCACCTCGTCCGCCAGCCGCATGGACGTGCAGGCCGAAGCCTTGGCTGCCGCGCGCGCCGGCAACCCCTACTCCGACAGCGCCGCTGAAGGCACTGTGGCCGTCAACTCCACGCTCGACCGCAATGCGGTGCGCGACCAGGCCGTGGCCACCGCTCACGACCCGCTGCAAAGCCTGGACCGCCGCGCGTTCTACCGCGACCAGGTGCCTTCGGCCTACAGCAAGCCGACGGTGTCGTTCACGCGCCAGGCCGGCCTGTAAGCGGCGACGCGGCCCTGCCGCAACTCAGGGCCGCACACCTTCCCACGCGTTCTGCAACAAGGCACGAATCGCATCGCGCTCCAGAGGGCGCGGATTGGGGTACTGGTTCTTCAGCGCATGCTCGCAGGCCAGGTCGAGATCGGATTCCTTCATGCCGATGTCGCGCAACGCAACCGGCGCACCGTTGTCGCGTGCAAGGTCGTACACGGCTTGCGCGGCAGTGCTTCCCCCAAGCGCCTTCGCGATACGCGCCATGGCCTGCGGCGCCGCTTCGGCGTTGTAGGCCAGCGCATGCGGCAGCACGATGGTGTGGGTCTCGGCATGCGGCAGATTGAAGCTGCCACCCAGCGTGTGGCACAGCTTGTGGTGCAGCGCCATGCCGACATTGCCGAGCACCGTGCCGCAGAGCCAGGCGCCATAGAGCGCGTCGCTGCGGGCACTCGCATCCTTGGGCGTGGCGCGGATGGCGGGCAACGCGCGGCCCAGTGCTGCAATGCCTTCCTGCGCCATCAGGTCCATGATCGGATTCGAATCGACCGCGTAGAGCCCTTCGGCCGCATGCGCGATGGCGTTGATGCCGCTGGTCACGCTCATGCCCACGGGCAGGCCCAGCGAAAGCTCGGGGTCGTAGATGACGGTGCGCGGCAGCACCTTGAAATCCTTGCCCGTCTTCTTCATGCCGGCTTCGGTGATGCCGTAGATCGGCGTCATCTCGGAGCCCGCATAGGTGGTCGGGATGGCGAGGATCGGAAGGCCCGAATCGAGCGCGATGGCCTTGCCCAGCCCGGTGGTGGAACCGCCCCCGATGGCCACGGCGCAATCCGCGCCCAGCCGGGCGGCCACTTCCCGCGCCTCACGCGCCGTTTCGATCGGCACGTGCATCACGGCACGGTCGAACACACCGGCCGCGTGCGCGCCCAGCATGTCGGCCACGCGCTCGGCCTGCGGGCGCTGCTCGGGCGTGGACAGCACCAGGGCCCGGCGCGCACCTAGTAGGTCGATCTCGCGCGCCAGGTGCTGCAGCGAGCCCGCGCCGAACACCACCCGCTGGGGCACGCTGGTGTAGACGAACGATGGTGTGGTCATGGCTTTTCCTGTCTGTCTCTCGAATGTTCATGAACGACCGATGCCGGGCATCACGATACGCCGGCGGCCCGCCGGGCGAGTGTCCCGCCGGGCCGCCTACTCATTCAACGACACGAACGGAAAGGAGTTTTCCGCTCAGCCCCGATTGCCAGCAGCCCTCTCGCCAGCGCCCGACTGAACGATGAGCAGCAGAAAGCCGCCGGCCATGGCCACGTTCTTCAGGAAATTGTTGAGCTGCGCGTTGAACTGCGCCGCGTCGGCGGCCCAGAACGCATGCGCTGCGAAGGCCGTGGCCAGCGTGAACAAGGCCAGCGCGCCGGCAACCCATTGCACGCGCCAGCCGGCGATCAGCAGCAGCCCGCCGCCGATCTCGAGCGCGATGGTCAACGGCAGCACCACGTCGGCCAGCGGGATGCCGAGCTTGGCGAAGTAGCCGAGCGTTGCGCCATAGGTCATGAGCTTGCGCACGCCCGCGACCAGGAAGATCACTGCCATCAGCACGCGGGCGGCCACGGTCCAGCCGCGAAAGGGTTCGTTTGTCGTCATGTCGTTTCCTTGAATTTCACGCGGCCTTCTCGTCGCCCAGGCAGTTGGCGGCCGTCCAGCCGTAGAGCCATTCGAGCGCGTCGTAGAAGCGCTCCTGCGGCCTGCCCGTCCACATGCTGTTGCGCACCAGCCGCTCGACGCCCTTTGCGTGGTAGATGCGGCCCATCTCGCGGGCCGAGAGCACGACACGCGCGGTGCGGGCAACGCGGGAGCGTTCGTACAACGCCAGCGCGCGCGGCCAGTCGCCCTCTTCGCGGCGCAGCGCGAGGCCCAGCGTCACGGCGTCCTCGCAGGCCATGCACGCGCCCTGCGCCAGGTACTGCACCATCGGGTGCGCCGCATCGCCCAGCAGCGTGGCGCGGCCGAATGTCCATTGCTCGATGGGGTTGCGGTCGGCTGTCGAATAGCGCTTCCACGCCTTCGGAATGCGCAGCAGCTGCTGCACCTGCTCGCAGGTCGGGCGGAAGTAGCGCTGCACCTCCGCCGGGTCGCCGTCCATCGAACCCCACTCCTCAGGCTGGTCGCTATGGAAGGTGACGGCCATGTTGAACTTGTCGCCGCCCTTCAACGGGTAGTGCACCAGGTGGCAGTTAGGCCCGACCCAGATGCATGGCGCGGTGAAGCGCAGCGCCCCGGGGAAGTCGGCCGTGTCGATCACGGCACGAAACACCACATGGCCCGATACGCGGATGCTGTCGCCCACGTACTGTTGGCGCACCGCCGAGCGCACGCCGTCGCAGCCGATCACGGCCTGGCCTTCGTGACGGCCGCCTTGTGCATCGATCAGCGTCACGCCTGCGTCGTCCTGCTCGATGTGCACGACCTTGGTCGAGGTGAGGAACTCGATGCCTTCTGTCGTGGCCTTCACGCCTTCGAGCAACGCACCATGGATGTCGGCGCGGTGGATCACCGCATAGGGGTTGCCGAAGCGCTCTCGAAAGCGATCGGACAACGAGATGCTCGCCACGCGCTTCGCGTCGATGGCGTCGAACATCACCATCTCTTCGGTGTAGACCGCCTTGGCGCGCAGATGCTCGCCCACGCCCAACGCGTCGCAAGCCGCGAAGGCGTTGGGGCTGAGCTGGATGCCGGCGCCGATCTCCCCGATCTGGCCGGCCTGCTCGATCACCTTCACGCGATAGCCCTCGCGCACCAGCGCCAGCGCAGCGGCGAGCCCGCCGATGCCGCCGCCGGCCACGAGCACGGGGCGGGTGTTTTTCACGGTGCGCATGTCACTTCAATCCGAACAGCTTGCGCGCGTTGTCGCGGCCGATCTTCTGGCGGTCGTTCTCGCTGATCTCGCACTTGTCGAACCAGCGCGCCGCGTCTTCATGCTTCTCGAACGGGTAGTCGACCGAATACATGATGCGGTCCGCCCCCACCTCGAGCATCGTCGACAGCAGCGTGGGCGTGCGGAAGTTGCCGCTGGTCGTGATGTGCACGTTGCTGCGCAGGTAGTCGCCGATTTCCTTGTCGCAGGGCATGCCGCGCCGGCCCTTGCGCAGGATGTGGTCGACGCGCCAGATGTTGAAGGGAATGCCCTCGCCGAAGTGGCCAAGGATCATCTGCAGGTCGGGGTGCCGGTCGAACAGGCCGCTCGACATGATGCGCAGCGCATGCAGGCCGGTCTCTACCGCAAAGGCCCAGGTGGGTCCGGTGAGCCAGTGCGCACCTTCGTAGATGGGCTCGCGGCTCAGCAGCGGGTCGCGCGGGTGCATGTAGAAGGGTTTCTTCAATGCAGCGGCGACAACCCAGAAGTCGGCGAAGCGCGGGTCGTCGTAGTAGACGACGGTGTTCTCGTCGCCCACCTGCGAGAACCCGTTGACCAGGAAGCCGTGGAAGCCCAGCTGCGTCACGCAGCGCTCCAGCTCGCGCGCGGCCGCCTCGGGGTCTTGCATGGGCAACGCCGCGAACCCACCAAAGCGCGTGGGATGGCGCTTCGTCTGCTCGGCCAGCACGTCGTTGGCGCGCTGCGCGACTTCGACGGCGCGTTTCGCATCGGGAATGGCCTGCACCGCCGGCGAGTTGAGCGAGAGGATCGACAGCTCGGTGCCCCACTCGTCCATTTGATCGATGCGCTGCTGCTCGAAGTCGAGCAGGTTGTTCTTCAGGCCCTGCCACACCTCGGGGCGGGCGTATACCTGCGAGTCGGCGATCGTCAGGTCGATCGCGAAATGCTCTTCGAGCGCAATCTTGTTCTTCATCGATGAATCACTCCGGTTTGATGTTGAGCTTGTCCAGCACGTCCTGCCAGGTCTTGCGGTCGTCGGCGATGTAGCGCGCCAGCTGTTCGGGAGTGCCAGGGCGCGGGTAGGTGCCCAGCTCGCGCGACTTGGCCACCACGTCGGGCAACAGCAGCGCCTCGTTCATGTCCTTGTTGAGCTTCGCGAGCACCTGCGGGTCGACGCCCTTCTTCGCGATGACGGCGAACCAGCCGTGGGCCACCGCGCCAGGCACTGTCTTGCTCGCGAGCGGGAATTGCTCCAGCCCGGCCTCGACGCGGTCGCCCATGCTGGCCAGCACGCGCATGCGCCCGCCCTGCACGTTGCCGGCGACCACGTTGTAGGTCTCGACCATCATCTGGGTCTGCCCGCCCAGCGTGGCCTGCATGGCCTGTGCACCGCCCGGGTAGTGCACTTCGAGAAACTGCGCGCCCGACTGCAGCCCAAGCAATGCCGAAGCCAGGTGCGGCGCGGTGCCGCGGCCGTTGTCTGCCACCTCGATGCCCTGCGGCTTGGCGCGTGCGGCGGCGATGAAGTCCGCGAGCGTCTTGTAGGGCGAATTGGCCGGTACCGCGAGCATGAAAGGCGCGACAGCCGCGAGCGTGACCGGCACGAAGTCGCGGTTGAAGTCGTAGGTCACGCCCTTGATGGTGCTCGGCGCCACCGAGATGGCCGAGCCCTGCACGAAGCCGAAGGTGTAGCCGTCGGCGGACGCGGCCAGGATCGCGTTCATGCCGATCACGCCGCTGCCGCCGGGCTTGTTGTCGACGATCACGCCCTGTCCCCACTTCTCTCCGAGCTTGGCGCCCACATGGCGGATCAGCACGTCAGGCGCCGACCCTGCGGGGAACGGCACCACGAAGCGCACCGCCTGCTGGGGCCACTTGGCAGCCGTTCCCTGAGCGTTTGCCAGCGGCATCGTTCCCAGGAAAGACAGTGCAACGGCACATGCGACGGTAGCTCGGCGTAAAGGCTTCAGGCTCATGATCGTCTCCGCATTTGCTTGATTATTCAAGTAATTGCGGCGGACTATATACTTGATTGTTCAAGCATGTCTAGATGAAAACCCTGCCCCAAGATCACGACCTCGAGAAGGCCATTCCCTTCCTGCTGGCACGCGCCGGCGCGCGCATGGGCAATGCCTTTGCGAAGGCATTGAAGCCCTACGGACTCAGCCTCAGCGAATGGCGCGTGTGTGCGTCGCTGCAGCACACGCCGCGGCAAACGCTGTCTGAACTGGCGATGCACGCATCGACCGACCTGTCGGCGCTGTCGCGCATCGTCGACCGGCTGGCGGCGAATGAACTGGTGGCGCGCGAGAAGTGCGACACCGACAAGCGCGCGGTGCGCATCGCGCTCACCGAGCGCGGCCTCGCGCTGACCTGCGAGCTGATTCCGCTCGCGCAGCACTACGAGGCGGTGGCCACCTCGGACTTCAGCGCGGCGGAAGTGAAGACGCTGCGCGCGATGCTGCTGCGCCTGTACGCCAACGCGACGCCGCTGGCCTGAGCTAGGCCGGCGAGACCTGCACCGTCGAAGCCTGGCGGCTCTCGGTGATCGCGAAGCGCACCGGCAGAAAGCGCTCGATCACCGCGCAGTTGGTGCGCGTGTGCTCCGTCACCTCGCTGCAGGTAAAGGCGCAGGCCTTCTTGCTCTGCCACGCCGCGAGCGCCAGCAGCAACGCCAGCTGATCCGCAAGGTGCGGGCCGACCGCGGCTTCGCTCTTCTGGAACGCGCGCAGCTCCTTCACCAGACCGTGCGCCACCTGCTCGGCGCTCAGCGACTTCTCGCCGAAGGCCGTGAAGACCTCGGTGACGTGCTCGTACGCCAGCGTGGCCATCAGCGCATTGCCGGGGCCTTCGTTCTGGCGCACCGTGCCGAAACGCAGCTGCTCGCCAGACCAACCCATCGCGCCGCCCAGCGTGTCGAGCTCACGCGTCGGCACATGGCGCGGCAGGCCGGGCGCCAGGCATTCGGCGTAGTTCGACTGGTGCGCGCCGCGCGCCATCAGGTCGAATGGCTGCAGCGCGCCGGCCGCCGGCACGATGGTCGCTTCGACCTCGCCGCCACCGGCCGGATAGAAGCCGCAGCGGCGCAGCGTCAGTTGCAGGTCCGCGCCCAGACGACGCACCAGCGGTGCAAAGGCGCGTTCCAGGAAATGGAAGGGCGGCGCCATCGGGTTGTGCGTACCGCCGCTCAGATGCACACGGCTGGTCGCGCCAGCAAGCAGCAGCGGTGGCAGCACGGTCTGCAGCACCAGCATGCAGCTGCCCGCGCTGGCGATCGCGAAGCGGTACTCACCCGCGCGCACCGGGCCGGGCTGGAAGCGCAGCGACTGCGAACCCAGCTCCGCGCCTTCAACCTGCGCGCCACTGATTTCGGCAACCGCGTTCACGCACGCAAGGTGCTGGCGCATCAGCCCCGGCTTGGCGCGGCCTGCGCGGATCTTCTCGATGGTCAGCGGCTGGCCCGTGACCACCGACAGCGCAAGGCTGGTGCGCAGGATCTGGCCGCCGCCCTCGCCTTGCGAACCGTCGAGTTCAATCATGCGCGGCCTCCGTCTTTGCCTTCTCGAAGCGCAGCACCGTCTCGTGCAGGAATGCATCGAGGCCGGCCTCTTCGGCCTGCGGCAGCGGCGTCACCGGCTCCGCCGCATTGGCTGCCAGCTCGGATTCGATGAACGCATGGATGCCGGGCCAGCGCGGGCTGGTCGCGGCTTCGCCCGCGCGCATCTTCACCTCGAGCAGCGCGTTGATCTCGTCGATCAGCGCCGCATCGCGCACCGGGTCGAGCGTGCGCTGCGCCAGGTCGGCGAAGCGCATCGGCGGCACGCCGGGCTGCGAGCGGATCCAGCGCGCGGCCAGCAGCGGGCGCAGCACATAGAGGTATTTCTTGTAGCGCACCTCGTCAGCCTGCAGGTGCTCGCGGAAATTCTTCTTCGCCATCGAGCTGTAGTGATGCCAGCCGCGCGCGTTGGAAAACACCGCCTCCGACAGGGCGCGGAAACGCGGCATCGCCACCGCGTCGTCGCGGTACACGATGGGCGAGCGCAGCCATTCGAGCAGCGTCGGGTTCGACTCGCGCATCAGGCCCAGCGCCTTGCGCAGGTCCCAGCCGTTGATGTCGAGATCGCCGCTGATCGGCACCTCGATCACGTCGCGGCGCGGCGTCACCGTGAGGTACCACGGCAGGCGGTTGACGTAGATGAAGCGCACGTCGTAGTCGCTGTCGGGCGAGGCAAAGCCCCAGCCGCGGCTGCCGGATTCGCAGGCGAAGAGCACAGTCACGTCGTGCTTCGCTTCGATGTCGCGCAGGGCCTCCATGATCTGCGCGCGCATGGCGGGCTCGATCGGGTGGGCGGAGCGCAGGAATTCTTCTTCGGTGCTCATGACAATCTTCTTTTCTTTCTCTTCCATCAGTCTCGGGTGACGATCACATGGCCGGCACTGTCGAGTTCGTAGACGTCCAGGTCGTTGGCCAGGAACGCATGGCCGCGGTAGTGCGTTTGCGTCTCGGCCATCAGCGCTGCCATGCCCTCTTCGTTCTGGTGGCGCGCGCTGAAATGCGTAAGGATCAGGTTCGGCACTTCGACGGTTTGCGCAAACTCGGCCAATAGGCGCGCGGAACTGTGCATCGGCCCGGGGCCGACCTTGTCGAGTGCGTCCTGCGTGAAGGTGGCTTCGTGCACCAGCAGTTGCGCGCCCTTGCAGGCGTCGTGCAGCAATGCGGGCTCGGCGTTGTCGCCGCCCAGCACCGCGGTGGCCGTGTCCACCTGCGTGTCTGCATAGTCGGCACTGCGCAGCACCTCGCCGTTGAAGGGCACGTCTTCGCCGGTCTGCAGCGCGCGCCATGCGGGCCCTGGCGGCAGGCCGATGGCACGCAGCGCATCGGCCTTCAGCCGCGAGCGGCGAGTCTCGACCTGCACGCGGTAGGCGTGGCTGGGCACCCGGTGCCGCAGCACATGGCGGTCGATGCGCACGCCGGGCGCCTCGTATACCAGCGGCTGGTCTTCGAGATCCACGTGCTCGACCTCGTAGGGCAGATGCAGGTCGGTCAACGCGCGCGTGGCTTCGAACCACTCCCACACCGGCAGCGGTGCGATCAGCTTCAGCGGCTTCGTGCGCTTGCCCATGCCCGCGCTCGCGAGCAGGCCCGGCAGGCCGTAGCAATGGTCGCCGTGCACATGCGTGATGCAGATGGCGACCAGGTCGTTCAGAGACAGCGGCGTTTGCAGCACGCGATGCTGCGTGCCCTCGCCGCAGTCGATCAGGAACCAGTCGGCGTTGAGCCCCGTCTGCACGGCGAGTCCGGAGACGTTGCGGTGGCGCGTGGGGGTGCCTGAGGAGGTCCCCAGGAAAGTCAGTTTCATCATCACGTCGATCGTTCCCTGTACATCAGTGCGCTTCTCGCGGCGTCCGCAGCGACCCGCTCCCAACCAAAGTATCGGCGTCCGCCTTCCGGACGGGCCGCCATGAACGCATGGAGCCTTGCGAGATTCTCCGCGCCTCCCCAACGACCGAGCGTCTGAATCGCTACGACACGCAGGCTCCACCACTTGCTTTGCAGTGCGGCTTCGATTTCGGCTTCGGCTTGCGCATTCGGCTTCGTTGCGCCCAACGCACGCAGGCGATCCGTCTGCTCGCGCAGAAGGTTCGCGCCCGGCCCGGTGTTCCGCAAGCACTGGCGACGCGCGCGGCGGCATGCAAGGCAACGCACCGCCCGGCTATCGATGGCGCCGTGCACTACCTCGTACCACCACTTCTGTTGCTTGGCGGTCCACACCTCTTCGGCACCGCAATCGCGGCAGGTGAAAGGGCGCGCTACGTAGAAGGCAGGCAGCATTCCATACGTGTTGTTATGCAGCTGCAAAACGAGCCGATCCGCCAGCTCTCGTCCAGGCGAGTATTCGTCGTCGGCCCGCAGCGGTCGGACATCCTGCGCGCGCAGGCGTGCAGCCTGTGCGACAGCGCGATTGAGGCGATGCGCCTTGATCTCGGCGCGGCGTTGTTTGTTGCTCTTCATTTTTCTTCGAACCTTCGTACTGCGACGCTACGAAGGCGGGCCCGCTTGTCGCGGACCCTTTCCCCTCCTACAGCATCGCGTTCAACCTTTCACGCAAACGACCTGCTTGAGCGTGTAAACCACCTCCACCAGGTCTTTCTGCGCATCCATCACCGCGTCGATGTCCTTGTAGGCCATCGGAATCTCGTCGATCACGTCGGCGTCCTTGCGGCACTCAACGCCTTCGGTCGCGGCGATCTGGTCGGCCACCGTGTAGAGCTTCTTGGCCTTGGTACGGCTCATCTTTCGACCGGCGCCGTGGCTGCAGCTCATGAAGCTCTCGGGGTTGCCCTTTCCGCGCACGATGAAGCTCTTGGCGCCCATGCTGCCGGGGATGATCCCCAGCTCACCGGCCTTTGCGCTCACCGCGCCCTTGCGGGTGATGAGCACGTCTTCACCGAAGTGCGTTTCGCGGCTCACGTAGTTGTGGTGGCAGTTCACCGCTTCCACATGCGCCTCGAAAGGCTTGGTGATGACCTTGCGCACGGCCGCGACCACGCGCTGCATCATCACTTCGCGGTTCGCACGCGCGAACTTCTGGGCCCAGCCCACCGCACGCACGTAGTCGCCGAAGTACTGGGCGCCTTCCTCGAAGTACGCCAGGTCCTGATCGGGCAGGTTGCGCTGGTGCAGCTCGGCGTCTTTCTTGGCAAGCTCGATGAAGTGCGTACCGATGGCGTTACCCACGCCGCGCGAACCCGAGTGCAGCATGAACCACACGGAACCCGCTTCATCCAGGCACACCTCGATGAAGTGGTTGCCCGTACCCAGCGTTCCCAGGTGCTTGTGGTTGTTGGTGTTCTTCAGGCGCGGGTAGTCTTCGCAGATTGCGTCGAACTCGTCCTTCAGCGCACCCCACGCCACGTCGGTTTCGTTCGGTGGCGTTTCCCACGAGCCTTTATCGCGGCCCATGCGCTTGGGGTTCGAACCGTGTGGCACGGCCTTCTCGATCGCGCCGCGCAGCGGTCCCAGGTTGTCGGGCAGGTCGTTGGCATGCAGCGTGGTCTTGCACGCCATCATTCCGCAGCCGATGTCCACGCCCACCGCGGCCGGGATGATGGCCTTGAAGGTCGGGATCACCGAACCCACGGTCGCACCGATGCCGTAGTGCACGTCGGGCATGGCCGCGATGTGCTTGAACACGATAGGCAGGCGCGCGGCGTTCTCGAGCTGCTTCTGCGCTTCGGCTTCCACGGGCACGCCGCGGGTCCACATCTTCACGGGCACGCCGTTTTCGACTTCGTGGAGGTTGTAGTTCTGTTCCATTTCTTTTCTTTCTGTCTGTCTATCTCTTCTTTACGACCAACTGGTGGACACGGCGGGATTCGAACCCGCATCAATACGGCGACCATGGTTCTTGAGTCCGATGGCCCAGTCGACGATTGGAAACGCGCGCCAGTGACAGACCCGTCATCGGAGCCAGCACCTGCATCCTCAACCTTGCTCGTCAACCGACTTTCCCGCCGTACCTGGTCTTACCCAGGCTGCCGGCAATATCAACATTTTTGGCAGTGGCGCTCCCTTCTGTGCCTGCGTGCCCGAAACAAAAAGAGGTGACCAGGAGCGGCGGGTTGTGAACTGAGCTATCTGCCGAAACAGACCGGGACTCGGACCCGGGACCTTCATGGCCAAGACCATGACGCTCTTACCTGTAAACCCGCCTGCATTCACCTCAAAACAAAAAGCAGCGACAAGAATCGACGAAACGGCGTGCTCTAACCACTGAGCTACGGTCTTCCGACCGGCGGGATTCGAACCCGCGACCACGAGATTAGGAGTCTGTAGTTCCGTCAGCATTCGCTGCAAAAAAAGAGTGCGACGAGGATGGCAAGACATGCCCACCAGCGAACTGGTGTTGGGGTTCGACCCCCGGGCGTCCAGATGTAGTCCTGCCTGCATTCGCACTTCAACCCTTTGCCCCCGTCCGGCGACTAACGTTCGATGTGAGGGAAACATGGTTGGATGTACTCACATCTGCATTCGCCGGACGACGACATCAATCAATTTCTCGGGTGGTGCCGCGAGCCGAGCCCGCGACACCCTCCTTTCTTTCAGATCGAGGTCTCCTCGATCACACCCACCCAGTGGTCGGCGCCCAGGCCACCCGCGGCATACACCGCCAGCAGCTTGAACACTTCGTCGCTGAAGCCGCCGATGTTCAGCACATCGTCACGCTCCTGCGCCTGGGTGGTCGCGTATGGCTGGATGTCAATGCAGACCATCCGGGCCTTCGGGTTGCGCTCCTTGAACGCCGCCCATTCCTGCATGGTCGCGGTACCGCGGCCACGTGCAGGGTCGGCCCACGATTCGTTGTCCGACACCAGCACCACCAGATCGGCTTGCGCCTTCTCGCGGTTCAGCAACGCCAGCGGCGCGCTGCACGAAGTACCGCCACCGCCCACCGCCGCCAGCCTGGCTGCGTTGGTCATCACCGAATCGCGAGGATTCAGCTGCAACGACACCACCTTCGTCTCGAAGGGCAGCACACGCGCATCCGCATTGCGGCGCAGCACAGCGGCAGCAACCAGCGCGGCCACGTCGATGCAGCGCACCGCAGTGGTCGCCGAGCCGCGGCGGCCCGTCACAGGCGAGCTCATCGAGCCCGACACATCAGGGCACACCACCACGCGGCCCTCGAACACCGGCACGTTGGCCAGCGCGAGTTCCATCGCGTCCTGCAGCGCTTCCTTCACCACGTGCGGCACCTCGGTGCCGGTTGCGGTGTAGGCCGCCATCAACTGGTACGGCAGCACGCGGGCCTTGGCCACCGCTTGCGGATCACGCAGCTTGGCAGCCACCGCTTCCGCGAGGCCCGGCAGTGCGAACACGCCGTGGCGGGCAAAGGTGTTCAGGTTCTGACGCACCATCTGCCACGAACCACGCTGTGCGATCTGCACCCATGCCTGCGTATCCAGCTCCAGCGCAGTCAGCATCTGGAACGGCACGTCGGGCACCTCTTGCGCACGGTCGCGCTTGAAGCGTTCGAAGGCCTGCGTCACCGGAGGCAGTGCCTCCAGCACGTACGGACGATCGATCAACCACGCAAACCACGCGGCACGCCAGGCTTCGGCGGGCTTCGGGTGAACCATCTTCACCACGTCGGCCAGCGACGGCGTGTTGCCCACCGAGGC
The DNA here is from genome assembly GCF_049913215.1 of Variovorax sp. R-27. NCBI lineage: Bacteria > Pseudomonadati > Pseudomonadota > Betaproteobacteria > Burkholderiales > Comamonadaceae > Variovorax > Variovorax sp. R-27. Next base: position 5,867,004 of record NZ_CP183984.1, read on the forward strand.
GTTCAACAGCTGCGCTTCAGTCGCTTCGAGCAGCCATTGCTGCACGAGCTTCTTCGGACGCGTACCGAGCGACTTGCGGCCCACCGCGCCGGAACGCAGCATCTGCACGAAGTTGCGCAGCATCTTGCCGTTGTCCACCACGCGGGGGAACACCTTGGCGAGCAGCGACACGTCGCGCACCGCCAGCGTGGCGGCCAGCAGCGCCGGCATGTCCTTCATGTGGCCAGCGCGGCGGGCGTACACAGCCGTCTTGGCCACGAACACCGGATCGACCTCGCGGGCCAGGGCCAGCACGGCGTCGAGTTGATCCTGCGCTTGTGCGTAGAAGGTGTTGTTCAGGCAACCGGTGGCTGCGAGTTGCGCCAGCTGGTGCTTGGGCGACAGCGCGTAGGCGGCACCGCCGGCTTCGTTGCGGGCTGCGGCTTGCGGCTGCAGTGCGCCGCGCAGGGTCTGGAAGAGTTGCAGGTTGGCCATTTGATTGCTCCTTGCGAGGTTCTTTTTGTTCAGTTGTTTTCTTGTGTGTGATCCTTATTGCAATGGGTGTGCCAGTGGTGGCCTGTTCGGCTTTGAATATTTCAAGTCCTTGATTTGGTTGAGCTTTTTCCACCTCAGACCTGATTGATCTCAAAAATCCCAGAAGACTTATCCAGTTTTCTTATAATTTTTGCTAGCTATTTAGCGAATAAATGAAAAAACCCATCGTCGTCATCGGCTTCCTCGGCACCCAGCTCGATGCCGGCCAGGGCGCGGGCCGCTGGAACAAGTGGCGTCCCACCGTCTCGCTCGCCCAGCACGAGGACATGGTCGTCTCGCGCATGGAGCTGCTCTACACGCTGCGGCACAAGGCGCTGGCGGAAGTGGTCAAGGCCGACATCGCCACCGTGTCCCCCGAGACCACCGTCAACCTCGTGCCGCTCGACCTTGCGGACCCGTGGGATTTCGGCGAGGTCTACACGCGCCTGTACGACTGGGCGCGCAGCTACAGCTTCGACACCGAGCGCGAGCAGTACTGGACGCACATCACCACCGGCACGCACGTTGCGCAGATCTGCATGTTCCTGCTGTCGGAATCGCGCGTGGTGCCCGGCGTGCTGGCACAGACTTCGCCGCCCAGGAAGCAGCGCGAAGGCGAGGCCGGCAAGTGCACGCTGATCGACCTCGACCTGTCGCGCTACGACGTGATCGCGCGGCGCTTCGATGCAGAGCAGCGCGATGCGGTCGCGTTCCTGAAGAGCGGCATCGCCACGCGCAACGCGCGCTTCAATGCGCTGATCGACGAAATCGAACGCGTGGCCGTGCGATCGCGCGCGCCGATCCTGCTGATCGGGCCGACGGGCGCTGGCAAGTCGTTCCTGGCGCGGCGCATGTTCGAGCTGAAGCAGGCGCGGCACCAGATGACGGGGCCATTCGTGGAAGTGAACTGCGCGACGCTGCGAGGGGACGGGGCGGCGTCCACGCTGTTCGGGCACAAGAAGGGCTCCTTCACCGGAGCGGCAAGCGACCGCGCGGGCCTGCTGCGCACTGCGCACCAGGGCGCACTCTTCCTCGACGAGATCGGCGAACTCGGGCTCGACGAGCAGGCAATGCTGCTGAAGGCGATCGAAGAGAAGCGCTTCTTTCCAGTGGGCGCAGACAAGGAAGTGGAGAGCGATTTCCAGCTCATCGCCGGCACCAACCGCGACCTGCGCAGCGACGTAGCCGAAGGCCGATTCCGCGAGGACCTGTTCGCACGGATCAACCTCTGGACCTACGACCTGCCGGGCCTCGCGCAGCGCCCCGAGGACATCGAGCCCAACGTCGATCACCTGCTGGCCATTCACGCAACGGAGAACCATCGCGTGGTGCGCTTCAACGCCGAGGCACGCGCTGCCTACCTGCGCTTTGCACAGAGCGGCGAGGCGATCTGGAGCGGCAACTTCCGCGACCTGTCGGCGAGCGTGACGCGGCTGGCGACACTGGCCGATGGCGGGCGCATTCCAGTGGCACTGGTAGAGGCGGAGATTGCGCGGCTGCGGTGGCTGTGGAAGCACCAGGGGCCGTCGGCAGTCGCGGGCGGCGACGTCGATCTCGATGCGCTGCTCGGCGAAGAGCGCGCAGCAGCGCTCGACCTGTTCGACCGCCTGCAGCTCGAAGCGGTGGTGCGCGTCTGCCGGCAATCGCGCAGCCTGTCCGATGCGGGCCGCCAGCTCTTCCAGGCCTCGCGCGCGCAACGCAGCGTGGTGAACGATGCGGACAGGCTGCGCAAGTACCTCGTCAAGCACGGGCTCGACTGGGGCCAGACCGCCAACGCCTGAGCTATCCTCCGCCGCGATGGCCATCTCCGCATTCGCCGTGAAAGTCCCCGCTGCCGAGGCTCTTGTCGGGGACCTGCGCCGCCGCTACGACGCGACTGTCGCACTCGGCGTGCCGGCACACATCACGGTGCTCGTGCCTTTCATGGACCCTGCCCTGATCACACCCGAAGTGCTGGAGCGTGCGCAGCAGGTTCTGAACAAGACGCCGTCGTTCGACTTTTCCCTGGCCAAGGTCGAGCGCTTCCCCGAAACCGCCTACCTCGCACCGGAGCCGGCCGCGCCCTTCATCGAAATGACGATGGCGCTCGTGGAAGCCTTCCCCGATTTCCCGCCGTACGGCGGCGAGCACCAAGGCGTCATTCCGCATCTGACGGTGGCGCACGGCAACACGCTCGACGCGGATGCGGCAGCCGCCGAACTGCAGATTCGCCTCCTCGCATCTGGCGCCGTGCATGCGACGTGCGCCGAAGTCACGCTGATAGAAAACTCGTCCGGGCGCTGGCAAGACATGCATGTCTTCCAGCTGCCCCAAGCCTCCACCCGATTCATGCGCAACGTCCTCTTCATCTGCAGCCGCAACCAGTGGCGCAGCCCGACCGCGGAACAACTCTGGCGCCGGCACCCGCTGATTTCCGCACGCTCCGCCGGCACGAGCCCGAACGCGCGGCACAAGGTGTCCGTCGACGACATCGAATGGGCCGACGTGATCCTCGTGATGGAAGAAAAGCACAAGTCGCGGCTGGTGGCCGAGTTCACGCGGATGCTGGAAGGCAAGCCGATCCATGTGCTCGACATTCCCGATGAATACAAATACATGGACCCCGAACTGGTCGAGGAACTTCAACGCTCGGCTCCATCGATTCTCGGAATCGAATAACAAGCAAGAGGAATGAGCCCGTCGTGACCGATATCCTGTCCCACCTTCAAACGCTCAAGCGGCTCGACCTGGACTGCAGTTGCTTCGCGGCGAAAGCGCACTGGTACGACCTGAATCCGCCGCTTTCCGAAGAAGAGGTCGCGCAGGTGGAGGCAAAGCACCAGTGCAGGTTTCCCGATGAGTACCGCAGGTTCATCACCGAGATCGGGAATGGCGGTGCAGGCCCGGCGTATGGCGTGTTTCCTCTCGGCATGCAGGACCAGAGTCACGACCTCTCCAGTTGGGACGACGGCTACAAGCTCGTCGGAGACTTGTCGAAACCGTTCCCCTTGCGCAGCGCATGGAACCTCCCTGATGACTTCTGGAGTCAACAACCCGATCCGCCAGAAGATATGCCCGTCGACGAACAAGACCGGTTGCATGAAGCCTGGGACAAACGGCTTGAAAGCGACTACTACGCAACAAGCATCACCGACGGAGCCATCCCCATCTGTCATGAAGGATGCGCCTTGCGCAATTGGCTGGTCGTCAGCGGCCCGCTGGCAGGCACCGTCTGGCGCGACCTGCGCGCGGACTACGGCGGCATCGAGCCCTTCCTGAACAAGGACGGAACCCCCATGGGTTTCAACGACTGGTACTTGCACTGGGTCGAGCAGAACATCCAGCAAGTCTCCGAGTCGCAAGCACGGGCCCGCTTATCCAAGGCCTTCTCTCCCAGGCTCTCAAATCTCTCGAACCCAAAGGCCGCGGCGTTTGCGATCTTCTGCGCCCAGGCCCTTTATCCCAACCTCGAGGCTTACGCCTCGGCCATCGGCTTCGGCACGGAGTTCGCGCTGCAGGATCGGTTGGATGAGGTGCTGTGGGCACAACTGCTGCAGCAGCACTTCGAATTACCAGTTGGATGCGACGAAATGGTGGACGGCATGCTCAACGTACAGCACGACCTGGCACGGCACCTGTCGTCAACAAAGACCGCCAGCCCTGGCGACGTCGGCATGAAGGCCGCGATTTTTTCGTACATCGCCGCATGCGCATTCTGGTTCGACAAAGGCAGCCCGCAGCAACTGCTGGCCGCTATACAGGGCGCAGTTACTGGTGACTCCATATTGGACGAAGCGGAGTCCGAACTCCGTTGGGCACTCGACCAGCTCGAAAGCGAGCCGTCGGAATGGGCACCTGCAAGCACCGTCGAAAGCCTCAGGAATCGCGCAAAGGCTTGCAAGATATTCCTGTCGCCGGATGCGTCCGAGCCGGATGCTCCATCGGCAATCGCATCGGCAAAACATCCGTGGTGGAAGCGCTGGCTCTCCACCGCCCCGAACTGAAGAGGCATGCAGCACATCTGCAGCCAAGAAAGACTCCAACCCCCATGTCAGAAATCTACATAAGCACAGACGTCGAATCCGACGGCCCCATCCCGGGCCCGAACTCGATGCTCAGCTTCGGCTCGGCCGCCTACACGGCCGACAAGCAACTCGTCTCCACCTTCAGCGCCAACCTGCACACCCTGCCCGGCGCCGAGGCCGACCCCAAGACCGCTGCCTGGTGGAAGACCCAGCCCGAGGCCTGGGCCGCATGCCGCACCGATCTGCAGGACCCAGCCCACGCGATGAAGAACTACGTGAGCTGGCTCAAGGGCCTGCCCGCGCGGCCGGTGTTCGTCGCCTACCCGGCGGGCTTCGACTTTCTTTTTGTTTACTGGTACCTGATGCGCTTTGCGGGCGAGAGTCCGTTCAGCCACTCGGCGCTCGACGTCAAGTCGTTCGCCATGGCAATGCTCAAGCTCGACTACCGCGGCAGCACCAAGCGCGCCATGCCGCGCCGCTGGTTCGACAAGCTGCCGCACACGCACATCGCGCTGGACGACGCCATCGAGCAAGGCGCCCTCTTCTGCAACATGCTCGCGGAGAACCGCGCGGCCACCGCGGGCAGCGAGCTGACATGACGAACAGCGCTGTCCGCCGGTGGTGCAAGAAGCTGGCGCTGTGCGCGCTGCCGCTCATGCTGACGGGCTGCGTGCAGTCGATGTTCTATTACCCCGACAGCGTGGCCTATGAAACGCCTGACGTTCTGGGCTTGCGCTACGAGAGCGTGCAGTTCACCAGCGCAGACGGCACGCGCCTGAGCGGCTGGTTCCTGCCCGCGGAGAACCGCCGGAATCCGAAGGAAGCCAAGGGCACGGTGGTGCACTTCCATGGCAACGCGCAGAACATGAGCACGCACTGGCGCTTCGCGGCCTGGCTGCCGAAGCAGGACTACAACGTGTTCGTGTTCGACTACCGCGGCTACGGCCAGTCCGAAGGCAAGCCGGAGCCCAAGGGCGTGTTCGAGGATTCCAACGCCGCGCTGAACTACGTGCGCTCGCGCAGCGATGTCGATGCGCAGCGGCTGTTCGTCTTCGGGCAGAGCCTGGGCGGCACCAATGCCATTGCGGTGGTCGGTGCGGGTAACCGGGCGGGCGTGAGGGCGGCGGCCATCGAGTCGACCTTCTATTCCTACTCATCGATTGCCAACGACAAGCTGTGGGGTGCGGGCATGCTGGTGAGCGACGAGTACGCGGCGTCGAAGTACGTGGCGGCCGTGTCGCCCATTCCGCTGCTGCTGATCCATGGCACGGCCGACCAGGTGATTTCGCCCACGCATTCGAGGCGCCTGCTGGCCGAAGCGCGCGAGCCCAAGCGGCTGATCGAAGTGCCGGGCGCCAGCCACCTCGAACCGATGACGGCCCTGCGGTACGGCGCCGCCTATCGCAAGGCGCTGACCGCGTTCTTCGAGTCCGCGCAGCATCCGCTACAGCAATGACGACAGCCATGAAGCATTTCGACGAAGCCGCCACCCGCGCACCGCTGAGCTTCGAGCGGCTGGTGCCCGCGCTGCACGCGGCCTTCGCGGCCGGGGCCCAGGTTCCGCCGCGCCATGTGCACGGCATCGAGACCGCGGGAAGCGACGGCAGCAGCAACGGCACCGTGCTCATCATGCCGGCGTGGAGCGACGCGGGTTTCCTGGGCATCAAGACCATCAACATCTTTCCCGGCAACAGCGCGCGCGGCCTGCCCGGGCTGCATGCGACCTATGTGCTGTACGACGCGCACACCGGCGTGCCGCTGGCGATGATGGACGGCAACGAGATCACCGCACGCCGCACGGCCGCGGCGTCGGCACTTGGGGCCTCGTTTCTGGCACGGCAGGACGCGCATCGGCTGCTGGTGCTGGGCACCGGCCGCATCGCTCGCATGCTGCCGGCCGCGCACGCGAGCGTGCGGCCCATCGACGAACTGTGGGTGTGGAACCACCGGGCCGAAGGCGCCGAAGCTTTGGCCGCGCAGTGGCGCGCCGAGGGCTGGAACGCGCGGGCAACCACCGACCTGGAAGCAGGCGTGCGCCGGGCCGACATCGTGAGCTGCGCCACGCTGGCCACCGCGCCGCTGGTGCGCGGCGAATGGCTGGCGCCGGGCTCACACCTGGACCTGATCGGCAGCTTCACACCCGCGATGCGCGAGGCCGACGTGCAGTGCTTTGCAGGCGCACAAACCTTCGTGGACACGGAAGAGGCGCTGCAGAAATCCGGCGATCTGCTCGACGCGATGGCCGCCGGCACGCTGCGTGCGGAAGAGGTCCGGGGCACGCTGGCCACGCTGTGCCGCGCAGAGCATCCGGGCCGCTCGGCCGCCGGAGAACGCACCGTGTTCAAGGCCGTCGGCAGTGCCCTGGAAGACCTGACTGCCGCCACCCTCGTGTGGCAATCGAGAGACATGACCTAAGCCTTATGGCCTAGTTTCTGGCCGCCAAAGCCCCCTGAGGGCGGGTTTTTCCTACATCTGGATACGTCGTGTAGCCAATAGCGCACATGCTGCATCGCGGATATCGTGCTCCTCACACCATCGACTGGGGGGACCACGTCATGCTCAGCACCGACCACAAAGCCAACATCCTTCGCAAGGCCGGATACGCCGTGCCGGCCAAGCCGGGAAGTGCCGACAGCATCTACCAGACGGCCCAGTGCTGGGAGAAAGCGATCGACACGCTCTACGTGTCGTACTCCGCCAGCCGGGCCGCCAAGAGCCTGCGGGATGCGGAGGAAGCGCGCATGCTGGCCTTGCTGCAATTGCGCTCGACCAAGGCCTACGCCTGAGCGTTCACGCTGCCTGCTGGCGGTCGCGCAGGTAGGCAAGGATCAACCTGACAAGTTCGCTTCTGAGCGCGGGCAAGCCCAGGTCGCCACGATGCGCCGCCGCGTGGACGACCCCTTCGACGGCGGATGAGAGCACGCGGGCGGCCGTCTCGTCGTCACCAGCGGCACCGTTCGCGCTCGCGCTCGCGGCGATCAGCGCCCGATAGCGTCGCTGGTATTCCGCCTCGAACTCCGCATAGCTCGACCGCGCCACAAGCGGCACCTCGTCGAGCAGAACCCGGTGCAGCGCCTCGTCGACCGAATGGGCGGCAATGACACCGTCGGCAAACCGCGCCGCCCGCTGGTCGAGTGCGACGGCTTCACTGTCGTCCCCGGCGCCGGACAACGCCACGAGCACCTCGTCGAGATGACGCTGGCGGATCGCTTCGGCAATCGCCAGCTTGTTCGGGAAGTACTGGTAGAGCGAGCCGACGCTCACGCCCGCGACGGCCGCAATCTCGTTGGTTGTGAACCGCGCCCATCCGCGGCGCGCCAGAACGCGAGTTGCGGCTTCGACGATCACGTCCACCGTGACGCGCGAACGCTGCTGGCGCGGCGCTTTGCGCATGGTCCTGCGCGGCGGGGGAATGCGAGTACCCAAGTTCGAGGCTCCACTCAAGAATAGGACCGCACGCTGGCGGCCATCCGATGAAACGCGAGGCGTGCATTTCATGGTTCAAGGGGAGATTGTGATGAGTACGCAGACGCTTCTGACTTCGCTGTTCCAGTACAAGGCCTGGGCCGACGAGGGGCTGCTCGCGGGTTTGGCCGACCTGGCCAGGCAAGGCCCGCCCGACGAATACCGCATGGCGCTTCGCGTCTTCAACCACGCCTGCATCGTCGACCGCATCTTCGTCGCGAATGTCCAGCGCATGACGCATGCCTACACCGCGACGGGTGCGCAAGAGCCGCCGCTGCTGCAAGCGTTGGCCGAGTCAGTGAAGGAAACCGATCGCTGGTATATCGACTACGTCGCGCGCCTGAACCCTCAGGAGCTCGAGGAAAGCATCGAGTTCACGTTCACCGACGGAGCCCCGGGGCGGATGTCGCGCGAGGAGATGCTGGCCCACGTGGCGACCCATGCGGGCTATCACCGGGGCGAAGTCGGCCGCATCCTGACCCGGCTCACGGGCTCGTCGCCGCCCGACACCTTCACCGGCTATCTGCATCAGGCCGAGCCCGCGCGCCGCGCGCGGAGCAGTGCGTAGCGGCGGCGCTTTCGGAGCTTGCTTACTTGCCCTGTGCCGACTGCAGCACGGGGTTCTGCATGGTCGAGATGACCCGGCTGTTGACGCGCGAGCCGCCGGTCACGTTCTGGTCGGGCGCTGCGGCGGTGGCCATGGCTTCCTGATAGACCTGAGCCGGGTCGCGGCTGGACGTGAACGGATCGGCGCCACGCGAGCCGCGCGTCACGTTCTGGTTGGGCGCGCTGGCGGTTTCGACGGCTTGCTTGTACACGGCTTCAGGATCGGCCACGGACTTGAACGGATCGGCACCGCGCGAGCCGCGCGTGACGTTCTGGTCCGGCGCATGAGCGGCGGCAATGGCTTCGGCTTCGACAGCTTCGCGAGTGCGTTGCTGGGCATTGGCGGAAGCGACTGCAAGCACGGTGAGCGCAGCAGCGAGGGCGAGTTGGGTGGTCTTCATGATTCGGCCTTTTCTGTAAGTTGTCTGTCTGTCCGGATGAGGTCGACCCGGAGATGCGGGAAAACCCTGAGCGAGACTATTCAGGCGAAAAGGCAGGTCAATGACGACCCTGTGGCGCGGCACAGCTCTTTGGCACGCCCTGCAATCTTTGCGAACTTCTGTTAACTGCACCAGCGCCTTCCCTCAACCAGGCGCGCCCGCGATGGCGCGCGGCGTGCGCGCGACGCTCATCTGAGGCCGGTGCAGCGGAGTCACAGCCGGCTGCTACCCGCTGGGCACTCCCCCTTCGAATAATGCGGCGACGGCAGGCGCCCCGGCGCCAAGCCGCATTCCAACCTCATTCGAAGGAGACAAGAGATGGCTCGCAAGATCCTGATGCTCTGCGGCGACTACGCCGAAGACTACGAAACCATGGTGCCCTTCCAGACGCTGCTCGCCGTGGGCCACACGGTGCATGCCGTGGCGCCGGACAAGAAGGCCGGCGACTGGATTCACACCGCCATCCACGACTTCGAGGGCGCACAGACCTACAGCGAGAAACCGGGCCACCGCTTCACGCTGAACGCCAACTTCGCCGACGTTCGCCCCGAGGCTTACGACGCCCTCGTCATTCCCGGTGGCCGCGCGCCCGAATACCTGCGCATGCACAGCCGGGTGGTCGAGATCGCACGGCACTTTCTGTCCACCGACAAGCCGCTGGCGGCGGTGTGCCACGGCGCGCAGTTGCTCGCGGCCACGGGGCTGCTCAAAGGCCGCAAGGTCTCCGCCTACCCGGCCTGTCAGGTCGAGGTGGAACTGGCGGGCGCCGAGTACATGGGCATTCCGGTCGACCAGGCCGTGACCGATCGCAACCTGGTCACCGCGCCCGCATGGCCGGCGCACCCGGCGTGGCTCTCGCAGTTCCTGGTTGTGCTGGGCACGCGCATCGAACACTGATCGACCGGCGCCCGCTGCGCCACGGGCGGCGCTACAGTGCGTGCGTCCCCACCTCATCCCTCACAAGGAGGCCGCCCATGTGCGAAGTCTTCATCAGTGCCGATCCGCAGAGCTACGACGCGCGCACGCGCTCGGTGCGGCTGCACGGCGTCGTCACCAGCATCCGCCTGGAGAACCTGTTCTGGCAGGTGCTCGAAGAAATCGCGCAGCGCGACGGCATGGTCGTGGTGCAGCTCATCGAGCGGCTGTATGACGAGCTGGTTGCGGCACGCGGCGAAGTCGGCAACTTCGCGTCGTTCTTGCGGGTGTGCGCCTTGCGCTATGAGGCGATGGTGGCGCAGGGGCGGATTCCGGCCGATACATCGGTGGCCATTCGCTCGCTCGATGCGGAAACCGTGCTGCATGAGCTGCCGCAGGGGTGGGGAAGATCGACGCCTGCGCAGCCGCAAGACGAGACGCGCGTGCGCACGCTCCACGTGGCCGCGCGGCGGCGGGCTTAGTCGCCGCCCCGGCCCGCGACTGCACACAGCAGCGCGAGGCCTATCTGCCAGAACCGTACTGGCGGATGTAGATGCGCGTTCCCGCAGCCGGGTCAAACTGTTGCCAGGCCAGGACCGCGTTCCCCAGTTCGTTCATGCCGATGTCGGGCGTCTGGGCCGCTTCATCGCTGCTTTCCTGCAGCGCCTGCGCGCCCCAAGCTCCGGCCAGCGTGTGGCGGGCTGCATAGAGGTCACCGGTCCCCGCGCCGTTGGCCTGGGTCCACGCTGCCAGCGCATTCGTCGCGTCATCCACGCCCAGCGCGGGCAGGCTCGTCAGCGCCTGTGAAGCTGCCGGCCGGACCACGGTGTCCGCACCGAATGCCGCGCCCGGCGCCGCCGTTGCGGCCATGAGCGCGTTGTCCAGCCGCCCCCAGCTCACCACGGCCGCACCGGCCGCGTTCATGCGCAGCACGGGTGTGCTCAGCAAGGCCTGCGTCGACATGAACGGCGCGCCCACGCGTGCGGTGTCGCCCTGCCAGGCGCCTCCCGAGAACCGCTTGAACCACACGGCACTCTCCCATTGGTTGCCGCCGCCGGGCAGGTCGACCTGGCCCCAGGCCAGCAGCGCATTGCCGCCGGCATCGATTGCCAGATCGTGCGCGCCGATCGACTGCGCGGTGCCGGCGTCCGGCACGAGTTCAGCCGCCGCGGCCCAGGTGCCGCCCGCATCGGCGCGATTGGTCCAGAGCGAGGCGCTGCTGCCGGTGGAGCGCTTCCACACGGCCAACGATTCGCCCGAGCCCGCCACCACGACCGCCGGGTCGCCGTCCACGGTGCCCACAACCTCGTCGGTCTCGATCAGCGCGGCCGTGCCCCAGCCACCCGCCGGCGTGTAGCGGTTGGCATAGATACTGAAGCGGGTGGCGGGACCGATCTGCGACCACACGGCGACGGCATTGCCGTTGGCGTCGATGCCCGCGCTCGCGAAGCCGACCGTGCCGGTGCCGGTCTCCAGCAGCGCCGGCGTGCCCCAGCCGGTCGATGGATCGACTTGCAGCGCCCACAGGTCATAGCCCGTTACCGAGCTCAACTGCGTCCACACCACGACGGCACGGCCGCTCGGCTTGTCGATGGCGACACGGACGTCGCGCACCGCACCGTTGTTGGCCTCGAGGCGCTGCGGCGTGCTCCAGCCGCCGCCGGGTTGGTAGAGGCTGCCCCACAGCCTGTCCGTCAGCGAATTGACCTCGAGTTGACGCCACACGACCAGCGCGCGCCCTTGCGCATCGACCCCCACCTTGGGCAAGCTGGCTCCGGCGGCGGACAGCGTGACCGCATCGCCCCAGCCGACCACCGGCGGTGCGGCGACGAACGCGGCCGTGACGGTGAGCGCGGCGTCCACGCGCACGGTGCAGGTGCCGGCATTGCTGCTGCACGCGCCGCCCCAACTGCCGAGCACCTGCCCCGCCGCCGGCGTGGCCGTGAGCGTGACCTGCGTGCCCGATGCGAAGTCCGCGCCGCAGCTGTCGGCGCAGTCGATGCCCGCAGGCTGCGACGCGACACGACCGGCGCCGGTGATGCTCACGTCCATCCGATGCGTCACCGCGACGGGCGGCGGAAAGCCGATGGGTGGAAGCAAGCCGCCACCGGCCCCTCCTGCGCCGCCGCCCCCGCAGGCCGTCAACAGGGCCAGGCTCCACACACAAGCCATCCATCGCCTGCAGGCGCTCTTCTTCGTCATAACTGCCATTCCTCGTTAGCTGACACCGGGGCCCGGCGCCTTCTGTGCTCGTTCAAGAGGGTCGGATCGTAGGAAGGAGGTTCGGCGCGGGCCATAGCACCATCGGGCACCTGCCCGATGGTGCTGTTTCCCGGAGGGCGGTGTTTGGCTAGGCTGGGGGTTCCAGTGCGGGTTCGCTCGCATCCCTGAACTTCCCGGCGTTGCATGACACCTTCACCCACCTCCCTCTTCTTCGTGCTTCTCGCTGCCACCGTCCTCGTGGGTGGGTGCGCATCGCATGCCGTGACCGACGACGCCATCGTCACCAACACCTCGCGTGCGTTGGGCCTGCCGCCCTCTGCGTTCACCATCTCGAACCGGGCCGACAGCGGCGTGCAAACGACCTTCCTGGCCAAGACCGACGGCGGCCGCACGTACAACTGCTACGTGGAAGGGTCAGTGTCGGTGGTGGGCCGGGTGGTCAGCGACGCCATCTGCCAGGAGATGCGCCAGAGCGATGCGCCCGCGTCCGCGCGTCGTTCCAATGCCAGGCCGGCGACCGGCACCGCACCAGCACCCGCTCCTGCCTGCAACGCGCTGCTGCGCGCCGCCGGTCGTTGCAACTGAGAACTGAGGCGCGGGCTCGCGCCACACCCACCGGTGTGGACAATGGCACCCTACGAGGAGATGGCGTGGCCTGCCGGGCTCGCGCCGAGGATCACGGCACCATGAAACTCCTGCTTGTCGACGATCACCCGCTGTTCGGTGTCGGCTTTGCGCATGCGCTGACGCACGCGCGGCCCGACTTCGAGGTGGAGACCGCCCTGTCGCTGGGGCAGGGCGTGGAACGCGCCTCGCAGTGCCCGCCGGACATCGTGCTGATCGACTACCGCCTGGGCGGCGAGGACGGCCTCGAAGGGCTGCGCCTGTTCGGCGCCCGGCACCCCCTCGTGTCCCGCCTGATGATCTCGGGCGACGAAGAACCGGCACTCGCCGCGCGCGCACGTGCTGCAGGCGCGGCCGGCTTCATCGGAAAGTCGCAGTCGGTGGCGCGCATCGCCGCCGCGCTGGACGAAGTGGCGGCGGGCGGCGAGGCTTTTGATGTGCTGCAGCCGCGCGCCGGCCTGCCTGCTTCCAACCTGACGCCGCGGCAGCTCGAAGTGCTGCTGCTGGTCGCCCAAGGCCGGCAGAACAAGCAGATCGCCGCCGAGCTGAACATCGCGGAACGCACGGTCAAGCTCCACATCACGGCCCTGCTCGACACCATGGACGCGCGCAACCGCACCCACCTGCTGGTGCAGGCGCGGCGCGCGGGGCTGATGCTGAATTTGCGATGAGGCCGCAGCCCTCCACTTCCGACTCTTTTTCTCCCGCGCAAACGCCGCGCGCACGCGGCTTCATCGCCTCGCGCCTGTCCTTCTCGGATCTTCAGTTCCAGCAACTGGAGCAGATGATCCGCTCCACGCCCTGGGCGTGGATCCTGGCCGCCGCCGCGGGGTTTCTGTGCTACCTCGAATACAAGGACGGCGTGGACGGCCAGCGCGTGAAGGCATGGTTCGCCGTCTACTGCGTCATCGTCGCCGCGCGCATGGGCATCTGGCTGGCTTGGGCGTTGCGGCCGGGGCTTCGCGCGAACCTGCCGACGATGGTGCTGCCCATCATGGCCACCAACCAGCTCATGGCCTTCTCGTTCGGTGTGCTGTGCGTGCTGCTGCAAAGCGACGGGCCGGCGCAGGCCGAGGCCATTCTTCACATCACCATGGTCACGGTCTCGCTGGGCGGAGCGATCCGGCTCTCCACGATGGGCCGAGCGGCCACCGTCTATGTGGTGCTCATTCTTGGGCCGCTGGTATTGCGCGACATCTGGTTCGGCGGCAGCTATCACGTGGCCATGGCCTCGATCGTGTCGCTCATCGGCGTCTACACGTTGCTCAGCGCCAGGGAGCTGTCCTCAGCGCTTCACGAGATCCAGGCGCAGCGCCGGCGCAATGCCGAACTGGTGATTGCTCTGAGTGCCGAAAACGAGCGCAGCAGCTCGGCCCGGCGAACAGCCGAAGAGGCCGTGGCCGCGCGCATGCGCTTCTTCGCCTCGGCCAACCACGATCTTCGGCAACCGCTCAATGCGATGGCATTGCTGGCGCAGACCGTGCACACCGTCAGCACCGAGCACCGCGTGAAGGAGATGTCGGAGCAGTTGGTGGCCTGCGCCGACGGCATGACCGACGTGGTGGACGACCTGCTCGACATCACGCGCGCCGACGCCGGATCGCTCAGCCCGCAGTGGTCGACCTTTGCCATCGACGAACTGCTGGGCGACTGCTGCCGGCCGCACCAGGCGGTGGCCATCGCGAAGGGGCTGTGCTTCGAAATCTCCGCCGGCCATGTGGCCGTGCGCAGCGACCGGGCCTTGCTGGCCAGGGTGGTCACCAACCTGCTGGCGAATGCCATCCGCTACACGCGCGAGGGACAGGTGCGCATCAGCAGCCAAAAAATCGACGGCGACCGGTTGAAGCTGACCATCGAGGACACGGGCATCGGCATTTCTTCCGAGCATCTGCCGCACGTTTTCGAGGAGTTCTACCAAGTCGACAATCCGGCGCGCGACCGGCGGCTGGGCTACGGCCTGGGGCTGGCCACCGTCAAGCGGCTGAGCGAACTGCTGGACCTTCGGGTGACTGCCCGCTCGGTACAGGGGCAAGGCAGCGTGTTCGAACTTCATCTCCCCTTGGCCGATGCCACCATGAGCGAACAGAGGGAGGATGTCGAGCGACCCGCCGCATCGTCATCGGCCACCCCATTGGCGGTGCGAATACTGGTGGTCGACGATGACCCGAGCTCGTTGCAGGCGCTTGACGGGCTGCTCGCTTCATGGGGAATGGACGTCCGGTCCGCAAGCGATGTCGGGGGCGCACTGGACGTGCTCCACGCCGGCTTCAGGCCCCACGCGCTGGTGGTGGACTTGCGACTGGGGCCGCAAGTGAGCGGCATCCAGGCCATCGAGGATCTGCGGTCAGCACTGAACGAGGCCGAACTGCCCGCGTTGATCGTCACCGGCGATGTGGGAGGTGACTATCTGGATGCGGCGCGCGCGGCGGGGCTGCCGGTCATCGTGAAGCCGGTGCGGCCCTCCCAGCTCCGGGCGTTTCTGGGTCACATTCAGGCACTCGGTCGGCAAGGCGTTGCCGAGTGATGCCGCAAACAAAAGCGGCCCCGGCGCTTTCGCGGGGGCCGCATGGCGGTCAGATCGGCGCAGGCTGCCTGCGCAACCCGATCAATCCAGCGAAACGTTCGCCTTGCGGATCACGTCGGTGAACCGCTTCGTCTCGCTCGCCACGAACTCGTCGAACTGCGGCCGCGTGGTCGGGAACGGCTCATAGCCGAAGCTCTTGAACTTCTCCAGCACGTCGGGTTCGGCAAGCCCCTTCTCGATGTCGCGCTTGATCTTCTCGGTGACCGATGCAGGCAGGCCCTTGGGCACCGCGATCGCATTCCAGCCGATGACCTCGAAGCCCTTCGGACCACCTGACTCGGACACCGTCGGCACGTCGGGGAAGGCTGCCACGCGTTGCGGCGCGGCAGCCGCCAGGAAGCGCAGCTTGTTCGCGCGCTGCAGCGGGCCGGCGGTGGCGCTGCTGCCCAAAGCAAATGCCAGCTCACCGGTTGCCACGGACGTGTACAGCTGCGTGGTCTCCTTGTAGATCACGTGTTCCATCTGCGTGCCTGTGGCTGACTCGAAGAGCTCGGAGCCCAGGTGCACCGGGTTGCCGACCGACCACGAGCCGTAGTCGAGCTTGCCGGGGTTGGCCTTGGCGTCGGCGATCAGGTCGCCCACGGTCTTGTACTTGCTGTTGGTGGCAACGGTGAAGAAGAAGTAGGTCTTGAACAGCGGCAGCAGCGCGTCGAAGTCCTTGGCCGAGTCGTAGGGCAGCTTCTTGAACAGCGCGGGGTACGCGGCCAGGTGCACGTTGTCGAGCACGATGATGTCGTGGCCGTCCTTGGCGCCGCGCTTGAAGGCGTCGATGGCGATGAAGCCGTTGCCACCCGGGCGGTTCTCGACCACCACGGGCTGGCCCCAGGCACGCGATAGCTTGTCGGCCACGAGGCGCGCTACGCCGTCGGGGCCGCCGCCCACGGGAAACGGCGTGATGATGCGCACGGGCTTGCTGGGAAAGGCCTGCTGCGCCGGTGCCGTTGCAGGCAGCAGGGCTGCGGTTGCCAGCGCAAGCGCGGCCAGGCCGGCGCTGCGGCGCGTTGTCTTCGACGTGTAGTTCTTCATCCTCTGATCCATTTCTCTCTGTCCTCTTGGGTTAAAAAAATGCCATCGGGCCGCTATGCCTGCGGCTTCCGATGGCCTTGTCTTCTTGCTTCTCTGGTTATCTTTTTGTCGTCGTGTGTTCGTGGCGCGGTCAGACGCGTTCGAGAATCACCGCGATGCCCTGGCCCACGCCGATGCACATCGTGCACAGCGCGTAGCGGCCGCCGCCCTTGTGCAGCTGGTTGACTGCGGTGGTCGCCAGGCGCGCACCGCTGGCGCCCAGCGGATGGCCCAGCGCAATGGCGCCGCCGTTGATGTTGACGCGGGCGTCGTCGTCCTTCAGGCCCAGCAGGCGCAGCACGGCAAGGCCTTGCGCGGCAAAGGCCTCATTGAGTTCGATGACATCGATCTGGTCGATGGTGAGGCCAGTGAGCGCCAACACCTTCTGCGTGGCGGGCGCGGGGCCGATGCCCATCACGCGCGGCGCGACGCCGGCGGTGGCCATGCCGACCACGCGGGCGCGCGGCGTGAGGCCGTGTTTCGCGGCACTGGCTTCATCAGCCAGCAGCAGCGCGCAGGCACCGTCGTTCACGCCGCTGGCATTGCCGGCCGTCACGGTGCCGTCGGGGCGCACAACGCCCTTGAGCTTGGCGAGCGATTCCAGGCTGGTCTCACGCGGATGCTCGTCCTTGTTGACGATGATCGCGTCGCCCTTCTTCTGCGGCACGCTCACGGGCACGATCTCGGCGTCGAAAAAGCCCGACTTCTGCGAGGCCACGGCGCGCAGCTGCGAGTTCAGCGCCATCAGGTCTTGTGCTTCGCGCTCGATCTTGTAGTCGGTGGCCACGTTCTCGGCCGTCTCGGGCATGGAGTCGACGCCGTACTGCGCCTTCATGAGCTTGTTGACGAAGCGCCAACCGATGGTGGTGTCGTACACGGCGTTGTTGCGGCTGAAGGCGCTCTCGGCCTTGGGCATGACGAAGGGGGCGCGGCTCATGCTTTCCACGCCGCCGGCGATCATCAAACCGGCTTCGCCTGCGCGGATGGCGCGCGCTGCGGTACCCACGGCGTCAAGGCCCGAGCCGCACAGGCGGTTGATGGTGCCGCCGCCGATTTCGAGCGGCAGGCCGGCCAGCAGCGCCGACATGCGCGCGACGTTCCGGTTGTCTTCGCCAGCCTGGTTGGCACAGCCATAGAGCACGTCGCTCACGGCCTGCCAATCAACGTTCTTGTTGCGTTCCATCAGCGCCTTGAGCGGCACGGCGCCCAGGTCGTCGGTGCGCACGCTGCTGAGCGAACCGCCGTAGCGGCCGAAGGGAGTGCGAACGGCGTCGCAGATGAAGGCTTGATTGGTCATGGAAGCTGTCTCTCTTTGATTGCTTGAAAAAAGGATCAGGCTGCGATCGGGAGTCCGACGAGCTTTTCGAGTTCTTCGCGGCTGAGGCCGTCGACGAGGTCGACCAGCTTCAGACCCTGCGGCGTGCATTCGAGCGTGGCGAGGTCGGAGTACACACGCTTGACGCAGGCAATGCCGGTCAGCGGATAGGTGCATTCCTTCACCAGCTTGCTCACGCCCTGCTTGGTCAGCAAGTCCATCATGACCCAGGTCTGCTTGGCGCCGATGGCGAGGTCCATTGCGCCGCCGACGGCGGGAATGGCATCTTTCTCGCCGGTGTGCCAGTTGGCGAGGTCGCCGGTGGCAGACACCTGGAACGCGCCGAGCACGCAGATGTCGAGGTGGCCGCCGCGCATCATTGCGAAGCTGTCGGAGTGGTGAAAGAACGAGCCGCCCGGCAGCAGCGTGACGGGCTGCTTGCCGGCGTTGATGAGGTCATAGTCTTCTTCGCCGGCTTCGGGCGCGGGGCCCATGCCGAGGATGCCGTTTTCGCTCTGCAGGATGACCTCGCGGCCCTTGGGCAGGTGGTTGGCCACCAGCGTGGGCTGGCCGATGCCGAGGTTGACGACGGCGCCGTCGAAGATGTCCTGCGCCACGCGGGCGGCCAATTGGTCCTTGGTGCGACGTTGGTAAGTCATGAGAATTAGATTCCTCCGCGCTTTCGCGCTACGGTTTTCGCTTTGGGGCGGCCCGGCAGCTCAAGCTGCCTTCTTGAAGCCGCCGGCCTGGGTGGCGACACGTTCGATGCGCACCACCTGGTGCACGAAGATGCCCGGGGTGACGATGGTTTCGGGGTCGAGGGTGCCGAGTTCTGCGATGTCGTGCACGGTGGCCACCGTCTTCTTCGAGGCCATCGCCATCACCGGGCCGAAGTTGCGCGCGGCCTTGCGGTAGACCAGGTTGCCCCAGCGGTCGCCGCGCTCGGCCTTGATGAGCGCCACGTCGCCGTGGATGGGGTACTCGAGCACGTACTGCTTGCCATCGATCTCGCGGGTCTCGCGGTTGCCGGCCAGTTGCGTGCCGTAGCCGGTCGGGCAGAAGAAGGCGCCGATGCCTGCGCCCGCCGCACGGATGCGCTCGGCGAGATTGCCCTGGGGCACGAGTTCGAGCTCGAGCTTGCCGCTGCGGTAGAGCCCGTCGAACACCTGGCTGTCGGCCTGGCGCGGGAAGCTGCAGATGATCTTGCGAACGCGGCCGGCCTTGAGCAGCGCCGCGAGGCCGGTCTCGCCGTTGCCCGCGTTGTTGTTGACGACGGTGAGGTCCTTGGCGCCCTGTTCGACGAGGCCCTCGATGAGTTCGTTGGGAATGCCGGCCGTGCCGAAGCCGCCGATGAGAACCGTGGCGCCGTCTGGGATGCCTGCCAGGGCATCGGCGACCGAGCGCGCGATCTTGTTGATCATGAAGCCTGTCTCCGGGAGTGAAGAAAAGAAAGCGAGGAAGCGAACCGCCTGAACACGCCGACCGATTCTGCGAATCGCCGATTTGTTCGTCTAAAGAACATTTGTTCGTATAATGAATTTTAGAGAGGATCGCGCACCATGGCAACCCACCCCACACAACCCGATACACCCGCGCCCGGCGACAGCTACGTGCAGTCTTTTGCGCGGGGGCTGCAGGTGATCCGCTCGTTCAGCGCCAATGCGCCGCACCAGACGCTCAGCGAGGTGGCGGCCGGCAGCGGGCTCACGCGCGCGGGGGCACGCCGCATCCTGCTCACGCTGCAGACGCTGGGCTATGTGGTGACCGACGGCAAGCTCTTCACGCTCACGCCGCGCATCCTCGACCTGGGGTTCGCGTATCTCTCGTCCATGCCGATCTGGAACCGCGCCGAGCCGGTGATGGAAGCGCTGGTGCAGCAGGTGCAGGAGTCGTGCTCGGCCGCCGTGCTCGACGCGACGGACATCGTCTACGTGCTGCGCGTGCCGACGAAGAAGATCATGCACATCAACCTGGGTGTGGGCTCTCGCCTGCCGGCCTATTGCACGTCGCTCGGCCGGCTGCTGCTGGCGGACCTCGATGACGACGAGGCGCGCGCGCGACTCGAAGCCTCGAACATCGAGGCGCTGACGAAGCACACGGTGACCGACATCGATGCGCTCATGGCCAAGGTGGCGCAGGCACGCAAGCAGCAGTGGTGCCTGGTGAACCAGGAACTCGAGGAAGGCCTGATCTCGGTAGCCGCACCTATCGTCGATCGGCAAGGGCGCATGGTGGCCGCACTCAACATCAGCGGACAAGCGAACCGCACCAGCGCGAAGGCAATGCAGGAGACGATGCTGCCCGCGCTGCGCGAAGCGGCGGAGCGGATCTCGCGCATGCTCTGACCCGAATGGGTATTCATGGACACGTCACACCGGCTTTTTAGATTGCGCTTCGCACTAAAAACCATGGGAGGGTCCATTCATGTCCGTTCGCTTCGCCTCGTCCAACTTGCCGCGTCACCTAATGCTGGCAGTCGTTTCCTCTGCTGTTCTCGCCGCGTGCGGCGGCAGTGACGGCAGCGGTGTTGCCTTTCCCCCGGTAGCGGCAACGCCCGCTCCGCCTCCCGCGCCAGCACCTGCTCCCCAGCCGTCACAAGACGACTCGGCAGGATTGCCTCACAAGCTGACCGGCTGGGCCTCCCTGGCCGATACGTTCCGCTGGCCCGGCCCGACCACTGGCCAGTTCATTACCGCCGCGCTCGGCGTGACGCCACCCTTCGTCGACGGCCAGCCGCTGCCGGGCTTCTCGGCACTGCTGAAGAACGATGACGGCACCTGGACCGCCATGCCCGACAACGGCTACGGCAGCAAAGGCAACTCCGGCGACTTCGTGGTCGGCTTCTACAACGTCAACATCGACTTCCGCACCGCGGCCAACGGCACGACGGTGCCCGGCACCGTGAAGGTGAACAGCCACGTCAATTTCAACGACGCCAACGGCTTCCTGAAGGACGGCAAGGGCGTCGACCTGAAGATCACCGCCGACTACGCCAACTACCAGACGGTGTCCGGCAACAACCTGGTCGACAGCGGTAAGCCGGTGGATGCGCGCATCGTCAGCGGCCGGCTGCTGACAGGCTTCGACCTCGACGTCGAGTCGATCGCCCGCGCCAAGGACGGCACCTGGTTCGTGGGCGAGGAGTTCGGCCCCTACATCCTGCACTTCGACAAGAACGGCACGCTGATGGGCGACCCGGTGCCGCATCCGTTCCTGCGCAGCCCGTCCAACCCGCTGGTGATGAACGACGGCGCCACCGCAACCTCGCTCTCGAGCCGGGGCTTCGAGAGCCTGGCCTTCAACGGCGACAGCAGCCGCCTCTACGCGGTGCCCGAAGCAGCGCCCTCGCTGGCCTCGTTGCGGCCGGTGGCAGACGACGAGCGCTACCTGAACTTCTTCGAGTTCGACCCCGCCTCGATGCTCTACACCGGCAAGAACCCGGTCTACAAGAAGGACGGTCCCGCCAAGGACAACCAGATCGTGATCGGCGACATGACCAACGTGGGCGGCAACAAGTTCGTGCTGATCGAGCGCGACAGCCTGTACGGCTCGAAGGCAGTGGTCAAGCGCCTGTACATGGTCGACCTCGACGTGAAGGATGCCAACGGTGTGCTGAAGAAGACGCTGCTGGTCGACCTGCTGAACATCTCCGACCCGACGGACATCGGCGGTCCGCTGGCCAGCGTGGTGGCCGGCAAGTTCAGCATGCCCTTCGATTCGGTCGAGAGTGTCGAGGTGGTGGACGACAACACCCTGGCCGTTGCGATCGACACCAACTTCCCGACGGAAGACGGTCGCGTTCCCGGCAAGCCGGACGACACGGAGGTCATCACGATCCGCTTCGATCAGGCTCTGTTCAAACGCGTCGCGTCGAAGACGTAAGGAGAGCCGGGGCTCCCCTCGGTCAGCTCTCCGAGTGGATGCCCTTCATGATGATCACGCCGCCCAGGCGCGTGGTGTCGGCGCGCATGCGCTTGGCCAGCGTGTCAGGTGAGCCGGGCTGTGCCTGCCAGCCGGTCTTCAGCAGCGCCTCGCTCACGTCGGGAGAGCTGATCACTTCGACCAGCGCTGCATTGAGCTTGGCGACGACCGCGGGCTTCATGCCGGCGGGCGCGGCCAGCGCGGTCCAGATTTCGAGGTCGGCGCCGCGCACGTCCGCATCGCGAATCGTGGGCAGCTCGCTGGCCAGCGGGCTGCGCTCGGGCGAGGTCACGCCAATGGCCTTGATCTTTCCCGACTTGATGTGCGGCAACGCGAGGCCGGGCGGCAGCAACGCCAGCTGGATCTCGTTGGCGAGCAGGCCCGCAATGACCTGCGGGTTGCCCGTGTAGGGCTTGTGCTGCGCGGTGATGGCCGCGCGACTCTTGATTAGTTCCATGCCCAGGTGGCCCACGGTGCCTACGCCCGGCGTGCCGTACTTGCCGCCGCTGCCCAAGTTGCGCACCCACAGCAGTTGGTCGGCCGCGGTCTTGCCCGTGGCGCTGCCCGAGACCGCCAACACCAGCGGCGCGGTGCCGATGAGGCCGACGGGCGCAAAGTCTTTCTCGGGGTCGAAAGGCAGCGCCGGATTGAGCAGCTTGGCGATGGTGAGGTTGCCGTTGATCAGCGCGCCGATGGTGTGATCGTCGGTGGCCTTGGCCACCAGGTCGGCCACGGTGTTGCCGCTGGCGCCGGGCTTGTTCTCGACGACCACCGGCTGGCGCAGGATCTTCGACAGCGGTTCGGCAATGGCGCGAGTCGCGAGGTCGGGCGATGCGCCGGCGGGAAAGCCCACGAGGATGTGGACGGGCTTGGTCGGCCAGGCGTCGGCACCGGCTGCCGGGCGTTGTTGGGCCCAGGAGCCCGGTGCGAACAACGAAGTGGCAACGGCTGCAGCGCCGCCTTCGAGCAAGCGGCGTTTGGTGATCGTCAAGGGAGGCTCCAGAGCGATGAAAAGAAGCGGTGAAATGTCACCACTTTGTTTCAAACGTTACAGGATCATGCTCTGCTGCGCAAGTCAGAAGGAGGTTTGCACAGGGCCTTTTTCGCGTCGGACGCGACAGCACTTCACCTTCGCGACGAAGCCCCCAGCAACCGCCTCTGCGTCGGAAAAAGCGACCAGCCCCAGCGCTGCTGCGCATAGCCCCACAGCCCCTGCTTGAAGAACAGCGTGACGAGGATCGCGAGCATGCCCAGGCCCAGCAGGTACCAGGTGCCGTAGTCGCTCAGGAACTTGTTGAGCGCCCAGAAGATGAGCGCGCCCACCAGCGGCCCCTCGATGCGGCCGATGCCGCCGATGACCACCATGAAGATGGCGAAAGCCGTCCAGTTGACGCTGAAGGCCGCATCGGGGCTTATGCGCAAATTGCCCACGAAGTACAGCGCCCCCGCGAGCCCCGCGCCGAAGGCCGCGACCACATACACCGCGAGCTTCATGCGCGCCACCGGAATGCCTTGCGACTCGGCCGCCACTTCGTTGTCGCGTATCGCCAGCAACGCCAGGCCGCGCTTGCTGCGCAGGAACAGGTACACCAGCGCGATGGCCGCGACCACGCAGGCCAGCGCCATCCAGTAGGTGGTGCTTTCGCGCGTGGCCTTCTCGATGCCGCGCAGCGCGGTGAGCGTAGTGCCCGAGCCGCCGCCCACCGCCGACACGTTGGCGAAGCTCAGGCGGAACACCTCCGCGATGACCCATGTGCCGATCGCGAAGTAGCCACCCGACAGACGAAACGCGACAAAGGAAACGGGAATGGCGATGAGCCCCGCCGCCAGCGCGCCCAGCGGAATCGCAATGAACGGATTGATGCCCGCGAAGTTGCCGAGCATCAGCATCACGTAGCCGCCGAAGCCGAAGAAGGCCTGCTGCCCGATGCTCACCATGCCGCCGTAGCCGGCAAGCAGGTTCCACATCATCGCGAAGATGAAGTAGCAGGCGATCTCGACGAACTCGCGCATCCAGCTCGACTCGCCCCACCACGGGAGGCTGGCGGCAACGAGCACGAGGGCGATGCCGACGAAGAGTGCGACGCGGCTCGCGGCGGTGGCACGCTCGACGGCGATGAGGGGTGGGGGCATGCTCGTCATTCGGTTCATCCACGCGTTTTCGGAAAGAGCCCCTGCGGGCGCAGCACCAGCACCACGAGGAACACGATGTGCCCGAACCATATGCCCCAACCCGGATCGAGCCTGAAGCCGATCTGCTGCGTGATGCCGAGAATCATCGCGCCGGCCAGCGTGCCCCAGAAGGAGCCCATGCCGCCGATGATCACGGCCTCGAAGGCAAAGAGCAGCAGCAGCGGCCCGTCGGAAGGCGAGACGGTTGTTCGCATGCCCTGCAGCGCACCCGCGATGGCGATCAGCACGAAGGCGATCGCAGCGGCAAGCGCGTAGACCTTCTTCGCGTTCAGCCCCATGAGCTCCGCGATCTCGCGGTCGTCGGACACCGCGCGAAACGACCGGCCCAGCGCCGTGCGCGCAAAGAGCCACTGCAGAGCGCCCGTCGCAACGACCGCGATGGCCAGCACAACCAGAGGCAGTACACCGAGCGACATCGCATCGCCCAGCGCAATGCCCTGCGTGTTGAGCCCGCCGGTCTCGATGGCACGCGGATCGGCCGAGAACAGTTCGAGCAGCAGGTTCTGAATGACGATCGACAGGCCGAAAGTGACGACCAGCGAGGGCAGCGGGTCCTTGCCGAGCGTGCCGTTGAGCACGTAGCGCTGCAGCGCATAGCCGAAGCCGAAGGCCACCGGCAGCACCGCGAGCGCCACGAGCCAGGGCATGGCATCGCCCGTGAGCGAAACGCCCACGATGACCGCGAACGCACCGAGGATGATGAAGTCACCCTGCGCCGTATTGGTGAGCCGCATCACGCCGAACATCAGCGACTGGCCCAGCGCGAACAGCGTGTAGAGGCCGCCGAGCAGCACGCCCTGGACGATGGTTTCAAGCATGGGCGGCCTCGATGCCGAAGTAGGCCTGCGAGATCTGTTCGCGCGTGAGGTCGGCGGAATTTCCTTCGAGCGACACGCGACCTTCCTGGAAGCAGTAGATGCGCTGAGAGACCTGGCGCGCCATGGTCACGTCCTGCTCGACGATGACGACAGTCATGCCCTCGCCGGTGATCGTGGGCATGGCGGCATAGATCTCTCGGATGACGATGGGCGCGAGGCCGAGCGACAACTCGTCGCACAGCAGCAGCTCGGGGTTGCTCATGAGCGCGCGGCCGAGCGCGACCATCTGCTGCTGGCCGCCCGATAGCGACGTGCCGGGCTGGTTTCGCTTCTCTGCGAGGATGGGAAACAGCGCGTACAGGCGCTGAAGGTTCCACGGGCCCTTGCGTGCGGCGGTGGCGCCCATGAGCAGGTTCTCTTCGACGCTGAGGCTGGGAAACAAGCGGCGGCCTTCGGGAACCGTGGCGAGGCCGCGGCGCACGATGTCGCCGGGAGGCATCCCGCCGATGGGCTCACCCTTGAAGCTGATCGCTTCGCGAGGCGCGCGCACCAGGCCCGTAAGGCTCTTGAGAAAGGTCGACTTGCCCGCGCCGTTGGCACCGATGATAGCCACGAGCTCACCACGGGCCAGCGAGAAGTCGATACCGAACAAGGCCTGGGCGTCGCCGTAGAAAGCCTTGAGGGCGTGGGTGGAAAGCAGCGCGCTCATGCCTCCATCCCCATGTACACGCGCCGCACCTCCGGGTCGTTCATCACCGCGCGCGGCTCGCCTTCCGCCAGCTTCTGCCCGAAGTTGATGACGAACAAGCGGTCCGCCAGCGACAGCAGCGCATGCACCACGTGCTCGATCCAGATCATCGTCACGCCCCGTGCCTTGATGCGCTTGAGCTCCCCGACCAGCACCGCGGCCTCTGGCTCCGTCAGCCCGCCCGCGATCTCGTCGAGCAGCAGCAACTGCGGCCGCGTCGCCAGCGCGCGCGCCAGTTCCAGCCGCTTGCGGTCGAGCAAAGTCAGCCCACCTGCGGGCTTGTTCGCATGCGGCATCAGGCCCGTCTGCTCCAGCACCTCGTGCGCCGTCTGCCATGCATCGCGCTCGGTCTGCTGCCCGCCGAAGCAGGCGGCCGTGACGAGGTTCTCGAACACGCTCATGTTGCCGAAGGGCTGCGGCACCTGGTAGCTGCGCCCGATGCCCGCATGACAGCGCTGGTGCGGCCGCAGCCGCGTCACGTCGCGGCCCGCGTACTCGACGCGCCCCGCATCGACGCGCACGTCTCCCGAGATCAGATTGAACAGCGTGGTCTTCCCCGCGCCGTTCGGCCCGAGGATGCCCAGCGTCTCGCCCTCGGTCACCGACAGCGTGATGTCGTCCGTGACCTTGAGCGCTCCGTAGGACTTGCTCACGGCATGCAGTGCCAGCAGCGTCATGACGGTCAGAGCAGCCGCAGCTTGCCGCCGGCAGGAATGTTCGTCGCCGCCTCGTTGTTCACGATGGTCAGCTCCACCTTGTACTTCTGGCCCTTGCCCCACTGGCCGAGCACCAGCGGCGTCTTGCTGACGTTCTTGAAGGGCCCCTGGCCGCCCCACTTCACCGGGCCGACCACGGAGTTGATCGAGGTCGATGCCACGGCGTCGCGCACGTCCGAAGCCTTCAGCGACTTGGCACGCCCGAGCGCATTCGCCGCCACCTCGAACAGCGCATGCGCAAAGCCGATGGGCTGCGTCCACTGCTTCTTCGCACCTGCCTCGTAGGCATCGGCCAGCGCCTTGGCGCTTTGCTGCGTGAGGCTCGAGGTGAACGGATGCGATGGGCTCCACCACACCTCGGTCGACAGGCCATCGCCCAGGTCACCCAGTGCCTCGATCGCGCCGGGGAACAGCAGTGCCTTGCCGAGCGTGATGATCTTCGGCTTGAAGCCCTGTTGCCGCGCCTGGGTGAGGAAGGTCTTGGCGTCGGGCGGAATCACCACGCCCGTGACGATCTCGACGCCCTCTTTCTTGAAGGCCGCGATCTGCGCGCTGAAATCTTGCGTGCCATTCTGAAAGCGCCCAGGGTCGGTGAGCGTGAAGCCCATCTGCGCGAGCGGCTTGGGGAAGCCCAGCTCCTTGTCGCCCCAGGCGTTGCCATCGCCGTCGTTCGGGAACAGGCCGCCCACCTTCTTGTTGGTGGCGAGCGTCTTCCAGCCGTTGGTGAAGTTGGCGATGACGTCTTCGAGGCCCCAGAACATGTGATACGTCCAGTTGAAGCCCTTCGCCGGGTCGCCCTTGCGGCCGAAGAACCAGGGCTGCCACGGCACCACGCTGGAGATGCAGGGCACCTCGTTGAGTTCGCACGCATCGCTCACGGGGTTGGCGGTTTCGGGTGTGCCGGCGGTGAGCACCAGCGCGACCTTGTCTTTCAGGATCAGGTCGTTCGCCACCTCGCCCGCGCGGTTGGGGTTCGACTGGCTGTCCTTCAGCACGATCTGCACCGCGTATTTCTTGCCGCCGACACTGATGCCGTCCTTGAAGGCGGTCTTCATCTGGTCGATGACCCATTTGTCTGCCTCGCCGAAGGGCGCGAGCGGACCGGTCTGAGGCGACACGTAGCCGATCTTCAGCGTGTCGGCCGCGAACACCAGTGGCGTTGCGCCCGAGGCCACCAGCGCGGCCGTGGCCTGCGTGAACTGTCTGCGATTGAATGTCATGGTTGTCTCCGTCTCTTGTGTTTTTTGTGCCGCCCGATCAGGGGTCAGCGCGCGAAGTGCGGCGGTATCTGCGCGTCGACGTTCACCCACACGCTCTTGACCTGCGTGTATTCGCGCATCGCATCGAACCCCATCTCGCGGCCGTAGCCGCTCTGGCCGACGCCGCCGAAGGGCGAGCCGGGGTTCACGCGCTTGTAGCTGTTGATCCAGACCATGCCGGCGTGCAGGTCGCGCGCGACCTTGTGGGCGCGCTGCAGGTTGTTGGTCCACAGGCCGCTGCCGAGGCCGTAGTCGGTGCCGTTGGCGATCTGCATCGCCTCTTCGTCGTTCTTGAAGGTGAGCACGGTGACGAAGGGGCCGAACACCTCTTCCTGCGCGACGCGGTCTTTGTATGACCTGGCGCGCATCACGGTGGGCTCGACGTAGCAGCCCTTCGCAAGATCGCCGCCTGGCGACTTGCCGCCTGCCAGCAGTTCGCCGCCCTCGCCTTGCGCCACTTCCACATAGCTCAGCACGCGCTCGCGATGCTGTGCACTGGTGAGCGGCCCCATCTCCGTCGCCTCGTCGAGCGGGTTGCCGAGGCGGATCGACTTCGCAAGCGGAATGAACTGCTCGAGGAAGGCATCGGCGATCTTCTCGTGCAGCATCAGCCGCGAGCCCGCAATGCAGGCCTGCCCCTGGTTGTGGAAGATGGCCCACGCGCTCCCGTTGACTGCGGCCTGCAGGTTCGCGTCTTCGAAGACGATGTTCGGCCCCTTGCCGCCGAGTTCGAGCTGCACCTTCTTCAGGTTGCCCGCGCTGGCCTGCACGATGCGCCGGCCCGTGGCGGTGCTGCCGGTGAAGGCGATCTTGGCGATCTCCGGGTGCTCGGCGATGTACTGGCCCGCCACGCTGCCAAGCCCCGGCAGCATGTTGACCACGCCTGGCGGCAGGCCGGCCTCGGCCATCAGCTCGGCGATGCGCAGCGAACTCAGCGGCGTGATCTCGGCCGGCTTCATCACGATGCAGTTGCCGGCCGCGAGCGCGGGCGCCATCTTCCAGCTGGTGAACATCAGCGGAAAGTTCCACGGCACGACCTGGCCGACGATGCCGACGGGCTCGCGCAACGTGTAGTTGAGAAAGCCCTCTTCGACCGGAATGGTCTCGCCCTGGAACTTGTCGGCCATGCCGCCGAAGTAGCGGAAGCACGCTGCCGTGCGCGGCACGTCGAGCCGGCGCGAATCGCGGATCGGGTGGCCGGTGTCGAGCGATTCGAGGCGCGCGAGCTCTTCGCCGTTGGCTTCGATGAGGTCGGCGAGCTTCAGCAGGATGCGGCCACGGTCGGCGGCGGCCATGCGGCTCCATCTGGGGAAGGCACGCTTCGCCGCGGCGACGGCCTTGTCGACGTCGGCCCTGCCGGCGAGCGCGACATTAACGATGGGCGTGTTGTCGTGCGGGTTCAGCGTGGCGAGGGTCTCGCCGGATTCGGCGTCGACGAAGCGGCCGTCGATGAAGAGTTGGTGGCGAATGGAAAGAGCAGGCATGAGTTTCCTCTCCCTCCCCGCTTGGGGAGAGTTGGATGGAAGGGCGTCGGGAGGGAGAGAAAAGCCGGTCAGAACTCGACCGGAATCTCCGGGCTCTCGCCCTTCTGGATTTCGTACACCAGGCTCGGCGACCCGTTCTCCCACACCAGCAGCATCGAGCGCTTGGGGCTGAAGCCCTGGTGGCGGCAGTAGGCGGGCATGGCTGCCATGTCGCCGGCCTTCATGATCACGCGGGCCATGGGCCTGCCGGTGTTCTTGTCGCCGCAGTCCCAGTGGATTTCGTCGGTCATCTGGAAGAACCACTCGACGCGGTCGTTGCCGTGGATGATCGGCAGGATGTGCTCCTCGGTCGTCGGGCACATGTAGCTGTGCTTCACCACCGAGGTGAAGCTCGGGTTCCAGGTGACCTGCGAGCGGCTCAGGAAGCCGAAGAGATTGAAGGCGTGCACATCGTTCTCGAAGCCGGGCTCGGGGTGCAACTCGGGCTGGCCCTGCGGCACGTCGGCAAAGGCGCGGTTCACCGGAGCGCCGCGTTCGTCGCTGCGCAGGTCGAGGTCGCCCTTCAGGCCCACGCAGCGCTTGGCAAGTTCACGCGCCCTCGTGATCTTGGCGGTGTTGTTGCCGTTCTTGCGGCCGTAGGGCGAGCCGGTTTCCTGCGGCGCGGCGAAGGGGTCGAAGCTCTCGTTGGTCCAGTCGTCGAGCATGGCCTCGAAGGTGGCGCGGATCTGCGCGGTCGGGAAGTTCTCGAGCAGGTCGATGCCTGCGTCCTTCATGGTGCCGTTGAAGCTGCCGGCGTACAGGTCGACCGACTCGTAGTGGTTGACGGTGCCGAACACGTCGTCGAAGTTGACCCAGCCATAGAAGAAGCCCCAGGCCACGTCGCGCATCAGTGCGCGCAGATAGCTGCCGGCGTCCATGGTGTGGCTCATGGGACGGCCGTCGCGGGTCTTCCAGCCGATATGCACGAAGTATTCGTCGCGGCGGAAGCTGAAGCTGCCGAGTGAAAAGTCCTTGTAGCCGAGCGTGGCGTCGGGCTGCGACGCGATCACCTTGGCGAGTTCTGCGGGTGCGTTCATGGTGTGTGGCTCCTGGTTCGGGTGCGGTCAATGCACTCAGTGCGATTGGCAGATGTCGGCCCACTTCTCGACCGAGAGGTCGCCCTTGCAGCTTTGCAGGACGATCACGCCCGGCTCGCCGGCGCTGCGGAACTGGTAGGCGGTGTTCTTCGGCAGCAGGCCCTGGTGGCCGCGCGAGAGCTTCATCCAGCCCATCTTCTTGCCCTTGGGCTCGCCCTTGACGAGCACGGCGCCGTTCTTTTCCTTGTCGGCCACTGCCTGGCCGTCGTCGAGCTGCACGAGGTGCACTTCGACGTCGCCGTCCATCACGAGCGCGAATTCGTCGTGCGCGCAGGTGTACCAGGGCGAGGTGCCTTCGGCGCGCAGCGTCTCCAATACGTAGATCTGGTTCTGGCCGAACACGACCTTCTCGTAGGGTTTGCTGATGCTCGCGATCTCGAAGCAGTTGGAGAACGCGTAGTGGCGAACGTCGTCGTCGATGGGCTCGACATGACCCTTCTCGAAGTGCTTGAGTGAACCGAAGCGGGTCTTGTAGGCGGTCGCAGTGGTGGCTGTCATGGCTTGTCTCCTGTTGTCTCCAGTGATGGGTGAACTCTAGGAGTCAAGCGGCGGCACCGGTAGGGACCAGTTTGGAAGAGGATTATTCGGAGCTTCCGAACAATCGCAGGGGTTTACCCCCGTTCGGGCGCTATCCGCTGGAGCGGCTGAACTCGATGAGCTCGGCAGGAATAAGGCCTCGCTCGATCAGCGTGGCGTCCCACGGCGGCACGCGCGTGAAGCGGGTGGCGATGTGCTCGATGAAGAGGCGCAGCTTCAGCGCATTGCGCGAGGTGCCCGCATAAACCGCGCTCAGCGAGAACGACGACAGCTGGTGCTCGGCCAGCACCACGCGCAACTCGCCGCGCGCAATGGCGTCGCCCGCCACGAGCGTGGGCAGGCAGACGATGCCCGCATGCTCCAGTGCATATTCGCGCAGCAGGTGCACGCTGTTGGTCAGCAGCGCGGCGTTCAGGTAGATGGTGGTCTGCTCGCCCTCGTGGTGAAAGGTCCATCGGTCGCGCGTGGGGTAGCCCGAGTACAGGCCCAGCTTGTGCCGGTGCAGGTCGCGCGGCGCAGCGGGCGTGCCGTGCGCTTCGAGGTACGCCGGCGTGGCGCACAGCACTCGCCGCACCGGAAAGAGCGGCCGCGACACCAGCTCCTGCGAGGCCGCGGGAAAGATCTGCAGCGCGCAGTCGACGCCGGCCTTCACGGGGTCGGCCACCGCGTCGCTCACGATCAGCTCGAGGTGGATGTCAGGGTAGGTCGTCTGGAACTCGCGCAGCAGCGTGGCGAAGCGGCCCAGCACCATGCCGGTGAGTGCATGCACGCGCAGGATGCCCGAGGGCGTGCCGCGCGCATCGCGCATCTGGTCGACGATGTCGTTGGCGCGGCCCACCAGCTCGGTGCAGTCGCGCAGAAAGGCCTGGCCCATGTCGCTGAGCCTCACCACGCGCGTGCTGCGGTGGAACAGCGGCGCGCCCAGGAACTCTTCGAGCTGCTTGACCCGCGTGGTGACGACCGAATTGGCCACGCGCAGCTGCCGCGCCGCCTCCGCAAAGCTCTGGGTCTGCGCGACGCGAACGAAAGTTTCAATGCTTTGGAGGCGGTCCACGGCGGCACTGTACTGCGGGGCCGGTCGGCGCGGGGCGCCACGGGACGTTGCGGGCAAGCCTAAAGGCCGCGAAAGACCGTTATCCCTGTGTCGGGGAGTTACGTGCCCCACTTACAATCCCTGCCGCATCACCCACCCCTACGAGGTCTTGTCCGCAATGCCCAAGAGCCCCCGGCCACGCGCCCGTTTCAGCTTCTCCCCCACCGTGCGCGCCCTGTTCCTGGCCGCGGCAACCTGTGGCGCCGCGCTTCCGGCGCTGGCCGCCATCGAGCATGAGGAGGTCGACAAGCTCATGCAGGCCGGCAAGCTCGACGAGGCTCTGACGAAGGCCGACGCCTTCCTGAAAGACAAGCCGCGCGACCCGCAGATGCGCTTCCTCAAGGGCGTGATCCAGCTCGACACCGGCAAGCGCAACGAGGCCATCGCCGCATTCACGCAGCTCACGCTGGACGCGCCCGAGCTGCCCGAGCCGTACAACAACCTCGCGGTGATCTACGCGAGCCAGAACCAGTTCGACAAGGCACGCAGCGCGCTCGAAAGCGCCATTCGCACCAACCCCAGCTACGCCACCGCCCAGGAAAACCTCGGCGACGTGTATGCACGATTGGCCAGCCAGGCCTACAGCAAGGCCCTGCAGCTCGACCAGAACAACACGGCCGTGCAGCCCAAGCTGGCGGTGATCCGCACGCTCTTCACACCAACGCCGCCGGGCGCCAAGCCAACAGCCCTGGTGGCCTCGGCAGCGCCTGCTCCCGCGGCAAAGGCGCCGGCGCCCACGCCAGCCCCCGCTGCGCCGCCTCCACCAGTCAAGGTTGCTGCCGCTCCCGCACCGGTGGCCGCCGCGCCCAAGGCGCCCGAGGCAAAGGCGCCCGAAGCGGCGCCGGCTCCAGCCCCCGCACCGGCCCCCGCCGCCAGCACCGCTTCCAATGCCGAAGTCGAATCCGCAGTGCGCGCCTGGGCTTCGGCTTGGGCCAGCCAGGACATGGACCGCTACCTCGCGGCCTACGGCCCCGACTTCACGCCCACCGGCGGCCAGAGCCGCAAGGGCTGGGAAGAAGACCGCCGCGCCCGCATCGTCGGCAAGTCGAGCATCAGCGTGAACATCGAGAACCTCGCGATCAAGGTCGACGGGCAGAACGCGACGGCCAAGTTCCGCCAGATCTATCGCGCGGACAACCTCAACGTTTCGAGCCGCAAGACGCTGGACCTGCAGCGCTCCGGCAATCAATGGCACATTCGCAAGGAAAGCGTCGGCGGCTAGTGGCAGACATCGTCCGGCTCGGCCGGCTTCAGAATCCCCCGTTTCGTCTGCGCAGCGGACAACTGCTCGCAGCGCTGATGACCGCATCGGCGCTGATGCTGGCAGCGCCCGGTGCGGCGCTGGCGTCGAACAGCACCCACAAGGCGGGCAGCGCCAAAGCCGCCAGCAGCAGCACCAAGGCCAAGGCAGCGAACAGCAGCCGTTCCACCGCGCGCGGTGCGAACGGCCGGTCTGCCTCCGCCAAGGGCAAGAAGGGCGTGGCCGCTGCAGAGGCCCGAACAGCTGCCGCGACGGCAACAAGGCCCACACGCAGATCGGCATCCGCCTCCTCCATCCAGGAAGCCAGCAACGCCGAAGCCCGCCTGATCGCGGTCTATGAAATGTTCGGCCGTGGCCAAGCCCGCCCTGCGCTGGCCAAGGCCCGCGACCTGGTGCGCGACTATCCGAACTTCCAGCTTGCACAGCTCGTCTACGGCGACCTGCTCGCGGCACAAGTACCCCCATCGAATGCCCTGCCCGACACCGCCAGCATCGCGAAGATGCGCGGCAACCCCGCCATGGCCGAGCTGCACGAGGAATCGAAGCGCCGCCTGCAGGCCCTGCGCGAGCGCCCGCCGGCCAACACCGTGCCGTCGCAGTTCCTGACGCTCTCGACCCGCAGCCGCTACGCCATTGCCGTCGACGCCTCGCGCTCGCGGCTGTACCTGTTCGAAAACTCGGACAAGGGCCTGAAGCTCACGGCCGACTACTACATCTCGGTCGGCAAGTCGGGCACCGACAAAGTCACCGAAGGCGATGCGCGCACCCCGCTGGGCGTGTACTACATCACCAGCAGCCTCGATCCGAAGTCGCTGAAAGACTTCTACGGCGCGGGCGCCCTGCCCATCAACTACCCAAACCCGTACGACGTGCGGCGCGGCAAGACCGGCGGCGGCATCTGGCTGCACGGCACCCCGCCCCAGCAGTTCGCCCGGGCGCCACTGGCAAGCGACGGCTGCGTGGTCATGGCAAACCCTGACCTGAAGCAGCTTTTGCGAAAAGTGCAAATTGGCGCCACCCCGGTGGTGACCGCGCGCAGCCTGCAATGGATTTCACAACCGCAGGCTGAAAAAGAAACCCAGTCAATTACAAGCGCCATCAATGGCTGGAAAGATGCGCGAGCCAATGGAAATGAAGCGCAATTGAAGAAATTCTATTTGCCCGATTTCCAGCGCAGCAGCAAGAAATCCACTGAAGGAATTTCGGCTGTCGACGAAGAAGTGAAATACGCGCAGGGCAAGCGCGTGCAATTCAAGGACATGTCGTACCTCCACTGGCGGGACGGTGACGACACCATGATTGTTACCTTCGGCGAAGTGTTCGAAGGCGAGAAGAGCGGACGTTCCCGGCGCCAGTACTGGTTACGCCAGGGTACCGACTGGAAGCTCTTTCACGAAGAAATCCTGGGCTGAGGCCCGGTCGAATCCCTCTCGGCGACGGGGTCACCCCCTCAAACCCGTGACTTTTTGCTCACGGGTTTAGCCTTTTTTCACTGTTACATCTGGCCCTTTGGGGCTTCGTGCTACGTAACACGTAACGCACTTGTTCCCGTAACACCCCCGTTTCGCGCGTTCCCGGCGACGTAACGTCGCATCCCCTCTTCATGGGAGGCGCCGCGCGCCCTACAGAGGGAAAAATTCACTTCCAAACTGTCCACCAGCTGACCAGGTCTCTTCCTGGCTCGGGCTGGCAGGAGGCTTGCAGCCACCCTGCTTTACTCCTTTTGGCTAGCACACCTGGGCGAAAGTCTTGCGGGTTTGCCTTGTTGATACACGGAGTTACGCTGTATAACATCCACCTTGCAAGCCTTTGTTAACACTTCCTGAAAGGGGAAATCATGCTTAGCTCTATTACTCGTTTTCTGCGCGACGAAGAAGGTGCAACCGCAATTGAATATGGAATTATTGCGGGGCTTATTTCTGTTGCGATCGTGGCTGTTTTGGCCGGAGACGACGGCCTTGGCAAACGACTGGCCAAAGTCTTCCAAGACATTACCAACAAGCTCACATCGACTGTCACTCCGTAAAAGTAAATGCCGGCATTAGCCTGTTTGCTCTGGTTGCTCTGTGTCGCTGTCTATGACTTCCGAGAGCGGCGTGTGCCCAACTGGCTGGTCCTGTCCGGAGCCATCGCGGCCCTGGCAGTCATCGGCTTCGAGGCACAGCCCTTCGGCGTCAGCTGGACAGCGGCACTCGCAGGCGCCGCATCGGGTTTCGGTTTCCTGTTGCTCTTCTATGCAATGGGTCTCATGGGAGCAGGCGACGTGAAATTCGCTGGCGCTCTCGGACTCTGGGTCGGCCTGTGGGCACTGGCGCCGATCTGGATTGGCGCGGGTCTGCTGGCCGGGGCGCATGGCGCACTCTGGTACGCCCTGCAGCGTTGGCCCGTCTCCCCACGGCTTGCCCTGATCCTGTCGGGCCAGCCCTCTCCAGCCGCCGGCGGCGCTTCGCAAAGCCGGGCTCGCTTCATTCCTTATGCGGCCTACCTTGCGTTGGCCACGGTGGCTTGGATGTTCTGGGGCCGACAGAGCTAGCAGACAGCTGCCTCTGTCCATGCAGGCCATTCATCCCTCACTTTTCATGATTGCTTGCCCTCATCCCTCAGTCCGCCGCCCATGATCAATCTCTCAAAAATCCTCGCAGCCATCCTGGTGCTCCTGGCCATTGCATTGGGCGTCTATGCCTGGATGCTGAGCCGCCAGGCGCCCGCACCGGCAACAGCGGCTACCGGCACTACGGCAACTCCCACCAAGGCCCAGCAGGTGCTTGTCTACCCGGTCGTGGTGGCGGCCAAGCCGCTGCCCGCAGGCCTGGCGATTCCGGCAGACGCGCTGCGCGTGGAGCGGCTGACGATCAACCCCACCGGCGCCTTCCAGGACGTCACTGTCGCCGCCGGTCGCGTGCCGGTGCTCGACCTCGCCGAAGGCACTCCGGTGATGGAGAACCAACTGGTCTCCGGCCTCGCACTGCGCATCGGCGAAGGTGAACGTGCCGTGGCGATCAAGGCCGACGAAGTCATGGGCGTAGGCAACAAGATCCAGCCCGGCGACTTCGTCGACGTCTTCATCATGCTCAAGTCGGACGGCAAGGATGTGGACCGCAGCCAGGCCCGCCTGCTGCTCGCACGCAAGCGCGTGCTGGCCTTCGGCAGCGCCTCCGTCGATGGGCTGCCATCCAAGTCGCCGGACAAGGCGGCCGCGCAGCAGGCCCAGCGCGGCGAGCAGGCCCGCACGGCCGTACTTGCCGTACCTCTGGACGACGTGAACCGCCTGACCATCGGCGACGCCAGCGGCCGCCTGATGCTCGCCCTGCGCAACCCGACCGATCTGTCGGAGCCCGATCCGAAGCTCTTCGCCGAACTGCCTACGGCCCTGCAACTGCCACCGCCCAAGGCGGGCGAATCGCGCCGTGCGCCGCTCGAAGGACTCGACCGCGCCCAGGCCGGCCTGACCGCCGCCGACCTCGTCACCGGCGGCAAGGGCCCCAGCGTCCGTCCGCAAGCCGCCGAAGTCCGCACCGCCGCCGGCGCGCCACGCGCTGCCGGGCCTGCGCGAGGCGGGCTCCAGGTCGAGGTCATTCGCGGCGAACGCAGCGAAACCGTGAACTACTGAGCACGCAGCCAGCCGACACCCGTCATCCAGGAAAAACAAATGCCCTATAAGCCTCGCGAGCAGTCGACCCGTGCCATTCGCAGCCCCATGAATGTCTCGTCGCGGCTGCTGCGCCCGTCCCTGATCGCCCTGTGCGCGATGGCTCAAATCGTCTGGCCGGTGGCATCGACGGCCGCGGACGCACAGCCGGTGCGCCCACAGCTGCAACGCCCCCTGGTGATGACCGCCGGCACGCAGCAAGAGCTGCTGATCGACAAGGGCATCGACCGGATGGCCATCGGCGACGAGGCGGTGGCCGGCGTCACCATCACGCGCAAGACACAGAATTCGCCGGGGGCACGACTCATCGTGACCGGCAAGGCCGCGGGACGCACCTCGCTGATGGTCTGGGAAAAGGGCAACTCCGCAGCCACGACCTACATCGTCGAAGTGCGGCGCCGCACGTCCACGCTCGCGGGGTCGATGGACAGCATGCCCGCTCACCAGCAGGCACGCGACACCGCGCTGGCAAGCAGCGCCAGCGACAAGGCCGAACTGATCGACCGCTCCGTCGTGAACGTGCGAAGCAATACCGTGCAGGTCGAAGTGAAGGTGGTGGAATTCAACCGCAGCGTGCTCAAGCAGG
This sequence comes from Variovorax sp. R-27, assembly GCF_049913215.1. Classification (NCBI taxonomy): domain Bacteria; kingdom Pseudomonadati; phylum Pseudomonadota; class Betaproteobacteria; order Burkholderiales; family Comamonadaceae; genus Variovorax; species Variovorax sp. R-27. Next base: position 5,904,159 of record NZ_CP183984.1, read on the forward strand.
CCGGCCTGAACATCTTCAGCACGCGCCCCAATTCGAACGGTTTCAGCTTCGGCGTGTTCTCGCCCTCCTCGCTCGGAAGCACGACCTTCGCGGCCAACGGACAGATCAGTGGCGAGTACAGCAACCCCCTGGCACAGGCCTTCAGTCTTCTCTTCAACTTCAGCAAGGCCGGCATCGGCCTGAATGTGGGCTTCCTCGAAGGCAACGGCATGGCGCGCGTGCTCGCCGAGCCCACGCTGGTGGCGCTGTCTGGCCAGAGTGCGAGCTTCCTGGCCGGCGGCGAACTGCCGATTCCAGTGCCGCAGGGCCTGGGCACCACCAGCATCGAATACAAGCCCTTCGGCATCGGCCTCACGCTGACGCCCACGGTCCTGTCGAACGAACGCATCGTGCTGAAAGTCGCCCCCGAAGCCAGCGACCTCGACTACACCAACTCTTTGAGCCTCAACGGTGTCGCCGTGCCGGCGATCACCACACGCCGTGCCGACACCACGGTAGAGCTGGGCGACGGCGAGAGCTTCATCATCGGCGGGCTCGTGAGCCGCACCACCACCTCGAACGCCGACAAGGTGCCGCTGCTGGGCGACTTGCCGATCATCGGCACCTTCTTCAGCAAGACCAACTACAAGATGAACGAGAAGGAACTGGTGATCCTGGTCACCCCGCACCTGGTCAAGCCCATTGCGCGCGGCACCGACCTCACACCGTACCTGCCCGGCGGCGCCGAACAGCGCGACGGCGCAGTGTGGCGCTCGTATTTCCTTGGCGGCGCAGTCGACACACCCGTGCCCGGCTTCTCCCGCTGACAGCAACAACGATGACCCGGAACATGCATCGCAGGCTGGCACCATGAACGCACCACGCGACAGCATCCCTGAAACAGGCAGCGAAACCTACCTGTTCGCTTCGAGCAATGGCGGCCACATCACCTGGCTGACCGATGCGCTCGGCACCCTCGGCTCCGTGGTGGTCCTGCCACCGGAAACGAAGTCGATCGACGAGCGCATCGCCCTGCTGGGGCCGGTGGCGGTCTTCATCGACTTCTCGCCCGACCAGGCCGCGGCCGCCAACCAGCTCCACCAGCGCCTCAAGCGCGACTGGCCGACGCTGCCCGTGCTGGCCACCGGCGTGTCGGCCGAGCCCGCCGCCATGCTCTCGGCCCTGCGCGCGGGCGTGGACGACTTCATCGACATTGCCGCGCCTCCCTCCGATGCAGTGACCACGCTGCGCACACTGCTGGAGCGGCGCAGCACCCTGCAGGGCGGCACGCGCGGCAGCACGCTGGCACTGCTCGGCGCGCGCGCCGGCCTCGGCGTGACCACGCTGGCCACCAGCCTTGCACTGACGCTGAACGACCAACTCACGCAGGCACCCGCGCGCCCGCCGGGCCGCAGCACGCGGCACGGCGTGGCACTGCTCGACTTGGGCCTGCCAGCGCGCGACGGCCTGCTCTACCTCGACACGCAAAGCGGCTTCAGCTTTGTCGATGGCGTGCGCAACCTGCGCCGGCTCGACCAGACGCTGCTGCACACCGCGCTCGCGCATCACACCAGCGGCGTGGCCGTGCTGCCGTTGCCCGCGAGCCTGGCGCAGGTGCGCGAGATCTCGCATGCCGACTCGGTCGCACTCATCAAGCGACTGGCCGACTTCTTCGATTTCCAGATCGCCGACCTCGGCGGCTTCTCGACCATCGACTTCATGGCGCAGACCGTGCGCGAAGCGCAGCAGGCGTGGGTCGTGTGCGACCAGAGCATCGGCGGCATCGTGTCCACAGCCAACATGCTCAAGGAGCTGCGCGCGCGCGGCGTCGAGATCGAACGCCTGTCGCTGGTGGTCAACAAGTTCGACGGCCACGTGGGCCTGTCGGCCAAGGACATCGCCGAGCGCCTCGAACTTCCGCTGCGGCATGTGCTGCCGGCGCGCAGCGCGCAATTGCTCGCTGCAGCCAGCCGCGGCGAGATGCTGGTGCGCACCGCGCGCAGCGACCCCTATGCGCAGGCCGTGACGGGACTCGCCCGCAGCCTGCACCAGGAATACATGTCTGCCACGGGCCAACCCCCGGCCAAGGATCCACGCTGGGTTGCGCTCATGTCGCAAGTTACCGGCCTCTGGAAGAGTTCACACGAAGGTTGAGCCCATGTCCACCGATATCGAATTTGCCGACGACGACCAGGCGTTCATCAACTCCCAGCAGTTCCAGGACATCAAGAGCTGGACGCATGACCACCTGCTCAGTCGCATCGAGGAGCTGGGCGCGGAGTTCGGCCGCTGGTCGCGCGCCTCGATCCAGCAGTTCGTCGAACTGGAAGTCGACAGCTTCGTGCGCCTGCGCCGCGTGCCGATCAACGACCGAGAGATGCAGCTCATCTCCGATGCGCTGACGAAAGAGCTAGCGGGCTTCGGCCCGCTGGAAGACCTGCTCAACGACCCGGCGGTCGAAGACATCCTGATCAACGGCTACCAGAACGTGTACGTGTCGCGCCACGGCATGCTGGAGCGCGAGACCGTACGCTTTGCCGATGCGGAGCACGTGATGCGCATCGTGCGCCGCATCCTTGCGCCGCTGGGCCGTCGGCTCGACGAATCGAACCCGATGGTCGACGCGCGCCTGCCCGATGGCGGCCGCATCAACGTGATCATCGAGCCGCTGGCCATCGACGGCCTGTCGGTGTCGATCCGCAAGTTCCGCAAGGAGCCGCTCACGCCGGCCGACCTGGTGAAGCTCGGCACCTTCGACGCGGGCATGGCGCAGCTGCTGGAGATCGCGGTGCGCGCGCGCTGCAACATCCTCGTGAGCGGTGGCACCAGCTCGGGCAAGACCTCGCTGCTGAACGCACTCGCCAGCTTCATCCCGGCGCGCGAGCGCGTTATCACCATCGAGGACACGGCCGAACTCTCGCTCGGCACCAGCCACGTGGTGCGGCTCGAGAGCCGCCCCGGCGGCTTCGACGGCACGGGCGTGGTGTCGATCCGCGACCTGCTGCGCAACAGCCTGCGCATGCGGCCCGACCGCATCATCGTGGGCGAGGTGCGCGGTGCCGAAGTGATCGAGATGATGCAGGCCATGAACACCGGCCACGAAGGCTCGATGGGCACCATCCACGCCAGTTCGCCGCGCGAATGCCTCTACCGCCTGGAGATGCTCGCGGGCTTCGCCGGCTATCAGGGCAGCGAAGTGAGCCTGCGTCGGCAGATCGCCAACGCCATCGACTTCATCGTGCAGATCGGGCGGCTGTCCAGCGGCCAGCGTCGCATCATCTCGCTGAGCGAGGTCACGGGCGTCAACGACAACGTGGTGGCGATGCAGGAGCTGTACCGCTACGAGCCGGTCGCCTCGCCCGACGGCGAGGAGCGCGACCGCTGGGTGTCGCTGGGCATCGCGCCGCACTCGCCCAAGATCACGCGCTTCCGCCAGTCGCTGCAGCGTGCGTCGCAACACGGGGGAGACAACCGTGCGTGAAGTCCTGCTCGCGGTCGCCTGCGTGGCGCTGCTGCTGGCAGCCGCAGGGGTGCTGCTGTGGCAATGGGCGAAGGGCCGGCAGGCGCGGCAGGCGACGGAACGGCATCTGAATCAGCAGATTCTGGCCACCAGCACGGCGGCCACGGCAACCGCCGTGCCGATGCCCCTGCGGGATCTCCCCGGCGAGGGCCTTGCCTCCAGCCTGACCACGGACCCGTGGTTCGACGGTGGGGCGGGGTCCGCCACGCCCGCTCGCACCGGCCTGCTCGAGCGCGCGGTCCCTGGGTGGATGGTGGGCGTGATCGAGCCGCGCACCATCGTCTTCGCGCTGATCGCCATCGTCGCCATCTGCCTGCTGGTCGGCGTTTTCGTCGGATGGCTCGCGGCGCTGGGCGTGCTGTTTCTTCTTCTGCTGATGACGAGTTTCGCCCTGTGGCTGCAACTGCAGAAGTTCCGCCGCAAGCTGATTCACCAGCTCCCCGGCTACATCGATGCCATGGTGCGCCTGATCACCATCGGCAACTCCACGCAGGCGGCTTTCCAGCTGGCAATTGCCACCACGCAGGCGCCGCTGCGCGGTCATCTGGATCGCTCGGCGGCCCTGGTGCGCGCGGGGGTGGACCTCGACCGCGCGCTGCACCAGACGGCGGACAACGTGCGCATCGAAGAGATGTACCTGCTTGCCTCCATTCTTGGCCTGGGCGTGCGCTACGGTGGCCGCGCCGACCTGCTGCTGGAGCGCGTTGGCAACTTCATGCGCGACCGCGAGCAGGCGGAGCAGGAGCTCAGCGCCCTGTCCTCGGAAACGCGCCTGTCGGCCTGGATCCTCGGCCTGCTGCCGGTGGGCGTGGGCGCCTTCCTGATCTTCACCAACCCCAGCTATTTCATGGGAATGTGGAACGACGGCACGGGCCGCATCCTGATCTTTTCCGCGGTGGGCCTGCAGCTGACGGGCGCTGCGCTCCTATACCGGCTGGCGAGGCTGGCATGACGTTGACACCCAATCAACTTGCCATCTTCAGCCTTGTGCTGCTGGCGCTGGGCCTGCTGGTCGGCGCTGGCGCGCTCGTCGCGGCCGAGCTGCGCCGCACGCGCAGCGGGCAGGTCATCGGCCGGGCAATCCGGCAGGCAGTCGTCGCGCCCGATCCGAAATCCGCCGTCGAACTCGCGGACCCGGATGCACCACCCAAGCCCGAGCTCGACCTGCCCTTCCACTGGTTGGACTCGCGTCTCGGCCGGGCACTGGTGGCGGACGAAGACCGCAACCTCATCGACCAGTGCGGCCTTCGGTCGAAGCGGGCGCAGCTGGTCTTCCTGATCACGCGGATCTCCCTTGCCTTGGCGCTCCCGCTGCTGGCCTACGTGTTCTGGAGCAGCGGGCACATGCGCAGCACAGTCACCATCGTCCTCGCGACGGCAGCGGCCGTCGGCTTCATGGCGCCCAAGTGGGTGCTCGGCCGCTTTGCCGCCAGCCGGCGCGAGCGCGCGGCCCGGGAGCTTCCCCTGTTCATCGACCTGCTGCGGCTGCTGCAGGGCGTGGGCCTGAGCCTGGACCAGAGCCTGCAGATCATGGCCACCGACTTCTCGCACGTGCTGCGCGTGCTGGGCTACGAGCTGGGCATCGCCAATTCGCAATACAGCCAGGGCCGCACCCGCGAGCATTCGCTGCATCGCCTTGCGACGCTGCACAAGAACGAGAACATGCGCGGCCTCGTCTCGCTGCTGGTGCAGGTCGACCGGCACGGCGGCGCGGTGCAGGAGCCGCTGCGCATATTCAGCGACCGGCTGCGCGAAAGCCGCCGCTCGGAGATGAAGGAACGCATCGGAAAGATCACCGTGAAGATGACCGGCGTCATGGTGGTCACGCTGCTGCCGGCGCTGGTCATCGTCACCGCGGGGCCGGGCTTCATCGCCATATTCCGTTCACTGGGAGCCATCGGCAAATGAAAACACTAGTTCTTCCCAAGCGCGCGGGCCCTGCCATTCGCTTGCTGGCCTGTACCGTCGCTGCCATGGCCATCACCGGATGCGGCGCACTTAAGGACCAGTACGCAGCCGCTGCCGATGCGCAGCAGCGCGCGTCCGCCGAAGCCGCCGCCGACACCAAGGCCGGTGCCGCCGTCGACACCAAGGCCACCTATCTCAAGCTCGTCGAGCAGATGCAGAAGGAAGGCTTGTGGTTCGCATCGCTGGCGCACATCGACGCGCTCGAGCAGCGCTGGGGCGTGTCGCCCGAGTCCACTCGCATGCGCGCCGATGCCCTGCGCCAGACCGGCCAGGCCAACTTGAGCGAGCAGGCCTACAAGCGCCTGCTGGACACACCGCTCGAAAGCGCCGGCTACCGTGGCCTCGGCCTGCTGGCAGGCGCGCGCGGCAGCTACCCTGAAGCCGTGCAGCTGTTGAAGCAGGCCCAGCGCCTGACACCGACCGATGCCCTGCTGCTCAGCGACCTGGGCTATGCCAACCTGCGCGCGGGACAGATCGCCGACGCCCGACTGCCGCTGATGCAGGCGCTGCAACTGCGCCCCGACAGCACCCAGGCCCAGTCCAACCTCGCGCTCTATCTCGAAGTCACGGGCCAGGGCGAGCAGGCGAACAGCCTGATGGAAGCCAACCGCATGTCCCCCGCTGCGCGCGCAGCGGTGCGGGACGCCGCGCAGCAACTGCGCGCAGGCGGCGCGGTGCCCCTCGCGGCAGCCGGCGCCATGCCGCCTCTTGTTGCGGCAGTGCGTCCGCTTCCCAACACCACCACGGAACTGGCGCGCGAAGACCTGGCGCCGCAACAGCCTCCCCTGATGCTCAAGGCCTCGCGCTGGTCCGGCACGGGCGGCATCCGCACGACCAGCCAGCGCAATCCATCCACCGCGGATGCCGCGGTCTCCCTTTCGCCGAACTCGACCTCACAAGGCACCCCATGAGAAAAGCACACGCCACCCGTCTCGCCGCGCTGTCGGCCGCAGTCGGCCTCACGGCCGCGCTGATGGCAGCCGCCCCCTCCGCGCTCGCACAGCAGGCGACGCCGCCCAAGGCGCCGGAACCTGCGGCGGCGCCAGTGCCCGTGCCGCCGCAGGGCCAGGAAGAAATGGCTGGGGCAGAAGGAGAGTTCGTGTACGGGTCGCCACAGGTGGGCGACGCCACGCAGGACCTGCTCGCATGGCAGCGCGGCGGCGAGATCGCATCCGCCACGCCGCGGCCCATTGCCGGCGAGATCGCGAGTCGCAGCTACCAACGCTATCTGAAGAGCTTCGAGTTCCCGATTCCGGAAAGCATGGGCTCGATCGTCAAGCAGACGGCGGTTGGCGGCGGCGCTGCGCCGACGAAGTAGGCAGAGGCAGACACGCCAGGCATCGCCATGAACACCCAACGCCTTCGCACCCGAGCGCACGCCCAGCGCGGCGCGTACGCGGTCGAGTTCGCCATGGTGTTCCTGATCTCCTTCTCCTTGCTCTACGGAATCATCAGCTACGGCATGCTGTTCGCGTTTCGCCTGGGGCTGCAGAACGCGGCGGAAGACGGGGCGCGCGCAGCGCTGCGCTACCAGCCCACCCTGCCGGCACGCGCCACCCTGGCCCAGACCACTGCCACGACAAGCAGCAGCTGGATGCCGACCACCGTGACACGCAGCGTCAGTGCCACCGTGTGCGGGGTGGTCACCAACAACTGCGCCGCCCCCACTTGCGGCGCCACCTGGGACACCCGTTGCCAGATGGTCGTGACCGTCACGGCCACCAACCTGAAGCTCCTGCTGCCGCCCTTTCCCAGTTTCGCCATGCCCGACCAGATCGTCGGCAAGGCCAGCATGCTTCTTGACGGGAGGGCGCCATGAGCACCGGACGCCGTTCGAACGGCAGCAAGGGTGCGGCCATGCGCGACCGGCAGCGCGGCGTGGCTGCCATCGAGTTCGCGATGGTCTTCATCATTTTGTTCAGCGTGCTGTACGCGCTCGTGACCTTCGGTGCGGTGTTCTATCTGCAGCAGTCGGTCACGCGCGCATCGGAGGAGGGAGCGCGGGCCGTGGGCCTGCTGACGCCGGCGCCGACGGCAGGCGACCAGCGGGTCAAGGACGCCGTGTACGACTCGCTGGCCAACTCGCTCGTGGTGCCCGCATCGGCCAACAGCAGCGTGGCGACACGGCGCAGCTGGATCGTCACCAATGTTCCGGTGAACGTGGCCCGCAGCAACCCGAGCGGCCCAGGGGCCTACATCCGCTATGACGTCACCGTGAGCTATCCGTACAGCGCGAACCAGCTGCTGCCGAAGATTCCACTGGTGGAGCAGTGGATGCCCACCCAACTCCAAAGCCGGACGAGCGCCGCGCTTCGATCGTCCTGAAGAGGACGCCATCGCCATGAACGCCGCATTCCGGAGCCACTCCCGCCGCACGCGATCCCGCGGGTCGGTCCTCATCAACACTGCGATCGCGATGAGTCTGGTCGTCATCACGCTGATCGGCACCGAGATCGGCTTCATTTACTTCATGAAGCGGGAGTTCCAGAAGACGGCGGACCTTGCCGCGCTGGCAGGTGCGCAGCAGATCCGTGGCGGCTGCGCGGCCGCAATCACGGCGGCGCAACTGAACGCCAACGGTGCGCCGGGCGGCTCGAGCGCCAACATGCCGGTGGGGCTGACGCTGGCCGCGGGCGAAGTCCAGTGCGGCTACTGGGACAAGGACACGAGCTTCCAGACGCCCGCCGTCACGGGCCCGGCCAATGCAGTGCGCGTGGCCTTCCAGAAGGCTTCACCCACGCTGCTGTCGTTCTTCACGGGCAACCGGCTCATCAGCGTCAGCGCCGTGGCAGCACTTAGCGCGCCGCTCGCCGAGTTCTCCGTGGGCAGCAAGCTCATCACCGTCAGCGGCGACTCGACGCTGGGGCGGCTGCTCAAGGGCATCGGGCTCGACCTGTCGGGCACCTCCCTGGTGGCCTACGACGGCCTCGCCCAGGCCAAGATCACGCCGGGCGGACTGCTGGCCGCACTGGGCATCCCGGTCTCCGCTGACATTGGCGTGGGCGAGTTGAACACGCTGCTCGCGGGCCGCTCCGTGGCGTTGGGCGACCTGCTCAACGCCATCGTGACGGTGGCGGGCCAGAACAGCCTGCTGAGCAGCAACATCGCGCTGCTGCAGGCCATCCAGGCCAAGCTCGGGATCACCAACCTCATGGTGCAGCTGGGCTCCGTCGCCGGTGGTCCCCGCGGCCTGTTCGCGGAGATCGTCTCGCCGGGCGGCAGCGGAAGCGGAGCGTTGAACGTGGGTGTGGGCGCGCTGGACCTGCTCTACTCCTCGATCGGCGTGGCGACCTCGCAGCATGCCGTCGACGCGGGGCTCAACATCAACCTGCTGGGGCTGGCGAAAGTCACCACCCAAGTGACGGTGATCGAGCCACCTTCGGTGGCCATCGGCGGCATTGGCGCCACGGCCTACAACGCGCAGGTACGCACCTTCATCCACGTGACAACCGATGCCGGCCTGCTCGGTTCGCTGCTGGCGCCGCTGGTCAAGCTCGACCTGCCGATCGTGCTCGACGCAGTGACGGGCACCGGCACGATCACCGACATGTGTACCCCAGCGCTCCAGGACCCCGTGAGCGGCAAGGATCGCGTGAAGTTCCAGGTGACAAGCAAGATTGCGAACATATGCGTAGGACAGATCGCGTCGACGGACCTGTTCTCCAAGTCGACTGTCTGCAGCTATCCGTCCACGCTGAAAGACACGGAACTCATCAACGTTCTGGGGCTGCTCAAGGTGACCAATCACCTCAATCTTGGCGTGCTGCCCGGGCCCGACTCTCAACTGACACTCGCAGAAGGTGAGACTGGTACGACGCCAGTCAACAACCTACAGGTGGGCACACTGGTGGCGGACCTCGTAACCCAATTGACCAACTTGCTCTTCGGTGGGCCTACGCCAACGGGCACCCCCAGCAGTGGAGATTTAGACAAAATTACCACCCAGATCTGGGACAACACAGCCAGTGTCTGTTCGGTGGATACGTCTTCCTGCCGTGCCCTGCGACTCGATCAGGCGCGCGCCGTCATCAACCAGAACTCACAAGCAAGCGGCTTACTTACGGGATTGCTAAATGGGCTTGCTGGCCTGCTCACAAGTATTGCCAACCCATGTTCAGGCGTGATTCTTCTCGGCGGCGGTGATGTCAATGGGTGCAAGAGCATGATCAAAGACACCCTAAGCAAGACGACGGACGCTAATACGGGAGGGAAGGTTTCAAACGCACTTTCTGTCCTGGCCGGCCTGCTCAAGCCGCTGCTCGACGCCGTCGGTACATCGGTCCTCACCCCTCTCCTGACAAACGTACTCGGCATCAACCTCGGCCAGATCGACGTGAACCTGAAGTCGCTCGACTGCAAGGGCCTGCCCATGCTTGTGTATTGACGCTCCCCCTCCGATGAATTCCCCCGCCTCCAACTTCGACGAACTCGACCTCTTTGTCTGGGAAGGCAAAGCCGACATCCTCGACCGCATCGCGCGGTGCATGGCGAGCTTCGACGTGGAGGTGATCCGGGCCGATGGCCTGCCGCCTCCGCCGCAGGATCGCGGTGCCGCGCTGCGTCCTTCGGTGGCGATCATCAGCGTCACGGTCATCGACAGCGGCGGGCTGGCGCATGCCACCGAGCTGCTGCAGGGCATGCCGGTGATCTGGGTTGCGGCGGGGTCGCGCGAGCGCGATTCGCGCACTTATCCGCCCGAGTACCTGCACGTGCTGCCGTACGACTTCACCTGCGCGGAGCTGCGCACGATGGTCGCCAAGCTGGTGCGGCAGTTGCGCGCGCGCGAGGTTGCGCCGCAGCCGCCCGATGTGCTGGTGGCGCACTCCGAAGCAATGAAGGCGCTGCTGGCCGAGGTGGGCGCCTTTGCCGACTGCGACCACAGCGTGCTGGTGCGCGGCGAAACGGGCGTGGGCAAGGAGCGCATCGCGCAGCAGCTGCACCTGGGGCACCAGCACTACAGCAAGGGCGCGTTCGTGGCGGTGAACTGCGGCGCGATTCCCGACGGGCTTTTCGAGTCGCTGTTCTTCGGCCACACCAAGGGCTCTTTCACGGGCGCTGTGCACGCGCATCGCGGCTACTTCGAGCAGGCCACGGGCGGCACGCTGTTCCTCGATGAAATCGGCGACCTGCCGCGCTACCAACAAGTGAAGCTGCTGCGCGTGCTGGAAGACAGCGCGGTCACGCGGCTGGGCGCGACGGCGCCGGTGCGCGTCGACTTCCGGCTGGTGGCGGCCACCAACCGCAACCTGCGCGAGATGGTGGCGAGCGGCGAGTTTCGCGCCGACCTGTTCTACCGGCTCGCTGTGATCGAGCTGCACGTGCCCAGCCTCGAAGAGCGCGGCGAGGTCGACAAGATCGCGATCTTCAAGGCGCTGCTGACCAACGTGCTGGGCGACGAGCTCGAAACGCTCGGCGAAACGCCGCACTGGCTCAGCGACGCGGTGGCCGAGACTTACTTTCCGGGCAACGTGCGGCAGCTGCGCAATCTCGCGGAGCGCGTGGGCGTGATCGCGCGGCAACTGCACGCATGGGACCAGAACCTGATCCAGCGCGCCATCGCACTCACGCGCGGCACGCCCGCGCCGGCGATCTTCGCCGATCGCAATGGCATGGGCGGCGGCAGCAGCAACGGCAATGGCAGCTCGCTCGATGGCAGCGCCGACCGCAAGGGCTGGAACAGCAGCGAGCGCAATCGCATCATCGCGGCGCTGGAGATCAACGACTGGAAGCGCCAGGACACCGCGCAGCACCTGGGCATCAGCCGCAAGGTGCTGTGGGAGAAGATGCGCAAGTACCAGATCCTCGACGGCGAGCCAGGCATCCCCGAAGACGCCTGACCGACGACAGCGGCCTCAGGGCGTCGAAAGGCGCGGGGTCCTGCGCAGCGGCGGGTTCGCTCCAGCCGCGTCCACGCTGCGCTCGGCCACCGGCTCGCTCGCGCAGGCCGTGTTGCTCGAGATGCAGAGCTTTGCCAGCAGGCCGTCTTCCGTCAGCACCTGGCGGCTGGGCGCGCCGAAGAGGCGGTCGATCCAGCCGTTGGTGCCCACCGGGTCGATGCGCAGTTCGCCGGTGGTGCGCGCCAGGCGCAGTTCGGAGATGCGCAGGTCGAACACGCCATCGACGTAGTCGAACAGCAGCGTGTAGTAGTCGAGCTGCGCGTCGAGCACCTTGGGCAGGGTCTCGCGGCCGAACTCCATCAGGCGGCGGCGACCACGGAAGGCCTGGCCGGCGGTGCTGACGGCTTCCATCAGTTGCTTCTCGCGCTCGCGGCCGGAGACGGTGCGCGACCACGATGCCGACGTGAGCTCGAACAGGTTGAGCTTCACGCCTTCGAGCTTGGCCTCCTGGTTGGCGACTTCGGCCAGCGCCGACTTCAGGCGCAGCTGCCGGTCGAAGCCGTTGCCGAAGTTCCAGTTGAGTTCGACGGCCGCGCGCGTCGGGTCTTGCGGCGACACGCCGCGCGGGTCTTTGCTCTTCACGAGCACGGCGTCGAGCGACGGGTAGAGGCTCGCGTCCTGCTGGTCGGCCAGCGCCTTGGCGCGGTCGATGCGGCCCTGCGCCTCTGCAATTTCGGTGCTGCGCGACTCTGCGCGGCGCAGCGCCTCTTCCTGCGAGCCGATGCGCCATTGCGTCGGCGCCGCGAGCACGGGCAGCGACTCGGGATTGGGCGAGAACTTGAAGTAGTTGCGGAACTTGGCGAGCGCCTCGTCGCGCTGCGCCTCGAAGTCGGACTCGCGCGCGGCCACCAGCGCGCGTCGCGAGGCCGCCATGTTCAGGTCGTTGTCACCGCTCACGCCCAGCGCCACGCGGCGGGCCTCGGCCTTGGAGATTTCGGCCACCACTTCAGTGGCCTTGTGCGCGATCTGCTTCTTGAGGTCGAAGCGCTGCACCTGCAGGTAGGCGGTGAGCGCGTCCAGCACCACCTTCTGCGAGGTGGTGATGACGGCTTCGTCGTCCGCCTGGTTGCCCGCTTCGGCGGCGCGCTGTGCGGCGTTCATGGCACCGCCGTCGATCAGGCTCATGCGTGCCTCGGCGGTGAGCACGGTGTAGCTTTGGGTCTTGGCGTTTTCCGCGCCGCTGTTGTAGTTGCCGGACGAAGTGCCGAGCTTGAAGCGCGGGTAGCGCGCCTGCTTGGCCGCGTCCACGCTGTAGCTGCTGGTGTTGGCTGCCGCCTGCGCGGTCTGCACTTCAGGGTATTCCTGCGACAGCGTTATCAGGGCCTGCTTCACCTGCTGGGTGTAGCTCGCGGCGCCGAGCGACGGCGGGGACAGGCGGCGCGCAAGCATGAGCGTGGCACCTGCCTCCTGCTGCTGTTGTTGTTGCTCCTGCGCAAAGGCAGCGGGCGGCAGCGCGAAGCTCGCGCACAACGCTGCGCAGACAGCGCCGGAGCCCATGCGGCGCAGGTCGACCGGTTTGCGGTACTTCATGGTTCGCGGAAGGCTTCGCGCCGCAGCTTGAGCACAGGTCGCAGGATGTACCAGATGAACGGGTCGGTGCCCACACGCAAGTCCACTTCGGACTCCATGCCGGCGGTAATGCGGTTCTCGTCGCGTCCCACGTGGGACTGAGACATGCTGATGAGCAGCCGGTAGTACGGCGCACCGCTGGAAATGGCGGGGTCGCGGTCAGCATCGGCCGCCACCAGCTTGACCTTGCCGTCGACCGCGCCGTAGCGCAGGTAGTCGTAGGCGGTGATCTTCACGCGCGCCTGCTGGCCCACTTCGATGAAGCCGCGGTCGTTCGGGTTGAGCCGCGCCTCGACCATGATTTCGTCCTCGTCGGGCACCACTTCGAGAATCGACTCGCCGGGCTTCACCACCCAGCCCGGGCTGGAGTTGCGCAGGCCCTTGACGATGCCGTCCGACGGCGCCTTCACCACCGTGCGCGAACGCTGGGTGCGGGCACGCGCCAGGTCTTCGCTCAGGCTGGCGAACTGCCGCTCCACCGTGGCCAGTTCATCCGATGCGCGGCGGCGAAAGCGCCCTTCGGCCTCGGCCATCTTGGCCTGCGCCTCGGTGATGGACGCGTTGGCTGAAATCACGCCCTGGCGCGCCACCGCGAGTTCGCTGCGCGCGCTCTCTGCCTGGCGCCGCTTCTCCAGCACCTCGACCTGGCCGACCAGCTTCTCGCTGAGCAGTTGTTCGGAAATTTCCAGTTCCTTTTGCGCCAGCACCAGCCGGTCGCTCAAGCCCTTGACCTTGGCCTGCTGCTCCAGCTGTTTGCTGCGCGCCTGCTCCAGGCCCGACACGGCGCCTGCCATCACGCCGCGCTGTTCGAGCGCGCGCGCCTGGTAGGCGCCGGTCTCGCCTTCGAACACGGCCTCGTCGATGTCGGTGGCAAAAGATTCGCGCTTGAGCGGCTGGCCGCGGCTCTCGGCGATGAGGCGCACGCGGGTAGCCTGCGTGGCGGCATAGCGGGCCGTGAGTTCTTCGAGGTTGAGGCCGCTGCCGCCAAGGTCGATCTCGACCAGCGACTGGCCCTGCTTGACCTTGTCGCCTTCCTTCACCAGCACGTTGCTGACGATGCCGCCTTCCAAATGCTGGATCGACTTGACGCGGTCAGAAGGAATCACGCGGCCGGGCGCGACCACCACGGTCTCCATCGGGAAGCCAAGGCCCACCAGGGCCAGCACGCCGATCGCGCCGCCGATGATCCACTGGCGCCGCCGCCCCTGCGGCGAGGTCTGGGCCGCGCGCTTGTCGTTCTCGTCCTGAAGAATCTGCGGCAAATCTGATTTCAAATCGCGTCCCCGGTCACTCGTCATTCGCGCATCACGCCATCGAGCGGGAGGCCGTGGCCCCCGCTGCACCGTCTTCCGCATCGCCCAGCGCGACCAGCGGTTTCTTCACGCCGAACAGCTTCGGCACCATCACTGCGGCCGTGCCCTGCTCCACATTGCCCAGCCCCGTGACGTGGTAGACCACGCTGGCGGCGGAGACGATGCGCAGCGAATGCGTGACCACCACCACGGTGCGCACCTTGGCCACCGCGAGCAGCGTGGCGAGCAGGTTGCGCTCGCTCTGGAAGTCGAGGTCGTTGCTGGGCTCGTCGAGCACCAGCACCGAGGGCTTGCGCAGGAAGCTCATGGCCAGCGCCAGCTTGCGCCGCTCGCCCACCGACACGCCGGTGCCGCCTTCGCCGACCATGGTGCGGTAGCCGTCGGGCAGCCGCGAGATGAAGTCGTGCGCGCCCGAGAGCTTGCAGGCCGCAACGATCTGCTCGTCGCTCTGGCCCGGGGCCGTGCGGCGCATCACGTCGATGAGCGAGCCGCCGAACCAGTAGACCTCCTGCGAGAGATAGCTGATCCAGTGCGACAGCTCTTCGCGGCCGAACTGCGAGAGGTCGTACTCGCCGATGCTGACGATGCCGCGCGTGGGCGTGTACAGGCCCGACAGCAGCTTCACCAGCGTGGACTTGCCCGCGCCGTTGCGCCCGACGATCACGTGCAGCCCGCCCGGGCCGATGTCGAGGTCGACGTTTTCCAGCACCGGCTGCTGCGCCGTTTCGGTGAAGCTGAAGCTCACGTCCTTCAGGGTGATGCGGCCCAGCGGCTGCGGCAGCGTCATGCCCGTGGGCGGCTTCTCGACCGGTTCGCGCAGAACGGTTTCGAGCCGCTTCGCGGCTTCCTTCGCGGTGGCCAGCGAGCGCCAGTTCGACACCAGCCCCGCCACCGGCTGCAGCGCCTTCAGCGCCAGCATGTTCGATGCGACGAGGCCGCCCACCGTCATCCACTGCTCCATCACCGAGACCGCGCCAACGGTCACCACGACGACCGAGAACACGGTGAGCAGCACGGTGGTGCCGTCGCGCGCGGTTTCGATCTGGCCGTTCTTGCTGAAGCTCTCGGTGAGCCATGAGTTGTAGGTCTTGCGCCACATCTCGATGGTCGGCGCGTCGTTGGCCTGGGCCTTGAGGGTTTCGCGCGCGTTGCAGATCTCGGCCGTGACGCGCTCCAGGCCACGGCCGCGCTGCACTTCCTCGACGCGGCCGGAGCGCACTTCGTCGGCCCACCACCACGCCAGGAAAGACATGATGGCCAGGAACAGCGCCACCACCGGCAACACCGGCAGCGCGACGATGCCGATGACGATGAGCGCGAAGATGGCCATCGGCAGGTCGAAGATCGATTGCGCGAGCCCGCCGGTGACGGTGCCGCGCACCGAGGCCACGTCGCGAAAGTACAGGTGCCACACAGAAGCAGGCCGTGCTTCGAGCGCGCGCAGCGGGCGGCCCAGCATCGAGTTCAGCAGCGCGCCAGAAACACCGTGGTCGATGATCGCGCCCGCGTTGCGCAGCAGGCGCGAGCGGCGCGTGCGCAGCCAGAACTCGATGCACAGGAAAAACAGAATGCCGCTGACCAGCGCGGCAAGCGTCGAGGTGCCGCTGCGCGAGAGCACGCGGTCATACACCTGCAGCAGGAAGATCGAGGGCAGCAGCCCGAACAGGCTGATGGGTAGCGAGCGCCATGCCGCGCTCTTCACCAGCGGATAGGCCGCTCGGAATGCGGCGTTCAAGGCGCCCGCATAGGGACTGGCGCCAGGTTCGTCTGGCGTGTCGGCAACCAATTGACTGGGCAAGAGGAACTTGATCATGGGAAAGAGCCGATCCGTCGTGCAATGACGCCTGCGTCATTATCAACTGTTACCCGGCTGTTACAAGGCAAAAATTCACTCGCCGTGCACATCAACACGACAGCTTTCGCCTCCCATGAACCGGCTCCGGTTGCGCGGCGCTTCCCTTAACCGCGCAACCGGCCGGACTCCCTGCTTTGGCCTCCCTGTTTGATTGGGGCAAACCCTCTGCGAACACCAATGCGATGTTGGCGCACAGCAGCATGCAAAGCACCCATGCGCACAGCAGTTGCAGCCAGCCCAGCCACCAGCGGCGCAACGGCTGCCGACGCAGCGGCACCTCATGTTCGAAGGGCGAGTTCGCAAGTACGTTCCATCTCATGGCAGTGCTTTCAAAACCCGGGCCAACCGGGACAGGCCGACGCCCGCTGAACTCTTCGCCAGCACCCAGTCGCCGGGCTGCAGCAGGCTGCCGAGCGCGGTCGACAGATCGGACACGTCGACGAACCAGTGCGAGCGCACCTTGGTGCGAATGCGCGTGTGCAGCGCCCGCATCAGCGGGCCGCACAGCAGCACGCGGTCGGGCTGGGAGGCCAGCAGCTCGGCTTCGAGGTCGAGGTGGTGGCGTTGCGCGGCGGGGCCGAGCTCCTGCATGTCGCCGAGGATCGCCACGCGGCGCGACGGCTCGCAGGGCGCCTGCGACAGCAGCTCCAGCGCCGCGCGCATCGAGCTCGGGTTGGCGTCGTAGGTCTCGTCGATCAGCTTGAAGCTGCCGCCGCCGATGTGAATGGTGTGCAGCGCACCGCGTCCACCCGGCGGCTCGAAATGCGCGAAGGGCTCGACCGCGGCCGCCAGCGGCAGGCGCATGGCCTGCAGGGCCGCGAGCGCGGCGATTGCGCTCGCGCCCATGTGGCGCCCAGGCGCATTGAGCCGCAGCTGAAAGGGCTCGCCCGCCACCATCGCCTGCACTTCGCCATGGTCGAAGGCGAGCAGGCGCACGTCGGCGTCCTTGTGCTCGCCGCAGGTCACGATCTGCAGTTGCTGCGCCATCGCCGCTTCGGCAAAGGTCGCGAACTCGGGCATGTCGCGGTTGAGCACCACGCTGTCGCCCGGGGCCATGGCCTGGAAGATCCGGCTGTCGAGCCGCGCTGCGGCCTCCGACGGGCCGCGGTGTTTCTGCGACGCGGCCGACAGCCCCGTCACCACCGCCAGCGAAGGCCGCACCAGCTGCGCCGACGCCGGCATGTGCGAGGTGCCCATCTCCAGCACCCAGTAGGCCGCGTGCCGCGGCATGCAGGTCATGTTCCAGGCGATGCCCGATGGCAGGCTGACGTTGCCCTCGGGCTGGCCGACCTCGCCCCACACGGTGAGCGCGCCGGCCAGCATGGCGACGACGGTGCCGCTTGCCGCGCCGTTCGTCGCGCCGCTGCCGAGCACGCCGCACACGCGGCCGGTGAACTCGGCGCGCGCATGGTCGCCCAGCTCCAGCACGGCCTGCAGCACGTTCGACACCTTGAGCACGGGCACGCGCTTGTCGAGGTGCGGCTTGGGGTCGGTGCACAGCACGGCTGCCGCCGGTTGCAGCACGCCCTTGAGCGTGACGGCCGCCAGCGGTGTCTTCGACGGCCGCGCCTGGTGGTCGAACACCACGCGGCCCTTGCGCATGAAAGAGCGCTGCGCCACGCCGGTGGCGCGCCAGCCGTCCTCGGGCTTGACGACCCATTCGCCGCCGGTCACGCGTGCCATCTCGCTCGCGGTCCAGACGGCGCCGTCGTCGCGCGCGCCGCCCACGCCGGTGCTGCCGCCGCCGCCCGTGCCGGCCGCTCCGGGCGAGGCGCGCCGCTCCACCAGGTAGCGGTGATAGGCGACGAAGCCCGACACGTACTGCTCGACGTCGTCGATGCGCACGCGGAACGAGTGATGGCGGATGAAGAACGAGCCGACGACGGTGGAAGGCCGGCGGAAGTACATCGCCATCTCGGGCCAGAAGAAGCCGTTGAGCAGGTAGTGCGCGCGGTAGTCGAGCGCGCGGTAGAACTTCTCGACGTCGAGCTCGTCGAGCAGGTGCCGCATCGCGGGCATGCCCTCGAGCCGCTGGAGCATCTGCTGCGCAGCCAGCATGAGTTCGAGCAGCGTCGGGAAGGTGGTCTTCCGGTCGAGCACGAAGTCCAGATACCCCGCCACGTTCTGCAGGCCGAAGCGAAAGTACTTCTCCTGCGGGCTCCAGTGCGTGAGCTCGTACACGCAGCAGCTGAGCCAGTGGTCGTGCGCCTGCCAGTGCTGGCTGGAGATGAAATGATCGAACGCCTTCTCGACCACGGCCAGCCATTGCGGGTCGCGCGTGAGGGCATACAGGCGCATGAGGCCATAGGCCGCTTCGCCGTCGTAGTAAATGATGCGCGAGGCCTGCTTGACCGTGAGGTCGGCCGCATGCAGCACGTGGTTGAAGCGGCCGGTGGACGGGTCTTGCAGCGAGGCGATGCCGAGCGCGAGCTTTTCCAGCAGCGGCAGCCAGCGGCGCGTGTCCGTCAGCTCGCAGTACTTCACCAGCGCGAGCACGCAGGCCGCGTTGCCGCCGAGCTTGATCTCGCCGCCGGTGTCTACCAGGAACGCGACCGCGCGCCCGTCCACCAGCGTGTAGTCGCGGATCAGCGAGCTCGTGAGATGGTCGAGCGAGCGGTCGATCGCCGCGCGCAGCGTTTCGTCGCGCGTGAGCTCCCACGCTTCGATCATTGCGTAGAGCGCGCTCGCATGGCGCATCGCGTCGTAGGTCGGAATGCGGCGGTCGAAGCACGGAAAGTAGCCGTACACGAAGAGGCCGTCGCTCTGCACCTGGCGCGCCAGGTACGACGAGCCGCTGCGCACGAGGTCGAGCACCGACTGCGGGTTGAGTGCCGGCAGCTGCCGGCGGCCCGCGTCGAGCCCCGTGCCCACCAGCTTGTGCACCACGCCGTCGGGCTGGCAGAACACGCCCACCGTGGCGAGCAGGTAGACCGGCTGGTCCGAGGGCATGTCCAGCGGCGGCGAACTCTGGAAACGCGCCTGGCCGTAGACCTCGAAGTTGCGCGCGTTCACCACCGAGTGCGGAATGGTCGAATCGCCGCACAGCATGGCGTTGGCGTTGAGCTCCTGCTCGGTGAAGGCCAGCGCGAAATCTTTGTCGAAGGCCAGGCCGAGGCGGAAGTAGTTGCGCTTGACGGCGGTGAGCTGTGTCTTGAACTGTGCCCAGTCCATCGGGCTCGCGCCCTCGACCCAGTCGATGCGCAGCCACGGCGACACGATGCCGCGCTCGCGCACCCAGCGCTCGGCATGCTCGGCGCCTTCGCGCCAGGCGGTCTCGAAATCGGCGGCCCGCGCGTGCACGACGTGTGCGCGCTGCGAGCCATCGCTCACGGAGAAGAACAGCGTGAACGCCGGGTACGGGGCAGGCAGCGCCGCGCACACCGACACCAGGCGTTCGTGGCAGGCGTGGAGCTGGTCTGGGAAGGACATCATTCGGCTCCGGACGAATGCGGGAGACCGGCCGCGCCCGTCATCTGCTCTCGCTTTGATGACGTGTGCGTGGGCCGGAAACCGCCGTCGTCGAAGTCATCGCGGTGATCCGGTTCAGCGGTAGCTGAATTCGGCTCGGCGATTGAGCTGATAGCCCTCCTCGGTGGTTTCGAGCGACGCTGGTTTTTCCAGGCCCCAGCTGATGGCTTCGATGCGCTCGGCGGGTACGCCGAGCTGCGTGAGCGTGCGCTGTACCGAATCGGCACGGCGCTGGCCCAGCGCGAGGTTGTACTCGCGGCCGCCGCGCTGGTCAGTGTGGCCTTCGATCACGACCCGACTCGCCGGCCGGTTGCGCAGGAAGCTCGCATGCGCCTCGACGATGTTGCGATCGCCCGGCCTGATGTTGTATTTGTCGAAGTCGAAGTAGACGATCTTCGGCACGCCGACCGGTCCGTTCTGCGGCGGCAGCGGCGGTGCCGGCTCCACCTTCGGCACCGCGGTGGCGGCCTTGTTCGAGTAGTAGTACGTTGCATCGTCGCGGCCCGCTTTCGGGGCCGCGCAACCCACGAGGGCTGCGCCGAGGGCGACGATGGTCAGTGTGCGGAAATTCTTTTTCATATCGGTCCTTTCGAGGGACAGGCCGGTGGTGGCCTGTCCCTGGTGCTGCAGCTACTAGCTCCCTCGCCCCTCTTCCTTCTTTGTCTTTTAGTGATCAGCCCAGCAGACCGTGAAGGATGTTCGTCACGGGCGACGCGGCGTGCTCGACCAGGCTGGTGATCGGAGTCACGACATCGGTCACCAGCGGGGTGACTGCATGTTCGACACCGTTCACCACGCTGCTGACAGCGTCTGCCACCGGAGCGGTCGCCGTCGTGGCACCGGCCAGGATGTCGGTCACCGGAGCCGTCACGTCGTGCACCGCGCTCGTCGCGTTCGAGACGATCGGGGCCACGGTGTCGGTCAGGCCGCTGGCGACCGAGGTCACCGGCTGCAGGATGTTGGCCACCGGGCTGTCGGTGCCGGTCAGGCCGCCGAGCAGGCCACCCACCAGACCGTCCTGACCCAGGAGGCTGCCGACGAGGCCGTCGTTGCCGAGCAGACCGCCTACCAGGCCGTCGTTGCCGAGCACACCGCCGAGCAGGCCACCGGTGTCGCCACCGGTCACACCGCCGAGTACGCCGCCCAGCAGGCCGTCGTCACCGAGGATGCCGCCGAGCACGCCGCCGGTGTCGCCACCGGTCACACCGCCGAGTACGCCGCCCAGCAGGCCGTCGTCACCGAGGATGCCGCCGAGCACGCCGCCGGTGTCGCCACCGGTCACACCGCCGAGCACGCCGCCCAGCAGGCCGTCGTCACCGAGGATGCCGCCGAGCACGCCGCCGTCGCCACCGGTCACACCGCCGAGTACGCCACCCAGCAAGCCGTCGTCACCGAGGATGCCGCCGAGCAAGCCGCCGTCGCCACCGGTCACACCGCCGAGTACGCCACCCAGCAGACCGTCGTCACCGAGGATGCCGCCGAGCAGGCCGCCGTCGCCACCGGTCACGCCGCCGAGTACGCCACCCAGCAAGCCGTCGTCGCCGAGGATGCCGCCGAGCAGGCCCCCGTCGCCGCCGGTAACACCGCCGAGCACGCCACCCAGCAAGCCGTCGTCACCGAGGATGCCGCCGAGAAGACCGCCGTCGCCACCGGTCACGCCGCCGAGCACACCACCCAGCAAGCCGTCGTCACCGAGGATGCCGCCGAGAAGACCGCCGTCGCCACCGGTCACGCCGCCGAGCACACCACCCAGCAAGCCGTCGTCGCCGAGGATGCCGCCGAGCAGGCCGCCGTCGCCGCCGGTAACACCGCCGAGCACGCCGCCCAGCAGGCCGTCGTCACCCAGGACACCGCCAAGGAGACCGCCGTCGCCGCCAAGCACGCCGCCCAGCAAGCCGTCGTCACCCAGGACGCCGCCAAGGAGGCCGCCGTCGCCGCCGAGCACACCGCCCAGCAGACCGTCATCACCCAGGACACCGTCAAGGAGGCCACCGTCGCCGCCGAGCACACCGCCCAGCAGGCCGTCATCACCCAGGACGCCGCCAAGGAGGCCGCCGTCACCGCCGAGGACGCCGCCCAACAGGCCGTCGTCACCCAAGACGCCGCCGAGCAGGCCATCGCCCCCCAGCAGGTTGGCCACACCATCCGTCAGGTAGTCGACTTGAGCCGTGACACCGTTCAGCAACGCGGCCGTCGTGTTCGCGCCGAGCAGTTGATCTGTCAGCGGGCTCAGCAGGCCGCTCACGCCGCCCGCAACCTGGCCAACGAGGCCGTCGACCGGGTCGAGCACGTTGGGGTCGTTCTCCGTGAAGCTGGTGCCGAGCACCGGGCCCAGCAGGCCGTCGACCGTGTCGGTCAGGCCGTCCGCGACGCCGACAACCGGCCCGAGTACGTTGCCCAGGCCGAGCCCGCCCAGCAGGCCGGTGTTCAGGCCGTCGGCCAGGTTGCCGAGCACGCCGTCGGCCGGGTCGAGCAGCGCCGCGCCGGTGCCCGGGGTGCCGCCACCGCCGATGCCACCCAGCACATCGCCGAGCAGACCGCCAAGCAGGCCGTCATCACCCAGCAGGCCACCGACCGGACCGTCTTCGCCAAGCAGGCCACCAACCAGGCCATCCGGCCCGAGCAGGCCGCCAGCGAGGCCGTCGCCGCCGAGCACGCCGCCCAGCAGGCCATCGTCGCCCAGCAAACCACCCACCAGACCGTCGTCACCGAGCAGGCCGCCCACGATGCCGTCGCCGCCCAGCAGGCCGCCGACCAGACCGTCATCGCCCAGCACGCCGCCCAGAAGGCCATCGCCACCGAGCAGGCCACCCACCAGACCATCGTCGCCCAGCACGCCGCCGAGCAGGCCGTCGTCGCCGAGCACACCGCCCAGCAGGCCGTCGCCGCCCAGCACGCCGCCCAGGAGTCCATCGCCGCCGAGCAGACCGCCGACGAGGCCATCGTCACCCAGCAAGCCGCCGACCAGACCGTCGTCAGCGAGCAGGCCGTCGAGCGCGCCGCCCAGGAGACCGCCTTCGCCACCGAGCAGGCCACCCAGCGGGCTGTCGGAGATGAGGCCGGAGATCGCGCCGTCCTGGCCGAGCAGGCTGTCGACCAGGCCACCGTGGCCCAGCAGCTCGCCGGTGAGGCCGCTGCTGCCCAGCAGACCCGAGAGGGCGCCGTCGCCGCCGAGCAGACCGCCCACGAGGCCGTCGTCGCCCAGAACACCGCCCAGTGCGCTGCCATCGCCGAGCAGGCCACCCAGCAGGCCCTCGTCACCCAGCAGGCCGCCGGTCAGGCTGCCCACCGCGCCGTCGCCAAGCAGGCCGCCCACGAGACCGTCGCTGCCCAGCACATTGCCGAGCAGGCCGCCCACGGCGCCGTCTTCGCCCAGCAGGCCGCCGACGAGGCCGTCTTCGCCGAGCAGGCCACCGACAAGGCCATCGTCAGCCAGAAGGCCTGACACCAGGCTGCCGTCGCCGAGCACGTTGCCGAGCACGCCGCCCAGGAGGCCGTCGTCGCCCACCAGCTGGTCGGTGAGGCCGCCGAGGCCGAGGGCGTCGGTCAGGCCGCTGATGATGCCGTGGTCACCGATCAGGTTGGTCAGGCCGTTGTCCAGCGCGTCGGTCAGGTAGTCGACCTGGCCCAGCACCGTGCCGAGGATGGCGGTCGTGGCGCCCTCGCCCAGCAGGTTGTCGAGCGTCGGGCTCAGGGAGTCGCCCAGCAGGCCGGTCACGCTGCCGACGGTGTTGTCGATAGGGTCGAACTGGTTGGGATCGTTCGGCGTGAACTCGCTGCCGAGCACCGGAGCGAGCACGTCGTCGAGCGTGTCGGTCAGGCCGTCGACCACGTTGTTGACCGGCGTGAGCGAGTCGCCAAGGCCGAGCGCATTGCCGAGGCTGTCGGTGACGTGACCGACGGCGCCGTCGCCTGGATCGAGGAGGTGGTCTGCGTCTGCGTCTGCGTCGGCATCAGCGTCCGCATCAGCATCAGCATCAGCATCAGCATCAGCATCAGCATCAGCATCAGCGTCGGCATCGGCATCGGCATCGGCATCGGCATCGGCATCGGCATCGGCATCGGCGTCAGCATCTGCATCTGCATCTGCATCTGCATCGGCATCTGCATCGGCATCGGCATCGGCATCGGCATCGGCATCGGCGTCAGCATCTGCATCGGCATCGGCATCAGCGTCAGCATCGGCATCGGCATCGGCATCGGCATCGGCATCGGCATCGGCGTCAGCATCTGCATCGGCATCGGCATCAGCGTCAGCATCGGCATCGGCATCTGCATCGGCATCGGCATCGGCATCTGCATCGGCATCTGCATCGCCGTCCGCATCCGCATCGGCGTCAGCATCTGCATCCGAGTCGGCATCCGCGTCGGAGTCGCCCGGCGTGGTGGGCGTGGTCGGATTGCCCGAGCCGACGAGCAGCGGAACAACGCTGTCGCTGCCGCCGCCACCGCCGCTGAGGGCGGCGCCAAGCGCTGCGGCGCCCAGGGCGCCGAGTGCGAATTCACCCAGCCCGATGCCGCTGCCGGCAGCGAGCTTCTTGGTCACGGCCAGGGCCGCGGCATCTGCGTCGCTGTCCGGCGGGGTCACTTGCAGGTCGCCCGAGGCGACATCCACATTCACTTGTTCGAGGCCGCCCGGCAGCTTGGTCGAGCCGATGGTGGCGTCGGTGCCGCCGGTGAACACACCGGCCAGCGGGGCCTTGTTGGTGGCCGATCCGGGGAAGAGAACATTGGCGTGGCCGTCCTGCGGAACGATCACGCGGTCGCCGGCCATCAGAGTCTGATTGCCATCGACGGGAATGCTGACACCGTCGCGCATCACTGCGACACCCGGCGTGGCATTCGATAATGTGCCGATGCTGGACGGGCCAGCAGCTGCGGCGGGCGCCGCCGAGCTCAGCGAGGCAGGAGCGCCCAGCGGAGTGACGGTGGCCTGGGCAATGACCACAGGAGCGACGCCAGCGGCGGCAAGTCCTTCGGTCGAATTGGTCGATGCTTGTTGAGCGGTCATGGCAGCCTCTGTGACAAAAGATGCCTACTAAGGGGCAACTAGCGTGCCGCTTTTTTCGCGCCCCATGCCAAAGCGGTCCAGAGCAATGCAACCTGTTGATTTGTATGGAGATTTTTCTTTAAGCGGGGGTTTCCACCGGGGTGTGGAAACAGCTCGTAAGAAGGTCATTTGGCGATTCGTTACGTAACGATGTAACGCCCTGTACCCGGAACATCCGACACATCCCAAGCTCCCGAAGCCGCCTGCGAAACGGCTCGCACACACGGCCCCCACACACGGCTCCCATCCCTCTTTTTCTTCTGCTCTATCTATATATGTTCAACCCCTCCCAGGAAGACGTGCGCCGCTTCTTCTGCGACGTGTACGCCAAGCACCGGCAGGGCCTGCCGATGGAAGCGCTAGAGACCATCGCGGCCGGCTGGATCGACGAGCACCCCGAGTACCACGAGGACCTCGTCGATGCCGACGCGGCGGTGGCGCGGGTGTACGACGGATCGAACGGGCGCGAGAACCCGTTCCTTCATCTATCGATGCATCTGTCGATCAGCGAGCAGTGCTCCATCGACCAGCCGCGAGGCATTCGCCAGGCCGTCGAGCTGCTGGCGGCGCGCCGCGGCTCGCTGCTGCATGCGCATCACGAGGCGATGGACTGCCTGGGACAGATGATGTGGGAGAGCCAGCGCGCGGGCCGGCCGCCGGATGGCGAGGGCTACGTGGCCTGCGTGCAGCGCAGGGCCACGAAAGACTAGCCAGTTAGCCGCGGGAGGTTTTCCTGGGCCGCTGCGGCACCGCGCCCTGCTGCTTCGCAGCCTCGCGCAGCAACGCGGCCATGGCGCCGCGCAGCGCCGAAGGCTCGGCATCGCTGCGCTGCAGCAGCCCGACCGGCTCTTCGGTGCCAGCCGTCTCGATGCGCAACCGCGCGAGGCGCCCGTCCGCCAGCTCGCCGCGCGCGGCGCCCAGTGGCGTGATCCATACCGCATCGGACACCGCCACCAGCGCGCGCGCCACCGCCACGTCGAGCGTCTGCAATGCGTTGGCCGGCAACACGAGGCCGCGCGCCGACAGGAAGCTCTCGGTGTTGTGGCGCGGGATCGTGCCCTCGCCGTACACCACCAGCGGATAGGCCAGTACCGCCTGCACCGACGCCGCCTTCAGCGCCAGCGGATGGCCCGCGCGCACGGCGAACACCAGCGGCTCGGTGTACAGCAGCTCGAAGCTCAGGCCGCCCATCAGGCGCGGATCGCTCATGCGGCCGACCACCAGGTCGAGCTCGCCGGCGCGCAGCTCGTCGAGCAGCGTGGGGTTGGCGGCGCTCTTCACCACGATCTGCACCGAAGGCCGGCTGTCGCGCAGCCGTGCCAGCGCCATCGGCAGCAGGGCCGGCGCCACGCTCGGCAGCGCGCCGATGCGCAAGCGCTCGATGCGCCCGCCAGCCGCCGGCGCCACGGCCTGCGCGCTGGCGTCGAGCGCTTCGAGCACGCGCAGCGCATGCGCGAGCAGCTGCTCGCCGGCGGCCGTGAGGCCCTGCACGCCGCGCCGGCCGGCCTTGCTGCGCTCGACCAGCCGCGTGCCGACAATCGCCTCCAGCTCGGAGAGCGTCTTCGACACGGCCGGCTGGCTCAGCGCCAGCCGTTCGGCCGCGCGCGCGAGGTGGCGCTCCTGCGCTACGGCAACGAGGCAGCGCAGGTGCCGCAACTGCACATTGCGCACGAAGTCCTGGCGAAGATCGGCGGAGTCTTTCAATGCCTTTTGGTTATTGAGAACAGAGCAATCTTCAATTTACATCATCGGATGCCGCTTCTAAAGTGGCGGCTTCCGGATTCGTCCCACGACAGGAGACAACGTACATGTTGACCAAGACCAAGGGCCCCTCGCCCATCCTCACCCCGCGCGACTGGGAAGCTCACCCCAGTTATGTCTACCCCGGCTACAAGTCGACCGTGAAGCGTGGCCCGCAGAAGCCGCTGATTCCGCTGAAGGCCTCGCTCGGCGAACTGCAGCAGCCGGTGTACGGCCACGACAGCATCGGCGAGTTCGACAACGACCTCACGCGCAACGCGCGCCGCAACGGCGAACCGCTGGGCGAACGCATGATCCTCACCGGCCA
The DNA here is from genome assembly GCF_049913215.1 of Variovorax sp. R-27. Lineage (NCBI taxonomy): Bacteria > Pseudomonadati > Pseudomonadota > Betaproteobacteria > Burkholderiales > Comamonadaceae > Variovorax > Variovorax sp. R-27. The sequence continues at coordinate 5,930,846 of NZ_CP183984.1, forward strand.
GGTGCTCGACGAGCGCCGCCGCCCGGTGGCCAACACGCTGGTCGAACTGTGGCAGGCCAATGCCGCAGGCCGCTACGTGCACAAGGTCGACCAGCACGACGCGCCGCTGGACCCGAACTTCCTGGGCGCGGGCCGCTGCCTGACCGACAGCGAAGGCCGCTACCGCTTTCTCACCATCAAGCCCGGCGCCTACCCCTGGGGCAATCACCCGAACGCATGGCGCCCGCAGCACATCCACCTGTCGTTGTTCGGCCAGAGCTTCGCGAGCCGCCTGGTCACGCAGATGTACTTCCCCGGCGACCCGCTGATGCAGTACGACCCGATGATCACCGGCACGCCCGAGCGCTACCGCAACCGGCTCATCGCCGATTTCAGCCTCGACATCACCGAAGAGGGCTACGCACTGGGCTACCAGTTCGACATCGTGCTGCGCGGTGCAGACGAAACGCCTTTCGAGAACCGCTGAGCCAGGAGACACACACCATGTTGATGACCGCACAGGAAGCCGACTTCGGCCAGACCCCCTCGCAAACCGTGGGCCCCTACTTCGCCTACGGCCTCACCGCCACGCAGTACGGCTACGACTTCGACCAGCCCTTCGACGCCGTGCTGGCGCTCGACAAGGCCACAGGCCAGCGCATCCGCCTCGAAGGCCGGGTGATCGACGGCGACGGCAACCCGATCAACGACGCGCTGGTCGAGATCAGCCAGCCCGACGGCGAAGGCCGCTACCCGCAGACGCCCGACGAGGCGCGCGCCATGGGCTTTCGCGCCTTCGGCCGCGTCGGCACGGGCACCGCCGAAGGCAACCGCTTCGTGTTCCACACCGTGAAGCCCGGCGCCGAATCGCCCGGCGAAGCGCCGCACATCAACGTGATCGTGCTGATGCGCGGCCTGCTGCTGCATGCGTTCACGCGCGTGTACTTCAGCGACGAAGCCGAAGCCAACGCGAAAGACGCAGTGCTGCAGAGCGTGCCGGCCGATCGCCGCCACACGCTGATCGCCGAGCGCGTGGAGCAAGGCGGCGCAGTGACGTATCGCTTCGACATCCGCATGCAGGGCACTGACGAGACTGCCTTCTTCGACGTCTGATCTCAGGGAAATCCCGGACGCAAAAAAGCCCGCTCGCAGCGGGCTTTTTTGTTATGAGCGAAGCGCTTATTCGGCGCCGTGGTGAATGCGCGATTCGGGCACCGTCTTCAGTTCGCCGGGCAGCGAGCTGATGTAGCTGGCCAGCGTCTTGAGCTCGGCGTTGGTGAACTTCTTGTCTTCGACCTGCTGGCCCATCACCGCATTCGAGCGGCCGAGGTGCGGGTTGTTCTTCACGCGGTACGACTTGAGCGCGACGAACAGGTAGTCGGCATGCTGGCCGGCCAGCTTGGGCACGGTGCCGTCGTTCGGCGTGTTGAAGTTGGCGCCGTGGCACTTGGTGCAGTTGTTGTCGGCGTTGCGGGTGATGAGCGCCTCGACGTTCGAGGGCGTGGCCTTGGCCAGCGTGGCCGGCGGTGCACTGCCGTCCTTCAGACCCAACTGGCTGTAGTAGGCAGCGAGGTCAGCGATGTCCTGGTCGGTGAGCGTGTCGGCAATGGCACGCATGGTGGGATGCTTGCGGTCGCCGCCCTTGTACGCGGTGAGCGCGGCCGTGATGTACGTGGCGCTCTGGCCGGCGATCATCGGCACCTTGTGGATCTCCGGGAAGCTGGCCTGATAGCCAATGATGCCGTGGCAGCCCACGCACATCGCAACCTTCTTTGCTCCGTCCTGGGCCTTGCCAGTGACTTGCTGGGCTTCAGCCGAGACCGTCACGCAAGCGACAGCAAGGGCAAACATCGTGGTCAACAACTTGTTCATTTTGCGCGCACAATCTCGTGGAGAGTACAGTTTTTCGAATCAACATTCGATTATATGCAGGGGTCCCCCTGGAACCCTGTGCAGGCCAACCCTGAGGCTGCACAACGCGTGTCGAGTGTGTTCTTTTCTCCACCCCAGCCTCCGTCTCACTCATCTCACTCATGAAATTCCAGGGCTCAGACAATTACGTCGCCACGCAAGACCTGATGCTCGCGGTCAATGCGGCCATCACTCTCAAGCGCCCGCTGCTCGTCAAGGGCGAGCCCGGCACGGGCAAGACCATGCTGGCCGAGGAAGTGGCCCAATCGCTCGGCCTGCCGCTGCTGCAGTGGCACATCAAGTCGACCACCAAGGCACAGCAGGGCCTGTATGAATACGACGCCGTGAGCCGCCTGCGCGACTCGCAACTGAAGGACGTCGACGGCGGCGAGCGCGTCAAGGACATCCAGAACTACATCATCAAGGGCGTGCTCTGGCAGGCCTTCACGGCCGACCAGCCGGTGGCATTGCTCATCGACGAGATCGACAAGGCCGACATCGAATTCCCGAACGACCTGCTGCGCGAAATCGACCGCATGGAGTTCTACTGCTACGAGACGCGCGAACTCATCCGCGCCAAGCACCGTCCGGTGGTGTTCATCACCTCGAACAACGAGAAGGAACTGCCCGACGCCTTCCTGCGCCGCTGCTTCTTCCACTACATCAAGTTCCCCGATGCCGAGACGATGAAGCACATCGTCGCCGTGCACTTCCCTGGCCTGAAGCAAGAGCTGCTCACGGCCGCGATGAAGACCTTCTACGACGTGCGCAACCTGCCCGGCCTGAAGAAGAAGCCCTCGACCTCCGAGCTGCTCGACTGGCTCAAGCTGTTGGTGGCCGAAGACATTCCGCTCGAAGCGCTGCAGAGCAAGGACGACAAGGTCGCCGTGCCGCCGCTGGTGGGCGCGCTGCTCAAGAACGAGCAGGACGTGACGCTGTTCGAGAAGCTCGTCTTCATGCAACGCAACAACCGCTGAGTCCATGAGCCAGACGCCGCATCCCACGGGGCAGCTGATGAAGCTGGGCATTGCCCAGGCAGTGCTGTTCGTGCTGGGTGCGCTGCTCGGCCGCGGGCTGGGGCTGCTGCTGGGCCTCGATGCCTTCGGCGCCGCCGGCTACGGCAACAAGGAAATCTTCGGGATCCTGCTGATCGGCCTGGGCGGCGGTGGCGGGGTGCAACTGGCGCGCGCCTGGTACGTGCGCAAGTATGGCGATCCCAAAGGCTGAAAACACAAGAGAGTCTGAAATGGCGTTCGTCGAACCCGTCACGCTGAAGGCCCGCGGCATCGCGCTGGTGCCGCTGTCGCCGGCTCATGAAGAAGGCCTGCGCGCCGCGGCCGCCGACGGCGAACTGTGGAAGCTGCGCGTCACCTCAGTACCCGAGCCGCAGGACACGCGCGCCTACATCGAGACCGCGCTGAAGACCGCCGACCGCTTCGCCTTCGCAGTGACCGACGAGGCCACCGGCACCGTGCTCGGCAGCACCAGCTTCCACGACATCCTGCCGGGCGTGAAGCGCGTGGAGATCGGCTACACGTGGTACGCCGCGCGCTGCCAGCGCACGCACGTCAACACCACCTGCAAGCTGCTGATGCTCACGCATGCCTTCGACGCACTCGGCTGCAACGTGGTGGGCTGGCGCACCGACAACTTCAACTTCGCCTCGCAGCGCGCCATCGAGCGCCTGGGCGCGAAGAAAGACGGCGTGATCCGCGGCCACGTGATGCGCCGCGACGGCACCATCCGCGACACCGTCATGTACAGCCTGCGCGCGGGCGAATGGCCCGAAGTGAAGGCCCAGCTGCTGTACCTGCTCGACAAGCCGCGCGGCTGAAACACAAGGAGCGCCCATGCTCATCGACTTCTTCTACACCCTGCGCTCGGCCAAGCTGCCGGTGTCGGTCAAGGAATACCTCACGCTGCTGGAGGCCCTGCAGGCCGACGTGGTGGGCCCCAACTCCGACGGCGCCTACGGCATCGACGACTTCTACTACCTCTCGCGCACCGCGCTCGTGAAGGACGAGAAGCACTACGACAAGTTCGACCGCGCCTTCGCCGCCTACTTCAAGGGCGTGGAGATGCTGACCGACTTCACGAAGGAAGTGCCGCTCGACTGGCTCAAGAAGACGCTCGAACGTGAGTTCACCGCCGAGGAAAAAGCCAAGATCGAGAAGATGGGCTGGGACGAGCTCATGGAAACGCTCAAGAAGCGCTTCGAGGAGCAGAAGGAGCGCCACGAGGGCGGCAGCAAGTGGATCGGCACCGGCGGCACCTCGCCCTTCGGCAACGGCGGCTACAACCCGCAGGGCATCCGCATCGGCGGCGCGGGCAAGAACAAGAGCGCAGTGAAGGTGTGGGACCAGCGCGCCTACAAGGACTACGACGACACGCAGGAGCTTGGCACGCGCAACATCAAGGTTGCGCTGCGCCGGCTGCGCAAGTTCGCGCGCGAAGGCCACGACGAAGAACTGGACCTCGACGACACCATCCACTCGACCGCGGCCAATGCCGGCTACCTCGACATCAAGATGCGGCCCGAGCGCCACAACAACGTCAAGGTGCTGCTGCTGATGGACGTGGGCGGCACGATGGACGAGCACATCCAGCGCGTGGAAGAGCTGTTCTCGGCCGTGAAGACCGAGTTCAAGCATCTTGAATTCTTCTACTTCCACAACTGCGTATACGACTTCATGTGGAAGAACAACAAGCGCCGCTTCTCCGAGAAGTTCGCCACCTGGGACATCCTGCGCAAGTACAACAAGGACTACAAGCTCATCTTCGTCGGCGACGCGACCATGAGCCCCTACGAGATATTGCAGCCCGGCGGCAGCGTCGAATACAACAACGAAGAAGCCGGCGCCGAGTGGATCCAGCGCCTGACGCACACCTTTCCGAAGTTCGCGTGGATCAACCCTGAGCCCCAAGGCGTATGGCAGTACCGCCAGAGCATCGCGGTGATGCAGCAGCTCATGTCGAACCGCATGTACCCCCTGACCCTGCGAGGCCTCGAAGACGCGATGCGCATGCTGTCCAAGTAGGACGAAGCCATCTGTATCCGGACGCTTCAGGAACCGGCGAATCTTGCTGTCAGAATCCGCCCATGGTCAGGGTGGTTTCAGTTTCTTCGCCGGCATGGTGGCCGGCTTTGCTTTTTTCCGGCGTCCTGCTCTTGCAAGGCTGCAGCCTGCTGCCGAAGAAAGAGGCGCCCGAAGACAACAAGCCCGCGGCCGGCCTCGTGCGCAGCGGTGCCGCCGACAGCACTGCCGCCACTGACGACGGCAAGGACGACGACAAGAAAAAAACCGACAAGCGCGACGCCTTCACCGTCGACGTGCGCGGCCCCGAGGCCGTGCGCGACTACCTCAAGCTGCACCTCGAGATCCAGCGCTACCGCGAGCTCGACGACCTCGGCGCCACGGAAATCTCCCGCCTCATGGTGGCGGCCGAAGCCAATGCACGCGAGCTGCTCGGCACCATGGGCTACTTCTCGCCCACGCTGACGCTCGAACTCAACGAGACACCCGAAAGCACCAAGGCCCCGCGCGAAATCGTCATCACCGTCTCGCCCGGCGAGAGCACCAAGGTGAGCAACGTGCAGATCAGCTACGGCGGCCCGATCGCAAACGACGCAACCGCCGAGGCGCAGCGCGATTCGATCCGCACCAACTGGGCCCTGCGCGCCGGCCAACCCTTCACCCAGCAGGCCTGGGACGATGCCAAGACCACCGCGCTGCGCAGCCTGACGGCCAAGCGCTTTCCCACCGGCAGCATCGAGATCAGCCGCGCCGAAGTGGACGCCGACCGCAGCGAGGCCCGCCTCAGCGTCACCTACCAGTCGGGCCCGGCCTACAAATTCGGTCCGCTCATGCTGCACGGCATCCAGCGCTACGACCCCGACGGCGCACGCCGCATCGCCCGCCTGCCCAGCGGCACCGACTACGACCAGCAGAAGCTGCTCGATGCCCAGCAGCGCCTGGCCAGCAGCGGCTACTACGACTCGGTGTTCCTCACGCTCGACACCGAGAGCGGCAACCCGCTGGCCGCGCCGGTGATCGCGCAGCTGCGCGAGGCGCCGCTGCAGAAGGTGGTGATGGGCGTGGGCTTCACCACCGACAACGGCCCGCGCCTGTCGATCGACCACATCCACAACCAGATTCCGCTGCTGGGCTGGCGCTCCGTCTCGCGGCTGTCGGTCGACAACGACATCAAGTCGCTCGGCACCGAGTGGAAGGCGATTCCCGACGACCGGGGCTGGCAATGGTTCTCGGGCGCCGAACTGAAGAGCGAGCAATCGGGCAGCTACGTGGTCGACAGCGGACGCCTGCGAGGCGGGCGCAGCAAGTCGGGCGACCACATCGACCGCAGCTACTTCCTGCAGTACGACTATGCGCAGAACCGCGGCATCAACGCACCGCCCTCGGCCTCTGCCGTGACGGCCAACTGGGGCTGGACCGGCCGCTATTTCGACGACAACGCGTCGCCCTCGCGCGGCTTCGGCCTCGCGCTCGAGGTGGCCGCGGGCTACACGCTCACCGGCGAGCAGACGCCCTTCACGCGCACCTACGCACGCTGGCTCGGCGTGCTGCCGCTGGGCGCGGCGGACGACAAGGAAGCACGCGCGCGCCGCAGCCGCCTGCAGCTGCGCGTGGAGGCCGGCGCGGTCTCGGCAAAAGACAGCGCGCAGATCCCGTCCACGCTGATGTTCCTGACCGGCGGCGACACCACCGTGCGCGGCTACAGCTACAAGCAGATCGGCACCGTGCGCGCCGACGGCCAGACCGTCGCGGGCCGCTACCTCGGCGTGGCCAGCGTGGAGTGGCAGCGCCCCTTCGTCTACAACGGCAAGCTCACCGAATGGGAGAGCGTGGTGTTCGCCGATGCCGGTGCCGTGGCCGACAAGCCCGGCGAGCTCAAGCCCAAGGTGGGCGTGGGCGTGGGCGCGCGCTGGCGCAGCCCCGTGGGGCCGGTGCAGGCCGACCTGGCCTACGGCGTGGACTCGAAGAAATTCCGCTTGCACTTCCGCCTCGGCTTCACCTTCTGATTTTTTCGATGCAGACCGACGCAGACCCCACGCCAATGCCCCTCGCCCCCCGCCGCTCGCGCGCGCGCCGGGCAATGCGCGCCCTGGCCTGGACCGTGGCCGGGCTGCTGCTCGCCGTGGCACTGCTGGTTGCGGGCGCGTGGTGGTGGCTGGGCTCGAACACCTCGCTCGCCTTCGCGATCGCGCAGGCGGCGCAGCGCCTGCCGGCCGGGCAGACGCTCGAAAGCCGCGACGTGAGCGGCTCGCTGCGCACCGGCGGCCACATCGGCTGGCTCAAGTACCAGAGCGAAAGCATCGCCGTCGAAGTGAACGAGGCCACCATCGGCTGGCAGCTCGCGCCGCTGCTGCAACGCAAGGTGCAGCTGGGGGAGGTGCACGCGAAGCAGGTGCTCATCGAAAAGCGCGGCCCGCCCAGCGACAAGCCCACCGAGCCGCTCGAACAGCTCGCGCTGCCGATCGAGGTCGAGCTGCCCTTCCGCATCGACGAAGTGCGCTGGGCCGGCCCGCCCGCGCTGCAGGCGCTCAACCTCTCGGGCAGCTACAGCTACAAGGCCGCCGAGCACGTGCTGGAGGTCAAGGGCGTGGACATCGCCGACGGCCACTACAGCACCCGCGTGAAGCTGCAAGGCCCCGCGCCCATGGCGATTGATGCATCGCTCGATGGCCGCGTGAAGGCGCCGCTGGCCGAGGACCACAACATCGACGTGCTGGCCACCGCCACCGTGAAGGGCACGCTCGCCGGCACGGCTGCGCGGCTGCAGGTAGCGGCCGAATTGAAGCCGGCCGAAGAGAACGCCGATGCGCCCATGGAAGCCACCCTGCAGGCGCAGATCGCGCCCTGGCTGCCCCAGCCGGTGATCGACGCGAAGGCCGACCTGCGCAACGTCGATGCGTCGAGCCTGTGGCCCGGCGCGCCCCAGACGCAGCTCACCGGCACGGTCGAACTGCAGCCCGACGCCGACACCGGGCCCACCGCATGGAAGGCCTCGGCCGACATCCGCAACGCCGTGCCCGGCCCGTGGGACAAAGAGAAACTGCCGCTCGAACAGGTGCAGGCCAAGGTCGGCTTCGACGGCACGAGCTGGAGCGTTCCCGAGGCCACCGTGCGCGCGGGCGGCGGGCGCATCGACGCGGCCGGCAAGTGGAGCCCCGCGCCGTCGCCGTGGCAGGCGCAGGCCACCGTGCGCGGCGTGCGGCCCGGCGCGCTGTACACCGAGCTCTCGGGCGCGCCCGTCAGCGGCCAGCTCAAGGCCGAGCAGAAGGAAAGCACCGTCACCTTCGACGGTGCCTTGCGCGCGGAGGGCGGCGCCGGCAGCAAGGCCCTGCCCGGCTTCGCGCTCGACCGCGCGCTGGCCCAGGGACAGTGGAAAGACCAGGTGCTCGACCTGCGCACGCTGCGCATCGAGGCCCAGCGCGCCAGCGTCGACGGCCGGCTGCAGGTGCGCGTGGCCGAGCAGGCCGCCAGCGGCAAGCTCAACCTAGTGCTGCCGGGCGGCAGCGCGCAGGTCGATGGCCGCATTGCACCGTCTGCGGGTGGCGGCGACATCAAGGTCAGCATCGACGATGCCGACGTCGTACAGCGCTGGGTGCAAAGCCTGCCCGGGCTGTCCGGCGTATTCGCGAACGCCAGCGCAAAGGGCTCGGCGAAGCTCGACGCCAGCTGGCAAGGCGGCTGGCAGACCATCCAGCGCCGGCTGCAGAACGCCAACGCGCCCGCGCAGCGCGGCGCCGAGCCCAGCCTCAAGGCCGTGCTCGGCGTGCCGCGGCTCGACCTGAGCCTGCCCTCGGCCACGCCCGGCGGCACGACAACCGCAGTGCAACTGCGCGACCTGCGCGCCGATCTCGAAGGCAGCCTCGCGCAGGCCTCGCTCACGCTGAAGGGCGAAGCCGCCACCGGCACGCAGAAGTTCAACATCGACACACGCGCCAGCGGCGGCATCGCCGGCGCTGGCCAATGGCGCGCAGCGCTGGCCAGCCTGAAGCTGCAGGCACAGGACAGCGCCCGCCCCGGCGACCCGTGGGTGCTGGAGCTGAGCCGCGAAGTCACCGCAACCATCCGCACCACCAGCGGCAATGCACCCCGCCTCGACGTCGAAGCATCCGCCGCCGCGGCCACCTTGCGCGGCCCGGTGCCCGGCACCGTGCGCATCGACTGGCAGCCACTGCGCTTCAGCCAGAGCGGCGCGGCGCCCAACCGCGTGTTCCGCGTGCAGTCCAAGGGCCAGCTGCAGGGCCTGCCGATGGCCTGGGCCGGCGCGTTCGGCGCCAATACCACGCTGGGCGAATACGGCATCAGCGGCGACCTGATGTTCAACGGCGACTGGGACATCGACGCCGGCGACACGCTGCGCGCCAAGGCCCGCATCGGGCGCCAGAGCGGCGACATCCGCGTGCAGGCCGGCGAGGCCGCGCTCGTCACGCGCATCACCAGCACCGGAACGGGCACTGCGAGCGAACGCACGATGAACTCCTCCTCCGGGAACGGCGACGCGCCCAGCACGCCGGCCGGCCTGCGCCAGGCCGAACTGCGGCTCGATGCCGAAGGCGACGCGGTGCACGCCGTTCTCGCGTGGGACAGCGAACGCGCCGGCAAGATCGACGCCGACATCAACACCCGCGTGCAGCAGCGCGCCGGCGGCTGGCAGTGGGCGCCCGACGCACCCCTGGGCGGCACCATCAAGGCCGCGCTGCCGAACCTCGGCGTGTGGTCGATGCTCGCGCCGCCGGGCTGGCGCATTGCCGGCACGCTCGACGCCGGCGCCACGCTGTCGGGCAACCGCGCCGTGCCGCGCTGGAACGGCACGCTGGGCGCCGACAAGCTCGCGCTGCGCGCACCGGTCGAAGGGCTGGACCTGCGCGATGGCCGCCTGCGCGCCACGCTCAGCGGCGAGCGCATCGAGATCACCGAATTCACGCTCAAGGGCGGCACTGGCAGCTCCACGCGCATCGCCGGCCAGAGCGGCAACCGCAGCACCTCGGCCAGCGAGGCCCGCAGCGACGGCGGCACGCTCTCGGCCAGCGGCGACCTCAGCTGGGGCCCCGCCAGCGGCACGGCCTCGGGCATCCGCATGGCCCTGCAGGGCCAGTTGCGCGCGTTGCGCGTGCTGGTGCGCACCGACCGGCAGGTCACGCTCTCGGGCGATGTGCAGGCCCGGCTCGACAACGGCCAGTTCAACGTGCGCGGCAAGCTCAAGACCGACCGCGCTGTCATCATCCTGCCCGACGAGACCGCGCCCAGCCTGGGCAGCGACGTCGTCGTGCGCTCCGCCGCCAAGGACCGCGAGGCCACCGAGACGGCGCAGCGCGAATCCGCCCAGGCCGACGCGCAGGCTGCCAAGCCGCAGACCGCCAAGCCGCCGGATATCGTCATCAACTTCGACCTTGGCGACGACTTCGCGGTGCAGGGCCGCGGCATCACCACGCGGCTCGAAGGCGACCTGGAGATCCGCAGCACGAGGCTGAATGCCCCGCCGCGCATCACCGGCGAGGTGAAGACCGTGAAAGGCCAGTACCGCGCCTACGGCCAGCAGCTCGACGTGGAAACCGGCGTGGCGCGCTTCAACGGGCCGTTCGACAACCCGGCGCTGGACGTCCTGGCGATCCGCCCGAACCTGTCGCAGCGCGCGGGCGTGCAGATCACCGGCACCGCGCAATCGCCGCGCGTAAAGCTCTATTCGGAGCCCGCGCTGTCCGATGCCGAAACGCTGTCATGGGTGATCCTGGGCCGTGCTTCGGCCACCAGCGGCGGCGAGTCTGCGCTGCTGCAGCAGGCCGCGCTGTCGCTGCTCGGCAAGATCGGCGGCAGTGGCAGCGGCGGCAGCCTGGCCAGCCGTTTCGGGCTGGACGAACTCGGCTTCAAGGGGCCGGGCAGCGGCGGCGACCTGCGCGAGTCGGCGGTCACGCTGGGCAAGCGGCTGTCGAAAGATTTCTACCTCACCTACGAACGCAGCCTGGGCGGCACCTTCGGCACGATCTTCATCTTCTACGACCTGACGACGCGGCTCACGCTGCGCGGGCAGGCGGGGCAGACGAGCGGGCTCGACCTGATCTACACCGTGAAGTACGACTGAGCGCGGGTTGTCCCGCAGTAGCCGGACTTCGGTCTTGACCCGCGTCTTGCGCGCGTGATAAGAACCGTCTTCGCCTTCACCGAGGAGCGACGACGATGAAAAAAGATGGAGACAAGGGCGAGGGCCTTCAGAGCTTTGCTCAAGGCCCTCGGACATACGCCCCACCGGGGCTCTCGCGCATCGCGTTCATGCGCGGCACGCTGCGCGGCGTGATCACGCTGATCGCCGTCATCGCGGCGGTGGCTTCCATACCGTACTGGGACGAGATGCAGTTCCCGGTCACCAGCCTCGTGATCTACGTCGCGGGCATGGTGTTCGTCGCGATGCCGCTGTGCCTGTACTACGAGTCGCTGCTCATGGCGCAGCAGGCAGCAGCGTCGCCCGATGGCCGCGAATCGCTGATGCCACGATAGGCATCAGCAGCGGCGTCTTGCCGGCGTCGAAGTCGCGTATCAGCTGGATGCGCATGCTCGGCGCCCAGAACGACTTCAGGTGCCCGGCAATCGCCTGCGTGGCGGCGCCGGCATCGCTCGGCGATTGCGCCTGGAAGAAGGTGCCGATCTGATTGGCCATCTTGACCAGCTGTGCCGAATGATCGTGCTCCATGGGGCCTTCGAGAAATTGAGTTGTTTGTTGATGAAGCGTCAGCGCACGCGTTGCGGGTCCGCCGTGCGCAGCCGCTGCGGATGGCTGTAGACGCCCAGGTCCTGCTGCCGCACGAAGCCCACCAGCGTGAGGCCCGCGCGCTGCGCCGTGGCCACCGCGAACGAGGTCGGCGCCGACACCGCGGCGAGCAGCGGCGCGCCGGCCATCGCGGCCTTCTGCACCATCTCGAAACTCGCGCGGCTGGTCACTGCGATGAAGCCGGTGGAAGCATCGACATCATTGGCCGCGAGCGCGCCCACCAGCTTGTCGAGCGCGTTGTGGCGGCCCACGTCCTCGCGCAGCCACATCACTTCGCCTTCCGCCGAGCACCAGGCGGCCGCGTGCACGGCACCGGTAGCCTCTTGCAGCGTCTGCTGCGATGGCAGCTGCGACATCGCACGGCCAATGGCCTCGCGGTCGAACTGCGCGGCGCCCTCGCTGCTCAGCACGGGCAGTTCGCGCGACACCTGCGTCAGGCTTTCGGTGCCGCACAGGCCGCAGCCGGTGCGCCCGGCCATCGAGCGGCGGCGCAGCTTGAGGCGCGCGAAGGCCGCGCCCGACACCTGCAGATGCACCGTGACGCCGAGCGCCGACGGCTCGGCTTCCGCCGAATAAAGCTCGTGCGCCGCTTCGAGGATGCCCTCGCTGAGCGAGAAGCCGAGCGCGAAGTCTTCCAGGTCGAGCGGCGTCGCGAGCATCACCGCATGCGAGATGCCGTTGTATTCGAGCGCCACGGGCACTTCCTCGGCCACCCAGTCCTGCACGTCGAACGGCCGGCCGCCCCGCACTCCGCGCACGGGCAGCAGCTGCGCGCCTTCGCAGAACTGAACGGCGTCAGTGACCAGGTTCATGCGGCGAGCAGCCTCACTTGGCCGGTACCGTCTCGCCGCTTTGCTGCGCCGATGCGGCGGCAAGCAAGTCCTGCTGCGTCTGGTTGAAGCGGCTGTACTCCTGCTGCCAGGCCGAAGGCTGCATCACCGGCATCACCTGCACGGCTGTGACCTTGTATTCGGGGCAGTTGGTGGCCCAGTCGGAGTTGTCGGTGGTGATGACGTTGGCGCCCGACTCGGGGAAGTGGAAGGTGGTGTACACCACGCCCGGCTGCATGCGCTCTGACACCGTGGCGCGCAGCACCGTCTCGCCAGCGCGGCTCTGGATGCCCACCCAGTCGCCGTCGCTCACGCCGCGTTCCTCGGCATCGTGCGGATGGATCTCCAGCCGGTCTTCGCTGTGCCACTGGTTGTTGTCGGTGCGGCGCGTCTGCGCGCCCACGTTGTACTGCGAGAGGATGCGCCCGGTGGTCAGCAGCAGCGGGAACTTGCGCGTGACCTTCTCGTCAGTCGCCACGTACTGCGTGACGATGAACTTGCCCTTGCCGCGCACGAAGTGGTCGATGTGCATCGTGGGCGTGCCGTCGGGCGCCTCGTCGTTGCAGGGCCACTGGATGCTGCCGAGCTCGTCGATGCGCTTGTAGCTCACGCCGTGGAAGGTGGGCGTCAGCGCGGCGATCTCGTCCATGATCTCTTCGGGGCTCTTGTAGTCCATCGGATAGCCGAGGGCCTGCGCCAGCTTCACGGTCACTTCCCAGTCGGCATAGCCGGCCTTGGGCGGCATCACCTTGCGAACGCGCGAGATGCGGCGCTCGGCATTGGTGAAGGTGCCGTCCTTCTCGAGGAACGAGGAGCCCGGCAGGAACACGTGCGCGTACTTGGCGGTTTCGTTGAGGAACATGTCCTGCACCACCACGCACTCCATGCCCATCATCGCGGCCGCCACGTGCTGCGTGTTCGGGTCGGACTGCACGATGTCCTCGCCTTCGCAATACAGGCCCTTGAAGCTGCCGCCGATGGCGGCGTCGAACATGTTGGGAATGCGCAGGCCCGGCTCGGGGTTGATCTGCACGCCCCAGGCGGCTTCGAACGAGGCGCGCGTGGTGCTGTCCGACACATGGCGGTAGCCCGGCAGTTCGTGCGGGAACGAGCCCATGTCGCACGCGCCCTGCACGTTGTTCTGGCCGCGCAGCGGGTTGACGCCCACGCCTTCGCGCCCGACGTTGCCGGTGACCATCGCGAGGTTGGCGATGCCCATCACCGTCGTCGAGCCCTGGCTGTGTTCGGTCACGCCCAGGCCGTAGTAGATGGCGCCGTTGCCGGCCGTGGCGAACAGACGCGCAGCGGCGCGCAGCTCGGCCGCCGGCACGCCGGTCGCCTTTTCGGTGGCTTCGGGCGATTGCTCGGGCTGCTCGACGTACGACTTCCATTCCTTGAACGAAGCCGTGTCGCAGCGCTCGGCCACGAAGTCGTCGGCCATAAGCCCTTCGGTGACGATGACGTGGGCCAGCGCCGTTACCACGGCCACGTTGGTACCGGGCTTGAGCTGCAGGTGGTGCGAAGCCTTTACATGAGGCGACTTCACGATGTCGATGCGGCGCGGATCGACCACGATCAGCTTCGCGCCCTGGCGCAGCCGCTTCTTCATGCGCGATGCGAACACCGGGTGCCCGTCGGTCGGGTTGGCGCCGATCACCATGATGACGTCGGCCTTGTCGACCGAGGCAAAGGTCTGCGTGCCGGCCGATTCGCCCAGCGTCTGCTTCAGGCCGTAGCCCGTGGGCGAGTGGCACACGCGTGCGCAGGTATCGACGTTGTTGTTGCCGAAGGCGGCGCGCACCAGCTTCTGGACCAGGTAGGTTTCCTCGTTGGTGCAGCGCGACGAGGTGATGCCGCCGATCGAGTCCTTGCCGTACTTGGCCTGCAGGCGCTTGAACTCGCCCGCGGCGTAGTTGAGCGCGGTGTCCCAGCTCACTTCCTGCCACGGGTCGGTGATGTTCTTGCGGATCATCGGCTTGAGCATGCGGTCCTGGTGCGTCGCATAGCCCCAGGCGAAGCGGCCCTTGACGCAGGAGTGGCCCTCGTTGGCCTTGCCGTCTTTCCACGGCACCATGCGCACGACCTCGTTGCCCTTCATCTCGGCCTTGAAGGCGCAGCCCACGCCACAGTAGGCGCAGGTGGTGATCACGCTGTGCTCGGGCTGGCCGAGCCAGATCACTGACTTTTCCTGCAGGGTGGCGGTGGGGCAGGCTTCGACGCAGGCACCGCAGCTCACGCACTCCGAATCCATGAAGGCCTCGTCCTGGCCCGGCGACACGCGCGACTCGAAGCCGCGGCCGCTGATGGTCAGCGCGAAGGTGCCCTGCGTTTCCTCGCAGGCACGCACGCAGCGGTTGCACACGATGCACTTCGACGGGTCGTAGCTGAAGTACGGGTTCGACTCGTCCTTCTCGCTCTTCAGGTGGTTGGCGCCGTCGAAGCCGTAGCGCACGTTGCGCAGGCCGGTGACGCCCGCCATGTCCTGCAGCTCGCAGTTACCGTTGGCCGAGCAGGTGAGGCAGTCCAGCGGATGGTCGGAGATGTAGAGCTCCATCACGCCCTTGCGCAGGTCCTGCAGCTTGGGCGTCTGGGTGCGCACCTTCATGCCGGCTTCGGCGGGCGTGGTGCAAGAGGCCGGAAAGCCCTTGCGGCCCTCGATCTCGACCAGGCACAGCCGGCAGGAGCCGAAGGGCTCCAGGCTGTCGGTGGCGCAGAGCTTGGGCACCTGGATGCCCGCATCCACCGCCGCGCGCATCAGCGAAGTGCCCGCGGGCACCGTCACTTCGTTGCCGTCGATCTCCAGCGTCACCTCGCGCGTGGATTCGCGCTTGGGGGTGCCGTAATCGGTTTCCTTGAGATGGTCCAACATGTCTTTCTTACTCCTGCTGCTGCGCCGCAACCGCCTAGGCAGCTTCGCGATCGGGAACCACGAGACCGAAGTCCTGCGGGAAGTGGTCGAGTGCCGAGAGCACCGGGAACGGCGTCATGCCTCCCATGGCGCACAGCGAGCCGTGGACCATCGTGTTGCACAGGTCGCGCAGCAAGATCACCTGCTGCGGACGGTTCTGGTTGTTGCGGATCTTGTCGATCACCTCGACGCCGCGCGTCGATCCGATGCGGCATGGCGTGCACTTGCCGCACGACTCGAGCGCGCAGAACTCCATGGCATAGCGCGCGAGCTTCGACAGGTCGGCCGTGTCGTCGTGCACCACGATGCCGCCATGGCCCACCGTGCCGCCGACGGCCGCGTAGGCCTCGTAGTCGAGCGGCAGGTCCCATTGCGATTCGGGCAGGTAGGCACCAAGCGGCCCGCCCACCTGCACCGCCTTGATCGGCCGGCCCGAGGCGGAGCCGCCGCCGTAGTCGTACAGCAACTCGCGCAGCGTGACGCCGAAGGCCTTCTCCACCAGGCCGCCGTACTTGATGTTGCCGGCCAGTTGCATCGGCAGCGTGCCGCGCGAACGGCCCACGCCGTAGTCGCGGTAGAAAGCAGCACCGCGCGCCAGGATCAGCGGCACGCTTGCCAGCGTGATGACGTTGTTGATCAGCGTGGGCTGCCCGAACAGGCCTTCGATGGCCGGCAGCGGCGGCTTGGCGCGCACGATGCCGCGCTTGCCTTCGAGGCTTTCGAGCAGTGCCGTTTCTTCGCCGCACACATACGAGCCCGCGCCCTTGCGCACCGCGAGCGAGAAGCGCTTGCCTGAACGCAGGATGTTGTCGCCGAGAAAGCCCGCGGCCTCGGCAATGCGGATGGCCTCGTTCAGCGTCGCTATCGCGTGCGGGTATTCCGAACGCACGTAGATGTAGCCCTGCGTGGCGCCGGTGGCGAGGCCGGCGATGGTCATGCCCTCGATCAGCATGAAGGGGTCGCCCTCCATCGTCATGCGGTCGGAGTAGGTGCCCGAGTCGCCCTCGTCGGCATTGCAGACGATGTACTTCTGCGCCGCCGCCGTGCCCAGCACCGTCTTCCACTTGATGCCGGCCGGAAAGGCCGCGCCGCCGCGACCGCGCAGGCCCGAGTCGAGCACCTGCTGCACGATTTCCTCGGGTGCGAGGGCCAGCGCGCGGCGCAGGCCGGCAAAGCCTTCGTAGGCCTGGTAGTCGGTCAGCGACACCGGGTCGGTAATGCCCATGCGCGCGAAGGTCAGGCGTTCCTGCTTCTTCAGGTAGGGAATGTCTTCGGTCAGGCCTAGAGCCAGCGGGTGCTTGCCGCCGGTGAGGAAGCCGGCATCGAACAGGCCGGCCACGTCGTCGGGCGTCACCGGTCCGTAGGCGATGCGGCCGCTCGGTGTGTTCACCTCGACCAGCGGTTCGAGCCAGAACATGCCGCGCGAACCGTTGCGCACGAGTTCGAGCATGAGGCCACGCGCCGCAGCTTCCTTCGCGATGCATCGGGCCACGCGATCCGCGCCTGCCGCGAGCGCGGCCGAATCTCGCGGCACGTAGACGGTGATGGTGCTCATGCGCGGCCTCCGCTGGTCTGCGCGACCAATGCATCGAAGCTCTTGGCCGTCATGCGCGCATGCGGCTGGTCGTCGAGCGTCATCGCGGGCGACGAGGCGCACAGGCCGAGGCAGAACGCGGGCTCCAGCGTGAAGGCGCCATCTTTCGAGGTGCCGTGCGCATTGCAACCCAGGCGCAGTTCGGCGTGGGCGAGCAAGGCGTCGGCGCCCATCGCCTGGCAGGCCTCGGCGCGGCAGATCTGGATCACGTGGCGGCCAGCCGGCTCGGCACGGAAGTGGTGGTAGTAGGTGACGACACCATGGACCTCCGCACGCGAGAGGTTCAGCGCGTCGGCAATCACCGGCACCGTGTGCGCGGGGATGTAGCCCAGCGCGTCCTGCACGTCGTGCAGGATCGGCAGCAGCGCGCCTGGTTCGTCCGCATGCTGCAGCAGGCTGCGATGCACGGCGGCGAGTTCGTCTTCCTTGTCGGTGGGGCCGGAGGCCGGATGCGGTACCTCGTGCCCCTGCTGCGCTTGTTGTAGTTTCATGATCCCGTCCGATCTGGTCCGTTTCCGGCGCCGCTGCTGCATTGCTGTCTGCTTGCAAGCGGAGCTGTTTTCATCGTGGTTCTGTCGCGGGACCAACGTCATGAAATTCGACGTGAATCCCGCGGCCATCCGCTTGAGGATCAATGTCGATGAATCGGGCGCCGGGGGCCTTGACGCAAGTCAATTTCCGCCGAAACAAGCACGGTGCCAATGCGCACAAACCCTGCGGGCGCGCAGGGTTTCGGGAGGGGTGCTGAAAGGCCCTAGCGAGCGAAGGGATCGGCGCTGCCGCGCGCCCTGAGCAGAAGCGCTTCGGCCTCGGCGTCGTCGACCTCGCCCGTGACCTTCGCGGGCCTGCCCGCGATGCGCGAGCGGTCGGGAAAGACCTTGCCTTCGGTCAGCAGCGAGCCGGACTCGACGATGCACGCACGGCCGACCACCGAGCCGTTGAGCGCGATGGTGTGCTCGCCGACCACGGCGCCGTCGCCGACGGTGCAGCCATGGAGCATCACGTGCGGCTCCACCGTCACGTCGTCGCCGATGGTCAGTGGATAGCCCGGGTCGGCATGCAGCATCACGCCGGCCTGCACATGGCTGCCGCGGCCGATGGTGATGGGCTCGTTGTCGCCACGCAGCACCGCATTCGCGCCGACGCGGCTGCCGGCTGCGAGCACGACCTGTCCGATCACGCTGGCGCTCTCGGCCACGCGGGCGCTGGCGTCGATGACCGGTTCATGCGCGTCAAGTCGGTAGATGGTCACTGCGGGCTCCTGTGCATCGGCGAAAAGCCCTGCCATCTTCATGGCAGGGCTGCGTGGGCGGAAGAAAGCCGGATGGTACCGGCTGACGGAAAGCCGATGGTGGTCTATTTATTCGACGACGCGGCTCGCCTCGATGTGCTTGCGGCGCATCGGCCGCAACACGAACCACGCCATCAGCGCCGCGAGCGCATTGACCGCGCTGGCCACGATGAAGACCGCCTGCCAGCTGCCGGTGGCAGCCGCGAGCACGCTCGACAGCGGCACCAGCAGCGAGGCCGTGCCCTTCGCGGTGTAGAGCATGCCTGCGTTCGACGCCGCGTACTTCGATCCGAAGGTGTCGGCGCAGGTCGACGGGAACAGGCTGTAGATCTCGCCCCAGGCGAAGAACACGATGCCGGTCAGGATCACGAAGAGGATCGGGTTCTGGCCGTAGTGGTAGAGCATCAGGATGCCGACCGACTCCATCGCGAAGGCGATGAACATGGTCTGCTCGCGGCCGATCTTGTCGGACACCCAGCCGAAGAAGGGCCGCGTGAGGCCGTTGAGCACGCGGTCGATGGCGAGCGCGAAGGTCAGCGCGGGCAGCACCAGGCCCATGATGTTGACCGGCACGTCCATGATCTTGAAGTCCTTGGCGATGGGCGCAAGCTGCGCCGTGGCCATCAGGCCGCCGGCGGCCACCATCACGAACATCGCGTACATCACCCAGAAGACGGGCGAGCGCAGCACCTCGGACGGTGCGTAGTCGCGGCCAGCCTGCTGCACGTTGCGGCTGTTCGATGCCTTGGAGTGGCTTGGCGCGCGGGTCAGCATCCATGCGAGCAGGAACACGATGAGTCCCTGCCCGATCCCAAAATACAGAAACGCAGATTCATAGCCGCTCGACTTGATCATCGCGGAGATCGGAATGATCGTGAGGGCCGAGCCCGCACCGAAGCCCGCTGCGGTCATGCCCGCGGCAAGCCCCCGGCGATCGGGGAACCACTTGAGCGCATTGCCCACGCAGGTGCCGTAGACAGCACCGGCGCCGATACCGCCAACGGCCGCCGCGATGTACAGCAGCGGCAGCGAGTCGGCCACCGAGTTGAGCACCCAGCCCAGGCCGCACAGCACGCCGCCCACCAGCACCACGGGACGCGGGCCGAAGCGGTCGACCAGGTAGCCTTCGATGGGCACGAGCCATGTCTCGGTGAGCACGAAGATGGTGAACGCGACCTGGATCGCGGCGCGGCTCCAGCCGTGCTTGTCTGCGATCGGATTGACGAAGAGCGTCCATCCGTACTGCAGGTTGGCGATCATCGCCATGCAGACGATGCCGATCAGCAACTGCCCCCATCGGTAAGCCTCGGATCGCGTCGCGGTCGCGCCATAGGTTTCGGACGGGGGATACATCGCGGGGTTGGAACCCGCGGTCGTGGAGGTGGGCCGAGTCATGGAGTTGTCCTTGGTGTTTTCGTTTAAATCCGACAGGCTGCGAATACAGAGCAATCAGTCGAGCGATCGGTGCGCATCGAAAGGCGACGAGGTTTCCTTGGCATCGCTACACGGCATTGGGATCACCAGTTTTCTGCGCGTGAATGACTGTCGGACTGAGCGACTCAAAAACTCTTGACCTCAGTCAAGTTCACACGAATCGCGCCCTCGTGAGACCCCCGTGATATCCCTAGCACGAGGCCTCGTTGCACGCGCGCTTTGCGCGTTTCGATGCCGCTCGAAACACACCGCGATGCGTGCGTGCATCGCGCTGCATGCGATGTGCATCGCGCGATGCGACGGCATTGCAGCAACATTGCGGCGGCATGGTGCGATGAAGAAAAAATCGCGGAAGTCTTCGCGCGAACTTTCGATGGCCAGTGCGATGGCCTTCATGAATTTGCGATGCGCGTTGCGCGCTCGCTCATGTGCTCCGGAAGCGCTCCTGCAGACGGGTTGCAGGCCTACGCAAGAACCTGTCTGCCTCCGAAAAAATTGACCTAGGTCAAGAAACGCAAAAATGGCGTTTGCTCTCGTCTAGGGTAAACCCTAAAATTCAGGGTAATCCCTTCGGTCTTTTAGATTCAATCCTTTGGAGCCCTCAATGAGCCACACCACACTGAATTCCAGCAGCCTCCGTACCCCGGCCTCGTCGTCCACCGCCAACGACGCAATGCGCGAACTGTTCGCCGCAATGCCCATCGTGATCTTCTACAAGGCCGCACGTGCCGCGCTGATGCAACGCCGCAGGGCGGCCGTGCAGCGTTGAGCCGCCGCACCGGATCCCTCCCCCACAAAGAGCGCGCGCGAGTTACTCGCCGCGCTCTTTTTCTTTGTGGTTCCCGAACGGCACGATCTGCGAGATCAGCGACGGCCCGTCGCTCAGCAGAAAGTCCTTGAAGGCCTGCGCCACCGGCGGCAGGCGCTTGCTTCGGCGGTGCACCACGTACCAGTTGAGCATCAGCGGAAAGCCTTCCACGTCGAGCACGCAGAGACTGCCCGCGCGCATCTCCTGGCTCACCGTGTGGGCCGACACGAAGCTCACGCCCATGCCCGCGATCACCGCCTGCTTGATGGTCTCGGTGCTGCGGATCTCCATTGCGATGTTGATGCCGCTCAGATCGCCGCCAAAGCCGTCTTCCATCGAATGCCAGGTGTCCGATGCTTTCTCGCGCACCACGAAGGGCTCGCGCATCAGCCGTGCCATCGGGATCTTCTTCACACCCACCAGCGGATGGCTCGGTGCCGCGACGATCACGTAAGGGTGCGGCGCGAAGGGCTGGTTGACGGTGTCCAGGTCGGTCGGCGGCCGCACCATGATCGCGAGATCCGTGAGGTTCTCTGCGATGTGGGTCAGCAGCCCCGCCCGGTTGTGCACCGTGAAGTTCAGCGTCACGCCCTGGTGCCGGCTCGCGAACTCCACCAGCAGGCGCGGAAAGAAGTAGTCGCCCGCGCTGATCACACCCACGTTGAGCTTGCCGCCCGAGACGCCCTTGAACTGCATCATCGCGTTCTCGGCCGCTTCGAACTGCTGGATGATCGCGCGGCTGATCTGCAGCAGCTCGGTGCCCGCAGGCGTGAGATAGATCTTCTTGCCGAACTGCTCGAACAACGCATTGCCCGCGTGCTCCTCGAGCTTGCGCACCTGCGTGGAGACGGCGGGCTGCGTGAGGTGAAGCTCCTCGGCCGCGCGCGAAAAACTCAGCAGCCGCGCCACTGCCTCGAAGACTTTCAACTGGCGCAGGGTCGCATGCTTCATCGGGAAAGAGGGTGGCTGCAGTCGAGCGGCATCGTACAGCGCGCCAACGCCTGCGCTGGCGCCGCGCGCTCAGTCCGCTTCAGTCCGGTATTCGCGCGACGTGCAGCAGGTTGGTGGTGCCCGATTGCCCGAAGGGCAGGCCCGCGACCACCACCACGTCGTCGCCCGCCTTCGCGAAGCCCTCGGCGCGTGCCGTGCGGCAGGCGCATTCGATCATCTCGCCCACGTCGTGCACGTCGTCGACCAGCACCGCATGCACGCCCCAGACCATCGCCATGCGGCGCGCCGCGACGGTGTCGGGCGTGAGGCTCAATATCGGCACCGCCGGGCGCTCTCGCGCCGCGCGCAGGCTGGTGAAGCCCGAGGAGGTGTACGTCACGGTGGCGGCCGGCGCGAGCAGCGCGGCCACCTGGCGCAGCGAGGCGCAGACAGCATCTGCCGTGGTCGACAGCGCCGCATCGTGCGTGGCGTCGATGCCCGCGCGGTAGGAAGGATCGGCCTCCACGCGCACGATGGTGCGGTCCATCATCGCGACCGCTTCGAGCGGGTACTTGCCCGAGGCCGATTCGGCCGAGAGCATCACCGCATCGACGCCGTCGTAGATGGCGGTTGCAACGTCCGACACCTCGGCGCGCGTGGGCACCGGCGAGGCAATCATCGATTCGAGCATCTGCGTCGCCACCACCACCGGCTTGCCGCCCTTGCGGCAGGCGCGCACGATCAGGCGCTGCAGCTCGGGCACCTGCTCGGGCGGCAGTTCCACGCCGAGGTCGCCGCGCGCCACCATCAGGCCATCGCACAGCGCGACGATCGCATCCAGATGCTCGATGGCCGCGGGCTTCTCCAGCTTGGCCATGATCCAGGCGCGCGTGCCGATGATGGCGCGCGCCTCCTCGATGTCCTCCGGCCGTTGCACGAACGAGAGCGCAACCCAGTCGACGCCCATCGACAGGCCGAAGTCGAGGTCGTCGCGGTCCTTCGGCGTCAGCGGCGAGATCGGTAGCAGCACGCTCGGCACGTTCACGCCCTTGCGGTCGGAGATAGGCCCGCCGACCAGCACCGTGGTCTCTGCGAAGTCGGCGCCGTGGCTGTCCACGCGCAGCCGCAGCTTGCCATCGTCGAGCAGCAGCTCGGTGCCGTCCTGCAGCGCGGCGAAGATTTCCGGATGCGGCAGAGGCGCGCGGCGTGCACTGCCGCTGGTCTTGTCCATGTCGAGCCGGAAGCGCGCGCCCGCATCGAGCTGCGCGCGACCGCCTTCGAAAGTGCCCAGCCGCAGCTTGGGCCCCTGCAAATCGAGCAGGATGCCGATGGGCCGGTTGAATTCCTTCTCGAGGCGGCGGATGGTTTCCAGACGCCGTGCGTGGTCATGCTGCGTGCCGTGGCTGAAGTTGAGCCGGAACACGTCCACGCCACGCTCGAACAGCGCGCGGATGGCTGGCTCGTCGGTGGTGGCCGGGCCGAGCGTGGCGACGATCTTTGCGCTGCGTGTGCGTCTCATGCTGCTGTCATTTCATGGAGCTTGACGCGGCCACGCTGGTCTTCCATGGTGCGCGCGAGCAGCTTGACCAGGCTGTAGACGGTGTCGATGTGCGGCGTCGGGGTCTCGGTGAGCCGGGCCAGCTCGACCACCGCGCCCACCAGCGCGTCGATCTCCGGTGCGCGCCCTGCTTCCACGTCCTGCAGCATCGATGTCTTGTGCTTGCCGACCTTCTCCGCGCCCGCAATGCGCTTTTCGAGCGTCACGCGGAACTCGATGCCGAGCTTGTGCGCGACAGCCTGGGCCTCGCGCATCATCGCGGCGGCAAGTTCGCGCGAAGGCGGGTACTGGCAGATGTCGACCAGGGTCGAATGCGAGAGGCTGCTGATCGGGTTGAAGGTCAGGTTGCCCCACAGCTTGAGCCAGATCTCGGCGCGGATGTTGTCGAGCACGGGTGCCTTGAAGCCTGCGCCGGTGAAGCAGGCAGAGACACGGTTCACACGCTCGCTCGCCGAGCCATCGAGCTCGCCAACAGGGAAGCGGTCGCCTTCGATGTGCTTGACCACGCCAGGCGCGATCAGCTCCGATGCCGGATACACCACGCAGCCGATCACGCGCTGCGCGGGGATCTTCGTGGCAACGAGCCCCGAGGGATCGACGCTGCGCACCGGCGTACCCGCGAGCGCGCCCCCGTGCTGGTGGAAGTACCAATACGGGATGCCGTTCTGCATCGTCACGACCACCGTTTCGGGCCCGAACAGCTTTGGCACGTCGTTGGCCACCGCCTCGACCTGGTGGGCCTTCATCGCGAGGACGACGATGTCCTGCGGGCCGGCCTCGTCATAGCGGTCGGTGGCCTTGACGTTGCGCGCCACCTGCTCTTCGCCTTCGGCCGAGATCAGCTTGATGCCGTTCTTGCCAATGGCATCGAGGTTGGCGCCGCGCACGATGAACGTCACGTCCTCGCCGGCCAGCGCGAGCTTTGCGCCGACCAGTCCGCCGATGGCGCCCGCGCCGATGATTGCAATCTTCATGTCGATCCCCAAGAGTTGAATTCGTTGCGCGACCCTTCGGCGGTGGGTCAGCCGAAGCGGTTGCTGAGCTTGCCGATGCCGTCGATCTCGATCTCCACAAGGCTGCCGGGCTTCATGGAGCCGACGCCGACCGAGGTGCCGCAGAGGATCACGTCGCCGCGGTGCAGCGTCATGTCCTGCGAGATGAGGCTCACAAGTTGCTGCACCGAGAAGCGCATATCGCCGATCGGGTAGTTCTGTCGCACCTCGCCGTTGAGCAGCGTGGTCACGGTGAGCGTTGCGGGATCGAGGCCGGTGGCAACCACCGGGCCCATGGGGCAGAAGGTGTCGAAGCCCTTGGCGCGCACCCATTGCGCGAACGATGCGTCGCGGTTGAGGATGTCGGCCACCGTCACGTCGTTGGCGCAGATGTAGCCGAACACGTGGTCGAGCGCGTCGGCTTCGGAAACGGCGGTGGCGGTCTTGCCGATCACGATGCCGAGCTCGCCTTCGAACACCACCTTGCCGTCGCACAGCGGCTTGCGGATGGGAGCGCCGGGGGCGAGATATGAATTGGGCGTCTTCAGCAGGTACAGCGGCTCGGCCGGCACCGGCAGG
This sequence comes from Variovorax sp. R-27, assembly GCF_049913215.1. Taxonomy (NCBI): domain Bacteria; kingdom Pseudomonadati; phylum Pseudomonadota; class Betaproteobacteria; order Burkholderiales; family Comamonadaceae; genus Variovorax; species Variovorax sp. R-27. Next base: position 5,955,455 of record NZ_CP183984.1, read on the forward strand.
CTCAGCTTCGCGCCCAATGCGTGGAAATTGTTCCACAGCGCAATGACCTTGGTCGGCTCGGTCGGCGTGAGCAGTTGCAGCCCGGCCAGTGCGAACACGCGGCCCGTGAGCTCCGAGCTGCCGAACATGTCGCCCTGGCGCTCGTGCACGGCATCGCCTTCCAGTGTGCCGAAGCCGATGCCACCGGCATGCTCGAAGCGGACCCATTTTTTCTGCTGCTGTTCCATGTTGTTATCTGCTTTCTGGATTGATGAAAATTCTGGGCGGCCTACCGTCAGTCAGTCGAACGGGAGGTAGTCGGGAATGACGAGCGAGGCGAGCAGCTTTCCCATCTCGGCCGGATTGCGCGTCACGTGGATGCCGCATTCCTTCATCACCGCGAGCTTTTCCTCGGCAGTGCCGCGGCCGCCGGAAATGATGGCGCCCGCATGGCCCATGCGCTTGCCGGGCGGCGCGCTGGCGCCCGCGATGAAGCCGACCACGGGCTTGCGCATGTGGTCGCGGATCCAGCGCGCGCACTCCTCTTCAGCATCGCCGCCGATCTCGCCGACCATGATCACGGCGTCGGTGCGCGGGTCGTCGTTGAACATCTTCAGCACGTCGATGTGCCGCAGCCCGCCGACCGGGTCGCCGCCGATGCCGACCACGGTCGACTGCCCGATGCCGAAGCTCGCGAGCTGGCTCGCGGCCTCGTAGGTCAGCGTGCCCGAGCGCGAGACGACACCGATGCGACCGCGCTGATGGATATGGCCCGGCATGATGCCGATCTTGATTTCGCCGGGCGTGATGAGTCCGGGGCAATTCGGGCCGAGCAGCAGCGTCTTGCGGCCTTGCATGCGGTGGCGGGTGCGGATCATGTCGCGCACAGGGATGCCTTCGGTGATGCAGATGACGAGGTCGAGTTCAGCATCGACTGCTTCGTCGATTGCTGCAGCGGCGAAGGCTGGCGGCACGTAGATCACGGAGACGGTGGCGCCTGTCTCGGCCTTTGCTTCTTGCACGGTGCCGAAGATCGGGATGCCGGCCAGCGAGCCGCCTGCTTTCAGCGGATTCACACCTGCGACGAAGCAGTGTTTGCCGTTGCCGTATTCGAGGCAGGCCTGCGTGTGGAAGCTGCCGGTCTTGCCGGTGATGCCTTGCGTGATGACGCGGGTGTGCTTGTTGATCAGGATGGACATTTCATTTGCTCCATCTTGGGGTTGCTTGGCTTCGGGGTGCGTGCACAGCTCTGGCCCTGGCCGATCAACGACCGCACTGATCGATCACGCCGATAGGGTGCCTTGCGCAGCGAAATAAAGGAGGAGGCCGAAGGCCGGGGGACATTCGCGGAGCAAGGCACCCCGTCGGCGTGAGCGTGCCCCGAAACGACGCAGCGAATGAGGGAGCAGGCTTTCATACCTAGCGCATCCAGTTCCGAGCCGCACCAATGGCCCGCTGTGCAGCCTCGGCCATGTCGTCTGTGTTGATGATCGACAGTCCGGACTGCGCGAGGATGGTCCGCCCCAGGTCTTCGTTGGTGCCCTTCATGCGCACGATGAGCGGCACGGTGAGGCCGGTCTCGCGCGCTGCAGTGACCACGCCGTGCGCGATCACGTCGCACTTCATGATGCCGCCGAAGATGTTGACGAGCACTGCCTTGAGCTTCGGATTGCGCAGCATCAGCTTGAAGGCCTCTGTCACCTTCTCCGCCGTTGCACCGCCGCCCACGTCGAGGAAATTGGCGGGCGAGCCGCCGTAGAGCTTGATTGCGTCCATCGTCGCCATCGCAAGGCCGGCGCCGTTGACCAGGCAGCCGATGTCGCCGTCGAGCGCGATGTATGAAAGATCGAACTTCGAGGCCTCGACCTCCACCGGATCTTCTTCGTCGAAGTCGCGCATCGCGGCAATCTCCGGCTGGCGGAACAGCGCGTTGGCGTCGAAGTCGAACTTCGCGTCAAGCGCAATCACTCGGCCGTCGCGTGTGAGCACCAGCGGATTGATCTCGGCCAGCGAAGCGTCGCTGCCATCGAAGGCCTGGTAGAGGTTCTGCATGAACACGCGCGCCTGCACCACCGAGCGCTCGGAGATGCCGATGCGGCGCGCGATGCCGTCTGCATCGGCAATCCGCAGGCCGGTGTCCGGATCGATGAAGAGCTTGTGGATCTTCTCGGGCGTGCGTGCGGCCACCTCCTCGATGTCCATGCCGCCTTCGCTCGACGCCATCAGCGCCACGCGCTGTGAATTGCGGTCGACCACGAAGCCGAGGTACAGCTCCTTGTCGATCTCGACGCTCTCCTCGACCAGGAGTTGCTTCACCACGCGGCCTTCGGGGCCGGTCTGCGGCGTCTTCAGCGTCATGCCGAGCATCTGGTCCGCGTGCCGCCGCACTTCGGCGACGGACCATGCGGGCTTCACGCCGCCGCCCTTGCCGCGGCCGCCCGCATGAATCTGCGCCTTGACCATCCAGGCCCGGCCACCGAGGCGGGTGGCGGCGTCTGCCGCCTCGTCGGGCGAACGGCAGACGAATCCACGGGGTGTCGCCACGCCGTATTGGCGCAACACGTCCTTGCCCTGGTATTCGTGGATGTTCATGGTCGGAGCAGGCTTTTTATTTGCAAGAAATTTCAGGCGCCAAGCTCGACGCCGTGGCTTTCCGCCCAATTGAAATAGCTCGACGAAGCCATTTCCCGCTTTCTGTGCAATTCCTTCTTCTGCTCGATTGCCTCGGCCAGGAATTCGGCGTCGTAGGCCTTCAGCAGATGCGGCTGATGGGTCTTCAGGTAATGGCCGATCCGCTCGTTGGCGCTCTGGCTCAGGCCCATCAGGCGGTCGTAGGTTTCGCCGTCCCAATGCCAGCGCAGCCCCAATTCGAAGAATGCTGCGTTATAGGCATTGCGCTCGATTTCGTCGCGCCAGTACTGAATGGGTGAATGGTTTTCCATGACCTTCTCCTTGAATGAATGCCGAATTGATGAATCGGATGAAAAATCCCGGCGAGTTCAAAATGTAGGGTCGATGGACAATAAATAAAAATTAAATGAATTTATAAAAACCATTCGCCATGAGTTATGCATGGAAGGCGCCAAATCCACGCGCCCAAGGGCCTTCCGCGCCACCCGCAGGCAGCGCTTTTTCTTTCAACTCACGATGGCAGGCGGGCGGGTCTGCGCCCGCCGTGCCTCAGATCACGCGTTCGGCCCGCAATGTCTCCAGCTCGTCCGCGCCGTAGCCGAGCTGCCGCAGCACTTCCTCGGTGTGTTCGCCGAGCAGCGGCGAACGCGTCACCACCGTCGGGCTGTCGGACATCTTGATGGGGTTGCCCACCGTCAGGTACTTGCCGCGCACCGGGTGGTCGACCTCGACGATGGTGCCGGTCTCGCGCAGCGATTCGTCCGCGGCGATCTCCTTCATCGAGAGGATCGGCCCACAGGGAATGTCGTACTCGTTGAGGATGTCCATGGCCTCAAACTTGGTCTTGGTCATGGTCCATTGCTCGATGCGCGCGAAGATCGGCTTCAGGTGCAGCAGGCGCGCGGCCGGCGTGGCGTAGGCCTCGTCGTTGATCCAGCCCTCTTCGCCGATGACCTTGCACACCGCCGGCCACACGGCCGCCTGCGTGATGAAGTAGATGTATGCGTTGGGGTCGGTCTCCCAGCCCTTGCACTTGAGAATGGAACCGGGCTGGCCGCCGCCCGATGCATTGCCGGCGCGCGGCACCGCGTCGCCGAACTTGCCGTCGGGGTACTGCGGGTACTCGTGCATGGTGCCGGTGCGTTCCAGGCGCTGCTGGTCGCGCATCTTCACGCGGCACAGGTTGAGCACGGCGTCCTGCATGGGCGCGAGCACCTGCTGGCCACGCCCGGTGCTGTTGCGCTGGAACAGCGCGGCGAGGATGCCGAGCGCCAGGTGCAGGCCGGTGCCGCTGTCGCCGATCTGCGCGCCGGTCACGAGCGGCGGGCCGTCCTCGAAACCGGTGGTCGATGCCGCGCCGCCGGCGCACTGGGCCACGTTCTCATAAACCTTGCAGTGCTCGTACTTGCCGGGGCCGAAGCCCTTGACCGAAGCCACGATCATGCGAGGGTTGAGCTTCTGGATGTGGGCCCAGGTAATGCCCATGCGGTCGAGTGCGCCGGGCGCGAAGTTCTCGACCAGCACGTCGCAGGTCTTGATCAGGCTGTCGAGAACTTCCTTGCCCTTGGGCTTCTTGGTGTCCAGCGTGATCGAGCGCTTGTTGTGGTTCAGCATCGTGAAGTAGAGGCTGTCCGCACCGGGAATGTCGCGCAGCTGGCCGCGCGTTGCGTCGCCTTCGCCTGCACGCTCGACCTTGATGACGTCGGCGCCGAACCAGGCCAGCAGTTGGGTGCAGGTGGGGCCGGACTGCACATGGGTGAAATCGAGGATTCGAACGCCCTCGAGTGCTTTGCTCATTGACTGTCTCCTTCTTTGATCATCGTGGCTTCGACTTCTACCAGACGGGCGCGCAATTTGCGCTCCTCGGCAAAGCGGGCGGTCTCGTCGCGAACGATGGCAACGATGCCCGTGACCTCGTGATCGGCGGAGAACAGCATCGACACCGTGAAGGCGATCGACAGCGTGTGCCCGTCCTTGTGCAGCGCCGGTACGCGCAGCAGGTCGGCGCCGTACTTGGTGACGCCGGTTTCCATCGTCTTGTTGTAGCCGTCCCAGTGCCGCTGGCGTTGGCGCTGGGGAATGATCAGGTCGAGCGACTTGCCGAGCGCCTCGGCTTCGGTGAAGCCGAAGATGCGCTCGGAGGCGCGGTTCCACAACGTGATCGCGCCTGCCGCATCGCACACCATGATCGCGTCGCCGGCGCCTTCGACGAGCTGCTTGAAATCCAGGTTCGTTTGCATACGTGCCTCCCGGCGCTACCTGTCTACATGTCGTCGTTCACTGCAGGGGGTGAAGCCCCCCGCAGCGAACCCGGCCTACACAGCCTTGGCTTCGCGCAGGTTGGAGATCTGGTCCTTGCTGTAGCCCAGCTCCGCCAGCACTTCGTCGGTGTGCTCGCCCAGGAGCGGCGAGCCGGTGATCTCGGGCTTGAGGTCCGAGAACTTGATGGGGCTGCCCACGGTGAAGTAGCTGCCGCGCTCCTTGTGCGGCACTTCGACGATGGAGCCGCTGGCGCGCAGCGACGGGTCGTGCAGCAGTTCCTTCATCGTCAGCACCGGCGCGCAGGGAATGTCGAACTTGCGCAGGATGTCGACCGCCTCGAACTTGGTCTTGTCGGCCAGCCAGCCTTCGATGGTCGCGAAGATGTCGGTGATGTGCGGCTGGCGTGCCTTCGGGGTCGTGTAGTCGGGGTCGGTCTTCCACTCGGGCTTGCCGATGGCGTCGCAGATCGGAGCCCAGGCATGGCCTTGCACCGTGAAGTAGATGTAGGCGTTCGGGTCGGTCTCCCAGCCCTTGCACTTGAGCACCCAGCCCGGCTGGCCGCCGCCGCCGGCGTTGCCGCCGCGCGGCACCACGTCGCTGAAGGTGCCGTGCGGGTACTGCGGGTATTCCTCCAGGTAGCCGAGCTTGTCGAGGCGCAGCTGGTCGCGCATCTTCACGCGGCACAGGTTGAGCACTGCGTCCTGCATCGCGCAGGCCACGCGCTGGCCCTTGCCGGTCTGCTGGCGGCCGATAATGGCCGTGAGGATGCCGATGGCCAGGTGCATGCCGGTGTTGCTGTCGCCAAGGGCAGCAGCGCTCACGGTGGGCGGGCCGTCCCAGAAGCCGGTGGTCGATGCGGCACCGCCTGCGCACTGCGCGACGTTCTCGTACACCTTCAGGTCGTCGTAGTGGTGGCCGTCGCTGAAGCCCTTGACCGAGGCGACGATCATCTTCGGGTTGAGTTCCTGGATGCGTTCCCAGGTGAAGCCCATGCGGTCGAGCGCACCTGGGCCGAAGTTCTCGACCAGCACGTCGGACTCGCGGATCAGCTTCTCCAGCACGACCTTGCCTTCGGGCTGCTTGGTGTCCAGCGTCAGCGAGCGCTTGTTGCTGTTGAGCATGGTGAAGTACAGCGCATCGACATCGGGAATGTCGCGCAGCTGCGAACGCGTGACGTCGCCGGCGCCGGGGCGCTCGACCTTGATGACGTCGGCGCCGAACCAGGCCAGCATCTGCGTGCAGGCGGGACCGGCTTGCACGTGCGTGAAGTCGATGATCTTGATGCCGCTGAGTGGTTTGTTGTTGCTGCTGCTCATTTGGATATCTCCTTGAATGGTGGAACTCGGGTTACTTCTTCTTCGCCGTGCTGGGGTTCAGGCTCGTGATGCGGCCGCTTTCAGTGCCCGCGGTCTCGTCGATGACGGCATTGATCAGGGTCGGCCGGCCCGAGGCGACGGCCTCGGCCAGGGCCTTCTGGAGTTCATCGGCAGTGGTGGCGTGCACGCCGACGCCGCCGAAGGCTTCCATCAGCTTGTCGTAGCGCGCGTTCTTGACGAACACGGTGGGCGCCACGTCGGGTGTGCCGCTGGCGTTCACGTCGGTGCCGCGGTAGACGCCGTTGTTGTTGAAGACGATGACGCAGATCGGCAGGTTGTAGCGGCAGATGGTTTCCACCTCCATGCCGCTGAAGCCGAAGGCGCTGTCGCCCTCGATGGCGATCACCGGCTTGCCGGTGACCACGGCCGCGGCCACCGAGAAGCCCATGCCGATGCCCATGATCCCCCAGGTGCCCACGTCGAGGCGCTTGCGCGGCTCGTACATGTCGACGATGCTGCGCGCGAAGTCGAGCGTGTTGGCGCCTTCGTTGACGACGATGGCATCGGGCCGCGCCTTCACCTGGTCGCGGATCACGCTGAGCGCGCTGTGGAAGTTCATCGGCGAGGGCCGCGCGGCCAGCGTGACGGCCATCTTCGACAGGTTCTTGTCCTTGCGCTCGGCAATGGCACCGGTCCACTCGGCCGGCGGCTTGGCCCACTTGGCATCGATGCCGGCCAGCAGCGCGGCAACGCAGGAGCCGATGTCGCCGATCACGGGCGCTTCGATGGCGACGTTGCTGTCGATCTCGGTCGGTGCGATGTCGATCTGGATGAACTGCTTGGCACCCTTTTCCTGCGCCCAGGTCTTGCCCTTGCCGTGCGAGAGCAGCCAGTTCAGGCGCGCGCCGACCAGCAGCACCACGTCGGCTTCCTGCAGCACGTAGGAGCGCGCGGCCGCGGCCGACTGCACGTGGGTGTCGGGCAGCAGGCCCTTGGCCATCGACATCGGCAGGTAGGGAATGCCGGTCTTCTCGACGAATGCACGGATGTCGGCATCGGCCTGTGCATAGGCGGCGCCCTTGCCGAGCAGGATCAGCGGGCGCTTTGCGCCCTTGAGCAGGTCGAGCGCGCGCTTGACGGCATCGGGAGCCGGGATCTGGCGCGGCGCGGGGTCGACGACCTTGATGAGCGACTTCTTGCCGGCTGCTGCGTCCATGGTCTGAGCGAACAGCTTGGCGGGCAGGTCGAGGTACACACCGCCCGGGCGGCCCGACAGCGCAGCGCGGATGGCGCGTGCAATGCCCACGCCGATGTCTTCTGCGTGCAGCACGCGGAAGGCGGCCTTGCACAGCGGCTTGGCGATGGCGAGCTGGTCCATTTCCTCGTAGTCGCCCTGCTGCAGGTCGACGATCTCGCGCTCGCTGGAGCCGCTGATGAGGATCATCGGAAAGCAGTTGGTGGTGGCGTTGGCCAGCGCGGTGAGGCCGTTGAGAAAACCGGGGGCCGACACGGTCAGGCAGATGCCGGGCTTCTGCGTGAGGAAGCCTGCTGCTGCTGCGGCGTTTCCGGCGTGCTGCTCGTGGCGGAACGAGATGACGCGCAGGCCTTCGGCCTGGGCCATGCGCGTGAGGTCGGTGATCGGGATGCCGGGCAGGCCGAAGATGGTGTCGATGTCGTTGAGCTTGAGCGCATCGATGACAAGATGGAAGCCGTCGATGGTCTCGGCGGCCGGCGCGTCTTCCGTCAAGCTCTTGATGGCGCGAACCACTTGTTCGCCATCGGCATCGCGGGTTTTCACGGGCTTGAGGGCATCGTCCAGCGTGGTGGTTGCCTCTTTCTCTGTTCTGACTGAAGACATGTCTCTCCTTCTGCATGGGTGAATGGCCAAGGCCCGAGCCAAGACTATGATTCGGGCTCAAGCTTTCGGCCGTTGACCTCGGTCAACTTTCCCGAAAACGGCGCGCCCCGATGAATGGCGCCGGCAGCGAAAAAATCGAGCAAGACGGTGACCATGACGTTGTTGGAAAACCACCCGGAGAAAAACATCATTCGTGCCCAGCTCCGGCAGAACATCCTTCTCAAGGACCTGAGCGAAGCCGACCGCGCCGAACTGGAAACCCATCTCGTCATCGTGGACGGCAACAAGGGCGAATTCCTGTTGCATCAGGGCGTGCGGGAGATGGAGCAATACTTCATCCTCGACGGCATCCTCAAGCGGGTGGTGAGCAACCCGGAGGGCAAGGAAATGATCCTTCGCTTCGCCGACGAGAACGACATGGAAACGAGCTATGCCGCGCTGCGGCTGGGCACGCCCACGCCCTACGGCATCGTCTGCGTGACGAAGGCGCGGGTGGCGAGCCTTCCGCTGAAGGAATGGATCGCCTTTCTGAACCGGCATGCGGAAACCAAGGAACTGTTCGAGTTCCTGGTGATGCGGGGCATGAGCGAGATCATGGCGCACACGATCACGCTGCATTTGCTCGATGCGGCGGGACGCGTGCATCGGTTCATCCGAAAGCATCCGGAGCTCGAGGACCGGATTCCGAGCAAGGAGCTGGCTTCGTATCTGAATCTCTCAGCAGAAACCCTTAGTCGGCTTCGGAAGCGCGGGAAGATCTAGTTCCTGTATTCGTTCAGGTTCGTTCGGGTTTGTTCGGGGTGCGTGCGAATGACACCGGGTACTCCCCTCCGCGAATGTCCCCCGGCCTTCGGCCTCCTCCTTTATTTCGCTGCGGGGAGCACCCGATGCCATTCGCACATGGACGCTGCCGTTGTGCCGGAGGTTTAAGCGCTGCGCTGAACGATCACGCCGATGGGGTGCCTTGCGCAGCGAAATAAAGGAGGAGGCCGAAGGCCGGGGGACATTCGCGGAGCAAGGTACCCCGTCGGCGTGAGCGCACCCCGAACCAACTCACGTTTGCTTGGCAGAAGCAAAACGCCGCGTGCTCGCCATCAACCTGAGCTGGTTGTGGACACCACTGACTCCCGACACCTCCGCAGCAACCGCCTCGGCCTGCGCCCGCTCATCGCTGTTGAGCACGATGCCGCGCAGCATCACCTCGCCCTGGTTCGCGGTGATCGTCACGTTGATGTCGCGCGTTGCCTCATGCTCCTTCAGCGCGGCGCGCACACGCGCTTCCAGCGCCATGTTGGCAAGCAGCGCACGCGACGCCGGCGTTTCTGCGAACTCGGGGCGGTTCACCATCAGGCGGATCTGCTCGACGCAGCTCTCGATCGACAGGCGGTCGGTGTTGAGCACCAGGTCGTAGAGCACCGGGTCGCCCCAGGTCACGCCGAACTGCGCGTGCATGCGCGCGGCATGGGCCTGGTCGCTGCGGCGGATCTCGGCTTCGGCAAATTCGGCGTCGTCGGTTTCGAGGTCGCTCATCAGCCACTCGACGCGCCTCTTCAGCGAGCGCGTGATGCGCACGCACACCACGTGCGGCACCGGCCGCAGCAGGCAGGTGGCACCCCAGCCGCGCAGCACCACATTGCCACGGTCGGCCAACGCGAACAGTTCCTCGGCCGTGTAGAGCGCCACGCTGCGCGAGTCGGTGGTCAGGCGCTCCACCAGACCGGCCTTGCCGCCGCGCAGCCGGCCGATCAGGCTCGTGGAGACCTGCATGCGGTCTGCCACGTGCTCGATGACTTCATGTCGCATCACGGCGAGGCCGAGCGTTTCGGCGAGCTTCAGCGAAACGTCTTTCGCGAGGGAACCCATCTCCTGGGTCAGTGCGATCACAGGCATGTCTTTGGCTCCTCGTTGTGTTTCAGTCCACCGGCCGTTCGACCGCGAACTCGTCGGGCTTCTTCGGCTTTCTGTTGAGCAGCGCCAGCGCCTTCGAGATCAGCGGCCAGAACAGCAGCACCAGCGCCAGTGTGGTGATGCCGCCGACCAACGGGTTCGAGAACATCACCATCACGTCGCCCTGCGACACCAGCATGGCCTGGCGGAAGGAGTCTTCGGCCTTGTCGCCGAGCACCAGCGCAAGCACCAGCGGCGCGAGCGGAAAGTCGAGCTTCTTGAAGAGATAGCCCATTACGCCGAAGCCGAGCATGAACCAGATGTCGAGCATCGCGTTGTGCACGGTGTAGGCGCCGATCGCGCAGATCACGATGATCACCGGCGCGATGATCGAGAACGGAATACGCAGGATCGACGCGAACAGCGGCACGGTGCTGAGCACCACGATCAGGCCGACGATGTTGCCGAGGTACATGCTGGCGATCAGGCCCCAGACGAAGTCTTTCTGCTCGACGAACAGCAGCGGCCCGGGCTGCAGGCCCCAGATCAGCAGGCCACCCAGCAACACGGCAGCGGTAGGCGAACCAGGAATGCCCAGCGCCAGCATGGGCAGCAGTGCGCTGGTGCCGGCGGCGTGCGCGGCGGTTTCGGGTGCGACCACGCCTTCCATTTCGCCGGTGCCGAACTTGGCGCCCTTCTTCGACATCTTCTTGGCAAGTCCGTAGCTCATGAACGAGGCCGGCGTTGCGCCGCCGGGCGTGATGCCCATCCAGATGCCGATGAGCGAGCTGCGGATGGAGGTCACCCAGTATTTGGGCAGCTGCTTCCACGTTTGCCACACGACCTTGGGATCGATCTTCGCGCTCTTGCCGGAGAACTTCAGGCCCTCTTCCATCGACAGCAGAATTTCGCCGATGCCGAACAGGCCGATCACCGCAATCAGGAAGTCGAAGCCGCGCATCAGCTCGGGCTGGCCGAAGGTCAGGCGCAGCTGGCCGGTCACGGTGTCCATGCCCACGCTCGCAAGTGCGAAGCCCAGCGCCATCGACGCCAGGATCTTGAAGGGCGAGCCCTTGCCCATGCCGACGAAGCTGCAGAAGGTCAGCAAGTACACCGCGAAGAATTCGGGCGAGCCGAACTTGAGCGCGAACTTGGCGACCAGCGGCGCGAGGAAGGTGATCATCACCACCGCGAGAAAGGCGCCCACGAACGACGATGTGAAGGCTGTCGTGAGTGCCGCGCCGGCCTGGCCGTTCTGCGCCATCGGATAGCCGTCGAAGGTGGTGGCCACCGACCACGGCTCGCCCGGTATGTTGAACAGGATCGAGGTGATGGCCCCGCCGAACAGCGCACCCCAGTAGATGCACGACAGCATGATGATGGCCGAGGTCGGCGACATCGTGAAGGTGAGCGGCAGCAGGATCGCCACGCCGTTGGCGCCGCCGAGGCCGGGCAGCACGCCGATCAACACGCCGAGAATGATGCCGACGAACATCAGGCCGATGTTCATCGGCGTGAGGATCACTGAAAAGCCCTGCATCAGGGCACTGATTTCTTCCATTTCGCTTGTGCTCCGTGAGTAGGTTCAGTAGCCGAGGAATCGAAGCGGATCGAGAGTGCCCTTGAACAGCGGCACCTTGAACCAGACCTCGAACATGAAGAAAAACAGCGTGTTGACCGCCAGCGCGGCAAGCACGCTCTTAAGCCACGCGTACTTGCCCAGCACCACCATGAACAGCGCGATATAGATCGCCGAAGCCAGGTAGATGCCGAGGAAGGTGATCGCCAGCACGTAGACCGTGGCCGGCACCAGCACCGACAGCACGCGCTTGAGCTGCACCGAATCGACGAACACCGCGGTGTTGCGGCTCTTGCCGAGCAGTGCCTGGTAGAGGATGCCGGCGCCCGAGATCGTGATGATCACGCCGATGAAGAACGGAAAGTAGCCCGCGCCGGGGCCGTCGGTGGTCCAGCCCGCGCCCAGCTTGCGCGCCTCGAAGACCACCACCAGGCCGATCACCAGCAGCGCCAATGCCACCGCCGCTTCGACCAGGTGGGTGGAGATGCCCGAACGCGCCGGGCCCTCGGATGTTTCGTCGTGCTCCATGGAGCCCCCATCGTGGTTGTGTGTGAGAAAGAAGGAAGGGACGGATGCGGCGCGCACGCCGTCCGTCGGGCCGCCGGCACTCTGTGGGTGCCGCGCAGCGCGCGCCGCCGTCGCGACCTGTCGGCTACTTGTTGCTTGCGAGGAAGCCCGCGTCAGCCATCAGCGTGCGGTGCGTGGCCTCGGCCTCGGTGAGCCATTTCGCAAAGGCGTCGCCGGTCATGAAGGTCGGGTTGAAGGCACCCTTCTCCATGTACTCCTTCCACTCCGGCGTGGCGGCGACCTTGACCAGCAGGTCCTTGTAGAACGCAAGCTGGTCGGGCGTCACGCCGGGCGGCATGAAGATGCCGCGCAGCATCGTGTACTTGGTGGGCACGCCCGCTTCCTTGCAGGTGGGAATGTCGTTCCACGACTGCGTGTCCGTGACCTTGGCCTTGAACGGCATGCGCTCGTCGTCGAACACGCACAGCGCGCGCAGCTTGCCCGCACGCCACTGCGCCACCGCCTCGATCGGGTTGTTCACCGTCGAATTCACATGGCCGCCCACCAGCTGCACCGCCACCTCGCCGCCACCCTTGAACGGCACGTAGATGAACTTGGTGCCGGTGGCTTTCTCGAGCGCGACCGTGATGATCTGGTCTTCCTGCTTCGAGCCCGTGCCGGCCATCTTGAACTTGCTCGGCCCCGCGGTCTTCACCGCGGTAATGTACTCGCCGGCGTTCTTGTAGGGCTCGGTCGCGTTGGTCCACAGCACGAACTGGTCGAGGGCCAGCATGGCGACCGGTGTCATGTCCTTCCAGTTGAAAGGCACGCCCGTAGCCATCGGCGTGGTGAACAGGTTCGACAGCGAGATGACGATCTTGTGCGGGTCGCCCTTGGCTTCCTTCACCGCCAGAAAGCCCTCGGCACCCGCCCCGCCCGACTTGTTGACGACGATCAGCGGCTCCTTCATCAGCTTGTATTTGATGACGATGCCCTGCAGCAGGCGCCCCATCTGGTCGGCGCCTCCGCCCGTGCCGGCGGGAATCACGAACTCCACCGGCTTGGTGGGTTCCCATGCGAGGGCGGGCGTGGCGGCTGCCAGCGCCAGGACGGCCGCGGCAACGACCTTCGTACGGCCCAGAACGAGCGAAGCGATCTTCTTCATCAGGTTGTCTCCTGTGTAGTGTTTCGCTCTTTTTTGTTCTTGGATCTGAGCAGAGATACGGACCGGCACGATGGTGCGCGCCACTGATTCACGCCTGCTTGATCGCGGTCAACTTTTCGCAGATTTCGTATTCGGGTTAGCCCGCGCTGGCGGGCCCTGCGCGTCCTGTCATCGCCAAGCCTATAAAATCGCGGCGCGCAGCGGGGTCTCCTCTCCTCTCGCCTCAATCCGTCTTCGTAGTTCAATGGATAGAACGGGGTCCTCCTAAGACTCAGATACAGGTTCGATTCCTGTCGAAGGCACCAAATACCGACATCACGGTGTCTCACCAGGCATCAAAACCCGCACGTTTCTCCAGCGTAGCGGGTTTTTCTTTGCCTCACTGTTGGATTCCGCCGATCTCTGACCCTAGATTTCCATTGAATACTGACCCACTCGCTTTGTGAGCCTGAAGGCTTCACGGTGTGGATAAGTGCTTGGTGTTCTCCTTTTTAGGTTGAGTGTGTGGATCTGCCGCAGATTGCGCCGCTGTTTCCGCGATTTGGTTGCCTCGATCGCGAGCCAGGTCGCGAGCTTCTCGGCATAGGGATCGAGCTTGCTTGAGCCCGTCCGCTTGGCGTAGCGCGGCATTTCTTCGCCCGCACGCAGATACTTCTTTACGGTGTTGCGAGACAGGCCTGTACGCCTGGCTATCTCGCGAATGGACATCTGCTCGCGCAGGGCCCAGCGTCTGATGACACTCAATGTCGCCACGTCTATCACTCCTAGGATCCCCTGCTTTAAAAATGAGCAGGGTAGAGTTTTACGTGGGTCAGTCTTAGACGGAAATTACTGGCTTTAGAGGGTCAATTTTCGGCGGCAATCAACACCCGCGAGTTTCAATTCAGCTTCGACTCAGGCATCGGCCACATCGCTGCAGCACATAGTAGGTACTTACGAGCGCTCTTAGAGGCCCGCCGCCTCGTGGAAAATGGGCTCATGAAATCTATTCGATACGTTATCCTGGCAATCATGCTGTGTGCGACTGGTCTGCTGCAGGCGCAGGTCGCAATCGGTGGCGTCGGCAACAGTTCATGCGATGTTTGGATCAAGGCTCGCAAGGCCCCGGCAGGGCTGGCTATGGAAACCATCACGGAGGCAATGATGACCTCTTGGGTGCAGGGTTACCTATCAAGCAAGAATTCCACTGGCACCACAGTCAAGATGGTTTTGGAAGTCCCAGACCCCACATCAATAAAAATGGTCTTGGACAGAGGGTGCGCGCTGATGCCGGATGCACTGATTTTTGCGGTTGCAGACGATTTGGCGAACACGCTAACCGCGATGTATCAAAGCCAGAAGCGCAAGTAGCCTTGGCTCAGCATTGCGCACCGGCTCAAGTGACTGACCCTCTACAGAAAGCTTTTCTTTGGGCGATCACGTAATCAGCCAATGGACCGCCAAACCACGTGCAGCCAACCGATCAAGTCGGCTATCTGGTTCGGCCAGGTGAAGGGGGCCAACGACAAGCAGTTGCATCTCCTCTGAAGCGCCGCGAGCGGCGATGGTGTTGGCCCAATTCCCGTTGCGAGCAGGGAAAACGCACGCCGTAGAGATGGCACCGATACCAATAGGCTCGCCTCTTGTAGCTCCGCAAGTGCTGCACGGTCGCAACGCTCCCAGCGCCTCGCGATGAGAAAATCCAACCCCATCCCGTAGTTGCGCAAGCACGACACTAAAGAATTTGCCGGTACTTTTGTCGGTATCTTTGGAACAAAAAATCAAGACATCTAGTATTCATGCGGCCTGCAGGATGATTTTCGATTCCTGTCGAACCAGCAAGCCCCTGTTCAGATACCCGTTGCCGAAGCCTTCGGCGACTGCCGTTGCGCGAGCACTCGTTACGACCCCAGCGCGTAACAACGCTACGTAACAAGCGCCGAAGAGCGCTCAGCCAAGGGCTTTCGCCGATCTCCATCGCGGCACTGATCCGGCAAAAAACTCATATGAATCAATAGCTTGCACATTCGGCGCATGCGCGCTCGATGCATCGCGAGAATGCGGCACGCAAGTTGCCCCGTCAGTAAGTCCCACCACCGAGGAGACTGCCATGACGGATGCCAATGCATCGATTTCTTCGATCGCCGGAGGCACCGACAACGGTGCTGCGCCGGTGGTCATCGCCCAGGCGACAGTGAAGCCGATTGCCTCCATGGGCACTACCGCCGCCGCAGTTCAGCCCGCGGCGCCGGCCGGCATCGGATCACTGTCGAACGCCACGCCCGGCACGGTCCTCATGCGCGACGGCGTCTCGATTCCCGTCGACGGCAGCCAGGCGCTGATGGCCGGCGACCGCGTGATCGTTCCGCAGGACGGCCACGCCAATGTTCTCTTCCCCGGATCGGCCACCAACAAGGCACCGCTGTCCGGCGTCTTCACGGGCGGCACCGACGCCACCATCAGCACGACCAAGCTGGCCAGCGGCCTCGAGCAGGTGAATGTGGACGTGGCCTCGGGCGACCTGGAAGTGACTTCGCCCGACAGCGACGCGGAAGCCGCGGCGCTTGCGGTGAGCAAGAAGACCGCTGCCGGCAGCGGCATCGGGCTGGGTGAATTCGCGCTCGGCGCACTGGGTGCCGTCGCGCTCGGCGCCGCGCTGAGCGGTGGCGGCGGCAGCGACGGCGGCGCGGTTCCTTTCTTCGTTCCGGGCGTTGGCGACAGCGATGCCGACGCAGATGCGGATGCAGATGCCGACTCGGATGCGGACGGTGATGCCGACGCCGACGCCGACGCCGACGCCGACGCCGATGCCGATGCCGATGCCGATGCCGATGCCGATGCCGATGCCGATGCCGATGCAGATGCAGATGCAGATGCGGACGCTGATGCCGACGCGGATGCAGACGCAGACGCCGATGCGGACGCTGATGCCGACCACTTGCTCGATCCAGGCGACAGCCTCGCCGGCCATCTGCTCGGCTCCCTGGACAACGTCCTCGGCCTCGGAGGTGGCAGCGCCGCCGCGGCCAGAAGCGTCGCCGCCAGTTCATCCGGCACATTGGCATCGCTGATGCCCGCGGCCGACGGCCTCACGGATCTGCTGGACGACGTGCTCTCGCCGATCGCGGGCAACGAGTTCAGGCCCGACGATCCGAACGCATTCGATCCGCTGGACAACACCGTCGACAACCTGGCCGTCAACATCGGCGGCGTGCTCACCCCCGTGGTGGACGGGCTGCTGGGCGACGGCTTGACTGACGCGCTCGTCGGGTCGCTGATCGGCCAGGTCGACTACCTGACCGATGCGTTGAGCAACATCCTCGAAAACGTGCTCGGCAGCGAAGGCCTGCTCGGCGGCGTGACCACCGGCCTTGGCATCGACGGCCTCGTGGACGAACTAGTCGGCACCGACGGCGTGGTCGGGCAGGTGCTCGAAGGTCTGCTGGGCGACGGCAGCTTGCTGGGCAACGTGCTCGGCGAAGACGGTCTGATCGGGCAACTGCTTGGCGATGACGGGCTCCTTGGCGGCCTGCTCGGCGGTGACGGCGGGCTGCTCGGTGGCGTCCTGGGTGATAACGGCCTGCTGGGCGGTCTGCTCGGCGGCGACGGCGGTTTGCTTGGCGGAGTGCTTGGCGACAACGGCCTGCTGGGCGGTCTGCTCGGCGGCGACGGCGGCTTGCTCGGTGGCGTGCTGGGTGACGACGGCCTGCTGGGCGGTCTGCTCGGCGGCGACGGCGGCTTGCTCGGTGGCGTGCTGGGCGACGACGGCCTGCTGGGTGGCCTGCTCGGCGGTGATGGTGGCTTGCTTGGCGGCGTGCTCGGCGGTGTTGACGGCCTCCTCGGCGACGATGGCGTACTGGGCGGCGTGCTCGGCGGCGACGGCTCGCTCGCCGGCTTGCTGGGCAGCGAAGGCCTCACCGGCGGCCTGCTTGGCGAAGGCGGGCTGGTCGACAGCCTGCTCGGACCCGACGGCGTGGTCGGCGACCTGCTGAGCGAGACACCCCTGGCCGGTTTGCTCGGGGGAGATGGCGGCCTGCTCAGCGGCGTGCTGGGCGATAACGGCCTGCTGGGCGGCCTTCTCGGTGACGATGGCCTGCTGGGTGGCGTTCTGGCCGACGACGGCCTTCTCGGAGCCGAAGGCCCGCTCGGCAGCCTGCTGGGCGGTGACGGCGGCTTGCTCGGTGGCGTACTGGGTGACGGTGGTCTGTTGGGCGGTCTGCTCGGCGGGGACGGTGGCCTCCTTGGCGGTGTCCTGGGCGACGACGGACTGCTTGGCGGCGTACTCGGTGGTGATGGTGGTCTCCTCGGCGGCGTCTTGGGCGACGACGGACTGCTTGGCGGCGTACTCGGTGGTGATGGTGGTCTCCTCGGCGGCGTCCTGGGTGACGACGGTCTGCTGGGTGGCGTGCTCGGCGGCGACGGCGGACTGCTCGGTGGCGTCCTGGGTGACGACGGTCTGCTGGGTGGCGTGCTCGGCGGCGACGGCGGACTGCTCGGTGGCGTCCTGGGTGACGACGGTCTGCTGGGTGGCGTGCTCGGCGGCGACGGCGGACTGCTCGGTGGCGTCCTGGGTGACGACGGCGGCCTCCTTGGCGGCGTACTCGGCGGCGGCAGTGGCAGCGGTGGCGGCCTGCTCGGTGGTGTTCTCGGCGAGGACGGCATCGTGGGCAACCTCCTGGGCAGCGACGGCCTGGTCGGCGGTCTGCTGGGCGCGGACGGTCTCGTCGGCAGTCTGCTCGGCGCGCTGGGCGGCGACGGCGCCGTGGCCAACGTCCTGCAGCCGGCGGGCGACGCAGTCGCTCCGGCAGTCGAGACCGTGGGCAGCACGGTCTCCCACGCCGCGGCTCCGGCAACGGACATCCTGGCAGGGGCCACGGGTGTCGTGGCGCCGGTGGTCGACACGGTGGCCAGCGTGGTCGAAGGCGCGGGCCATGCCGTCGGCTCGGGCCTGACCGAAGTGGTGGCGCCGATCACCAGCCAGGTCGAGCAGACGGTGAACCACGTCGTGAGCCCGGTCACCAACATCCTGCACGGCCTGCTGGGCTGACTGTAGGCAAGCACCCACGCGCCCGGCCTGCCTTATCCCGCAGGCACGGGCCGCGCACGCGGTCAAAGTGGAGGCTTGAAGGTCTTCGGCAGGCAGCATTTGCCGAAGGGCTCCCGGTTCCTCCTCACGGCGCATTCCTGCGTCGTTAAGCGCTCCCTCGAGGAGCGCTTTTTTTTGACTTCAGTGTGTTTCGCGGCGCAACTGCTGCACGTCTTCATGCAGCGACTGCGCCCAGGCGCGGCGCTCGCGGCCGTGCGGGTCCTGTGGCTCGCCGAAGCGCACGATGGCCAGCAGTGGCGGCGCGCGCAGGGTGTTCCACAGCGACGCGGCGAGGCTGTCGTCGTCGATGTAGCGCGGAGCCTGGCTGGTCTCGCCGGTAGCAGCATCGGCAAAGCGCAGCGCGGCGGGCAGTACGGGTGCACCCGAGGAAATGGCTGCCTGCAGCAGGTTGGCGTGGAACGGCAGCAGGCCGCGGCCGTCGCTGGTAGTGCCTTCGGGAAACACGCCGATCAGGTCGCCGTTGCGCAGTGCCTCGGTCATGTGGTGCACCACGCGCAGTGCGTCGCGGCGGCGTTCGCGCTCGATGTAGAGCGTGCCGGAGCCGTTGGAAAGCGTGCCGATCAGCGGCCAGTTCTTGACGTCCGACTTCGACACGAAGCGCACATGGCGTGCCGCATGGAGGCAGGTGATGTCGAGCCACGAGAGGTGATTGCAAATGAGCAGCACCGGCCCCTCGGGCGGCGGCGTGCCCTGCACCTTGAGCGTGATGCCCATGATCTCGAGCATGCGCTTCGACCATGCCTGCACGCGCGCATTGCGCTCTGCCTGCTCGAGGCTGGGAAAGGTGAAGCGAATCGTCCACCAGCCGACCAGCGCATGCCCCACCGCGTGCAGCAGGCGCCAGCAGGCTTTCAACGAATGAACCATCGGGGCGTCGTTCTTTCTTTCTGTCTGTCAGCCGTGCACGACCCGGCCCGCCACCAGCGTGTGCCGTGCGCGGCCCTGCATCGGATAGCCGGCGAACGGCGTGTGCTTGCCCTGGCTCTTGAGCGCATCGGGCAGCACCTGCCATTCGAGCCCGGGGTCGGCGATGCACAGGTCGGCCACGCCGCCTTCCACCAGGCGGCCGATACCGGTGCCCGCGTCTTCGACGGCCAGCAGGCGAGCGGGGGCGGAGGTGATGACCTCGATGGCGCGCGCGACGCCCGCGCCGCTGCGCTCGCCCCATTGCAGCGCGAGCGGCAGCAGCAGTTCGAGCCCGGTCGCGCCGGCTTCGCTCTCGGCAAAGGGCAGCGTCTTGGCGTCGGCCTCGACCGGCGTGTGGTCGGACACCAGCGCGTCGATGGTGCCGTCGGCCAGCGCGGCAGAAAGCGCCTCGCGGTCGCCTTGCTGGCGCAGCGGCGGGTTCAGGCGTGCACGGCTGTCGAAGTAGCCGATGTCGGTGTCGACCAGGTGCAGCGAGTTGATGCTGACGTCGCAGGTGAGCGGCAGGCCCTGCGCCTTGGCTTCGCGCACCAGCGCCACGCCGCGGGCGCTGGAGATGCGGCACAGGTGCACGCGTGCGCCGGTGGCCTTCATCAGCTCGAGGATGGTGAAGATGGCGATCGTCTCGGCCGACACGGGCACGCCCGCGAGGCCGAGCCGCGTGGCGAGCGGGCCGCTGGCCGCAACGCCCTTGCCGAGGTCGCGATCTTGCGGACGCAGCCACACGGTGTAGCCGAAGGTGCTGGCGTACGACAGCGCGCGCTGCAGCACCTGCGTGTCGGCCAGCGGCACGTCGGCCTGGCTGAAGCCGATGCAGCCGGCCTCGGTGAGCTCGGCCATCTCGGTCAGCACGCCGCCGGCGAGGTTGCGCGTGAGCGCGCCGAGCGGAAACAGGCGAGCGCACTGCAGCTTCTCGGCGCGGAACTTGAGCATCTCGACCAGGCCGGGTTCGTCGAGCACGGGGTCGGTGTCGGGCGGGCACACGAGACTGGTGACGCCGCCCGCAATGGCCGCGGCCATTTCGCTTTCGAGCATGCCTTCGTGTTCGTAGCCGGGCTCGCGCAGGCGCGCGGCAAGGTCGACGAGGCCAGGGGCGACGATGCAGCCCGCGGCATCGATGGTGCGCTCGGCCTTGAAACCGGCAGGGATGCTGCCGATGCCGGCGATCTTGCCGTCGGCGATGGCGATGTCGGCCTTCTTGTCGATGCCCGATGCAGGGTCGACGACGCGGCCGTTGGTAATGTGGATGTTCATGCGTCTGTACTTCCGGTGACAGTCATGGCCTTTTCGGGAAACACCGTGGAACCGGCTTTGCCGGGCCACTGGTGTTGCCCCCGGTAGGGGGTTGGCGAAGCGACACGAAGTGCGCGAAGACTGGGGGCGAGCAACATGTCTATGCTTCGTTACCTGCCACGATGCTCATGACGGCCATGCGAACCGCAATGCCGAAAGTGACCTGCGGGAGGATCACGCTCTGCTTGCCGTCGACCACGGCGGAGTCGATCTCCACGCCGCGGTTGATCGGGCCCGGGTGCATCACGATGGCGTCCGGCTTGGCCAGCTGCAGCTTCTCGGGCGTAAGGCCGAAGGTCTTGAAGAACTCTTGCGACGACGGCAGCAGCGCGCCGCTCATGCGCTCGTTCTGCAGGCGCAGCATGATGACGACGTCGCAGTCCTTGATGCCCTCTTCGAGCGTGTGGCACACGCGCACGCCCATGCCGGCCATGTCGCTCGGCACCAGCGTCTTCGGGCCCACCACGCGCACTTCGGCGCAGCCCAGCGTGGTGAGCGCATGGATGTCGGAGCGCGCCACGCGCGAGTGCAGCACGTCGCCGACGATGGCGACCGTGAGGTTCGAGAAGTCTTTCTTGTAGTGGCGGATCGTGTACATGTCGAGCAGCCCCTGCGTCGGGTGCGCGTGGCGGCCGTCGCCGGCGTTCACCACGTGCACGTGCGGCGCCACGTGCTGCGCGATCAGGTACGGCGCGCCCGACTCGCTGTGGCGCACCACGAACAGGTCGGCGGCCATCGCGCTCAGGTTGGCGATGGTGTCGAGCAGCGATTCGCCCTTGGTGGCCGAGGAGCGCGCGATGTCGAGGTTGATGACATCGGCCGAGAGGCGCTTGGCCGCGATCTCGAAGGTGGTGCGGGTGCGGGTGCTGTTCTCGAAGAACAGGTTGAACACGCTCTTGCCGCGCAGCAGAGGCACCTTCTTCACCTCGCGGTCGCTCACGCTCGTGAAGTTGGCGGCGGTGTCGAGGATGTGCGTGACGATGTCCTTGGGCAGGCCTTCGATCGACAGCAGGTGGATCAGCTCGCCGTTCTTGTTGAGCTGCGGATTTCGCTTGTAGAGCATTACTTGCTTTCCTCCACCTTGAGGCTGAAGGCGCCGTCTGCGGCGCGGGCCAGGGCAAGCAGTTGGGTGTTCGGCAGCGTGAGCGTGGTGGCGGCGAAGTCGGCGGCCACGGGCAGTTCGCGTCCGCCCCGGTCCACCAGCACCGCCAGGCGCACGCTGGCGGGGCGACCGAAGTCGAACAGCTCGTTGAGCACCGCTCGGATGGTGCGGCCGGTGTAGAGCACGTCGTCGAGCAGCAGCACGTCGGTGCCGTTCACGTCGAAGGGCAGCACGGTCTGCGCGCTGGCCGAGAGGCCGCGGCGCGCGAAGTCGTCACGGTGCATGGCCGACGAGATGACGCCGGGGGCGCCGCTCAGGCCCAGGTCTTTCTGCAGGCGCTCGACCAGCCAGGCGCCGCCGGAGGTGATGCCGACCAGCCTGGTTTCAGGGCGCACCAGCGTCTTAACGCCGGCAAGCAGCTTGGTGTAGAGCGCTTCGGCATCGGGAATTGAACTCACGTGAGACTCCTCAAGAATTGCTCCAGGATGATGCAGGCCGAGGCAGCATCGGCATCGCGCGCGCCGGAGGCCAGCGCCTCGGTGGTGCTGTAGCGCTCGTCGACCTCGAACACCTGGAGGTTGAAACGGCCGCGCAGCTGGCGCGCGAACTTCTGCGCGCGGCGGGTGTTCTCGTGCGGGGCGCCGTCGGGGTGGTAGGGCACGCCGATCACCAGGGCGTCGGGCTGCCATTCCTTGATGCGCGCCTCGACCTGCGCGAAGCGGGCGTCGCCCTCGGCCTTGATGGTGGGCTGGGGGGTGGCCGTCTGCAGCAGCCGGTTGCCGCTGGCCACGCCCGTGCGCTTCAGGCCGAAATCGAAGGCCAGGAAGGTCTGGAAATGGGCTGGGACGGGAACGGCAGCAGCGGGAACGGAAGAAGAAGCAGTGGGAGCGGGAGCGTCTGGCATGGCGGCTGCGCTCATGCGTGTCCGGCGTCCGGCGACAATTTCCACGCCTCGAGGCCCAGCAGCAGCAGTGCCCTGTCGTAGCGCTGCTCGATCGGGGTGTCGAAGATCACGGCCGGGTCGGCGCCCACGGTAAGCCAGCTGTTTTCGGCCAGTTCCGATTCGAGCTGGCCTTCGCCCCAGGCCGCATAGCCCAGCGAAACCAGCACCTTGCGCGGGCCCGCGCCGGTGGCCAGGGCCTCCAGCACGTCCTTGGAGGTGGTCATTTCGAGCCCGCCGGGGATGGTCATGGTCGAGGCGTAGACCGATTCCTCGGGCTTCTCGGCCTGGGTGAAGACCGGCTCGTGCAGCACGAAGCCGCGTTCGGTCTGCACCGGGCCGCCCTGGAAGACGGGAGCTTCGCCCAGCTCGGGGCGGGCCAGGTGGAGCTCGATCTTCTCGAACAGCACCCTCAGGTTGATGTCGCTGGGTTTGTTGATTACCAGGCCGAGCGCACCGCGCTCGCTGTGTTCGCAGAGGTACACGACGCTGCGGTTGAAAGTTTTGTCTTCCATCCCGGGCATCGCTATCAAAAAGTGATGCGTAAGGTTCATCGGGGCAGAATCGGCGGCCATATGCCTCCGATTTTACTGGCCGTTGACAAGACCTATCCCAAAGGGCTCATGTGGTTCCGCCGGGATCTCCGGGTGGACGACAACGCGGCCCTGTATCGCGCGCTGCGGGCCTGCCGCCAGGTGGTCTGCGTTTTCGTCTTCGACAAGGCCATCCTCGACGCCCTGCCCACGGTCGACCGCCGGGTCGAATTCATCCGCGAATCGCTGGTGGAGCTCGAGGCCGAGCTGCGCGCGCTGGGCGGCGGGCTGATCGTGCGGCATGCCGCGGCGGTGCAGGAAATTCCGGCGCTGGCACGCGAACTCGGCGTACAGGCGGTATTTGCCAACCGCGACGACGAGCCCGACGCGCTGGAGCGCGACGCCAAGGTGTTCGGCGCGCTGGCCAATGCCGGCGTGACCTTCCACACCTACAAAGACTCCACCGTCTTCGACCGCGACGAGGTCATGACCAAGACCGACCAGCCTTACACGGTGTTCACGCCCTACAAGCGGGCCTGGCTGGCGAAGGTCGATGCGTTCTTCCTCAAGTCGTACCCGGTGCGCAGCCACGCCGACGCGCTGGCGCCCTCGCCACAGGCCTACGGGGAGCCGGTGCCGACGCTGCGGGAGATCGGCTTCGAGAAGAGCAACCTCTCGGCGCTGGAAATTCCCACGGGCACGCGCGGCGCGGGCCTGCTGTTCGAGGATTTCTTCGAGCGCATCGACCGCTACCACGAGGCGCGCGACTTCCCTGCGGTGCGCGGGCCCAGCTACATGGGCGTGCACCTGCGTTTCGGCACGGTGTCGATCCGTCAGATGGCCAGCCTGGCGCACCAGCTCTCGCTGCAGGGCAACCCCGGGGCGGCGACCTGGCTGAGCGAGCTGATCTGGCGCGAGTTCTACTTCCAGATCCTGGTGCACTTTCCGCACGTGCACAGGGGCGGCGAGTCGAAGAGCTTCCGGCCCGAGTACGACAAGATCGCCTGGCACCACGGCAAGCACGCCGACCAGCTGTTCGACGCCTGGTGCCAGGGCCGCACCGGCTACCCGCTGGTGGACGCGGCCATGCTGCAGATCAACCAGAGCGGCTACATGCACAACCGCCTGCGCATGGTGGTGGCGAGCTTCCTGTGCAAAGACCTGGGGCTGGACTGGCGGCGCGGCGAGGCCTACTTCGCGCTGCACCTGAACGACTTCGAGCTGGCGTCGAACAACGGCGGCTGGCAGTGGGCCAGTTCGAGCGGCTGCGACGCGCAGCCCTACTTCCGCATCTTCAACCCGGTGACGCAGAGCGAGCGCTTCGACCCCGAGGGCAAGTTCATCCGCCGCTACCTGCCACAGCTGGCGGGGCTGTCGAATGCGGCGATCCATGCGCCGTGGATGGCGTCGCCGGTGGAGCTGGAGGCGGCCGGCATCAAGCTCGGCGAGACGTACCCGAAGCCGGTGGTGGACCATGCGGAGGCACGCGAGAAGACGCTGCAGCGCTACGGCGTGGCGCGGGCGAAGGCACTGCAGAAATAGAAATAGAAAAGGGCCCGAAGGCCCTTTTCTTTGTCGCTGCCTGAAAACCGCGCGTCAGGCGGCGGCAGCCAGCGTCGTCGACTCGCTCGTGTACGCACGCACCAGGCGCAGCAGTTCCTCTTCCGAGTACGGCTTGCCGAGGTAGTGGTTCACGCCCAGCGTGCGCGCGTAGTCGCGGTGCTTCTCGGCGATGCGCGAGGTGATCATGATGATCGGCAGCTCGGCCAATGCGGCGTCGGCGCGGATGTTGCGGGCCAGGTCGAAGCCGTCCATGCGCGGCATCTCGATGTCCGACAGCACCACCGCCGGGCGTTCCTGCTGCAGCCGTTCGAGCGCCTGCAGGCCGTCGGCCGCGAGCGACACGCGATAGCCTTCGCGCTGCAGCAGACGCTGCGTGACGCGGCGCACGGTGATGGAGTCGTCCACCACCAGCACCAGCGGAATCTGCGGTGCCACCGGGGCCAGCACCGGCAACGGCTCCTGCGGTGCGCCACCCTGCTCGGCCGTGGCCGATGCGGCATGCGCCGGCGCCACCAGCGCGGCGGCCTGGCGCTCGCGCGCCTGTTCGCCGTGCACCGCGGCCAGCGCCACCGGGTTGTAGATCAGCGCCACCGCGCCCGAAGCCAGCACCGAGATGCCGGCCAGGCCGGGCAGCCGCGCGAGCTGCGGGCCGAGGTTCTTGACCACGACTTCCTGGTTGCCCAGCACTTCGTCCACGTGCAGGGCCACGCGCTGCGCGGCGCTTCGCACGACCACGATCGTGTTGTTCTTGGCGCCCGCATGCTCGCTGCGGGTCGAGGCCTGCAGCAGCGCGCCGGCCCAGTAGAACGGCACCTGTTCGTGGCCGAAGGGATGGCTGTTGTGCAGGTAGGCGGCCTCGAGGTCGGTTCCGCCCACGCGCTGCACCAGTTCCACCAGGTTCGACGGCACGCCGATCGACACCTCGCCCGCGCGCAGCATCACCACGTGCGTCACGGCGGTGGTCAGCGGCAGCACCAGCTTGAAGGTGGTGCCCTGGCCCGGATTGCTATGCGTTTCGATGCGGCCGCCGAGCGCCGCGATCTGCGCGCGCACCACGTCCATGCCGATGCCGCGGCCGGCCAGTTCGGAGACCTGGCCCGCCGTCGAGAAGCCGGGCTTGAAGATCAGCTCGGTGGCTTCTTCGGCCGACAGCTCCTGGTCGTGGCCGAGCAGGCCGAGGGCGCGGGCGCGCTCGGCGATGCGCTTGTTGTCGAGGCCGGCGCCGTCGTCGCGGAAGCTCACCGAGACGTCGTTGCCTTCATGGTGCAGGTCGATGACGATCAGGCCGCTGGCATCCTTGCCGGCCTTCTCGCGCACGGCCGAATCCTCGATGCCGTGGGCCACGCAGTTGCGCAGCAAGTGCTCGAAGGCGGGCGTCATGCGGTCCAGCACGCCGCGGTCCATTTCGATGGAGCCGCCGACGATGTCCAGGCGCACCTGCTTGCCGGTGTCCTTCGAGGCCTGGCGCACCACGCGGTAGAGGCGGTCGGAGATGCCTTCGAACTCCACCATGCGCGTGCGCAGCAGGCCGCGCTGCAGTTCGCGCGTCTGGCGTGCCTGCACGCTGAGGTCGTCTTCCGTCGCCTGCACCGTCTTTTGCAGCGTGCGCTGCACGGTGGCCACGTCGTTCACCGACTCGGCCATCATGCGCGTGAGTTCCTGCACGCGGGTGAAGCGGTCGAACTCCAGCGGGTCGAAGCCCTGCTGCGAGTCCTTGGCTTGCGCCAGGCGGGACTGCATCTGGCTTTCGGCCTGCACTTCGATGTCGCGCAGCTGCTGGCGCAGGCGGTCCAGGTTGCCCGTGAGGTCGGACAGCGAGCCGCGCAGCTGGCCCAGTTCGGCCTCCAGGCGCGAACGCGTGATGATGACCTCGCCGGTCTGCGCGACCAGGCGGTCGAGCAGCTGGGTGCGGATGCGTACGGCCTGGCCCGTTGCGGCACGCAGGGGCGTGAGCAGTGCGGGCGCGGGGCGCGGTTGCAGCGTCGTGGGTGCGGCCGGTGCGGCAGCGACGGATTCTTCGTCTTCCAGGCTCGCCACGGGGGTGGCGGTTTCGTCGTTCGCCGGCACGCCGGCTTCGGGCGCCACCTGTAGCAGCTGGGCGGCGGATGCGGTCGCGGTGGCCGCGGCTACGATCTGGGCCAGCTCGACCTGCGTGGCATCGTCGGCCGCGCGCAGTGCGTCGAAGGTGGCCTGCAGGGCGTCGAGGCGCGTCAGCAGCTTTTCGATGTCGGCCCGTTCCGCGCCCTGGGAGCCCAGGACTTCGATCTCGGACTCCATGCGGTGCGCGCGCTCGCCAAGGCGCATGGCGCCGGCCAGTCGTGCGCTGCCCTTGAGCGTGTGCAGCGTGCGCAGCACCGAGGCGCGCGGCGCGCTGTCGTCGGGGTGATGCGCCCATTGGCGCAGTGCCTCGCCGAGCTGGGGCAGCAGTTCGGCCGCCTCTTCCTCGAAGATCGGGAACAGGTCGACGTCGACCGCGTCGGCCAGGTCGATGGCGTCTTCGGAATCGTCCAGCGCCACGTCGGCGACGGAATCGCTGACCACCACCTGCTGCAGCGGCCGAACTTCGGCGCGCATGGCAACTTCGGTCGGCATCGGCGAATTGGCGATGTCGCGCAGTGCCTGCAGCGTGCCTTCGGCCGGATCACGCAGGAAGCCGACGGCGAACTGGTGCAGCAGGCGACGCAGCTCGTCGGCCGCGGCCACCAGCACCATGCCCTGCTCACGCGTGCCGCTGCCCTGCATCTGCAGATGCTGAAGCGCGGCTTCGAACAGGCGGGCCATGCCCGACAGGCTGTGGAAGCCGACCGTGGCCGAGCTGCCGGCCAGCGAGTGGGCCAGCGCAACGGTCGAGTCGGGCAGGCGTTCGTGCGATTCGAGCGCCCATTCGCCGACGTCGGTGGCGAGCTGGCGCGACCATTCGTCGGCCTCGTTGAGGTAGACGTTGTAGAGCTGGATGCCGATGCGCAGCGGGCCGATGACCTTGACCTGGTCTTCGGCGCTTTCCTGCTGCGCGGCTGGCGCAGCGGCCACGACGGGTTCGGGCGCTTCTGCTTCTGTTGCTTTGTCGGCAACGAAGATCTGCGGTTCTTCGGGCACCGGGGGTGCTTCGAAGATGGGCACGAGCACTTCTTCGGCAACCGCCGGGGCGGGCAGTTCGGGCTCGGGCTCCGGCTCTGCTTCAGCCACCGGTTGCGGCTCGGGTGCGGCGACCGGCTCTTCCGGTTCTTCTTCGTGCAGCGGCAGCGCCGCGGCTTCGATGACTTCGGGCTCGGCTGCAACAACGGCAGCAGCCTGCACGGGCAGCGGCTCGGGCTCCCAGTCCAGGTCGGGCAGGCCGGCCGTGGTCGGCACGGTGGCCTCGATCGATTCGATGACTGGAGCGGGCTCTGCCGGCTCCGGTTCGGCGGCCGCTGGTGTCTTCGCAGGGGGCGCCAGGAAATCGAACTCCTCGCCGCTCGGCAAGGCTTCCAGCGCTGCAGGCTCGGTGGTCTGCTTCGCTTCGAAATCGATGAAGTCGGTCGATGCGAAATCGTCGTCGGGCTCGGGCGTGACAGCCTTCTCGGGCTCCTGCCATGCCACAGTTTCGAACGGCACCTCGGGTGCCGCAGCCGGTGCGGGAGCTTCCGAGGTAAGCGACAGGTCCGGCAAATCGGGCAATTGCAGGGGCGGCAGCTGCGCCGCAACCTCGAGCGGCGCTGGCGCGGAATGAGGCGCTTCGGCCGCGATGTGGCGCGCGGCGACCGCCAGGGCCTCCGCATCGGCCACGCGCACCGGCGGGGGCACGGGCTCGCCGGCCAGCAGCGCGTTGGCCACGCGGCTGAACGGTGCCGACTGCCAGCCGTGCGCGGAGCCCGAGGCAATGGCCTCGACCCACTGGCTGAAGTCCTTCATCGTGCGTTCGGTGGCCGACAGCAGTTCCGGCGTGGCGGCGCGCTGGTCGGCCAGCCAGGTGTTGAGTACCTGTTCGAGCGACCAGGCGGCGTCGCCGAAGTCGGTGAGGCCGACCATGCGCGAGCTGCCCTTGAGCGTGTGGAAGGCACGACGCAGGATCGTGAGCTCTTCGGTGTCGTCCGGGTAGCTGGCGAGTTCGGCGATGGCGGCCAGGCCGTTCTGCACCACCTCGCGGGCTTCGTCGAGGAAGATGTTCTGCAGGTCGTCTTCTTCGAGCTCGGTGACTTCGGTGTCGGGCAGCGCGGACGGACCGGAAATCTTGTTCGTCCAGCTGTCGGCCTTGCTGCTGAACTCCTCGATCGGCGAAACCTTGGCCTTGCGGTTGGGCGTGGCGAGCGCGGCGAGCTTCGAGGCGATCTGTGCGTCGACTTCCTCGATGCTGAGCACGGCCTGGGCGACCGGAGCCGGGCTCGGGGCGGCGCCGTCGGCAGCAGTGCTGTCGGTGGCCTGGCGGCCCATCAGCGGCTTGAGTTCGCCGGCTTCGGCGTCGAACACGAACAGGCGCTTGGCCAATGCGGGCTGGTAGCCCAGCATGTCGATCAGGAAGCCGAGCGCGCCGAGGTTGTTGCCCAGCGCGTCGAAGCCGGCCATTTCTTCGGCCGGCGAGGTGCTGACGAGCATCGCCTCGACGTCATCGCGCATGCGCTGAACGGTGAGCGCGGCCTGGTCGAGGCCGAGCACGGAGAACACACCGCGCATCTGCAGGAGCTGCGTCGGCACTGTGCGCAGCAGGCCCTTTTCGGCCGGGCGGCGGAAATACTGGTCGAGCGATTTCTCGAGTTCGCTCAGGTGGCTGCGCAGCTCGTCGACCACGGTGCCCATGGTCTGGCGGTCGCTCACGCGGCGGTAGAGGTCTTCCATCCACGGCTCAAGCGGCTCGGAATGGCCGCCCGCGCGCACGCGTTCGATGCGGCCCGCCAGCTGCAGGGTGCGCGAGGTGAGCTGCGGATCGCTCGGGTCGAGGTCTTCGAGCGCGGCTTCCAGGTAGAGCACCGAGGTGGCGACTTCCATCGCGAGTTCGGTGCCCGGGGCCTGGCCGGAACGCACGGAGGCTTCGACCGAATGGGTCAGCGCCTGCACCATCGGCAGGCTCGGCGGGTGCAGCTTCTGCAGCGATTCGCCGAGCTGCGCGAAGGTGTCGGCCACCTGGCGCGTGCGGGTGATGTCGCCGCCCGAGAGGCCCGACCACATTTCCTTGGCGGTCTCGATACGCTTGCGCGCTTGTTGCAGCACCAGCGGATCGAAGCGGCCGAACTGCTCGACGGTGTAGTCGATGCGCTGTTCGCCGGCGATGCCCCAGGCGCTGCGCACGGTGCGCAGTGTGGCGGCGTCGTCGCTGGCGGTGGGCACGGCCTGCGCGCAGAAGAACAACAGGTCTTGTCCGAGACGGTCGGACACGAGGCTGTCGCCGCGCGCGAGCGTGGCGTACTGCAGCAGCACGCGCGAGGCGGCGCGCTTGACGTAGGAATCGGGCGTGATCAGCCCGGTGGCCAGGGCTTCGAAAAAGCCGGCGGCCAGGGTCCAGAAGCTGGCGACGCGGGGCAGCAATGCGCCGCGGCCGAGCCCCAGGCACAGCGCATGCAGCCGCCGGGCGGCCTGCACGTCGCCGGTCTTGACCAGTTGCAGCACTTCGCGGTCGAGCTTCGAGCGCACGGTCGGGTCATAGGCGATGGCGGCCTGCGTCAGCGCGGGCTTGACCTCTACCCAGCGCCAGGCGGTGCTCCACAGGTCGGCCGGGTGAACGCGCTCGTTGCCGACGAGCTCCAGCACGTCGCGGTACTGGGGAAACAGCGCCACCGACGACACGGGCTTGCCGGCCAGCAGGGCGTTGAGGAAATCGGTGACGGCGAAGCCGGCACGCTCGATCTTGACCACCGCGGCGTCGGTGCAGCGCTGCGGTTCGGCGATGAAGCCCTGCACCGCGAACTCGATGGCGCCGAGCACCAGCGCGGGCGAGGAATGCCCCACCATCTGGAGCGCGCCAACGGCCTGGTGCAGTTGCTGGCGGGCCATCTGCAGCGGGCCGGCCTCAGGCTCGGCTGCGGCGTCCACGTCGCGCACGAAGCGCCGCAGCGACTTGCCTACACCGTCGAGGGATTTCTGGATTTCTCCCAGCACCCAGGCCAGCGGCCCGAGGTCTTCGGTGGCCGGCACATTGCCGGCGAGGGGGGCCGTGGCAGGGGTTTGAATCGACACGTTGGGTGCTCGCCGTTCTTATCTATCTTGTGGGTCAGGCAATCTTGAAACGAGCCACCGAACGACGCAGTTCTTCGGCCATCTGCGACAGTTCGCGCACCTGCTGAGCGGTGGTGCGCGTACCTTCTCCGGTCTGTTCCGTCACGGCAAAAATGTGCTGGATGTTCGCGGCCACCACGTTGGCCGAATCGGCTTCGCGGGAGGCGGATTGCGAAATCTGCTCAATCAGGTCAGCGAGTCGGCGCGACACGCGGTCGATCTCGGACAGCGCGGTACCCGCGTTGTCGGACAGCTTGGCCCCTTCGACCACACCCTGCGTGGAGCGCTCCATGGCGCCCACGGCATCCTGCGTGTCGGTCTGAATCGCCTTCACCAGCGCCGAGATCTGGCGCGTGGCGTCTGCGGAGCGTTCGGCCAGTCGCTGAACTTCTTCCGCCACCACCGAGAAGCCTCGCCCGGCTTCACCGGCCGATGCGGCCTGGATGGCTGCGTTCAGGGCCAGCACGTTCGTCTGTTCGGTAATGTCCGAGATCAGCTCGGTGATTTCGCCAATCTCCTGCGAGGATTCGCCCAGGCGCTTGATCCGCTTGGAGGTTTCCTGGATCTGGTCGCGGATGGAGTTCATGCCGCCGATGGCGTTCTGCACGGCCTGCAGACCCGAGGATGCAGCCTGCAGCGACTGGCGCGCCACCGTGGCGGACTCTTGCGCCTGGGTAGACACGCCGTTGATTCGCTCGGCCATGGTCAGCACCGACTGGCCGGTTTCGCGAATTTCGCGCAGCTGTTCGGTCGAGGCGGCCAGCAGCTCGGTCGAGGTGCTTTCCACCTGCGACGTCGTCTGCGCCACGCGGGTAGCCGTGTTCTGCACGTTGCCCACCAGCAGTCGCAGTTCTTCCACCGTGTAGTTCACCGAGTCGGCGATGGCGCCGGTGATGTCCTCGGTCACGGTTGCTTCCTGCGTCAGGTCGCCTTCGGCCACTGTCTGCAGTTCGTTCATCAGCCGAAGAATGGCGGCCTGGTTGGCGTTGTTCACGCGGCCGGCTTCGTCGGAAGCCTGTTCGGCAGCCAGACGTTCGCGTTCGGCGACGGCGGCACGTTCACGGCCTTCGCGCACCTGCACGAAACCGATGGCGCCAGCGAGTGCCAGGGCGGCCAGCGACAGCACGAACAGCAGCACGATGGTGCCGGCGCCCAGGCCGGTGCGTGCGGAGAGCTTTTCCTGCAGGTCGCCGAGCGACTTACGCAGCGGCTCGCTGTCGGTCAGGATGGAAGCCTGCGCTTCACGCGCAGCCACCAGGCCCTGCAGGTTGCCCAGAATGGCCGAAGCCTGTGTGCGCATCTGCTCGTAGGTCTTCAGGATGGCTTCGAGCTGCTGGCGGGTCTGCGGGTCTTTCGAGCCGGGGAAGCGCTGCTGCGCGTTGCCGTCGAGCAGGCCGCGGGTGGTTTCCTGGAAGGTGTTCAGGTCCTTGCCCAGCAGGAACACGGCGTCGGGGTTCACGCCCTCGACCGTGAAGAACTCGTTGGTCGACTTGCCGATGCGCTGCGTCAGCATCACGAGCTGGCCGGCGGCCGAGATTTCAGGCAGCGTGGCGTTCTGCTGCATCTTCAGCGACGCGACGGTTTCCGTCATTTCGAGCAGAGTGGACGACTGCTGGTTGATGTCGCGCAGAGCGGCGCCCACCTGCGTCAGGATCTGGCGCTGGGCCAGCACGGCCTTGGCGCTGGCGTCGGCGCGGGTGACGAGAGGATTGATCTTGTTCATCTCCTCGTCGTACTGGTTGCCCACGCGCTCCAGGCGCAACGAGTCGTCGCCGTTGGTCAGGCCCTGCACGCGGCGCGAGAGGTCGTCGGCGCTGTCCTTCACTTCGACGAACGCCGAGGCGCTGCCGACGAGGGCCTGCGAGATCGACTTGGCAAGACGCTGCGACTGCATCAGCGACTGGCCGGTGGCCGCCACCTGCTGCGCCAGGCGTTCCGCGCGAAGAATGGCGGAGCCGGCAACCAGCAGCAGCAACAGCACCACGACGGCCAGCAGGATGGCCAGGATCCGCTGCTGCCTCGCCGGGTTGGAGCCCGCGCGGCCGCCGGTGGTGTCGGGCGCCGCTTCGGCAACCGTGGCGCCCGGCTCGTTGGCGGCGTCGCCGCCGCCGCCCGGCAGGTCGAGCTCGCCGAAGCTGGTGTCCGTGGTCACGGCACCTTTCCTGGCGAGGCGCACGGTTTTCTCGTCCGGAACCTGGACGGTATCGACATCGTCAAGCGATATCGTGGAACCGGAGCCATCGACGCGGGCCTTGTCGTTCCCGTTGTTCACGGGCAGTAATTTCTTGAACTTGTCGGCGATCGAGCTCACGGTCGGTCCTTCAGGTGGTTTCCGGTACGGCGTGCGGGAGCACTACGCACCAATACTCAAAAACTGGGGTTGCTGCGAAAGCGCTTGCAGGTTGACTTCCTGCCAGCGCTCCCCCGCTGCATCGGTAAACAGATGCCCATGCCAGGCAGGTGCTTCTGCGCCAGGAGGCTCGGACGCCGTGAAGGCCTCCGCCCCCCGCAACCCCGCCAGTCGATCGACCAGCAATGCGCAGTTGACTTCGAGCAGCTCGTTGAAAGCAACGAGCCGCGACTGGATGCGCGCCGCCTCGGTGGCGGCCAGCGCGACCGGGACGCCGGAGGCGAATGCCGACAGCTGCACGACGCCATAGAGGCCGCCGCGAAGGTTGGCAACGCCGAGGAACCACGGCTCCGTGTAGGGCACGGGCTGTGGCGGCGTCCAGGGAAAGATTTCGCCGGCGTGTCCCAGCGGAAAGAGGTATTTGCCCTCGCCCGCCTCGACCGCCAGCCACGTGGCAGCCACGCCCGTCGTGCGAGCGGCCTGCAGGCGGCTCGCCAACCGGGACTGGAAGGCTCTCAGAGCATCGCGATTCGCCATGGACTCGGCAGGCTTTCGCTCAGTTCAGCGCGCTGATCTTGGACATCAGGTCGGCTGCGTTGACCGGCTTCACGATGTAGTCGCGTGCGCCCTGGCGCATGCCCCAGACGCGGTCGGTTTCCTGGTTCTTGCTGGTGCACAGGATGATCGGGATCGCCGCGTACTTCGGGTCGCGGGCAATGGCGCGCGTGAGCTGGAAGCCGTTCTGGCCGGGCATCACGACGTCCATGAGGATCAGGTCGGGGTGGTCTTCTTCCAGGCGGCGCATGGCGTCGTCGGCGTTTTCAGCCGTCTTGACGGCAAAGCCGTTCTTCTGGAGGAGGTCGGTCAGGAACACCAGTTCCGTCTTGGAGTCGTCGACGACGAGGATTTTGCGAATAGGCATTACTGCACTTCCTGTTGAACGATGCCAAACTGCTGCACGGCCTGCAGCAGCTGGTCTTTGGTGAAAGGCTTGGTCAGGTAGTCTTGCGATCCGACCATACGGCCGCGGGCCTTGTCGAATACACCGTCTTTCGAAGACAGCATGACGACCGGAACGTTGGAAAAATGGGCGTTGCGCTTGATGATGGCGCAGGTCTGGTAGCCGTCGAGCCGCGGCATCAGGATGTCGCAGAAAATCAGATGCGGCTTGTGGTCGTTAACCTTGGAGAGCGCGTCGAAGCCGTCCTCCGCAAGAAGAACCTCGTGCCCACCCTGCTTCAGAAAAATCTCGGCACTGCGCCGGATGGTATTGCTGTCGTCGATGACAAGCACCTTGTAACCTGATCCATTCGGGCCCATTGCAAACGCTCCTGCTCATGAGACTTGGAAGCCCGCCGCGCCGAACATCGACGCAGACCGCGTAGCTCTATCTATGCCATGCTTTCAGATTTCAACCATTTCGAAGTCTTCCTTGCGCGCACCGCACTCAGGACAGGTCCAGTTCATCGGCACATCGGCCCAGGCCGTGCCTGCCGCGATGCCGTCTTCCGGTACACCAACCGCTTCGTCATAGATCCACCCACAAATCAGGCACATCCAAGTTTTCGTATTCATCGGAGCTTAAAGTCCTTGTTCATTAAATGCAACGAGTGTATCTATGCGTATCTCACTGGCAGACGGTAAACGTCGCGCCTATGCCACCATCCAGGGGATTCCGCCCGGCGTATGACCATCTACTTACTTCCAGCAGACAAAACCCGCAAACCGGGCGATCTTAACGACCCCTCGCAGGATGAAGGCGAGCTGGCCGAGCGCGACCTGAATCCTCCCTGCGTGCTGGTGTTCAACGCCAGCGACCCCAGCGGTGCGGGCGGGCTGGGCGCCGATGCCCTCGCCATGGCGTCGGTGGGCGCACACGTCCTGCCCGTCGTCACAGGCGCCTACGCCAGGGACACGGCCGAGATTTTCGACCACTTTCCCTTCGACGAGGAAGCCATCGCCGAGCAGGCGCGCGCCATCCTGGAGGACGTGGAAGTCCAGTTGATCAAGGTGGGCTTTGCCGGCACCCCCGAGGCCCTGAGCACCATCGCCGAGACCGCCGCCGACTATCCCGAGGTGCCCGTGGTGGCCTACATGCCCAACCTTTCGTGGTGGGACGAGAACCTGATCGAGCCCTATCTGGACGCTTTTCGGGAGCTGGTTTTGCCTCAGACAACGGTGTTGGTTGGAAACCACAGTACTCTGTGGCGCTGGCTGCTTCCGGACTGGAACGGCGAGCGTCCGCCCGGTGCGCGCGACATTGCCAAGGCCGCCGGCGAGTTCGGCGTGCCCTACACGCTGGTAACCGGGATGGTGCTGCCCGAGCAGTTCATCGACAACGTGCTGGCCTCGCCGCAGTCGGTGCTCGCCAACGAGAAGTACGAACGGCTCGAAGCCGTCTTCGCCGGCGCCGGCGACACCCTGTCGGCCGCCCTGGCCGCCCTGCTCGCAAGCGGCACCGACCTCGTGGCCGCGACCACCGAGGCGCTGGCCTATATGGACCGCTGCCTCGACGCGGGCTTTCGCCCCGGCATGGGCCACGTGCTGCCCGACCGCCTGTTCTGGGCCGAGCCCGAGGACGACGAAGACGATGAAGACCCGGACGCCGCGCCGGACTTCGCCCTCCCCCCACACGACACCCGACACTGATGACCGACCGCAACGACATTCTTTTCGAGCGCGCCCGCGCCGTGATCCCCGGGGGCGTCAACTCGCCCGTACGCGCCTTCAAGGCCGTGGGCGGCACGCCCCGCTTCATCCAGCGCGCACAGGGCGCCTACTTCTGGGACGCCAACGACAAACGCTACATCGACTACATCGGCTCCTGGGGTCCGATGATCCTGGGCCATGGCCACCCTGCCGTGGTCGAGGCGGTGCAGAAGGCCGTGCTCGAAGGCTTCTCGTACGGCGCGCCGACCGAGCGCGAGATCGAACTGGCCGAGGCCATCCTCGCGCTGGTGCCGTCGATGGAGATGGTGCGACTCGTGAGTTCCGGCACCGAAGCCGCGATGAGCGCATTGCGCCTGGCGCGCGGCGCCACCGGCCGCAAGAGCATCGTCAAGTTCGAGGGCTGCTACCACGGCCACGCCGACGCACTGCTGGTGAAGGCCGGCTCCGGCCTCGCCACCTTCGGCAACCCGACCTCGGCCGGCGTGCCGCCCGAGGTAGTGCAGCACACCATCGTGCTCGAGTACAACAACCTGCAGCAGCTCGAAGAAGCCTTCGCCCTGCATGGCAGCGACATCGCCTGCCTGATGATCGAAGCCATTGCCGGCAACATGAACTTCGTGCGCGCCACGCCCGAGTTCGCCAAGCGCTGCCGCGAGCTCTGCACGCAGCACGGCGC
The DNA here is from genome assembly GCF_049913215.1 of Variovorax sp. R-27. Classification (NCBI taxonomy): domain Bacteria; kingdom Pseudomonadati; phylum Pseudomonadota; class Betaproteobacteria; order Burkholderiales; family Comamonadaceae; genus Variovorax; species Variovorax sp. R-27. Next base: position 5,991,962 of record NZ_CP183984.1, read on the forward strand.
CCTGCTGATCTTCGATGAAGTGATGACCGGCTTTCGCGTGGGCCTGCACGGCGCACAGGGCGTGCTGGGCATCAAGCCCGACCTCACGGTGCTCGGCAAGGTCATCGGCGGCGGCATGCCGCTCGCGGCCTTCGGTGGCCCGCGCGCGATCATGGAACAGCTCGCGCCGCTAGGCCCGGTCTACCAGGCCGGCACGCTGTCGGGCAATCCGGTGGCCACGGCATGTGGCCTCGCCACGCTTAAGGAAATTGCAAAGCCCGGCTTCTACGAAGCGCTCGGCAAGAAAACGCGCGCGCTGGTCGATGGCCTGAAGGCCGCCGCAGCAGCCGAAGGCCAGCCCTTCAATGCCGACAGCGAAGGCGGCATGTTCGGCTTCTTCCTGATGAAGGACCTGCCGCAAAACTATGCCACCGTGATGACAACCGACAACGCGAAATTCAATGCGCTGTTTCACGGTTTGCTCGATCGCGGCGTGTATATTGCCCCCGCGCTTTACGAGGCAGGCTTCGTGAGCGCAGCCCACAGCGACGACGACATCGCCGCCACCATCGAAGCCGCAAGACAAATCTTCAGGACGCCCTAGCCCATGAACCCCCTGCGCACGTTGCCGGTGCTGAGCATTCCTCTTCTTGCTCTTCTTCTACCCGACCTGGCAACTGCGCAGTCCTCCTTCGATCCGAAGAACATCTGGATCAACCCGGGTTTCTATTCGGCGCACTTCGACAGTGGCAAGGGCCTGGAGAACGTCAACCAGGGGTTGGGTTTCGAGTACCCGCTGAACGACACCTACCGCCTCACGGCGGGCACCTTCCGCAACAGCGATCGCCGGCAGTCGAACTACGTGGGTCTGTATGTGCTGCCAGTCGAGTTCTACGGCGTGAAGTTCGGCGCCGTGGTGGGCGGCTTCGACGGCTACCCCAATTACCGCAACGGCAACTGGTTCCCGGCCATCCTTCCGGTGGCTGCCATCGAAGGCAAGAACTGGGGCCTCAACATCGCCTACGTGCCGACGATCAAGAACCGGCTGTATGGCGCCATCACCTTCCAGCTGAAATACAGGTTCGGCAACCACGAGTAAGTCTCGCGGCCGCCGAACCCTGCGTTCCGCCGATCAGTGGCGGAAGTGACGCACGCCCGACAGCACCATCACCACGCCGCGCTCGTCGGCGGCATCGATCACTTCCTGGTCGCGCATCGAGCCACCCGGCTGGATGACGCAGCTCGCGCCCGCATCGACCACCACGTCGAGGCCGTCGCGGAACGGGAAGAAGGCGTCGCTGGCGACGGCAGTGTCCTTCAGCGACAGGCCGGCGTGCTCGGCCTTGATGCTGGCGATGCGCGCCGAATCGAGGCGGCTCATCTGGCCCGCGCCCACGCCCATGGTCATGCCGTTGGCGCAGAACACGATCGCGTTGCTCTTCACGTACTTCGCGACCTTCCATGCGAAGAGCAGGTCTTGCAGCTGCTGCGGCGTAGGCTGCTTCTTGCTGACCACCTTGAGGTCGCTGGCCGCGAGCTCGTGGTTGTCGGCGGTCTGCATCAACAAGCCTGAGCCGATGCGCTTCACGTCCATCGCATTGCGGCCGTTGTCCCAGTCGCTCGCGCCGCCCGGCGGCAGCGATATCTTGAGAATGCGCACGTTCTGCCGGTTCTTGGTCGCCTGGAACAGCTCCAGTGCCTCGGGCGTGTAATCGGGCGCCATCAGCACTTCGACGAACTGCTTGGAGATCTCCTGGGCCGTCGCGCCGTCGACCGGTCGATTGAAGGCAATGATGCCGCCGAAGGCCGAGGTCGGGTCGGTCTTGAAGGCCTTGCCGTAAGCCTCGGCAGCATCCTTGCCGATGGCAACGCCGCAGGGGTTGGCGTGCTTCACGATCACGCAGGCCGGCACATCGAAGCTCTTCACGCATTCCCATGCAGCATCAGCGTCGGCGATGTTGTTGTAGCTCAGCTCCTTGCCCTGCAGCTGCTTTGCCGACACGAGCGACCCGGGCGCCGGATACAAGTCGCGGTAGAACGCGGCCTGCTGGTGCGGGTTCTCGCCGTAGCGCAGGTCTTGCACCTTCACGAAGCGGCCGTTGCTTTGCGCGGGGAACAGCGAGCGCTTGGGCGCGGGCTGGCCGATGCTGGCGTCGAAGTCGATGGCCGAGAGGTAGTCGCTGATGGCACCGTCGTAGTCGGCGATGCGGTTGAACGCGGCCACCGAGAACGCGAACTTGGTCTTGTCGCTGAGCTTGCCGTCGGCCTTCAGCTCGGCAAGCGCCACCGCGTACTGCGATGCGTCGGTGAGCACGCCCACGTCCTTCCAGTTCTTGGCCGCGCTGCGCACCATGGCCGGGCCGCCGATGTCGATGTTCTCGATCGCGTCTTCGAGCGTGCAGCCGGACTTGGCCACGGTGGCTTCGAACGGGTACAGGTTGACCACCAGCAGGTCGATGGTGTCGATGCCGTGTTCCTTGATGGCCGCCACGTGCGCGGGCAGGTCGCGGCGCGCGAGCAGACCGCCGTGGATCTTCGGGTGCAGCGTCTTCACGCGGCCATCGAGCATCTCCGGAAAACCGGTGTGGTCGGCAACTTCGGTGACGGGCAGGCCGGCATCGGCCAGCAGCTTGGCGGTGCCGCCGGTGGACAGCAGCTTGATGCCCAGCGCATGCAGCGCCTGGGCGAATTCGAGAATGCCGGTCTTGTCGGAAACGGAGATGAGTGCGGTCTGGGCCATTGGATATGCCGTGGAGTTATTTCAAAAGTTTGTGTTCAACGAGCTTCTTGCGAAGCGTGTTGCGATTCAGGCCCAGCCATTGCGCGGCTTTGGATTGATTGCCTTCCGCGCGCGTCATCACGACGTCGAGCAGGGGTTTCTCGACCACGCGCACGAGCATTTCGTACATGCCGTCGGGTTCGGTGCCACGCAGATCGCGAAAGTAGCTGTCCAGACTGGTGCGCACGCAGTCCTCGATATGTTTCTTGCTCATTGCTTCTTCTCTTTTTCTCAATCGACGGCGCAAGCCGCCTCCTCTTCACCTGGCGACGCCTCTTCGTCCGCCAGGTGCTGCACGGGCATGCGGTCCATGCGGTCCGCCAGCCCGTCGAAATAGTCGCCGACCGCGCGCAGCTGCTCGGCACAGTCCTCGATGGTGTTCATGCGTGCGCGAAACGCTTCGCCGTCGGGCAGCGTGCGCACATACCAGCCGATGTGCTTGCGCGCCGTGCGCACACCGCTGTAGTCGCCGTAAAGCGCATAGTGCTCCACGAGATGGTCGAGCAGCAAGCGGCGCACTTCGGCCACCAGCGGCGGCGCGCGGTGCGTGCCCGTTTCCAGGAAGTGCGCGATCTCGCGGAAGATCCACGGGCGGCCCTGCGCGGCGCGGCCGATCATCACCGCGTCGGCGCCGGTGACCGCAAGCACGTCGCGTGCCTTCTCGGGCGAACGGATGTCGCCGTTGGCCACCACCGGCACGCGCACCGCGGCCTTCACGGCGGCGATGGTGTCGTACTCGGCAAAGCCCTTGTAGCCCTGCTCGCGCGTACGGCCGTGCACCGTGAGCATCTGCACGCCGGCCGATTCGAAATCGCGCGCGAGCTTCACCGCATTGCGGTGCTCCTGGCTCCAGCCGGTGCGCATCTTGAGCGTGACCGGCACGCCGAAAGGCTGCGCGGCATCGACCACGGCCTGCACGATTTCAAGCGCCAGCGGCTCGTCGCGCATCAGCGCAGAACCCGCCCACTTGTTGCAGACCTTCTTGGCCGGGCAGCCCATGTTGATGTCGATGATCTGCGCACCGCGCTCGATGTTGTAGACCGTGGCCTCGGCCATCATGGCCGCATCGGTGCCGGCAATCTGCACCGCAATGGGGCCCGGTTCGCCATCATGGTTCGCGCGGCGCGACGTCTTGAGCGTGCCCCAGAGTTCCTTGCGCGACGTGACCATCTCGCTGACCGCGTAGCCAGCGCCGAGTTCGCGGCACAGCATGCGGAAGGGCCGGTCCGTCACGCCGGCCATGGGCGCGACGAACAGGCGGTTTTCCAGCGTGTGGGTGCCGATCTGCAAGGTCATTGGAAAGAGGAGCGTGCGCGTTCGGCTGCTGAAAAATGAGGCACGATTGTAGCCACGCCGCATTTCAGCGACTGAAACGATTTGCGCCCTGGGTACCCGTACAAACACCGGTGCATTCCGGGGCTTTCTCCTGCGGGGTTGCGAAGCACGCGCTGCCTATACTGCGCCGACCTTATGCAAGCCTGGCTCGACTCCCTCATGGCGCTGCTGGCGCTGCCGCAGTACGGTCTCTCGACCTTGTTCGTGGCGGCGTTCGTCTCCGCGACGCTACTGCCGGTGGGCTCCGAGCCCTTTCTCTTCGGGCTGCTCAAGCTCAACCCCGACATGTTCTGGCCGGCCATCGCGGTGGCGACCATAGGCAACACGCTGGGGGGCGCAGTCGACTGGTGGATGGGCTACGGCGCGCACAAGGTGGCCGACAAATACTCGCACTCGAAACATCATGTGCGCGTTCTGGGCTGGCTGGAGCGGCTCGGCCCGAAGGCCTGCCTGCTGAGCTGGCTGCCGCTGGTGGGCGACCCGCTGTGCGCGGTCGCGGGTTGGCTCAAGCTGCCGTTCTGGCCATGCGTTGCCTACATGGCCGTGGGCAAGTTCCTGCGCTACATCACCATGACGGTGGCGCTGCTGCAGATCTTCTGATCAGTTCAACAAGGCGTAGGGGCCGCCGCGTTCGAGCGCGCGCTTGTACGCGGGACGCGCGTGGATGCGCTCCAGGTACGCCATCAGCTTCGGCCGCTTCGCATCGAGCCCGCCGCGCGCCTGCGCGGCTTCGACCACGAAGCTCATCTGGATGTCCGCGCCCGTGAACTCGTCGCCGGCGAACCACTCGCTCTTGCCGAGTTCGGCTTCCATGTAGTTCAGATGGCTTGCGATGTTCGGGTTGATGAACGCCGACTTCGCCTTGGCCGAGATGGCCTTGGCGATCGGCTTCGCGAAGAAAGGCATCTTGCTCGTCTCGATGCGGTCGAACACCAGCTTGAGCAGCAACGGCGACATTGCCGTGCCTTCGGCAAAGTGCAGCCAGTAGCGATAGCGCAGCGCCTCCGGCGAACCGGCCGCGGGCGCGAGGCGGCCGTGGCCGTAGCGCTCGACGAGTGTCTCGATGATCGCGCCCGATTCCGCAAGCGTGAGTCCGTCATCCGTCGTTACCACCGGCGACTTGCCCAGCGGATGAATGGCCCGCAGCGAAGCGGGCGCCAGACTGGTTTGCGGATCGCGCTGGTAGTGGACGATCTCGTACGGCAGCTCGAGTTCTTCGAGCAGCCAGAGCACACGCTGCGAGCGCGAGTTGTTGAGGTGGTGGACGGTGAGCATGAAGGCGGGCCTTGGAGGAGAAATAGGGCGCGCGCAGTCTACCCAACAACATCAAGAAAATCGCGAAGCTCTTTTCGCGAGACACCGAGGAACCGGCCCCGCCGGGCCTCAGGTGTTGCCCCCTACGAACTGAACAGGAAGTTCATCACGTCGCCATCTTTCACGACGTATTCCTTGCCTTCAGAACGCATCTTCCCCGCGTCCTTGGCGCCCTGCTCGCCCTTGAAGGCGATGTAGTCCTCGAACGCGATGGTCTGGGCGCGGATGTAGCCCTTCTCGAAGTCGCCGTGGATCACGCCGGCCGCCTGCGGGCCGGTGTCGCCGATGTGGATGGTCCATGCACGCACTTCCTTCACGCCGGCGGTGAAATACGTCTGCAGGCCCAGCAGCTTGAAGGCCGCGCGGATCAGGCGGTTCAGGCCCGGCTCTTCCTGGCCGATCTCGGCGAGGAACATCTTCTTGTCTTCGTCGTCCATCTCGGCCAGGTCGGCTTCGATCTTGGCGCAGATGGCGACCACGGGCGCGCCCTGCTTGGCCGCGTATTCGCGCAAGCGGTCGAGATACGGGTTGTTCTCGAAGCCGTCTTCCGCCACGTTGCCCACGAACATCGCGGGCTTGGCGGTGATCAGCGTGAAGCTCTTGACCAGCGGCAGCTCTTCCTTGGTGAAGTCGAGCGCGCGCACCGGCGTGTTCTCGTTCAGCGCGGCCTGGCAGCGCTCGAGCAGGCCGACCAGCTTTTGCGCGTCCTTGTCGCCGGAACGGGCCACCTTGGTGTGCCGGTGCAGCGCCTTCTCGACCGTGGCCAGGTCGGCCAGGCAGAGTTCGGTCTGGATCACTTCGATGTCGGAGATCGGGTCGACCTTGCCGGCCACGTGGATCACGTTCTCGTCGTCGAAGCAGCGCACCACGTTGACAGTGGCGTCGGTCTCGCGGATGTGCGCCAGGAACTTGTTGCCCAGGCCTTCGCCGGTGCTGGCACCGGCCACCAGGCCAGCGATGTCGACGAACTCGACGATGGCGGGCACCACGCGCTCGGGCTTGACGATCTCGCTCAGTTGCGCGAGACGGGGGTCGGGCACTTCCACCACGCCCACGTTGGGCTCGATGGTGCAGAACGGATAGTTTTCCGCCGCGATGCCGGCCTTGGTCAACGCATTGAAAAGGGTGGATTTACCGACGTTGGGCAGGCCGACGATGCCGCATTGCAAACTCATGGGAGGTCCTCTTGGGTAACCCGCGATTTTAGGCGAGCATGGTTGCAGGCCCGTCCGGCAGGTCTTCGAGCTCGCATTTGCTTGCTCAAAACCTCAGGGTTAGCACCGACCGGCAAACGTTTGCGCAAACGTTTCCCTCAGCTAACATCGGAGCCCCCGGCAAAGACCGGCGCACCGTTCTGATCAACCACCTCAGGAGACATTCACCATGAAGTTCACCCGCCGTACCCTGCAAAGCGCCGCCGCACTCACGCTGCTGGGCGCCATGGCCGGAACACCCGCCCTCGCCCAGGACAAGCCCAAGGTCGCGCTGGTCATGAAGTCGCTGGCCAACGAGTTCTTCCGCACCATGGAAGACGGCGCCAAGGCGCACCAGAAGGCCCATGCCGCCGAATACACGCTGGTGGCCAACGGCATCAAGGACGAGACCGACACCTCCGCCCAGATCAAGATGGTCGAGCAGATGGTGGCGCAGAAGATCAACGCGCTGGTCATCGCTCCGGCCGATTCGAAGGCGCTGGTGCCGGTGATCAAGGCGGCCATCGACAAGGGCATCCTGGTGGTCAACATCGACAACCAGCTCGACGGTGCCGCACTGAAGGAAAAGGGCATCCTGGTGCCGTTCGTGGGCCCCGACAACCGCGCCGGAGCCAAGCTGGTGGGCGACGCGCTCGCCAAGGAGCTGAAGGCGGGCGACAAGGTCGGCATCATCGAAGGCGTGTCGACCACCTTCAATGCGCAGCAGCGCACGCTGGGCTATCAAGACGCCATGAAGGCCGCCGGCGTGACGGTGGTGGGCGTGCAGTCCGGCCAGTGGGAAATCGACAAGGGCAACACCGTGGCCGCCGGCATGATGCGCGAGCACCCCGACCTGAAGGCCCTGCTCGCCGGCAACGACAGCATGGCGCTGGGCGCCGTGGCTGCGGTCAAGGCCGCGGGCAAGACCGGCAAGGTGCTGGTGGTGGGCTACGACAACATCGGCGCCATCAAGCCGATGCTGAAGGACGGCCGCGTGCTCGCCACGGCCGACCAGTTCGCCGCCAAGCAGGCCGTGTTCGGCATCGAGACCGCGCTGAAGGCCATCGCCGACAAGAAGAAGCAGTCGGAGATGCCCGCCGAAGTGAAGACCGACGTGGTGCTGGTCACCAAAGACTCGAAGTAAGCACGCAGCAAGAGAAAGTACAGACGTTGACAGCATCCGCCGCCATGAATCTCACAACGGCCATGCCCGTGCTCTCGCTGAGCGCCATGGGCAAGGACTATGCGGCGCCGGTGCTGGACGACGTCTCGCTCGTGCTCAACGCCGGCGAAGTGCTGGCCCTCACGGGCGAGAACGGCGCCGGCAAGAGCACCCTGTCGAAGATCGTCTGCGGCCTGGTGCAGCCCACGCGCGGCCAGATGCTGCTCGACGGCAAGCCCTTTGCGCCTGGCTCGCGCCGCGACGCCGAGCGGCTGGGCGTGCGCATGGTCATGCAGGAACTCGGCCTCGTCACCACGCTGTCGGTGGCCGAGAACCTGCTACTCGACCGGCTGCCCAACAAGACCGGCTGGATCCGCCGCAGCAAGCTGCACGAGCTGGCCGCGCGCCAGCTCGCCAAGATCGGCATGGAAAACATCGACCCGGCCACGCCCGTGGCGCGGCTGGGCATCGGCCAGCAGCAGATGGTGGAGATCGCGCGCAACCTGCAGGACGACACGCGCGTGCTGGTGCTCGACGAGCCCACCGCCATGCTCACGCCGCGCGAAACCTCGCACCTGTTCGAGCAGATCGAACTGTTGAAGGCGCGCGGCGTGGCCATCGTGTACGTGTCGCACCGCCTCGAGGAACTGCAGCGCATCGCCGACCGCGTGGCGGTGCTGCGCGACGGCCGGCTGGTGGACGTGCGCGCCATGGCCGGCGTGCGCGAATCCGAACTGGTGCAGCGCATGGTCGGCCGTGCGGTGCACGAGCACGAGGGCCGCGACCGCCGCGTGGCCGGCCCCGTGTTGCTGAGCGCGCGCGGCATCGGCCGGGCGCAGGTCGTGCGCGACGTCGACATCGACCTGCGCGCGGGCGAAGTCATGGGCCTGGCCGGCCTGGTCGGCTCGGGCCGGACCGAACTGGTACGGCTGCTGTTCGGCGCCGACCGCGCCGACCGCGGCGAGATCACCCTTTATGAAAACGGCCAGCCCACGCAGCACGCGCGCAAGGGCTGGCGCTCGCCGATGCAGGCCATCCGCGCGGGCATCGGCCTCGTCACCGAAGACCGCAAGTCGCAGGGCCTGCTGCTGACGCAATCGATCCGCGTCAACGCCACGCTGAGCGATCTTGGCGCTATCTCGCACGCCGGCTGGCTGCAGCGCGCCAAGGAGCGCAGCATTGCGCAGAAGCTGGTGGAACTGCTGCGCATCCGTTCGCGCAGCATCGAACAACCGGTTGCCACGCTCAGCGGCGGCAACCAGCAGAAGGTGGTGTTCGCGCGCTGGCTGCACCGCGAATGCAAGGTGCTGCTGCTCGACGAACCCACGCGCGGCGTGGACGTGGGCGCGCGCGCCGACCTGTACGCCGAACTCGACCGCATGACCGACGCCGGCAAGGCGCTGCTGATGGTGTCGAGCGACCTGCGCGAACTGATGGCCATGTGCGACCGCATCGGCGTGATGAGCGCCGGCCGGTTGGTCGCGGTGTTCGAGCGCGGCGAGTGGACCGAACAATCGCTGCTGGCCGCAGCATTCAGCGACGCGACAGGACGCGCCGCCAGCCCGCCGACGGTATCTCCCGTTTCCGATTCGACCCCGGTCACCGCCGACACACAATGAACGCCGAAGCCTCCACCAAACAAAACCCGCCGGCCTCGCCCTCCGCACTCAAAGGCCAGCTCGGCACCTACCTGGGCCTGACGGTCGTGCTCGTGGGCATGGTCGCGCTCTTCGGTTCGCTGAGCGAATACTTCCTGACGCGCGAGACCTTCGTCTCCATCGCGAATGAAATTCCCGCGCTGGCCGTGATGGCGGTCGGCATGACCTTCGTGCTGATCATCGCGGGCATCGACCTGTCCGTCGGCTCGGTGCTGGCGCTGAGCGCGGCCGTCACGGCGGCGGCCATCCTCGAATGGAAGCTCTCGGTGCCTGTGGCCGCGGTGCTCGGCCTCGTTACCGGGCTCATCTGCGGCACGGTCACGGGCGCGGTGTCGGTCGCATGGCGGCTGCCGAGCTTCATCGTCTCGCTGGGCATGCTCGAAGCAGTGCGCGGCGGCGCCTACCTCGTGACCGATTCGCGCACGCAGTACGTGGGCGACGCCATCTCGGGCCTGGCCGCGCCGTGGATCGGCGGCATCTCGGCCGCCTTCGTGCTGGCGGTGGTGCTGGTGGTCATCGGGCAGATGGTGCTCACGCGCACGGTGTTCGGCCGCCACGTGGTGGGCATCGGCACAAATGAAGAAGCCATGCGCCTGGCGGGCATCGACCCGCGCCCCATCCGCATCATCGTGTTCGCCGTGACCGGCCTGCTGGCCGGCCTCGCGGGGCTGATGCAATCGGCGCGCCTCGAAGCGGCCGACCCCAATGCCGGCGTCGGCATCGAGCTGCAGGTGATCGCTGCCGTGGTCATCGGCGGCACCAGCCTCATGGGCGGGCGCGGCTCGGTGATCAACACCTTCTTCGGCGTGCTGATCATCGCGGTGCTCGAAGCCGGCCTTGCGCAGGTTGGCGCGAGCGAGCCGAGCAAACGCATCATCACCGGCGCCGTGATCGTGGTGGCGGTGATCATCGACACCCTCCGCCAGCGCCGCGCCGACCGCCGTCTGGCCTGACGACAGCATCCCGCCCCACCAGGAACAGGAAAAGCCATGGCCACCATCAAGGACGTCGCACTCAAGGCGGATGTGTCCGTCACCACCGTGTCGCACGTGGTCAACGATACCCGCCACGTGAGCGCCAAGGTGCGCGAGCGCGTGGAGCTCGCCATCCGCGAGCTGGGCTACGTGCCCAACGCGATGGCGCGCAGCCTGAAGAGCAACACCACCTCGACGCTGGGCATGCTGATTCCCAACAGCTCGAACCCCTACTTCGCCGAGATCGTGCGCATCGTGGAAGACCGCTGCTTCGGCGCCGGCTACACGCTGGTGCTGTGCAACACCGACGACGAACCCCACCGCCAGAGCGTCTACCTGCAGGTGCTGGCCGAGCGCCGCATCGACGGGCTGATCGTGGTGTCGACCGGCGCGGGTGACGACGACTCCCTCATGAAGCAGCTGCGCGGCCTGCGCATGCCCACGGTGCTGGTCGACCGCGAGATCGCCGACCCGGCCTGCGACCTGGTGGAAACCGCGCACATGCAGGGCGGCCTGCTCGCGGTGCGGCACCTGCTGTCGCTGGGCCACAAGCGCATTGCCTGCATCGGCGGGCCGGTGGGCGTGATGCCCAGCGAGCAGCGCATCGAGGGCTGGCGCATGGCGCTGGCCGAGACCGGCGCAACACCCGACATCGCGAATGCCGAGGCGCTGCTGTGGCGCGGCGGCTTCACGAGCCAGGGCGGCTACGAGGCAATGCACGCCATTCTTCGCACCGAGCGCAAGCCCTCGGCCGTGTTCGTCTGCAACGACCTGATGGCCATCGGCGCGCTGCGTGCCGCGCATGAAAGCGGCGTGCGGGTGCCCGACGAACTCTCGATCGTCGGCTTCGACGACATCGAACTCTCGGCCTACACAAGCCCCCCGCTCACCACCGTGGCGCAGCCCAAGGAGCGCATCGGCGCGCTGGCGGTCGACATGCTGCTCGAACGCGTCGGCGGCAAGCGGCGCGACGCGCGCAAGGTGGTACTGCAGCCCGAGCTGCGAGTGCGCGCCTCGACCGCGCGGCACGCGAGCTTCCGCGAGCCCGCCGCACCCGTCGCGACCGAAACGCCTTCAACGGAAACCCGAAAGTCCCGCACCCCGTGAGCCTGAAGCCTTCTTCTTCCACCAGTTCCATCCAGGCGCCGCGCATCGTGGTGCTCGGCAGCCTCAACATGGACCTGGTGCTGCGTGTGCCGCACGCGCCGGCCGCGGGCGAAACCCTGCTGGGCCATTCGATTGCCAACATTCCCGGCGGCAAGGGCGCCAACCAGGCGGTGAGCTGCGCGCGCGAAGGCGCTCAGGTGCAAATGATCGGCTGCGTCGGCGACGACGCGCACGGCCAGTCGCTGCGCCAGGCATTGGAGCGCGACGGCATCGACACCGCCGCGCTGCGCACCGTGGCGGGCGAGCCGACCGGCACGGCGCTGATCCTCGTGGAGGACAGCGGCCAGAACCGCATCGTGATGATTCCCGGCGCCAACGCCCGGGTCGAGATCGACGAGGCTGCGCTGAAACAGCAGGTGCAGGGCGCGGCCTTCCTCGTGACGCAGTTCGAGACACCGATGGACCAGGTCGCGCGCGCCATTGCGGTGGCGCATGGTGCGGGCTGCAAGGTGCTGCTCAACCCCTCGCCGGTGCAGGCGATTGCCGAACCGCTGTGGCCGCAGATCGACACGCTGGTCGTCAATGAAATCGAGGCGCAGACGCTGTGCGGCCAGTCCGCAGACAGTCCACAGGAAGCCGCCCAGGCCGGCCAGGCCCTGCGCGCCAAGGGCATCGAGCGCGTGGTCGTCACGCTCGGCGCGCGCGGCGCCGTGGCAGTCGATGCCGACGGCGCGCGTCACCATCCCGCGCCGCAGGTGCAGGCGGTCGACACCACGGCCGCCGGCGACACCTTCCTGGGCGCGCTCGCGGTCGCGCTGGGCGAAGGCCAGCCCTTCGACGAAGCCGTGCGCCTGGGCATCCGCGCTGCCGCGCTGTGCATCCAGCAGCCCGGCGCCCAACCTTCCATTCCGCAGCGCGACGCCGTGCTGCGCAGCCCCCTGCCTCCCGACTGGATCAAGCTGTGAAACGCTCCCCCCTGCTGCATGCCGAACTGTCCCATGTGATCGCCTCGCTGGGCCATGGCGACATGCTCGTGCTCGGCGACGCCGGCCTGCCGATTCCCGACGGCCCGCGCCGCATCGACCTCGCCGTGGCGCGCGGCGTGCCGCAGCTCACCGACGTGCTGCAGGCCGTGCTGTCGGAAATGCAGGTGGAAAGCATCGTGGTGGCCGACGAGGCGCTGGGCGATGCGAAGAAGCTGCCGGGCTGGTATCCGCAGTCGCTGGGGATCGCGCCGCAGACGGTGTCGCACGAAGAATTCAAGCGCCGCACGGCAAAGGCGCGCGCCGTCGTGCGCACGGGCGAGTGCACGCCCTACGCGAACATCATCCTGATCGCCGGAGTGAAGTTCTGAAGCGCCGGCCTGGCGCCGGTCATTCGAACTTGTAGTTCGCGCCCACCGCCTGCCCGACCTTGAGCATGTGCTCCACGCCCTGGATCACGATGCAGTTCATGCCGAAGGTGATGCCGCCATCCACCCGCGCGTCGGCGCGGTAGGTGCGCAGCGTGTCGCCGACCTCGGGGCTGCTGAGGGCCGTGGCCGGATCGATGTCGGGAATCGGGCAGCGCGTGCAGGGCTTGACGGGGCGCAGCTCGGCCTCGCCTTCGCCGGTCGTGATGTGCAGGGCGTCGACCCGGTCTTCGTCGTGCGACTCGATACCCGCCAGCACGATGTTGGGGCGGAAGCGCTCGATGCCCACTGCACCGTGGCCCTGAGCCGCGAGGCGTTCGTTGAGTTCGGCCAGCGAGCCCTCGCTCGCCACCAGCAGCGCGTAGCCGTCGGCGAACTGGGTCTGCGCTTCGACGCCGTCGGTCCACTTCATGCTCGACAGGCGCTTGTGCTCGGGGTCGAAACGCACGAGGCGCAGGGTCTGCGGCTTGCCGGGCTCGGAGAGGAAGTCGCTGAACCACTGCGCGGCGATGTCGCCCATGTCGTAGGCGGCCACGTCGTCCTTCCACACGCGCACCCGCACCGGCTCCTCGACCCGGTCGAAGGCCAGGTGCAGCGCCAGCATGCCGGGGGCGCGCAGCACCACTTCCATGTGCTTCATCTGCGGCTTGATCAGCGCCATGCGCGGCAGCTGCCGCTGGGAGACGAATTCGCCCTGGGCGTCGACCACCATCCAGGCCCGGTCGAACTCCAGGCCGGTCTCGGTCAGCAGCATTTCGGGAAGCTCGACCCCGGCGCAGGACTTGACCGGATAGACGAACAGGCGCGCGATGGTGGCTTCGAGGTCGAAAGCGGGCTGGGACACGGTGGGGGTTCCTTGGAATTCGGCCGCAATTGTCCCGCATCGCGGCAGCCGGAAGACCTTGGCACCCCGGGGGAAAGGCGCCGGGCGCGGGCTGGCGGGCAACTCCTACAATCGATTCATGGCCCTCCCCCCAGAAGTTTGCATTCGCGGCGCCGGCATCGTCGGCCGTACGCTGGCCCTGCTGCTCGCGCGCGAGCGTGTGCGCGTCGCGTTGGTGGTGCCGCCGGCCACGCAGGGCAAGGAAGACATCCGCGCCTACGCGCTCAACACCGCCTCCCGCACGCTGCTCGAATCGCTGCGCGCCTGGCCCGATGGGGCCCATGCCACGGCCGTGCGCGAGATGCTCGTGCATGGCGACGAAGGCGGGCGGGTGCAGTTCAGCGCCGCGCGCCAGAAGGTCGACGCGCTGGCCTGGATCGTCGACGTGCCCGCGCTCGAACAGCAACTGGCCGACGCGGTGCGCTTCCAGCCCCTGATCGAAGTGGTGACCGAGCCGGTGACCGCTCCGCTCACCGTCGTGTGCGAAGGCAAGGCCAGCACCACGCGAGAAGCCCTCGGCGTGAGCTACGAGGTCACGCGCTATCCGCAGCATGCGATCGCGGCGCGCCTGGAGGCCGAGCAGTCGCACGACGGCATCGCGCGCCAGTGGTTCAACGACAAGGGCGAAGTGCTCGCGCTGCTGCCGCTCGGCGGCGCGCACGGCAAGACGGTCGCGCTGGTGTGGTCGGTCGATCAGTTGCGCGCGCCAGAACTGCTCGCGCAGGGCAACGACGAATTCAACGCCGCCATCACCGAAGCCAGCCACAACGCGCTCGGCGCGCTCAAGCTCACGAGCGAGCGCGGCGCCTGGCCGCTGGCCCGCGCCATCGCCGACCGCTGGACCGGCGCCATGCCCGGGCAGCCGACTCGCTCCTGGGCACTGGCGGGCGATGCGGCCCACACGGTGCACCCACTCGCGGGCCAGGGCCTGAACCTGGGCCTGGCCGATGCGGCCGCGCTGGCCGACGTGATCAAGAACCGCGACTACTGGCGTAGCGTGGGCGATGCGCGCCTGCTGCGCCGCTACGAACGCGCCCGCCGCGCCGACGTACTGCAGATGAGCCTGGCGACCGACGGGCTGCAGCAACTCTTTGCGCACAACCTGGGTCCGCTTCCTGCATTGCGCAACTGGGGCATGCGCGGCTTCGACCGCACGCGCCTCGTCAAGCGCTGGATCACGGCGCAGGCCATGGGCCTGAAGGCCTGACACCCCGCCCCTCTTTTAGAACCGAACCAACGGATCTCCCGATGACACTCGTACGCAACCTCCTACTCGCCGCCTGCACGCTGGGCGCGGTCGTGGCCGCCACAGCCGGCGAAGCCGAGATCCGCAAGAACCTGCCCGCACGCATTCCGCAGTTCCCGGCCATCGACGAAGTGTCGAAGTCGCCGATTCCGGGTGTCTACGAAGTGCGCGTGAACGGCTCGCAGATCTTCTACACCGACGAGCAGGGCAACTACCTCATCCAGGGCAACCTGATCGACGTGAAGTCGCGCAAGAACCTGACCGAAGAGCGCGTGGAAAAACTCAGCGCGGTCGCCTTCGACCAGTTGCCGCTGAAGGACTCGATCAAGATCGTGCGCGGCAACGGCAAGCGCAAGCTCGCGGTGTTCGAAGACCCGAACTGCGGCTACTGCAAGCGCTTCGAGAAGGACATGAAGACGGTCGACAACGTCACCGTGTACCTGTTCCTGTACCCGGTGCTCGGCCCCGATTCGAACATCAAGTCGCGCGACATCTGGTGCAGCAAGGACAAGGGCAAGGCCTGGGGCGACTGGATGGAGTCGAGCACCCGTCCCACCACCGCGCCTAACGGCTGCGACGTGACCGCGCTGCAGCGCAACGTCGAGTTCGGCCGCAAGTACAACATCACAGGCACGCCCACGCTGATCTTCAGCGACGGTACCCGCACGCCCGGCGCCATTCCCGCAGAGCAGGTCGAGAAGCAACTCGCCGCTTCGTCCAGCTGATGGCGACGAAGACCGTTTCGCGGCGCGCCGCCGCTGTCGCCGCACCCGTGGCGGGCGTGCGCTATCGCGTCGAATGCGCGGACCTGCACGCGCATCTATTCAGTGTCACGCTCACCATCGACGCGCCCGCCGCGCAGCAGCACGTGTCGCTGCCGGTGTGGATTCCCGGTAGCTACCTGGTCCGCGAATTCGCCAAGAACCTGCAGGGCCTGCGCGCCACGCAGGGCCGCCGCAAGCCGGCGCTGATGCAGCTCGACAAATGCAGCTGGCTCGTCGAATGCACGCCCGGCCAGCCGCTGGTACTGCACTACCAGGTCTGCGCGTACGACAACTCGGTGCGCACCGCCTGGCTCGATGCCGAGCGCGGCTTCTTCAACGGCACCAGCGTTTGCCTGCGCGTAGAAGGCCAGACCGAGGCGCCGCATGCGCTGGAGATCGTCGCACCCAAGCTGGCCGACGACGCCGCGCGCTGGTCGTGCGCCACCGCCCTCGTGCCGCTGAAGGCCGACAAGCATGGCTTCGGCAACTACCACGCATCAGGCTACGACGAGCTGGCCGACAGCCCGGTCGAGCTGGGTACCTTCTGGAGTGCCGAATTCGAAGCCTGCGGCGTGCCGCACCGCTTCGTGATTGCCGGTGCCGCTGCATCTTTCGATGGCGAGAGGTTGATCGCCGACACAAAGGCGATCTGCGAAGCCGAGATGCGCTTCTGGCACGGCGACAAGGTCGGCAAGCGCGGCGGACCGAAGCCGCCGATCGACCGCTACGTGTTCATGCTCAACGCCGTCGACGACGGTTATGGCGGACTCGAACACCGCCATTCGACCGCGCTGATCTGCAACCGCCGCGACCTTCCGCAGCGCGGCGAAAAGAAGAAGCAGCCCGACGGCTACACCACGCTGATGGGCCTCATCAGCCACGAGTACTTCCACACCTGGAACGTCAAGCGCATGCGGCCGGCCGAGTTTGCGCGCTACGACTACAGCCAGGAGAACTACACGCAGCTGCTGTGGTTCTTCGAAGGCTTCACCAGCTACTACGACGACCTGCTGCTGCGCCGCGCCGGTCGCATCGACGACGCAGCCTACCTGCGCCTGCTGAACAAGACCATCAACCAGGTCATGCAGACGCCGGGCCGACTGGTGCAGCCGGTGGCCGACGCGAGCTTCGACGCCTGGGTCAAGTACTACCGCCAGGACGAGCAGACGCCCAACAGCACGGTGAGCTACTACACCAAGGGCGCGCTGGTGGCGCTTTGCTTCGACCTCACGCTGCGCCATGAAGGCAAGGGCTCGCTCGACGACGTAATGCGCCACCTGTGGACGCACAGCAGTGGTGGGCCGATCAGCGAGGCCGACATTGCAGCGGCGCTCGAGGCCGTGAGCGGCCGCTCGTACACGGCGGAGTTGGCGCGCTGGGTGCATTCGACCGAGGAGCTTCCGCTCGCGCAATTGCTGCGCGCGCACGGCGTTGCCACGCTGGAGGACCCGTCGCAGCAGGCGCAGGCGTTGGGCCTGCGCGTGGCCGAGGCCAGCGGCAGCGTTCAGGTGAAGGTGGTGTTGCGGGGCGGGGCGGCCGAGAAGGCCGGCTTCTCCGCAAACGACGAGTGGATCGGCATCGAGTTGCCTGCTGCCGGCAAGAAGGGCCAGCAGCAGGCTGCGCAGGCCTGGCGCATGGCCAAGCTCGACGACCTGGCGCTGTACCTGGGCGATGCGACGAAGTGCACGGCCATCGTGGCGCGCGACCGCAAGCTGATCAGGCTGCCGCTGGTGTTGCCTGTCGGAGTGACCACCTGGCGCCTGTTCTCGCACGACGCCACGAAGGTGGCGGGCTGGTTGGCCGGCTAGGCGTTTTCCGCCGCTGCCGGCTGCCGCACGAAGAGCATCGGCTGCGGTTCACCGACCAGTACGCAGGGCTTGCCGGTGCGTCGGCAGTGGTCTTGCACGCGCCAGTAGGCACCATGGCTCACGCAGCCGGTCTGGCAGATCACGAGATCGGCCGCGCGCAGGCTGGCTTCGAGCGCAGGATCGTCCGCATCGTCTCCGCCGTCGTGGTGCAGGTAGCGGCCGCCGGCAATCTCGACCAGCTGGCGCGCGAGCGAAGGCGCCTCGTCTTCATGGCCGACGCACAGCACGGCCTTCTCGCGCAGATCGGCGGGTGCTTCCAGCCGGGGCGGTCGCAAATGCCGCCGGCTGCCCGGTGACAGCAGCGCATTCAGCCGCTTGGGCAGCGCCCCGCCCGCGGCGGCGCGCGCGGCCAGCTCCTCTCTCACGATGGCAATGGCCGAGTCGCGCGCCACCAAGGCGCCGCGCAAACGCACGATCTGCGCTTCGAGCCTTTCGACGAGCGCGGCCTGCTCGACCAGCAGGCGCGAGCAGCGCTCCTGCACGCGGGCATAGGCCCGCAGCAACACGGCATGTTCTTGCATCGGGAACTCCATGGCGGGCATTCTAGATGAGAATAGTTCTCAACTGAAAGCCACATGTGCCGAGCAGGGTCGCTCAGTGGGAAACCGACTTCGAAAACACGTTCACCACCGCCACGCCCGCGATGATCAGCGCGAGCCCCGCAATGGCCGGCCCGTCGAGCTTCTGTCCGAACCACAGCCAGCCCACCAGCGAGATCAGCACGATGCCCACGCCGGACCAGATCGCATAGGCGATGCCCGTGGGGATGGTGCGCAGCGTGAGCGAGAGAAAGAAGAACGCAATCACATAGCCCACCACCGAGGCCAGCGTGGGCCACAGCCGGGTGAAGCCCTCGGACCCCTTGAGGAAACTGGTGGCGATCACTTCGGCCACGATGGCGACGAACAGGTAGGCGTAGTTGGAACTCATGGCGGGCACTCTATGGGAACTCGCAATGCCCCGCCACCCGCGCCGGCCATGCTGGGTATAGTGAAGCGCGTTTTTCTTCCCCTTCCCCCGGAGACACCATGAGCTACGAAAACATCGAAGTGCGGACCGAAGCAGGCAAGGTCGGCATCATCACCCTCAACCGCCCGAAGGCCCTGAATGCGCTCAACGACGCGCTCATGACCGAGCTGGGCCAGGCCCTGAAGGCCTTCGATGCGGACGACGCCATCGGCTGCATCATCCTCACGGGCAGCGAGCGCGCCTTCGCGGCCGGCGCAGACATCGCGGCGATGGCCAAGTACAGCTTCATCGACACCTACAAAGGCGACTACATCACGCGCAACTGGGAAACCATCCGCTCGATCCGCAAGCCCGTGATCGGCGCGGTGGCCGGCTTCGCGCTGGGCGGCGGCTGCGAGCTGGCGATGATGTGCGACTTCATCATCGCGGCCGACAACGCGAAGTTCGGCCAGCCCGAAATCAAGATCGGCGTGATCCCCGGCGCCGGGGGCACGCAGCGCCTGCCACGCGCAGTGGGCAAGAGCAAGGCCATGGACATGGTGCTCACGGCCCGCATGATGGACGCCGCCGAAGCCGAGCGCGCCGGCCTCGTGAGCCGCGTGGTGCCTTTCGAAAAGCTCGCCGACGAGGCGCTGGGCGCGGCGCTGATCATCTGCAGCTACTCGCAGATCTCGGTGATGGCGGCGAAGGAATCGGTCAACCGCGCCTTCGAAAGCGGCCTGAGCGACGGCGTGATGTTCGAGCGCCGGCTGTTCCACGCGCTGTTCGCCACCGTCGACCAGAAGGAAGGCATGGACGCCTTCCTCAACAAGCGCGCGCCGGATTTCAAGAACGCCTGATCTGATCAGCGCGTAAGCAGCGAGCGCAGCGCATCGAGCGCCTGCGCTGGTGGCGTGCCGACGAGAGCCGCGCCGCCGGGCTGCGATGTCCAGCGCACCTGGCCGCCGGCGATTTCCAGCACGGCGACCAGCGCATTGCCCCGGTACAGCTCGAGCCGCGCCTCAACCGGTGCGGCGAGCGGTTCATCGGGCGACGTGGCCGAACGCGCCACGGTGCTCACGAGCGCCGGCAGGCCTTCGATATCGCCGCGCTCGTGGCGCACGCTGGCGCCTGAACGCGTGAAGTTGAAGGACGTCCATCGCTCCAGCGCCGAGAAGGACGCCGCTGCGCTCCGAGGCCTTGTCATGGCCTTGGCGGCAGCGCCCGGCGCGGTCGAACTCAGTCCGCCGGAAAGTTCGGCGCTGGCGCTGTCCTGGTTCGCGGGTGCGGCGGCTGGTGGCGGTGGCGCTGCCGGCGCGGGCGCTCCTGCTGCATAAGCGCTTCGCCGTTCGTTTTCCACGCGGGCTTCGCGGCGTTCATCGCGCAAGACGGGTGCGGGTGCGGATTGCTCGGCCACGATGGCAGGCGGTGTCGAAGGTGTGACCGGCTCGGCGGGCGCGACGGGCGCAGGAGCCGCCTGCTTGAGAGATGGCTTCGGCGCAGCACGCTGGAGAGCATCTGCGCTCGCCGCATCGGCGGCCTTTTTCGGGGAAGAAGAATCGCGCGGGGCCGGGGTCTTGGCGCGTTGCTCCGCGGCAGGCGCTGCGGGGGCTTGCGCAACGACTGGTGGCGGCGCGGCGGCGGCTGCCGGCGCTTCGGCTGGAGGCGCGGCCTCCGCGGACGCTTGCGCCGGAGCCGTTGCAGGCGGCGCCACCGGCGCCGGCGCTTGCGCAGTCGCCCCGCCCACGCGGGCTTCACCATCGAGTCGCGCATCGGGCACAGGCTCGCGATGCCACAGCACCGCCGCGAAACCAGCCACCAGCACCGTCGCGAAAGCCGCGTTCCACGGCATGCGCGCACGCGGCTCGCCGCCACCGCCGAAGAGGCGGCGCCACCACGGCGCGGCGCTCGCGCTGTTGGCGGCAGGGCTCGCTGTCACCGGCGCCTCGGCAAGGTTGTGCGCCATCTTCAGGATCGCGTCGCGCGTGCGCGGATCGGGCCTGGCATCACTGTCGGGCGCATGGTCCAGCGCGCGGCGCAGCGCGGGGTCGCGCAGATCGCCGTTGTTGTCGTCGAACCCGGTGTCATTGCCGCTCATGCCCGTTGCTCCAGCACCGACAGATAGCGCTCCATGCAGCCGCGCAGTTTTTGCAAGCCATAGCGCAGGCGGCTGCGCACGGTCTCGAAACCGATCTCCAGGCTCGCGGCCAGCGCCTCGACGGTCAGGCCGTCTTCATGGTGCAGCAGGAACGCGGCGCGTTGATCGACCGGCAGTTCGTCGAGGCAAGCCAGCAGGCGACGGCCCGCGGCACGCCAGAACGCCAGCTCTTCGGCCGACGGGTGCGCCGCCGCATCGACCGCACCGCGCACGCCGCGGTCGAGCATGGGCACGGGTTCGCCGTCATCGTCCGGGTGCGCATCGAGCGTCACTTCGCGCCCGCTCACGCGCAGCCGGTCCATCGCCAGGTTGTGCGCGATGGTGAAGGCCCAGGTGCGCCACGTCGCGCCCTGCGGCGAGAAGCTGTCGCGCGCCGAGATGATCCGCACCCAGGTGTCCTGGAATACCTCGTCGGCCTGCGCCACGAGCCGCGCGCCCAGCAGCCGCTTGACGAAGCGGAACAGTCCGCCTTCGTGGCGCGCGTAGAGCACGTCGAACGCGGCGGCGTCACCCTGCGCGTAGGCCAGCATCAACTGGTCGTCGGGCATGGCCTGGCGCTCGGGGGCGTTCTTGGCGGAAGGGGCGCGGGGAAGCGCGGACATCGAAGGATTTTCACCCCAGCTTGTACGGGCGGCGGACCGCACCGGGGTTCGGGGCGGCAAAGAAAGTCGGCGAGCTCAACCCCGCTGGCGGTGGTCGGCCGTATCAGCCTGCACTCAACCACCCGGAGTGCTTCCATGACCCAAGCTTTCGTTCCCAGGTTTCGCCGCCCGCTCGTCGTACTGCTGTGCGCTCAACTGCTCCTGACCGCCTGCGGCGCCACCGAGCCCCCTGCCGTTGCCGGCGCCACGCGCTGGCCCACGCCCGCACCCGACAGCCGCCTGCAGGTGGCGCAGACGGTGCCGAACTTCGAGGCGCCGTCAGCCACGCACTGCGCAAGGCCAGTCCAGACCTACGAGACACCGGGCATGGCGCGCGTCGCACGCGACCGGCGCGAGCTTGCGGACACCGACGCGATGAAGGACTACAGCCTGCGCCGGCCCGGCTCGCCGTCGGTCTCGGCCGCGAAATCAATGCCGGCACCCGCCGCCGAGCCCCTTGCCAGCGCCATCGCTGAAGCTGCTGCGCCAGCCGCGCCCGCAGCGCCGCGCATAAGCGGCGGCCTTCAGCCACCAGCCCAGGCCCCGCGCCCCGCCAACGAACCCGTCACCGCCGGCATGGTCGACGACAACGCCGACTTCAGCGAATACCTGGCCTTCCGCGGCCGCACGCAGGTCGTCCACCGCGAGCGCGACATCAGCGCGCGCTACCTCCTCCAGGTGCGCGACGCCCGCGGTGCGGTCGTGCCCGATGCCGAAGTGGCGGTGCAGGCCGCGAACGGCGCTGCCATGTGGGCCCGCACCGACGCGGGCGGGCGCGCCTGGCTGCATCCGAACGCCTTCGACAAGGCGCAGAGCCCGGTGTACGAAGTGACCGTGCGCAAGAACGGCCGCCAGAGCACCGCCTTCCTGCAGCGCGGCCAGAAGAACGCCGTCGACGTCGTGCTCGACGGCAAGCCCGGCGCTGCCCCCGCGCGCGCCAGGCTCGACCTGGTCTTCCTGATCGACGCCACCGGCTCGATGGACGACGAGATCGCGAAGCTCAAGACCACGCTGCGCACCATCGCCGACCAGGTCGCCAGGCTGCCGAGCCGCCCCGACACCTGTTTCGGCCTGGTGGCGTACCGCGACCGTACCGACGAATTTCTCGTGCGCCGCCACGACTTCACCAACGACCTCAACGCCTTCCAGGGCGTGCTCGATGCGCTGCGTGCTGCAGGCGGCGGCGACTACCCCGAGGCGATGAACGAGGCCCTGAACGAAACCATCCACAAGATGAGCTGGCGCGGCAACGGCACCACGCGCCTCGTGGTGCTGCTGGCCGACGCCCCGCCGCACCTCGACTACGGCGGCCCGCAATACGACGACGACATGGTCGCCGCGCTGGGCAAGGGCATCAAGGTGTTGAGCGTGGGCGCATCGGGGCTCGACAAGCAGGGCGAATACATCCAGCGCCAGATCGCGCAATACACCGGCGGGCGCTTCGTGTTCCTGACCTACAAGGAAGCGACGAACCCGGCGAGCGGCCCGGGAACGCAGACCGTGCATGACGTCGGCAACTACTCGGTGCAGACGCTGGACAAGCTGATCGTGCGGCTCGTTTCCGAAGAATTGGGCAAGTTGCCCGCGGGTAGTTGAACTGGGCCCTCAGCCTGGGCTATAATTTTGGGCTCGGTGCAAATCAGCACTGACGGCTCTTTAGCTCAGTCGGTTAGAGCGATGGAATCATAATCCACAGGTCCGCGGTTCGAGTCCGTGAAGAGCCACCAACACTACTTCTGCGGTTCTCCGCTTAAGTTCGAAAGCCCTAAGTAAATCAACTACTTAGGGCTTTTTTTATTGTCCTTGCTTCCGCATTGGTCCGGGTGCTTCCGAGGCATTGTGCAGTAACTAGATCAGTAACCTCTCTTTTGCGACTGGAAGCTAATGAAAGTTACTGCTGCGCGATCCCGGATCGTCGATTTGCTCATGCGCAGCGTTGCCGCTGCTGGTCAGATTCCTTGGGCTGCCAATCAGGCAAGCCTTTCCGTTCACAGATCCGGTCAGCTTGAGACTGGTTGCTGTCAGTCGGCGCGGCCCGCTGAATGTCTACTGTGCGCCGCAATCGAGCCATCCGACAGCGCATTGATCCGCCTCACCGCCGCAGCAAGGCGGACTGATCTGCGCTGCTCAATCGACGCTCGCTCAGATTTCTGTCTGCTCCGAGATCTCCAGGGCATCATCCACCTCGATGCCCAGGTATCTGACGGTCGACTCAAGCTTGGAGTGGCCGAGCAGCAACTGCACCGCGCGGAGGTTCCTCGTCCGCCGCTAGATCAGCGTCGCCTTCGTCCGTCGCATCGAGTGCGTTCCATAGTCGGCAGGATCTAGTCCAAGCTGTCTGACCCAGCCACCCAGAATTCGGGCGTACTGCCGGGTGCCGAGGTGCGGCGAGCCGTGCATTCGGCTCGGGAACAGGAAGTCGTCCGATCGCAGGCCGGTGCGCTGGATCCACGCATGCACAGCCTCTCGGGTCCCGGGCGTGAGCTCAAACTGCACCGGACGCTGGGTCTTGTGCTGCATCACCGTCGCCCGTGGTGCAACCTGCTCCCCGTGGCAGACGTCCCTGACCTTCAGGCTGACAAGATCGCAGCCGCGCAGCTTGCTGTCCAGGCCCAAGTTGAAGAGAGCCAGCTCGCGCACTCGGCCCTCCAGTTGCAGCCGCACCCGCAGCGCCCAAATGTCCTTGAGCTTGAAAGGGGCCTTCTGGCCGACGATCTTGCCCTTGTTCCAGGGCGCGCGGCAGGTTGCAGTGTTTGCAGATCCCATGATGGTCTCCCATCGAGTTGAGGGAGCCTGAGCATGCGCGCGCCGGGTTGGAGCCGTCCTTAACGCCGCGCCTGCTTCACCGGATTAGGAATCAGCTTTCGCGGCTATGTTTGACCTACGGTGGCAAGGGGCACAATCGGCCACGAGCAGACATCCAAACTGATCATGAAGGCAATTGCACGAGAGGGTACATGGCTGTACGACGGACAAGTTCCTACGGGTGTTCGTGTTGTGCAGTGCAGCGTCCGCTACGGAACAGGAGATCGCCAAGATCCGCCAGAAATCTGCAACGACTCCTTGGTCGCTGGTTTCGATGTCCAGTGGGCGTCTCCAACGTCACCAAGTACATATCCCGTACACGCATCCGCGGTATTCCCCACGCTTGCCGAGGCCGTCGCGTATGCGGAAGGCACGGCCTGGGCCGCAGGATCTCTTAAATGGTCGCAGGGGGTCGAGTGATTGCTCTCCAGTTCGGTCGAGCTACTGTTGCCAACCAGTAGTGGCTGTTGAACATGCGGGAGAACTCATTGCCTAAGAAGATGGCCCACTTACTGCCAGTCGACAAGCACGACCTGCCGAAGGCCGAAGCGATCGTCGCTCTTGGTTATCCGGCTGTCGACGCGCTTCTACCTGAGTTGATCGCCTGGATGCAAGACATCAACTGGCCTGTCGCGAAGGTCTTGATTCCCTTTCTGGCTGGCATCGGTGAACCACTGGCACCTCATCTGCGCATGATCTTCGAGTCTGAAGACCACATCTGGAAGTACTGGGTGCTCGACAAACTTGTCGCTCCGTCACCCAGGCTCGCAGTGGCCGTCGGGCCGTACCTTTTGCGCCTGGCCTTGAACCCGAGCCCGCGAGAAAGCGAGGAAGGGGTTGATGAGATTGCTCGAAGGATCCTAGCGGAGAACGCCACCTGAGTAGGCCAGTACAACGTCTTTCGGATGTCTGTTATCGAGGATCGGGGAAGTCTCTTTGGGGTCCTGTGGCGCCGACTGCCCTTCGGCTACAGTCGGCCACAACCCGTCGTTCAGGGCTTCGGTGAACGGCTGACGCTCTACTCGTTCCGGGCCGCCGAGGCGAAAACCCTTGTATGAAACACGACAAGAATCTCTCACCGGTAGGCTGGTACGTGGTTTCGTACCTGCTTCGCTTTGTGGAGCTGAATGACGACAGAAAGGACGATGACGAAGCTCGATTTCTATCGTGGGAGAACACAATTCTTGTACGTGCGCGGAACCTTGACGATGCTTACGAGAAGGGCATGACGGTTGCTCGCGAGAATGTGAAACCATACACAGGTGGACCGGATGGCGTACCTGTTCAATGGAAGTTGGTGGGTATCACCGATGTGCTTCCAATCTACGAGAAGCTGAGAGACGGGGCGGAAATCCTATGGACTGAGCGCGCCCCTCGAAAGCTCAAGAATCTCAAGCAAATGGTTGGGCCAAAGGGGTCGTTCCGACAGTAGCCGCTAGCCCCAATGCCCGAGGCGGCGACCGGCTACAGTCGGCCAAAACCGGTCGGTCGCCACGACGGGCAAAATTCGGCTGGTAGCTGACGCTCGCGAGGCAGATCGGTCCCTACAACACGTTGGAGCGTTCATTCATGTTTGAGCCATCGCTTCGCTGGGTCGGCGGCATCAATCCTCATCGCTTGGCCCTAATGCCGCGCCCACGTGGTGGCGAATGGCTTCGTGAAGAGGTCGAGGCATGGCGCGGTGCAAAAGTCGAGTGGGTCGTCTCTCTGCTCGAGTCTCACGAGGTTCGCGAACTGGAGCTCAAATCGGAACCCTCCCTGTGTGCCGAACATGGCATTAGGTTCTGGTCCTTCCCCATTGCTGACCGCGGCACGCCGACATCAACACGCGAGCTGTCCGTCTTGCTCGATCAATTGCACTCCGAGATCCTTCAAGGCAAGGCGGTCGCCATTCATTGCCGCGCAGGTATCGGCCGCACCGGGTTGGTAGCTGGCTGCCTGCTTCACTTGCTTGGCGTGCCCGGCAAAGACATTTTTCGCGTGCTCAGCCGCTCTCGCGGCGTGGCGGTCCCTGACACTGCGGAGCAGGCCGAGTGGGTTGAGAGGTACGTCCGTGCACACCCCAAAGAGCTTTAGCCGTGTAACCACGTCGGCACGCGGCCACTACCTGCCGCTCAACCACGTCCGCTTTCTAAGGCATTCGCGATAGCGGCTTCAAGGCTTGCAACCAATGCCTTCGCCTGCTCGACGCTCAACTCGATCTCCGTGTTCGCCACTACACACTCGTCGGTGATCGCTTTGTCGTCGAATTGCTTTTCGGAGATGTCGAGATCAGGATGAATTTCCCAGGTCTCGATGTTGATGTGACCAGGGTGAATATTTGTGACTTCCAAGAATCCCTGTCGATAGCGAACATCGTTCAAGCGAATCTTGCTAGCACCCATGTCAGTAGCTCCTCAGTTGGGAGTGAGAGGATAGCGTTCGTCACCGGCCTCAGTCCGAACTAATGCCCGCTTGGCGGCGTTTCGTCGAGTCGCGGCTACTTCCGGCTTGGGCCCAAAGCTCCGCCGGTCGCAACCGGCTACAGTCGGCCAGAAGCCGCCATTCCCACGGAGCTGCTGATTCAGGCGGTACGCTGAGTGCCCCATCAAGATGAATACCGAAATTTA
This sequence comes from Variovorax sp. R-27, assembly GCF_049913215.1. Taxonomy (NCBI): domain Bacteria; kingdom Pseudomonadati; phylum Pseudomonadota; class Betaproteobacteria; order Burkholderiales; family Comamonadaceae; genus Variovorax; species Variovorax sp. R-27. The sequence continues at coordinate 6,018,796 of NZ_CP183984.1, forward strand.
TCTGGTCAACGTATGAGCAAGGAGCCCCTGTGCCGTTGAATGAGCAGCCCGCTTCTGGAGCCCAAGAGCGCCTCGATGTCTGGGTTGATGGGTCCGCCGTCTGCCTCATCGCGGTCGGCTCGCATGGGGACCCGCTTGACCTGGGAGAGCAAGAAGTGGAGGCCCTCATCCAGCGCCTGCAAGACTGTCTCCGAATGGCGCGCGGCGAAAGCCCCAGGGACATAGGCTGAGAGACGCACTCATACAGCTGAAGCTGGCCACAACCAGACCTTCGCCATGACGCCAGAAAATTACCCAGTGGTTGGCAGATTCAAGAACGAAACCGCTTTCGCTATGACGCTGTATCTTGAGATGGTCCCTGAAGAGGTAATCCTTGAGCCTGGCGATGAGGTGGAACTGCTTGCACAACCCACTGACAACCTGCTGCCTCTCGACGTGGCCCCCGTGGGGGACGGTCTCCACATACACGCACACAAAGAGTGGGACCCGGATTGGCACGTCAGATTCAGAGGCCGAGTTATCAAGGCCGGCAATCCAACCCGTCTTTCTGATTACCGCTGAAGCCAAGCATCTGAGATGCTTGCATCGAAACCGCCAGGCGACCGGCCAATGTCGGCCAGAACCGGACATTTCCCGGAGGCGGGCGGCCTGTCTTGCCGCCGCAAACAATGGAGGACTGGCATGTGGAAACGGTCTGAGGTTGACCCGAGCAAGAAGTACCAGGTCGCGCTTTGCGCGTCGCCAAGTGGCAGTAGGTCACATGCACTGCATCCTCTCGAGCATGGCGTCCCCCCGGAGAACACGGTTTTTCTAACTGAAGTTGTGCCCACAGACTTGCTGCTGCGTCGCGATTTCAATGGCATCTCGAAATCGGTTCACGTTGTTGGCGGCAAGCAATACTGGGTGGACGCTCACGGCGTGTGGTTCACCGTGGAAGAAGTGAGTGCCTTGGAGGAAGAGCTCGAGGTGCCCTGGGTTAACGGCGTGCCTCCCCACGTTGCGCCCAAGTGATTCAAGCTTGGAGCTGCTGAGTTCGTAGCAATCGGCGTCCGCTTTGGAGTGGGGCCACAGACGGCTTTGGGCCCGTCCACGACGGCGGCGCGACAGGCTACAGTCGGCCAACAGCGGTCGCCCCAGTTCGCTCTATATATTCGACTCAGCATGAACATATATGCAATGGAGCCATGCGCTCGCGGAACTCATACGGCCTTCACCGTGCAGGAGGGCGGATGTTGCACTGTCGAGATTGATGCAAGTCGGCCAGGGGATATTGCAGCCTTAAGAATTCGCCTCCACTTTCGCGGCTTCGTGCAAGCACGCGTGAACGACCCTGCCGACACGCCCTCTGAGTTTCGTCGCGCATTGAGAGAGCGAAATGACGGGCAGTGGCTCGAGAATTTCGGACAAAGGTATCTTGAAGAGCACGGGCCGAAACTTTGGGTGGTTGCAGTCAAGGGGGTGAAGCACTTTGTCGTTCAGGGCCACGACATGAGTATTGGGCTTCTCGCCCGAGTAGTCGACGCAGAACCAGTGTGATTTCGGCCGTCGGTGTGGATGCCCTGAGAGACCGCTCCTGGGATTTCTGTATGGCCGTTTTGGGCCCTTCGCGCCAACAGTGCGTGAGGCTACAGTCGGCCATGACCGGCCGGTCTACCTCGCCGACAAAAAGCATCCGTAGCGGGAATCAACCGAGGTATGAAGTGAATCGAGCCAGCGCCTACGCAGCACTTTCGGACGAGTTGGAGGCATGCCGCCGGCTACCTCGGCCCATGCTTGTCGAACTGATTGGCTCAAAGCCAGCCTCGAAAGTCATTGTCGTCGACGGTGAGGAACTGCTGCTTGAAGTACAAGCCGCGTGGGCTTCGGCAAAGAGGATGTCCGTTCGAGTTACCGCTATTGCCTACGGCCCTAGCCATCTGCAAACGGAGCGTCTCGAGGAGCATCTGACCATTCCAATTAGCGATGCTGGCGACATCGCTCGCTGACCAGGTCGGCCAATAGCGGATCTTCGTCGCAGCGGCAGAATGGGTCGGCGGACCTTATATTGCGGTATGCCATATCGAGTTCGACTTCCTCAAACGTACCTCTTCGCTCAAGCGTCCAACGCCCATAGCGGACGCTGGACGGCAGAGGTTCTCCGCGCTTGTCATAGGGCGGAGATCAACCCGAGATCTATCGAGATCATCGATGAGGAACAGGCGACCGCTACCGGCGATCTCTCTGGCGTCATCTTGAAGATCTGCGAACAGTTGACCCCTGAAACCATCCAGCGCCTACCCGAGGAGATTCAGGCGACTTGCCCCCAAGGCGTGTCGACCTGGCTGATAAGGGGAGCCTCACCGGCAAACTTCGCCCTCAACTCTGAGGACATCTCGACAGAATATTTCAGGCATGAGTTCGCAGTAGATAGCAACATGATCCACCACACAGAAAGCTGCGCAAGACTGACACAGCGCTCTACCGGCCGAAGCGCGCGAAGCACGGCGCATCGCTCGAGGGCTCTCAACGCCGAAGAGGCGCTCTTCCTCTTGGAGTCCCTTGTGAGGAGCGACTCCGAAGTAGCATAGGTCAGCCCCGTTCGGCCAAATGCGGACCTTGGAACGACGCCTCCAGCCTCGCTGCTCTTGAGCCGCACCATCGCACCCCGGACTTCTAACTGATTGAGGTTGCATGAACAGAGACCAAGCAGTTCAAATCCACGAGAAGGCACTGGCCGCTGTTGAAGCCCTGACATCCGTCCTGCAGGTCATGAAGGAGACTGTCACGGCCGAAGAGTTCGAGAAGCTCAAGAAGGGGGTTGGGCTTTCGATAGGGGCCATCGAGATGCACATCAATGCTCCCCTGCTTCAGTATTTTCCTGACCTTGGGATATGAAGCTGATATGGCGAAGTTCGGCCAGAAGCCGACCTTCGCGACCGCGGTGTGGATCGAAGTATTGAGTAGGGACGGGGAGGACCATTTGATAGAAGAGAAGTACCCGACCGATTGGCTGAAAAAGGTTCCTGCCGTTGTCTTCGGCTCGCTGACGAAGGGGGAGATACGGATCCTTCTGCATCCTGGCAATGGACTTGCTGCTAGCGGTGCTTCGCGTGATGTGCCCGCGGTCAAATTTCCGGCAGGTCTTCACATGCCAAACACGCTCCTCTGGGTCGAACTGGATGAAACCATGAACGTCACCAGAGTGTGGAGGCGGGACACGTGAAGGGGCGCTCATGGACTCGCCTCGTCACTCTGGCCGAGTCCGGCCAGGACCGGTCACTCGCTGCTGCGGCAAGATATGTAGGACGCTGATCAGCAACACAATCGAAAATCGATGAAAACAGAGTCGAAAGCTGCTCCGCCACTCCAGTCAGAGAAGGACTTCCGAGCATTCCTGCGGAAGCAAGGACTGCTGCTCAAGTCCATGAAGTTATGCGACGCATGGCCTGCGGTAATGGATTTTCACCGCGAGTCGGTTGATAAATATTCGGTTCTGACCCCGGAAGGCGAAGGGGTCACATTCGATGCGCATCTTGGGACGGCAGACAGGGGCGTTCGATTTGAAGTCGCGATCAATCGTCTCTTTCGCCTCCTGCCAGAAGATGCGTCGGCAGGCCGGTGGCCCGCTGTACGACTGTCTCTTCGCTTGCAGTACACGCTGGACATGATGGGAATCCAGTATTTGAATCGACACCAAGCCTATGGAGTCGGTCAGGCGTTTGTGAGTTGGTCGGGTACCTCACTCAATGAGTTCGTGCAACAGGTGGAGGCGAGTGACGCATTCGTGACCTTTCGTCAGGCCGCACCGATCGAAGTCCGCCTTTCGGCCGATCCTTGTAGCTACTCTCGACTGGAACCCAAGCCCGACCCGACGCGAGGGCTTTGGTGGGGTGTTTTCGGAATTTGAGGACGGTATCCTCTGCCGTGAAGAAGATGATCACCGTGAGGCTGCCTTCCATTTCGGTTATCGGCCAGGAGCGGTCCTTGCCCATGTCGGTCCAATTTCGTTGACCGAAAGCGCGTTCCTCAAACAGCACAGCCACGCCCTCTTCTGAGATGAGTATCGAAGTCACCTTCTCCTACGGTATCGTGATACGCAAAAGCGCCTTGGCTGCTCGTGGCATCACAAGAGCGCGAGTGCTCGAAGTGTTTGAGACCGACCGTCCGCTGGCCGAGGACAGAAAGTTGTTGTCGTTCGGGCCGTCCTTCGGTGGGGAGGCATGCAATGAGTTCGTCCGGCGCTTGGAGTCTCTCGGGCTTGTCTATGTCGACGACTTCTTTGACCTGACGCTGAGCCATCCCAGCTGGCTGGGTTTTTCGGCGAGCTGCGATGGTTCCCCTAAAGGCTGAGCGCGGCCAAGAGCAGCCGCTCAGCACCGTCTATTCTCGGAGTGGTCGATTCCAGAAAATCACTTATCGCGATAACCTATGAAACGAATTCCTGATCGCCACGCCCCTGACGATTGGACTGAGGACGGAGCCAAGATTCTTTCCGAAGCAAGCCTTGCCAAAATCAAGAATGCATTGGCTAAAGGTCCTGTCATTGTTCAGCACTGGTTCTATCGAGGGGCAAGTTGTCCATGCGTCGTTTCGTTCGAGGACCTCGAAGAATTTGAAGCCTATCTGGAACAGCATGCAATTCCGGGTGATGCTTTTGAGGTCTGGAGCTTCAACGAGGTCTGCAAGACGGAAAACGTGCTCGCTGAAGGTAAGCTGCCTGACTCGGATGGCTGCGTACCTAGGGGCGGCGCCTACTGACGACCGCCGCGTCCGGCCGCAGCCGGCCAAAAGCGGCCGGTCAGCGACAACGCTGAAAGCTGTCGGTCACACGGGCTTTGGGCGACCTATCGCCACCTTCTCAACTCTCGTCGGGAGTATCACGGCCATAAGGATGCATCGGTTCAAGATTGGGAATGATTGACCCAAAGAAAGGATCGGCTAACTCTTGAACGTTGCCATTCATGAGGCGATGCACTCGGAAGACATTGCTGAAATCCTCGCGGTTGGTGTCTTCGTCATCGTCGACATAGAAAAGCCCATAGCTTCCTTTACCGTGCTCCGCTATCCAGCTCAGCATGTCCCAGAACGGCGAGCCTCTATGGTTTCTGGATAGGAATACCTGAAGCACACCTTTGTGATTGTTGTGCTGTTCATGCAGTGTCCATAGCAACATAGGCGACGAATTCGCAGTCATCCATTCACGAAATCCGGCCCACAGTGCCGCATCAGCCTCGCGTACGGCTTCGTTCATGTCACTGATCGCAGGTTCGCCAACTGTCTCAGCGTAAGCACTACGGGATGTGCGAAGGACACACCAGCCAATTCCGATAATCATGATGAGCTTTCAGGCCAATGCGTGTAGATTGAGTCAAGCAACGACAGATTATTGTCAACCCAACAGACCGCTTCGGTTCCGTTCACGACGGCGGCGCGTCCGGCTACAGTCGGCCAACAGCGGTCTTTCGCGACTGCAGCAGAATTTGGCCAGCAGCCATCATTCAATCGTAGGGTCAACACGATGCTCAAAACCTGGAATGCAGGGGCGATAGCGGTCATATCGAGCGCGCTTGTTCAAAGCAGTGCTTTGGCATGTTCGCCAATTCATAGCGAATCGAGCAATCAAGACCAAACAGCGCGTTTTCGGTACGAGTTTGTCGCGTCCGTCATCGATGAGGAGTCGGCCGCCGACCCTAACCGGCCGGGTAAGACGATAGTCGCCGCACTGAGGTTTCGCGTGCTGCAATCCATTGGAAAAGAGCCCGCTGCAGGAGCAATAGTGACCATGGGATATCAGTACATCGGCACTGTCGCTTCTGATTGCAGTCGTCAGACGCGATCCCTCACGCTTCGAGACTGGAGTGCGGGCTCACGGGTGCGAATTCAATCTAACGATCTGTACTCAGCTGAGTCGATTCACACCGTCGACTAGCGGCCAGAACCAGCCGTTTGTCGTGACGGCACGATGTAGATCAAGAGCGGACAGTCACTATGGATGAAGTAGAAGCGCTATCGAAAGCCATCGAGATGGGCCGTTCCCGCTGGGGCGACACACTACCGACCTTTTGGTGGAGTCTTGAAGGCGGCGAATGGAATGTGACATTTGATTCTGAAGTGACGTTCCGATTTCGTCAGAGCGATGGCCATCTGATTGACGATACCGATGGTTTGGATGCAGTGGCAGCCTTTCTCGCGGCAAGAAGCCACGCCCTGCGCGAGGGCCTCCGATGGGGCCCCGCTTTTTCTATCGGCCGCAAATCTGGGGAATGGTATGTTGGTGCTCGGCAGTCCCAATTGGGAGGCCAGATCTCTATCGTCGTCAGCGCTGACGGCTCAATAAAGTCGACGTCGGTCAATCCGAAGTAGAGGCGACTGTCGGCCAGAAGCGGTCTGCCGGGAGAGGCGCCTGCGCGAAGCCATAGGGATCAAATGCATGACTGAGGTAGCTGAGTTCTCGGTGTGGGCCAAGATTCGCCGAGACGAAAAACGAGAATTTCGACGGTGGATGGCCGCCCAGACCGGGTGGAGAGAAATCGACGTTCACCGACTGCTAGGTGCAGCGGTGGATGCGGGTCGGCCAATTGAACTCTTCCACCTCCTGGGATGGGAGGACGTGCACGTCGAGCTTGGAAGGCTACCGGCATTCGTCGAAGCCGGAACCGAGCAACTGACGGTGACTTCATTCGCTCCAATCGAGCAAGCGCCATACTGCGCCGTTCATTCGCTGTACACGTGGAACCGAGGATGTCCTGTTTGTGAGGATAACTATGTCCATAGAAGCCGCAGAAGCAAGCCAGGGCCTTTTATGAGTGACCGTTTCGGAGCGATGCGTACAGCCGCTTAGGGCCCTGAGCTGCCGGTCGCGAAATCCAAAAGCTGCCGCTCAAGTAGAGTCGGTTTCCGCTCAAGCATTCTTGGACTGCCATGCCAAAAATCATCCGCCTCGTAACCTCGGGTATGGGGATAGTTCTTCACTCCCCGTGGGCCACTGCGGATATTGAGCAGGGAGAGGACTTCCTCACCAACAGCTTCAGCAATCCGAAAAATGTTGCGGACTTGGTCAACTCCTCCAGAATCGCCGCGTTTTGCACCGGTTCCCCTGGTGCATGGCGCTTGCATCTACGCACTGACCCGCCTGATGACGCCGCCCTAGTTCAAGCCGATTACAAGGTCCGACTCGGCGTCGAGGTACGTGATGGCATTTTGCAAATTCGAGACCTTTTTGAACTGATGTCCTGGGATGCAGATTGCAATGATGACCAGGTGATTCAGTTGAGCGATGGGTTCTACCGAATCACCGCGTTTACGTCGCTCCCAGACAGTGGAATTTTGGGTGATGACCAAGACATCCACCTGCACCTAGAGGCGATCTCCGAGCCCGCACGGTTGGTACACCACGGCGTACCGCAACTCTGCGACTGAGTGCTTAGAACGCGCCCATGAAAGGCCGGTCTTGGCCGATTGTGTTGAAAAAATCGCTCATGGCATTTCAAGCAGATTTTCAGAGGTACTCGAACCCTTCGCCACATCACGATCGTCGATCCTGGAGCGATCTGAGAGGTCAATTTTTCTCACGAGCAATCGAGCGCAACAGAAGCTGAGTTTTTCAACACAATCGGCCGAATGCGGTCAGGCGTCAATCTAGCTGTTAAGCGAAACGCCACCCATCCGACTGCGGATTGCTTCGCGACTGAGATCGTCTTCGGCGATTAACTGAGCATTTCTTTGGGCGATGTTTTCGAGGAAAGTGCGAAGCCCATACAACTCACTAATTGACCTCTCGAGTTCGCGCAAACTGAAGCTTGAGAAATCAACGTTCAGTTCGTCGAAAGATTCGTTAATCGAATTCAGTGACTCGTAGTCTGCCTCGAACTGGCGCTGCCAAGTTTGCCTGGCGCCGGAATGATACATACCTGTTGCGGCGGCCACGGCATCCCGCGATTTTCTGGCCCGAGCGAGAAGATCGCCGACGCTATCAATTTTCTGAAAGACGTCCGTCGCAGCCTTCACAAGTTCTAGACGAAGCTCAAGTGCCTTGATCTCACCGGTTCGCCTGAGACTGAAGTACCCCATGATCGAACCAGCAATACCCGCGATTGCGCCAACGACACCGGTTAGGGCGCCTATGTAAGACAGCATCTCTGTGTTGATCATGTTCACTTCCCAGGGTCATCGCAGCATCTCTCCGTCGTATTTTGCTGGTACAGCGAACGACTGGTTGTGGCCGGGAGACGGTAGACAGATTGCTTACTGCGTTGGCGACGTCGCCCTTTTGGCTCGAATGAGTTCCAAATCGTCGGCGTTACTCAACTCAACTCGCCCATCCAGCATCCACTCCCATCGGGGTCCGTCGGGGTGAGGGACCTCTTTCCAGTAGTTTTCCACCTTGCTTTCACTGGGTGAGTAGCAATACTCCTCGAACCATCTCGCATCGGCACGGCTAAGCGAGAGCTGATGCGTGATTCTCATCCCAACAATGACAATGTGACTGTTGTCGCCAAACATGTGGCGAACGACCGCCTCCCCCTCTGCTGAATGTTCCGCCAGCCAAATGCATGAAAGGCGTGACGTGCTGTTGGGGGAGTACCTGCGTCGACCAGCCTCGAAGGCCAGCTCAGCATCCCTTACGTCAATCATGTTCGCCTTTTTCCCCTCGGATATCTGGATTTCTTGTCCGTATCCGTTGGCAAGCTTCTGCCCGGCTCCCCATATCGCCCCGGGGATGAAATAGGCGGCAACGCGAGGCGCCAGGACGTTTCCGGTCGGGCCAGTACTTCGAAGCTCTTCAATGGGAATCTCGCCGATATGGCGATGCGTCGCACGCAACCCTTCGTCCGCGAGACCCAAGAAGTTCGGTGTCCAAAGTGAACCATCCAAACTGATGTTGTGGCATGCAAAAAAGTTTCGCAGGTCTAGCGCGTGGATAAAGCTGCGTTGAGTCATTCTTCAAGTTGTATGGGACTTTTTTGCTCGGATTCTGCCCCGACCGCGAAGATCCGCAGTTGGCCGACTGTAGCCGGTCGCCGGCCAGAAGGCCTGGGGCATTCCCAGCACGGCAGCCTGCTACGCTGGTTTGGCTTGAGCGGCGGCAGGAGTGGTTGCCGACAGCTTCTTAACGTGCGGCAACAGCCCATCGATTAACTCCACGGCCCACCGAGCGCCGTTGATTCGTTGCTTCATCTCCAAGCCATAGCCTTCGAGCTTTGCGGGGTCGAAATGGCCCCCAAAGTGAATACGTCCATCAGGCCCCAAGTCCATTCTGTTCGCCAACGCAAGCCGGCCCGCGTGGCTGTGTTCATGATGCGCGGCGAGAGCTTCCTTCAACTGCTCAGCGCCAGGCAAGTTCAAGCCGAGACGTTCCCAGTTCTTCAGAAACTGACGCGCTGCTAAGTCACCGGTCGCGGATTTGCTGTCATCAGCGACCAGTTGCCAGTACGTTTGCTCCTTTTCTCCGATGAGCAGAGTATCTGCGTGGGCACACATGGCCGACATACAAATGCCTTCCAACGCCTGACGGTACGCATTCCCCGAGGGCCCAAGCTTTCCCATTAGCAAGAGCTTCACAGACACCACTAGGTCATCGAGCACACCGTGAACGAATGCGCCAACCAAACTGGTCTGCACGTTGTGAGCGCAGGCTTCGGCGAAGCTGGGGAACCGCTTGAATGCCGGAACGAGCGCCTCGCCGAACAGGAGAATCTCCGTCGAGACATGCTCCTGAAACTTCGCTTTGATGGCCTCATTTGAATCGAACAACTCAGAGACGAGAGCTTGAGTGCTGTCGAGGTGATTTTCTTTTTGCGTCATCGGTCAAAGGGTCGGTTCTGGCCAACTATTTCGAGCATGAGCGTACCTGCGACCGTTGCGGCAGCAAAGCTGAAAGTCCGTGTCGAACGTCGGGTTCTGGCCGACTGTAGCCGGTCGCGCTGCCATTTCGAGTTGGCCCGAAGTAGTCGTCCGGTGTGAGCCTAGGCGGCGTTCAATCTGCCATCGATGTGAGAGCCGCTGGAAGCTTGTAGACCTTCATCAACCGAACATCGGCCTCATTCGATACAGCGAATTCATATCGATTCGGAAGCAGATCCACGTACTCGGCGCCCTGCACCGTGACCAGCCCTGCATCGCTGCGATAGGTGCACTTTCCTTCAAACACATAGAGTCTGAACGGCTGGCCGACGCTTGATGGAAACGTCACTCGGCAGTCGTACCGGTTCGGGAAGAATCTGTAGCCCTCTGCAAAGGGAAACAACTCTCGAATGAGCTGCTCTGAGATTGGCCGGCTTGAGATCTCTGTCCACGGTCGTACAACCACCACTACTCCTTAAAACCATTCTTCGAGATGAGCGTCGGCTTTTGGCGGCGGATTCAACCGGTCGATGCAACACACTAACCACCGCATAGGCGGAAGGAGTGTTGCAGATGAAGCGGCGACCAAGAATCTACTATTCAGGCAGTCAGAAGGCACTGATGTGGGAGCGCTGGAAGCAAGGCTGGACGTTGCATGAGATCGGCAAACTCTTCGATCGGCCTCACACGTCGATCCATCGAATACTTGCGGAAACGGGCGGATTCCGGCCGCCTCAGCGATCGCGCGCATCGACTGCATTGACGTTGGCCGAGCGCGAGGAGATCTCGCGGGCGATGGTGGCAGGCGAGTCGATTCGATCCACTGCAGCGCGACTGGGGCGAGCACCATCGACGATCAGTCGAGAGATCAAGCGCAACGGTGGTAGCGATGGCTACCGTGCCAGCCTGGCCGATGAAGCGACTTGGGATCGAGCGCGACGTCCCAAGCGTTGCAAGCTGAGTGAGAACCGCACATTGGCTCGCATCGTGATGGACAAGCTGCGCGTGCTCTGGTCGCCGGAACAGATCGCAGGTTGGCTCCGGCATACTTATCCGTGCGACGAGAGCCACCACGTGTCACACGAGACCATCTACCGCAGTCTGTTCATTCAAGCGCGTGGCGCCTTGAAGAAAGAGTTGTTGGAGCACCTGCGGCGCACCCGTGGAATGCGCCGGTCACGCCACTACACGCAGAAGACGGCAATTCACGGGAAGATCGTCGATGCTGTTTCGATCAGTGAGCGGCCCGCCTGCGTTGAAGACCGAGCAGTGCCTGGTCACTGGGAGGGCGACCTGGTCTTTGGCAGTGGCAACAGCCAGATCGCGACATTGGTTGAACGTCAAACGCGATACGTGATGTTGGTGAAGCTGGATGGCAAGGACTCGCAGACGGTCGTCAATGCACTCATCAAGAACGCCCGCAAACTGCCGCAGGAGCTCTACAAGTCACTGACTTGGGATCGAGGCACGGAGATGCACGCGCACAAGAAATTCACGATGGCCACCGACATCCGGGTCTACTTCTGCGATCCGCAAAGCCCATGGCAACGCGGAAGCAACGAGAACACCAATGGCTTGCTTAGGCAGTACATGCCCAAGGGCGTGAGCCTCGCAGGCTTCTCACAGCGCCAGCTCAACGCGATCGCGAGACAATTGAACGAGAGGCCGCGCAAGACGCTCGGTTTCCAGACACCCGCTGAGATGTTCAGCGAATGTGTTGCATCGACCGGTTGAATCCGCCGCCGCAAGGCGCTCTAGGCCCAGAACCACATCATGCCGAGGTGCGCGCTGCAAGCGCGGTCGAGAAACTCATTCAAGGCCCTGACGTCTGCAACAGCATCCTGCACGAGTTCTTGTTCGTCGCTCCCCATCTCATCAGCGTGGGTACGCGCCCGTGCCTCGACTGTGGCCACATCCAAGCCGCGCAATGCTGCTCTGAGCTCGGCTACCTGCGCCGCTCGAAACCCGTGCGCATGTCCAAGCGCTACTTCGCCAAGCTCGACTGCGAGCCCAAGCATCTCTCCGCGGTACCTTCCCCCGACGTTGGGAAAGTTCGTGACTCCGTCAACCTGGGCATTCGTTCCGTTGAGGATTAAATAGAGCCCGCCCCTCGAGTACAGATGCGTGCAGGCGGCCTCCGATTCCGGCCAGGCGCAGCCGACCTCGACATCGACCTCCTTCGTCACGTCGCGCTTCGAGAACCAAGAGCCGACCTTCTCAGTCAAGGTCATCTTTGGGCGCCGGCCGTCGATGAAATCGCGCGTGTGCGAGGTGTTGGCTCGCAAATGGTCCAACTGCTCATCGCTCACGGAGCACAAGTTCAAGTCGTACCCCATCGTGTTCCTTCAAGTTGGGCGGTTGGCCTGAGTGTCTGGTTGTGGCCGGATGCGCCCTTTTTCTACTGCCGGTTTTTCTCGAGATTGTCGGCTTGGACGCGCGCGATATCCCCAAAGGTTTTCCAAGGGCATGAGCTGGCAAAAGATCGCAATGCCGAGATCGCGGCCTGCAAGTTTCCTTCGGACCGTTGGTCGTCCGCATGTATTAGCGCTTCACCGAGGGCTCGATTCCACCCACGTTGGTTGGCCCTGAGCTCGAGGACCGTCGTCGCAAATTCGGCGGGTGGTTGGTTATCCGGTGGCACGTGGCCCGGCAGGCTCGCAGTCACAAACTTCTTGAACCTCGTGCGGTTGACGTCAGTCGCTTGCTGGACAAGTTCCTCGTCAGGCAGCTTTGCCAAATCATGGAACCATTCAACCTCGTTTGGCACTGCTTCTTGGCTCATCGTGCGGCTTCTCTGATCGGAGTGACTGGTTCTGGCCGATAGTACCCATTCGCGCTAGGCCGGGGGATGTCGGCAATCGCTGCATAGCCGCCCGTCAGGCAAGCCCGCTGCAGACTGGTTACTGGCGTTCGACGGCGATATGTGGAGGGGTACTATCGGCCGATTGTGTTGAAAAACTCGTCTCGAATCTTGCCGGCACCGATGTCTCCTGAGGCTTCGCAATCAAACTGAGCAGGCTCCGTGCTTCGCACTTCAGCGCGGCTTACCGTGAACATGAAAAATCACATGACCCATTCGATCTATCAGCGCTGGGGAGAGAAGGCAGCAGAGAATGCCGTTGCGCTCGCAACGGAGTCTCGCCTTCTCTTCGATGCAGAGCATTTGCCGCGTGCTTACTATCTTTCCCACATGGCAACGGAAGAGTCAGCGAAGAGCATTCTTCTGAAAACTATGGGCATCTCAGGAACGCCTGAAACAGAAATTTCAAAGGTCTCCAAGCTTGTCCGCGACCACAAGAAGAAGATTGAGTTTCTCGTAACCTATGCAGTAGCCCTTTCTGAAGAACTACAGAAGAGCCTTGGCAATCTGCAAGCAGACCTGATAGATCACATCAACGACCTCAAGAATGACACGATGTATGTCTCATGCAAGGCTGAGTCAGTCGTGAGTCCAATTGATAGAGTCACAGATGTTGATGTCGAAAAATACGTGCAACTCGCGGAGGCCCTATCGCAGCATGCCAAGAGCCTTCTACCCCGTCCATCGACAGACTGATTTCTGCAGCCACTCATGTCCAACGTTGAATCACTGCCTCTTCCTGCGGCCACCGGCACCTTGTGCCCGAAGGTGAAAGTCTAAACTCGGCCAGCAACAGTCCGCTTCCGCCCGCCCAGGCGGACCTCCGGGCACGCGAATCTTCCGTCCATAGACTTTAATTTTGCGTGTCTTGCTGAGGCGCTGGTCAAATTACTCTTAACTGCGTCCGGTGATGGATCGCATCAAGTTTTTCGCTTGCGGTCCACCCGCGGCAGAAGGCGAACTCGCGATTGCCTTGGTGGAGGATTGCAGTATTACGGGCGAAATTCTTAGTTAATGAGAGCGATGCCTTTTACGAGCATCGCCCTCATTAGCTTCGTTCGCGTAGCGACTCAATGCCAATTTGCGGCGATCACTGTATTCAAGCTACTTTGATAACTACTTGGCAACGTGGTCTGGCCGGCGGCCGGCGGCGAAAAAGCGGCCATTGCATCGACTAGATTTTGCACCTGACTGTCCAGCAAAACCTTTCCATCGCTGGTTTTGAATTGCTCAACGCGATAGCTACCACTTGCATACCAATTGCTGATCGTAAGTTGATCGATCGTACCGATGATGCTGACTGAAAGATCGTTTCCGCTCTTCGTGAACCACAACTGCTCCGCAGAAACGCCGGAACCGAATTGCGTGCTATCTGAGTTGCCTGCGACGGTGTCGTAGTCATAGGCGGTGTCGCGGCCCGAGCCACGCCCGAACAGATAGGTGTCGCTGCCGGCACCTCCGTTCAGGGTGTCGTTGCCTGCGCCACCATCGAGAGTGTCGTTGCCCGCGTCACCGCTGAGGGTGTCGTTGCCTTCACCGCCCTGCAGCAAGTCAGCGCCTGCGCCGCCGTTGAGCGTGTCGTCCTGCGCACCGCCGATGAGGGTGTCGTTGCCGTCCTCGCCGTACAGCGTGTCGGCACCCGCGCCGCCATCGATCGTGTCGTCGCCGGCACGGCCGTAGATGATGTCGTCGCCCGCCAGGCCCGTGAGGGCGTCGTTGCCAACGTAGCCAATGAGGCTGTCGTTGCCCTCGGTGGGCACGATCACCTTGGCCTTGATGGCGGCCAGATCCCAGTTGGTGCCGTCGGCGAAGCGGATGTTCTCGATGGCATAGGCCGAGACGCCTTCCTGGTAGAAGTAGTTCTGCAGCTCCAGACGGTCGCCCGTGAGGCCATCGATGTAGAGGTACAGGCTGTCGCCACTGCGCAGCACCTGCACGTCGGAGGCCGAGACGCCTTCGCCCAACTGGATGGTGTCCACGTTGCCTGCGACGGTGTCGTAGTCATAGGCAGTGTCACGGCCCGAGCCACGCCCGAACAGATAGGTGTCGCTGCCGGCACCTCCGTTCAGGGTGTCGTTGCCTGCGCCACCATCGAGAGTGTCGTTGCCCGCGTCACCGCTGAGGGTGTCGTTGCCTTCACCGCCCTGCAGCAAGTCAGCGCCTGCGCCGCCGTTGAGCGTGTCGTCCTGCGCACCGCCGATGAGGGTGTCGTTGCCGTCCTCGCCGTACAGCGTGTCGGCACCCGCGCCGCCATCGATCGTGTCGTCGCCGGCACGGCCGTAGATGATGTCGTCGCCCGCCAGGCCCGTGAGGGCGTCGTTGCCAACGTAGCCAATGAGACTGTCGTTGCCCTCGGTGGGCACGATCACCTTGGCCTTGATGGCGGCCAGATCCCAGTTGGTGCCGTCGGCGAAGCGGATGTTCTCGATGGCATAGGCCGAGACGCCTTCCTGGTAGAAGTAGTTCTGCAGCTCCAGACGGTCGCCCGTGAGGCCATCGATGTAGAGGTACAGGCTGTCGCCACTGCGCAGCACCTGCACGTCGGAGGCCGAGACGCCTTCGCCCAACTGGATGGTGTCCACGTTGCCTGCGACGGTGTCGTAGTCATAGGCAGTGTCACGGCCCGAGCCACGCCCGAACAGATAGGTGTCGCTGCCGGCACCTCCGTTCAGGGTGTCGTTGCCTGCGCCACCATCGAGAGTGTCGTTGCCCGCGTCACCGCTGAGGGTGTCGTTGCCTTCACCGCCCTGCAGCAAGTCAGCGCCTGCGCCGCCGTTGAGCGTGTCGTCCTGCGCACCGCCGATGAGGGTGTCGTTGCCGTCCTCGCCGTACAGCGTGTCGGCACCCGCGCCGCCATCGATCGTGTCGTCGCCGGCACGGCCGTAGATGATGTCGTCGCCCGCCAGGCCCGTGAGGGCGTCGTTGCCAGCGTAGCCAATGAGACTGTCGTTGCCCTCGGTGGGCACGATCACCTTGGCCTTGATGGCGGCCAGATCCCAGTTGGTGCCGTCGGCGAAGCGGATGTTCTCGATGGCATAGGCCGAGACGCCTTCCTGGTAGAAGTAGTTCTGCAGCTCCAGACGGTCGCCCGTGAGGCCATCGATGTAGAGGTACAGGCTGTCGCCACTGCGCAGCACCTGCACGTCGGAGGCCGAGACGCCTTCGCCCAACTGGATGGTGTCCACGTTGCCTGCGACGGTGTCGTAGTCATAGGCAGTGTCACGGCCCGAGCCACGCCCGAACAGATAGGTGTCGCTGCCGGCACCTCCGTTCAGGGTGTCGTTGCCTGCGCCACCATCGAGAGTGTCGTTGCCCGCGTCACCGCTGAGGGTGTCGTTGCCTTCACCGCCCTGCAGCAAGTCAGCGCCTGCGCCGCCGTTGAGCGTGTCGTCCTGCGCACCGCCGATGAGGGTGT
Organism: Variovorax sp. R-27; assembly: GCF_049913215.1. NCBI lineage: Bacteria > Pseudomonadati > Pseudomonadota > Betaproteobacteria > Burkholderiales > Comamonadaceae > Variovorax > Variovorax sp. R-27. The sequence continues at coordinate 6,034,893 of NZ_CP183984.1, forward strand.
CGTTGCCGTCCTCGCCGTACAGCGTGTCGGCACCCGCGCCGCCATCGATCGTGTCGTCGCCGGCACGGCCGTAGATGATGTCGTCGCCCGCCAGGCCCGTGAGGGCGTCGTTGCCAGCGTAGCCAATGAGACTGTCGTTGCCCTCGGTGGGCACGATCACCTTGGCCTTGATGGCGGCCAGATCCCAGTTGGTGCCGTCGGCGAAGCGGATGTTCTCGATGGCATAGGCCGAGACGCCTTCCTGGTAGAAGTAGTTCTGCAGCTCCAGACGGTCGCCCGTGAGGCCATCGATGTAGAGGTACAGGCTGTCGCCACTGCGCAGCACCTGCACGTCGGAGGCCGAGACGCCTTCGCCCAACTGGATGGTGTCCACGTTGCCTGCGACGGTGTCGTAGTCATAGGCAGTGTCACGGCCCGAGCCACGCCCGAACAGATAGGTGTCGCTGCCGGCACCTCCGTTCAGGGTGTCGTTGCCTGCGCCACCATCGAGAGTGTCGTTGCCCGCGTCACCGCTGAGGGTGTCGTTGCCTTCACCGCCCTGCAGCAAGTCAGCGCCTGCGCCGCCGTTGAGCGTGTCGTCCTGCGCACCGCCGATGAGGGTGTCGTTGCCGTCCTCGCCGTACAGCGTGTCGGCACCCGCGCCGCCATCGATCGTGTCGTCGCCGGCACGGCCGTAGATGATGTCGTCGCCCGCCAGGCCCGTGAGGGCGTCGTTGCCAACGTAGCCAATGAGACTGTCGTTGCCCTCGGTGGGCACGATCACCTTGGCCTTGATGGCGGCCAGATCCCAGTTGGTGCCGTCGGCGAAGCGGATGTTCTCGATGGCATAGGCCGAGACGCCTTCCTGGTAGAAGTAGTTCTGCAGCTCCAGACGGTCGCCCGTGAGGCCATCGATGTAGAGGTACAGGCTGTCGCCACTGCGCAGCACCTGCACGTCGGAGGCCGAGACGCCTTCGCCCAACTGGATGGTGTCCACGTTGCCTGCGACGGTGTCGTAGTCATAGGCAGTGTCACGGCCCGAGCCACGCCCGAACAGATAGGTGTCGCTGCCGGCACCTCCGTTCAGGGTGTCGTTGCCTGCGCCACCATCGAGAGTGTCGTTGCCCGCGTCACCGTTGAGGGTGTCGTTGCCTTCACCGCCCTGCAGCAAGTCAGCGCCTGCACCGCCGTTGAGCGTGTCATTGCCAGCTCCACCGGAGAGAGCGTCGTCAGCGGTAGTGCCTTGAAGCGTGACACCCGAGGGTGGATTTACTGTGGTGATTTTTGCTTTGGTCGTTGCATAGTCCCAGCTGGTGCCGTCCGCAAAGCGGATCTGCTCGAGCTTGTAGCCGCTGGTGCCATCGGCGCTGAAGTAGCTGCTGATGGTGATGGTGTCGGTGGTGCCCTTCAGACTCAGGATGAGACTGTCGCCCGATCGCGTGGCCACGATGTCGCTGGCTGCGATGCCGGCTGCGAACTCGATCGCATCGGTCTTGCCGGCACTCACGTCGTAGTTGTTGACCGTGTCCTGGCCCCAGCCACGTGCGAAGCGATAGACGTCGGAACCGTCACCACCGTTCAGGGAATCGCTGCCCACACCGCCGTCGAGGATGTCGTTGCCGGCCTCGCCATACAGGCTGTCGTTACCCGTGCCGCCCAGCAGCGTGTCGTTGCCGGCATTGCCCGACAGCGAGTCCGCGCCTTCGCCACCGATCAGGGTGTCCGCACCGTCACCACCGGTGAGGGTGTCGTTGCCCGCGCCGCCGTCCAGCGTGTCATCGCCCGCGTAGCCGCTGATGGAGTCATTGCCTGCGCCGCCCGAGAGCGTGTCCGCCGTGGCGTAGCCGTACAGCGTGTCGTTGCCCGAGGTGCTCTGCTGCACCAGGGCCTTGACCGCAGCGACGTCCCAGCTGGTGCCGTCCGCAAAGCGGATCTGCTCGAGCTTGTAGCCGCTGGTGCCATCGGCGCTGAAGTAGCTGCTGATGGTGACGGTGTCGGTGGTGCCCTTCAGACTCAGGATGAGACTGTCGCCCGATCGCGTGGCCACGATGTCGCCGGGAACGATGTCGGCAGCGAACTCGATCGCATCGGTCTTGCCGGCACTCACGTCGTAGTTGTTGACCGTGTCCTGGCCCCAGCCACGTGCGAAGCGATAGACGTCGGAACCGTCACCACCGTTCAGGGAATCGCTGCCCACACCGCCGTCGAGGATGTCGTTGCCGGCCTCGCCATACAGGCTGTCGTTACCCGTGCCGCCCAGCAGCGTGTCGTTGCCGGCATTGCCCGACAGCGAGTCCGCGCCTTCGCCACCGATCAGGGTGTCCGCACCGTCACCACCGGTGAGGGTGTCGTTGCCCGCGCCGCCGTCCAGCGTGTCATCGCCCGCGTAGCCGCTGATGGAGTCATTGCCTGCACCGCCCGAGAGCGTGTCCGCCGTGGCGTAGCCGTACAGCGTGTCGTTGCCCGAGGTGCTCTGCTGCACCAGGGCCTTGACCGCAGCGACGTCCCAGCTGGTGCCGTCCGCAAAGCGGATCTGCTCGAGCTTGTAGCCGCTGGTGCCATCGGCGCTGAAGTAGCTGCTGATGGTGATGGTGTCGGTGGTGCCCTTCAGACTCAGGATGAGACTGTCGCCCGATCGCGTGGCCACGATGTCGCTGGCTGCGATGCCGGCTGCGAACTCGATCGCATCGGTCTTGCCGGCACTCACGTCGTAGTTGTTGACCGTGTCCTGGCCCCAGCCACGTGCGAAGCGATAGACGTCGGAACCGTCACCACCGTTCAGGGAATCGCTGCCCACACCGCCGTCGAGGATGTCGTTGCCGGCCTCGCCATACAGGCTGTCGTTACCCGTGCCGCCCAGCAGCGTGTCGTTGCCGGCATTGCCCGACAGCGAGTCCGCGCCTTCGCCACCGATCAGGGTGTCCGCACCGTCACCACCGGTGAGGGTGTCGTTGCCCGCGCCGCCGTCCAGCGTGTCATCGCCCGCGTAGCCGCTGATGGAGTCATTGCCTGCGCCGCCCGAGAGCGTGTCCGCCGTGGCGTAGCCGTACAGCGTGTCGTTGCCCGAGGTGCTCTGCTGCACCAGGGCCTTGACCGCAGCGACGTCCCAGCTGGTGCCGTCCGCAAAGCGGATCTGCTCGAGCTTGTAGCCGCTGGTGCCATCGGCGCTGAAGTAGCTGCTGATGGTGACGGTGTCGGTGGTGCCCTTCAGACTCAGGATGAGACTGTCGCCCGATCGCGTGGCCACGATGTCGCCGGGAACGATGTCGGCAGCGAACTCGATCGCATCGGTCTTGCCGGCACTCACGTCGTAGTTGTTGACCGTGTCCTGGCCCCAGCCACGTGCGAAGCGATAGACGTCGGAACCGTCACCACCGTTCAGGGAATCGCTGCCCACACCGCCGTCGAGGATGTCGTTGCCGGCCTCGCCATACAGGCTGTCGTTACCCGTGCCGCCCAGCAGCGTGTCGTTGCCGGCATTGCCCGACAGCGAGTCCGCGCCTTCGCCACCGATCAGGGTGTCCGCACCGTCACCACCGGTGAGGGTGTCGTTGCCCGCGCCGCCGTCCAGCGTGTCATCGCCCGCGTAGCCGCTGATGGAGTCATTGCCTGCGCCGCCCGAGAGCGTGTCCGCCGTGGCGTAGCCGTACAGCGTGTCGTTGCCCGAGGTGCTCTGCTGCACCAGGGCCTTGACCGCAGCGACGTCCCAGCTGGTGCCGTCCGCAAAGCGGATCTGCTCGAGCTTGTAGCCGCTGGTGCCATCGGCGCTGAAGTAGCTGCTGATGGTGACGGTGTCGGTGGTGCCCTTCAGACTCAGGATGAGACTGTCGCCCGATCGCGTGGCCACGATGTCGCCGGGAACGATGTCGGCAGCGAACTCGATCGCATCGGTCTTGCCGGCACTCACGTCGTAGTTGTTGACCGTGTCCTGGCCCCAGCCACGTGCGAAGCGATAGACGTCGGAACCGTCACCACCGTTCAGGGAATCGCTGCCCACACCGCCGTCGAGGATGTCGTTGCCGGCCTCGCCATACAGGCTGTCGTTACCCGTGCCGCCCAGCAGCGTGTCGTTGCCGGCATTGCCCGACAGCGAGTCCGCGCCTTCGCCACCGATCAGGGTGTCCGCACCGTCACCACCGGTGAGGGTGTCGTTGCCCGCGCCGCCGTCCAGCGTGTCATCGCCCGCGTAGCCGCTGATGGAGTCATTGCCTGCGCCGCCCGAGAGCGTGTCCGCCGTGGCGTAGCCGTACAGCGTGTCGTTGCCCGAGGTGCTCTGCTGCACCAGGGCCTTGACCGCAGCGACGTCCCAGCTGGTGCCGTCCGCAAAGCGGATCTGCTCGAGCTTGTAGCCGCTGGTGCCATCGGCGCTGAAGTAGCTGCTGATGGTGACGGTGTCGGTGGTGCCCTTCAGACTCAGGATGAGACTGTCGCCCGATCGCGTGGCCACGATGTCGCCGGGAACGATGTCGGCAGCGAACTCGATCGCATCGGTCTTGCCGGCACTCACGTCGTAGTTGTTGACCGTGTCCTGGCCCCAGCCACGTGCGAAGCGATAGACGTCGGAACCGTCACCACCGTTCAGGGAATCGCTGCCCACACCGCCGTCGAGGATGTCGTTGCCGGCCTCGCCATACAGGCTGTCGTTACCCGTGCCGCCCAGCAGCGTGTCGTTGCCGGCATTGCCCGACAGCGAGTCCGCGCCTTCGCCACCGATCAGGGTGTCGTCTCCACTCCCGCCAGCGAGGACATCGTTGCCTGCCCCACCGTCAACAATGTCGGCACCAGTGCCCCCGCTGAAGCTATTCGCGCTCGCGCTGCCGACATAGATGTCGTCCTTGGAGCTACCCGAGGTCGAGCTGCCCGCATAGACACTCAAGCTGTTGAACTCCGTCCGCAGTGCAGAGTCCGCCGGAAGCGATTCGATCCAACCGCGCAAACGCTCCAACCCATCGAACCCTACTGCTTGCAACGTATCCTGCGCGTAGCGATTGAGCTCCACAAGATCAACCAAAGCGGCACGCTCGTTACTGGCCTTCAGTGCATCCAGTTTCGCTGCCAGCCCGGTGACGTCAAAACTTGCTCCGCTTTCGTCAATCGTCAGATCGATGGATTCCAAATAGGGCTTGAGCCGGGTCTGCAAAACCAGTGCACCATAGATGCTCTCCTTCAGTGCCTCGTAGCTCTGCTGCAGCAATGCCAACTGGGCCGCGGGCGGGTTGATGTGATAAGCCGGTCGCACGAGGGTCACTCCACCCGAAGTGATCGTTTCGGTGCTGGTGGTGAAGCCGGCCACAGGTCGTGTCGTCGGCGTTGAATTTGCGCCCTCGTAGAAGCGTTCACCATTGAACACCTCCAGCACCCCAATCAGATTGCGAAACTGCTCTTGAGTCATCCCCGTCGGCACTGTGATGCCAAGGCTGATGTTGTCCTTGCCGCCGAGGTTGTCCTCGATGCTGCTCCAGAAGTCACTGCTCTTAGCCCACGTCGTGATCAGGCCGTCAATCAGTTCAATCTGCGCCTCGCGCGTCGTAGCGGAGCCGAAGATCGTGAGCGCTGCCGCCAACTCCGTGCTCAGGCTCACTGCCTCAGCCAAATCACGCACCCGACCAGAACCTTGCATTGTCGGCAGTGCCTTGGCGATATCGGTGAGCGGGATGTGGTCGGTGAACTCGCGGTGGAAATTGCTCGAGTCCAAATCGATGGCACCTGCAGAAAGGTTGGTGGATGCCACGCTGTGGGTTTCACCATTGCGCGTAAAGCTGGCGCTTTGCGCAATAAAGTTGCCGTTGATGGTCGTGCCTGCTTGGCTGCCACCGGTCGTGTTGGTGGTACTGCCGCTTACCCCAATTCGGGTGATGCCCAACTGATCCAGCGAGAAGAGTTCGCCCGCATCAGAGATTCCGTCCTGATCGAGATCGCGCCAGACTTTAACTTGACTCCAGGCGAAGTCCGCACCAGTGAAGTTGCCATCGGCGTTGCTATCCAAATCGGCCAAGGCGTCGAAGGCATTGGCTGCCTTCTCCCCGTTGCGCTTGACGGTGTCAACACCGAACAACTCTCGCCCGGTCTGGATATTGCCATTGCCGTCGAGGTCACGAACAAGGATACCGTCGTCAGAGCCAATCCAGCCGGTGCCCGTCTTGATGCCGTCGGCGTTGTGGTCGAACAGAACCGAGCCATCGGCAGCCTTCAGTTCTAGCCCATCACCATCCAGATCCAGCATCAGCGGATCGACAGGCTGCCGCCAACCTTTCGCGTCGCGATAGCACATGTTGGTGGAATCGTCGACATCGTGCCAGGATGGACCTTCTGAGGCGTCACCGGGAAGTGCTGGAGGACCCGGCACGTCCCACTGGAATCTTTCTATGGGATCAGGAAGCTCAGGTAAAGGTTTTTTATCAAAAATTGTTTTTGCGTTTTGCGCGCGCGCAAGCTCCATATCTTCTTCAAATGTTCGATCCTGTCTTCCTCTAAGATCTCTAATTCGATCAGAAAGCGCTTTCGCCATTTCTCGATCGGCATCATTTTTTATCCAATCAGATATGTCTTTTCTTCCAGCTGCCAGGGCATCGTCGGCGTTTGCGTAACGCCAATCATGATCTCTTGCTGCAGAATCAGTAGGATTGATTGGTGCAACACCGTAATCGCCTCTTTCACCCGGCTTCACAATTTCCCCACCTGTATAACCAGGCCCATAATAGTTTCCATATCGAATTGGAATATTCGATCCGATATGCCTATTCATATTTACTGGAGTTCCCATTTCCCATCCCTTTCTGAAAAAACGACATCAAGCGCGCATTTTTCCTCGGCATACCGAGTCAAATAAATACTTCTAATTCCATTTTCCCCGGAGGCTTTCGCGTGAAAAATGGCATACTCTCCGCTTGCAGAGATTTGAAGCTCTCGCAAATCGAACCATTGGCCAGGAACCACGCATTTTTGCAAGCCATTCGTCATTTCGACTGTTGCAAGATAACCGTGCCTTGTTAATTTCAGTTTGTGCCTCGCACACTGCAAAGGCGCAGAATCGGAGCAGAAAATCTCCCACACATCGTCCTCTTTAGCCAATCGCTCGGCTTCTGCTGGAACTTTCCCAGTTAACGCAAAAAAAGTTCTTGGAGATGTCCAATTCATGACGTACAAAGAATCCCCCGCCAAATTCATTCTGGACGATATTCGATTAGGAACTGAAAACAAGACTTTTTGCAAATTGCTTTTCTGGCGAACCCAAACACCCTGAGATGAGGTCTGTGCTGTTGCCTGAAAATACACATAGTCATCAACACCTATTTCCTTAGGAAGCCAGATCTCCTTGGATTCTCTATATATCACCTGCCGCTGATTTGTTTCGACATTGACTCGCGCCAAAGTGGTGAGATTTTCGATGCGCGATATCTCCAACAAATACTGCGCACTGGAGGAAAAACTGAGATGGCGAAGGTCAGCACGAACCGGAAATTCTCTAGTCAAAGAAAATTTTTCACTCTTTCGTTGCACAATTAGGGCATTTGGACTCTCAGTTTTCAGGCCTTGAATAACCAAAATCTTGGAGCCCAAAGGATCAATTGATAATTTTGTATTTTGCAAAATATATTGATAGTCATACTCCTCTTTCTGCGCCCAAGCAAAATCCCATTGCAAAAAGAGCATCACTGCAAAAATCAAATTCATCAAATTTTTTGCAAAGATTAATGGATTCATTGCCATGGCAAGTACGAATCGCCGCAATAAAATAGCAGTGCAGTACGCAAAATTAAGAGTACTAGTAAAGAATTTTTCACAATTCATGATGGTCATCTTTCCCTTAAGCCCTCACTTGTTGCCCGCTGAACAGGGCTTAACAAAAATTCAATAATCCGCCGCTTGCCCGTCTTGATCTCCGCTGTGAGGTTCATCCCCGGAGATAACTTGATTGGCCTGCCATCCACATCGATGGTTGTGTTGTTCAGGTTCAGCGTCACCGGGAAAATCGCCCCGCGCTTCTCGTCATTCACTGCATCCGCCGTCACGGTCTTGACCGTCGCGTTCACCGTGCCGTAGCGTGTGTACGGAAACGTCTCCAACTTGATCGAGGCTTCTTGGCTGGTGTTGACGAAGCCAATGTCCTTGTTGTCCAGCGTCACCTCGGCCGTTACCTGCGCGCCGTCGGGCACGATCACCATCAGCGGCTGAGCTTCCGTGACCACCCCGCCGTCGGTGTGCATGGCCAGTTGCTGCACCGTGCCTGCCACTGGCGCCTTGAGCGTGGTCAGCCGCTCACGCTGGCCGGCCTTCGCCAGATCTTGTGTGCCTTGCTGGCGCTTGAGTTCGGCAGCCGCTTCACGCGTCCGCAGGCTGTGCTTGGTCTCGGCGATGTAGGCAGTCCTTGTGTTCTCGCTCTCGCGCATCGTGGCGTTGGCTTCAGCCAAGCGGGCGCGCTGAGTTGCCAGGTCGCGCTCCAGCTCAATGCGCTCCCTTGTGCGGTCCTGGTTCGCATGACTCGACATGAAGCCCTGGTTGGCCAACTGATGGAAGTCGGCTTCTCTCTGTCTGGCAATCGGCACCGTCGTCTCAAGCTTGTTGACCATCTCGCGCACGGTCGCGATCTCCGCCTGGCGTCGGTTGATCTCGGATGCCGCCTTGGCGAGCTTGGCCGTGATGTCGCTCCACTCGTCACTCAGCTGAGCCTGCGTTGCGGCGATGTCGACATCCGTCCAGCCGGTGGGAATGCTCTTGCCCAGTTCCGGCACACGCGACAGTGCTGACGCGTTGAGTGCCTGCAGCAACGCCCGCGTGCGCAGCACTTCCGACTGCATCGATTTCAACTGCTCGTCGATGCTGGTCTTGTCCGCATTCGCAGTCGTGGGGTCGAGTTCGACCAGCGGTTGCCCGGCCTCCACATGATCCCCGTCCCTCACCAGCACCCGCTTGACCACGCTCACCTCCAGCGGCTGGATGACCTTTGTGCGCTCGCTCACGATGATCTTCCCAGGCGCGACGGCGACGATGTCGATCTGCCCGAAGATGGACCAGGTCAGCGCAATGAGGAAAAGCGCAATCAGCGCGTAGGCCAGCCGTCTGGGCGCCGGGTGGACAGGGGTGTCCTGCAGGCTCAGGGCCGCCGGCAGGAAGGCTGCTTCATCGGACAGGCGCCGCGGCCCCGCCAGTTCATGGCGGTGCTTCCAGGTGGCCTTGAAGATCGCGCGGTAGCGCCCCAGGAGTTCGAGGACCGGATGACGAACGCAGGGTGCATTGGCCGCAGGTGCCGTGGTCGAGACATCCGTTGTCATACCGTCGCTCCCGCACCAGCCCCTGCCGCATCCCCTTCGGTCGGAAGCCCGCCGTCCTGCATCGCCCACAGGTGGGCATAGATGCCCTTGGGCCTGGTGAGAAGGCTCTCGTGCGTACCGCCTTCGACGATCCGCCCCTTGTCCATCACGATGATGCGGTTGGCATGCCGCACGGCGCTGAGCCGGTGGGCGATGATGAAGACCGTCCTGCCCTTGCAGATGTGCGCCATGTTCCGTTGCACGATGGCCTCGCTCTCGTAGTCGAGCGCGCTGGTGGCCTCGTCGAAGATCAGGATGCGTGGATGGGTGAAGAGCGCGCGCGCGATGGCGATGCGCTGGCGCTGCCCACCCGAGAGGCTCGCCCCCTGCTCGCCGACCATGGTGTCGTAGCCCTCGGGCAACTCGCTGATGAATTCGTGCGCACCGGCTAACTGGGCTGCATGAATCACGGCATCGAGCGGCGCCGCCGGATCGACGACGGCGATGTTCTCGCGCACGCTGCGGTTGAAGAGCGTGTTCTCCTGCAGCACCACGCCCACCTGTCGTCTGAGCTGTGCGGCGTCGATCAGGCTAATGTCGATGCCGTCGACCAGGAGGCGCCCCTGCTCGGGGCTGTAGAGGCGCTGCACGAGCTTGGTGAGCGTGCTCTTGCCGGAGCCCGAGCGCCCGACGATACCGATGACTTCGCCGGGTCGCACGTCGAGGCTGACGCCGTTGAGCACCGGAGCCGCTTCGGGGCGGTAGCGGAAGGTCAGGTTGTCCAGCGTGACGCGGCCCTTGAGGGCGGGCAGTTGCGCAGCGGTGCTCGGCGCCACTTCGGTGCGGGTGTTCAGGATGTCGCCGAGCCGAGCCATGGAAATGCCGGTCTGCTGGAAGTCGGTCCACAGTTGGGCCATGCGCATGATGGGCTGGCTCACACGCTGCGCGAACATGTTGAAGGCTACGAACTGGCCGACGGTCAAATCGTTGTTCATCACGAGATGGGCGCCGTACCAGAGGGTGGCGGCATTGACGAGCTTGCCGATGAGGTTGACGCCTTCGTGCGCCCAACTGGCAAGGTTCTGGGTCCGGAAGCTGGCCGAGACGTAGGCGGCGAGCTGGTTGTCCCAGCGGCGCCCGAAGGCGGGTTCGAGCGCGGTGGCTTTGACGGTCTGGATGGCGCTGACGGTCTCCACCAGCATGGCCTGGTTCTCGGCACCGCGCGCGAACTTCTCGTCCAGGCGCCGGCGCAGAATGGGCACGACAGCGAGGCTCAGGCCGAAGTACAACGGCATGCTCACGAGCACGATCAGGGTCAGGGGCACGCTGTAGAACAGCATGACCGCCACGAAGACGATGGAGAAGACGACGTCGAGCAGCACCGTCAGCGCGTTGCCGGTGAGGAAATTGCGGATGTTCTCGAGCTCGCGCACGCGGGCGACCGAGTCACCGACGCGTCTTGCCTGGAAGTAGGCCAGTGGCAGTTGCACGAGGTGGCGGAACAGACGCGCGCCGAGTTCGACGTCGATGCGGTTGGTGGTGTGGCTGAAGACGTAGCTGCGCAGGCCATTGAGCAGCGACTCGAAGATGACGACGACCACAAGGCCGATGACGAGCACGTCGAGCGTGGTCACCCCGCGGTGCACGAGCACCTTGTCCATCACGACCTGGAAGAACAGCGGGCTGACCAGCGCGAAGAGCTGCAGGATGAAGGAGATGAAGAGCACCTCGCCCAGCAACTTGCGGTGCTTGACGAGACTGGGGATGAACCAGGAGAAGTCGAACTTGGCGAGTTCGCCCGCGAGACTGGCGCGGCTGGTGATGAGGATGAGTTCGCCGGTCCAGTGGGCGGCGAAGACGTCCAGGGGTTCGATGACGGGGCGCGCGGTTTCTGCGGTCGGGTCTTGCAGCAGGACGCGCTGGGCATCGCATTGGGCGAGGATAACGAAGCGTTCGCTGCCGTCTTCGTTGCGCAGAACCGCCAGCGCGGGCAACGGTGTCAGGGAAAGGCGTTCAGCCGTGGTGCGGGAAGACTTGGCCTTGAGGCCCAAGTGCTTGGCCGCGCGCAGCAGCGTGGAAGTGTCGACGGGCTCGGAAGGCGTCAGGCCCAGTTGGTGCGCCAGCAAAGATGCGTCGGCTGCGATCTGATGGAAGCGAGCGACGGTGCAAAGCGCAATAAGCGACGGATTCGCCGCAGCCGCTCCGCCAAGGGCTTTTTGCGGCGGCACGCCACCCTCTCCGTGCACTTGCACGGTTGTCTCCCCCACTCCCATTTCGATCCCTCATCAGGCTTTTATTGAAACATTAAGATACCTGATCACGGGCTGACTAACAATTGCAATATCACGACACACTTTGGTGTTACTTTGGCTAAATTGATTCCAAAGTTCCAATTTGGAAGGACTGCCAATTCATTGCGCAGACTGCTCCTGGAAGCGTTGTCCTTAGGCGTTGATTGACTGAAAGAGGACCTCATCCAACGCCGAGTACCTGCTCGTGTCAAGGATCACACTGCCGCGGCGGTCCTTCTTGCGCGGCGCTGACCTGCTCTCTCGCAATGCCATCGACTGAGCTATCAGTGATCGCTCATCTTGGTCAATGCCCCATGCTGCGGTAGGGCAAGGGCAAGGTTTCTTGTGCACAGTAGACGAGATTCACTTAACCCCCTTAGGCCAATCTCCGAACAGTCTGAGGTCGCGGTTCGAATTACCCGTAACGCATACCTCTGCGGAAGGACCCGTGCCGTTGGTCTGCCTGCCCGACACCTCGTTTAGCGCAACAGCACGCTCGCGAGGCCGCCGCTATTGAAGCCCTCACTCACGCGCATTCGGTCTCCGCTGCTTTCTCAGCGGCGCGCTTGACCCGTGCAGTGAACGCGAGATAGCTCTCGCCTTGCCCCACCGAGAACGCCGCTTCGTCCCATGCAGTGAGGCCGAGGGCGCACGCCTTCGCATCGATACCGCTGCGCGTCTGGTCCCACGCGACATCAGAAAAATCGGGACTCTGGCCGATCTCCCTCGCTTCCCGCACCAGGCGCGTCACGATGGCAAGCAGGTATGCCATCCCTTTCGGCGGACTTGCCTTGACGCAGACCTCCGCGGCCTGCTCAAAGATCTCCACGCCGACACCTGCCTCGACCAATTCGCGCAGCTTCGGATCCGACGGGGTCACGTCAGTCACGCCCTTGGCCCGGATGGCCTTGCAAACAGCAGCCACTTTCGTTGAGATCCGGGCTTCACGCTCCGCACTGGCCGTCGCGTCCGACGTCGTTCTCTGCGTCTCGTTCTCCCCCTCGGCTGTGGGTGCCGCGATAGGCAGGCCTCGACGACTGCGAGAGGCTTCGCCGCCAGTGGCCGCATTCCCGGTCTCGCGCTCCCGCTGCCGACGCTTTCTTTCCGCGCCTCCCTCGTCTTCGCGCTCCCTCTTGGGCTGACGCCGCTCCCAAGCCACCAGACGGCCCGTCTCTTTGGAGATCAGCCCCTTGTCCTGCATGAGTCCGTAGACCCGCTGCGCGACACCTTCCTCCACCTCGAGGTAAAAGTCCATCGATTCGAAGTCCGGCACCCCGGGATTACCTCGGTCCTCGGACATGCTCGCCGCCTCCAGCAGATGGCCCCAAATGGCGATCACCTGCGCCATGGACACGCCAGCCTTCTTGGCGATCAAGCCGAGCTTCGGATCGGTGACCGTCCCGTGATGCCATCTGAACCAATGCATATCCGCCATGACGCGTCAGACCTCCGATGCCTGCGTCTCGGTGAGCTTGGGGGATCGTGCATTCACGCCGTTCGCCGAGTCGACCTGCTCGACGATCCAGGCATCGATGGACGACTTGAGCCACACAGTGCATCGCCGGCCCAAGGACACGCTGCGCGGAAAGGCGCCGGCTGACATGCGCGCGTAGATCGCGCTCTTCTTCAGACACACGCGACGCTCGACCTCCTGGATGCGGAGAAAGCGATCTCCTGGCGCTGCTTTGAGGACGGGTGGGGCTTGCATGTGGACAGATTCGGAATTGAACATGGAGCGAGGATCGCGCAGTAAAGCTGACATCGACAAGGCAAGCGATGTCACCTCGACACCATCTCCAGATCGGCTGCGCAACGGCCTTCAGGCACCCTCGCTTCGCGCTCGACCGCCTCCTTGACGCGCCGCAAATACGCCGGCCAGTGCTCGTGATCGGGACCGAGGTTGAACTCGCGCCACCGCCCGATGCCAAGCGCTTCGGCCTTGGCATCGATGCTGGCCCGGCTTTGGTCCCAGGCAGCCTGCGGCATCCCCGGTCGCTCGCCGATGTCCACAGCCTCCCGCAACTGGCGCTCCACAATGCCAAGCAGGTATTCCACACTCTTGGCGGGGTGCGCCCTGGTGCAAATCTCGGCGGCCTGCACGAAGGTCTCCACGCCGACGCCTTTGTCGATCAGCGCGCGCAGCTTCGGATGCGACGGGCTCACATCGGTCACTCCCTTGGCCCTGATTGCCCGGCAGACGGTTCCCGCTTTCGTGGAGATTTGAGATTCCTCGCCCCCCACTTCCCCCGCTTGCGGGGGGTAGGGGGGTGTTTTCTTATCTCTTCTCCTCTCCTCTCCTCTGGGCGTGACTTGGCGGGACGTGGCGTGACATGGCGTGACACTGATCGATTCGGTGTGACCTGCGCTCACGCCAGCCGTCACGCCCGAGGCTTCTCGCTCCCGTTGTTTGCGCTTTCTGTCCGCGCTGGTCTCGTCGTCGCGCTCACGCTTGGGTTGTCGCCTCTCCCATGCGGCAAGGCGCCCTGTGTCGCTGTCGATCAAGGCCCGGTCCTGCATGAGCCCGTACACGCGCGCCGTGGCGCCCTCATCCACACCGAGAGCGAAGTCGATAGATTCGAAGTCCGGTGTGCCCGGATGGCCGCGCTCCTCGGATGCGCTGGCCGCCTCCAGCAAGTACGCCCAGATCGCGATGACCTCGGCCACAGACGTGCCCGCCTTCTTCGCGATCAACCCGAATTTCGGATCGGTGACCGTCCCGTGATGCCACCGGAACCAATGCATGTCCGCCATAGCGCTCAACCCCTCCGAGCTTGATTTGCGCCATGGGCTGCGGGCGAAACGGCCAGGGTATTGGCCCTCTCGATCTGCTCGTCAATCCATCCGTCGATGGAAGACTTCAGCCACACCGTGCATCGACGGCCCAACGAGATGCTTCGCGGGAATGCGCCGGTTGCCATGCGCGCGTAGATCGCGCTTTTCTTCAGACACACACGGCGCTCGACCTCTTGAATCCTGAGAAAGCAGTCGCCTGGCGCGACTTTGAGAGGGGTTGGCGACTCCATGCGGACGGTTTCGGAAGTGAACATGGGATAAGGATCACCCAGAGGAGGTGACATTGAGGAGGCCCAAGATGTCATCACCGGCTCCTCATCCATGGCGGCGTGCGCTGTCCAGCGCATCGCATTGGCGCTCGATCTGAGCGCTGAGCAGTCCCAGCGACACCGACATGAGCCGTTCCAGCGCGCCGCGGTGGCATGCGTTGAAGAAGGGCGCAGGGCTTGCGTCGGAACAAGCCGCTTCGCGCCGGTCTTCGTCCCAGGAAAGCAGTTGGGCGAGCATGTGGGTGCCCTGCAGCACGTCGCGCGCATCGTTGAGGAATTCGGCGAGCCGTTGCTGGGGCAGGCTCAGCCCTTCCCCGCGAACCCATTCGAAGGGTTTGAATTGAGCGGTGGGGCGATAGCTCGCGAAAGAGCCGCTGGCGTCGGCGCCAGCGTGAGAAGAATCGGCCATGGGCCTCCAAGCAGGTTCAGTTTGCTAAACCACTGCTCCGAGACCAATCGGGGCGGTGGCTCGACGAGTTGGTCTACCGGGAACCCGCTTGCGCGAACCGGCCAGGCTTGCGCCTGCTCGTCGAACCACCAAAAAAGGGGCGCGAACGAAAAAGCCGCAGACCATGTGCGGTGACTGCGGCTTTCGTCGCAGCGGATTCATCGGGAGACCAATCCCGGCCTCGCTCATCACGAGGCAGATTCCAATGTACGCCGTCTCGACCGCTCCCGTCAAGCTGCGCGCAGCTTCACCACGTCGGCACCACGGCGCAATTCATCGAGGTAGTCGGCCCATTTCTGCATCATCGAAAAACGTTCCACGCGAAACTCTGTGCGGTTGTAGGCGCGGCCGAGACTGTCTTTGACGGCATGTGCGAGCTGGGCCTCGATCACCGATTCGTCGACGTTGAGGCGCTCCGCCAGGATGGTGCGGGCGGTAGCCCGAAACCCGTGGGCGGTTACCTCGTCTTTGCCGAAGCCCATCGCACGCAGCGCGGCGTTGATCGCCGCATCGCTCATCGGGCGTTCGTGGCTGCGCTCTCCCGTGAACACGTAGGCGCTGCGCCCCGTGAGTGGGTACAGATCGCGCAAGGCCTCAACGGCCTGCGTTGCCAGGGGCACCAAGTGGGGGGCGCCGTGCAGCTTGCCGACCTTCTTTCGCTTCATGCGCGCGGCAGGCACGGTCCACAGCCCGGCGTCGAGGTCGATCTCTTCCCACTTCGCATGCCGAAGCTCGCCCGGACGCAGCAAGACCATGGGGGCCAGCTTCAGTGCAGTCCGCACAACGTGCGTCCCCTTGTAGCCATCGCAGGCGCGCAGCAGCTCGCCCAGGCGCTTGGGGTCGGTGATGGCCGGAAAGTGCTGCACGAGTGGCTTGCGCAAGGCATCCTTCAGGTCACGGGCCGGATTGCTCGTCGCGCGGCCTGTGGCGACGGCGAAGCGGAAGACCTGGCCGCAGTTCTCCAGCGCGCGGTGTGCGGTTTCGACCACGCCGCGAGACTCGATGCGACGGATAACCGCCAACAGCTCAGGCGGGTCGATCTGCGAAATGGGTCGCGTGCCGACGTAGGGGAACACGTCGTTCTCCAGCCGGCCGATGATCTTGACGCCGTAGCTGTCGGCCCAGTCGGCGCGGCGCACCTCGTACCATTCGCGCGCGACGTGCTCGAAGCTGTCGAGCACAGGCAGGCCCGCCTCGGCGCGTGTCGCAGCTTCACGGGCCTGGACATGCGCAGCACGGACGGCCTTTCTGGCCTCGCTGGGATCGATGCCTTGGGCCACTTTCCTGCGGGCATCCTCGGCGCGCTCGCGGGCCAGGCCGATCCCGATGGTGGGGTAGGTGCCAAGCGAGAGCGTTTTGCGCTTGCCGGCGATGCTGTAGTCGAAGCGCCATCCGTGGGCGCCGCCGTTCACGAAGAGCAGGATGTAGAGGCCATCGCCGTCGGAAATGCGCCTGCGCGGATCGCCGGGTTTGATGGATCGAAGGGACGTGTCGGAACCGATTAGATTGCGTGGCATAGTGAGCTTTCAGGTGCAGTAACTGATGCAGGAACTCAGATTCACACCCGGACCAAATTCTAGGGTTGGCGCGGCTTCCAAGGCGTCTTTCGATCCAGTGAAGAGCCACCAACAAAACGAAAAAGCCTTGTGAGTCAACGACTTACAAGGCTTTTTTCTTTGCCGGGCATGCTGACCGATAATCCGCGCCGATGCTCGCGCCTTCCCTCGCCACACCGAACCCGCCCGCCGCCCGCGCGGGCTTGCGGCGTCCGGGCGTGGGCCTGATCCGCTGGGTGCTGCTGTGGTTCGCGCTGTCGCTTGGCGTGGCCATCGCTTCTCCGGTCGTACATCCGCAGACCGTGGAATTGGTCTGCTCGAACGCCGGTTCGGTGAAAGCCATCGTGCACACCGACGACGGCGCACAAGAGCTGGGCGCGGGCCACATGGACTGCCCGCTGTGCGTGCTCAACGGCGCTCCACCCGCAACGACGCCAACTGTCGAGCTGCCCGTGCTCATGCCGCTGGCCCGCGCAGTCCAGCCGATTCCGTCCGCGCACATCGCCGCGGTCACCGCAGCGCCCCTGCCGGCGCGCGGGCCTCCTTCGCTCTCCTGACGCTTCTTCAGTTCTTGCGCGCGTGATGCTGCCGCCTCGGTCGAGGCTCGCTCGTCGCGTGCGTTCCTGCAATGAATTCGTCGGCACACGCACCCGTGCCGAAGAGAGCTTTTCCATGATCCACACACCCCATCCAACAAGGCGATTCCTGCTGCTGTCCGCCGGTAGCCTCGCCGCGCTCACGACCCTCGCAGCCTGCGACAAGGTGCTGCCCGCCAGCTTCAACGGCGTCGACATCACCGGCGCCAGATACGCGCAGGATTTCCGTTTGACCGACGCGGACGGCCATGAACGCACGCTGGCCGACTTCAAGGGCAAGGCGGTGATGATGTTCTTCGGCTTTACCCAGTGCCCCGACGTGTGCCCCACAGCACTCGTGCGCGCGGCAGAGATCAAGCGGCTGCTCGGTGCCGACGGCGAGCGCCTTCAGGTGATCTTCGTCACCGTCGACCCCGAGCGCGATCTGCCCGTCGTGCTCAAGGCCTACACGCAGGCCTTCGACCCCAGCTTCATAGGCCTCTATGGCGACATGCAGCGAACCAGCGAGACCGCGAAAGACTTCAAGGTGTTCTACAAGAAAGTGCCCACGGGCTCCTCGTACACCATGGACCACTCGGCCTTCAGCTACGTGTTCGACCCGAAGGGAAAGATCCGCCTCGTGCTGCGCCACGAACAGAGCGCGGAGGAATGCGCGCAAGACCTCCGCCAGATTCTTCAGACCGCATCCGCCTGACTTCCATCGTTTCAACTCCAGGAGATTTCATCCATGAAAAACCCCATCGCACGCACCCTCCTCATCGCCATCGCCACATTGCTCGCCGCACACGCGCACGCCCAGGTCACCATCAAGGACGCGTGGGTGCGCGCCACCGTGCCGCAGCAGAAGGCCACCGGCGCGTTCATGCAGCTCAGCGCCGCGAAAGACACCAAACTGGTCTCGGCCAGTTCGCCCGTCACGCCCATCGTTGAGGTGCACGAAATGGCCATGCAGGACAACGTGATGCGCATGCGCCAGATCCCTGCGCTCGACCTGCCCGCCGGCAAGACCGTCGAGCTCAAGCCCGGCGGCTATCACGTGATGCTGCTCGACCTCAAGCAGCAGGTGAAGGAAGGCGACACCGTGCCGCTCACGCTGGTGTTCGAAGGCAAGGACGGCAAGCGCGAATCGGTCGAGGTGAAGGCGCCGGTGCGGGCGCTCAATGCCTCTGCGCAACCCGCGGGGCACGGCAGCCACAAGCACTGAGGAGCGAATGCGTCGAGGGTCGGCCGCGCCAACGCAGCCGATCCTGAAACCCCAGAACCCGGCCAGAGGAAATACCCTGTTTCGGTGATGGCGCTCGACCGGCCGTCCTACAAGAATTGTTGACAAATATTCACAATTCACACCCTTCTCGACCAACACCCTCGCGGGCTGGATTGGTCCGGGGCGCATGAGTTGTCCAGGAAGTCGGGGGCGTTCTTGCTTGCCCCTGCTTTGGCTGGACGGCATGACGCGGCATGAGGGCCGAGGGATACGTAGACAGGGGATCTTCGGTGCCGCTCAGTTACCTTCTTCATTTGGAGCATGCTCGCCTGCCGATGCACGTGACGGACGCGCAGGACGTGCGACGCGTTTCCGTCCTGAAAGCAACCGGCCTGATCGAGGCCGCCATCGACCCGGCTTTCGACACCGGGGGCAGCTACAGGCTGGCGCAGGCGGCGCTGGTGGTCTGCATCACCGACGAGGGGCATGCCGAGATCGACAACCTGCGCGGTCGCAACGCCAGCAACACCGACGCACCACCGAAGCCGGCACGCACGGGCATCGAACCGATGCACTACCTGCGCATGATCGAACGTTCGACATTCCCGCTTCGCGTGGACGACGCGCAGGAGATCAACTGCATCGAGGCGCTGAAGCAGGCCGGGTTCGTCGATGCCGCGATCAGCCCGGTGCTGGCGTGGAAGGAGAGCCGCGAGCCGCAGGAGCTGGCGGTGATCCGGCGCATCACACCGTTCGGGCGGGCTCAGTTGGCGCGGGGCACCAGCTAGTTTCGCGGTGTCTAGTTTTCGGAGAGAGTCGATGCCGGCTGCCCCTCCTGTTTGTATACATACGCGCCCACCCTATGCCTTTCGGCCTCCCCCATCGAAGGGCTGCCTATTCAACAGGCAACGTGATGGGAAGCCACGCCAATCCTCGCTTCGCCTCTGCGCCTCCACCCACAACTCACAGAGTTGTCCACAGAAAAATCTAACAAGTCATCAAACCGTCAAACAGATGTCGTCGCAACGTAACCTTTGAACTGCTCGCGTAGCTTGGTCTTCAGCAGCTTGCCGGTGGCTGTATGCGGCAGCGTGTCGACGAAGACCACGTCTTCCGGTAGCCACCACTTCACGACGCGCTGCGCGAGGAAAGTGAGCAGTTCCTCGCGAGTGACTTCGGCGCCAGCACGCTTCACCACGATGAGCAGCGGACGCTCCTGCCACTTCGGATGCGCGATGCCGATCACCGCCGCTTCGGCCACGGCCGGGTGCATGCTCGCGGCGTTCTCCAGGTCGATGGAAGAAATCCATTCGCCACCCGACTTGATGACGTCCTTCGCGCGATCGACCAGTTGCACGTAGCCGTCTTCGTCGATGTTGGCGACGTCGCCGGTCGGAAAGAAACCTTCGGCGTCGAGCACCGGGCCGCCCTCGCTCTTGAAGTAGCCGCTCGCAATCCACGGGCCGCGCACGTGCAAATGGCCGAAGGCCTTGCCGTCGTGCGGCAGGCGCTGGCCGTCCTCGCCGACGATCTTCAGCTCCACGCCCCACACGCCGCGGCCCTGGCGCATCTTCACGCGCATCTGTTCTTCTTTCGGCATCGACAGGTGCTTGGGCAGCAGGTTGCCGATCACGCCGATGGGGCTGGTCTCGGTCATGCCCCAGCCCTGCACGAAGTCGGCGCCGAAGTCGCGCTCGAAGCGTTCGATCATGCTGCGCGGCGTGGCCGCACCACCCACGCCGATGCGCTTGAGGCCGATGGCGCGCGTGTCGATTTCGGGGTGCGCGTCGAAGTACTGGAACAGCATGAGCCAGATGGTCGGCACGGCCTGCGAGAAGCCGACCTTCTCGTCGCGCATCAGCTCGTACAGGCTCTGGCCGTCCATGTGCGGGCCGGGCATGACGAGCTTCATGCCGGTCATCGCGGCTGCATATGGCATGCCCCATGCGTTGGCGTGGAACATGGGCACCGCGAGCAGCAGCGTCATCTGCGAGTTGACGCCGAAGGTGTCGGGGGCGCACTCCATCAGCGAGTGCAGCACGGTCGAGCGGTGCGAATACAGCACGCCCTTCGGGTTGCCGGTGGTGCCCGAGGTGTAGCAAAGCGACGAGGCAGTGCGCTCGTCGAACTCGGGCCAGGCGTAGCTCTCGCTCTGCGCGCCGATGAGCTCGTCGTAGCACAGCAGGTTGGGCACGTCGATGGCGGGCATGTGGGCGCGGTCGGTCATCGCGATGAAGGCGCGCACCGACTTCAGGCCGGGCGCGAGCTTCTCGACCAGCGGAGCGAAGTTGGCATCGAAGAACAGCACCTTGTCTTCGGCGTGGTTGACGATGTAGTCGACCTGCTCCGGAAAGAGCCGCGGGTTCACCGTGTGCAGCACCGCGCCAAAACCCGACACGCCGAAGTACAGCGCCAGGTGGCGATAAGTGTTCCACGCGAGCGTGCCCACGCGGTCGCCGGGTTCGATGCCCAGCGTCGTCAGCGCGTTGGCCACCTGCTTGGCGCGGCGCTGTATCTCCGCGTAGTTGGTGCGATGCACCGGCCCCTCCACCGTGCGACCCACGACTTCGGCGTGTGGGTGGAAGGTGGCCGCGTGGTCGATGAGTGACGAGATCAGCAGCGGGCGGTCTTGCATCAATCCGAACATGTTTTGTCTCCTGTACGCTGGGGCGATGCTAGGCAGCCGCCACTCAGCGCCGCATCGTCGGAACGGACGATTGAGGTCGTTCGAGGGTTGCCCCTAGCATGGCCTTTCAAGAGGACTTTTGCATGAACGTTCAGGACGCGATCGCCACCCGCCGCTCGGTGCGCGACTTTCTCGACACGCCGGTGCCCGGCGACGTCATCCGCCGCGTCGTCGAGCAGGCGCTGCGCGCGCCTTCCGGCGGTAACCTGCAGCCATGGCATCTGCATGTGGTGGGCGGAGAAAAACTCGCCGAGCTCAAGGCGATCATGCGCACGCGCGTGCAGGAGGCGCCCACCGGCGAAGGCAGCGAGTACGACATCTACCCGCGCGAGCTTGCAGCGCCGTATCGCGACCGCCGCTTCGCCGTGGGCGAGGCAATGTATGCGCGCCTGGGCATTCCGCGCGAAGACAAGGCCGCGCGCCGCGAATGGTTTGCGCGCAACTACCAGTTCTTCGGCGCGCCGCTCGCGCTGTTCTGCAGCGTCGACCGCCGCATGGGCCCGCCGCAGTGGTCCGACCTGGGGATGATGCTGCAGAACGTGATGCTGCTGCTGCGCGGCGAAGGGCTCGACAGCTGCCCTCAGGAGTGCTGGGCGATCTATCCGCAGACCATCGGCCAGTTCATCGCGCTGCCGCCCGAGCGCATGCTGTTCACGGGCATGTCCATCGGCTATGCGGACCGCACCCGGCCGCTCGATGCGCTGGTGACCGAGCGCGCACCGCTGGCCGACGTGGCCGAGTTCGTCGGCATCTGAGTCCACCGGAGGGAACGGATCGTGCTTGATGATGCGGCATGCTCATCGCACAGATCTCCGACCCCCACATTCGCCCCGCCGGCCAGCTCTACCAGGGCGTGGCCGACTCGAACCGCATGTTCGAGGAAGCCATCGACCACCTGCACGCGCTCGACCGCAAGCCCGACCTGGTGCTGCTGACCGGTGACCTTGTCGACGACGGCCGGCCCGATGAATACGCACAGGTGCGGCACCTGCTCGCGAAGCTGACGATTCCGTACCTCGTGATTCCCGGCAACCACGACCACCGCGAGAACTTTCGTGCAGCCTTCGTGGACCACGCGTACCTGCCGGCCGAGGGCGCGCTGCACTACTGCATCAACGACCATGCGGTGCGCATCGTGGCGCTGGACTCGTGCATTCCCGGGCTTCACCATGGCGGCATCGATGCGCAAGGATTGGCGTGGCTGCAGCGCACGCTCGAAACCGATCGCATCAAGCCAACGCTGCTGATGCTGCATCACCCGCCCTTCATGAGCGGCATTCCCTACATGGATACGTACCGCTACATGGACACGGCGCCGCTAGAAGCCATCGTGCGCAGCGCCTCCAACATCGAGCTGGTGCTGTGCGGCCACGTGCACCGCACCATGCTGCGGCGCTGGGCAGGCACGGTTGTGTGTTCATGCCCGAGCAGCACGACCGAGATCGCGCTGCAGCTGGCCGCCGATGCGGCGCCGGCCTCCTTCATGGGCCGGCCCGGCTGCATGCTGCACCTGTGGAACCAAGCGCACGGCATGGTGAGCCATGTCAGCCACATCGGGAAGATGCAAGGGCCTTACCCATTTGCGTGAGACCGGGGCTCAGCATCCCTTCAGGCAGAGCGGACAGAATCCGGCAAATCGACAAGGAGACGTGATGCAAAAGCAACCCTACTGGTTTCCCGCCAAGCGCTACGGCTGGGGCTGGGGCCTGCCCAACTGCTGGCAAGGCTGGGCGGTGATGGCCGTGTACGGCCTGCTGGTGGTGACGGCTGTGTTGTCCATCCGCCCCGAACGGGAACCCCTGCTGTTCTTCGCGGCCCTCATGGGCCTGACCATCGCGCTTGTCGCCGTCTGCTGGATCAAGGGCGAGCCACCGCGCTGGCGCTGGGGCGAAAAGTAGTCGACGGCCATCCAGTCATGCCACAGGAACGCACTCTCCTCTACACCGGACACGAGTTCATGGTCGAGCACGTGCGCGCCCACGCGCACCAGGGGCCTGACTGGAGCAGCCCCTACACGCTGGAATCGCGGCGCATCATTTTCCCGGTGGGCCGTACGGTGCTCGATGTACGCACAGGCAACGGCACCTGGCTGGTCGACGGGCTCACCGCCATGCAGTTCTGCGACGCCATGGTCTATCAGTTGCGGCCGGTGGCACACGCGGCCCGACACAGCATGGTCGTGAGCCGACACCGGCCGTCTCACACCGATGCGGCACCTGTGTTCTGCCTGCTGTCACCACGGTCGCTGTACCGGGTTCATGCGGCACAGCGGCAACTGCGTGCGGGCGATGCAGGTGCGGATGCCATCACTTCACTGGTCGATGAACTCGGCATGTCGCGCCGGCAACTGCCACTGACAGGCGCGGTCGCGCGCGCAAAGCGGCTGCTCGCGGAAACCGCCGACCGGGAGGTGAAGCTCCCGATGCACGAAGTCGCCGACGCAGTCTCGCGCTCGCCATTTCATCTGGCACGCAGCTTCCGGCAGCAGACTGGCCTGAGCCTGCATCAGTACCGCCAGCACCTGCGGCTCGCAGCAGCCATGGAGCGGCTCGTCGATGGCGACAGCGACCTTGCGGGCATCGCGCACGACCTCGGCTATTGCAGCCAGAGCCACCTGGGCGCGGTGTTCCGCCGCGAAGTGGGCGTGACGCTGGGCGAAGCCCGCCGCGTGCTGGCCGGCAGCGCACGAATTTGATAGCCGTCGCGCGGCGCGGTCGCGAGACTCGCCGCGATGATGGATCGCAACCTTTCTGCAGGCCTGCTCGCCGCGCTGGCCGCAGCCTTCATCGGCAGCGCCTGGCAACTCGTCTCGCGCCACGGCGTGACCACCACGCTCGGGCCGATGGAGCTGGCGCTGATGCGCTACGGCATTCCGGCGCTGCTGCTCGCGCCGCTGTGGTTCGGCAGCAAGCGCATCGCGCCGAAGGCCTCGCCGCTGGTGCTCGCGCTGCTCGTCATCGGCGGCGGCCTGCCCTTCGGACTGCTGGTGCTGGCCGGCGCGCAATGGGCGCCTGCGAGCCACATGGGCATCTTCATGGCGGGCAGCCTGCCGCTCTTCACCGCCATCGGCGCATGGCTTCACAAGAGGCAGAAGGTCGAGGGCCTCAGGCTTGTCGGGCTGGCCTGCATTGCCATCGGCATGGCACTGTTCGCTGCGGGGAGCTTTCGCGGCGGCTCGCTCGACTGGCGCGGCGATCTGCTCTTTCTTGCGGCGGCCATGCTGTGGGCCGTGCACTCGCTCGCGTTCGCGCACTGCGGGCTCACGCCGTGGCAAGGCGCGGCGTTCGTGAACGGGTGGTCGGCGCTGATGCTGTTGCCTGTGATGCTGATCGTCGGTGCACCGCGACTGCTCAGCGTGCCATGGCCCGATGTCGCGCTGCAGGCCACGACGCAAGGTGTGGGTGCAGGAGTGCTTGGGCTGGTGGTCTACATGGTGGCCGTCGCACGGCTCGGCGCGCCGCGCGCGTCGCTCTCGGCGGCGCTGGTGCCAGTGCTGACCACGCTGGGCGCGGCGGCCTGGATGAACGAACCGATCACCGGTGCGGTGCTGCTGGCCCTGGCGCTGGTGGTGCCGGGGATCGTGCTGGCCAGCGGTGCGGTGCGGCGCTGACAACAACCCTCAGGCAGCCGCAATCACCTGATCCCGCCCCATCGCCTTCGCGCGATACAGCGCAGCATCAGCCAGCGCCAGCACGTCGTCAACGCCAATGCTGCCCGTGCCGCTCTCGCTGGCCGCCACGCCTATGCTCACCGCCATCGAGCCGACGGCAGCCATCGGCGAATCGGCCGGGAACGGTTCGTCGATGTTCTGCTTGAGGCGCGCGGCGATATCCATCGCCTCGGCCTTGCCCACATCGGGCAGCAGCACCACGAATTCTTCGCCGCCGTAGCGCCCGAGCAGGCCCTTGTCGCCGATGGCGCGCTGCATGCGGCCGACGGCCTCGCGCAGTACCGCGTCGCCCATCTGGTGGCCGAAGCGGTCGTTGATGTCCTTGAAGTGGTCCAGGTCCACCATCAGCAGCGCCATGCGCCGGCGGCCCGAGGCGAACACGGCGCCGCAGGCGTCCAGCACCGCGCGCCGGTTGAGCGCGCCGGTGAGCGGGTCGCGCGTGGCCAGGTATTCGAACTCGGTGTGCACCCGGTCGGTGGCCATGAGGATGACGGCGATGGACAGCAGCAGCACGGTGAACGAGTACATGCTGATGTAGAGCGACTGGATCCAGGTGCCGTCCATCAGGCTGCTGCCAGCCAGCCCCGCCACCACCGACAAGAAGCGCAGGCCGGCCACCAGCGCCTGCGCCAGCAGCAGCCCGATCATCAGCCGCTTGCCGAACACCCGGCCCTCGTGGCGCATGTACAGCTGGGCGTGGAAGAAGAACAGCGCCGACACCGCCAGGGTAATGAGCAGCAGGCGGGTCTCGAAGTCGGGCTTCACGCTGCTGAACCAGAACATGGCCAGCGCCAGGCAGCCGTTGAGCACCGTCCAGCCCCGGGTGTCGCGGCGCCCGAGCAGGAACTTCTGGCTGCCCGCGTAGTACAGGATGCAGGCCTGGTACAGCACGAAGTTGGCGACGACGATCGTGAGGAAGTCCGGAAAGAAGCCGCGCGCCGCAAACAGCATGGTGCTCACGAATGCCATGAGCGGCGCCTGGGACCACTCGTCCAGCCCCTGGATGGTGGCCGGGTAGCTGCGCCGCATGAAGAACACAACCAGCGCCATCACAACGCCCATGAGCCCCGCAAGAATGATGACGGAGCGGGGATCGAGGATGGCTGGCAGGGCGCCCATGGGGCCCGATTATGTTGGCATCGCCGATCCGGGCGCCCCGCAGCGCAGGCGCGCCGCGCTCAGAGCCGCTCGACGATGGTCACGTTGGCCATGCCGCCGCCTTCGCACATGGTCTGCAGGCCGTAGCGCTTGCCGCGCTGGCCGAGCGCGTGGACCAGCGTGGTCATCAGCTTGGTGCCCGAGGCGCCCAGCGGATGGCCCAGCGCGATCGCGCCGCCGTTCACGTTCAGCCGGGCCGGGTCGGCGCCCAGCGCCTGCAGCCAGGCCAGCGGCACCGGTGCGAAGGCCTCGTTGACTTCGTACAGGTCGATGTCCTCGATCTTCATGCCCGCCTTCTTCAGCGCGCGCTGCGTGGCGGGCAGCGGTGCCTCCAGCATGATCACCGGGTCGTGCCCCATCACGCTCATGTGGTGGATGCGCGCGAGCGGCTTCACGCCCAGCGTCTTCAGGCCGCGCTCGTTCACCACCATCAGGCCGCTCGCGCCGTCGCAGATCTGGCTGGCGGTGGCGGCGGTGCAGCGCCCGCCTTCGGCAATGAGCTTGACGGCCGCAATGCTCTCCAGCGTGGCGTCATAGCGGATGCCCTCATCGGTGGTGTGCAGCTCGCCGGGCTCGGTGCCGTCGGCCATGCGCACCGCAATCGGCACGATCTCGCGCTCGAAAAGGCCGGCCTGGGTGGCGGCAATGGCGCGCCTGTGGCTTTCGAATGCGTAGCGGTCGAGCTCGTCTTTCTCGATGCCGTAGTTCCTGGCGATCATCTCGGCGCCGGTGAACTGGCTGAACTGGATGTCGGGGTAGCGTTGTGCCATGAGCGGGCTCACGTAGAAGCCCAGGCCGTTCTTCAGCGGCAGCGTGCTGGGCATGCCCATCGGCACGCGCGTCATGCTTTCCACGCCGGCGGCGATGACGATGTCCATGCTGCCCGACATCACGGCCTGCGCCGCGAAATGCAGCGCCTGCTGCGACGAGCCGCACTGCCGATCGACCGAAGTGGCCGGCACAGATTCGGGCAGCTTCGACGCCAGCACCGCGTTGCGCGCGATGTTGGAAGACTGCTCGCCGGCCTGGTCGACGCAGCCCATGATGACGTCTTCGACCAGTGCGGGGTCGGCGTCGGTGCGCTCCACCAGGGCGTTGAGCACCTGCGCGGCGAGGTCGGCCGGGTGCCAGCCGGCAAGGCGGCCGTTGCGGCGGCCTCCGGCGGTGCGTGCGGCGGCGACGATGAATGCTTCGGGCATGGGGAGTTCTCCAATGGGGTCTGGGGTTTGGAGAATTGTTGGCCCCGTGCCGCGGCGCAGCGTCGTCGGAACGGACGATTTTGGACTCCCGCTTTCCGTCCCCTACTTCGCGGGAAGTGATGCCGAGGTCGGAATCCAGACCTCGACGGTGCGATTGCTCGGCTTGAGTCGGGGGGACAGCTGCTCCACGAGCCAATTGGGATAGCCCACCTCGCGAAGCAGCGCGTAGGCACAACCGATCGACGCCTTGTCGTGATAGCGCACCGTGGGCTGGCTCACCTGCCTCGGCGGCGGGAGGCTGTTCTTGCGCGCCGACTCCGTGACGTCTTCGATCGGCGGCACGCTGGCGCCTATTTGCTGCCAACGCTCACGATAGGTACGTACGCTGTCTCTCTGGCTGCCGTCGTAAATCTGGATGTAGACCCTCTCGCCCTTGCAGGACTCGCTCCTCGCGGCCTCGCTGCGAGGCGTCGCAGCGGGAGCGACTGGCGCTGGTGGTGCAACAGAAGGCGACGATGCGGCAGATGCGGGCGACGACGCAGCTGGTGCTGGTGGAATCGCGGCAGGAGAAACCGCCGGCGGCGGGGCCCCGGCTGGCGTCGCCTCTACCTTGGGACATGCGCGTCGCGCGCCAAGGTCGTTCGACTCCGGCGCTCCTGCATCCTTCCCGGACAGCGAAGCGCTTTGATCGTCGGCCTCTCCGTAATCAGCCAGATACCGATTGCGGGCTTTAAGCAATTCGGCGCGGAATGGACTGCAAAGGTGCATGCCATCGAGCGGCGCCACGGCCGAATAGTCATAGCCCCAATAGCGCGGCAGCGGCTCCTTGGAGGTCTTGCCCGGCTCCTGCTTGAGGCAGACGGCAAGCCTGCTCTGCGCCTCCGGATGCTCTGCCTCCACAAGCCCCTTGCAAGCGCGAGAAAAGACATAGGGCACCACCTTGCGGCACTCGCTGAGGGTGTCGGCGTAGATGCGCCTGGCCAGCTCGGAGCGCTTGAACCAGTCCACCTCGCCAGCCGGGCACAGCGTGTCTGCGGTCTTGAGAAGCTCGCTGGCCAGCGCCTCGAGCTGGGGGGCGACCTGCGTCGGCCTGGCATTCGCAGGAAGAGCCGCAGGCAGCTTGCTCCAGAGATCGCTCAGTTCATCGAGCGCCTTGCGCTCCCTGTCCACGCGGCTGGCGCTCCCCACCTTCACACTGTCGATCGCCTGCCAGGCGGACACCCCCAGCGTCGCCGCCGCGCCCAGCCCGATCGACGCACCCACCGCCGTTGCGCCCACGCTGCCGATGATGCGCCCGCGCGCCGCTTTCTCGTCGCCGTTCAGCGCAGCGCCCGACAGGGCCACCGAGCAGTCGTCCGGCACGAAATGCACCGGCTCGTTCTTGACGCAGTCCGCGCGCAGAGCCTCGATGAATGCCGGGCTCAGGTCCTGCGCCAGGACCTGCCCGAGCCGGAAGTAGCTCTCCCATTGCGCTTCCGAGAAGAACTGGTCGGCGGTCGTTTCCTGGGGAAAGGTTGGCGCTGCCCGCTTGAAGTTCTGAAGATCGATGGGCAGGCCCTTGCACATGTTCGGCTTGACGATCAGCAGGATTCCGCGCTCCCGCTTCAGCTTCGGCCCCACCTCCACAACCCCGTCCCTGTCGGAGTAATTGATCCGGGCCACCGCCAGGCAGGCATTGCTCGCGTTCGAGGCCAGCTCCTGCAGCGAGCCGAATGCGTGCAGCGCACCGTAGAAGCCCGGGGGCTCCGACGCCAGCCCGCGCGGAACCTCGCCCGGCAATGCCCGCCGGGGCCGCAGGAACTCGATGTCGGCCTGCAAGTCGATGCGTGCCTTGCGCACCAGGTTTTCGACATCGCCGAAGGTGTAGTCGGGGTCGGCTCCGCAATCCACCACGACGATGACTTCCGCGCGTTCCGAGAGCAACGCGTAGGCGCCGGTGTTCTCGAAATGCCCGCCATCGGTCATGAACCAGTCGCGGCCCTCCTTGCCCTCGAAGATCGCCAGCGTCTCGCGCATCAGGCCCCACGACTTGGTCAGGAAATCCGACCAATGCTTCTTGTCTTTCTCCGGCTGGCGCCACCAGTAGCCCAGCCGCACGCCCGCGAACACGAGCAGTGCAGCCACCCCGCCGCGCGTGAGCTTGCCCAGGCCCGGTGCCACAGCGGCACCCGACACCGCCATCCAGCTGCCGAGCGTCATCGGCGTGTCGCTGCCTTTCAGCTCTTTCCACTCTTCCTGCCCCACCCGCATGAAGCCGCCCGATGCCACGGTCAACGACAGGCCGCGGCGGTCCTGGTTGAAGAGCTGCCCCCTCGGGTCCTTGGTCTGGTTGAGGCACACATTGAGCAGGTGGACCGGTCCTCCAGGGGCCTGCGGCTTGTAGTGCGCAAGATCGGCGTCATCGTCCGCAACGATCGTGTTGACCGAAGCGGTGTCCAGGTTTGGCGGGAACACGGCCGGCACGGAGTCCAACGCCCCCAGAACCCCGTACGCGCCCTGCGCCGAAGGTTGGCCGAAACGCTGCGCGTTGGCCGCACCCAGATAGCTGCGGATCAGCCGTGCCCGGTAGAAGGCATGCAGCGACGAGAGGTTCAGGAACGCCGGCGTCTTGCCCGTGCACCAGAGATAGCTCACGACCGGCACCAGCAGCAGCCCCCAGATGTGCCATGCATCGGAAAAAGCCAGGTCCTGGCGCGGCACGAACAGCCCGCCCAGCACGGCCTTGTACACCAGCGACACCCACCACGCGAACAGCAGGAAGGCCAGCAAATAGCCCAGCAGATGCGCAATGGCCATGAGGGCCTTCGACGTCGACCGCCCCGGCACCAGGTTCGACGCCAGCGGCAGCACCGCACGCAACACTGCCGCTGCCATCGCGAGATAAATGCCCGCACTCGCCAGCCCGATCTGCTGGAACGCCACATGCCATGCGAGCCGATCGGCCAGACCGACCGCCAGCACGACGATCAGCACGCGAAAACTGAAGGCGAGCTTGTTCGTCAGGAGGTTGCGCGCCTTGTCGGACTGCGGCTGGTGCGTGCCGCGGTCTTCGGACTCCGTCAACACGCCGTCCGCCAGGCGCACGGCAAAGAACCAGACGGCGATCAGCACGCCGAAACCGCTCCAGAGAAAGTTCCTGAGATCGTCGCCGGTCTCGCTGCGGACATCTCCGAATGTCAGGCCCAGCCCGAGCAGCAGGGCACTCGCGACCAGCACGGCCAGGCAGATCCTCCAGACGCCGCCTTGCTGGCGCGTGGCCTCCACCCACGGCACGGCCCAATAAGCCGACGCATGGACCAGCACGAACACTCCGACCACCGGCAGCGCCAGCCAGACCACCGGGGTCCACGACGGCAGCCACTCGGCCAGCCACTGGAAGTAGCCCGCGATGCCGGGCAGGTACCCCACTTCCGCCATGCCCCACCAGGCCACCAGATTCAGCGCTGCAAGCGCGAGCCCCGCCAGCACGGACACCAGGCCCAGTTCCACGTGCACGCCGAGCAGATTGCGCAGGTACAGCGCCACCGCGAAGGTGCGGTCGAGCGGCCCGCGCGGAATCAGGTAGCGACCGTTGGCGCGCAGCCACCAGATGAACCAGCTCGACCCTGCCTTGCCGACTTCGTCCTGGATGCGATCGAGATCCGCGCGATTGCGCGCCCTGCTGAAGAGCCGCCCGAGCATGGAGGCTGCATAGCCGCCGCCCGACACCGAGGACATCAGGTCGAAGCGCAGCAGCGCCCCTCGCCGCGCGAGCGCGCTGAAGACGCCGAGGCAGAAAGTTGCGCTGCGGATGCCACCGCCCGAAAGCGCAAGCCCCCACTTCCGGGTCGAACCTGTCAAAGCGGGATCGCCCAGCGCGTCGCGTCGCCTGGTCACCTCTTCGTCGATAGCGCTCATCGAATTCCCCTCCAGTGGCACCTGGTACGGCCGATGCATCGCCCGGCCATGCTGCCTCTGGCTGCGAATTCAATCGGAAGGTGCGCGCCTGCACATCCCCCATAAGAGGTATGTCCGTGCGCGAGCGTGCGGAGGGTCGAACCGCTCAGCGCGGCGCCATGCGGATAGCGCCGTCGAGCCTCACGCTTTCGCCGTTGAAATACCCGTTGGTGATCATCAGCTCCGCCAGCGTCGCGTACTCCGCGGGGTTGCCCAGCCGCTTCGGAAACGGCACCGACGCCGCCAGCGCGGCCTTCACGTTGTCGGGTGCGCCCTGCAGCAGCGGCGTGTCGAAGATGCCCGGCAGGATGGTGTTCACGCGGATGCCCTCGCTCATGAGGTCGCGCGCAATCGGCAGCGTCATGCCGACGATGCCGGCCTTCGACGCGGTGTAGGCGGCCTGCCCCATCTGGCCGTCCTGCGCGGCCACCGAGGCGGTGTTGACGATGGCGCCGCGCTCGCCGTCCTGCAGCATGTCGAGCGTGAGCATGCCGGCCGCCGACTTGGCAATGCAGCGGAAGGTGCCGACCAGGTTGATCTGGATGATGCGGTCGAAATTCGCGAGCGGAAAGTGCTTGATCTCGCCGGTGGCCTTGTCGCGGCTCGCGGTCTTCACCGCATTGCCGGTGCCGGCGCAGTTGACGAGCACGCGCTCCTGCCCGTGCGCCGCGCGCGCTTTGGCGAACGCCGCATCGACCTGTTCTTCGGATGTGACGTCGACCTTGCAGAAGACGCCGCCCAGCTCTTTGGCCAAGGCTTCGCCCTGCTCGGCGTTGAGATCGAACAGCGCGACCTTCACGCCGTGGCTGGCAAGGCGGCGCGCGGTGGCGGCGCCGAGCCCCGAGGCGCCGCCGGTGACGACGGCTGCAATGCTGGAATCGAGTTGCATCTGCTGGTGTCCTTGAGGTGTCTTGACGGGTTTGTCCACAGCCAGTTTAGGAAGCAGAATCAGCCGCACACATCGTCGGAAACGACGGGATTTCAGCAGCACCGCATGCAGTCCCCCACACCCCGGATTCTCGAAACCAAGCTCAACCCCCCGGCCTTCGTCGCCACGCAGGTGCTGCGCACCGCGATCAGCGAGGAGATCGCCTCGGCAGCCGTGAAGCTGGTGCTCGTGCGGGCGCCGGCCGGTTTCGGCAAGACGACGGCCATGGCGCAGATCCGCGAGCGCATGGAGGCGCAGGGCATTGCCACCGCGTGGCTCACGCTGGACCGCGCCGACAACGACGTCTCGCGCTTTCTCGCATGCCTGGCCGAGGCCGTGCAGCGCCTGGGTGTGGAAGAGCCGCTCGCCAATGCACCCTTCGATGCCGTGGCTGCGCTGGCCGCCCACGACTCGCCCTTCACGCTGTTTCTCGACGACTTCGAAAGAGTGCAGGAGCCGGCCGTGCTGGGGCTGGTGCGCGAGATCATCGAGCACCTGCCGCGACGCGGGCAGATCGTGATCGGCTCGCGCAGCCTGCCCGACCTGGGCCTGGGGCGGCTGCGCGCGCGCGGCCAGCTGATGGAGATCGACACCGACCGCCTGCGCTTCAGCCTCGAAGAAACCAGCGCCTTCTTCAGCCTGCGCCAGGCGCAGGCAACCCAGGCGTTGCCGGCCGACATGCTGTCGCAGCTGTACCGCAAGACCGAAGGCTGGGTGGCCGCGATCTGGCTCGCGTCGATGGCGCTGGAGCGGCATGGCACCACGAGCGGTTTTGTCGAACGCTTTTCAGGCTCAGACCGCGCCGTGGCCGACTACCTGGCCGAAGACGTGCTCGCCCACCAGCCGCAGGAGATACGCGACTTCCTGCTGCGCACCAGCATCCTGCGGCAGCTCGACGCATCGGTGTGCCAGGCGCTGTGCCCGCGCGTGGACTGCGCAGCCATTCTCGAACGGCTGGCCGCGTCGAACCTGTTCGTCACGCCCGTGAGCGGCGATGGCGATGCGTGGCGCTATCACAGCCTGTTTGCCGACTTCCTGCGCGCGCAGCTGGCGCGCGAGCAACCCGGCGAGCTGGAGCGCCTGCACCTCGCAGCAGCGGGCTGGTACGAAGCGCACGACCGCCCCGTGCCCGCCATCGACCACGCCATCGAGGGCGGCGACCATCCGTATGCGCTGACCCTGCTCGACAGCTACGCGGCGCAGTTCCTCGAACAGGGTCGCATGCGCATGCTGGCGCGCTGGTTCTCGGCCATACCCGAACATCAGCTGCGCGAACACCCGTTCCTGCAGCCCATCTCGCTGTGGGCCACCTGCTTCACGCACGGCCCGTGGGACGCGATGCGGCAGCTGGAGCAGTCGGGTTGCCTGGACAGCCCCATTGCCGAAGTGCGCGCCAGCGCCCACACGCTAGTGCCCCTGCTGCTGGCCATGCAGGACCGGCACGACGAGGCCTACGAGGCCGGCCGGCCGAGCCTGGCGCGCCTGCCGACCGGCCTGGCCTTTGCCGACAGCGTGCTGCTCAACGCCATGTCCCACATCCTGGCCGTGCGCGGCGACCAGCAGGAGGCCCGGCGCCTGCTCGACGTGGCTCGGCGCGAGCAGGGCAACAGCACCTTCAACCGCATGTATACCGAGTCGCTGGCCGGCCTGTTCGACCTGCACGAAGGCCGCCTGCGGCAGGCCACCGCGCGGCTGCGCATGGCGGTCGATTCGACGCATGCGGTGTCGTACAACCACAGCCACGGCAATGCATGGGCCGGCGTGCTGTACGCGGGCGCCGTGTACGAGACCAACCAGCTCGTGCAGGCCGAGCACCTGCTGAACGTGTACCTGCCGCTGGCGCGCGACGTGGGCCTGCCCGACCACATGATCCTGAGCCACGTGATGCGCTCGCGGCTCGCGTTCCATGCAGGCGACATCGACGCGGCCTTCCAGGCGCTGACCGAGCTCGAATACCTGGGCCACCACCGGCAGTTGCCGCGCGTGGTGGCGGGTGCCAAGCTGGAGCGCTCGCGCATGCTGCTGCTGCAGGGCAACGGGCCCGCATCGCACGACGAACTGCTGCGCGCCGACGACCCCGCGCTGTGGGAGCGCGAGCAGCGGCAACGCCTGCCGGCGCACGACCTCGACTACCTCGCGCTGGCGAAGGCACGCTGGGAGATCACCTTCGGCGACGCACGCGGCGCGCTGGGCGTGCTCGACGCAGAGTTGCATGCCGCGCTGGCCTCGGCCCGCAACCGGCGCGTGCTCAAGCTCAAGGTGCTGCGCGCGCTGGCGCTGCAGCGCGTGGGCGATGTGGCCGCCGCCGTCGACGAATTCGGCGAAGTGCTGCAGACGGCAAGCCAGGAAGGGTTCATGCGGCTGATCCTCGACGAGGGGCCGGCCGTGGGAATGCTGGTGCATCGGTATGCGGCAGCGCAGCATGAGGGCGCGCGCAGCGGCAGCACCAACGACCCGATCCTGGCGGACCATCTGCAGCGGCTGCTGCAAGCCGTGGGACCGGCGGCAACAGGCGAAGCGGAAGCGCCGGCCGGTGACAACGCCATGAAGGAGCCGCTGACGCGCAAGGAAATCCGCGTGCTGCAGTTGCTGGCCGAGGGCTATTCGAACAACGCAATGGCGGAGAAGCTGTTCGTGTCGGACAGCACGGTGCGCACGCACCTGCGCAACATCAACATGAAGCTGGACGCGAAGAGCCGGACGCAGGCCGTGGCCATTGCACGCAGGCTCGGGGTGATCAGGTAGCAGCCTGCCCGGCCCCGATGTAGAACTTAGTTCTTCAATGGTGACTTCGACAGTCACGATTACTACGGATTCCGGTGATACCCCGGCCGCCTCGCAATCCCTAGCATCCCTCTCAGGAACCGCGCCTTCCGAACGCTGCGGTACCGCAAGCAACAGAGAGCGACGCAAGACGGAGCCACCATGCCCAAAGGTATTCCTAACCCCGCCGCCATGTATGGCATCTACCCTCGTGCCTGGGGCTTCGAGGTGTCGATCGTGCGCAATGGCACGCGCTACTACAAGCAGTTCGGCCGCGCCAGCTACGGCGGCGAGGAGCAGGCGCTGCTGCAGGCACAGAACTGGCGCGACGGCGTGGTGCGCAGCGTGCCGCCGGTGCCTCGGCGCACCCGGGCCGAGAAGCTGCGGATCAACAACACCACCGGCGTGTCCGGCGTGTTCTGCCAGGTCGCCTCGGGCGGCAGGGTGCGCGCCTGGGTCGCCAAGACCTATATCGGGCAGGACGAGATCCTGCGCACCGACTTTCCCGTGAACCTGGTGGGCGAGGCCGCGCAGGCGCTGGCCATCGAGGAGCGTGAGCGGCAGCTGGAGCGCATGGCCGGGCTGGCGAAGCTGCATCCGGCCGAGGAAACGATCCGCAAGAGCCCGCCGGCCACCCACTCCGAACTGCTGGCGCCCAAGCGCTCGAAGTCCGAGATAAGGCGCAGCACCAATTCCAGCGGCGTGAGCGGCGTGCATTTCAAGGCGCCCAACCCGGGCCACCCAGGCTACTGGCTCGCCATCACCTACACCGCGGGCAAGGGCAGCGTGAGCAAGGCCTTCTCCATCAAGGAGCACGGGCCAGAGAAGGCCAAGCTGCTGGCCATCGAGGAGCGCGAGCGCCAGCTCGAGCAGAAGCTGATGTCGAACACCGCCCCCGCCAACGACCCGCTCACCATTCCCTTCCGGCAGGGCGCCCAGCAAGGCGCTCGGCAGCACGGCCTGGCCACCGCCGAGGCAAGGCCGCAGCAGTGAAAGGGCCGGCGAAAACGCACGCCTCATCCCCGGCGCTATGCCCCGCGTTGTCCCGGGCATGACCGCTTCCGCGGAATCGTCATGGCGCTTGGGCCAAAATAGCTGCGAAATGCGCGCGCCGATGAGCGACGAGCGAATCGGGGAGCCCATCAGACTCAGCAAAACTGAGTGCAAAAGCAGCAGCATCACGTCGAGAATGCCCAAAGGTATCCCCAACCCGGCAGCCATGTACGGCATCTACTCCAGGTCCTGGGGTTTCGAGGTTTCCATAGTTCGCAATGGCGTTCGCCATCACAGGCTGTTCGGCAAGGCCAGCTACGGCGGCGCGGAACAGGCCCTGCTCCACGCGCAGGACTGGCGCGACTTCATCGTGCGCAGCGTGCCGCCGCAGGCGCGCCGCGAGCGGGCCGAAAAACACCGCACCAACAACAGCACCGGCGTGACGGGCGTGTTCCACCATCTCGCGCCGGGCGGCCGTGTGCGGGCGTGGATGGCCAAGACCTACATCGCGCCCGACGAAATTCTTCGCACCGACTTCTCTGTCGCGGACCTGGGCGACGACGCGCAGGCGCTGGCGATCCAGGAGCGCGCGCAGCAGCTCAAGCGCATGACGGGGCTGGCGCGCATTCATCCGGCCGAAGAGGCGATCCGCATGGGGCTGTCGGCCCATCCGCCCGGGCCGCGCACGGCCAAGCGCTCCAAATCGGAAATCACCCGGCGCAACAACACCAGCGGCGTGAGCGGCGTTCACTTCAAGACGCCCAACCCCAGCCATCCCGGCTACTGGCTGGCCATTACCTACACCACGGGCAAGGGCAGCGTGAGCAAGGCGTTCTCGGTGAAGGTGCACGGCGCCGAAATGGCCAAGAGCCTGGCCATCGCCGAGCGGGCAAGCCAGCTCGCCGACAAACTGCGTGCCGAGGAAGAAGCCGCGGCCCAGCCAGTCTCGCAGCGCAAGCCGCGCGCGCGGACGGCGGCATCCAGCGCCAAGCGGAACAACGGATGAGGGCCCTGCACGAAACCGGCTTCGCCGAAGCGGCGAAGCCCGAAAGCTGCTGCGTGCGCGGAGCGGCCCACCCATGACGACGCACAAACAGCTCCACCAGTTGCTGCGCGTGGCCTCGCATCTGCTGGACCAGGCCGCTGCGGATGTACGGGCCACCGGCCTCGACCCCGTGGACGAGAACATCCAGCGCATCGGCCGCGCGCTGATCGAAGTGATCGAAGTGCAGCGGCAGATCTACGCCGCGCAACCCGAACTGCAGCCCAAGTCGCTGGCCGCGTCGGCGCGCGAGAACGATGCCAACCGGCTCTTCACCCAGTTCACGCTGGAGGCGCTGGAGCTGGAAGACGCGGGCCACACCGACGCGGCGCGCGAGAAATACACCCAGTTCATCGGCCTCTCGCCGTCGTACCCCCACCGCGAGATTGCACGGGCGGAGATCCGGCGGCTGTCCTGACTGAACACGCTGCGGCTCAAAGCGCCCTGGCGATCACTTCCTTCATGATCTCGTTGGTGCCGCCGTAGATGCGCTGCACCCGGGCGTCGGCGTACATGCGCGCCACCATGTACTCGTTCATGAAGCCGTAGCCGCCGAACAACTGCAGGCACTCGTCGATCACGCGGCCCTGCGCCTCCGAGCCCCAGAGCTTGGCCATCGAGGCGGTGGCGGTGTCGAGCTTGCCGGCCACGAGATCTTCCACGCAGCGGTCGATGAAGGCGCGGCCCACCTTGATCTGCGTGGCGATCTCGGCCAGCTTGAACCTGGTGTTCTGGAACTCGACGATCGGCTTGCCGAAGGCCTTGCGGTCGCGCACGTAGTCGAGCGTGGCCTGGTAGGCGCCTTCCATGGTGGCCAGCGCGCTCAGGCCGATGATGGTGCGCTCGTAAGGCAGGTCGCTCATGAGCTGGAAAAAGCCCTGCCCTTCCACGCCGCCCAGCAGAGCATCGGCGGACACGCGCACGTCGTCGAAGAAAAGCTCGGAGGTGTCCTGCGCCTTCATGCCGATCTTGTCGAGCACGCGGCCCACTCGAAAGCCCTTGCAGCCCTCGGTCTCGACGATGAGGATCGACGTGCCCTTGGCGCCCTGCGTCGGGTCGGTCTTGGCCACCACCAGCACCACGCCGGCGAGAAAGCCGTTGGTGATGAAGGTCTTGGAGCCGTTGATGAGGTAGCCGCCGTCCTTACCATCCTTCGTTTTCTCGGCGCGGGTGCGCACGCCCTGCAGGTCGGAGCCCGCGCCGGGCTCGGTCATGGCGATGGCGCCCACCAGCTCGCCGCGCGCCATGCGCGGCAGGTAGTGGAGCTTCTGCGCCTCGGTGCCGTGGTTGAGGAAGTAATGCGCCACGATGGCGTGCACCGATGTGGCCATACCGGTGAGCGCGCGGCGCGACATCTCCTCGTAGACCACGGCCTCATGGCGGAAGTCGCCGCCCGCGCCGCCGTATTCCTCGGGAATGTCGGCGCACAGCAGGCCCAGGGCGCCGGCCTTGCGCCACACCTCGTGCCCCACGTGGCCGCGCTTGCGAGCTTCCTCGTCGTGCGGGAGCACTTCGGTCTCGACGAAGCGCACCACGTTGTCGCGGTACAGCTCCAGGTCTTCGTCGCTCCAGGAGCGGCGGAAATCGATGGACATGTTGTCTTCCTTGGTTTGTTGTCTTGCGGTCTTGGCGGGGCTCAGCCGACGCGGCGCTCCCTGCCGGCCCAGAAGGGTTCGCGCAGCTGGAACTTCTGCAGCTTGCCGGCCGCCGAGAGCGGCAGCGCGTCGCGGAACTCCACGCTGCGCGGGCACTTGTAGCTGGCGATCTGCTCGCGGCAGTGGGCGATGACTGCCTCTGCCTCCAGCGCCATGCCTTCGCGCCGCACGATCACCGCATGCACGCGCTCGCCCCACTTGTCGTCGGGCACGCCGATCACGGCGGACATCAGCACTTGCGGCATCTGCGCGATGGCGTTCTCGACCTCGGCCGAATACACGTTCTCGCCGCCGCTCACGATCATGTCCTTCATGCGGTCGACCACGTACACGAAGCCCTGCTCGTCCATGTAGCCGCCGTCGCCGGTGTGCATCCAGCCGCCGCGCAGCGCGGCCTCGGTCTGCTCGGGCTTGTTCCAGTAGCCCTTCATGACCATGGGGCCGCGCGCGACGATCTCGCCGACCTGGCCGTGGGGCAGCTCGTTGTCTTCGCCGTCGACGATGCGCACTTCGGCAATGGAGATCGGCGTGCCCGCCGAGCGCAGCAGGCGCTCGCGGTCGGTCCCGGGCAGGTGGCAGTGCGGCGGCAGCGCGGTGACGACGGGCGACAGCTCGGTCATGCCGTACACCTGCGCGAACGCGGTGCCCGGAAAGGCGCGCATGGCCTGGTCGAGCAATGCCGCGTCGATGGGCGCCGCGCCGTACGACAGCAGGCGCAGGCTCGTTAGGTCGAACTCGGCGAAGCGTGGATGCTCGATCACGCGCTTGATCATGGTCGGCACCAGGAACATCTCTGTGATGCGCGCCGACTGCAGGGTCTGCAGCACGGCCAGTTCGTCGAACATCGGCACCACGTGCACCGGCATCTGCCGCAGCAGGCTCTGCAACGCCACGCCGCAGCCGGCCACGTGGAACATGGGCGCCGCGACGATGGCGGCCGCGTCGTGCGTGTCGCGCGGCAATGCCGCCACCGTGCCCAGCGCATTGATGCACAGGCTGCCGTGCGTGAGCATCACGCCCTTGGGCTGGCCAGTGGTGCCGCCCGTGTACATGATGGCCGCGAGCTCGTCGCCGCTGTGCGGTGCGTCGTCGATGGGCTGCGCTTGCGCCAGCAGCGCCTCGTAGCCGGCCATGCCCTCGGGCACGGCACCGTCGCCGCAATACACCACGGTGCGCAGCGACTTCGACAGCTGGCGCAGCGCGGGCACCATGGGCGCGAAGAGGTCGTCGACCAGCAGGATGCGGGTGTCGCAGTCGTCGAGCGAGTACGCGACCTCCTTCGGATTCCAGCGGATGTTGACCGGGTTGATGACGCCGCCGCCCCACCAGGTGCCGAAGAAGTATTCGACGAAGCGGTGCGAGTTGAGGCTCATCATGCCGACGCGGTCGCCACGCGCCATGCCGAGCTGCTTCAGCACGGCGCCCAGGCGCGCGACGCGGTCGGTGAAGGCGCCGAAGTCCAGGCGCGTGTTGCCGCAGACCACGGCGGTGGCCCGGGCGTTTTCGCGGCGGCCTTTGAGCAGGGGTTGGGTGAGGAACATGCGGGGCTCCTTCAGGCGCCGCACAGGGGTGCGATGGCATCGGCCGCCATGCCCCAGCGGCGCAGCACGGTGGAGCCGTCATCGCGCGCCGTGGCCTGTGGCACCACGGACGCGGTGCGGCTGAAGCGCGGCGCGGGCGCGGGCTGCACCACGCCGCCCACGTTGGCGAAGGTGCCGCGCGCCACGTTGTGCGGATGCTCCGGGGCCTCGTCCCAGTCGAGCACGGGCGCGAAGCAGGCGTCGCTGCCTTCGAGCAGCACGCACCACTCGTCGCGCGTGCGGGTGCGGAACACGTCGGCCATGCGCAGCTTGAGCAGCGGCCAGCGGTCGGCGTCCATCTGCGCGTCGAAGGCGGTGTCGTCGGCGATGCCGCAGCGCTCGCGCATGAGCGCGTAGAACTGTGGCTCGATGGCACCCACGGCCACGTACTTGCCGTCGGCACACGCGTAGGTGTCGTAGAAGTGCGCGCCGCCGTCGAGCATGTTCTCGCCGCGCTGGTTGCTCCATTGGCCGGCCGACTTGAAGCCGTACATCATGGCCGACAACAGCGCCGCGCCGTCGGTCATGGCGGCATCGACCACCTGGCCCTGACCGGAGTTCTTCGCCTCGTGCAGTGCGGCGAGGATGCCGAAGGCCAGCAGCATCGCGCCGCCGCCGAAGTCGCCCACGTAGTTGAGCGGCGGCACCGGCGGCTCGCCCGCGCGGCCGATGGCGTGCAGCGCGCCGCTGATGGCGATGTAGTTGATGTCATGGCCTGCCGCATGCGCCAGCGGGCCGTGCTGGCCCCAGCCTGTCATGCGGCCATAGACCAGGCGCGGGTTGCGCGCATGGCATTCGGCGGGGCCGAGGCCCAGGCGCTCCATCACCCCGGGACGGAAGCCTTCGATGAGCACGTCGGCCTTGGCGATGGCGTCGAGCACGGATTGCGCCGCGCCTTCCGCGCGCAGGTCGACCTGCAGCGTGCTGCGCCCGCGCGCGAGGATGTCGTGCGGCGCGGTGCGCGTGCCGGGGCGCTCGATGCGGACCACCTCCGCGCCCATGTCGGCGAACAGCATCGCGCAGAAGGGCCCGGGGCCGATGCCCGCCATCTCGATCACCCGAAGGCCTTGCAATGGACCTGCCATGGTCTGTCTCCTGTTTGTGGAGGCATCTTGGCTCGGGGGCGGCGGGGCTGCATCGTCCAAAGCGACGAATGCGAGCCCCCGATGTCTACGTTGCGACCGGGCGCAGCTTCGCCACGCGGCGCAAATGCCACGCGGGCGGGCCGAACTGGCCTTCGATGAGCGTGGCGCGTCGCACGTAGTGGCCGACCGCCAGTTCCTCCGTCATGCCCATGCCGCCGTGCAGCTGCACCGCGCCCTGCCCCACGGCTTTGCAGGCCTTGGCGGCTGCGACCTTGGCGGACGACACGGCACGGGCGCGCTCGTTGTGGTCGGCTGTGTCGACGTGCTCGCCGACGCTCGCAGTGAGCGCGGCTGCCTGCTCCAGCGCCATGTGCATATCGGCCAGGCGGTGCTGCAGCACCTGGAAGCTGGAGATCGGCACGCCGAACTGCTTGCGCTGGCGTACGTAGTCGAGCGTGTCGCGCATCAGGCGGCGCATGACGCCGATGGACTCGGCGCAGACCGCGAGCGTGGCTTCGTCGAGCGCCCGCTCGATCTGCGGCAGCGCGCTGCCCTCGGCGCCGAGCAGCGCTTCAGCGGGCAGGCGCACGTCGTCGAAGGCGATGTCGGCGGCGCGGCCGCCGTCGCGGGTTGGGTAGGCGCGCAGGCGCACGCCGGCTGTTTCCCTGGGCACGACGAGCAGCGAGAGACCGGCGCCGCTGCGCGCGCTCACGATGAAGTGGCTGGCCCACGGCGCGGCGTGCACCACGGCCTTACGGCCGTTCAGGCGAAAGCCGCCGCCGTCGCGCGC
The DNA here is from genome assembly GCF_049913215.1 of Variovorax sp. R-27. Classification (NCBI taxonomy): domain Bacteria; kingdom Pseudomonadati; phylum Pseudomonadota; class Betaproteobacteria; order Burkholderiales; family Comamonadaceae; genus Variovorax; species Variovorax sp. R-27. Next base: position 6,076,765 of record NZ_CP183984.1, read on the forward strand.
GAGTTCGGTCTGCACATCGGCGCGGTCGTGCCGGCTCTGCGGCTCGCCGTGCGCGAAGGCAAGCACGGCCTGCCCGGCGACGATGCGCTTGAGCAGCGCATCGGCCTGCGCGCCGGGGTGGCGCTGCAGCAGGCCCGCGCCGATCACCATCGTCGACAGGTACGGCTCGGCAGCGAGCGCACCGCCCAGCGTTTCCATCATCGCGAGGTGGGCGGCCATGCCGCCACCGAGGCCGCCCTGCGATTCGGGCAGCGCCGCGCCCAGCAGGTCGAGCTCGCTGGCCAGGCCCCGCCAGAACGGCGGAGGCGCATCGTCGGCCTTGCGCAGCGCGTACAGGCGCTGCTCGAAGCCGTGGTTGTCGTCGAGGTAGCGCGCGAGGCTGTCGCGCAGCATCGCGAGGGTTTCGTCCTGCTCGGTGAGGGTGCTCATGGAAGGACCTCAGTTCGCCAGCAAATGGGCCGCGACGATGTTGCGTTGCACCTCGTTGGAGCCCGCGTAGATGGAGGCCGCGCGGTCGTTGAGGTAGGCCGACATCGAGAACACGGCGTCTTCGGGAATCGGCAGCTCGCCTTGCAGGCCGTCGTCCAGCGGCAGATCGGCGGCGGCGTAGTGGGCGGCGATTTCCACGCCGAGCTCGGTCAGCCGCTGGCGCAGCTCGGAGCCCAGCACCTTGCCCATCGACGGGCGGATGCCCGGTTGCTCGCCGCGGGCCTGCGCGCGCAGCGATTGCAGCTCGGTGGCCTCGAGGGCGTCGATGGCGCACTCGGCTTCGGCCAGGCGCAGGGCCATGTCGTCGGCTTCGTGTGCGTCGCCGCCTGAAGCTGAAAAGGCTGCATCTGCCGCGGTTGTCAGCCGGCACAGGCGTGCGCGCAGCATGGGCGCCCATGCGCCGCCGCGCTCGTGCTGCAGCAGGTACTTGGCGATGGTCCAGCCCTGGTTCTCCTCGCCGATGAGCCCGTCGGCCGGCACGCGCACGTCGTCGAAGAACACCTGGTTGAGCTCGTGGTCGCCCGAGATGCTGATGATCGGCCGGATGGTGATGCCCGGCGCGGGAATGTCGAAGCACAGGAAGCTGATGCTCTGCTGCGGTTTGCCGCCCGAGGTGGTGCGCACAAGGCAGAACATGCGGTTGGCGTACTGCGCGTGGGTGGTCCAGATCTTGGTGCCGTTGATGACATAGTGGTCGCCGTCGCGTACCGCCTTGCACTGAAGCGAGGCCAGGTCGGAGCCCGACTGCGGCTCCGAGTAGCCCTGGCACCAGTAGTCCTCGCCCGATCGGATACCGGGCAGCCACGCGCGCTTCTGCGCCTCGGTGCCGAAGGCGATGATCACCGGCGCGACCATGCCCGGCCCCATGGGTGCGCGCGGTGGCGCATCGGCGGCGGCAAGCTCGGCCGCGAAGAGGTAGTGCTGCATCGGCGTCCAGCCGGTGCCGCCGTGCTCGACCGGCCACTGCGGCACGCTCCAGCCGCGCTTTGCCAGCACGCGGTGCCAGCGGTTGCCGTATTCGTAGTCGGTGAAGATACCGGAGCAGCGCCGGCCCGCGGCACGCAGTTCGGGCGTCAGCTCACGCGCCAGGAAGTCTCGAACCTCGTCGCGGAATGCGGTCTCCGCCGCCGTGAGTGCCCAGGCCATGGTGTTTGTCGTCTCCTGCTGTCGGAATAACACCGGCCGAGTGTGAGGCCCCCGGAGGCCCGGCGGCATCGTCGGATCGGACGAACGCGGCCACGCGCGGCATGGCGCCTCGAAAGCCACCGCCTTCCGTAGTCTTTTGTTTTCATTCGGGATAATCCGATACGTCGGCGTCCCGGTTCCTGCTCCAATGCGTGCGGGAGTTGTTCCGGGCGCCCGAGAACGCGCCGCCCTCGAAGGAGCACAGCAGTGAGCACTGTCATTCCCGGCTTCCCGCACAGCAGCGTCGAGCGGCTGTGCGATTACGAACTGCCGGAACCGCCCGCCAGCCTTTTCCAGACGTCACCGGAGCCCGATGGCCCCGAGAATTTCGCACTGGCCTGGTGGCTATGGATGGACGAAATGAGCAAGAGCATGCTTCGGCATTACGACGCTTGGCGCGAGCAACTCGGCCATACGACGAACGACCCCGGCCGCAAGGGCTGACCGGCCTGCTCGGATGGGCTCAGGCCGCGACGGCTTCGCGCTGCGGCGTCGCCTTCGTCGGCACGGGCATGTGCTGCGCCCAGTCGATGATTTCCAGCGTGCCGTCGGCATGCTCGGCCAGTGCCGTCAGGCTCTCGACCCAGTCGCCGTCGTTGCAGTAGAGGATGCCGTCGATGTCGCGCATCTCGGCATGGTGGATGTGCCCGCAGACCACGCCCTGTGCGCCGCGCTTGCGGGCTTCGCGGGCCACGGCCACTTCGAAGTCGCCCACGTAGCTCACCGCGCGCTTGACCTTGCCCTTGAGGTACTTCGACAGCGACCAGTACGGCAGCCCCATGCGCGCACGCAGCGAGTTGAGGTGGCGGTTGAGCTTGAGCGTGAACTCGTAGAGCGAATCGCCCACGTAGGCGAGCCACTTGGCGCACTGGATGACGCCGTCGAACAGGTCGCCATGGATGATCCAGAGCTTGCGGCCGTCGGCCGTCTCGTGAATCCATTCTTCGGCCACGTCGATGCCGCCGAAGTTGTGATGCAGGTACTTGCGGGCGAACTCGTCGTGGTTGCCCGGAATGAAGATCACGCGCGTGCCCTTGCGCGCCTTGCGCAGCAGCTTCTGGATCACGTCGTTGTGCGCCTGCGGCCAGTACCAGTGGCGCTTGAGCTGCCAGCCGTCGATGATGTCGCCGACCAGGAACAGGGTCTCGCACTCGGTGTGCTTCAGGAAGTCGAGCAGCGCACGAGCCTGGCAGCCGGGCGTGCCCAGGTGCAGGTCGGAAATCCAGAGGGTGCGGAATTGCAGGGGTGGACGTACGCGATCATCGTCCTCGGGGTCGAGGGCCCGGGTCGCGGTGTCGTGCCATGCACGAAGGAAGGCGTCGTCGCGTTGCATGGACGGGTAGGCTCCCACCGCCACGTGACCATACGATGGCGCCTCCGTGACATCCCGGTGACTTGTGGCCCAACGGCAACGCCACAATCGCGCGATGCGCCCCGGCCAGATCATCGTTCTCGCAACTCCCGTTTTCTTCCTGCTGATCGCAATCGAATTCGCGGTCGGCCGCATGCGCGCACGACGCGGCACGGGGCATGACACCTACCGCCTCGCCGACGCGGTGAACAGCATCGGCCTGGGCATGCTGAGCCAGATCAGCGCGGTGCTCACGGGGCTGTTGCGCATCGGCATCTACACGGCCGTGTATTCGGCTGTGGCGCTGTTTCCGCAAGAGGCAGCGCGCGACTTCTGGACGACGTGGTACGGCTGGCTGCTGGCGCTGGTGTTCTACGACTTCTGCTACTACTGGCTGCACCGCATGGGCCACGAGTCGGCCCTCCTGTGGGCGGCGCACGTGGTGCATCACCAGAGCCAGCACTACAACCTGTCGACCGCGTTGCGGCAGACATCGAGCGGCGCACTGCTGGGCTGGGTGTTCTATCTGCCGATGGCGGTGGCGGGCGTGCCACCGCTGGTGTTCGGCGTGGTGGCTCTGGTCGACCTGCTCTATCAGTTCTGGGTGCACACCGAGCAGGTGGGCAAGCTGGGCTGGTTCGACCGCTGGTTCTGCTCGCCCTCGAACCACCGCGTGCACCACGCGGTGAACGACAAGTACCTCGACCGCAACTACGGCGGCATCTTGATCGTGTGGGACCGGATGTTCGGCAGCTTCCGCGAGGAAGACGAACGCTGCGTCTACGGCACGCGCGGCGAGCTGCGCAGCTGGGACCCGCTGTGGGCCAACGCCGAGGTGTACTGGGCGCTGGCGAAGGATTCATGGCATGCACGCAGCTGGGCCGACAAGCTGCGCGTGTGGTTCAAGCCGCCGGGCTGGCGGCCGGCCGACGTGGCAGCGCGATTTCCGAAACCGGCCTTCGACATTTCGAAGGTGACGCGCTACGAACCGGTGGTGAGCCCGGCCGTGCAGTGGTTCGCGGGCGTGCAGTTCATGCTGATGCTGGCGGGGGCCATATTCTTCCTGTGGTTCTCCGACACCATGCCGCTGCCGCAGGCCGCCGTCTGGCTGGCCGCGCTGACGGCGAGCCTGTGGGCCATCGGCGGTGTGCTGCAGGGGCGGTTGTCGATGACCGAGGTGCTGCTGATCGAGGCAGCGGCCCTGGCCACGGCGAGCGCGGCGCTGGGCATCGGCTGGCTGCACCTCGTCTTCAAGCCGCTGGCTTTGTCGATCGCGATCTTCTTCGCCGCGCGGCGGGCGATGGCGGCCGGTGCCGTAACGACCTTCGACGGACTGCTGCTGACGGGGCTGGTGGCATCGCTGGCCGGCGACGTGCTGCTGATGGGGCCGGCCAAGCTTTTCGTACCCGGGCTCGTGTGCTTCCTGCTGGCGCACCTGGCCTACATCGCGCTGTTCCGCATCGGGGTCGGCCTGTTTCCGCGCCGCGGCGTGCTCGCGGCGACGCTGCTGATCGGCGCGGGGATGTACGCGTTTCTCTGGCAAGGTGGGCTGCCCGTCGCCCTGCGGGTGCCGGTCGGCGTCTATGTGATCGTGATCGCCTGCATGGCGGCACAGGCCATCGGGCGGGCCGCCGTGCTACGAAGCGCAGACCCTGCCGCGCTGTGGGTTGCGGTGGGCGCCTGCTTCTTCATGCTGAGCGACTCTCTGCTGGCAACGAACCGTTTCGTGTCACCGCTGCCGCTGGCGTCGCTGTGGGTGCTGGCTACCTACTACGCGGCGCAGATTCTGATCGTGCGGCACACGCGGCCCGCAGAAAGAAGCGGGAGCTAGTCGACGCAGCGCTGGATTTCCACCGTGGAGTGGCGAATTTCCTCGTGCATCGAGAAGCACGCCCGCACCTGGTCGGCCGTCAGCGTCATCGAATGCGTCACCACCGTGAGCGCACAGGCGTACGCATCGCGCCCCACGCGCCACACGTGCAGATCGGCCACGCAAGTTTCCGAATCGGCCAGCGTCGTCTCGACGCCTTCGCGGATCTCTTGCGTCACCGGGTGGTCCATCTCGCGGTCGAGCAGCACCTTGCCGGTTTCCTTCAGCAGCCCCTTGGCCCAGACCGCCACCAGCACCGCGCCGACGATGCCCATCGCCGGATCGAGCCAGGCCCAGCCGTAGAACCAACCGCCCAGCAGCGCCGCGATGGCCAGCACCGAGGTGGCGGCATCGGCCACGACGTGCATGTAGGCGGAACGCAGGTTCAGGTCGTGGCCATGGTCGCCATGCGCGTGGTGATCGTCATGCCCGTGATGATGGTGATGCGCCCCGCCCAGCAACCGCGCGCAGACCAGGTTGACCACCAGCCCCAGCACCGCGACCGAGATGGCTTCGGGGTAGTGAATGGCCGAAGGCGACCACAGCCGCTCGAGCGAGCCCACCACCATCAGCGCCGCGATGCCCAGCAACACCAGCGCACTCGCAAAGCCGCCGAGCACTTCGATCTTCCAGGTGCCGAAGGCAAAGCGCGGGTCGCGTGCGTAGCGCCGTGCGGCCGCATAGGCAAAGGCGCTCAGGCCGATGGACAGCGCATGCGAGCTCATGTGCCAGCCGTCGGCCAGCAGCGCCATCGAGTTGAACCACCAGCCGGCGCCGATCTCGACGACCATCATCGCGGCGGTGATCCACATCACGAGGCGGGTGCTGCGCTCGGCGGAGGCGGTGTCGGCGCCGAAATGGTGGTCGTGCTGCCAGGCACTCAGGTCATGAGTGTGCATATGTCTTCAGGCTCCAAAGAGGTCTTGTCCGTCGGAACGGCTCGAAGGCGGAGTCACGCCCAGGTGGCGGTAAGCCGCCAGCGTGGCAATGCGCCCGCGCGGCGTGCGCTGCAGGTAGCCCTGCTGGATGAGATAGGGCTCGATCACGTCCTCGATGGTGTCGCGCTCCTCGCCGATGCTGGCCGCCACGTTGTCGAGGCCCACCGGGCCGCCGTCGAAACGGTGGATCACGGCTTCGAGCAGCTTGCGGTCCATCAGGTCGAAGCCCTGCGGGTCGACGTCGAGCATGGCCAGCGCCTTGTGCGCGATTTCTTCGGTGATGCGGCCATTGCCCTTGACCTCGGCGTAGTCGCGCACGCGGCGCAGCAGGCGGTTGGCAATGCGGGGCGTGCCGCGCGAACGGCGGGCGATCTCGAAGCCGCCGGTTTCGTCGGTCTCCACCTTGAGCAGGCGGGCGCTGCGGGTCACGATCAGCGCCAGCTCTTCGGGCGTGTAGAACTCCAGCCGCGCGACGATGCCGAAGCGGTCGCGCAGCGGGTTGGTCAGCATGCCGGCGCGGGTGGTGGCGCCCACCAGGGTGAAGGGCTGCAGGTCGAGCTTGATGCTGCGCGCCGCGGGGCCCTCGCCGATCATGATGTCGATCTGGTAGTCCTCCAGCGCGGGGTACAGGATTTCCTCGACGACCGGACTCAGGCGGTGGATCTCGTCGATGAAGAGCACGTCGTTCGGCTCCAGGTTGGTCAGCAGCGCCGCCAGGTCCTTGGGCTTTTCGAGCACGGGGCCGGAGGTCTGGCGCAGGTTGACGCCCAGTTCGGCCGCGATGATGTGCGACAGCGTGGTCTTGCCCAGGCCCGGGGGGCCGAACAGCAACACGTGGTCGAGCGCCTCTTTGCGCTTGCGCGCGGCGCCGATGAAGATTTCGAGCTGCTCGCGCACCTTGGCCTGGCCGACGTACTCGTCGAGCAGCTTGGGGCGCAGGGCCCGCTCGATCGCCTCTTCGTTGGGCGATGCGGGGGCTGCGGACACCACGCGTTGGGGGGCGGGCGCGAAGTCGTCTGTCTGGATGGTCATTGGGTAAGGGTCTGCGTCGGCAAGTTTAGTCCTTGGGCCAGACTGGCAGAATGCTTCGGCACATAACAAACGAGGGGAAGCCAACACGTGTCGATCTACGAACTGAAGCCGCGTTTCCAGGCCCTGCTGCGGCCGCTGGTGGTCCGCCTGCATGCGATGGGCGTCACCGCCAACCAGGTCACGATGGCGGCATGCGTCGTTTCGGTCGCGCTCGGGCTCTGGCTCTTCTTCGCGGCGCCCTCGCTGGCGGCCTTCGGGCTCATTCCACTTTGGATGTTCCTTCGCATGGCTTTCAACGCCATCGACGGCATGCTGGCGCGCGAGCACAACCAGCAGAGCAAGCTGGGCGCTTTCCTCAACGAACTGACCGACGTGGTCTCCGACGCGGCGCTGTACCTGCCCTTTGCACTGGTGCTGCCTTTCAGCGGCTTCTGGGTCGGCACGGTGATCGTGCTGGCCGGGCTGAGCGAATTCGCCGGCGCGCTGGGCGCCACGGTGGGTGCCTCGCGCCGCTACGACGGCCCGCTGGGCAAGAGCGACCGGGCCTTCGTGTTCGGCGCACTCGGCCTCTACGTGGCGCTGGGCTTGCCGCTGCCGGGCTGGACGGCCTGGCTGATGCCGCTGCTTGCTGTGCTGGTGGCATGGACCACCGTCAACCGCATCCGCCGCGCGCTGGCCGAGGCCGACGCCGCAGGCCGCCACTGAACAAGCTCCTACAAGATTTCACAGGGATTCAATGAACGACACCACTCCACGCGCTCCGAACGAGCTTCATTTCCAGACGCACGACGGCGAATCGCTTTTCTACCGCCACTGGCCAGCCACCGGCGCCACGCGGCGCGGCGCCATCGTGCTGTTCCATCGCGGCCATGAACACGGCGCGCGCATGGCGCACCTGGTCGACGAGCTGAACCTGCCCGACTTCGACTTCTTCGCCTGGGACGCCCGCGGCCACGGCCGCTCGCCCGGGCAGCGCGGCTACAGCCCGAGCTTCGGCACCTCGGTGCGCGACGTGCAGACCTTCGTGCAGCACATCGGCACGGCACACGGCGTGCCCGAGCAGGACATCCACGTGGTCGCGCAGAGCGTGGGCGCGGTGCTGATCGCCACCTGGGCGCACGACTACGCGCCCAAGGTGCGCGGGCTCACGCTCGCCTCGCCGGCCTTCAAGGTCAAGCTCTACGTGCCGTTCGCGCGCGCCGGGCTCGGGCTGATGCACAAGCTGCGCGGCCTGTTCTTCGTCAACAGCTACGTGAAGGCGAAGTTCCTCACGCACGACCCCGAACGCATCGCCAGCTACGAGAGCGATCCGCTGATCTCTCGGCCCATCGCGGTCAACATCCTGCTGGGCCTGTACGAAGCCGCCGACCGCGTGGTGGCCGACGCCAATGCGATCACGCTGCCGGTGCAGCTGCTCATTTCGGGCGCCGACTGGGTGGTGCACCACAAGCCGCAGCACCAGTTCTTCGAGCGGCTGGGCAGCGCGGTGAAGACGAAGACCGAACTGCCGGGCTTCTTCCACGACACGCTGGGCGAGAAAGACCGGGCGCCGGCCGTGGCGCAGATCCGCGAATTCATCCTGCAGCGCTTCGACGAGCCGGCCGTGCCGGTGGACCGCCGCGAGGCGCACCTGAGCGGCGATACGGCCGACGAGTCGCGTGCGCTGGCCGAGCCGCTGTCGCCCCTGTCACCGCGCGGCGCCTACTGGGCCATGACCCGCGCAAGCCTGAAGCTGGGCGGCACGATGTCTGAAGGCATCAAGCTCGGCCACGCCACCGGCTTCGACTCGGGCAGCACGCTCGACTACGTGTATCGCAACCATCCGCAGGGCAGCTCGGCCATCGGCCGCTCCATCGACAAGACGTACCTGGACTCCATCGGCTGGCGCGGCATCCGCCAACGCAAGATCCATGTCGAGGAGCTTCTGCGCATCGCGATGGAGCGCCTGGCCGACATGCACCGCGAGGTGCGCGTGATGGACATCGCCGCCGGCCACGGCCGCTACGTGCTCGACGCGGTACTGGCCAGCCCCGTCAAGGCCAGTTCCATCCTGCTGCGCGACTACAGCGACATCAACGTGCGCGATGGCCGGGCGCTCATCGCCGAGAAGGGCCTGGAGGACGTCGCGCAGTTCGTGCAGGCCGACGCCTTCGACCGCATGAGCCTCGCGAGCGTATTGCCGCGGCCCACGCTGGCCGTGGTGTCTGGCCTGTACGAGCTGTTCCCCGACAACGAGATGGTGCGCCGCTCGCTCGCGGGCGTGGGCGACGCGGTGGAAGACCGCGGCTACCTCGTCTACACCGGGCAGCCGTGGCACCCGCAGCTCGAGATGATCGCGCGCGCCCTCACCAGCCATCGCCAGGGCGAGGCCTGGGTGATGCGCCGTCGCACCCAGTACGAGATGGACCAGCTGGTGGAAGAAGCGGGCTTCCGCAAGATCGACCAGCGGGTCGACGAGTGGGGCATCTTCACGGTGTCGCTGGCAGTGCGCGTCACGCAATGACCGCCTGGCTGGCGCAACGGCCCTGGAAGCGCGCCGCGGCATGGCTGGTGTTTCTGGGGCCGCTGTTCTATGCGACCTATGGTTTCGCCAACTGGTGGGCGACCACGCGGGCGAACGTGCCGTCGATGGCTTTCGAGTGGGAGCGGCAAGTGCCGTTCTGGCCGTGGACGATCTTTCCTTACTGGACGATCAACGTCTTCTATGCGCTGTCGCTGTTCCTGGCGCGCAGCCGGCACACGCTCGACCGGCACGCGCTGCGGCTGGTCACGGCCACGCTCGTCGCCTGCAGCTGCTTCATCCTCTGGCCGCTGCACTTCAGCTTCGGGCAGCCGCCAGTCGACGGGGCGCCGGCCTTTCTGTTCAACGCGCTGCGCGGGTTCGACCAGCCGTTCAACCAGGCGCCTTCGCTGCACATCGCGCTGGCCGTGATCCTGTGGGATTGGTATCGGCAGTTCATCCGGCCCCTCTGGGCGCGGCTGGTGCTGCATGTGTGGGCCTTCGCCATCTGCGCGTCGGTGCTCACGACGTGGCAGCACCACTTCATCGACATTCCGACCGGTGCCCTGCTCGGCCTGTTCTGCGTATGGCTGTGGCCGCTGGAGCGCGTGGTGTCGATGCCGCGCGCGTGGCGCATCACGCGCGATGCGCAGCGCTGGAAGCTGGCGGGTTTCTATGCAGTGGGCGCGGCGCTGTTCCTGGCGGCCGCGCTGTACGGCGGTGGCGTCGCGCTGTGGCTCGCATGGCCGGCCGCGTCGCTGGCGCTGGTGGCGTTGAACTACGCCGGCTTCGGCGCACGCGGCTTCCAGATGGACGGCCGTGGTCGCATGGGTTGGGCCGCGCGCTGGATGCTGGCGCCCTATCGGCTCGCCGCCGCCATCAACGCCTGGCTCTGGACGCGCAAGCTGCCGGCTTCGGTCGAAGTGGTGCCGGGCCTGCGGCTGGGCCGCCGGCCGACGCACGCCGAATGGCTGGCCGCCGGGCAGCCCCGGCTGGTGAGCCTGTGCGCCGAGCTGCAGATGCCCACGGGCGTGCCGCATGCGCGCTGCGTGCCGCTGCTCGACCTGACGGTGCCGCCAACCGTGCGCCTGCAGCGCGCGGCGGCCGTCATCGAAGGCCAGCGCCGGAACGCGGACGGTGCCACAGTGTGGGTCTGCTGCGCGCTCGGCTTCTCGCGCAGCGCTGCGGCGGTGATCGCCTGGCTGGGCCGCTACGGCCCGGCCGGCAGCGTCGCCCAGGCCGAGGACACGGTGCGCCGCGCACGGCCGCAGATCGTGCTGCGGGCTGCCTGGCGGGTGTCACTGGAGCCGTTCAAACCTTTGCCGGAGGTACCGCCCCATGACCGATGACACCGACCGAACCACCTGCGCCGCGCTGGCGGGCCTTCTGCGCGCCATCGCGCTGCTGGGCCTCTGGGGCTTCGCGCTCACCTGCATCTCGGCGCTGGTGCTTGCGCTGACGCTGCGCTCGCTCTCGACCACGGCCACCATGGGCTTCGGCGCGGTCGTGATCCTCGGCGCGCTGGAGCGCTACTTCGCGTTCCGGCTGCGCTTCGACGAAGCGCTGTTCGACGGCCTCGCGCGCAACACCGTCGCTTCGCTCGAAGCGCTCGACAAAGCGCTCTCCACGCTCGGACTGCGCGAGCCACCGCCGTCGCAACACAACACCACGCGCCCGCTCGACGACCGCGTGCAGGGCACCCGACAGCTCATGCAGCGCCATGCCATCGTCGTGGCCTGCCAGAGCGCCTTGTTCCTCCTTGCCTTGATGACACAGGACCTCTCTTGACCGAAGAAAACAACAAGAACAACGACAAGCCCGAAAGCACCGTGCTGCGGCGCGGGCTCGCCATCGTGGCGGGCAAGCTGATCATCGGCGCGGCCGGGCTGCTGACCGGGGTGCGCGCCATTTGGTCGGGCACCACGCCGAAGGCCGAGCAGACGCTGTACTTCGCCAACCACACGAGCCACGGCGACTTCGTGCTGCTGTGGGCCACGCTGCCGCCCGATCTGCGCGCGCTCACGCGGCCGGTGGCCGGGCAGGACTACTGGATGGCCTCGAAGACGCGCCAGTTCATCGGCGCCGACGTGTTCAATGCGCTGATGATCCGCCGCGACGGATCGGGCCAGGGCGAGAACCCTGTCGAGCAGATGAAGGAGGCGCTGGACGCCGGCGACTCGCTCATCATGTTCCCCGAGGGCACGCGCAACACGGGCGACGAGATCCTGCTGCCGCTGAAAAGCGGGCTCTTCCACCTGGCGCGCGCCTGCCCCAACGTGCGGCTGGTGCCCGTGTGGATCGAGAACCTGAAGCGCGTGCTGCCCAAGGGCACGCTGGTGCCTATTCCGCTCGCGTGCACGGTGCGCTACGGCGCGCCGATCAAGCTGGCCGAAGGGGAAGACAAGAACACCTTCATCGCTCGCGCGCGCACGGCGATGCTAGACCTGCGCCCCGAATACGACCGCATCGAACAACAGAACGAACAAAGCAACGGAGGGAGCGCCTCGTGATCGAACTCTCTCCCTTCGCGTGGACCACGCTCAAACTTTTCGGCGGCGTGGCCGGCGTGCTGATACTGGCCTCGGCCATCGGCGCGCTGCTCAAGTGGCGCGTGGCGCACGGCCAGCCGCATTCGGTAATCGACAACCTCAACTCGCGCGTCAATGCGTGGTGGGTGATGGTGGCGGTGATCGGCATTGCCTTTGCCTTCGGCAAGGGCGGTGTGATCGTGCTGTTCTATCTGATCTCGTTCTATGCGCTGCGCGAGTTCATCAGCCTGGCCTACACGCGGCGCGGCGACCATGCGCCGATCGCGCTGGCTTTCTACCTCGCGCTGCCGGGGCAGTATTTCCTGATCTGGATCGACTGGTACGGGCTCTACGCGATCTACATCCCGGTCTATGCCTTCCTGCTGCTGCCGATCCTGGCGGCGGTCGGCGGCGACACGCGCCGCTTCCTGGAACGCACCTCGAAGATCCAGTGGGGGCTGATGGTGTGCGTGTTCTGCATCAGCCATGTGCCGGCCCTGCTCACGCTGCAGATTCCCGGCTTCGAAGGTCGCAACCTGCTGCTGATCGCCTTCCTCGTGATCGTGGTGCAGGGCAGCGACGTGCTGCAGTACGTGTGGGGCAAGCTCTTCGGCAAGCGCAAGGTGGCGCCCGAGCTGTCGCCCTCCAAGACCTGGGAAGGCCTGATCGGCGGCGTGGCGAGCGCCACCGCGCTGGGCGCCGCGCTGTACTGGGCCACGCCGTTCAACCCGTGGCAGGCGGCGCTGATGGCGCTCACGATCTGCCTGATGGGTTTCTTCGGCGGATTGGTGATGTCGGCCATCAAGCGCGACCGCGGCGTGAAGGACTGGGGTTCGATGATCGAAGGCCACGGCGGCATGCTCGATCGGCTCGACTCGGTGATCTTCGCGGCGCCGATCTACTTTCACGCGTTGCGCTACTGGTGGGTGCCATGACCACGAAGACGGCAGAGCGCGTTCCGCACGACACGCCGATCGAGTGCACCAATGCCGCGTCGTGGACACGCTGGCTCAAGCGCCACCACGCGACCGCCGCCGGCGTATGGCTTCGCATCGCGAAGAAGGACAGCGGCATCGCCTCCATCGACCACCCCGCCGCACTCGAGGAAGCGCTGTGCTACGGCTGGATCGACGGCCAGCGCAAGAGCGAGGACGCGCAGTATTTCCTGCAACGCTTCACGCCGCGCACCAAGCGCAGCATCTGGTCGCAGATCAACCGCGCCAAGGTGCTCAAGCTCATAGACGAAGGCCGCATGCAGCCGGCCGGACAGGTCGAGATCGAGCGCGCGAAGGCCGACGGGCGCTGGGACGCGGCCTACGAAGCCGCGAGCGTGGCGACAGTGCCGCCCGATCTTCAGGCCGCGCTGGACGCGAACAAGAAAGCTGCGAAGTTCTTCGCCACGCTGGATGCGCGCAACCGCTTTGCGGTGCTGTTTCGTACTCAGGGGGCGAAGAAGCCCGAGACCCGGGCGCGGCGCATCGAGAAGTTCGTCGAGATGCTGGCGAAGGGCGAGAAGATCTATCCCTGAGCGGCGCGAACGCTACGCGCCCGTCCGCTGGAGTTCGTACTCGCCGGGCTTGTAGGGGCCCATGGCCACGCCGATGTCCCACAGCTTCAGCGCACCAGGCAACACGGCCTGGCTGCCAACCTTGGCAACACCGCGCTTTCGGATTTCGCGGTTGAGACGGGACGAGAAGGACGTGATCCTGCCGAAGTCCCAGGCCTCGACACCGCCGAGAATGTCCACAGTATCCGACCACGTCTGTGCACGCTTCATCGAGTTGTGATTGGTGTGCGAGTTTTCCAGTCGCGCATCGCCCTCGGAGGCCGAGCCCAGGCACAGCTGCACCAAACCCCAGCCATCGGCGTTGTAGCGGAAGGTGGCACCACCGCAAGCCTGCGGGTTCAGAGTCACGCGGCGCGGCACGAAGGTGGGGCCCGCGCCGCGCACATACAGCTGGAGATGCACGGCGCGCCACCTCTTGCCATTGGGGTAGCTGCGCTCGAACTGCGCGAGCACCTCGGTCGCCGAGCGGAAGCATTTCAGCGGCTGCTCGAAGTCGGATGCGAGTTCGTACACATCACAGGCTTCTTCGGCGAACAGCCACGAGAGCAGGCCCTCGTGGTCGTCCTTCGTGGCGTAGAAGTCGCAGTTGGGCATGTCGTCGGTCCTCGCGCCGTTGCGACCTACTTCGCGAGCGACTTGAGGGCCATCTTGATCCCCTCGCTCACCGTCGCATCCTTCGGCAGCGCCTTGAGCGCAAGCGCGGCCTCCTTGTCGCTGTACCCCAGCGCGATCAGCGCCTGGAGAATGTCCGCCTGCGCATCGGAAGCCGCATGCGCCGGCAGGCCGATGTCAGCGCCGAGCTTGCCCTTGAGTTCAAGCAACAGCCGCTCGGCGGTCTTCTTGCCGATGCCCGGAATCTTCACGAGCCGGCCGAGTTCCTGCGTCGTGATCGCCTGCGAAAGCTCACCCACGCTCATGCCCGAGAGCAGGCCCAGCGCGGTGCGCGGCCCCACGCCGGTGATCTTGATGAGCTGGCGAAAGGCTGCCCTTTCCTCCGCAGTGCCGAAGCCGTAGAGAATCTGCGCGTCCTCGCGCACGACGAAGTGCGTGAGCAGCGAGACCTTCGCGCCGAGGTTCGGCAGGTTGTAGAACGTGCTCATCGGCACGTCGACCTCATAGCCGACTCCGTTGCAGTCCACAACTACCTGCGGTGGGTTGCGTTCGGCCAGCGTGCCGGTCAGTTTGCCTATCATGGGTGCCCTTTTTCCTTGAAATGTCCGGCGTGATTCTGCGACACACCTTTACCCCACTGAACAATTCGCGCCTCGGCCACCTGTGCGGACCTCTGGACGCCCACCTGCGCCGCATCGAGGAAGCGCTGGGCGTGAAGATCGCGCACCGTCACGAACAGTTCAAGGTCGACGGCCCCAAGGCCTCCGCGCAGCGCGCAATGGACGTGCTGCAGGCGCTGTACGAAATTGCCCAGCGGCCCATCGACGCGGCGGTGGTGCAGCTCACGCTGGCCGGCGACGGCGGAATGCTCGATGGTGACGACGACATCGCGATGCTCGTCACCCGCCGCACCGACCTGCGCGCGCGCACACCCACGCAGGCGCTGTACCTCGACAACATCGCCAAGCACGACATCACCTTCGGCATCGGCCCAGCCGGCACCGGCAAGACGTACCTCGCAGTGGCCTGCGCGGTCGATGCGCTGGAGCGTGCCGCGGTGCAGCGCATCGTGCTGACGCGGCCCGCGGTGGAAGCAGGCGAGCGGCTGGGCTTTCTGCCGGGCGACCTGACGCAGAAGGTCGACCCGTACCTGCGCCCGCTGTACGACGCGCTCTATGACCTGATGGGCTACGAGAAGGTGCAGAAGGCCTTCGAGCGAAATGCGCTCGAGATCGCGCCGCTGGCCTTCATGCGCGGGCGCACGCTGAACAACGCCTTCGTGATCCTCGACGAGGCACAGAACACCACGCCCGAGCAGATGAAGATGTTCCTCACACGCATCGGCTTCGGCGCGCGCGCGGTGGTGACGGGCGACGTGAGCCAGATCGATCTGCCCAAGCAGCAGTTGAGCGGGCTGATCGACGCCGAACGCGTGCTCAAGCGAGTGAACGGCATCGCCATGACGCACTTCACGAGCGTGGACGTGGTGCGCCACCCGCTTGTGGCGAAGATCGTCGATGCCTACGACGGCCAGCGCAAGCGCGCGGGAGCCCACTGAGATGGCCGCATCCGCACTTCCCGCACTTTCGCTCTCGCTGCAGTTCGGCCGCTTCAAGGGCGTGGAGCGCCATCGCGCCGCGCTGCCGCGCCACAGCGTGACGCGCTGGATCCGCCATGCGCTGGACATCGACGGCGAGATCACAGTGCGCATCGTCGACGCCGACGAGGGCCAGCGACTGAACCGCGAGTTTCGCGGCAAGGACTACGCAACCAACGTGCTGACCTTCGATTACGCGCAAAGCCCGCTGGTGATGGCCGACCTGGTGCTGTGCGCTCCGGTGGTGGCGCGCGAGGCAAAGGAAAACCGCAAGACGCTGGCCGACCACTACGCGCACCTGCTGGTGCACGGGACGCTGCATGCGCAGGGCTGGGACCACGAGACCAGCGAGGCCGACGCTGACGAGATGGAAGCGTACGAAATCGAGATTCTTGCGGGCCTGGGCATTCGCAGCCCGTACGGCAAGTAAATAAGCGGCCGCCGCCGCTACGCCGTCATCTGCAGCGGGATGGTGACGGGCCCGTCGTTCAGCAGGTGCACCTGCATGTCGGCGCCGAACTCGCCGGTGGCAACCACCGGGTGCGCGGCGCGCGCCTGCGCCACGAAGTACCCGTAGAGCCGGCGGCCTTCGTCGGGCGGCGCGGCCTGGGTGAAGCTGGGGCGGTTGCCGCCGCTCGCGTCGGCCGCCAGCGTGAACTGGCTCACCACCAGCAGGCCGCCGCCGATGTCCTGCACGCTGCGGTTCATCTTGCCGGCCTCGTCCGAGAAGATGCGCAGCTTGAGGATCTTGGCGAGCATGCGGTCGGCGAGCGCGTCGACGTCGCCGCGCTCTGCGCACAGCAGCACGAGCAGGCCCGCGTCGATGGCGCCGACGGTGCGGCCGGCAATGTCGACGCGTGCATTTGCCACGCGTTGGAGAACAGCTTTCATAAGGCGTGATGTTCGCCGGCCTGGGTGGCGCGGGCTTCCATGGTCAGGGGCAGGAGCTGGATCGTCACGCGCAGGCCGGGCACGGCGTCCATCAGGGCCTGCTCCAGCTGGTCGCGCATGTTGGCGGCATGCTGCAGGGTCCAGTCGCCAGGCACGTGCATGTGCAGGTCGGCAAAGCGGCGCTGGCCGGCGCTGCGGGTCACCATGTCGTCGAAGCGCAGCCGCGTGCCTTCGGGCATGCGGGCGGCGAAGGCGTCGAGGGTGGCGCGCACGGTGGCGAGGGTTTCGGGGTCGAGGGCTTCGTCCATCAGGCCCTGCGACGAGCGCCACACCAGCTTGACGCCCTCGCGCACGATGTTGAGCGCTACGCCAATGGCCAGCAACGGGTCGAGCCAGAGCCAGCCGCTGAGCTGCACGCCGACGATGCCGACCACCACGGCGGCGGAGGTCCAGACGTCGGTCATCAGGTGGCGGCCGTCGGCCTCCAGCGCGATCGAACGGTGCGTGCGTGCCGCGCGGAAGAGCATGAAAGCCAACCCTGCGTTGAAGCCCGAGCTGAGCACCGACAGCGCCAGGCCCCAGCCCAGCTGCTCCAGCGGCTGCGGCGACAGCAGGCGCTGGATGGACACCCAGAGGATCGCAATGGCCGCACCAACGATCAGGATGCCTTCGAAGCCCGAGGAAAAGTACTCGGCCTTGTGGTGGCCGTAGGGATGGTCGTCGTCGGCGGGCCGCTCGGCGATGGTCACCATGGCCAGCGCGAACATGGCGCTCGCCAGGTTCACGAAGGACTCCATCGCGTCCGAGATCAGGCCCATCGAATTCGTCATGTAGCCAGCCAGGCCCTTGAGCACAATCGTGATCAAGGCCACGGCAACGGACACACGCAGCAGCGTCTTGGGGGTCAACGTCATGCAAAAACCATGGGAATTGGGCAGAAGGCAACGCAAAAAGCGGTAAAAGGCCGCAAGAACTGCCTGAATTATCGGCTCCGTGTCTACATGTAACGCCTTCGCATTAATAATTTGCGACCAACGCGAAACTGTCCTTCGCAGAGAGCCCAGATGATGAAAAACCTCGTGATCGCCTTGGGCGGCCTCGCCATTGTGGCCTCGGCCGCGCTGGCACAAGCCCAGACGCCATCGGCCGCTCCCGTGGCGGCGCCACCTGCCGCAGCCGCGTCCGCACCGGCGCCTGCTACAGCCGCCCCCGCCGCCAAGGCGGATCCCCAGGCGGGCTTCGTGAAGTTCGTGCGCGGCAACGTGCAACTGCTCAACGGCGCCGGCGCCACCCGCGCGGCCAGCCCCGGCGACGCGCTGGGCGCCGTGGACCGCATCGTGACCGGACCCGACTCCTCGGCCTCCGTGGTGCTGCGCGACGACACGACACTGGTGGTCGGCCCCTCGTCGCGGCTCGACCTGAAGGAATTCCACTTCGACGGCACGACGCACGAAGGCGGCATGCTGGTCTCGCTGCTGCGAGGCTCCATGCGCATGATCACCGGCCTGATCGGCAAGACCAATCCCGACGCAGTGCGGGTCGAGACGCAGACGGCCACCATCGGCATTCGCGGCACCGACTTCATCGTGCAAGCCGACGGCCAGCCATGATGAAGACCCCCAACCCCCAACAGTCCCGCCTCGCATTCCTTCTTCCGGCCGCGCTGGCCGCCCTGCTGCTGGCCGCATGCTCGACGCCCGGCACGCGGGTGGTGCTGCTGCCGCAGGCGGACGGCAAGCCATCGGCAGTGGTGGTGCGCGCCAAGGACGGAGAAGAAGTGCTTTCCACGCCTTACCAGCGCGCCACGGCCGCAGTGGGCGCAAAGGGCGCTCCGGTGGTCGACCAGGCCGATCCGGCCAAGGTGCAGGCAGAGAACAAGCCGCTGTTCGACATGCGCCCGCCTCCGCCGCAGCGCTACACGGTGTATTTCGAGCTCGGCGGCACCACGTTGACGCCGGCTTCGCAGCAGATCATGACCGAGGCGCTGGCTGCGGCGTTGGCGCGCAGCGGCGGCGACATCGTGGTCACGGGCCACACCGACACCAAGGGCAGCGGCGAGCAGAACGACCAGTTGTCGCGTCGTCGGGCGCAGGAAGTGGTCCAGCTCTTCGTGGAACGCCAGTTCCCGGCCAACCGCATCGAGGCCGTGGGCCGCGGCGAGCGCGACCTGGCCGTCCCGACTGCCGACGAGGTGGACGAGCCGCGGAACCGGCGCGTCACCATCGAGGTTCGCTGAAAAACCCTCAGCTCAGGGTCACGCGGGCGAATTTGCGTCGTCCGACCTGGACGACATAAGTACCGGCGGCCAGCTTCAGCCCCTTGTCGCTAATCACGGCGGAATCGACTCGCACGCCGCCACCGTCGATCAAGCGATTGCCTTCCGACGTCGAAGGCGCCAGGTTCGCCTGCTTGAGCAGTTGGGCGATGCCCAGCGGAGCACCCGACAGCGACACCTCCGGAATCTCGTCCGGCACGCCACCCTTGCTGCGGTTGATGAAATCCTGCTCGGCCGCGTCCGCCGCCGCCGCACTGTGGAAGCGCGTGGTGATTTCCTTGGCCAGCGCGACCTTGGCGTCCTTCGGATTGCGGCCGCCCTCGATCTCGGCCTTCAGCGCTGCGATCTGCTCCAGCGACTGGAAGCTCAGCAGCGTGTACCAGCGCCACATCAGGTCGTCGGAAATCGACAGCACCTTGGCGAACATGGTGTTGGCGTCTTCGCTGATGCCGATGTAGTTGTTCTTGCTCTTCGACATCTTTTCGACGCCGTCGAGCCCTTCCAACAATGGCATAGTGAGTATGCACTGCGGTTCTTGGCCATATTCCTGCTGGAGATGACGACCGACGAGCAGGTTGAATTTCTGATCGGTGCCGCCCAGTTCGAGATCGCTCTTGAGCGCGACCGAGTCGTAGCCCTGCATCAGCGGGTAGAGGAATTCGTGCACCGAGATCGACTGGCCGCCCTTGAAGCGCTTGTTGAAGTCGTCGCGCTCCATCATCCGGGCCACCGTGTACTTGGCGGCGAGCTGGATCATGCCGCGCGCGCCCAGGGGGTCGCTCCACTCGGAGTTGTAGCGGACTTCGGCGATATCGACGTTCAGCACCAGGCGCAGCTGGTCGAAGTAGGTCGCCGCATTGGCCTCGATCTGCTCGCGGGTCAGCGGCGGCCGGGTGCTGTTGCGCCCGGACGGGTCGCCGATGGTGGTGGTGAAGTCGCCGATCAGCGGGATCACCGTGTGGCCCAGGTCTTGCAACTGGCGCATCTTGTTGAAAACCACCGTGTGACCCAGATGAATATCCGGCGCCGTCGGGTCCAGACCGAATTTGATGCGCAGGGGGGTCCCGGTGGCTTCGGAGCGCTGGAGCTTGCGCACCCACTCGTCCTGCGGCAGCAGCTCGTCAGCGCCGCGGAGGGATATTTCTAGCGCGCGTCCTACACTATTTGAGAGGCTCATGGATGTAACAGATTCGGCCTTTACGGGCTTTTTTAGCTGACTTTGGGGGTGCCGAAGCTATACTCAGCCCGACTTTTCAAGCGCCGAATTCTAAGCGGCGCTTTTTTCCGCACCGTCTGCTGCCGCCCTGAACGTACTGGGCCTTGCAGCACGGATTTGCAGAACCTGAGCTGGAATTCACAGTTTGATCAACGGCATTCTTGCCGCCGAGGAGCTACTTGCTTCTCGCGTGGCCTATACATTCCGGACGTACCCCAAGCAGATCACCGCGGTCATTGCTGCCGCGCTGCTGAGCGCCGGCACCCTCGCGGTGGCATCGCTCGGTCCTGACGCATCCGACCTCCCGGTCCACCAGATTCTCGAAGCGACGACGCCAACCTCGTTCGCCGACCAGAGCGAATCGCTCGAAAACTTCAGCTTCACCCTGTTCCGCACCGACGTCACCCGTTCGAGCGACACGGCCGAGGCCCTGATGAAGCGCCTGGGCATTTCCGACCCGGCCGCCACCGCCTTCGTGCGCAGCAGCGTGGAAGCCCGCAACGCGCTGTTCTCTCGCGCCGGCCGCACCGTGACGGCCGAGGCCACGCAGGAAAACCAGCTCAAGAAGCTCAGCGCCCGCTGGATTCCCGATGGCGACGGCGGCTTCAAGCGCTTCGTCATCGAACGCACGCCCACCGGCTTTGCCGGCGTGACCGAGCGCGACATGCTCACGCCGGGCACGCGCCTGGCGAGCGGCACCATCCGCACCTCGCTGTTCGCCGCCACCGACGACTCGCGCATTCCCGACGCGGTGGCAAGCCAGCTGGCCGACATCTTCGCGGGCGACGTCGACGTGCGCGCCCTGCGCAAGGGCGACCGCTTCGCCGTGGTGTACGAAACCTTCGAAGCCGACGGACAGGCGCTGCGCAGCGGCCGCGTGCTGTCGGCCGAGTTCGAGAACAACGGCAAGATCCACCAGGCCGTCTGGTTCCAGCCTCCGGGCGCGGGCCAGAAAGGCAGCTACTACCGCCCGAACGGCGACAGCCTGCGCAAGGCCTACCTGGCAACACCGGTCGAGTTCTCGCGCGTGTCCAGCGGCTTCGCGATGCGCATGCACCCGATCCTGAACAGCTGGCGCCAACACAACGGCATCGACTACGCAGCACCCACCGGCACCTCGGTGCGTTCGGTCGGCGACGGCACGGTCGATTTCGCGGGCACGCAGAACGGCTACGGCAACATCGTCATCATCAATCACCGCAACAACCAGCAGACGGCGTACGCGCATTTGAGCCGCATCGACGTCAAGGCCGGCCAGGCAGTGAGCCAGGGCCAGACGGTCGGCGCGGTGGGCTCCACCGGCTGGGCCACCGGCCCGCACCTGCACTTCGAATTCCGCGTGGGCGGCGTCTATCAAGACCCGGCTTCCATCGCACAGGAAGGCGGCGCGCCGATCACCGCCGCCATGCGCCCGGCCTTCGAGCGTGTCGCCGTGGGTGCGCGCACCGAGCTGGCGGCTGCCTTCTCGGTCATCCAGGCCAGCGCCGACTGATTCCGTCGCGCGGCCGGCCTCTCCAGCCCTGATCCAAAGATGGCCGCCGAACTTTTCATCGGCCTGATGTCGGGCACCTCGCTCGATGGCGTCGATGGCGTGCTCGCCGACTTTTCCGGTGGCCGCATCGCGGTGCAGGCCTACGCCACGGCGCAGTTTCCCGTGGCTTTGCGCGCCGAACTGCTCGCACTCAACACTCCTGGCGACAGCGAACTGCATCGCGCGGCACTTGCCGGCAACGGGCTGGCGCGTGCGTATGCCGGTGTCGTCGCCCAGTTGCTGGCGGACAGCGGCACCGACGCCAAGGCCGTCACCGCCGTCGGCGCGCACGGCCAGACGGTGCGCCACCGGCCGCTCGAGTTCGACGAGGTCGGCTACACCCTGCAAGTCAACAATCCCTCGCTGCTGGCCGAACTGACCGGCATCGACGTGGTCGGCGACTTCCGCAGCCGCGACCTCGCGGCCGGCGGCCAGGGTGCGCCGCTGGTGCCGGCCTTTCACCGCGCGCTGTTCGCTCGGGCCGACGAGACGGTCGCCGTGCTGAACATCGGCGGCATTTCCAACCTGAGCCTGCTGCCAGCGACGAATACGGTGGGCGGCGCCACCGTGCTCGGCTTCGACTGTGGCCCAGGCAACGCGCTGATGGACCACTGGTGCCAGACCAACCAGGGCCAGCCCTTCGACCGTGGCGGCCAATGGGCCGCCAGCGGGCAGGTGCTGCCCGCCCTGCTCTCGCAGCTGCTGGCCGACCCGTACTTCGCCAAGACGCCGCCGAAGAGCACCGGGCGCGACCTGTTCAACCCGACCTGGCTCGCCGCGCAACTCGGCACCACGACGATGGCGCCTGCCGATGTGCAGGCGACGCTGGCCGAATTGACCGCACAGGTCTGTGCGGTAGACGTGAAGAGCTATGGAAAAGATAGCAAGCTGCTGATCGTCTGCGGCGGTGGCGCGCTGAACGACCATCTGCTAGACCGCCTGCGCGCCCTGCTGCCTGGCATCCATGTGGCGGCTTCGACCGATCACGGCCTGCCGCCCCAACAAGTCGAGGCGGCGGCGTTTGCATGGCTTGCTCGCGCGACCGTCCGGCGCGAGGCCGGCAATCTGGCCAGCGTGACTGGCGCGCGCGGGGCACGGGTGCTCGGCGCGATCTACCCCGCCTGATTCGCCCTCAGCCCTGGCCGGAAACCTCCGGCTGCGCGGGGTGCGGCGCTCGTACTTCCGAGGGAAGATGCCAGAAGATCATCGCTGAAGCCACCGTGATCAGCCCCATACTTGCAAAGGTGGCCTGAAAGGCATCCAGCGTGTGCGCAGGCGTTTCGGTGCCGAAGATGCCGTTGTAACCCGCCAGCACGGCACCCGCGGCGGCCACGCCCAGGCTCATTGCCAGCATCTGCACCATCGACAGCAGGCTGTTGCCACTGCTGGCCATGCTGCCGTCCAGGTCCTTCAGCGTGATCGTGTTCATCGCGGTGAACTGCAGCGAGTTGACCGCGCCGAAAGCCAGCAGCTGCAGCACATGCAGCGCCATCGGCTGGCCCGGCGCCGTCAGCCCGAAGCTGGCCATCGTGCAGCCCACGAGGATGGTGTTGACCACCAGCACCTTGCGGTAGCCGTGGCGCGTGATCAGCGGCGTGGCGAAGCGCTTCATGGCCATGCCGGCCAACGCGATCGGCAGCATCATCAGCCCGGCGCGCACCGGTGAATAGCCCATCGACACCTGAAGCAGCAGCGGCACCAGGAAAGGCATGCAGCTGCTGCCCAGCCGCGAGAACAGGTTGCCGATCAGGCCGATGCTGAGCGTCGGCACATGAAACAGCGAGGGCGCAAACAGAGGCTCGGGCGTACGCGAAGCGCGCAGCCAGTAGGCGACGATGCTCGCGAAGCCGAAGATCAGCACGACCATCACGCCGCCCTGGCGCAGGCCCACGCCGTCGAGCGAGAGCGAAATCGCCACCATGCCGAAGGCCAGCATCGCGTAGCCCACGCTGTCGAAACGCTTCTGCACCACGCCGCGCAGGTCGGGCATGTACTTGAGCGTGGCGATGCAGCCCAGCAGCCCCACGGGCACGTTGATCAGGAAGATCCAGTGCCACGAGGCGTACTGCACCAGCCAGCCGCCCAACGTAGGGCCCAGCAAGGGCCCTATGAGGCCCGGAATGGCGACAAAGCTCATCGCCTGCAGGAATTCCCCACGCGGCACCGTGCGCAGCAGCGCCAGGCGCCCCACGGGCAGCAGCAACGCGCCGCCCAGGCCCTGGACCACCCGGGCGGCCACCAACTGGCCCAGCCCGTGCGAGAGCGCGCACAGCACCGATCCGGCGGCGAACAGCACGATCGCCGAGAAAAAGATGCGCCGCGTGCCGAAGCGGTCGGCAATCCAGCCCGAAGCGGGGATCAGCATCGCCATGGTGAGCGCATATGCCACCACCACTGACTGCATGCGCAGCGGGCTCTCGCCGAGGCTCGCGGCCATCGCCGGCAGTGCGGTGTTGATGATGGTGGCGTCGAGCGTCTGCATGAAGAAGCCGACGGCGACGAGCCACAGCAGGCTCTTGCGAACGGGATTGACGGCGGCGTCAGCCTCGGAGTTCATAGGCAGGGAAAAGAGAAGCAGGAACGAAAAAGCCGCCCGGAGGCGGCTTATTGGGGAAGCTGGGTCAGCAGCATTCAGGCATCAGGCCGAGAAGCTCGATCCGCAGCCGCAGGTGCTGGTGGCGTTCGGGTTCTTGATCACGAACTGGGCGCCTTGCAGGTCTTCCTTGTAGTCGATCTCGGCGCCGACCAGGTACTGGTAGCTCATGGCGTCGATCAGCAGCGACACACCGTTCTTGGTCATGGTGGTGTCGTCTTCGTTGGTGATTTCATCGAAAGTGAAACCGTACTGGAAGCCGGAGCAGCCGCCACCCTGCACGAACACGCGCAGCTTCAGGTCGGGATTGCCTTCCTCGGCGATCAGGTCGGCCACCTTGGCGGCCGCGCTGTCTGTGAAGACGATCGGCTCGGGCATCTGGGTCTGGATGTTTTCGGCAACGGCGCTCATGGGGTGATAACTCCTAGGGGGCCGGACATGCGGCCAATGGAACGAATGCTACTGCAATGCCGCATTCTCGGCAGGCTGGGTGTGGCGTGCACCCCAATGCAAGTGGGGTTGGAGGCCCCTGTGCCAAGAGGGCTTCCAATGAAAAAGCCGCCCGAAGGCGGCTTTTCTTGTTCGCAGCGAACAGTGGATCAGCGCTTGCTGAACTGCTTGCGACGACGGGCGGAGTGCAGACCGACCTTCTTGCGCTCGACTTCACGTGCATCGCGCGTCACGAAGCCGGCTTGGCTCAGGACGGGCTTGAGCGACGCGTCGTAGTCGATCAGCGCACGGGTGATGCCGTGGCGCGTGGCGCCGGCTTGACCCGATTCGCCGCCACCGTTCACGTTCACCATCACGTCGAAAGCTTCGAGGTTGTTGGTCAGCGCGAGGGGCTGCTTGGCAATCATGATCGAGGTTTCGCGGCCGAAGAACTCTTGGATGTCCTTGCCGTTGACCGTGATCTTGCCGGTGCCTTTTTTCAGAAACACGCGGGCGACGCTCGATTTGCGACGGCCGGTGCCATTGTTCCATTCACCAATCATTCTCAAGGCTCCTTACAGTTCCAGCACTTTGGGCTGTTGGGCGGTATGCGGGTGCTCAGCACCACCGTACACCTTGAGTTTCTTGATCATCGCGTAACCGAGCGGGCCCTTGGGCAGCATGCCCTTGACAGCCTTTTCCAGGGCGCGGCCCGGGTGCTTGGATTGCATGTCGCGGAAGTTCGTCGCCGTGATACCGCCCGGGTAGCCCGAGTGACGGTAGTACACCTTGTCGATCGACTTGGCGCCGGTGACGCGCAGTTGCGCGGCGTTGATGATGACGATGAAGTCACCGGTATCGACGTGAGGCGTGTAAATGGCCTTGTGTTTGCCGCGCAAACGGAGAGCAACTTCGCTGGCTACTCGTCCGAGGACCTTGTCGGTCGCGTCAATCACAAACCACTCGTGCGTCACGTCAGCGGGCTTGGCGCTGAACGTTTTGGTCATGAGTTTTTCTCTTGAAAAGAGGGTTTGTCGGGCCCTTTTCCACGGTCGGCGTTCCTCTGACGGGAATCTCTTAGGTGGGAAGGTAGTCTTCGCCGCGGGGCCACAAAAACGCTGCGAAGCCCGCGATTATATAAAGAATGGCCCTGTGCTGGCAAATTCGCATATGTGCGGCCCAACACCGTTACCATCCTCCCCCTATGTTCAGTTACCGCCACGCCTTCCATGCCGGCAACCACGCCGACGTGCTCAAGCACACGGTGCTGATTGCCACGCTCGACCATCTGCTTGAAAAAGAGGCAGCCCTGACGGTCGTCGACACTCACGCCGGCGCCGGTCTGTACCGGCTCGACGGCGACTACGCCGGCACCAGCGGCGAAGCGGCAGACGGCATCCTGCGCCTTCTTTCAGACAAGAAAGAGCCCACCACGCCCGCCCCCGCGGCGAAGTCCGCTACCAAAAAGGTAGCGCCCGAAGCCGAAGCCCCCTTGGCCGATGCGATCGCGCGCTACCTCAGCGTGATCCACGACTTCAACCCCAAGGGCGGCGCGCGCGTCTACCCCGGCTCGCCGTTCATCGTGCAGCACCTGCTGCGCGACCACGACAAGCTCAAGCTGTTCGAGCTGCACCCGACCGACGCCCGCACGCTGGACGCCAACATCGCCCAGCTCGAGGCCGGCCGCCAGATCGCGGTGTTGCGCGAAGACGGCTTCGGCAGCGCCACCAAGTTCCTGCCGCCGCCGTCGCGCCGCGCACTGGTGCTGATGGACCCCAGCTACGAGATGAAGACCGACTACGGCCGGGTGCTCGATTTCGCGGCCGAGGCGCTCAAGCGCTTTGCCACCGGCACCTACGCGATCTGGTATCCGATCATTCCGCGCCCCGAGGCGCACGACCTGCCGCGCCGGCTCAAGACGATGGCGACCAAGGCCGGCAAGTCGTGGCTGCACGCCACGCTGACGGTCAAGTCCAGCAAGATCACGACGGATGCGTCGGGCGAAACCCACCGGCCGGGGCTGCCGGCCAGCGGCATGTTCCTGATCAATCCGCCGTACACGCTGAAGCCGCTGCTGGCGGCTGCGCTGCCGCAGCTGGTGGAGCGCCTGGCGCAAGACCGGCACGCCGCCTTCTCGCTCGATTCGGGCGGCTGAGCCTCCGCCTTTTCGTTTCTTATTTACGGCGACGAGGCGGCACGATCACCTTGCGCCGCGCGGGCACCGGCGACTTGGCTCGCTGCTGCACGGCCGCAGCCGCCACTGGCGCCGACGCATCGCCTGCCTCCACCGGCAAACCACCGCAGCGCATCCCTTCACGGTCGACGATCGACAGCGCCACCTGCTTGATACCCAGGCCCGTCAGGCCGATGCGGTCGGCCGCCGCGCGGCTCAGGTCGATCACCCGGCCCGCTGCATAGGGCCCGCGGTCGTTGATGCGCACCAGCACCTCGCTGCCGTTGACGAGGCTGCGCACGCACACGCGCGTGTTGAAAGGCAGGGTCTTGTGGGCCGCCGTCAGGGCGGTCATGTCGAAGCGCTCGCCGCTGGCGGTCTTGCGCTGGTGGAACTGGATGCCGTACCAGGAGGCGCCGCCGCGCTCGAAGATTTCGCGCGGCCCGTCGTCGCCGGGCACGCCGTCGTCCGGCGTCTGTTCGCCCATTCCGGACACCGCCAGGTCATAGCGCACCGACGGCACGCTCGAACGCGGCGCCGCGCCCGGCGGCACCGCGATGGCGCGGGGCAAGGGCAGCAGCTTCCCCGTTCCGCCTTCGGCGTCCGTGGCCGGCGGCATGGCGCAACCGGCGAGAACGCAGGTCGCAGCGACCAGGACTGCACGAAGCCCCGCGCGCCCTCTCAATCGAGGCGCTCCAGTACAGCCAGCGTGGCCGCCGACTGGTTCATTGTGTAGAAGTGCAGCGCCGGGGCGCCACCGTCGCGCAGACGTGCGCACAGGTCGGTCACCACATCGAGGCCGAAGGCCTTGATCGATGCCGTGTCGTCGCCGAAGCTTTGCAGACGCAGGCGGATCCAGCGCGGAATCTCGGCGCCGCAGGCGTCCGAGAAGCGCATGAGCTGCGTCGAGCTCGTGATCGGCATGATGCCCGGCACGATCGGCGTGTCGAGCCCCAGCTTGCGCGCGTCGTCGACGAAGCGGAAGTAGGCCTCGGGGCTGAAGAAGTACTGCGTGATTGCCGAATCGGCGCCCGCCTTCACCTTGGCGGCAAAGGCCTGCAGATCAGCCTCGGGCGAACGGGCCTGCGGATGGATCTCGGGGTAGCAGGCCACCTCGATGTGGAAGTCTCGGCCGGTCTCTTCGCGGATGAAGGCGACGAGGTCGCTCGCATACAGGAATTCGCCGCCGATGCCATAGCCGCTCGGCAGGTCGCCGCGCAGGGCCACGAGGCGCTTGACGCCCATGGCCTTCAGCTCGGCGAG
Organism: Variovorax sp. R-27; assembly: GCF_049913215.1. Classification (NCBI taxonomy): domain Bacteria; kingdom Pseudomonadati; phylum Pseudomonadota; class Betaproteobacteria; order Burkholderiales; family Comamonadaceae; genus Variovorax; species Variovorax sp. R-27. The sequence goes on from NZ_CP183984.1 coordinate 6,104,805, forward strand.
CTGCTCGCGCACCGTGGCGCGCGTGGCGCCAATGCACGAGAAGTGGCTCGCGGCGTCCACGCCTTCGGACAGGATCTCCTGCACCGCACCGAAAGTGCCCTGGTGCGTGGAGCCGCCCGCGCCGTACGTGACCGAGCAGAACTGCGGCTTGCGCACATACAGCTGCTGGCGCACGGCGCGCAGCTTGACCGCGCCTTCGGGCGTCTTGGTCGGGAAGAATTCGAAACTCAGCGGAAGGCGCACCTGCGTCTCCTTAGGAACCGTCGTTCGCGTCCTGGACGGCACGAACGGCGTGAATGAAAAACTCGCGGTTGCCGTCGCCTCCGGCGATCGGGCTGTCGAACCACTGCAGCACCCGCAGGCCGAGCGCCTCGCAGGCATCGTGCAGGCGCTTCTCGACCACCGCATACATCGACTCGTCGCGCACGATGCCGCCCTTGCCGACCTGGCCGGGCTGCAGTTCGAACTGCGGCTTGACCAGCATCAGCAGACGCCCGTCGTCCGCCAGAAATTCGACCACCGCCGGCAGCACCAGCGTGAGCGAAATGAACGAGAGGTCGCCAACGATCAGGTCGAAACGCGACTCGCCTTCTTCTTCCAGGTCATCGGGCGACAACGCACGCGCATTGACGCCTTCGATGGCAACCACGCGCTCGTCATCGCGCAACCGCGCATGCAGTTGCCCATGGCCGACATCGACGCCAACCACCTTCGCGGCACCGCGCTGCAGCAGGCAATCGGTAAACCCGCCGGTCGACTGGCCCACGTCGAGGCACAGCTTGCCGGAAGGATCGATGCCGCTCTCGGCCAACGCGCCTTCGAGCTTGAGCCCGCCGCGCGACACGTAGCGCGCCTCGGCCGCATCGGCGAGCTCGAGCTCGGCCGACTCGGGCACGTCGTCCTTGTTCTTGACGACCGAGCGCCACGCGTCGCTCGTGCCCGCGTCGCGCCAGCGCAGGCCGCCGGCAATGAGCCGCACCGCTTGCGAACGCGACGCGGCCAGGCCGCGCTCCACCAACAGTTGATCAGCGCGCATCCGTTGTCGATCAGTAGCGGTACGTGTCCGGCTTGTATGGACCGTTCTTGCTCACGCCGATGTAGGCGGCCTGCGCGTCGGTCAGCTCGGTGAGCATGGCGCCGACCTTCTTCAGGTGCAGGCGCGCGACCTTCTCGTCCAGGTGCTTGGGCAGCACGTAGACCTTGCCGGCCTGGTAGGCGTCGGGCTTGGTGAACAGCTCGATCTGGGCGATGGTCTGGTTCGCGAACGACGACGACATCACGAAGCTCGGGTGGCCCGTGCCGCAGCCCAGGTTCACGAGGCGGCCCTTGGCCAACAGGATGATCTTCTTGCCGTCCGGGAACTTGATGTGGTCGACCTGCGGCTTGATTTCTTCCCACTCGTACTTCTCGATCGACGCGACGTCGATCTCGTTGTCGAAGTGGCCGATGTTGCAGACGATGGCCTGGTCCTTCATCTTGGCCATCGTGTCGTGCGTGATGACGTCCTTGTTGCCGGTGGTCGTCACGAAGATGTCGGCCTTGTCGGCGGCATATTCCATCGTCACGACCTTGTAGCCTTCCATCGCGGCCTGCAGGGCGTTGATCGGGTCGATCTCGGTGACCCACACTTGCGCCGACAGTGCGCGCAGCGCCTGAGCCGAGCCCTTGCCCACGTCGCCGTAGCCGGCCACGCACGCCACCTTGCCGGCGATCATCACGTCGGTCGCGCGCTTGATGCCGTCCACCAGCGATTCGCGGCAGCCGTACAGGTTGTCGAACTTGCTCTTGGTGACCGAGTCGTTCACGTTGATGGCGCGGAACAGCAGCGTGCCCTTGGCGCTCATCTCGTTCAGGCGGTGCACGCCGGTGGTGGTTTCCTCGGTCACGCCGATGATCTCGGCCGACTTGCGGGTGTACCAGGTCGAATCGACGGCCAGCTTGGCCTTGATGGCAGCGAAAAGAATGCGCTCTTCCTCGCTGCCCGGGTTGGCGAGCACGCCCAGGTCCTTCTCGGCGCGCTGGCCCAGGTGCATCAGCAGCGTGGCGTCGCCGCCGTCGTCCAGGATCATGTTCGGGCCTTCGCCCTTCGAGTCCTTGGGGCCGAAGTCGAAGATGGCGTGGGTGTAGTCCCAGTAATCCTTCAGCGACTCGCCCTTGATGGCGAACACCGGCGTACCTGCCGCGGCGATGGCGGCGGCGGCGTGGTCCTGCGTCGAGAAGATGTTGCACGAGGCCCAGCGCACGGTCGCGCCTAGCGCCTGCAGCGTCTCGATCAGCACGGCCGTTTGAATGGTCATGTGCAGCGAGCCCGTGATGCGCGCGCCCTTCAGCGGCTGCGCCTTCGAGAACTCTTCGCGGATGGCCATCAGGCCGGGCATCTCGGTTTCCGCGATCTTGATTTCCTTGCGGCCCCAGGCGGCGAGGGACAGGTCGGCGATCGCCTGGTCGGCGGTCGAAACGGGGGTGGGCTTGAGAACAGCGCTCATGGGAACTCCAACAAAACTGGTTTGAAAGATGCCGCTGCGTACGGGGAACGGACTCACCGCAAGAACAGCGGGTGAGCGTGGTTGCGATGTGTGGTCCGAGCCTCACGCCTGACGGCGCTGCAACGCTCCTCGGAACGGCGGATTGTAGACGGGGCAAGAGCCTGCGCCAATGCTCGGGGCTTGGCTGACATTTGTCACCCTCGGAGTGACATTGACCTCTGGTTACGATTTCCTCGGGTTTGGTTCAGCAGCCAACCGGCCTGTTGTCGAGCCTATCTGAAAACAAAAGGGCACAAAAATGAGGATGACGAGGAATCTTGCGAGTTGGTGCATGGTCGCCTTGCTGGCGGCTTGCGGGGGAGGAGGAGGCGGCTCCGGTGGCCTTTCGCTGTCGTCGGGCGGCAGCGGCAAGCCGGAGGTCGCGGCCGGCAAGACCCTGGGCGCGGACGCGCGCAACGGCAGCTATCGCGTCTACGCGGCCAATGGCACGCAACAGCAACTGGCGGTCGATTTCGACGCCGGCAGCTACACGATGACGGACAACCTCGGCCTGGCCGAGTCCGGCACTTTCAGCGAAGACTTCACCGAGCCGGGGACCTACGTCTTTGCCAGCAGTCGGATCACGACTGCGGCCAACACCTCGCGCTTCAGGGTGACGACGGACGCCATCGTCGGTGCCTTCCCGTTCCAGAACGCGTACTCGAGCCCCGCTGCGTATGCCGCGCAGCCCTTCATCGCCGCGCGCGATTTCGTGACTGACGCCGCATTGCTCGACAGCGACTACAACCGCCTCGGCATAACACGCAACGGCGCCGGCGCTTCGGACTCGCAAATCCTGTCCATGCGCGTCTCCGGCACCGGCACGACGCTCGAGATCTGTCTCGACAACGTGGTCTACCGAATCGCCTTGTGTCCCGCCACGTCGAAGCGAACCTACACAATCGCCGCAGACATCGACAGCGCGTGGGTTGCGACCAACATTGCCGATGCCGCTGACACAGTGAGGTTCCGGATGGCGCGCATCGGCGGCCAGAACGTCTATCTGGCGGCGGGCACCAGCCCGACTGCGCCAACCACCCAGCTCTTGAGGATCGGTCTGCCCGACTCTTCGAACTGGCCCACCACCCGCGGCATCGGCGCATCGACCACGGGCAGTTGGGGCAGCAACCTGATCGACACCGCCAACTCGGTGCGCACAGCCACCAGCACGGACGGCACCTACGGCACCCTGACGATGCCGATAGGCGGCACCTTTCCGCTGCCGCCCGAAGGCATCCGCACCGTCAACAGCGGCGGCGCGAGCAGCTACTTCGCGATGCAGAACGGTCTGCTCTCGGTGGTCGTCGGTTCGCGCAACCCCAACACGCAGGGCTACATCCAGATCAACCTGATCGACACCGGCACCGCGCCCGACGCACGCAACGGCCGCTACAAGGTCTACGCCACCAACGGCACGCGGCAGACGCTGGCGCTGAACCTGGACAGCAAGCACTACGAGATGACCGACGAGACCGGCGCCATCGCCTCCGGCAGCTTCGCCGAAGACGCGGCAGAAGCCGGCAGCTTCATCTTCGACAGCAGCCGCATCACAAGCCCGGTGAACACGGCGCGCTTCCGCCTCGCGACGGACACGGTGGTCGGATCGTTCCCGTTCGCTGTCGCGCAGGTCACGCCGGTGAGCTACGGCGTGCGGCCGTTCGTGGCATCGCGTGCGCTGGTGAAGACGCAGGCAGCTCTCGACGGCGTCTACAACCGTCTGGGCATCAACCTGACGGCCACCACCGGCGATTCGTCGATCACGCAGGTCCAGATCGCCAACGGAGGCGCCACGCTCTACCTGTGCAATGACAACGGGATTTACCGCATCGACAACTGCCCTGCAGCCTCCCTGCGGACCTACACCGTGTCGGCCGGCCCGACCGTCGACACCTGGCACATCGTGAGCGTGACCAATCCCTCCGACAACGGCAACTTCGGGATCGCACGCATCGGTGGCGAGAACGTCTACCTCGGGGCCGGCGTCAGCTCCTCGACGCCCACGATCTCGCAGTTCCGCATCGGCCTGCCGGAGCGCTCTACATGGCCCACCATCGCCGCACGCGGTGGCGCTACCAACGGCAGCTGGGGCGGCACGTCCATCGACGCCGTCAACTACGCCCGCGCGCAGGTGCTACCCGACGGCACCACGGCCACGCTCAGTGCGACGCTGGGTTCGATGGGTACGATCGGCCCGCTCAACATGCGCGCGGCAACGTTCGGCGGCACCGCGTTCCACTTCGCAAGCCAGAGCAGCAAGCTCTTCGCGATGGTCGGCTCGCGCAACCCGGCCACGGCCGGCGCGCTTGAAATCGGCCTGATCGACTGACGCTCCAGGCTCTTCGTAAAAAGGCCGCACACCGCATCGCGCGGAGTGCGGCTTTTTTTCTTGCTCATTCAGGCCTAAGTCGGGGGTCTGCACGATTCGCCGCCGCGACGTACATTGGCCGGACTCCCATCGCCCCCGAAAGCCACCATGCCGATTTCCCTGTCCAGCGCGTCCAAAGCCCTGCTCGCCACCACCGCCACCGCCCTTTGCCTGACCGCCGCCGTGCTGCCGGTCACCGCATCGGCGCAAAGCCCCGACACCGTACGCATCCGCGGCACCATCGTGCGCGTCGATGCCAACACCCTCGTCGTGCAGGACCGCGGCGGCGAGGTCGTCTCGCTCGCACGCCCGGCCGAGATGGCCGTGTCCGAGGTCTACCGCATCAAGCTGTCCGACATCAAGCGCGGCAGCTTCATCGGCACCGCCGCCATGCCGCAGGCCGACGGTACGCAGAAGGCGCTCGAAGTGGTGGTGTTCCCCGAGGCCGCGCGCGGCACGGGCGAAGGCCACCGCCCATGGGACCTGCTGCCCCAGAGCACCATGACCAACGCCACGGTCGCCGACCTGGCCGCGGCGCCGAAGTCGGTGCGCGGCGGCCAGCAGCTGCAGCTGACCTACAAGGGTGGCGAGAAGACCGTCATCGTGCCGCCCGATGTGCCCGTGGTCACCTTCCGCCCCGGCACCGACGCGCTGCTGGTGCCCGGCGCCCACGTGCTGGTCAATGCGCAGGAGAAGAACGGCACGCCCACGGCATTGCGCGTCACGGCCGGCCGCAACGGCTTCGCGCCGCCGATGTAAGAAGAAGCCCGGCACCCAAGGGAAATCCCGCAGGCATTTTTGTCGCTGCGGCAACCTCCGGTGCATCTGTGCGGCGTATCGTGGCGAGGGACTTTTGCCGCCAGGCTGGTCCCTGCCATCCAACCGTTCACCGTCACAGGAGATTCCGCACCATGGCCACTGCCAAGAAAGCCGCCGCCAAGAAGACCACCGCCAGCAGCAGCACCGCCAGCGCGAAGACGGCGATGCCGACCGCCGCGGACATGCTCAATCCGCTGAAGGGCATGGCCGACAAGCTGCAGAACCTCAACCTGACCGGCGGTGCCGGCAAGCTGCTGGAGAGCGGCCGCAAGGACCTGGCGGCGCTGATGCAGGCCAACGAGAAGTCCTACCAGGGCCTGCAGACCGTCGTGCAGCGGCAGACCGAAATGATCAAGAGCGCGATTGCCGAATGGCAGACCGCCGCCAAGGCAATGCCGGGCAAGGACCCGAAGGAAAACCTGGCCAAGCTCGACGAACTCGGCCGCCAGTCTTTCCAGCGCGCCATCGACGACATCAAGGAACTGGCCAACCTCGCCGCCAAGTCGCAGGCCGACGCCTTCGACGTGGTGCGCCAGCGCATCCAGGCCAACGTGGACGAAGTGACGAAGCTGCTGCAGCGCAAGTAAGCCGGGCCGCAGCCATGACCGCAGTCCCGCCCCGCGTCGAGCAGCGCACGCGCGCCAACGGCATCGAGCTCGCCTGGGACAGCTTCGGCGACGCCGGTGCACCGCCGCTGCTGCTGGTCATGGGCCTCGGCGCGCAGATGGTGGCCTGGGACGACGCGTTCTGCGCCCGGCTCGCCGAAGCCGGCGGGCACCGCGTGATCCGCTTCGACAACCGCGACATCGGCCATTCGACGCATCTCTCGCACCTCGGCGTGCCCGACATCCAGGCACTGATGGCGCAGGCGATGGCGGGCCAGCCGCTGCGAACGCCCTACAACCTGCGCGACATGGCCGCCGACTGCGTCGGGCTGCTCGACGCGCTGGGCATCGCGCGTGCCCACATCGTGGGCGCCTCGATGGGCGGCGCCATCGGGCAGGAGCTGTGCATCCACCACCCGCACCGCATGCTGTCGTTCACCAGCATCATGTCGACCACCGGCGCTCCGGGCCTGCCGCCGCCCACGCCCGAGGCGATGGCCGTGCTGTTCACGCCTTCGCCGACGACCTTCGAGGCCTACCTGCCGCACTACGCCAGGGTGTGGCGCGTGCTGCGCGGCCCGTTTGACTTTCCGCTCGACGAGGCGCGCGACGCCGAAAAGGCCCAGCTCGTGTTCCTGCGCGGCCTCAACCCGGCCGGCGTGGCACGGCAGCTCGCGGCCATCCTGGCCTCGGGCAACCGCAAGCCCGCGCTGCGCGACGTGCGCGTGCCAACGCTGGTGATCCACGGCGACGCCGACCCGCTGGTGCCGGTGGCCTGCGGGGTCGACGTGGCCGATGCCATCCCGGGCGCGCAGCTGCTGCGCATTCCGCGCATGGGCCACGCGCTGCCCATTCCGATGTGGCCGCAGATCGTCGACGCCATTGCCGCGCACACGGCGCACACGGCGCGGCACCCGAACACCTGAGACAAGAACGACAGACAAGGGAGCACCTGCCATGAACCAGTTCTCCCCGCTCGACCCGATGGCGATGTGGCGCGAGCTCACCGCCCAGTGGGAAAAGAGCACCAACGAGTTCGCCAACGAAGCCATGGCCTCCGACCCTTTCCGCCAGGGCATGCACGGCGGCATGAACGCCTCGCTCACCGCGCAGAAGGCGCTGGGCGATCTGATGGCGCGCTACCTGACGCTGCTGAACCTGCCCACGCGCGCCGACCTCCAGGTGCTGGGCGAGCAACTGCAGCGCATCGACGACCACCTTGCGCGCATCGCCCGTGCGGTGGAAGGCGGCTCCGGCCCCGCGCCGACTGCGCAAGCCGCTGAACCGAAGCCGCGCCGCACGCGCCAGCCGCCGAGCCCGCCGCCGGCCGCAACAGCGAAGCCGGCCCGCACGCGCAAGCCAGCAGGAAAGCGCCCGGCATGACCACCGCCCTCGATGCCTTCGCCCTGCCCGACATCGGCGCTGAGATCGAGCGCGCGATCCAGCGCAACATCAAGGGCCTGGACTTCCTCACCTCGGCCACGCCCACCGTCGGCCAGACGCCGAAGGACGAGATCCACCGGCGTGGCACGCTGAGCCTGTACCACTACCGCCCGATGGTCGACGAGATCTACCGCGTGCCGGTGCTGATCGTCATGGCAACCACCAACCGCGGCTACATCCTCGACCTTGCGCCAGGCCAGAGCATGGTCGAGCACCTGCTGCTGCAGGGCTATGACGTCTACATGATGGACTGGAACGCGCCGCGCCCCGACGAGAAGCGCCTGCGCATCGAAGACTACGTGCTCGACTTCATCCCCGATTCGCTGCGGCGCGTGCAGGAACGCTCGGGCGAGGAAGACGTCACACTCATCGGTTACTGCATGGGCGGCGTACTCTCCACGCTCTATGCGGCGCTGCACCCCGGCGGGCCAATGAAGAACCTTGCGCTCTTCACCACGCCGATCGACTTCAGCCACATGAAGATGTTCCATGCGTGGTCGGACAAGCGCTACTTCGACGTCGACCGGCTGGTCGACACCGTGGGCAACGTGCCGCCCGAGATGCTGTTCGCCTCCTTCGACATGCTGCGCCCGGCGGGCCGCAGCGCAGGCGTGGTGCAGCTGTGGGACAACATGGACAACGACGAGTTCGTCAAGTCGTACCGCATGTTCGACCGCTGGGGCACCGAGATGCTTCCGCTGGCCGGCGAGTATTTCCGCCAGACCGTGAAGGAGCTCATGTGGGGCAACAAGCTGCACAAGGGCGAACTGACGCTCGGCGGGCGCAAGGTGCTGCTGAAGAACATCAAGGTGCCGGTGCTGCACGCACTTGCGCAGCACGACCACATCGTTCCGTATGAAGCGGGGCAGCCGCTGATTGCCGGCATCGGCTCGGCCGACAAGGAAGAAGTGGTGCTCAAGGGCGGCCACGTCAGCCTTGCCGCCGGCCCCAACGCAGTGCGCAGGCTGTGGCCCAAACTCGACGAATGGCTTGGAGTGCGATCGACATGACCATCACCGCCGTTTCCGATTCCTTTTCGCGGACCTATCCGCGCACCGTGACGAGCAGCGAAGGCAACATCGTCCTGCGCCTGATGACCGCGGACGACGCGCCCGCCGTGCTGGCCTTCGCACAGGCCCTGCCCGCGCACGACCTGCTCTTTTTGCCGCGCGACATCACCCAGCCCAAGGTGATGAACGCCTGGGTGCGTGCCATCGAGCGCGGCGACATCGACAGCGTGCTCGCGGTGCGCGAAGCCGCGGTACTTGGCTGCGCCGCGGTGATCCGCGATCCGCACTCGTGGTCCAGTCACGTCGCCGAACTGCGCGTGCTGGCCGCGCCCGAGCAGCGCGGCAGCGGCCTGGGCCAGCGGCTCGCGCGCGAGGCCTGCTCGCTGGCCATCGAGCGCGGAGCGGAAAAACTCGTCGCCCGCATGACCGTCGACCAGCGCAGCGCCATCGCCGTCTTCCAGGCCCTGGGCTTCCGCCCCGAGGCGCTACTGAGCAAGCACGTGAAGGACTGGCAGGGCGTGACGCACGACCTCGTGGTGCTGAGCCACGACGTGGCGCGGTTCGAGGCGCAGATGCGGGCTTATGGGATGAACGAAGCGCTCGGAGCCTGAAAGAAGCAGGCGTCTGCGGGGGTGCTTTGCCAGGGCCGGACGGGGCGCAAACCGCCGCCCTTCTAAAATCGCGGCATTCCCCCGCAGATTGCCCACCTTGTCTTTTGTTGCCGAAACCCGCCGCCGCCGCACCTTCGCGATCATTTCCCACCCTGACGCCGGCAAGACCACGCTGACCGAAAAGCTGCTGCTTTTCTCTGGCGCGATCCAGATCGCCGGCTCGGTGAAGGCGCGCAAGGCCTCGCGCCATGCCACCTCCGACTGGATGGAAATCGAAAAGCAGCGCGGCATCTCGGTGGCCTCGTCGGTCATGCAGATGCTGTATCGCGACCACGTCATCAACCTGCTCGACACGCCCGGCCACAAGGACTTCTCGGAAGACACGTACCGCGTGCTCACCGCCGTCGACTCGGCCCTGATGGTGATCGACGCGGCCAACGGCGTGGAAGCGCAGACGCGGCGGCTGATCGAAGTCTGCCGCCAGCGCGACACGCCCATCATCACTTTCGTCAACAAGATGGACCGCGAAGTGCGCGAGCCGCTGGACATCCTCGACGAGGTGGAGCGCGAGCTCGGCATGCCCTGCGTGCCCATGACCTGGCCCGTGGGCCAGGGCAAGACCTTCCGAGGGATCATGAACCTGCGCACGCAGGCGATGACGGTGTTCGAGTCGGGCAGCGAACGTCTGCCGCAGGACTTCGAGACCATCCCGCTGAGCGAGCGCGACACGCTCACCAAGCGCTTCGGCGCCGACTTCGAGACCGCCATGGACAGCATGGAGCTGGCCACCGGCGCATCGCCCACCTGGGACCGCGAAGCCTTCCTGGCCGGCAAGCAGACACCCGTGTTCTTCGGCTCCGGCGTGAACAACTTCGGCGTGATGGAAGTGCTCGACGCGCTGGTCGACCTTGCGCCTTCGCCGCAGTCGCGCACCAGCACCACCATGGTCAACCGCCAGCCGGTGGTGAAGGAGATCCAGCCCGAGGACAAGGACTTCGCGGGCGTGGTCTTCAAGGTGCAGGCCAACATGGACGCCAACCACCGCGACCGCATCGCCTTCGTGCGCATGGCCTCGGGCAAGTACACGCCGGGCATGAAGCTCAAGGTGCAGCGCACCTCGAAGGAACTGCGCCCCACCAGCGTGGTGACCTTCATGAGCCAGCGCCGCGAGGCGGTGGAAGAGGCCTACGCGGGCGACATCGTGGGCTTTACCACCCACGGCGGCGTGCAGCTGGGCGACACCATCACCGACGGCGCGAGCCTGCAGTTCACCGGGCTGCCGTTCTTCGCGCCCGAGCTGTTCATGACCGTAATCCTGAAGAACCCGCTGCGCACCAAGCAGCTGCAGCAGGGCCTGGCCCAGCTCGGCGAGGAAGGTGCGATCCAGGTGTTCCGCCCCGAGGTCGGCGGCCCGATGCTGCTGGGCGCGGTCGGCCAACTGCAGTTCGAAGTGGTGCAGCACCGCCTGAAGGCCGAGTACGACGCCGACGTGCGGCTCGAAGGTTGCCAGTACACCGGTGCGCGCTGGATCACGGCCGACACCCCGGCCGAGCTGCGCGAGTTCGTCAACGCGTACCCGGTGCGCATGGCCAAGGACGCGGCTGATACGCTGGCCTTCCTGTGCACCTCGCCGTACGACGTGCGGCTGGCGCAGGAGCGATTTCCGAAGATCCACTTTCATCCGCTGCGGGAGCATGCGGGGTTGGCGCTGCAGAGCGCCGGTTGATGGCACGCTAGCTGCCGGTCGAAGCGTAGTGGCGCAACCCGAAGCGCCACGCCCCGAACGCCGCCGCGAGAAACACGAATCCCGCGAGCGGCGACACCATGCCCACCCACCCGGGCGCCCCCAGCGGATCGGCCTTGCCCAGAATTGCCAGCACCGGGTAATAAGCCACGCAGGCCAGCGGCACGATGAAGGTCAGCACGCGGCGGAACCACTGCGCATACAGCGCCAACGGATACTGCGCCGCCTGCACGCCGCCGTAAGTCAGCACATTGGCGATCTCCAGGCTCTCGACGGTCCAGAACGACAGCGTGCCCTGCAGCACCAGGATGCCGAGGAACAGTGCGACGCCGCCGGCAACGGCGAACAGGGCGATCGCCACCGTGGCTGGAGTCCATGCGATGGCCGCCTGATGCGTGGCGAACACGATCACCGCCACACCCTGCAGCAAGCGCCCTGCGCGGCTGATGCGGAAGTCGTTGCCCATCAGTTGCAGCGCGAGCGAACGCGGGCGCAGCAGCAGGCGGTCGAAGGCACCTGTGCGCAGGAACTCCGTGCCGAGCACGTCGAAGCCGCGGCCCAGCGCATCGGCGAGCGCGAACATGCAGTTCACCAGCCCGTAGAACAGCGCCACCTCGCCGATGTGCCAGCCCTGCACGTCGCCGAAGCGATGGAACAGCGCCCAGACGGCGACCACCTCGATGCCGGAGCCGAGGAACTGGCCGACGGTCAGCATCAGCGCCGAGGCCGGATAGCGCGCCTGTCCGCCGAGGGAGGCGCCGACCAAGCGGAAGAAAAGCGGAAGCGATCCCATCGCGTTCACCCGCCCTGCACCTGCAGGCCGCGCATGGTGCGGCCCATGGCGAAATGGCCGAAGGCCACGAGCACCGCGATCCAGAAAGCCTGCAGCCCCAAGCCGCCGACGGCCTGCCACCCCTGCAGCTGCCCGAAGTACAGGCGAGCCGGAATGTCCATCAAACCGGCCAGCGGCTGGATCAGCAGCGCGGTCTGCCAGCCATCGGGCAGCATCGCTAGCGGCAACAGGTTGCCCGAGAGCACGATGACCACCGGCGTGGCCACCGCGCTGATGCCGCGTTCGTTGAGCGCGGCGGTGGCGGCCACATTCAGAAGCATCACCATCGACGTCGAAAGCAGCAGCGCGAGCACGGTCGACAGCATGAATGCGAGTCCCGCCGCCACGCCCGCCGGCAGTTGCCAGGCCCACTCGCCGAGGCCGGCCAGCGGCAGCACGACCATCGCGAACGCAGCCATCAGCGCCACGCGCGGCAGCACGCGCGCGGCGATCCAGCCGACGCTGCGCGCGAACCACAGCGCATAGGCATCGACGGGCCGCAGCCGGTCGTAGGCGACGGCGCCGGTCCGCACCGCCTGCCCCACTTCCGGATCGCCCAGCCAGGGCAGCAGCACGAGCAGCCCCTGCGCGAGCCACGTGTATGTGATGGCCTGCGCGAGCGACATCGAGTTGCTCGCACCCGTGGTGGCCGCGTGGCCGTAGAAGGCCGCGAACACCATCACCTTGATGCCGCCCCACCAGCACTGCGTGGCGAAGCCGGCGAGCGCGGCGGTGCGGTACTGCAGCATCTGCAGGAAGCGCGACGCGAAGGCCGCGAAGTAGGGCCTCGCAAGATCGCGCGGGCTGGTCGCCGTCATGCCTCGGCCGCTCCATGCATGGCATAGAAGCGCGCGATAACGGCTTCGATCGCCAGCCCTTCGAGGCGGATGTCTTCCACCGCATGCGCGGCGGCGATGCGCGCGATCAGCGCGGGCGCGGCGGTCTGCGCCGGGTCGAAGTCGAGCACCAGTGTCTGTCCGTCGCGCGAATGCACGCGTGCGCCGGCCACTTCCACGGGCAACTCGGCGTCCTGCGCAAAGTCGACCACCAGCCGGCGCTCGGCCATCACCTGCGCGCGCAGCGCCTCCACCGGGCTGTCGGCCAGCACGCGGCCGTGGCCGATGACGATCACGCGCCGGGCCAGCGCCTCGATGTCATGCATGTCGTGCGTGGTCAGCAGCACGGTGGTGCCGCGCTCGCGGTTGGCGCGGCGCACGAAGTCGCGCACGGCGAGTTTCGACGGCGCATCGAGACCGATGGTCGGCTCGTCGAGAAAAAGAATGTCGGGTTCGTGCAACAGCGCCGCAGCAATTTCTGCGCGCATGCGCTGGCCCAGCGAGAGCTGGCGCACCGGCTGGTCGAGCACACGCTCCAGATGCAGCAGCGCGACCAGCTCGTCGCGCGTGCGGCGATAGCGCACCGGGTCCACGCGGTAGATGTCGCGCAGCAGGTCGAAGCCGTCGCCCACGGGCAGGTCCCACCACAGCTGCGTGCGCTGGCCGAAGATCACGCCGATGCGGGCCACGTGCCGCTCGCGGTCTGCAAACGGGTCGCGCCCGTCGATTTCCACGCGCCCGCCGTCGGGCCGCAGGATGCCCGAGAGGATCTTGATCGTGGTCGACTTGCCCGCGCCGTTCGGCCCGATGAAGCCGAGCAACTCGCCGCGCTCGAGCGAGAACGAGACGCCCGACAGCGCCTCCACCGTGCGATGGCGGCGCTGCACGAGCCCGCGCAGCGCGCCCATCACGCCCGGGTCGCGCTCGGAGATTCGGTAGGTCTTGCGGAGGTGGTCGACGAGGATGTGAGGCATGAAGGGCGCCGCGCCGGCCTCGATGGCGCGGCGGGGGCGGGATGCTACACGAAGAAGGCACAAGTACGATCACCGACTCTCCCCAACATTCCTCGCCATGCCCTCGCTGCCCGCCTCGCCCCACCACCTGTTGCCGCTGACCCGCTGGGAGGCGACAGCACGCAGCGCGCTCGTCGGCGTCTTCACCGACATCGACGACACGCTGACCCACGAAGGCGCGATCACGCCCGATGCGCTGCAGGCGCTGGGCGATCTCAAGGCCGCGGGGCTGTCGGTGGTGGCAATCACCGGCCGGCCGGTGGGCTGGAGCCTGCCCTTCGTCAACGCCTGGCCCGTCGATGCCATCGTGGCGGAGAACGGTGCAGTGGCGCTGCTGCCCGCGGCCGGCGGCCGGGTCTGGAAGCGCTACCAGCAGGATGCGACCACCCGCGCCGCCAACTTCGCGCGCATGCAGACCGTGCTGGCGCGCATCGAGCGCGAATTTCCGGGCGTCGGGCGCGCCACCGATTCGCCGGGGCGCGAGACCGACATCGCCATCGACCACAGCGAGTTCGTGCAACTCAGCGACGCCACCATCGCGCAGGTGGTAGCGCTGATGCGCGGCGAGGGCATGCACGCAACCGTGAGCAGCATCCACATCAACGGCTGGTACGGCGACAACGACAAGCTCGAAGGCGCGCGCTGGATCGTGCGCGAACTGTGGGGCCGCACGCTCGACGACGAAATGGACCGCTGGGCCTACGTGGGCGACTCCACCAACGACCAGCTGATGTTTCGCACCTTCGCGCACAGCATCGGCGTGGCGAACGTCGCGCGCTTCGTACCGCAGCTGGAGCACCTGCCGCGCTACGTGACGCAGGGCGAGCGCGGCTCGGGTTTTGCAGAGGCGGCGCGCGCCGTGCTGTCGGCACGAATGCAACAAGGAAATAAAAAAAGCCCGCACGAGGCGGGCTAAAAGGATCGGTCTGAAGACCCTTGGAGAAAACTCGACAGGACTGACTACCCGGCTCAGAACGCGTGGCGAATGCCGAACTCGTAGCCCATCGACGACTTGGGCTGCAGCGCGACGCGGTTGTACGCGGCGACATACGACGGGCCGGCGCCGACCGTGAGCCCCGCGCCGTTCTTGTTGCTGACGCGCGCGATCGTGCCGTAGAGCGCGGTGCGCTTCGACAGGTTGTGCACGTAGCCCAGCGCGAGCTTGTTGGACTTCGGATCGGGGGCGTTCACGACGCCGAGAACCGGCACGCGGTTGAAGTCGTACTTGACCTGCGAGTACGAAGCACGGATCTGGCCCGGGCCGATCGGCACGGTCACGCCGATCAGGTAGCCGGTCAGGTCCACGTCCGGCACACGGGTGAAGACATTCAGCGGGTCCCGCTGGTCCTTCGAACGCGAGTACTCGCCGAACAGCTTGGCCACGCCGAAATCGTAGGTTGCGCCGAGGTTGAAGGTCTTGATCTTGCCCGGGCGCGCCACGGCCGCGGCGCCAGTGCCGGTCGTGAAGCTCGTGTCGTTCTGCGCATAGCTGGCGGCCACGTCGAGCGGGCCGGCTGCATAGCCGACGCGCCCGCCAATGTGGCGGCCGGTGTTGGTCTTGTCGGCGCCGGCCACGGAGTCCGGCGAGGTGCGGGTGAGCTCATGCAGGCTGTAGCCCACGTTGCCGTAGAAGCCGCCCAGGTTGCGCGGCAGGAAGTACTGCACCATGTTGCCGGCGCGCTTGTACGTGCTGTTGCTGCCGTAGCCGGTGCCCGACACGCTGGTTTCGTTGGCGTCGATGATCAGCGAGCCGCCGATGCCGGTGTCGGCGAACGGATCGAACTGCTCTTCGTTCAGCACGGTGGCGGTCTTGTCGCGGCCGAGGCGGATCTCGCCGAAGCTGCCGGCAAGGCTCACCGTCGAGCGGCGGCTGAAGTTGCTGAGGCCAGTGGCGCCGTCGTCGTTGGTGATCGGGGATTCGAGCCAGAAGCTGGCCGACAGGCCGCCGCCCAGGTCTTCCACGCCGCGGAAGCCGAGGCGGCTGGAGCTCAGGCCCGAATTGGCCAGTTCGGTGCGGCTGGCCTTCACGCTGTAGAAGGGGCCGAAGGGGTTCGTCGATTCGCTCTTGTTCGATACGTTGCGGTAGGCGGCGTCGACCACGCCGAACAGCGTTACGGTCGATTGCGCCGACGCGGCACCACAAGCCGCGAGGGCGGCCAGAACAAGCAGGGATTTTTTCATTCGTATCACTCCAGGATGGGGAATTCGTCGCTCCGTATCGGGCGACAGTTAAGAAGTCCGGGCCTTTGCGCCACAGGACTGCATCCGAGTGTTTCTTCGTTAGAAGACGAATGAATTACATAGGGTTAACGCTTAATTGACGAAGGGATACCGCACTTGACATGTGTGAGCTGCGCGCCATTGCGCGTCAATGCGCGTCAATGCGCGCCACGGTGCAACACCGACCACTGGCTCCAGACGCCGAAAGCAGCGATCAGCAGCAGCACCGCCGCATAGCCTTCCGTCGTGTTCAGCAACCCCAGCGGCGCCACCAGGAAGCCCGCCAGCATCGCGGGCAGGCTGAACGCGAGATAGCTCACGACGAAGATCGCCGCGAACAGTTCGCCGCGCTCGTGCGATTGCGCCAGTGGCGCCAGCGTTTGCACCAGCGCCGAGAACGCACCGCCGAAGCCGATGCCCGCCACCGCGGTGCCGACGAAGAACAGCGCGAGCGAACGAGTGGCAAGCGAGGCGAGCAGCAGCCCCAGCCCGACCGCGATGCTGGCCATGCCGAGGATGGCTGGACGAGGTGCAGCGAAGCGGCCAAGCAAGGTAGGCGCGATCGCGCCCATACCGGAGAGCACCGCCACCGTGAGTCCGTTGACCACGCCGTTGTCGATGCCGAAAACATGCAGCATCAACGACGGCGCGAGCGACAGATACAACCCGCCGAGCGCCCACACCACGACGAACACCGGCAGCCCGCGCGTGAACTCGGCCCGTGCGCGCACGGGAATCGACACGCGCGGCACCAGCGAGGCCAGCGCACCGGCGCGCGGCGTGACGGTCTCGGGCATCCACAGCACCACCGCCGCACCCAGCGCAAACACCGCGGCCAGCACGCCGAAAACCAGCATCACCGGCTGAACCGAGAACTTCACCGCCACACCCGTCAGCAATGCGCCCAACGCCAGGCCGGCCAGCGGAGACACGCTCGTGATCAGCGCCCCCAGCCGCTTGCGCGAAGCCGGCGCGGCCTCGACCACCGCCGCGCTCAGCGCGCCGCTCGCGATGCCCGTGGCCACGCCCTGCACCACGCGAGCGACGATCAGCCCGCCGATGCCGTGCGCCAGCAGGAAGAGCCCCATTGCCACCGCCTGCAGCACCAGCGCCGCCAGCACCACCGGCCGCCGGCCGATGTGGTCAGACAGCGAACCCGCCACCAGCAGCGAGATCAGCAACGCAATCGCATAGATCGCAAAAGCCACCGTGAGCAGCGATGACGAAAAGTGCCAGGCGTGCTGGAACACCACGAACAGCGGCGACGGTGCAGCCGCCGCGAAGAAGAAGGCGAACAGCACGGCGGCCAGCAACGGAAAAGCCGCGCGTGCCGGCAAGCGCCAGGGCTTGGCGCGGGCGGCGAGGTCGGAGGTGCTGACCGCGAGGTCGGGGCAGGTGGATGGCATGGCGAATCCTTAACGCAACTTTTTTTGCTTTTGTAATTCTAGACCTGGGAATCAACTAAAGCAAATATCTTTGCGTTAAAGTCCAGCCATGAACGACATCGCCCTTCCCCACAAACGTCCCGGTGGCCGCAGCGCGCAGGTGCAGGCGCTGGTGCGCACCGCCCTCGAAGAACTCGTGGCCGAACAAGGGCGGGAGCGTGTGACGGTGCCGGCAGTGGCCGAGCGCGCTGGCGTCAGCGCCTCCAGCATCTACCGGCGCTGGGGCGATCTGCAGGGGTTATTGGCGGAGACGGCCACCCACCGGCTGGACCCGAACCGCCCACTGCCAGACACCGGCGCACTTCGGGCCGACCTCGAAGCCTGGGCACGCGAACTCATCGAGCACCTGGCCAAGCCGTGCAACACCTCGCTGCTGAAAGCCGCGGCCGCGCTGGCCAACGGGGATTCGGACACCAACTGCCTGCGCAACCGCCGCAAGGAAGCACTGACGCTGGTGGAACAGGCGCGCGCCCGCGGAGAGCGCGCGCCGGAGCCGCAGCAGGTGATCGATCACCTGATTGCGCCGATCGTGTTTCGCCTTGTGTTTGGGGCGGATCCAGTGAAGCCGGAGTTGGCGGCGCGGCTGGTGGACGAGCTGTTCGTGCTCAGTTCGTCTTGACTTCCTTCGCCAGCCCCAGCTTGTCGATGATCACCTTCTCCCTCACCACCGTCTCCTGCGCAAACTTGGTGTACGTCGCCGAACTCATGTAGTTCGGCAGCATGTCGTAGCGCCCGAGCGCGGTCACGTAGCTCGGCTCTTCCATCGCCTGCTTGAACGCGTCGTGCAGCTTCTTCACCACCTCGGGCGGCGTGCCCTTGGGCGCGCCGATGCCGAAGGGCGAGTTCTGCACCACGTCGTAGCCCAGCTCCTTCAGCGTGGGCGCGTCGGGGAACTTGGCCAGGCGCTTTTCGCCCCAGGTGTTCAGCACGCGCAGCTTGCCGGCCTCGACCTGCGGCGCGAAGCCGGTGCTGTCGGCGGCAGCCATCAGCTGGCCGCTGACCACCGCGAGCATCAGGTCGGCGCTGCCCTTGTAGGGCACGTGCTGCAGCTCGATGCCAGCCTTCTGCGCGACGATCTCGGTCGTCAGGTGCGGGCTGGTCAGCGTGCCGGTGGAGCCGTAGGTGAGCTTGCCGGGGTTGGCCTTGGCGTAGGCAACGAAGTCGGCCCAGGTCTTGAAGGGGCTGTTGGCCGGCACCACGATGCCGAAGGCGTAGCCCGTGACGTTGATGACGTACGTGATGTCCTTCAGCGGGTCCCAGTTGATCTTGGTGGTGTAGCCCAGGCGGAACACGCCGAGCGGGATCTGCGCGACGGTGTAGCCGTCGGGCTGCGAGGTCTGCAGCGCCTGCGCGGGCAGCGTGCCGCCCGCGCCGGGCTTGTTGTCGATGATCACCGGCTGGCCGAGGATCTTGCTCGCGTTCTCCGCAAGCTGGCGCATGGTGATGTCGGTCGGGCCGCCGGCCGGGAAGGCGATCACCAGCTTGATGGGCTTGGCGGGAAAGCTCTGCGCGAACGCCGCCATGGGAGAAACAAGGCCGCAAGCGGCAAGCGCGACGGCGGCGCGGAGAAATGTGGTGCGGCGGAGCATGGCTGACTGGATCCTGACTTTGAAAGCGCCGATTGGGCCCCGCCCCGTTGGGGAAGGCAATCGGGGCTCCCCTGATTTCCCGGGGAAAACAGGGCCATTCGCGGCATCCGAGTCGCCTGCGCGTCAGCGCAGCACTGGCCGGCTACGCCTGCCCGAAACCTTCGAGCACGTTCACCGCATTCACCCCCACTTCAGCCACCGCATAGCCGCCCTCGAAGACGAACACCGTCGGCAGCCCCGCGCGCGCCAGGTCTTCGCCCATGCGCAGGTAGTCGTCGCTCTTGAGCTTGAAGCCCGAGATCGGGTCGCCCTCGAAGGTGTCGACGCCGAGCGAGACCACGAGCGCGCCGGCCTTCACCGCGGCGATGCGGTCGAGCGCGGTCTTCAGCGCCGCGCGCCAGGCGGCGAAGTCCGTGCCGCGCGGCAGCGGCAGGTTGTGGTTGAAGCCCTCGCCCTGCCCCGCGCCGCGCTCGTCGGCATGGCCCAGGTAATACGGGTAGTCGGTCAGCGGGTCGCCGTGCAGGCTCGCGAAGTGCACGTCGCTGCGCTCATAGAAGATGGCCTGCGTGCCGTTGCCGTGGTGGTAGTCCACGTCGAGCACGGCCACGCGTTCGACGCCCGCGTCGCGCAGCGCCTGCGCCGCGACGGCGGCGTTGTTGAGGAAGCAGTAGCCGCCGAAGAAATCGGCGCCGGCATGGTGGCCCGGCGGCCGCGAGAGCGAGAAGGCAGCGCGCTCGCCGCCAATGACGCGCTGCGCCGCGGTCCACGCACAGGCCGCGCCATGCCGCGCCGCCGCCCAGCTGCCTGCCATCAGCGGCGTGCCCGCATCGAACGAGAACAGCCCCATGCGCGCCGGAAAGCTCTTCGGCAGCACGTCGGTGCGCATGCCGCGCGTGGGCCAGTACGAAGGCAGCGCATCACGCGAGACGTTGGTCGGGTCCAGCGCGACCCACTCGTCCCATGCATGCGCGATGAAGTCCAGGTAGCGCGGTGCATGCACCTTGGCCAGCAGCGCCTCGTCGAATGCATCGGGTGCCTGCAGCGTGCCGAAGCCCCTGCGCTCCAGCTCATGCTTCACATGATCGACGCGGGCGGGCACCTCGAAGCACGGCACGAGTTCGCCGCGGAACATCTCGACTTTGCCCTGGTGAAGAACGTGCTGGTCGTTGTAGATGGTGAGCATGGAGAAAAGCAGGATCGGCGGTGATGAAGCCGCCCATCATGCCGCACGCCGCAGCACCGCCCGTCGCCGGCCCGAGGCCGTGAGGCCGAACAGGTCCTTCGGGTCGTCGAGCTCGGGCACCAGCGCGATCTGCTGGCCGATGCCGCGCTCCGTGGCAAGGCGCTGGATGTAGCGCAGCGCCGTGTAGTCCTCCAGCGCGAAGCCCACCGAATCGAACAGCGTGACTTGTGCGGGGGTCTCGCGGCCGGGCACTTCGCCGAGCAGCACGCGCCACAGTTCGTGCACCGGGAAGTCGGCGGGCATCTGCTGGATCTCGCCCTCGACGCGGGTCTGCGGCTCGTACTCGACGAACACGCGCGCCTTGCGCAGCACGTCGGGGTGCAGCTCGGTCTTGCCGGGCGAATCGCCGCCCACGGCGTTGATGTGCATGCCCGGCTCGATCATGTCGGGCGTGAGCACGGTCGCGCGCCCCTGGCAGGCGGTAACGGTGGTGACGATGTCGGCGCCGCGCACCGCATCGGCCACGGAGTGCGCGCGCACGATGTCCAGCGACGTGCAGGCCGACAGGTGGCGCACCAGCTTGTCGGTGGCGTGCGGGTCGGTGTCGAACACGCGCACTTCCTCGATGCCGAGCAGCGCATGGAAGGCCAGCGCCTGGAATTCGCTCTGCGAGCCGTTGCCGATCAGCGCGAGGCTGCGCGAATCGGGCCGCGCCAAGGCCTGCGCCGCCATCGCCGAGGTAGCAGCCGTGCGCAACGCGGTGGTGAGCGTAAGTTCTGACAGCAGCACCGGATAGCCCGTATCGACTTCCGCCAGCACGCCGAAAGCCATGACTGTCGGCAGCCCGACCTGCGTGTTGTGCGGATGCCCGTTGACGTACTTGAAGGCATAGGCGCCGTCGTCGGCCACGGGCATCAGCTCGATCACGCCCAGGTGCGAATGGCTGGCCACGCGCGCCTTCTTGTCGAACTCGCGCCACCGCAGGAAGTCGTCGCGCAGCGCGTCGGCCAGCGCGGTGAGGAACTGGGGAATGCCGGTCTCGTCCACCAGGCGGACCAGGCTGTGAACATCGATGAAGCGGGTCATGGCGCGGCTCCTTGCGTAGCCCCCGGCACGGCGCTTCATCCCCTCACATGTTCACTCCACCATGGCTGATTCAGGATGCGCCTGCGCCAAGGGTTCGAGCCATTGTGCGCCTGCTTGCTGGCCTTTGCGAGCCCCGGCCGTGCCAGCAGTCAGTCGTGCCTGTGCTCTTCGATGTTGCGCTCAAGAAAGCGCCACAGCCGCTCGTCTTCGCTGAAGGCCACGTTGAACCGGAGCCAGCCGGTGGGATGCGGGTTGACCAGGAACAGCTGGCCCGGGCCGAGCATGATTCCCTCCGCCGCGGCGCGCCGCGAAAGCTCGGCGCTGTCGGCAATGTCCGGGTGCCGGGCCCACAGGTACATGCCGGCCGCGGCTTCATGGAACAGCTCGAAGCCAAGCCCGTCCAGCCGCCTCGCGACGCTGCCTTGCGCCTGCGCGAGCCTGTCGCGCAGGGCCTTGAGATGCTTGCGCCAGCGGCCGTCGGTCACGGTGCCGAAGGCCAGGCGCTCGGTGATGTCGGACGAGGTGAGGCCCGAAACCATCTTGAGCTGCGCCAGTTCTTCGAGCAGTTCCGGCTGGGCAACGACGTAGCCGACGCGGATGTTCGGCGAGATGGTCTTCGAGTAGCTACCCACGTAGACCACGCGGCGCAACTGCCCCAGGCTGGCGAGCGAGGGGCGCATCGATGCGTCCATCTCGGCGTAGATGTCGTTCTCTACCAGCGTGAAGTCGTGCGTCTGGGCCAACTGGAGCAGTTGCACCAGTTGCGGCAGTGAAGCCATAGAACAGGTCGGGCTCTGCAGCCGGGGCTGGGTGAAGAAGGACTTGGGCCGGTGCACCGCGAGCAGCGCCTCGAGCGCGGGCATGTCGTAGCCCGTCGGAGTGCGCGGCACGCCGATGATCTCCACGCCCAGGAAGCGCAGCATGAACATCAGGTTCGGATAGCCCGGGTCGTCCACCAGCACCGAATCACCCGGCTTCAGCAGGCGGCGCGCGACCAGGTCCAGCGCCTGGCTGGACCCCTGGGTCAGCAAGACTTGCGCGGCCTCGACCACGATCTGCTGCTCCGACAGCGCCTCGGCCGTTGCCATGCGCAGCGCCATGTGGCCGAAGGGCAGGCCGTAGCCGCCGATGTCGGTGCCTTCGGAGGCCAGGTGGCGCAGGCTGCGGCGCATGCCGTCCTCGAACAGCCAGTCGTGCGGCAGCCAGCCGCAGCCGGGCTTGAGCGGGAGGTTGCGGTTCTCGAAGATCTGCTGCAGATACCAGCGGGCGTCGAAGCGGGGGTCCGGGCGGGGCACGCTGGTGGTGCCGGAGGCGCTGTCTTCGCTGCGCCGCTTGACGAAGAAGCCCGCGTTGGCGCGCGAGACCAGCAGGCCCTGCGCCACCAGCCGGTCGTAGGCCTCGACCACCGTGAAGACACTGACGCCGTGGGCCGCGGCAAAGGCGCGGATCGACGGCAGCTTGCTGTCGGCCTTGAGCTTCTGGGCGCCTATCAGTCCGCGCAGCCCTTCCACGATCTGGCTTACCAGCGGCGTCGGCTGTTCGGGGCGAAGAATGAGCATCGGGGGTGTCTCCGGCAGTCCGGCCTGCACCATATTGAGGAAAGTATGTACAGGATACAAGACCAGTACAGTCTTCCGGGCGATCACTTCCGGTGTACATGGCTGGATCGAATCGCGCGACCTAGAGTGCCGGGATTCCTTCTTCACAGCACCAAAGCACAGGTCGTACCATGCAACGCGAACCCCACCTCAGCAACGCCGCCCTCATGGCCCGCCGCAACGCGGCCGTCGCCCGCGGCGTCGGCCAAGCCCATGAAATCTTCGTCAGCCGGGCCGCCAACGCCGAACTGTGGGACGTCGAGGGCCGCCGCTACATCGACTTCGCCGGCGGCATCGCGGTGCTCAACACCGGCCACTGCCACCCGGAGATCAGCGCCGCCGTCAAGGCGCAGGTAGATCTTTATTCGCACACCTGCTTCCAGGTGGTGGCCTACGAGCCCTATGTGGAGCTGGCCGAGCGCCTGAATGCACTGGCACCGGGCGCGTTCGCGAAGAAGTCGATCTTCCTGAGCACCGGCGCCGAGGCGGTGGAGAACGCCGTCAAGATCGCCCGCGCCCACACCCGGCGCCCCGGCGTCATTGCCTTCACCGGCGGCTACCACGGCCGCACGATGATGACGCTCGGCCTCACCGGCAAGGTGGCTCCCTACAAGATCGGCTTCGGCCCGTTTCCGGGCGAGGTGTTCCATGCGCTGTACCCGAATGCGCTGCACGGCGTGAGCGTGGACGATGCACTGCATTCGGTCGAGCTGCTGTTCAAGAACGACATCGAGCCCGAGCGCGTGGCGGCCTTCATCCTGGAGCCGGTGCAGGGCGAGGGCGGCTTCTACGTGGCGCCCAACGACTTCGTCGAAGGCCTGCGCGCGCTGGCGGACCGCCACGGCATCCTGATCATTGCCGACGAGGTGCAGACCGGCGCGGGCCGCACCGGCACCTGGTTCGCCAGCGAGCAGTGGCCCGTGGCACCCGACCTGATCACCACCGCCAAGTCGATGGCGGGCGGCTTCCCCATCTCCGGCGTGGTGGGCCGCGCCGAGGTAATGGACGCCCCCGCGCCCGGCGGCCTGGGCGGCACCTATGCCGGCAGCCCCATCGGCTGCGCCGCGGCGCTCGCGGTGCTGAAAGTGTTCGACGACGAGCAACTGCTGGCGCGCAGCCGGGCGCTGGGCGAGCGGCTCACGGCCGGCCTGCGCCGCATCGCGGCAGACGTGCCTGCCATCGGCGACGTGCGCGGGCTCGGCGCCATGGTGGCCGTCGAGCTGTTCGAGCAGGGCGACACGTCGCGCCCCGATGCCGCGCTGACCCGCAAGGTGGTCGCGGAGGCGGCGCGGCGCGGGTTAATCCTGCTGTCATGCGGCACCTACGGCAATGTAATTCGCGTACTGGTGCCGCTCACGGCATCCGACTTGCTTGTGGACGAAGGCCTGGCGCTTCTCGCGGACAGCTTCGCCGCACTGCGCTGATCGACAGATCCTTTCCTTAATTCCTCCTCCATGACAGCAGAACCCTTGGTGCGCTTCCAGCGCGTCCAGAAGACCTACGACGGCGAACACCTGGTGGTGCGCCAGCTCGATCTGGACATTCACCGTGGCGAGTTCCTGAGCCTGCTCGGGCCTTCGGGGTCGGGCAAGACCACCACGCTGATGATGCTGGCGGGCTTCGAATCACCGACCTCGGGCGAGATCCTGCTCGACGGCAAGCAGATCACCGGCACGCCGCCGCACAAGCGGAACTTCGGCATGGTCTTCCAGAACTACGCGCTGTTCCCGCACCTGAGCGTGGGCCAGAACGTGGCCTATCCGCTCACCGTGCGCAAGGTGCCCAAGGACGAGCAGCAGCGCCGCGTGCAGCGCGCGCTCGACATGGTGCAGCTGCGCGGCATGACCGACCGCCTGCCCGGCCAGCTCTCTGGCGGCCAGCAGCAGCGCGTGGCGCTGGCGCGCGCGCTGGTGTTCGAACCCCAGCTCGTGCTGATGGACGAGCCGCTCGGCGCGCTGGACAAGCAGCTGCGCGAGCACATGCAGATCGAGCTCAAGGACCTGCACCGCCAGCTGGGCGTGACCTTCGTCTACGTGACGCACGACCAGGGCGAGGCGCTCACCATGAGCGACCGCGTGGCGGTGTTCAACGAAGGTGTGATCCAGCAGCTGGACACGGTCGACCGGCTGTACGAGACGCCTTCCAACCGCTTCGTGGCCGGCTTCGTCGGCGACAACACGGTGCTGAAGGGCCAGCTGGGCCAACAGGGCCACAGTGGCGAACACGCCGAGATGAAGCTGCCCGATGGCCGCGTGCTGCACGGGCTCAACGTCAGCGGCGCTGCCGCGGGCGCGACCGTCGAGGCCTGCATCCGCCCCGAGCGGGTGGTGCTGCACCGCAGTCCGCCCGCGCCGCGCGCCAACATGCTCGCCGCCCAGGTGGCGCGCGTCATCTACTTCGGCGACCACCTGCGGCTGCTGTGCAGCGTCGGCGGCGACCAGGCCGAAGCCACCGTGAAGCTGCCGCTGAACGGCCTCGAAGGTGCCGCCGCGCCGCAGGCCGGCGAAGCGGTGGTGCTCGAATTTCCGACGGCGCATGCGCGCATCTATGCCTCCTGAATCCGGCTTGTTGTTCCCTCGTTTCCTTTCTTTGCTTTCATCACCCAGGAAGACTTCCACCATGAAAAAGACTCTCCTCGCCTGCACCGTCGCCGCCAGCTTCGCACTGCCGGCCTTTGCCCAGCAGCAGCTCACCGTGGTCAACTTCGGCGGCGCCAACGCCAATGCGCAGAAGAAGGCCTACTACGAGCCCTTCGAGAAGACCGGCACCAAGATCATTCCGGTCGAATACAACGGCGAGCAGGCCAAGATCAAGGCCATGGTCGAGACGAAGAAGGTCACCTGGGACGTGGTCGAGGTCGAGTCGCCTGACGCAGCACGCGGCTGCGACGAGGGCCTGTTCGAGAAGCTCGACTATTCCAAGATCGGCAGCAAGGCAGACTTCCTGCCGGCCGCCGTCACCGACTGCGGCGTGGGCCTGTTCGTGTGGTCGACCGTGATGGCCTACAACGGCGAAAAGCTCAAGACCGCGCCCAGCAGCTGGGCCGATTTCTGGGATGTGAAGAAGATCCCCGGCAAGCGCGGCATGCGCAAGGGCGCGCGCTACAACCTCGAGTTCGCGCTCATGGCCGACGGCGTGAAGCCGGCCGATGTCTACAAGGTGCTCGGCACCAAGGAAGGCGCCGACCGCGCATTCAAGAAGCTCACCGAACTCAAGCCGAACATCCAGTGGTGGGAGGCCGGCGCGCAGCCGCCGCAGTTCCTGGTGGCCGGCGACGTGGTGCTGACCACCGTCTACAACGGCCGCATCGACGCGGCCAACCGCGAAGGCCGCGACCTCAAGATCTACTGGCCGGGCGGCATCTACGACCTCGACTACCTGGTGATCCCGAAGGGCGCGCCGAACAAGGAAGCCTCGCTGAAGTACATCCAGTTCGCGATGCAGCCGGCCAACCAGGCGGTCTATGCCCAGAACATCGCCTACGGCCCCACCAACACCAAGGCGCTGACTTCGCTGAGCAGCAAGGTGCTGGCCGACCTGCCGACCTCGTCGACCAACGCCAAGGATGCGCTGCAGTTCAACGTCGGCTTCTGGGCCGACCAGGGCGAGGCGCTCGAGAAGCGCTTCGCATCCTGGGCCACGCAGTAAACGAGCAAACGAGCGAGCGCGAAAGAGTCCATGCACGCGGCAACGTCTGTCCCCCTGGTTCCAGCAGAAGCGCCGCCCGGCGAACTGCGGCGTGCGCTGGCGCGCGCCGAAGCCCGCCGAAAGTGGCGCGCGTTTGCGCTCACGGTGCCGCTGCTGGTGTTTCTGCTGCTGACGCTGCTGGTGCCCATCGTGGCGCTGCTGCAGCGTGCGGTAGAAAACCCCGAGGTGGCCAACGCGCTGCCGCGCACCGTACGTGCGCTCGACGGCTGGAACCGCAAGGAGGCGCCCGCGCCGGCGGCCTTTGCAGCCATCGCGGCCGATCTCGGCCAGCTGCCCGACAGCTCCGACGCGGGCGCCCTGGCGCGCCGCCTCAACACCGAGATCGCCGGCGCCCGCTCGCTGGTGATGGGCACCTTCCGTGCGCTGCCGATCGCCGGCACGCCGGAAGAGGTCAAGGCGCGCATGCTGGAGCTCGACCCGCGCTGGGGCGAGGCGCCGTACTGGCAGGCGATTGCCAAGAACGGCTCGCGCTGGACGCCCGACTACCTGCTCGCCTCGGTCGACCTGCGGCGCGACGTGGCCGGCGAGGTCGAGCGCATGCCCGCCGACCAGCGCGCCTTTGCCGGCATCCTGCTGCGCACCTTCCAGATCAGCGCCGTCGTCACCTTCTTCTGCCTGCTGCTGGCCTATCCGCTGGCCTGGTGGCTGTCGACGCTGCCGGCGCGCAAGGCCAACGTGCTGATGATCCTGGTGCTGGTGCCGTTCTGGACTTCCATCCTGGTGCGCGTGGCGGCGTGGATCGTGCTGCTGCAGTCCGAGGGGCTGGTCAACCGGGGCCTCATGGGCATCGGCCTGATCGACCATCCGCTGGCGCTGCTGTTCAACCGCACCGGCGTGATCATCGCGATGGTGCACATCCTGCTGCCCTTCATGATCCTGCCGCTGTACAGCGTCATGAAGAGCGTGCCGCCCACCTACCTGCGCGCGGCCGTCTCGCTCGGCAGTTCGCCGCTGGCGGCCTTCTTCCGCGTGTACGTGCCGCAGACCTACCCGGGCATCGGCGCCGGCGCGCTGCTGGTCTTCATCCTCGCTATCGGCTACTACGTGACGCCGGCGCTGCTCGGCGGCGCGGACGACCAGATGCTGAGCTACTACATCGCGCGCTACACCAACGTCGAAATCAACTGGGGCATGGCGTGCGCGCTGGGCTCCGTGCTGCTGGTCGCCACGCTGATTCTGTATGCCGTGTACCGCCGCATCGGCAAGGCCGAGCTGAGCCTCGGATGAGCCGCACGAAAAGCTGCACGAAAGACAGACGAACATGTTGAAGCTTCCCCAATTCCCGGCCTATGCCACCTTCGCCGACAAGCTCGGCTGGTGGCTGGTGCGCGGCGGCTGTGTCGCGGTGCTGGCCTTCCTGCTGGCGCCGATCCTGGTGGTGATTCCGCTGTCGTTCTCCGACAGCTCGTTCCTGGCCTACCCGATTCCCGGCTGGTCGCTGCGGTGGTATCGCAACCTCTTCGAATCGCCCGAGTGGGCACGCGCGGCGCGCAACAGCTTCATCGTCGCGCCGGCCGCCACGGTGCTGGCCACCGTGCTGGGCACGCTGGCGGCGGTGGGGTTGTCGCGCACGAGCTTCGCCTTCAAGGGCCTGCTCATGAGCGTGCTGATCTCGCCGATGGTGGTGCCGATCGTGGTGGTGGGCGTCGCCACGTATCTCTACTTCGCCCCCATCGGACTGGCCGACACCTACTTCGGGCTGATCGTGGTGCATGCGGCGCTGGGCGCGCCCTTCGTGCTGACCACCGTGCTCGCCACACTGGCCGGCTTCAACCAGAACCTGGTGCGCGCATCGCTGAGCCTGGGGGAGACACCGTTCAGGACCTTCATGCGCGTCACGCTGCCGGTGATTGCGCCAGGCGTGATCTCGGGCGCGCTGTTCGCCTTTGCCACTTCATTCGACGAGGTGGTGGTCACGCTGTTTCTCGCGGGGCCGGACCAGGTCACGCTGCCGCGCCAGATGTTCACCGGCATCCGCGAGAACATCTCGCCCACCATCGCCGCCGTGGCGACGCTGCTGATCATCTTCACCACCACGCTGCTGCTTGCGCTCGAATGGCTGCGCGGCCGGCGGCGTTGAACCCGCACACGCACGATGCCCACCACCACAACACCGAACCAGCCGCTGGGCGGCAACACGATGCCGCGCTTCGCCGGCCCCGGCACGATGATGCGGCTGCCCGCTGCAACGTCTCCGGCAGGGCTGGATGCGGCGTTCATCGGCGTGCCGCTGGACATCGGCACTTCCAACCGGCCGGGCGCGCGCTTCGGGCCGCGCCAGATCCGTGCGGAGTCGGCATTGCTGCGGCCCTACAACATGGCCACCGGCGCGGCGCCTTTCGACAAGCTGAACGTGGCCGACCTGGGCGACGTGCCGATCAACACCTATTCGCTCGAAAAATCGATCGACATCATCTCGGACTTCTACGACACGGTGCTGGCCGCCGGCTGCGCGCCGCTGACGCTGGGCGGTGACCACACCATCGCGTTGCCGATCCTGCGCGCATTGGCGCGCAAACATGGCCCGGTGGCGCTGGTGCATGTGGATGCGCATGCGGACGTGAACGATGACATGTTCGGCGAGCGCATCGCGCACGGCACACCGTTCCGGCGCGCCGTCGAAGAGGGCCTGCTGGCCTGCGACAAGGTCTGGCAGATCGGCCTGCGCGGCACCGGCTATGCGGCGGACGATTTCGACTGGCCGCGCGAACAGGGCTTCACAGTGGTGCAGGCGCACGAGGTCTGGTACCAGTCACTGGCGCCGCTGATGGCGCAGGTGCGCGAGCGCATCGGGCCGACGCATCCGGTGTACATCAGCTTCGACATCGACGGCATCGATCCTTCGTTCGCCGGCGGCACCGGCACGCCGGAGATCGGTGGCCTTACCGTGCCGCAGGCGCTGGAGATCGTGCGCGGCTGCCGCGGGCTGAACGTGGTGGGCGCCGACCTGGTAGAGGTCAGCCCGCCGTACGACACGAGCGGAAACACTGCGCTGCTCGGGGCCAATCTGCTTTACGAAATGCTCTGCGTGCTTCCGGGCGTACCTTTCCGCTGACACCGGGTGCTTGCACCGGCTACTCATTTCTTTAGAGACAACATGACACCATGGACACGAAGACATCTCCCCTCGCGCTGCTGAACGACCCGACCTTGCTCAAGACCGATGCGCTGATCGCAGGCGAGTGGATTGCGGGCGCGAGCCGCTTCGACGTGAACGACCCGGCCACCGGCCGGAAGCTGGTCGACGTGGCCAACCTCACGCGTACGGACGCCGCGCACGCCATCGCCGCCGCCAACAAGGCGCTTGCCGCCTGGCGCGGCAAGACCGGCAAGGAGCGCAGCATCGTGCTGCGCAAGTGGTTCGATCTGCTGATCGCCAACACCGAAGACCTGGGCCGCCTGATGACCGCCGAGCAGGGCAAGCCTTTTGCCGAAGCCAAGGGCGAGGTCGCCTACGGCGCGAGCTTCATCGAGTGGTTTGCCGAAGAAGCCAAGCGCGTGAACGGCGAGGTGCTGCCGCAGTTCGACAACAACCGCCGCCTGTTGGTGATGAAGCAGCCCATCGGCGTGTGCGCGGCGATCACGCCGTGGAATTTTCCGCTGGCCATGATCACCCGCAAGGTGGCGCCGGCACTGGCCGCGGGCTGCACGGTCGTCATCAAGCCGGCCGAACTCACGCCGCTGACCGCGCTGGCCGCTGCGGAGCTGGCCGTGCGGGCCGGCATTCCGGCGGGCGTGCTCAACGTGCTCACGGCCGACAGCCAGAACAGCATCGCGATCGGCAAGGAGTTGTGCGAGAGCGACGTCGTGCGCCACCTGAGCTTCACGGGCTCCACCGAAGTGGGCCGCATCCTGATGAGCCAGTGCGCGCCGACGGTCAAGAAGCTGTCGCTGGAGCTGGGCGGCAACGCGCCTTTCCTGGTGTTCGACGATGCGGATGTGGATTCGGCTGTCGAAGGCGCCATCGCGAGCAAGTACCGCAACGCCGGCCAGACCTGCGTGTGCGCGAACCGGCTGTATGTGCAGGAAGGCATCTATGACGCCTTCGTCGAGAAGTTCGCGGCCAAGGTGAAGGCACTCAAGGTCGGCAACGGCTTCGAGGACGGCGTGATGCAGGGCCCGCTGATCGAGGATGCGGCCATCGACAAGGTGCAGCGCCATGTAGCCGACGCCATCGCCAAGGGCGGCAAGGTGCTGGCGGGCGGCCACAGGATGCAGGGCCAGTTCTTCGAGCCGACCGTGATTGCCGAAGCCACCCCCGACATGCTGTGCGCACGCGAAGAAACCTTCGGCCCCTTCGCGCCCGTGTTCCGCTTCAAGACCGAGCAGGACGGCATCGACGCGGCAAACAACACCGAGTTCGGCCTCGCGAGCTACTTCTACACACGCGACGTAGGCCGGATCTTTCGCGTGGCGGAAGCGCTGGAATACGGCATGGTCGGCATCAACGCCGGCGTGATCGCCACCGAGCACGTGCCCTTCGGCGGCGTGAAGCAGTCGGGCCTGGGGCGCGAAGGCTCGCACCACGGCATGGACGATTACGTGGAGATCAAGTACCTCTGCCTGGGCGATATCCAGAAATAAGAGGAGGAGGAGGAAGGCGGAGGCAAGCCCCGCCCTGCCCTGTCTATCGCGCCAGCACTGGCGCCAAGGCCACGCCGGTGTGCGTGCCGAGCCGCACCACTTCTTCCGGCGGCGCCGCCGCGACGATGCGCCCACCGGCGTTGCCGCCCTCGGGCCCGAGGTCGAGGATCCAGTCGGCCTCGGCGATCAGGTCGAGGTCGTGCTCGATCACCACCACGCTGTGGCCGCCGTTCACCAGCCGATGCAGCACGTGGATCAGCTTCTCGACGTCGGCCATGTGGAGGCCCACGGTCGGCTCGTCGAGCACGTACAGCGTGTGCGGCGCCTTCTGGCCGCGGCGGGTGATGTCGTCGCGCACCTTGCTCAACTCGGTCACCAGCTTGATGCGCTGCGCCTCGCCGCCCGATAGCGTGGGCGAGGGCTGCCCCAGCGTGAGGTAGCCGAGCCCCACGTCCTTCAGCAGCTGCAGCGGGTGGGCGATGTTGGGCATGCTGGCGAAGAACTCGACGGCCTCGTCGACTTCCATCTTCAGCACGTCGCCGATGCTCTTGCCGCGCCAGCTCACGGCCAGCGTCTCGGGGTTGAAGCGCGCGCCGTGGCACACCTCGCAGGGCACCTTCACGTCGGGCAGGAAGCTCATCTCGATGGTGCGCACGCCCGCACCGTCGCAACCGGGGCAACGACCTTCGCCGGTGTTGAAGCTGAAGCGCGCCGGGCCGTAGCCGCGCGCCTTGGCTTCGAGCGTGTCGGCGAAGAGCTTGCGGATGGTGTCCCAGAAGCCGATGTAGGTGGCCGGGCAGCTGCGCGGCGTCTTGCCGATGGGCGTCTGGTCGACTTCGAGCACGCGGTCGATGGTCTCGTAGCCCTCGACCTTGCTGCAGCCGGCCCAGGCCGGGCGCTTGCCGGCGGCGTCGGCGTCGCGGCCCGCCTTGGTCATGCGCTGCACCACGATGCCGTGCACGTTGGCCAGCAGCACGTCGCGCGCGAGCGTCGACTTGCCCGAGCCGCTGACGCCCGTGACCACCACCAGGCGATGCAGCGGCAGCGTGGCGGTCACGTCCTGCAGGTTGTGCAGGTCGGCGCCGTGCACGGTGAGCCATTCGCCGTTGTCCGTGGCCTTGGGGTTGGGCGAAGGCACGAGGCGGCGCGCCTGCAGCGGGTGCTTGATGGCATCGCGCAGGTAGCGGCCGGTCTGCGAATCGCCGGCGTTCTGGATGTCGGCCACCGAGCCCTCGGCCACCAGCCGGCCGCCACGCTTGCCCGCGCTCGGGCCGATGTCGATGATGTGGTCGGCGCGGCGGATGGTGTCTTCGTCGTGCTCCACCACCACTAGCGTGTTGCCCTTGTCGCCGAGCTTGTGCAGCGCGTCGAGCAGGATCTGGTTGTCGCGCGCGTGCAGGCCGATGGTCGGCTCGTCGAGCACGTAGCACACGCCCTGCAGGTTGCTGCCGAGCTGCGCCGCCAGGCGGATGCGCTGCGCCTCGCCGCCTGAAAGCGTGGGCGCGCCACGGTCGAGCGTGAGGTAGCCCAGGCCCACTTCTTCGAGGAATTCGAGCCGGCTCTTGATCTCGGGCACGAGATCGCGCGCGATCTCCGCTTCGCGGCCCGTGAGCGTCAGCCCCTCGAACCACTGCCGCACCTCGGTCACGCTCATGCGCGCGAGTTCGGTGATGCCGATGCCGCCCGAGCCGTCGGCCGCGGTGCCGAAGCCCACGGCGCGGGCCGTGGCGTTCAGGCGCGTGCCCTCGCAGGTCGGGCAGACCACGTCGGCCAGGTCCTCGACCTCGGGCTCTGCAAAGGTCTGCTCGCGGCCCTTGTTGTCGTCGGCCAGCACGGAGTCGTCGAACACCTTGCGCTGGTCCTTGCTGAGCTTGACGCCCGTGCCCACGCAATCGGGGCACCAGCCGTGCTTGCTGTTGTAGCTGAACAGGCGCGGGTCGAGCTCGGCGTAGCTGGTGCTGCACACCGGGCAGGCGCGCAGCGTGGAGAACACGTTCACGCGGCCGATGCCGGCGGCGGACACGCCCGCCATCATCGCGGCGCGCAGGCCGTCGAGCTGGCTCAGCACGTGCACCACGCCCTTGCCGTGTTCGAGCGCCTTGGTCAGCGCCTCGCGCAGCTCGGTCTCCTTCGATGGCAGCACGTCGAGGCTGGCCACGGGCAGCTCGATGCTGTGCTCCTTGAAGCGGTCGATGCGCGGGAAGCCGGTGGTCGGCAGGAAGTCGCCGTCCACGCGCAGGTGCGTGAAGCCGCGCGGGCGCGCCCAGTCGGCCAGTTCGGTGTACACGCCCTTGCGGTTGCTCACCAGCGGCGCGAGCAGGCCGATGTGCTGGCCCTTGAAGTTGCGCATGAGCTGCGCGGCGATGCTGTCGGGCGTCTGCGGCTGCACGGCCGCGCCGTCGTGAATGCAGTGCTGGATGCCCAGCTTCACGTACAGCAGCCGCAGGAAGTGCCACACCTCGGTGGTGGTGCCCACCGTGCTCTTGCGGCCGCCGCGCGACAGGCGCTGCTCGATGGCCACGGTCGGCGGAATGCCGTACACCGCGTCCACCTCGGGCCGGCCTGCCGGCTGCACGATGCTGCGCGCATAGGCGTTGAGCGATTCGAGGTACCGGCGCTGCCCTTCGTTGAAAAGAATGTCGAAGGCCAGCGTCGACTTGCCCGAGCCGCTCACGCCGGTCACCACGCTGAATTTGCCGCGCGGAATGTCGACGCTGAGGTTCTTCAGGTTGTGCTCGCGCGCGTTGACGATCTCGATCGCGTTGCTGCCCGGCGCCGTCTTCGCATTGGCGATGTAGCGGCGCGCGGCGCGCTCGGCCACCTTGTAGGCGTCGGGGCCGATGGCCAGCTCGTAGTCGGCCAGCGCGGCGCCGGTGAGCGAAGCGCGGTTCTCGCGCAGCTGCTCCGGCGTGCCTTCTGCCACCACCTGGCCACCGCCCTCGCCGCCTTCGGGGCCGAGGTCGATGAGCCAGTCGCTCGCGCGGATCACGTCGAGGTTGTGCTCGATGACGATCAGCGAATGGCCGGCGTCGAGCAGCTTGCGCAGTGCGCGCATCAGCCGCGCGATGTCGTCGAAGTGCAGGCCGGTGGTCGGCTCGTCGAACAGGAAGAGCGTGCCCTTGCGCGCCACCGACTGCTTGCTCGAGGTCGCGCTCTTGGCGGCCTCGGCCAGGAAACCCGCGAGCTTCAGGCGCTGCGCCTCGCCGCCGCTCAGCGTGGGCACGGGCTGGCCGAGCTTGACGTAGTCCAGGCCCACGTCGGAAATCGGCTGCAGCACGCGCAGCACGTCACGGTCGGCCTCGAACACGGTGGCCGCTTCGGCCACGGTGAGGTCGAGCACGTCGGCCACGTTGTAGCTCTTGCCCTTGCGCTCCACGCGCACTTCGAGGATTTCGGGGCGGTAGCGCTTGCCGTCGCAATCGGGGCAGCGCAGGTACACGTCGGACAGGAACTGCATCTCGACGTGCTCGAAACCCGAGCCGCCGCAGGTCGGGCAGCGCCCGTCGCCGGAGTTGAAGCTGAACTTGCTCGCGGTGTAGCCGCGCTGGCGCGACAGCGCCGCGGTGGCGAATATTTCGCGGATGGCGTCCCACGCGCCCACGTAGCTCGCGGGGTTGGAACGCGCTGTCTTGCCGATGGGCGATTGGTCGACGAACACCACGTCGCCCAGGTGGTCGGCACCGAGCATGCGGTCGTGCGCGCCGGGCGTTTCGGTGGCCTTGCCGAAGTGGCGCATCAGCGCGGGCGCCAGCACGTCCTGTATCAGCGTGGACTTGCCCGAGCCGCTGACGCCGGTGACGCACACCAGGCGCGCCAGCGGGAACTCGACCGCGATGTTCTTCAGGTTGTGCTCGCGCACGCCTTCGAGAATGAGGCGGTGCGTGTTCTCGCTCACGAGCCGCTTGAAGCCCATGCCGATCTTCTTGCGCCCGCCCAGGTACTGGCCGGTGAGCGTGTCGGCGTCGCGCAGCTGGTCGGTGGTGCCGTCGAACACGATCTGCCCGCCGCGCGCGCCGGGGCCGGGGCCCATGTCGATCACACGGTCGGCGGCGAGCATCACGGCCGGGTCGTGCTCGACCACCACCAGCGTGTTGCCGGCGTCGCGCAGGCGCAGCATGGCCTCGGTGATGCGGTTCATGTCGCGCGGGTGCAGGCCGATGCTGGGCTCGTCGAGCACGAACAGCGTGTTGACCAGCGAGGTGCCGAGCGCGGTCGTGAGGTTGATGCGCTGTACTTCGCCGCCGCTCAGCGTGCGGCTCTGGCGGTCGAGCGTGAGGTAGCCGATGCCGACGTCGTGCAGGTAGCGCAGGCGCGTGGTGATTTCTTCGAAGAGGAGTTTGAGGGCCTGGGTTTCGCCTTCGCTCACCGTGTGGCCGTTGCCGTGGTGCTCGACGCGGTCGAAGAGCCTGCGCAGCCGCTCGATGGGCAGCAGCATCAGGTCATGCAGGCATAGGCCCGGCAGGGCTTCGAGCTGCGCGCGCGTCCACTTGGCGCCCGTGGGCATGAAGCGCTTTTCGGGCGGCAGCACGGCGTCGGCGTCTTCCTTGCTGCCGATGCGCCACAGCAGGCTGTCGAGCTTCAGGCGCGCGCCGCTGCAGGTGGGGCATGGCGTGTAGCTGCGGTATTTGGACAAGAGCACGCGGATGTGCATCTTGTAGGCCTTGCTCTCCAGGTAGCCGAAGAAGCGCCGCACGCCGTACCACTGCTTGTTCCAGTTGCCTTCCTTGTAGTTGGGCGTGCCTTCGATCACCCAGTGCTTCTGCTCGTCGGTGAGCTTGTTCCAGGGGGTGTCGCGCGGGATGCCGGCGGTTTCGGCATGGCGCATGAGGTCGTCCTGCGCTTCCTTCCAGGCGGGCGTCTGGATGGTCTTGATGGCGCCGGCTCGCAGCGTGAGCTTGTCGTTCGGAATCACCAGGCCCAGGTCGACGCCGATCACGCGGCCGAAGCCGCGGCAGGTCTCGCAGGCGCCCACGGCCGAGTTGAACGAGAACATCGACGGGATGGGGTCGGCGTAGCGGATGTCGCTCTCGGGGCAGTGCAGGCCGGTGGAGAACTTCCAGACGTCCGTCGGCGCGTTTTCTTCGGCGCCCGTGGCGTGCACCGTGACACGCCCGCTGCCGCGCTTGAACGCCACCTCGATGGCCTCGACCACGCGCGAGCGCTCGGCGCTCGAGGCGCGGAAGCGGTCGGCCACCACGTCGAGCACCTTGCGCGGCCCGGTGGGCGTGGCCACCTCGCGCTCGGCCTGCACGCGCGTGAAGCCGCTGGCCGACAGCCACTGCGTGACTTCCTCGGCCGTGGTGCTCGCGGGCAGCTCGACCGGGAAGGTGACGACCAGCCGCGGATCGCCCGCCGCGGCCGCGCGCTCGACGATCTGCGCGTAGATGCTGTCGGGCGAATCGTGGCGCACCGGCAGCGCGGTTTCGCGGTCGAACAGGTTGGCCGCGCGCGCGAAGAGCAGCTTCAGGTGGTCGTTCAGCTCGGTCATCGTGCCGACCGTGGAGCGCGAGGAGCGCACCGGGTTGGTCTGGTCGATGGCGATGGCGGGCGGCACGCCCTCCACCTTGTCGACGGCCGGCTTGTCCATGCGGTCCAGGAACTGGCGGGCGTAGGCGGAGAAGGTCTCCACGTAGCGCCGCTGGCCTTCGGCGTAGAGGGTGTCGAAAACGAGGCTGGACTTGCCCGAGCCGCTGGGCCCGGTGACCACCGTCATCTCGCCGGTGCGG
This sequence comes from Variovorax sp. R-27, assembly GCF_049913215.1. Classification (NCBI taxonomy): domain Bacteria; kingdom Pseudomonadati; phylum Pseudomonadota; class Betaproteobacteria; order Burkholderiales; family Comamonadaceae; genus Variovorax; species Variovorax sp. R-27. The sequence continues at coordinate 6,141,747 of NZ_CP183984.1, forward strand.
ATGTCGAGGTCGAGGTTCTGGAGGTTGTGCTGGCGCGCGCCGCGAATCCGGATGGAGCCCTGTGTCATGAGTGCCTTGGGGGGTGGGGCAAACATTCTAGGGAGTGCTACATGACGGGTTTGCGCACTGCGTCACAAGGTCGGTGGCCGCACAGGGGTTTGTCCGGATGGAGTTTCAGACACTTTCAGAAACAAATACGACATTTGTTTTCACATGTTCCCGGGCCAGTTCCTGCATTCCCTCGAAAGACTTCCATGACAAAGACGCGCATGCTTTGCGCCGCCGCCCTGCTGGCCCTCAGCGCCGTGGGTGCGTCGGCCCAGATCCTGATCGGCCAGACCACCGGCGTGACCGGCTCGGTGGCCGCGAGCGTGAACGAGACCATCGGCGGCGCGCAGCTGCTGATCGACTCGGTCAACGCCCAGGGCGGCATCCACGGCGAGAAGATCGAAATACTGCGCATGGACGACGGCTTCGACGTGAAGCGCGCCAGCGAAAACGCTCGCGTGCTGATCGAAGACAAGAAAGTGCTGGCTCTGTTCATGAGCCGCGGCACGCCGCATTCGCAGGCCATCATCCCGTGGCTCGACAAGTACGACGTGGCGCTCATCGGCCCCTCCACCGGCGCGATGGTGCTGCACAAGCCGCTGCAGAAGCACGTGTTCAACGTTCGCGCCACCTACCAGCGCGAGGCCGAGAAGGCGGTGCAGCACCTGCTGACCATCGGCCTCACGCGGATCGCGGTGGTGCACGTGACCGACTCGTTCGGCACGGACGCACTCGAAGGCGCGATGACCGGCTTCGCCAAGGGCAAGGCCAAGCCGGTCGTGACCATTCCGGCCGACCGCGACAAGCCCGACTACAAGGTCATCGTGCCGGCCATCAAGGACGCCAATGCGCAGGCCGTGGTATGGATCGGCTCGGGCGTTGCCGTGGTCGACGGCATCAAGGCGCTGCGCGCGGGCGGCTCGGCGGCGCAGGTGGTCACGCTGTCGAACAACGCCTCCTCGGGCTTCATCAAGCAGCTGGGCGACGCGAGCAAGGGCGTGATCGTGACGCAGGTGTTCCCGAACGAGCGCTCGCTCGGCCAGCCGATGGTGAAGGAAGCCCAGGCACTCGCACAGGCCAAGGGCCAGGCGGAGCTGTCGCCAGCCATGCTCGAAGGCTTCGCCTCGGCCAAGGTGCTGGTGGAGGCGCTGCGCCGCGCGGGCCCCAAGCCCACGCGCGCGAAGATGGTCGCTGCGCTCGAAGGCCTCAAGGGCTACGACCTGGGCGGCGGGCTTGAAGTGAGCTATTCGCCGCAGGACCACAGCGGCATCGACTTCGCGGACCTTTCGATCATCAGCGACGGGCGCTTCAAGCGCTGAGCCCCGCCCTCGACTACGCCTTTCGAACCAACGGCCCGCCGGCAAAACCGGCGGGCCGTTGGCTCTGGGCATTCTGCAAACCTTGGTTTGACAGGGTTTCCGCGAACTGGCGGCAAGTGACGTTCAGCAACACATTACACACCTGCTGACAGAAGCACTCCGCTTCGTGGAAAGGCTTTGCTCGATGAAAAAGACGTTCACGTCCTGCGCCGTGGCGCTGCTCCTGGCCATGGCGGCCCCGGGCGCATCGGCCCAGATCCTGATCGGCCAGTCGGCCGATCTTTCGGGGCCGGTGGCGGCCAGCGTCAAGGAAACCATCTTGGGCTCGCAACTGGTCATCGACCAGGTCAACGCCCAGGGCGGCATCAACGGCGAGCAGATCGAGGTGATCCGCATGGACGACGGCCTCGACGCCAAGCGCTCGCTGGAGAACACGCGCGTGCTCATCGAAGACAAGAAGGTCGTCGCGCTGCTGCTCAACCGCGGCACGCCCAACACGCTCGCGGTGATTCCGCTGCTCGACAAGTACGGCGTAGCGCTGGTCGGCCCTTCGACGGGTGCGATGGCGCTGCACAAGCCGCTGCAGAAGAACATCTTCAACGTGCGCTCGACCTACCAGCGCGAGGCCGAGAAGGCCGTGCAGCACCTGCAGACCACCGGCATCCAGCGCATCGCCGTGGTGCAGGCCGACGACTCCTTCGGCAAGGACGCGATGGAAGGCGCGAACAAGGGCTTCGAGAAAGCGAACCTGAAGCCGGCCGTGGTCGCGCTGGCCGACCGCAACAAGCCCGACTTCGCGGCGATCGTTCCGCAGCTGACCAAGGCCAACGCACAGGCGGTGCTGTGGATCGGCTCGGGCACTGCCGTGACCGACGGCATCAAGGCGCTGCGCGCCGCGGGCTCGGCGGCGCAGATCATCACGCTGTCGAACAACGCGGCCTCGGGCTTCATCAAGGAACTGGGCTCGGCGAGTGCCGGCGTGATCATCACGCAGGTGCTGCCCTACGAGCGCTCCTTCGGCCACCCGCTCATCAAGGAAGCGCTGGCGCTGGCCAAGGCCAAGGGCCAGAACGACCTGTCGCCCGCGCTGCTCGAAGGCTTCGTCGCCACCAAGGTGATGGTGGAGGCGCTGCGCCGCACGGGCCCGAAGCCCACGCGCGCAAAGCTCATCGCCACGCTCAACAACTTCCAGTACGACGTGGGCGGCGGGCTCGACGTGAGCTACTCGCCGACGGACCACACGGGCATCGACTTCGTAGACCTGTCGATCGTCAGCGACGGCAAATTCAAGAGATAAGGCTGCGCCTTACTTGGGCGCAGCGGCGGGCGCAGGCTCGTGCGTGGTGGTATCGCCACCGTGCTTCTCGCCCGACATGTCGACCTTGTCGCCGGCCTTGGAGATCACGTACAGAGCAATGGCGGCAAAGATGACGAAGCCGACGACGAGTTTCCACATGGGTGTTGTCTCCTGACGAGGTTGATTGATTCGAGGGGTTCAAGAAAAAGGCCTCATGCGGTTGGCATGAAGCCTCTTTGTTGAACGGAGGGCATGGCGCCCTCCTGTGCGAGCGACGCTCAGTCGTTCGCGTAGATGTCCACGTTCTTGGTTTCGCGGATGAAGATCGTGCCCACCACCAGCGTGATGCCGGCAATGATGATCGGATACCAAAGCCCGTTGTACATGTTGCCGGTGGAGGCCACGATGGCGAAGGCAGTGGTCGGCAGCAGGCCGCCGAACCAGCCGTTGCCGATGTGGTACGGCAGGCTCATCGAGGTGTAGCGGATGCGCGTGGGGAACAGCTCGACCAGCATCGCGGCGATCGGGCCGTAGACCATGGTCACCAGCAGCACCAGCCAGAACAGCAGCAGCACCGTCATCACCTTGTTGATCTTGGCTGGGTCGGCCTTGGCCGGGTAGCCCGCAACCTTCAGGTCTTCGGCCACGCCCTTCTTGAAGGCAGCGATTTCCTTGGCGGAGTTCTCGTCGAACTTGGAGTTCGCGACGTTGCCGACCGGCGCCTCGACCGACTTGTCGCCGATCTTCACGATGGCCTTCGAACCCGGCGCGCCGGCCACGTTCTCATAGCTCACCGAGTTCTGCACGAGGTAGCGCTTGGCGATGTCGCACGAGCTGCGGAAGTCGATCTCGCGAGCCACCGGATTGCCCTGGAACGAGCAGGTCGCCGGGTCGGCCGTCACCGTGACGGCGGCCGTGGCCTGTGCGCGGGCCAGGTCGGGGTTGGCGGCTTCGGTCAGCATCTTGAAGACCGGGAAGTAGGTGACCACGGCCAGCAGGCAGCCGGCCATGATGATCGGCTTGCGGCCGATCTTGTCCGACAGCGTGCCGAACACCACGAAGAACGGCGTACCGAGCAGCAGCGCGGCGGCGATCATCAGGTTGGCCGTGGTCGCATCGACCTTCAGCTGCGCAGTCAGGAAGAAGAGCGCGTAGAACTGGCCCGAATACCAGACCACCGCCTGGCCTGCCGTGAGGCCGACCAGCGCCAGGATGACGATCTTCAGGTTCTTCCACTCGCCGAACGACTCGGACAGCGGCGCCTTCGAGGTCTTGCCCTCGGCCTTCATCTTCTGGAAGGCCGGCGATTCGCTCAGCGACAGGCGGATCCACACCGAGATGCCCAGCAGCAGGATCGACACCAGGAACGGAATGCGCCAGCCCCAGTCGTTGAACACCGCTTCGCCGAGCCATTCGCGCACGCCCAGGATCACCAGCAGGCTCAGGAACAGGCCGAGCGTTGCCGTGGTCTGGATCCACGAGGTGTAGGCGCCGCGCTTGCCGTGCGGCGAGTGCTCGGCCACGTAAGTGGCGGCACCGCCGTATTCACCGCCGAGCGCCAGGCCCTGCAGCATGCGCAGCGCGATCAGGATCACCGGCGCCGCGACGCCGATGGTCGCGTAGCTGGGCAGCAGGCCGACGATGAAGGTCGACAGGCCCATGATCAGGATCGTGACCAGGAAGGTGTACTTGCGCCCGATCATGTCGCCCAGGCGGCCGAACACGATGGCGCCGAACGGACGCACCAGGAAGCCGGCGGCGAACGCCAGCAGCGCGAAGATGAAGGCCGCGCCCGCATCCAGGCCACTGAAGAACTGCTTCGCGATGATCGCGGCCAGCGAACCGTAGAGGTAGAAGTCGTACCACTCGAACACGGTGCCGAGCGAGGAGGCGAAGATGACTTTCTTCTCCTCCGCTGACATGGGCCGGGGGGCCGGATGCGGCACTCCCCTCGAATCTAGTGTGGCTGCCATTGGTCATCTCCTGTGTATGCGTTCGTTGCGGTTCCCGGCATTCGGGACCGTGAGGCATTCTTGGAGGCGCGACTGACCCGAGCCTTGCGCGAAACTGAACCGACGCTTACGGATTAGGGTGAAACCCGCGCAGCGCGTTTCAGCCTGTAAGAAATTCGGCCCTTACCGGGTTTTACCTAGGTGCCTGGTTCTTGCTGCTGCGCAGCAGGGATGGGCGCTGGTCGGCCAAGGTCCATTGCGGGCCGTCGAACCATGCGTCGCCCATCAGATAGGCACGCAGCATCTGGAGGCCGTCGAAGCCCCAGAACAGGCGGCCATCGACCACATAGGCCGGCGTGCCGAACACGCCGAGCTGCAGGGCCTCGTCGGTGTTGCGCTTGAGCAGGGCCTTGCTCTCGTCGCTGTTCGCTTCGCGCTTCGGCTTCAGCTGTGCAGTGAGCGCAGCAAGGCGCGTGGCGTCGCCAGGCTCTTCACCGCCGCGCCACACGTGGCGGAAGACGGTCTCTGCCACAAGGCGGCTGATGCTGCCGTCGTCACTGGTCGACAGCGCGAGCCGCAGGTGGGCCAGCGGGTTGTAAGGATGCGAGGCCGGCATCTCGATCTCGATGCCGTTCGCATGGCCCAGCCAGAGCACGTGGCGATACGTCCAGCTGCGCTTCGACGGAATCTCTGCCGGGCCGAGTTGCCCGTGCTGCTTGAGCAGCGCGCCCAGCAGCACCGGCTTGTAGGCCACGCTGTAGTTCAGGCCTTCGAGCGCCTCGGGCAGGTGTTCGAACGCGAGATGCGCGTAGGGCGAGATGAAGTCGAGATAGAAGTCGATGTGCTTCATGCGTGCCTGTCTCCTGTGTCGGCTGGAGCCCGCCAGATGCCGGCCTTGGCCCGCAACTCTATCGCTCGCCACACATGGCGCCGCGTTTCGTCTTCCATCTTGCTCCAGCCCGCGATCTCGGGAATGGTGCGCAGGCAGCCTTCGCAGAAGCCGCTCAGGCGGTCCATGCGGCACACCGAGGAGCACGGCGAGGGCACGTCTTGCGCCATGGCCTGCACGGCCACGGCGCGTTCGGCGAGCGTTTCCGCCTCGTCGAAATTCACACCACGTCCGCCACCGGCGCGCCGGTGAGCTTCTCGAGGTCATGCGGGCGCAGCTGGAACACCGCATGCGGATGGCCCGCGGCCGCCCAGATTTCCTCGAAGCGGAACAGCTCGCGGTCGATCAGCACCACGGGCTTGGTCACATGGCCCACGGGCGAGACGCCGCCGATGGTGAAGCCGGTGCGCGCCTTCACGAAGTCGGCATCGGCACGGCCGGTCTTGCCGACCAGCGCATCGACCTTCTTCTCGTCCACGCGCTTGTCGCCCGAGGTGATGACCAGCACCGCCACTTCGTCGCTCTTGCGGCGGAAGATGATGCTCTTGGCGATCTGCCCGACGGAGATGCCGAGCGCGTCGGCCGCCTGCTGCGCGGTGCGGCAGGCGTCGTCGAGCATGCGTGGCGAATGGGGATGGCCGGCGTCCTGCAGCACGCGGGAGACGCGCTGGACGCCTTCGGGGAGGGAGTGGAGTTCAGAGCCGCACATGGACATGGATTCGAATCTATCAGGCACCGTGGTGCCGGGGGAATGAGGAAACGGGTCCGCAGCCTCTACGCGCTGCGCTTGAATGCAAACAGGAATGCGCCCATCGCCATCAGCACGCCGCCGAAGACGCGGTTCTGCGCACGCCGGGCGCGCACGCTGCGAAGCACGCCCTGCAGCCGCGCGGCCAGCCAGGCGTAACCGTGCATCACAGTCACGTCGACCATCACCGTCGTGGCCAGCAGCACCAGCAGCTGCAGCCACAGCGGCCGCGTCGGCTGGATGAACTGCGGCAGCACGGCCGCCATGAAGACGATGCCCTTGGGGTTGGTCACGTTGGTCAGGAAGCCGCGCAGCACGCGCTGCGGCGCCGTGAGGTCGGGCTCGGAAGCCGCCTCCTGCGCGTTGCCGTCGATCTTCGCAACGGGCGCGCGCCACTGGCGCCAGCCCAGCCACAGAAGGTAGCAAGCGCCGACCACTTTGATGACCGTGAACGCGGTGGCCGAGGCGGTGAGCACCGCGCCCACGCCGAGCCCGGCCACCAGCAAGATCACGGCGAGCCCCAGCTGGAGCCCCACGATGGTCGCCGTGGTGCGCCGCACGCCGTAGCTGAGCCCATGGCTCATGCTGAGCACCGCGCCCGAACCGGGCGACACGGCGATGACGCAACTCGCCACCAGGAATGCGAGCCAGACTTGCAAGTCCATGCTTCAACCCGCCCGCTTGGTGCGGATGGCCTTCGAGGCACGCGAGTTCGGCTCGCGGCCCAGCGCCTCGCTGATGTACACGCCCGCGTCGATCAGCCTGTCGAGGTCGATGCCGGTCTCGATGCCCATGCCGTGCAGCATGTAGACCACGTCTTCGGTCGCCACGTTGCCGGTCGCGCCCTTGGCGTACGGGCAGCCGCCCAGGCCGGCCGAGGACGATTGGAAGTTCCACACGCCCAGTTCGAGCGCCGCCAGCGTGTTGACCAGCGCCTGCCCGTAGGTGTCGTGAAAGTGGCCGGAAATGGCGTCGACATCGAAGTGCGCCAGCGTGGCCTCCATCGCCGCCTGCACCTTGCGCGGCGTGCCCACGCCGATGGTGTCGGCCACGTCCACGCGCTGCACGCCGATGCCCTTCATCAGTTGCGCGAGGTAGGCGACCTTGGCCGGCGCAATCTCGCCTTCATAGGGGCAACCGACCGTGCACGACATGGCACCGCGCACATGGATGCCCTTCTCGCGCGCCGCGGCCACCACGGGCGCGAAGCGCTCGATGCTCTCGGCAATGGAGCAGTTGATGTTCTTCTGACTGAAGGCCTCGCTCGCAGCGCCGAACACTACGATCTCGTCGGGCCACTCTTCGCGCGGCGCGGCGATGGCGGCCTCGAAGCCTTTCATGTTGGGCGTGAGCACCGAATAGCGCACGCCGGGCTTGCGCCTGATGCCGTGCATCACCTCGGCGTTGTCTGCCATCTGCGGCACCCACTTGGGGCTGACGAAGCTGGTGACCTCGATCTCCTTGAGCCCCGCGTCCTGCAGGCGGTGCACGAGGCCGATCTTGACCTCAGCGGAGACCGGCTGCTTTTCGTTCTGCAGGCCGTCGCGCGGGCCGACGTCGACGATCTTGACTTTGGTGGGGAGTTTCATGGGATGTCTCTTGTGTCGCGGGAGGATGAGAAACCGCCTTCGATTGTCCGACACATGCAATGGCCCTGCTTGGTACACAAGCCGCGGAAGGTAGCAATGCCCGCCTGCGGGGTTGCAAATGGCGCCAGCCGGCGGGTACTAGGCGGTTTCGCGCTGCTCGAAGCCCTCGGGCACGCCGTGCGTAGCCGCATCGCTCACGTCGACCGCATCCACGCGCGCACCGTCCGGCCCCTGGTGCGCCCAGCGGATCAACGCCTCCACCGCCGCAGCCTCGCCAGCCGCGAGCGCCTCCACGCTGCCGTCGCGCCGGTTGCGCACCCAGCCGCGCACGCCGAGCCGCTTCGCCGCCTGCACCATCGACCAGCGGTAACCCACGCCCTGCACGCGGCCGCGGATGCCGAGGTGGCGGGTGACGATGGCGTCGTTGTTCATGGCGTGGTGGTGCAGATCAGTACGACTTGGGCAGCCCGAGCGCTTTCTCGGCGATGAAGTTCAGGATCATCTGCGGGCTCACGGGTGCGATGCGCGGAATGTAGCTCTCGCGCAGCAGGCGCTCAACGTGATATTCCTTCGCATAGCCCATGCCGCCCAGCGTAAGCACGGCGTTCTGGCAGGCGTCGTGCGCCGCTTCTGCCGCGAGGTACTTGGCGGCATTGGCTTCGATGCCGCAGGGCTCGCCCGCGTCGTACAGCGTGGCGGCCTTGAGCATCATCAGATCTGCCGCTTCCAGGTTGGCCCACGCACGCGCCAGCGGATGCGCCACGCCCTGGTTCTGGCCGATGGGCCGGCCGAACACGACGCGCTCCTGTGCGTACTGCGAAGCGATGCGCAGCGCCGCGCGGCCGATGCCGATGGCTTCCGCCGCGATCAATATGCGCTCGGGGTTGAGGCCGTGCAGGATGTACTCGAAGCCCCGCCCTTCCTCGCCGATGCGGTCTTCTTCCGGCACTGCGAGCCCGTCGATGAAGAGCATGTTCGAGTCGACTGCCGCACGGCCCAGCTTGTGGATCTCGCGCACCTCGACCTTGCTGCGGTCCAGCGGCGTGTAGAACAACGTGAGGCCCTGCGTGGGCTTCTTCACCTGGTCGAGCGGCGTGGTGCGCGTGAGGATCAGCATGCGGTCGGCCACCTGCGCGGTCGATATCCAGATCTTGCGGCCGTGCAGCAGGTAGCTGCCGTTCGGCTGGCGCACCGCCTGCGTCTTGAGGCTGGTGGTGTCGAGCCCCGCATCGGGCTCGGTCACGGCGAAGCAGGCCTTCTCCTTGCCGGCGATCAGCGGCGGCAGGAAGCGCTGGCGCTGCTCCTCGCTGCCGAACACCACCACCGGGTTGAGCCCGAAGATGTTCATGTGCACCGACGACGCGCCCGACATGCCCGCGCCCGAGGCACTGATGGCGCGCATCATCAGCGCCGCCTCGGTAATGCCGAGCCCCGCGCCGCCCTGCGCCTCGGGCATGGCGATGCCGAGCCAGCCGCTCTCGGCCACGGCGCGGTGGAACTCGTGCGGGAACACGGCACGGTCGTCGTGGTCGCGCCAGTAGTCGGCGGGAAAGTCTTCGCAAAGGCGTTCGATGGCCGCGACGAGCGAGCGCTGGTCTTCGTTCAGGGAGAAATTCATTCTTCGCCGTCTTTCTTCAATGGGTCCGGTTGCAGCGTGACGCCGCTTTCGAGCATGCGTTCGATGGCTTCGTCGCCGTAGCCCGCTTCGCGCAGCAACTCCACGCTCTGCTCGCCGATGCGCGGCGTGGGGCGGCGGATGGCGGTGGGCGTGGCGCTGTAGCGACCGACCGGCGCGAGGGTGCGGATGCGGCCCTCGGTCGGATGGTCGAGTTCGGGGTAGAAACCGACGGCGCGCAGGTGCGGGTCGTCGAGCAGGCTGTCGGTGCTGTGCAGGCGCGCGACGGGAATGTCCGCGGCATCGAGCGCGGCAAACCATTCGTCGCTGGTGCGCGTGGCCATCACCTCGGCCACGAAGGCATAGACCGCGCCGATGTTCGCGGCGCGCGCGGTGTGCGTGCCGAACATCGGCGAGCTGCGCAGCTCGGGCCGGCCGATCACGTCGAAGAAGGCCTGCCAGTGCTTGTCGTTGTAGATGAGCACGCTGAGGTAGCCGTCGGCCGTGGCGTAGGGCTTGCGATGCGGTGCGAGCAGGCGCGCATAGCCGGTGGGGCCGAGCGGCGGCTCGAAGCTGTGGCCGCCGAGATGGTCGCCCATGACGAACTGCGACAGGGCTTCGAACATGGGCACTTCGACGGCCTGGCCCTTGCCGGTGCGTTGGGCGTGCAGCACGGCGGCGAGCAATGCGATGGCGGCTTGCAGGCCGACGGCGCGGTCGGCCAGCGTGACGGGTGCGTAGCGCGGCGCGCCGCCGCTTTGCTGCGCGAACAGCGAGGCGACGCCTGCTGCACCTTGGATGAGGTCGTCGTAGGCGGGCTTGCCGGCATAGGGCCCCTGCTCGCCATAGCCGAAGGCGCCAAGGTAGACGATCTTCGGGTTGACCGCAGCCACGGCTTCGTAGCCCAGCCCGAGCCGCGCCATCGCCTGCGGCCGCGTGTTGTAGATCAGCGCATCGCACCCCGCCGCCAGCTTCAGGCAGGCCTCGCGCCCCTCGGGCTGCTTGAGGTCGAGCACGATGGAGCGCTTGTTGCGGTTGAGGTGCATCGCCATCGCGCCCATGCCCGGGTGGCGCATCGGGCCGACGGCACGCAGGTTGTCGCCGCCGGGCGGCTCGACCTTGATGATGTCGGCGCCAAGGTCGCCGAGCGTCTGCGTCGCATACGGCCCCATCACCACGGCCGTGAGGTCGAGGATGCGGATGCCCTCCAGAGGTCCGGTCGCACTCATTCGGGCTGGATCCCCGCGGCCTGGATCAGCTTCTTCCACTTCGCAAGCTCCGACACGGTGAACGCGCCCAGCTCTTCCGGCGTGCTGCCGAAGGCATCGAAGCCCAGCTTCGCCACGCGCTCCCGGAAGGCCGCGCCATTGGCCATCTCGGACAGCGCCTTGTTGAGCTTCAGCACGATGTCGCGCGGCGTGCCGGCCGGTGCGAACACGCCGTTCCACGAAGTGATGTCGAAGCCTTTCAGCTCCGGCGTGTCGGCCAGCGGCGGCAGCTCGGGAAAGAGCTTGGTGCGCTCCTGCGTGGTGACGGCAATCGCGCGCATCTTGCCGGCCTTCACCGTGGCAAGGCCCGCTGCGAGGTCGACCACCATCATCGACACCTGACCGCCGATCAGGTCGGCAATGGCTGGTGGCGTGCTCTTGTAGGGCACGTGCAGCATCGGCACGCCGCTCATTCGCGACAGCGTGGCGCCGCTCACGATGCCGGTGCTGTTGCCGCTCGCATAGGTCAGCTTGCCGGGGTGCGCGCGGCCCCAGGCCAGCAGCTCGGCCACGCTTTTGACGGGCAGGTCGTTGTTGACCACCAGCATGAACGGCAGGTTGCCCATGCGGCTGACGGGCGCGAAGTCTTTCACCGGGTCGTAGGGCAGCGACTTCATCAGGCTCGGGTTGGCCGAGTGCGTGGTGTTGGTCGTCATGAACAGCGTGTAGCCGTCGGGCGGCGCCTTGGCGACGAACTCGGCCGCGATCACGCCATTGGCGCCGGCCTTGTTGTCGACGATGACCGAAGCCTTGAGCGCCTCGCCGAGCATCTGCCCGGTGATGCGCGCCACTGCATCGGTGCCGCTGCCGGCCGCGAAGGGCACGACGAGCCTGATCGGCTGCTTCGGGTAGCCGTCCTGCGCGAAGGCCCATGGCACGGTGCCGGCAAGCCCCGCGGCCGCGCCGATGGAAATGAAACGGCGGCGGTTCGCCACCGCGACCGTTTGACCTGTCGCGTTCTTCGTCGTCTGCATGTGGTTTGTCTCCGGTTGTTGTGTCGGTTCAGGGCCGGATCACGCGCTCCGGCGATTCCTCGTACGGCGGGCTGTAGATCACCAGCACGCGCACCGGCTCGTCGCTCACCACCATGAAGGTGTGCATCGCGTCGGCCGGAAAAAAGCAGCTGTCGCCGGGGTGCAGCTCCTGCCGCTGGCCGCCCACCTCGGCGACCGCGCGGCCTTCGAGCATGTAGCAGACCTGCTCGATGCCCGGGTGCGCATGCGGCAGCGCGCCCTTGCCCTTCTGGATGTGGCCGACCAGCACTTCGAGCTGCCTGGCGCCCACGGTCTCGGGGCCGATCAGGCGCTTGTTCAGCGTGCCGGTGTGGTTGGCGGGGTGGTAGCCGGCGATCTCGTCCTCGCGGATGAAGTAGCGTGGGGCAGCGGTCGTTGCAGTCATCGGGGGCTTTCTGTCTTGGGTTCGATGGCGAGGCAGGCCGAGCGCAGCATTGCGGCGATCTCCTCGATGCGCGCCTCCATGCGGTAGCGCGGGCCTGCAACCGAGATGGCATAGGCCTCGCCGCCGATGCGCAGCGGCCAGGCCAGGCCAATCAGGTCGGGAATGCTTTCGCCGAGGTTGCCGTACCAGCCGCGCGCGGCGGAGCGCTGCAGCTCGGCCTCGATGGCGTCGGCGGTGGTGAGCGTGGCCTCGGTCAGCGGCGCGAGCGTCATGCCGCCCAGCAGCTTGCGGCGCGCTTCGGCGTCGAGCGTGGACAGCAGCGCGCGGCCCAGCGAATTGGCGTAGGCCGGGCGCGTTTCGCCCGATTCGGCCGTGTAGCGGATGCTCTGCGGCGCGCTCAGCACCTCCAGGTAGACCACCAGGCCTGCATCGCGGAACTTGGCGAAGACCACCGTCTCGCGCGCCGCGTCGCGCAGCTCTTCGAGCGTGGACTTCACCCGGTCGAGCACCGGGTCGTGGGCGGCGATGACCTGCGCCATCGCAAGCAGGCGGCCGGTCGGGTAGTAGCCCTGGCGGCGGCCGGTTTCGTACATGTAGCCCTGCTCTTCGAGCGTGCGGATCAGGCCCAGGCAGCTCGACACCGGCATGTCGAGCAGGCGCGCCATCTCGGACAACGCCAGCGGCTGCTTCTCGCGGGCGAAGAGCTCGACGATCTCGATCACCCGAAACGCGGTTTTCACAGTCATGAAAAGATTTTCATACTTGTGAAAAACTTGCGCTTCGGGGTTTCCCCTGCCCGCACCCTATTCCGGCGGGCCCGACGCAGCTTGTGCCGTCAGTAGCCGCGCGCGGGATCGACCACGCCGGCGACCGGCAGGCCCTGCTCCATCGCACGGATCTTCCCGGCGATCTGGGTGATGGACTCCTCGCGCAGCGTGCGCGCCGAGCCGTGCGGTGTCACGGTGATCTTGGGATGCCGCCAGAAGGCATGCTCCGCCGGCAGCGGCTCGACCTGGAACACATCGAGCGTCGCGCCCGCGAGCTGGCCCGCGTCGAGCATCGGAATGAGGTCGTCCTCCACCAGATGGCCACCGCGCGCGATGCTGATGAGATAGCCCTCGGGCCGCAGCTTGCCCAGCGTGTTGCGATTGAGGATGCCGCGCGTCGCCTCGGTCAGCGGCAGCAGGTTGACCAGCACGCGCGTGGACGACAGGAACTCGTCGAACTGCGCCTCGCCGCTGAACACGCGCACGCCGTCGATCTCTTTTGGCGAACGGCTCCAGCCCAGCACCGGAAACTCGAACTGCGCCACGGCCTTGGCCACGCGCTCGCCGAGCACGCCCAGGCCCATGATGCCGACCGGAAAGTCGCGCCGCAGCTTCGGCTTGCGGTAGCTCCACTTGCCTTCGCGTGCATCGGCCTCGTAGGCGTCGAACTCGCGGAAATGGCGAATGAGCGTGTGGCAGACGTACTCGGCCATCTGCACCGACATGCCCGCGTCGTCGAGCCGCACGATGCGCGTGTGCGCCGGCACCTTGAGCTTGAGCAGCGCGTCGACGCCCGCGCCGATGTTGAAGATGCCGCGCAGCTTGGGCTGCTCATCGAGAAACTCCTGCGGCGGCGCCCAGACCACGGCATGGTCGGCTTGCGGCGCGCCGGGCTTCCATGCTTCGATGACGGCGTCGGGGAGTTCGGCCTTCAGGCCTTCGATCCAGGGGTCTGGGCGGTTGTCGGTGAGGTAGACGGTGATTCGCATGGGCACGCATCTTAGGTCGCGCCCGCGTCGCCCTCGGCTTGTGCGGGCACTGGCCATCTCCTATCCTCGAACGCTCACCTCAGGAGACCCCTAAATGATCAAATTCAGCGTGATGTATCCCCACGCCCCCGGCGCACGGTTCGATCACGACTATTACCGCGAAAAGCACATGCCCCTGATCAAGGCCCGCATGGGCGACGCATGCCTCTCGTACACCATCGACAAGGGCCTTACCGGCGGCGCACCGGACTCCGCGCCCACCTATGTCGCCATGTGCCACGTGTTCGCCGAATCGGTCGAGGCCTTCCAGAATGCGTTCGGTCCGCACGCGAAGGAGATCAGGGGCGACGTGAAGAACTACACCGACATCGCGCCGGTGATACAGATCAGCGAAGTGGTGGTGGGCTGACGGGCCGCCTCGCCCTCAGCGCAGCGGCCGCTCCAGCGCCACCCAACTCTGGACGGACGGCCGCTGCCACTGCCGGTCCGCGTACGACGCCAGCCGCTGCGGCACGGCGTCTCCGTTCATGACCAGGCGATTCAGCATCAGCGCCAGGTCGACGTCGGCGATGGACCACTCGCCGAACAGGTTCTCCGCGTCATCGGGAAGCAGCGCCTGCGCCACCTGGAAGAGCGTCTTCGCCGACTGATGCGCCACCGCCGACAGCGGTGCGCTCGCCGGGCCGTAGAAGATCACCTCGGTCGAGCGCTCCTGGCGGATCGGCATCAGGTCGCTGCGAAGCCAGGCCTGCAGCTGGCGAGCGCGGGCTCGGGCACGCGGCTCGGCCGGGTACAGCGCCGTTCCCTGCGCGAAGGTCTCGTCGATGTACTCGGTGATCGCGGACGACTCCGACAGGGAGAAGTTGCCGTGAACCAGCGTCGGCACGCGCTGCGTCAGCGAGAGCTGCGAGAAGCCGGCCGCCCGGTGCTCCAGCGCCCCAAGGTCGACGGGGGACAAGTCGAAGTCCAGCTGCTTTTCATGCAGCGCCACGAACACCGACATGGCATAGGGGCTGGTGAACTGGGCATCCACGTAGAGACGTAGCGGATCCGGCATCGAGAAAGGCTCCTGCGTAAGAAAAAGGGCCTCAAAACGACCCTCCCGCGATCTTACTTACTTGGCTTCCCTGGCTGTGGCGCGGCGACGACGCCACAGCACGCGCACCAGCCATCCCATCGGCAGCACCACCAGCACCAGCCACGGCAGCACCGCCGCGATGAAGGTGATCAGCGAGCCCACGCTTTCCGCCAGCACCGAGCCCGCGTTACGCAGCGCATGCCCCATCGGGCTGTACCCATCGCTGCCACTCACCAGCGCGCGCCTGGGCGTGAACTGGATCTGGATGTGCTGCTTGCTGGTCTGCTGCGCCAGCACCTTGCGCTGCGTGGCGACGGCGTCGAGCTCGGCCTGCGTGTCCGACAGCGTGCGCTGGATGGCCAGCAGGTCGGCCATGGTGCGCTTGGTGACGGTGTCGCGCAGCATCGTGCGCAGGCTGTCGCGGAACTCGGTGCGGTTCCTGATGCGGGCCTCGACGTCGATCACCTCGGCGGTCTTGTCCTCGCTGGTGGTGGTGTGCGAGACCACGTTCGCCACGCCGGCCAGGCCGCCGAGCAGCTTGTCGACATCGGCGGGTTCCACGCGCATCTCGAGCATGGCGCTGCCGGGCTGTTGCGGCGTCTCGCGCAACAGGGAAGACGACAGCAGCTCGCACTTCAGCGAACCGCACAGGTCGCGCACCTTGCCCCAGGCATCGGCCAACTGCTCGGCCGGCACTTCGACGTTCAAGTCCTGCCGCACGGCCAGGAAGCGCTGCAGCGGCGTGTTGTCCTGCGACTGGTCGGTGGCCGACGGTGCGGAGGCCGGCTCGGCAGAACGCATCCGCGCCTCCTTCCTCATGGCCATGCCACCGGCATAGCCAGCTGCAGCCTGCATGGGCGCGGGCGGCGGCGAGGCCGGCTCGGCGAGCGTGGCAGTCTCGTTGTTCCTGCGGTCGCAACCGGCGAGCGACAGCGCGGCCGCCAGGGCCAACAGGACGATGCCCGCGCGGTGGCGGGCAGAGAGGAAACGGGGCGAACCGGAAGGCGTGCGATAGGTCATGGAGAGTTTCCCTTGAATGATGACTACCGCAGCTGATACGGGCAGGCGCCCGGAACGGGGTTAAGTTTTTTCAGGCGGCCGCGGCACCCATTCGCAACAACTCGTCGCCTTCGGCCACCTGCTCGCCCGGCGCGAACATCAGCTCTTCCACCGTGCCGTCGGCCGGCGCTGCGATGGTGTGCTCCATTTTCATGGCCTCCATTACCGCCAGCGGCTGGCCGCGGCTGACCTTGTCGCCGGCCTTGACCGCGAAGGACACGACCTTGCCCGGCATAGGCGCAGTGAGCCGGCCGCCTTCGGCCTGCGTGTCGCCGGCGTGGGCGAGGCGATCGATGGCGGTGATCTTCGTGGCGCCCTTCGAAGCGAACACGTGGGCCGTGGCACCGTCGAGGTGCACATCCAGCGTCTGGCGGTTGCCCGCGAACTCGACCTCGAACTCACCCGACGGGAACTGCCCGACCACCAGCGGGCCTTCGGCGCCGCCGGCTTGGAGCCACAGGCTGCCGTCGCGCTTGTAGGTCAGCAGGGCGATCTGTTCGGCGCCGCGAAATTCGAAGTCGAAGCGGCGCAGGTATTCGCCGTGCGAGCGCCAGCCGTCGCGGCGTTCGAACGGGTCGGGCACCCCAACCGGCCGTTCGGTGACCAGCGTACGCGTGATCGCGGCAGCGGCCGCCAGTGGCAGGCCCAGAGCTTCGCGGTCGAACAGCACGGCGCGCTCGCGCTCGATCAGCGCGGTGTCGAGGTTGGCCTTCGAGAACGACTCCGTCGCCAGAATGCCGCGCAGGAACTGCACGTTGGTCGACACGCCCACGATCTGCACCTGCGCCAGCGCGGCGTCGAGCCGGGCCAGCGCCTCTTCGCGCGTGGTGCCGTGCACGATGAGCTTGGCGATCATCGAGTCGTAGAAGGGCGAGATTTCGCCGCCCTCGCGCACGCCATCGTCGATGCGCACGCGACTGCGCTGGAAGGCCGTCGCCTGCGGCTTGCGGTACACGCGCAGAGTGCCGGTGGCGGGCAGGAAGTTGTTGTCGGGGTTCTCGGCGCAGATGCGTGCCTCGATGGCATGGCCGTGGATCTGCAGCTCTTGCTGCTTCGCGGGTAGCGTCTCGCCCGATGCCACGCGCAGTTGCCATTCGACGAGGTCGAGGCCGGTGATTGCTTCGGTCACAGGGTGTTCAACCTGCAGGCGCGTATTCATCTCCATGAAGAAGAAGTTCATCTCGCCGCCCTCGCGCTGCTCGACGATGAACTCCACCGTGCCAGCGCCCACGTAGTTCACGGCGCGCGCCGCAGCCACGGCGGCATCGCCCATCTGCTTGCGCATCGCCTCGGTCATGCCGGGCGCGGGCGCTTCTTCGAGCACCTTCTGGTGGCGCCGCTGCACCGAGCAGTCGCGCTCGAACAGGTAGACGTAGTTGCCGTGTGTGTCGCCGAACACCTGGATCTCGATGTGGCGCGGGCGCTGCACGTACTTTTCGATCAGCACCGCATCGTCGCCGAAGCTGTTGATGGCCTCGCGCTGGCACGAGGCCAACGCGGCGGCGAAGTCTTCGGCCTTGTCGACCGCGCGCATGCCCTTGCCGCCGCCACCCGCGCTGGCCTTGATGAGCACCGGGTAGCCGATGCGATCGGCCTCGCGCTGCAGCAGCTGCGGGTTCTGGTCATGGCCGTGATAGCCCGGCACCAGCGGCACGCCGGCCTTTTCCATCAGCTGCTTCGACTCGGCCTTCAGGCCCATGGCCTTGATGGCCGAAGGCGGCGGGCCGATGAAGACCAGGCCCGCGTCGGCGCAGGCCTGCGCGAACTCTTCGTTCTCGCTGAGGAAACCGTAGCCCGGATGCACGGCCTCGGCGCCCGTGGCCTTGGCGGCTTCGAGGATCTTTTCCCAGCGCAGGTAGCTGTCCTTCGGGGCGCTGCCGCCGAGGTGCACCGACTCGTCGCAGGCGCGAACGTGGTTGGCATGCGCGTCGGCATCGGAGTACACGGCGACCGTGCGAATGGCCATGCGGCGCGCCGTCGCGGCAACCCGGCAAGCGATTTCGCCGCGATTGGCGATCAGGATCTTCTTAAACATTCGGAGTGTCTCCCGGAGGATTCTTTTTCAGTTGGAACGCGGGCACCACGCCCGGATCGGGTCGGCCGCTGAAGATGCGGGCCACGCGGGCGAACAGCGCCTTGAGGAAACGCCAGCTCTTGCGGATGAGCCACACGCTCAGCACAAGCACCAGCACGAACAGCACGAGAAAGACGAAGGGATGCGCCACCGCGAGCCACAGGCCCGCCGGCACCATCGTGTCTTCGACCAGCGAAGCGCCTACGTTAGAAAACGGCTCGGGCGATGTGTTGATGGCCGCGCGCGTCGTGGCCTTGGCCGCATGCGCCGTGGCCGCGAAGCTGCCGCCCACCAGCGCCGCGACGACGGCCATCGCGCCGTGGTCGGCGCCGAAGACGCTGGCCGCGAGCGCCGCGCCCGCGGGAATGCGAATGGCGGTGTGCACCACGTCCCACAGCGAATCCAGGCCCGGGATCTTGTCCGCGAAGAACTCGATGAACACCATGAAGCCGCTGGCCGCGATCACGACCGGATGCGCCAGCAATTGCAGCCCGCTCGGCAGGGGCACCCAGCCGAAATAGCCCACCACGCCGGTCAGCAGCACGACCAGGTAGAGCCGCACGCCGCTGGCCCAGCCGATGGCGGCGGCCAGTGCGATCAGCTGGGGCATGTCGAGGCTGGTGTTCATGGCGATCAGTCCTCAGTCGAATTCGATGGTGCCGGCTTCCATGGAAGCGACGAGGTCCGCAAGCCATGCCTCGACGGACGCATGTTCGACGGGGCGGTCTTCGTCCGCCTTCCAGAAGGCGATCAGCTGGCCCGGCTCGCCGCCGCCCTCGGCATCGATGTCCACGCACAAGTGGCTGCCGCCGCCGTTCGACAGAAACGGCACCCAGCCGCGCCGCCACGTGGACGGGTCTTCGAAGTCGGAGCCGATCATGTCGTCGAGCATCTCCTTGGTGTCGGCGATGTCCTCGAGCGCGCTGAACATGCGGTTGTCCTGCAGGCTGTCGAAGCTGCTGTTCGGCTGGCCGTTGCGCCAGCGGTAGAGCGCGCGAAAGGCTTCCGGCAGCTTCAGCGAGAACTTCGCCTCGAAGGCATCGAGGTCAGCGTCGCTCACACCGGGTTGCAGCACCGCGTGGTAGTCCGCGCGATGGGCAGCCAGCCACGCGTCCATGCGTTCGATGAGGGCGTCATGCGTCATGGTGTTCAGGCCTTGTCGTTTCCAGCCACGAGGGCTTGCGCTTCTGCAGGAAGGCCTGCACGCCCTCGCGGCCTTCGTCGCTCGCACGAATGTCGGCAATGCCCTCGACGGTCTTCGCGATCAGCGCGTCGTCGATCTCGCGGCCGGCAACGTCGGCAATCAGCTGCTTGCAGGCGCGCACGGCAGCAGGGCTCGCACCGGTCAGCGCCTTCAAGAGTTCGTCGACCTTGGCATCGAGCGCATCGGCTGCGACCACTTCATGCACGAAGCCGACGCGGTGCGCCTCGGCGGCCGTGAAACGCTCGGCCGTGAGGAAGTAGCGCTGCGAGGCGCGCGTGCCCATCGCGCGCAACACGTACGGGCTGATGGTCGCGGGCACCAGGCCGATCTTCACTTCGCTCAGGCAGTACCACGCGGTGTCCACGCTCACGGCCATGTCGCACGCGGCCACCAGCCCCATGCCACCCGCATACACATCGCCCTGCACGCGCGCGATGGTGGGCTTGGGGCACTCGGCAATCGTGCGCAGCATGGCGGCCAGCTTGCCCGCGTCGGCGACGTTCTCGTCGCGCGTGTAGTCGGCCATGCGGCGCATCCAGTTGAGATTCGCGCCCGCGCAGAAGGCCGGGCCGTTGGCACCGAGCACGATGGCTTTTACTTGTGGCGCGGCGCCGGCTTCGGTGAAGGCCTGCGTCAGCTCGGCGATGACGGCGTCGTCGAAAGCGTTGCGTGCGTCGGGCTGGTCGAGCCAGATGCGGGCGATGGCGCCTTCGAGGGTCAGTTTCAGCTTGGTGTATGCGCTCATGTTGCTTGTCTTTTCGTTCATTGCAAGTGCCGGGGCAGGCCGAGCTTCGCGAGGAACTGATCCACCATCGGCACCCAGATGGCGGCGTTGTCGCGGCCTTCGAAGAAGGCATGGCCGTCACTGCCGTAGGGCGGCACGCCCTCGAAACGCACGTCGACGCCCTTGGCTTTGTAGGCCTCCAGCAGCCGCTTCGCCAATGCGGGGCCGAAGAAGTGGTCGTTCTCCGAATAGACCCACAACATCGGCACCTTGGTGGTCGATGCGTAGCGGCCGAAGGCATCGACCAGCTTCGCTTCGTTGCATACGTCGTCCGGCCCGCGCGAGCCGCGCCCGCCTGCAAAGTTGATGGTGCCGACCACGCCCTCGGGGTTCAGGCTCGACAACGCCAGCACACCGAAGCCACCGGCCGATTTGCCGAGCAGCACCATGTGCTGCACGTCGGCATACGGCAGCGTGCGCGCGTAGTCGAGCGCGGCGCTGATGTCCTTCGCAGTTTCGAGGCCCGCCTGCACGTAGTCGGGGTTGGCGCAGCTGAAGTAGTTCTCGGCCCACGGCCCATCGGACTTGCCGTAGCCGCGCCGCAGCGGATTGATGACCAGGAAGCCGTGCTTCGCGAACATCTCGGCCTGCCGCGCGTAACGGTCCTGCGTCTTGGGAAAGTCGGCGGGCGAGCGCGGCGTGCCGTGGTTGATCACCAGCACCGGGAACGGTCCGTCGCCCTCGGGCCTGTATTCGGTGGCGGCCAGCTTGATGTGCGACTCGCCGAAGAAGCCCTTGACCGTCATCGGTATCTCGATGTCGCGGCGCGCCACGCTTTGCGCGTGCGCGCCCAACGCTGAGCAAAGCAAGGCGGCGATGAGTGTGAGTCGGCGCAGCGTCATGAGAGCGTTTCCGTCCCGAGCCTTACATGCGGAAGATGCCGAACTTCGGCTCTGGAATCGGCGCATTCCGTGCCGCAGCCAACCCCAGCGCCAGCACGCGCCGCGTATCCGCCGGATCGATGATCCCGTCATCCCAGATCCGCGCGGTGGCGTAGTAAGGGTGCCCCTGGTCTTCGTACTGCTGGCGGATCGGCGCCTTGAAGGCTTCTTCCTCTTCCTTGCTCCAGCTGCCGCCCTTCAGTTCGATGCCGTCGCGCTTCACCGTGGCCAGCACGCTTGCGGCCTGCTCGCCGCCCATCACGCTGATGCGTGCGTTGGGCCACATCCAGAGGAAGCGCGGGCTGTACGCGCGGCCGCACATGCCGTAGTTGCCGGCGCCGAAGCTGCCGCCGATGATGATGGTGAACTTGGGCACGTTGGCGGTAGCCACTGCCGTCACCATCTTGGCGCCGTGGCGCGCGATACCCTCGTTCTCGTACTTGCGGCCCACCATGAAGCCGGTGATGTTCTGCAGGAACACCAGCGGAATCTTGCGCTGGCAGCACAGCTCGATGAAGTGCGCGCCCTTCTGCGCCGACTCGCTGAACAGGATGCCGTTGTTGGCGACGATGCCCACGGGCATGCCCTCGATCTCGGCAAAACCGCAGACCAGCGTGGCGCCGAAGCGCGCCTTGAACTCGTGGAACTCGCTGCCGTCGACAACGCGCGCGATGATCTCGCGCACGTCGAAGGGCTTGCGCGTGTCGGTGGGGATCACGCCGTAGAGCTCCTCGCGCGGGAACGCCGGCGCGCGCACCTCGGCCTTGGCCGGGGCATCGGCCGCCTTCGCATTGAGGTTGGCCACCGCCGAGCGCGCGAGCGCCAGCGCATGCAGGTCGTTCTGCGCGAGGTGGTCGACCACGCCCGACAGGCGCGTGTGCACGTCGCCACCGCCCAGGTCTTCAGCCGTCACGACCTCGCCCGTGGCCGCCTTCACGAGCGGCGGGCCGCCCAGGAAGATGGTGCCCTGGTTCTTCACGATGATCGATTCGTCGCTCATCGCCGGCACGTACGCGCCGCCAGCCGTGCACGAGCCCATGACCACCGCGATCTGCGGAATGCCCTGGGCGCTCATGTTGGCCTGGTTGTAGAAGATGCGGCCGAAGTGCTCGCGGTCGGGAAACACCTCGTCCTGGTTCGGCAGGTTGGCGCCGCCCGAGTCGACGAGGTAGATGCAGGGCAGGCGATTCTGCTCGGCGATCTCCTGCGCGCGCAGGTGCTTCTTCACCGTCATCGGATAGTAGGTGCCGCCCTTCACCGTCGCATCGTTGCACACGATCATGCAGTCGACGCCATTCACGCGGCCGATGCCCGCGATGATGCCGGCGCCCGGCGCCGACTCGGCCCCCTTGGCATCGAGGTACATCGCATGCGCGGCCAGCGGTGCGATCTCGAGGAAGGGCGTGCCCGGATCGAGCAGCTCGGCCACGCGATCGCGCGGCAGCAGCTTGCCGCGCGCGGTGTGCTTGGCACGCGCTGCCTCGCCGCCGCCCTGCTCCACTTTCGCGAACTGCGTGCGCAGGTCATCGACCAGCGCGCGCATGGCTGCTGCATTGGCCTGGAAGTCCGCCGAGCGGGCGTTGAGTTTGGTTTCGAGTTGGCTCATGCTGTTTTTTCTTGGCTAAGGCCGAGTTGCTCGGTCATGGCATCGCGGATCTTGAATTTCTGGATCTTGCCGGTCACCGTCATCGGGAACTCGCTGACGAAGCGGATGTACTTGGGCACCTTGTAGTGCGCGATCTGGCCCTTGCAGAACTCGCGCACTTCTTCTTCGGTGGCGCTCTGGCCGGGCTTGACGATGATCCAGGCGCAAAGCTCTTCGCCGTATTTCTTGTCGGGCAGGCCGACGACCTGCACGTCCTGCACCTTCGGGTGGCGGTACAGAAATTCTTCGATCTCGCGCGGGTAGATGTTCTCGCCGCCGCGGATCACCATGTCCTTGATGCGGCCGACGATGTTGACGTAACCCTCGCCGTCCATGGTCGCGAGGTCGCCGGTGTGCATCCAGTGCTCGGCGTCGATGGCTTCGCGGGTCTTGACCTCGTCGTCCCAGTAGCCGTGCATGACGGAGTAGCCGCGCGTGCACAGCTCGCCCGACTGGCCGGCCGGCATAACGGCACCGGTCTCGGGGTCGACGATCTTCACTTCGAGGTGCGGCTGCACCGTGCCCACGGTCGACACGCGGCGGTCCAGCGGCGTGTCGGTGCTGCTCTGGCAGCTCACGGGGCTGGTCTCGGTCATGCCGTAGGCGATGGTGATCTCGCTCAGGTGCATCTCGCTGACCACGCGCTTCATCACCTCGATAGGGCAAGGCGAGCCGGCCATGATGCCGGTGCGCAGCGTCGACAGGTCGAACTCCTTGAAGCGCGGATGGTCGAGCTCGGCGATGAACATGGTGGGCACGCCGTGCAGGCCGGTGCACTTCTCTGCCTGCACGGTCTCGAGCACGGTGAGCGGGTCGAAGCCGTCGTTCGGGTACACGATGGCCGAGCCGTGCGTGAGGCAGGCCAGGTTGCCCAGCACCATGCCGAAGCAGTGATACAGCGGCACTGGAATGCACAGCCTGTCGGCGGGCGAGAGCTTCATGCACTCGCCGATGAAGAAGCCGTTGTTCAGGATGTTGCGGTGCGTGAGCGTCGCGCCCTTGGGAAAGCCCGTGGTGCCGCTGGTGAACTGGATGTTGATGGGGTCGGTGGCCTTCAGCGTCTTCTGGACTTTGGCGATGCGGGGATCGCTGGCATCGCCGCTTGCGAGCAGTTGCGAGAAGCGCTGCATGCCAGGCTGCTCCCCCCCCTGCCCGGCCTTGTCGATCCAGAAGGTATGGGCCAGTTGTGGCACACGCTTCGGGCCCAGTTCGCGCAGCATGCCGAGGTAGTCGCTGGTCTTGAACTGCGCCATCGTCACCAGCGCCTTGCAGCCGACCTTGTTGAGCGCGTACTCGAGCTCTGAAGTGCGGTAAGCGGGATTGATGTTGACGAGGATCAGGCCGACCTTGGCGGTGGCGATCTGCATCAGCACCCACGCCACGTTGTTGTGCGACCAGATGCCGACGCGATCGCCGGGCGCAAGGCCGAGGTTCAGCAACGCGCTGGCGAGTTTGTTCGATTCGGCCTGCAGCTCGCGGTAGGTGTAGCGCTGGCCTTCGTGGCGACTGACGAGCGCCTCGCGGTCGGGCTGCTTGCCGACCATGTCGTCGAAGAAGTCGCCGATGGGTTGTTCGATGAGGGGGACATCGGTGGCGCCTTGCGCCATGCTTTGGGTCAAGAGCGCCATGGCGATGCGTCCTTCCTTCAGGCGGTTTCGGAGAACAGCTCGCGGCCGATCAGCATGCGGCGGATTTCGCTGGTGCCCGCGCCGATCTCGTACAGCTTGGCATCGCGCCACAGCCGCTCGACCGGAAAGTCCTTCGTGTAGCCAACGCCGCCCAGCGCCTGGATTGCCTCGCCGGCCATCCACGTCGCCTTCTCGGCCGAGTACAGGATGGCGCCGGCCGCATCCTTGCGGAAAGTGCGTGCATGGTCGTTGCGGTCGCAGGCCTTGCCCACGGCGTACACATAAGCACGCGTGGCCTGCCAGGTCGAATACATGTCAGCCAGCTTGCCCTGCATGAGCTGGAACTCGCCGATGCTCTGGCCGAACTGCTTGCGCTCGTGGATGAAGGGCAGCACCGCGTCCATGCACGCAGCCATGATTCCGAGCGGGCCACCCGAGAGCACTGCGCGTTCGTAGTCGAGGCCGCTCATCAGCACCCTTGCGCCCTGGCCTTCTCCGCCGAGCACGTTCTCTTCCGGCACTTCGCAGTTGTCGAAGAACAGCGGGAAGGTGTTGGAGCCGCGCATGCCGAGCTTGTCGAGCTTGGTGCCGGCGGAAAAGCCCTTGAAGTTCTTCTCGACGATGAAGGCCGTCATGCCGCGCGCGCCCATCTCGGGCTCGGTCTTGGCGTAGATGACCAGCGTGTCGGCGTCGCCGCCGTTGGTGATCCACATCTTGCCGCCGTTGAGCACGTAGTAGCCGTTCTTCTTCTCGGCCTTGAGCTTCATGCTCACCACGTCGGAGCCGGCGTTGGGCTCGCTCATGGCCAGCGCGCCGACGTGCTCGCCGCTCACCAGCTTGGGCAGGTATTTCTTCTTCTGTGCGTCGCTGCCGTTGCGGTGGATCTGGTTCACGCACAGGTTGGAGTGCGCGCCGTAAGACAGGCCCACCGAGGCTGAGGCGCGCGAGACTTCTTCCATGGCCACGATATGCGCCAGGTAGCCCAGCTCGGTGCCGCCGAATTCCTCTTTCACCGTCATGCCGTGCAGGCCGAGGTCGCCGAGCTTCTTCCACAGGTCGTGCGGGAACAGGTTGTCGCGATCGATGTCGGCGGCGCGGGGAGCGATTTCGTTGGCGGCGAAGTCCTGGATGGCGCTGCGCAGCGAGTCGATGGTGTCGCCCAGGTCGAAGTTCAGGCCGGGATCGTGCATGGGGTTTGTCTCCTCTGAAGGGGTCTGCGCGCAATGCCACCCGCGCTGGGTGGCGCTTGCGAAAGATCGCAGCTTACGCCTCGTCGTGCCGCAATTGGCGCCACAATGGTTGCAAATTACGCCACGACCGATCCGTCGAGCCATGTCGCCCCCGTCGTTCCTCAGACCCGCCCGCGCCGTCACGCCGATGGCCTTCGTGAGAGCTATCGTGCAGGGCTACGAGCGCTACGGCATGGACCCCGCCGAGGCGCTGAAGGCGGCACAGATCACGCCGCGCGAACTGGCCCGGCCGGGCGCGCGGGTGACGGCCGCGCAGTTCGAGGTGCTGTCGGGCCACGCCATGCAGGAGCTCGACGACGAAACACTCGGCTGGTTCTCGCGGCGCCTGCCCTGGGGCACCTACGGCCTGCTGTGCCGCGCCTCACTGAGCTCGCCCGACCTGGGCGTGGCCATCAAGCGCTGGTGCCGCCACCACCGGCTGCTGACCGAGGACATCGGCCTGTCGCTCGAAGTGGCCGGCGGCGTGGCCACGCTGCGCATCGCCGAGAACGTCCCGCTGGACGACGCCTTCCGCGAGTTCTGCCTGGTGACCACCCTGCGCTTCGTGCACGGCTACATGTGCTGGGCCATCGACTCGCGCATCTCGCTGCGACACGCGAGCTTTCCGTTTGCCGCGCCACCGCACAGCGACGCCTATCCGCTGATGTTCACGCCAGACGTGCGCTTCGACGCGCCGCAGGCGGGCATCAGTTTCGACGAGCGCTATCTCGCCCTGCCCTTGCAGCGAGACGAACGCGCGCTGCGCACCATGCTCAGGCGCGCACTGCCGCTCACAATCCTGCAGTACCGGCGCGACCGCCTGCTGGGCCAGCGCGTGCGCGAACTGCTGCGTTCGCGCGCCAGCGAGGCCACCACCGCCGAGGCGCTGGCCGGGCTGCTCAACGTGTCGAGCCGCACGCTGCACCGGCAACTGCACGAGGAAGGCACTTCGCTGCAGGCGCTGAAGAACGAGGTGCGCCACGAGATGGCTGTCGACCTGTTGCGCCGCACCACGCGGCCTGTCAAGCAGGTGGCGCTGGCCGTGGGGTTTCGCAACGAGAAGAGTTTTTCGCGGGCGTTCCTGCAGTGGACGGGGTATGCGCCTCGCGACTTTCGGCAGCAGGGGCTGTAGCGGAGGGCGTTTGGGGCACGTTCGGGGTGCGTGCGAATGACACCGGGTACTCCCCTCCGGGAATGACGCGTCAGCTAGGCTGCGCGATCAACTCAAGCGCGTCGGCAATCGACTGACTGTCCTCAGGCCGCACCAGCTTCGCAACCTGCTTGCCGTCACGCATGAACACCAGCGTAGGCCAGAGCCGCACGTTGAACGAACGACCCAGCGGACGCCCGCTGCCGTCTTCGACCTTGATGCGGCGAATGTCCGGGTACTTGGCAAAGGCCTCGGCGATGTTCGGCTGGGCGGCCTTGCAGATGCCGCACCAGTTGGTGCCGAACTCGACCACGGCAGGGCCGGTGAGCGCGTCGATCTCGCTGCGGTCGGGCTGCTCGGTTTTGTATTCGGAAGTCATGGGAAGTGGTTCCTGCTGCTCGGGAGTTGCGCCCTGCATTCCACCAGAAACTCAGGCCGCCTGCAGCCCGTAGCCCGAAAGCAGCGCCGGCAGTTCGGCCATGTCGCTGAACACTTTCACCGCGCCCACGCTGAGCAGAGGGCCGGGGCCGCTGTGGCCCGATTCGCCGGTGCTGTAGCCGAACACAGTGGCTCCTGCAGCCACGCCGGCCATTGCGCCGGTGACGGTGTCTTCGACGATGGCGCAGCGCTTCGGGTCGACGCCGAGGGCTTCCGCCGCAGCGAGATACACGTCGGGGTGCGGCTTGGAGCGCGGCATCTCGTGTCCGCTGAAGATGCGGCCCTGGAAATAGTCGAGCATGCCGACCTTCGCAAGCTGCAGTTCGACCTTGTGGCGGTCGGCACCGGAAGCGCAGGCGATGCGGCCCTTGAGCCTTGAATGGATTTCGCGGATGGCGGCGGGCGCGTGGGGAATGGCGACGAGGTCGCGCTCCAGCGCCTCATTGCGGCGGGCGCGGAAGGTCTTGAGCCAGTCGTCGGTGATCCTGACGCCGGTCTTCGTCTCGATGAGCGCCGCCTCGTCCTTCACCGCCTTGCCGGTGAAGGTGTTCATCGATTCCTCGGTCGTGATGTGCCAGCCGAGCTCGCCGAGCATTTCGGCGAGCACGCGGTTGGTGATGGGTTCGGAGTCGACGAGCACGCCGTCGCAGTCGAAGAGAACGGCGGAAAAAGGAAAGGGGGTCATTGCGGTGCCGGAGTTCGGTGATTGGCCCCATGGTAGCAACGCCCCCTTTTCGCAGGAGGAAGCTCAGGCTATCGGACGGATCGGGATGTACATCTCGCCGCCACCGGCCATGAATTCCTTCGACTTCTCTTCCATGCCCTCGGCCATGGCGGCTGCCTCGGCCACGCCCTTCTTCGCTGCGTATTCGCGCACTTCCTGCGTGATCTTCATCGAGCAGAACTTGGGCCCGCACATCGAACAGAAATGCGCCACCTTGCTCGAATCCTTCGGAAGCGTCTCGTCATGGAATTCGCGCGCGGTGTCGGGGTCGAGGCCCAGGTTGAACTGGTCCTGCCAGCGGAATTCGAAGCGCGCCTTGCTCAGCGCATCGTCGCGCGAGCGGGCCCCAGGGTGCCCCTTGGCCACATCCGCCGCATGCGCGGCGATCTTGTAGGCAATGATCCCCTGCTTCACGTCGTCGCGGTCCGGCAGCCCCAGGTGCTCCTTCGGAGTCACGTAGCAAAGCATCGCGGTGCCGGCCCAGCCGATCATGGCCGCGCCGATAGCACTGGCAATGTGGTCGTAGCCCGGCGCGATGTCGATGGTCAGCGGCCCGAGCGTGTAGAACGGCGCCTCGTGGCAGTGCTTGAGCTGCTCGTCCATGTTCGATTGGATCATGTGCATCGGCACGTGGCCCGGCCCTTCGATCATGGTCTGCACGTCGTGCTTCCATGCGATCTGCGTGAGTTCGCCCAGCGTGCGCAACTCGGCGAACTGCGCTTCGTCGTTGGCGTCGGCGCCCGAGCCGGGACGCAGGCCATCGCCGAGCGAGAAGCTCACGTCGTAGGCCTTCATGATGTCGCAGATGTCTTCGAAGTGCGTGTAGAGAAAGCTCTCCTTGTGGTGCGCGATGCACCACTTGGCCATGATCGATCCGCCGCGCGACACGATGCCCGTCATGCGGTCGGCCGTGAGGTGGATGAACGGCAGGCGCAGCCCGGCGTGGATGGTGAAGTAGTCGACGCCCTGCTCCGCCTGCTCGATCAGCGTGTCGCGATAGATCTCCCAGGTCAGGTCTTCGGCCACGCCGCCCACCTTCTCGAGCGCCTGGTAGATGGGCACCGTGCCGATGGGCACCGGCGAGTTGCGCACGATCCAGTCGCGCGTGGTGTGGATGTTCTTGCCGGTCGACAGGTCCATCACGTTGTCGGCGCCCCAGCGAATGGCCCACACCAGCTTCTCGACCTCTTCCTCGATGCTCGAGGTGACGGCCGAGTTGCCGATGTTGGCGTTGATCTTCACCTTGAAGTTGCGGCCGATGGCCATCGGCTCGACTTCGGGGTGGTTGATGTTCGCGGGAATGATCGCGCGGCCGCGGGCCACTTCGTCGCGCACGAACTCGGGCGTGATGATGCGCGGAATGGTCGCGCCCATCGGGTTGCCCATCACGCGCCTGGCGCGCTCTTCGTTGGCGAGGTACTCGGCCATCCACTCGCGCTTGCCGTTCTCGCGCAAGGCCACGTACTCCATTTCGGGCGTGACGATGCCGCGGCGCGCGTAGTGCATCTGCGTGACGTTGGCGCCCGACTTCGCGCGGCGCGGCGTGCGCTGCAGTGCCGAGGCGCCGGCGCGCAGTTCGGCCAGGCGTTGCGCGTCGCGGTCTTCGTTCTTGGCGCCGTCGTCAAGCGCGTGATGCGTGCGGCCTTCGTAACTTTCGGTGTCGTTGCGCTCCAGCACCCAGGCGCCGCGCACGTCGGGCAGGCCGCGGCGCACGTCGATCTCGACCTTCGGGTCTGTGTACGGGCCCGAGGTGTCGTAGAGCGACACGGTCTCGCCGTTGGTCAGCGCAACGTCGCGCACGGGCACGAACAGGTCGGGCCGGCTGCCCGGAATGACGCACTTGTGCGACGCGGGAAAAGGCTCGCGCGTCAGCGAAAGCAGCGTGGTGAACTTGTCGGGGGCATTCATCGGAGGCACTCCTTGTTGAGGAAAGGGTGCTCCGCAATCGCTCGGTGGGCTTCGGGAAGCCCGTCACGGAAGGGGGAGTGACGGACCGAAGTCAGGGAGTGCAGCTCTTCTTACGCCGGTATGACCCGGATCAAGTTCGCGGGTCGGCTGCTTTGCCATCTCAGCACGCCACATGCGTGCACCCCGGAGCGGGGCCGATTGTGCGGGCCTCGGCCCGGTGCGTCAACCCAGGGGTACTTGCAGGTCGCCGTCCAGGTAGTACCAGCGGTCGCCTTCGCGCACGAAGCGGCTGCGCTCGTGCAGGCGCGTGGCGGCACCCGTGGCCGCGCTGCGCTGACGCGCGACGAACTCGATTTCGGCATGGTCCGCGTCGAGCACCGAGCGCGAGCGGATGTCCAGCCCCAGCCACTTGACGCCCGGCTCGAACTCGATCGAGGCCGGCCGCTTCGACGCGTGCCAGGTGGCGAGCAGGTATTCGCCGCGCTCCAGCACGAAGGCCGAATAGCGCGAACGCATCAGCGATTCGGCGTCGGGCGCGGGCGTGTTCCCGAAATCGTCGAGATAGCGGCCACAGCACAGGGCGTAGCCGATGGGCTTGTCGCGGCGGTCTGTACGGCCGCAGGGGCAAGGTCCGGTGGTGGGATCGTTGGCGCTCATGAAGACCGCTATTGGAACACCTTGCGGGCCGGGCGCGGACAGGGCAAGCCCCGAGGCTAGGCAGGCCGGCTTGCGGCAATGGCTTCCTGCAGGGCCTGCGCGCCCGCCGGCTTGTAGATCAGCGCATAGCCCGCGCGCTCGACCTCGGCCCGCGTCGCATGCGCGGTTTCGCCGGTGAGGATGACGACGTTGCGCGCCTTGCCGACCGCCTGCAGGGCTTGCGCGGCGGCCAGGCCCGAGAGGCCGCTGCCCAGGCGCAGGTCGCTCAGCATCAGGTCGAACATGCCGCCGTGCTGCAGCGCCTCGCGCGGGTTTGCGGCCACCGCAACCTCGTGGCCCCAGCCGACGAGCAGCGAACGCATGGCTTCGCGCACGGGCTGCTCGTCGTCGAGCACGAGGATGCGGATCGGCGCCAGCGGTGCATTGCCGACAGGCTCCGGCAGCGCCTCGCCGGCCTGTACCTCGGATCCCGGCGGCGCGGCCGCCTCTTCCAGTACCAGCGAGAAGGTGCTGCCGCGGCCCGGCGCGGTGCGCACCTCGATGCGCGAACCCATCACGTGCGCCATGCTCGCCACCAGCGACAGGCCCAGCCCGAGGCCGCGGCTGCGGTCGCGGCCCGGGTTGTCGACCTGGAAGAACTCCTCGAACACATGCGTCTGGTGCTGCGCCTCGATGCCCACGCCCGAGTCGCGCACCTCGATGCGCCACGCGGGCACACCGCTGGGCGGGCGCTGCAGCCGCCGCGCGAAGACGAAGACGGTGCCCGCCGGCGTGTACTTGATGGCGTTGTCCACCAAGTTGCCGAGCAGCCGCGCGAGCATGCGCGCATCGGCGCGCACGACGGCCTCGGTCGGGCGAACGCGCAGATCGAGCCCCTTGGCATCGGCCAGCGCGGCGAAGCGGCCGTTCAGCGCCTCGAAGATCGGGTCCAGGTGCAGGGGCTCCAGCCGCACCGGGGCCACGCCGCCGTCGAGCTGCGCGATGTCGAGCAGGGCATCGACCGAAGCGCGCAATGCATCGACGCTGTCGCGCATGAAGCGCAGGTTGTCGGCGCTCGGCGCGCTGCGGGTGTTGAGCGCGTCGACGAAGATCGCCAGCGCATGCATCGGCTGGCGCAGGTCGTGGTTGGCTGCCGCGAAGATGCGCGCGCGCTGCGCCGCGAGCTGCGCCACGTGGTCGAGCTGGCGCGCGAGCGCATCGGCCAGACGCGCGTTCTCGAAGCCGTGCTCGATGGAACGCACGATCAGCCGGTTCTGCTTGCGCGCGTAGTACAGCGCGGCAAACATCTGCGAGACCACCAGGCAGCCCATGAGGATGGTCACGCTGCCCGGCTCCACCACCAGCCGCAGCGCCATGCCGAGGAACATCGGCACGCTGAAGCACAGCGCGGCCAGCCACCACTGCGCGAGCGCCGCGATGACGACGCTCGATACACCGCTGATGAAGAAATACATCAGCAAAATCAGCGTGAGGTTGTCGTGCGGAAAGAAGAGCCACGGCGCCAGCCCCCAGATCAGCCCCGGCACCAGCATGCGCACCTCCAGCCGCCGGCGCGTGCGCACTGCCGTGGCCACGTCGATGCTGGCCGGATCCACGCGGCGAAGGTGGCGGTGCCGCTGCCACTGCGAGGTGTGCACCAGCAGGCCCCACACCATCGCACCGGGGTTGCGCGTGAGTACGAGAAAAGTAATCCAGAAGATGGCCGCGACGGTGGCTGCCATCAGCGGTGTGTCGTAGGTGTCGTCCACGTAGGCCCGCGCGAGGCTCTGGTCGACCAGTGGATTGGGGTTGGGCGACTCGACCCAGTAGTCGCGCAGGCGGCGCAGCATTTGCCCCGGAAAAGGGGGGCGGCTGGAGCTGGAGGAAGACGACTGCATGGGCGAAGAAACCGGCTTTCGATTCTGCGCGCATTGCCTGCCAGAGCGCATCCCCTGCGGGCATCCACCCTTGGCGCGGCGCTTGCTAAACGTTAGCGTTACAACGGCTCCCTCGAGAAAGTCGGCGATGTATGTACCTCACAGGCTCTGAACAGCACGCACTGCGCGGCGTTTTCACGCTGCTGGCGGAAGACCGCGGCGAGCAGGAGATCCGCGAGCGCCTGGGCTGGGCGCTGCTCGACCTGCTGCATGCGGACCAGTTCGCCTCGTTCGTGTGGGACGCCGCCAGCGGCAGCTTCGGCGCGCGCGTGGCGCTGCACATGGACCCCGCGAATCTCGACAGCTATGCGCAGTGGCACCAGCACCACGACCCGATCACATTCGTGCTGCAGTCGCGGCGCCGCGCCACACGCGTGACCGAAGTGATGCCGCAGCGCGAGCTGATGCGCACCGCCTTCTTCAACGACTTTCTCGCGCGCGACGGGCTGCACTGGGGCATGAACCTGCATGCCTTCGAGGGCGAACGCGCGCTGGGAGACCTGCGCATCTGGCGCCGCAAGGGGCGCAGCGATTTCGGCGATCACGAGAAGGCGTTGCTCGACCTGATCGAGCCGGCGTTCGCGGGCGCCCTGCAACGGGCGCAGCGCGCGACTGCTCCGGCGTCCGGGGCGCGCGAAGCCGCGTGGGCCTTGCTGAGCGTGCGCGAGCAGGAAGTGGCCCGCTGCGTGCGCGAAGGGCTCACCGACAAGGAGATCGCGCGGCGCCTCGCGGTGGGCGTGCCCACCGTGCGCACCTACCTGCGGCGCATCTTCGACAAGCTGGG
This sequence comes from Variovorax sp. R-27, assembly GCF_049913215.1. Classification (NCBI taxonomy): domain Bacteria; kingdom Pseudomonadati; phylum Pseudomonadota; class Betaproteobacteria; order Burkholderiales; family Comamonadaceae; genus Variovorax; species Variovorax sp. R-27. The sequence goes on from NZ_CP183984.1 coordinate 6,174,785, forward strand.
CATCGAGCGCCGCTCGGCGCTCGCAGGCTGGGCCATGCCGCTCGCGCTCACTTAGGCGCCGGCAGCCGGCCGAGCACCTGCTCCACCGCCATGCCCACGGCCAGCAGCTTGCGGTCGCTGCCGGCAGAGCCGTCCAGCTCCAGGCCCACGGGCAGGCCGCTGGTTGCGCCGAGGCCCGATGGCAACTGCACGCCCGGTATGCCGGCGTTGCTGCCCGGGTCGGTGTTCTGGATCAGCGAGTCGAAGTTCTTGGGGCTGCTGGCTTCGGCCCCCGCGGCCAGTGCCACGCGCGGCACCGTCGGGAACACCAGTGCGTCGAGCCTGTTCTTCGCGAAGGTGTCGCGGTAGAGCTTCTGCAGAGCGGGGCGCGCGACGCGCATCGCGTTCTCGTAGACCGGCTTCGCATCGACCACGCCACTGGCTGCGGGCAGCTTGCGCGGGATGACGAAGGTCTCGAAGGTGCCCTTGACGTCGGGGCTGGCGATGCCGGCCGTGAGCTGCGCAATGTCGATGCCCGTGCGGTACTTCGCGAGGTAGGTCACCATGTCGTCGTGCGCCTCGTAGAGCGCCAGCGGAAAGCCGACCGCGCCGTTGAGCTCCATCAGCTTCGGCATCTCCACATCGACCAGCGTGACGCCGGCCGCGCGCAGTTTCGCAAACGCGGCATCGGTGGCGGCGCGCGTGTCGGCGTCGAGATTGGCCTGCATGGCCGGCACCACGCCAAGGCGCAGGCGCTTCAAGTCGGCAGGCTTGAGCGGCTTGCCGCCCGCGATGACGCCGTCGAGCAGCGCCACGTCGGCCATCGATTGCGCCATCGGCCCCGCCGTGTCGCGCGTGTGCGAGATCGGCGCAATGCCCTGCTGCGGATAGCGCCCCACTGTCGGACGCAGCGACGCACAGCCGTTGAACGCACACGGAATGCGCACCGACCCGCCCGTGTCGGTGCCCAGCGCGGCCGGCGCCATGCGCGCACCCAGCGCGGTGCCGTTGCCCGACGACGAGCCGCCCGCGATGCGCGTCGCGTCGTAGGCATTGCGCACGCCCACCTCGGGGCCGGTCTGGAACGCGGGGTTGTAGCCGGTGACACCGAAGGCCAGTTCGTGCATGTTCGTCTTGCCGAGCACCACCGCACCGGCCGCACGCAGCCTGGCCACCACCGGGGCGTCGGCGGAGGGCACGAAGCCCTTGAGCGCGGGTGTGCCGGCCGTCGCGGGCAGGCCCTGCACCTGGATGTTGTCCTTGATGGCCACCGGCAGGCCGGCCAGCGGCTTGCAGGCGCCACCGCGCTTGCGCAGTGCATCGGCGGCGCGCGCGGCCTTCAGCGCGCCGGCTTCGTCTAGCGTGATGAAGGCGTTGAGGTTGGCTTTGGCCCTGGCTTGGGCGAGATACGCCGTCACCAACTGCTCGCTGGTGACGGTGCCGGCGCACAGTTGCTGCACGGCTTCGGTCGCGCTCAGAGTGGAAATATCAGGGGCTGCGAGCTGCGCGCGCGCCGGCAGGGCCACGGCACCGATGCACAGGAGTGCCAATGCGGGGGAAGCGGTTCTGAAGATGGACATGGCAAAGACCTCCGACAAAGAGGCCACCATGCTGCGCCTGCTGCGCGTATCTGTCTGTCATCCAAACCGATGACAGACGGGTGGGGGTTGCGGCGCTACCGGAACATCACCCGCCCCGGCCGCATGTCGCTCACGCCAGCGCGCGTTGAATCAGCAGCTTCTGTATGTCCGAAGTGCCTTCATAGATCTGGCACACGCGCACGTCGCGGTAGATGCGCTCCAGCGGAAAGTCGTTCACGTAGCCGTAGCCGCCCAGCGTCTGGATGGCCGCGCTGCACACGCGCTCGGCCATCTCGCTGGCGAACAGCTTGGCCATGGCGGCTTCCTTCAGGCAGGGCAAGCCGGCGTCGCGCAGGCTCGCGGCATGCCAGATCAACTGGCGCGCGGCCTCGATCTGCGTCGCGCATTCGGCCAGGCGAAAGCCCACGGCCTGCTGCTCGAAGATCGAGCCGCCAAAGGCCTGGCGTTCCTTGGCATAGGCCAGCGCCACGTCGAAGGCGCTGCGTGCCATGCCCACGCTCTGCGCGGCAATGCCGATGCGGCCGCCTTCGAGCGCGCCGAGCGCGATCTTGTAGCCCTCGCCTTCCGCGCCGATCAGGTTCTCGCGCGGGATGCGGCAGCCGTCGAAGTTGATCTGCGCTGTGTCGCTGCTGTGCTGGCCCAGCTTGTCTTCGAGGCGCGCGACGTTGTAGCCCGCCGCATCGGTCGGCACGATGAACGCGCTCATGCCGCGCTTGCCCGCGCCCTTGTCCGTTACCGCGATGACGATGGCCACCTGGCCGTTCTTGCCGCTGGTGATGAACTGCTTCACACCGTCGATCACGTAGGCGTCGCCGTCCTTGCGCGCCGTGGTGCGCAGGCTCGAGGCATCGCTGCCTGCCTGCGGCTCGGTGAGACAGAAGGCGCCGAGCATCTGGCCCTGCGCCAGCGGTTCGAGCCACTGCTTCTTCTGCTGCGCGTTGCCGTAGCGCATGAGGATGGCGTTGACCGGGCAGTTGGTCACGCTGATGGCGGTGCTGGTGCCGCCGTCGCCGGCCGCGATTTCCTCCAGCACCAGCGCGAGAGTGAGGTAGTCGAGGCCGGCGCCGCCGTTCTCTTCGGGCACGCAGATGCCGTAGGCGCCCAGCGCCGCGAGGCCCTGGTGGGCCTCCTTCGGAAAGCTGTGCTCGCGGTCCCACTTGGGCGCGTTGGGCCAGAGTTCGGCTTGCGAGAAATCGCGCACCGCGTCGCGGATGGCTTCCTGGTCGGTGCTGAGCAGCATGGCGTTGTCTCCTGTCTTTTCTTCTGTTCGTGCTTACTTGCCGGCGCCCAGATCCATGATCAGGCGAGCGGCCATGTACAGGCGGCGCGGAATGGCGCTGATGTCCACGTACTCGGCCTTGTCGCTGTGGTAGCCGAAGCCCGGCAGGCCCAGGCTCTCGATCACGGGCTTGCCCGAGAGCGCCGCATAGGCTGCGTCGGTGCCGCCGCCGGTGCGCTCTTCCACGCCCAGCGTGCCGCCGGCTTCCTTGTAGTAGCCCACGGCCTTGTCGACCAGCTTCTTGCCGCCTTCGCCGGCATTGAAGGCCGGGCGGCCGCGCGTGACGATCACCTTGACGTCGGCCTCGGGCAGTTTCTTCTGCTGCGCGCGTTCTTCCAGCGTCTTCATCGCGGCATCGAAGTCTTCGTTGCGCGCATAGCGCACGTCGGCATTCAGCGTGGCGCTGGCGGGAATGATGTTCGACACGTTGCCGGCCTTGGCAATGGTCCAGTTGAAGCGCAGGTTCTTCGACTTGTCGTCGATGCTCATGGTGCGCAGCACGAGGTCGGAAGCCTCGACCAGCGCGTTCACGCCCAGCTCGGGCGCCGCGCCCGCATGCGAGGCCTTGCCGGTGATGTTGACCTGCACATAGGCGATGCCCGAGGTACCGAGCGAGAGCTTCTCGTCGCCGGCGCTGGTGGGCTCGAAGGAGAGCACGTAGTCGGCCAGCTTGGCTTCTTCCTGGATCAGGTCGCGCGAGCCGAAGGAGCCTTTTTCTTCATCAGTGTTGAACAGCACGGTGATGGTGCCGTAGTCGCGCACGCCGTAGTCCTTCAGCAGCTTGAGCGTGTGCAGGATGACGGCGTTGCCGCCCTTGTCGTCGGCAATGCCGGGGCCGTAGGCCTTGTCGCCTTCGATCTTGAACGGCGCCTTCGCGAGGATGCCCTTCAGGTACACGGTGTCCATGTGCGAGAGCAGCAGCAGGTTCTTGCCGCCGCGGCCCTTGATCTTGCCCACGATGTTGTCGCCCACCACGATGCCGGCCGACTTGCTGCGCGTGACGGTGAAGCCCAGGTTCTTGAGTTCGCCCTCGAGGTAGCTGCCGGCGGCGGCGATGCCTTCGGCGTCACCGGTGCCGGTCTCGATGTTGACCAGCTTTTCCAGCGTCTTGATCACCGCGGGCTGCTCGTCGGTGGCAGCCTGGAACAGCACGTTGTCGCGCTTCTGGGCCCAGGTGGCGCCCGCCACGAAGGCGGTGGCCAGCACGGCGGCGATGGCGGTACGGTGGATGGATGGGCGCATGAAATCTCCTGCTCTACGCATTGTTTGAAGTGTCTGAATGAAAAAGCCGGCAAACGCCCATCCCTCGGACGCCCCGGCCATTGTTTTTATAGCAATTCGAGTGCCACCGCGGTGCCTTCGCCCCCACCGATGCAAAGCGTCGCCACGCCGCGCGTCTTGCCGCGCGCCTTCAGCGCATGGATCAGCGTGACCATGATTCGAGCGCCGCTGGCGCCGATCGGGTGGCCCAGCGCGCAGGCGCCGCCGTGCACGTTGACGATCTCGTGCGACACGTCGAGCTCGTGCATCAGTGCCATCGGCACCACGGCGAAGGCTTCGTTCACTTCCCACAGGTCGACGTCCTTCACCTTCCAGCCGGTCTTCTGGAACAGCTTGGCGACGGCACCGACGGGCGCGGTCGAGAACCACTCGGGCTGCTGCGCGTGCGTGGCGTGGCCGACGATGCGGGCGATGGGCCTGGCGCCGATCTTCTTCGCGTGCGACTCGGTCATCATGATCAGCGCGGCCGCACCGTCGTTGATCGACGAGCTCGATGCGGCGGTGATAGTGCCGTTTTCTTTCTTGAACGCGGGCTTCAGCGTGGGAATCTTGTCGAGCTTGACCTTGCCCGGGCCTTCGTCGATCGAAATGACGGTGTCGCCGCCGCGGCCCTTGACCGTGACGGGCACGATCTCGTCCTTGAAGAGGCCGGTGTCGGTGGCCTTCTTGGCGCGCTCGACGCTGGCGATGGCAAACGCATCCTGCTGCTCGCGCGTGAACTTGTACTTGGCCGCGCAGTCTTCGCCGAAGGTACCCATCGAGCGGCCCGGCTGGTAGGCGTCTTCGAGGCCGTCGAGCATCATGTGGTCGAAGATGCGGTCGTGGCCCATGCGGTAGCCGCCGCGGCCCTTGAGCATGAGGTAGGGCGCGTTGGTCATGCTTTCCATACCGCCGGCCACCATCACGTCGTGCGTGCCGGCCAGCAGCAGGTCGTGCGCGAGCATCGCGGCCTTCATGGCCGATCCGCACATCTTGCTGAGCGTGACTGCCCCTGCGCTGTCGGGCAGGCCGCCCTTGTAGGCCGCCTGGCGCGCCGGGGCCTGGCCCTGGCCTGCCATCAGGCAGTTGCCGAACAGCACTTCGCCCACGCTCTCGGGCGCGATGCCGGCGCGCTCGACGGCGGCCTTGATGGCTGCGCCGCCGAGGTCGTGCGCGGAGAGGGACGAGAAGTCGCCCTGGAAGCTGCCCATGGGGGTGCGGGCGGCGCCGACGATGACGATGGATTCGGACATGGAGGTCTCCTTCAGAAGTGTGAAAGCGGAATCAAGAAGCGATCGGTCAGAAATGCGTCGCGTGCCCTTCGTGCTGGAAGCGCTGCGATTCTTCGTACGGGAACACATCGAGCATCTGCCCGGCCTGGATGCGTTCCTTGTGGTGCTGCCAGAAAGCGGCGTCGAGCAAGTCGGCGTGGTGCGCCATGAAGGCTTCGCGCACGTCCTTGTTGCCCAGCAAAAAGGGCTCGAAGGTTTCGGGAAACACGTCCTTCGGCCCCACCGAGTACCAGACCTCGCCGCTCATCTCGTCTTCTTCGTTGCGCGGCGTGGGCACCTTGCGGAACTTGCAGTCGGTGACGTATTCGATTTCGTCGTAGTCGTAGAACACGACCTTGCCGCCGCGCGTGACGCCGAAGTTCTTCCACAGCATGTCGCCGGGGAAGATGTTGGCTGCGACCATGTCCTTGATGGCGTTGCCGTACTCGATCACCGCGTGCTCCAGCTGGTCTTTCGCGCGCCTGGCATGCGCCGGGCTCTCGGGGTGGGCCAGCGTGTCGAAGGCTTCCTGCAGGTAGATGTTGAGCGGGATCATCCGCCGCTCGATGTAGACGTGCTTGACCACGACTTCCATTTCCCCGTTGCCGTCGCGGTCGCCGATCTCGAGCTGGCTGGGCGCGAACTTGCGGATTTCCTCGATCAGCTCGGGCTCGAAGCGATCGAGCGGAAAACCCACGTCGCTGTACTCCAGCGTGTCGGCCATGCGGCCCACGCGGTCGTGCTGCTTCACGAGCATGTACTTGCCCTTGATCTGCTCGCGCGTGGTGTCTTTCTGCGGCGGATAGAAGTCCTTGATGACCTTGAACACGAAGGGGAACGACGGCAGGTCGAACACCAGCATCACCATGCCCTTGATGCCGGGCGCGATGCGGAAGCGGTCGCTCGAATAGTTCAGGTGCGAGAGGAAGTCTCGGTAGAACAGCGTCTTGCCCTGCTTGGCAAGGCCGAGCGCGTTGTAGATCTCGGCGCGCGGCTTGCGCGGCATGAGCGAGCGCAAAAACTGCACCCAGGCCGAGGGCACCTCCATGTCGACCATGAAGTACGCGCGCGCAAAGCTGAACAGCATCTGCAGGTCGTCTTCGCCGAACAGCGCCGCGTCGATGTAGAACTTGCCGTGGCTGTCGTGCAGGATCGGCAGCGAGAACGGAATCTCGGTGAAGCCGTTCATGATCTTGCCGACCACGTACGCGCCCTTGTTGCGAAAGAACAGGCCCGACAGCACCTGCAGCTGGAAGTTGGCGCGCAGCTTGACCTGGTGGAAGCGGTTCAGGATGACGTGCGCCACGCGCTCCGCATCGCGCCGCTTGTTGGCAAAGCTGCCGAGCAGAGCGAAGTCGTCGAGCATCTGCTCGAGGGTGTCGGCCAGCGTGTCGGGCTCCGGGTAATACGGCCGGTAGGTGGGCGCGCCGCGCGGCTCGATGTACTCGGTGCTGATGGCCGGGCGCACGAAGATGAAGTCGTTCTGGAAGTACGCGCGGTGCAGGATCTTCGTGGTCACCGAGTTGAAGAAGCTCTCGGCCAGCTCGGGCTGGTGGTGGTCCACCAGCAGCCCGATGTAGTGCAGCTTGATCTGGTGCCACACGTCCATGGGCTGGTCGCCGGCCTTGAACTCTTTTTCGAGCCGGGCCACGGCCTCGCTCACGCGCAGGTCGTAGAACTCGATGCGCTCGCGCTGCGCCCGCTGCTGGCCGTGCCAGTCAGCGGTTTCGAAACGGTGCTTGGCGCGCGCCGACTCGGCGCGGAACAGCCGGTAGTGCCGGTTGAAGCCGTCCATCATCGCCTTCGCGATGTCGTAGGCCAGCGGCGAATCGAGGCGCTGCGGGAACATGGGCGGGCAGGCAATTGGAGGCGCCCGGGCCGCTCAGGCAGCGGCGGCGTCTGTCGTGCCGTCAGCCTCGGGCTGCGGCGTCATGGCCTGCGCCTCCTGCACCGACTGGTTCACCTGCGTGCCCTGCAGCGTCAGCGACTGGATCACCTCGCCGGGCTTGCTCCACTTGTAGCGGATGCGCTGCACCGCAGCCTTGTACACCGCGTCGAGCGGCTTGGCACCGTCGACGCTCAGGCCCAGGTCCTGCAGCAGGCCGTCGTGCACGCCGAAGGTCCAGCCGTGGATGCGCACCTTCTGGCCGCGCGCCCAGGCGTCGACCATGACGGTGCTGACGGCCACGTTGACCACCTGCTCGGCCACGTTGAGCTCGCACAGCGCATCGACGCGCGCTTCTTCGGGCAGGCTTTCGAGCATCACGCTGTGGCGGTCGCGCACGTCCTGAATGTGGCGGATCCAGTTGTCTGCCAGGCCGATGCGCTTGCCGCTGAGCGCGGCCTTGACGCCGGCGCAGCCGTAATGGCCGACCACCATGATGTGCTCGACCTTCAGGTGCTCCACCGCGAACTGGATCGCCGAGAGCGCATTGAGGTCGGAGTGCACCACGATGTTGGCGACGTTGCGGTGCACGAACACTTCACCCGGCTCCAGGCCGGTGATCTGGTTGGCGGGCACGCGGCTGTCGGAACAGCCGATCCACATGTAGCGCGGCGTCTGCTGCTTCACCAGGCTGGTGAAGAAACCGGGCCGGTCGCGCTCCATCTGGGCAGACCAGGCGCGGTTGTGGGCAAAGAGGTCGTCGAGGTTATCGGTGTTGTCGGGCATAGGCGGCTATTGTCGATGAGTCGTGTTTTTCAGGCTCTGGCTTCGGCGGGCTTGCGCGTCTTGTTTGTCTCTTTCGCTTTTTGCGCCTTGGCAAGGGTGGCCCGCCCCTTCTTTTCGTGCTCCCGCACCTCCACGAGATTGGCTTGCAGCTCGGCCAGCTGCGCCTCGAGCTGGGCCCGGTGGGCGCCCAGCACGCCGAGGAATTTTTCCAGCTGCGGCACGGTGTCGCGCGGGCTGTCGTACATGTCGAGGATGTCTTTTGCCTCCGTCAGGCTCAGGCCGAGGCGCTTGGCGCGCAGCGTGAGCGTGAGCCGGGCGCGGTCGCGTGCGCTGTAGATGCGCTGCAGGCCGGCCCGCTCGGGCGTGAGCAGGCCCATGTCCTCGTAGAAGCGGATGGCCCGCGTCGTGAGGTCGAATTCCTTCGCGAGCTGGCTGATGGTGAAGGTTTGCGCAGGCATGGCGGGGGTCTGGAGAAGGGGCGTTACGGGCGCGACAGCAGGTTTGCGCCGCGATCCCTACAATGGTGCCACTACTCCATGACGTTTACGTAAACGTCAATCTTACATGAACCTCCTCGAACGCGAACTCCACTACCCCCTCGGCGACACGCTCCCCGAGCCCGGTGAAACCCTGGAAGTGGCGCCCGGCGTGCGCTGGATTCGAATGCGGCTGCCCTTTGCGCTCGACCACATCAACCTCTGGCTGCTGCGCGACACCCTCGACGGCGTCGAGGGCTGGACGGTGGTCGACTGCTGCATCGCCCGCGACGAGGCGCGCGCGCAGTGGGAGCAGGTGTTCGAGACGCAGCTGCAGGGCATGCCGATCCTGCGCGTCATCGTCACGCACATGCATCCCGACCACATCGGACTGGCCGACTGGCTCTGCACGCGCTGGAACGCACCGCTGTGGATCAGCTCGACCGACTACCACGTGGCCCGCGTGCTCAGCACCGCCGGCGACACCCTGGCGGGCGGCGAACCGGCGGCGCGCTTCTTTGCCTCGCACGGCCTGACCGACCCCGAATCCATCGCCAAGATCCGCGCGCGCACCAACTACTACGCGAACATGGTTCCCTCGGTGCCCGAGAGCTTCGTGCGCATGCTCGACGGCGACATCGTCACCATCGGCGGCCACGACTGGCGCTGCATCAGCGGCTACGGCCACGCACCCGAGCACATCGCACTGTACTGCGACGACCTGAAGCTGCTGCTGGGCGGCGACATGATGCTGCCGCGCATTTCCACCAACGTGAGCGTGCACGCGGGCGAACCCGAGGCGAACTCGCTGCGCCTTTTTCTCGACAGCATCGACAAGTTCAAGGCCCTGCCGGCCGACACGCTGGGCCTGCCTTCGCATGGCAAGCCCTTCCGAGGCATCCACCGACGCGTAGACCAGCTGCAGGAGCACCACCGCGACCGGCTGGCAGAGCTGCTCGAAGCCTGTACGGCACGCGCGCTGACGGCGGCCGAAGGCCTGCCGATTCTGTTCAAGCGCGAGCTCGACCTGCACCAGATGACCTTCGCCATGGGCGAAACGGTGGCCCACCTGCACCTGCTGTGGTTCTCCGGCCAGGTGAAGCGCGAACTGGGCAAGGACGGCATCTACCGCTTCGGCGCGAAGGCCGCCTAAACTCCCCCGGATGGACGACATGCTGGCTCAGCTGCGCGCGGGCCGGCTGGCAGGCGCAAAAAGAATCGATCTCTCGTGCGGACTCACCGAGTTTCCGCGCGAGCTTTTCGACCTCGCGGATTCGCTCGAGGTGCTGAACCTGTCGGGCAATGCGCTCGACACGCTGCCCGACGACCTGAACCGCCTGCACAGGCTGCGCGTGCTGTTCTGCTCGGACAACCGCTTCACCACGCTGCCCGAGTCGATCGGCCGGTGCCACGACCTCGACATCGTCGGCTTCAAGGCCAACCAGATCCGCACGGTGCCGGCCGCAGCGTTGCCGGCCTCGTTGCGCTGGCTGATCCTCACCGACAACCAGATCGAAGAACTGCCCGACTCCCTCGGCGAATGCACGCGGATGCAGAAGCTCATGCTGGCGGGCAACCGCCTGCGCGCGCTGCCGCAGTCGATGACCGCGTTCAAGCAGCTCGAACTGCTGCGCATCTCGGCCAACCGCTTCGAGACGCTGCCCGCATGGCTGCCCTCGCTGCCGCGCCTGTCGTGGCTCGCCTGCGCGGGCAATCCCTTCGACACGCAGGCCGAAGACGCGGCGATCACCGCGCAGTCGGTGCCGCACATCGACTGGCGCGAACTGGCGCTGGGCAGGAAGCTCGGCGAAGGCGCGTCGGGTGTGATCCATCAAGCCACGCTCGGCAAAGCACAGCAGGTGGCGGTCAAGCTCTTCAAGGGTGCAGTCACCAGCGATGGCTGGCCGCACAGTGAAATGGCCGCCTGCATCGCGGCCGGCGTGCACCCCACGCTGATCGCTGCGCAGAGCCGCATCGACGGGCACCCCGAAGGCACGGAAGGCCTGGTGATGTGGCTGGTCGATCCGTCATTCGTCACCCTCGCGGGGCCACCGAGCCTCGCTTCATGCACGCGCGACGTCTATGCCGAGGAAGCGCGTTGGACGTCCGGCGTGGCGCTGCGCATCGCACGCGACATCGCCTCCGCCATGCAGCACCTGCATGCGCGAGGGATTCTTCACGGCGACCTCTACGCGCACAACATCCTGTGGCACGCACAGCGCGGCGGCCGGCTCGGCGACTTCGGCGCGGCCTGGATGACCGGCGCGCTCGACGCGGCACAGACGCGCGCGTTCCAGGCGCTGGAAATGCGCGCCTTCGGCTGCCTGCTGGAAGAACTGCTCGAACGCTGCACCGACGCGGTGCCCGCATCGGTGACCACGCTGAAAGACCGCTGCCTGCAGCCCGACGCCGCCGCGCGCCCGACCTTCGCCCAAGCGCTGTCGTTGCTGCAGCAGGCATCTTCATCGCCATGACCCGGCGCCGACCGCCGCAGCTGCCGCTACCCACGCGCGACGGCGTAGGCCCGAGCTGCGTCGGCCTGTCTTCCGGCCCCTGGCCGACCATTGCCGAATTCCTGATCGAGCGTTTTCCCGCGATCACGCGCCAGGCCTGGCTCGAGCGCATCGAAGCGAACGACGTCATCGACGAGCATGGCGTGCCCGTGACCGCGACGCGACGCTACCAGTCGCCGCTGCGCGTGTACTACTACCGCACGCTCGACGACGAAGTGCCCATCCCCTTCGAAGAGCAGATCGTGTTCCAGGACGACGATCTGCTGGTCGTGGACAAGCCCCCCTTCGTGCCCGTCACGCCCACCGGCAAGTACCTGCAGGAAAGCCTGCTGGTACGCCTCAAGCGCAAGCTGAAGCTCGACGACCTCGTGCCGATGCACCGCATCGATCGCAGCACCTCGGGGCTGGTGCTGTTCTCGGTGCGGCACGCCACGCGCGGCGCGTACCAGGCGATGTTTCCCGAGCGCCGCATCGCCAAGCACTACGAGGCCGTCGTGCCGTGGCGCGAGGGCGTGTCGTCTGTGCCCGAGGTCTATCGCAGCCGTCTGGTCGACGACGAACATTTCATGCGCGTGCGGGAAGAGCCCGGTGAACCCAACTCCGAAACCCGCATCGAGGTACAGGAGGTGCGCGACGGCCATGCACTGCTGAAGCTCTCGCCGGTGACGGGCCGCAAGCACCAGCTGCGCGTGCACTGCATGGCACTGGGCATGCCGATCGTGAACGACCCGATCTACCCCGTACTGCTGCCCGAGGGCGCGGACGACTTCGGCAAGCCCTTGCAGCTGCTGGCCCGGTCGCTGGCCTTCCTCGATCCGGTGACCGGCGACCTGCGCAGCTTCACGAGCCCCCGGAGCCTGTCGCTGACACCGAGGTGACGCGCGCGCGGCGCGGCGCGCACTAAGCTCGTTTCCTGAACTTGCATTGCCGATCTTTCATTCAGGAGACACCCGCACCATGGACACCACCCAACTCTTCTCGCTGAAGGGCCGCACGGCGCTGATCACCGGCGGCTCGCGCGGCATCGGCCGCATGATCGCAGAGGGCTTCCTGGCCCAAGGCGCGCGCGTGTACATCTCGGCTCGCAAGGCCGCAGCCTGCGACGAAACCGCGAAGGAGCTGTCGGCCTTTGGGCATTGCGTGTCGCTGCCTGCGGACGTGTCGACGCTCGAAGGTGCGCAGGCGCTGGTCGATGCCTATTCGAAGCACGAAGGCTCGCTGGACATCCTCGTGAACAACGCCGGTGCGGCCTGGGGCGCGCCTTATGAAGAGTTTCCCGAGAGTGGATGGGACAAGGTGGTGGACCTGAACCTGAAGACGCCGTTCTTTCTGACCAAGGCGTTGACGCCGATGCTGAAGAAGGCGGCGACGGACCATCTGGCGAAGGTGATCAACATCGCTTCTATCGACGGGATTTCGGTCAATCCGCAGGAGACTTATTCGTATGCGGCGAGCAAGGCTGGGCTGATTCAGTTGACTCGGCGGATGGCGCTGCGGTTGGCGCAGGATCGGATCGTGGTTAGTGCTATTGCGCCTGGTGCGTTTGCTTCTGACATGAACAAGTTGGCGCGGGACCATGGGGATGAGGTGAAGGGGCGGATTCCGGCTGGGCGCATCGGGGTGCCTGAAGATATGGCTGGGGCGGCTATCTACTTGGCCTCGCGTGCAGGGGACTATGTGATGGGGTCTACGTTGGTTGTGGATGGGGGGGTTACTCACGCTCGTTGAGTTTTTTCTTTCCGGGGCCGGGTCTCGGCCCGGCGGCCGACTCACTTTCTTTTGCTTCGCCAAAAGAAAGTAAGCAAAGAAAAGGCGACCCTGCTGTCTGCGTCCCTCCGCTTCGCTACGGGCAACCTGCGGTGCTCGACGTAGACGGGGGTCCGCAGAACTCGCTTCGCTCAAACAGCTGCGGCCCTGATCCCGTCTACGTCTGCGCTCCTCGGCGCAGCCAGAAGGGATGGGGAACCCAACAGGCCTTCGCTTCGCTCGGCCGAATATCCAATACCAACCACTGCAGGCGCTGCGCGCCTGCAGTGGCACCGGGGCCGAGCGAAGCAAAGGCCCGTTCCGTCTCCCCTCCCCTCTGGCTGCGCCGAGGAGCGCAGCGTTTCGCGGATCAGGGCTCGCCCTTGTCTGAGCGAAGCGAGTTTGGGCGAGACCCCGCGAAACGCGAGCACCGCAGGTTGCCCGTAGCGAAGCGAAGGGTCGCAGACAGTGGGGTCGCCTTTCTTTTGCCTACTTTTCTTTGGCGAAGCAAAGAAAAGTAGGTCGCCCGCCGGGGCGAGTCCCGGCCCCGGGAAGCAAACCCATACCAACGACAAATTCAGCCCCAGCGAGGAACCGCTTCATCCTTCAGTTGCCGCCGCAGCAAGTCGTAGTCAGGCACAACACTCTCAACCGTCTCCCAGAACCGATGCGAGTGATCCATAACCCGCAGATGCGCCAACTCATGCGCAACAACGTAATCGATCACCGACAGCCGAAAGTGAATCAACCGCCAGTTCAGCCGAATCGACCCATCCGCACTGGCACTACCCCAGCGCGTCGAAGCATTCGACAGCGACAGCTTCTGCCACTGCACCCCAAGCAGCGGCGCAAAGTGATCCAACCGCTCGATGAACAGCTTGCGCGCCTGCCGCATCAACCACGCCTGCGCCGCATCACGAATCTGCGAAGGCTCGGCGTTCTGCGCCACAGCCAGCCGCAGCACCCGCGGCCCACCTTCTTCAACAACGTCGTCAAGCGTGCCGCCAACACTCGCAAAGCCATGCTTCGGATCAAGCCGCATCACAACCGGCTCGCCCAAGAACGGAAATCCGGCCCCATCCTTCCATTCGATGCGAGTGGCCTCGACGCGCGCATGGCGCTGCTGCGTTTCCGTCAGCTTGCGCAGGATCCAGTCCGACTTCTCATGAATGGCCGCATCGACATCGCGCAGCGCCACCCAGCGCGGCGCGCGCACCGACAGCCCTTCGGCCCCGACGAGAAAGCCGATCGTCTTGCGCTTGCCGCGCTTGAATTCATAGGCCACGCGCGCGGAGCCGAGCACCACTTCGCGCGTGGCCTGCGGATGCGCGAAGTTCGCAAGCGTCAGCGTGTCGGCCAGCGGCACCGCGGGTGGCGCATGCGGGTCGACGGGTGCGGGCGGAGCCAAAGGCACGGCCGGCGGTGCCACCAGCTTCGGCTTCTTCACCCTGCGCGGCCGCGCAGGTGCGGGCGCTGGCGGCGCAAACTCGCTGCCCAGCCCCTCGAAAAGATCCATCGTGAACCGAAGCAATCCCATGACGGGCTCTCTTTTCCTCTTCAGCTCACCGCTTCTTGCGTGGGCTGCAGAGGGCTGTCGACATACGCCTCGGGGTCGAGGCGGCGCATCTCGGCCTCGATCCAGGCCTCGACCTCGCGCATCAACTCATCAGGCTTGCGGCCCACGCTCGGAATCGCCGGGCCGATGGACACATCGACCACGCCCGGGCGCTTGATGAAGGCCTTGCGCGGCCACACCTTGGCCGAGGTCACGGCAATGGGGATCACCGGCACGCCGGTCTCGCAGGCGAGCCTCGTACCGCCGCTCTTGTAGGTGCCCTTCTGCCCACGCGGAATGCGCGTGCCCTCGGGGAACATGATGATCCAGATGCCCTGCGCGAGCAGCTTGCGGCCCTGGTTCACCACCTTGTTGAAGGCCTGCGCACGCTGGCTGCGGTCGATGTGGATCATGTCCAGCCGCGCCATCGCCCAGCCGAAGAAGGGGATGTAGATCAGCTCCTTCTTGAACACGTAGGCCAGCGGGTGCGGCATCAGCGTGGGCATCAGGAAGGTCTCGAGCGTGGACTGGTGCTTCACCAGCAGGACCGCGCCGGCGAGCTTGTCGGTCGGCAGGTTCTCCATGCCGCTCACGCGGGTCTTGATGCCCAGCAGCACGCGCGCGCCGCCGATGGCCCAGCTGAGCCATTGCTCCGCCATCCAGTAGAGCGGAATGCCGCGCTTCCAGAGCGAGCTGACGCACATGATGATGCCCCAGGGGATCACGGTGACGAGCATCCACAGCGCGTGGAGAACGGAACGGAAAAACGCCATCAGACAGCCACCTGCAGTGCGGCCCGCGCTTCGCGCGCGAGCAGAAAGTCGACAAAGGCGGCGAGATCGTCGTGGACCAACGTGTTCGCCGGGTATTCGGAAGGCAGCGGATCGACGCCGCGGCAGGCCGCGCCCATGCCCGTGAGCAGCAGGTGCGGCTCGCAGCCGGCAGCCGCGCCCGCCTGCAGGTCGCGCAGGCTGTCGCCGCAGGTCGGGGTGCCCTTGAGGTCGATGCCGTAGCGGTCGCCGATCTGCAGGAACAGGCCGGGCCTGGGCTTGCGGCACTCGCAGCCCTCGTCGGGGCTGTGCGGGCAATAGAACACCGCATCGACCTTGCCGCCCACGGCCGCGAGCATCTTGTGCATCTTGGCGTGCATCGCGTTGAGCGAAGCCATGTCGAACAGCCCCCGGCCCAGCCCCGACTGGTTGGATGCAATCACCACGTGCCAGCCCGCATGGTTGAGCCGCGCCACGGCCTCGAGCGCACCGGGCAGCGGCGTCCACTCGATGTCGCTCTTCACGAAGTCTTCGCGGTGCACGTTGATCGTGCCGTTGCGGTCGAGGATGACGAGTTTCATGGTGGTGCCACTCCTGGGGGAGGCGTCGTGAATGAGCTCAGACGGCCAGCCGTTCGAGCTGCGCCACGCGGTTCATCGCAGTGTGCAGCGACATCAGCAGGCCCAGGCGGTTGAGCCGCAGGTCGGCCTGTTCGGCGTTGACCATGACGCCGTCGAAGAAGGCGTCGACCGGCTCGCGCAGCACGGCCAGCGTCTGCAGCGAGGCGGTGTAGTCGCCAGCTTCGAACTGGGCGTTGGCAGCAGGCACGACTTGCGCCATGGCTGCGTGCAGCGCCTTTTCGGCCGGCTCCTGCAGCAGCAGCTCGCTGACGTGCGCGTCGGCTTCGGGGGCCTTCTTGAGGATGTTGCCGATGCGCTTGTTCGCAGCTGCCAGTGCGGCGGCGGCGGGCAAGGCGGCAAAGGCGCGCACGGCGGCCAGCAGCTTGGGCACTTCGCCCAGGCGCTGCGGGCGCGGGGCCAGCACGGCATCGACTTCCTGTGCGCTGGCGCCCTGCTCGCGCAGGCTGCCGGCGAGGCGATCGAGGATGAAGTCCTGCAACTCGCCCGTGGCGCGGCTGCTTTCGAAACCGGCGATACCGCTGAACTGCGCGGCCGTGTCCTGCAGCAAGGCGTCGAGGCCCAGCGGCAGGTCTTTCTCGATCAGCATGCGGATCACGCCCAGCGCGTGGCGGCGCAGCGCGAACGGGTCGCGGTCGCCGGTGGGCAGGTTGCCGATGCCGAACATGCCGACCAGCGTTTCGAGCTTGTCGGCCAGCGCGACCACGAGGCCCACGCTGTTGCGCGGCAGCTCGTCGCCGGCAAAACGCGGCTTGTAGTGGTCTTCGATGGCGTCGGCCACCGATGCGTCGAGCCCGTCGTGCAGCGCGTAGTAGCGGCCCATGGTGCCCTGCAGCTCGGGGAACTCGCCGACCATGTCGGTCACGAGGTCGGCCTTGGCGAGTTGGGCGGCCTGCGTGGCGTGCGCGGCCAGCGCGGTGTCGCCGATCTTCTCCGCAATGCCGCGCGCGATGCGCATCACGCGCTCCACGCGCTCGCCCTGCGTGCCCAGCTTGTTGTGATAGACCACCTTGCCCAGCGACTCGACGCGCGAGGCCAGCGACTTCTTGCGGTCCTGGTCGAAGAAGAACTTGGCGTCGGCCAGGCGCGGGCGCACCACGCGCTCGTTGCCTCCGATGACCGCGCTCGCGTCGTCGGGGCTGATGTTGCTGACGACCAGGAACCTGTTTGTGAGCCTGCTCGATGCGTCGAGCAGCGGAAAGTATTTCTGGTTGGCCTTCATCGTGAGGATCAGGCACTCTTGCGGCACTTCGAGGAACTCGCGCTCGAAGCTGCAGACCAGCACGTTGGGGCGCTCGACCAGCGCGGTCACTTCGTCGAGCAGCGCGTCGTCGTGGATGGGCACCGAGCCGCCGCCGACCTTCACCGCGGCCGCTGCAAGCTGGCGCGAGATTTCGGCGCGGCGGGCTTCGAAGCTCGCGATGACGGCGCCGTCTTCCTGCATCTGCAGCGCATAGCTGTTGGCGTCGCGCAGCACGACCGGATCGACCGCCGCCTCGAAGCGATGGCCGTGCGTTTCGCGGCCGGCCTTCAGGCCCAGCGCTTCGATGGGCACCACGGCGTCGCCATACAGCGCCACGAGGCCGTGCGCGGGGCGCACGAAGCTCACGCTGCTCCAGCCCGGCATTTCGCAACCGCTTTCGAGCTGGTAGCTCATGACCTTGGGAATCGGCAGCTTGGCAATCGCCTCGGCCAGCGCCTTCTGCAGGCCTTCGGCCAGCGTGGCGCCCTTGGCGGTGCTTTCGTAGAACAGGGCTTCGGCCTTGCCGTCCATCGCGCGCTTCAGGCCAGGCACGGCCGAGGCGTCGGCGCCGAGCGCGCCCAGGCGCTTGAGCAGCGCGGGCGTGGGCTGGCCCGAGGCGTCGATGCCCACGGCCACGGGCATGAGCTTTTGCGACACGGCCTTGTCGGCGGCGCGCTCGGCCACGTGCGTGAGGTGCGCGGCCAGGCGGCGCGGCGAGGCGTAGGCGGTGAGCACCGAGCCGGCTTCGGCCAGGCCTTGCGCCACCAGTTGTTCGCGCAGCACACCCGCGAAAGCATCGCCGAGCTTCTTCAGTGCCTTCGGCGGCAGTTCTTCGACAAACAGTTCGACCAGCAGGGAGTTCTTGTTCATGGGGGTCGTCATCGCTCAGGCGGCCTTCTTCGGGGGGATCTGCGCGACCCATTCGCGCGGCGCCATCGGGAAGCCCAGGCGCTCGCGGCTGTCGTAGTAGCTCTGCGCCACGCTGCGCGCCAGGTTGCGGATGCGGCCGATGTAGGCCGCGCGCTCGGTCACGCTGATTGCGCCGCGCGCGTCCAGCAGGTTGAAGCTGTGCGCGGCCTTCAGCACCTGTTCGTAGGCCGGCAGCGCGAGCTGTTCGGTCATGAGGTGCTTGGCCTGCTTTTCGTGCGCGTTGAAGGCGGTGAACAGGAACTCGGCGTCGCTGTGCTCGAAGTTGTAGGCCGACTGTTCGACTTCGTTCTGCTTGAACACGTCGCCATAGGTGAGCTTGTTGCCGCCATGGCCTTCGGTCCACACCAGGTCGTACATGTTTTCCACGCCCTGCAGGTACATGGCCAGCCGCTCGAGGCCGTAGGTAATTTCGCCGGTGATCGGCTTGCAGTCGAGGCCGCCGACCTGCTGGAAGTAGGTGAACTGGGTCACTTCCATGCCGTTGAGCCAGACCTCCCAGCCTAGGCCCCAAGCGCCGAGCGTGGGGTTCTCCCAGTCATCTTCCACGAAGCGGATGTCGTTCTTCTTCAGGTCGAAGCCCAGGGCTTCGAGACTGCCGAGGTAGAGCTCGAGGATGTTCGAGGGCGCCGGCTTGAGCACCACCTGGTACTGGTAGTAGTGCTGGCCACGATTGGGGTTCTCGCCATAGCGGCCGTCCTTGGGCCGGCGGCTGGGCTGCACGTAGGCGGCTTTCCAGGGTTCGGGGCCGAGCGCGCGCAGGAAGGTGGCGGTGTGCGAGGTGCCCGCGCCCACTTCCATGTCGTACGGTTGCAGCAGCGCGCAGCCCTTGTCGGCCCAGTACGACTGCAGTTTGAGAATGATTTGTTGGAAGGTCAGCATGGCTCTGCGTGAAGGCGGCCGCCCGGTGGGAGAAGAACCCGCGGCGCAACGAACCGGCTATTTTACGAGGCAGCGGGCGGTCAGGAACGGGCCGCTATGCTCGGCCTCCCCTTTTGGAACTCCTGCCGACACGCCGTGATTCGCCTGCTCCTGCCGTCCGCCCGCCTCGCCCATGCCCGTTGAAGATGCCGCATTGATCGCCCTGGGAGAGCGCCTCGGCGCCCAGGCCTGGCCCGGATTCCTGATTCTTCTCGTCGCGTTGACCGCGGCCGCCGGCCTCGCGGCCTGGGGCTTCGAGCACCTGCGGCGCCGGCATGCGGCGCAGCCCGAGCCAGGCGCCGGACTGCTGTTCGGCGGACTGGCCATCGGTGCTGCGTCGGTGGTCGCACTGGCCTGGCTGTTCGCCGAAGTGGCGGAAGGCCTCGGCGACGGTCGGCCAATGGGCCTGCTGGACGAGACGATCAGCCGCGCCGTGGGCGCGCACACGCCGCTGGTCGTGAGGGAGGCGTTCTCATGGCTCACCCACATGGCCGACCCGATCGTCGCAGTGCTGCTATGCGTCGGCGTGGCGGTGGCGCTGTGGCTTCGCGGGCACCGCGGTTTCGCGGCTGGCTGGGTCGCAGCCATCGCCGGCAACGGGGTGCTGAACCACGTGCTCAAGCTCATCTTCGAGCGCGCTCGGCCGGTGCACGACTTCGGCTTCGCGCAGGTGTCGGGCTATTCCTTTCCGAGCGGCCACAGCTCGGGCTCGATGGTGCTCTACGGCATGCTGGGCTATTTGGGGCTGCGCATGCTGCCGCCGCGCTGGCGGGTGCCGTCGGTGATGGCGGCAACGGCGGTGGTCGTCACCGTGGCCTGCAGCCGCATCTTCGTGCGGGCGCACTTTCCTAGCGACGTGCTCGCGGGACTGTGCTCGGGCGGTGCCTGGCTGGCGATCTGCATCGCGAGCATCGAGTACGCACGGCACCATCGCGGCACACGCACATGAAAAAAGGCCGCAGCGGCTTGCACCGCTGCGGCCCGATCCGGGAAGGGTGCCGAATGCACCCGAGGGGAGATCAGTACTCCCAGAAGATGCGCTGCAGTTCCTTGGTGTTGTTGGTCTTGGTCAGGGCAACCATGGCCAGGATGCGCGCCTTCTGCGGGCGCAGGTCGTGCGCAACCACCCAGTCGTACTTGTCGTCGGGCTGCTCGGCGTTGCGAATGACGAAGCCGTCGGGCACGCGCGCGCTGCGAATCACGAT
The DNA here is from genome assembly GCF_049913215.1 of Variovorax sp. R-27. Taxonomy (NCBI): domain Bacteria; kingdom Pseudomonadati; phylum Pseudomonadota; class Betaproteobacteria; order Burkholderiales; family Comamonadaceae; genus Variovorax; species Variovorax sp. R-27. Next base: position 6,194,840 of record NZ_CP183984.1, read on the forward strand.
CACGCCGTCGGAGCGCGCCTTCTGCAGGTTCGGAACGATGCGGTCGGCCACCGAGCCATTGCCCGTGCCGCCGTGGATCAGCGCCTTGGCACCGCTCTTGGCGATGGCGTCGATGGCCACCGACGACACGCCCTCGTAGCCCATCGCGATCTCGACCGGCGGCAGCGCGGTGATGCTGTCGATGTCGAATTCCGAGTTCATGGTGTGGCGCTTGACCGGTGCGCGGAACCAGTAGTTCTTGCCCTCGACGATCATGCCCAGCGGGCCCCACTGGCTGGAGAACGCATTGGTCTTGATGTTGACGTTCTTGCTCACGTCGCGGCCGCTGTCGATGTTGTCGTTCATCGTCACCAGCACGCCCTTGCCCATCGCGTCCTTGCTGCCCGCCACGTTCACGGCGTCGTACAGGTTGAGCGCGCCGTCGGCCGACAGCGCAGTGCCCGGACGCATCGAGCCGACCACGACGATCGGCTTGTTGGTGTGCACGGTCAGGGTCAGGAAGTAGGCGGTTTCTTCAAGCGTGTCGGTGCCGTGGGTGATGACGATGCCGTCCACGTCCGCTTGCTTCGACAGTGCCGATACGCGCTTGGCCAGCGTCAGCAGGTTGTCGTTGGTCAGGCTTTCCGATGCGACCTGGAACACCTGTTCGCCGCGCACGTTGGCCACCTTGGAGAGCTCCGGCAGGCCTGCGATCAGCTTCTCGACGCCGACCTTGGCGGCCGCGTACGTGGCGCTGTTGACGGCCGAGGCACCGGCACCGGCGATGGTGCCGCCAGTGGCGAGGATCACCACGTTGGGCAGTGCCTGCTGCGCCTGCGCAAGCGCGCTGGCAGCCAGCAAAGCGGCGCCGGCCGCGAAGGCACGGAAACGGGGAGAGAGGTACATGGAGAACTCCTGTGTTGAGGTGGAATTTTTCGGGGCGGCGAGGAAGATACATGAACCGTGCCCGCATGCCCTGCCTGCCCATGCCGGCATGGCATGCGGTCATGCACGAGGGCCGGGACGGCCCGGACAAGGGCGAGGTATTACCATCGACCGCGCGCCCTGCCGCCCACCGCCATCATGAACGCCGATCCCGCCGCCCTCCCCGTCTCGACCGCCCAGGAAATGCCCGCCCCCGACGGCCCGCTGTCGCGCGCGCGGCCCGGGCGCGAACGCATCATGGCGGCGATCCGCACCGCGGCGGTCGCCGAGTTCAGCCTGCACGGCCTGAAGGGCACCTCGACCCAGGCCATCGCGGCGCGCGCGGGCCTCACCAAGCCCCAGCTTCATTACTACATCGCCGGCAAGGAAGAGCTCTACGAAGAGCTGCTGATGCAGGTGCTGCATGCGTGGAAGGTGGTGTTCTCGTTCGAGGACGCGAACGACCCTGCCACGGTGCTCGGCGACTACATCCGCAAGAAGCTCGACCACGCCATCGACAGCCCCGAGATGTCGCGCATCTTCACGCGCGAGATCCTCGACGGCGGCCGCAACCTCGACCGCTACTGGCCCAACGCACGGGCCTGGACGCAGAAGAAGGTGGACATCATCAACGGCTGGATCGCGCGCGGGCTGATGCGCCCGCTCGACGCGCGCATCCTGCTGATGCACATCTGGGCCATGACCCAGAGCTATGCCGACTACGCGATCCAGACGCGCGTGATGCTCGGCCTGCCGCCCGACGCGCCCATCGATCGCGAACCGATCGCGCGCGAGCTCGTAGCCTTCGTGCTCAACGGCTGCGGCATCAAGGCCTGAGCAAGCGGCCCTGTCTGGGCCAATCCTTTCTTCTTACTCCCGCGACGCGGTGACTTTCGGCACTGGCGACGCCGCGCCTGCGCGCCTACCTTCGCACGCTCGCTGCCCGGGTTGTCCGGTTGCGGCGAATCACGAACACAAAGGAGAGAGGGATCATGAAAACGAGGATGTTTTTTGCCGCGCTTGCGGCAGCAGTGGCACTGGTGGCCTGCGGCGGAAGCGACGGAGGCGCGGGCTTCGTCACCCTGCCCCCACCCGACCAGAACGCACCGCCGCCGCCGCCACCGCCTCCACCACCGCCGCAGCAGACCAACGCGAAGGTCAGCGGCCGCGTGACGAATGCACTCGACGGCCAGGGCGTCGCGCAGGTCACGGTCGCGGCCGCCGGCGTCTCCGCCGTCACAGGCGACGACGGCAGCTATTCGCTCGCCGAGATTCCGCCGAATGCGTCGGTGCTGCTGAGCTTCTCGAAGGCCGGCATGGTGCCGCAGAGCCGAGCCACGGCCGCGCTGAGCGGCTCGGGCGCATCGACGGTCGTCAACGTGCCGATGCTGCCCGTGGCGGTGACCGAGACCTTCGACGGGCAATCGGCGCACGACGTTGTCGTTCCGGGCTCGACCGCGATGGTCCGCCTGAGCGCCAACTCGCTTCGCCGCCCCGACGGCAGCGCGCCTGGCGGACTGGTGACCGCACGGGTGACGCCCATCGCGCCGGCCAGCGACGTCAACGTGATGCCCGGCAACTACCTCGCCGCCACGGACGGCGGCAGCGCGCCGATGGAGAGCTTCGGCGCGCTCGACGCCAGCTTCACGGATGCCGACGGCACGCCGCTGAACCTGGCCGCGGGCACCAGCGCGACGGTGCGCATCGCCCCGTCCTCGCGCGCCGGCACGCTGCCGCCGTCGGTGCCGCTGTTCTTCTACAACACGGCCACGGGGCTGTGGGTGCAGGAAGGCTCGGCCACGCTGCAAGGCACCGCGCCCAACCAGTACTACGAAGGCACGGTGACGCACTTCACCACCTGGAACGCGGACCAGATCTACAACACCGTGCGAATCAATGGCTGCGTGCAGGATGCGACGGGTGCGCGAGTCGCAGGCGCACTGGTGGCTTCCGAAGGCAAGTCGTACACCGGCCAGGCAACTGCGCTGACCAATGCGAACGGCGAGTTCTCGGTGGCCGTGAAGCGCACCAGTTCGGCCTTCGTGGTCGCCACCACCGCCAGCGAGATCTCCAATGCGCCGACGGTGAACGTCGCGGACGAGGACGTGCCGCTGGGCAGTTGCCTCGAACTCACGCGCTCCGCGCTGTCGATCAAGCTGACCTGGGGCGAGCGCCCGCGCGACCTCGACTCGCACACGCTGGGCGCCAACGCCGACGAACACGTTTACTACAGCGACAAGGGCAGCCTCGCGGCCGCGCCTTTCATCGCGCTCGACGTGGACGACGTCGACAGCTTCGGCCCCGAAGTGACGACCTTCGCCAAGCTGGCCAAGAACCGCACCTACCGCTTCTACATCCGCAACTTCTCCGGCACCTTCGATCCGGGACAGACCGGCTCTCCTGCGCGGGTCGAGGTGAGCAACCGGGGTGCGCAGACGGTGTTTTCGCCACCCGCCGGTGAAAGCAGCAGCACGGACTACTGGCATGTCTTCGACGTGCGTACGGATGAAGCCTGCAATGCGTCGATCGTTCCAGTGCAGCAGTTCCTGGCCGATCCGCCGGTGTCGCTCGATACGAGCGGCAACGCGCAGTATTGCAACTGACGCGACGGCGCGAGCACGCGCCCGTCCTACAGCCCGTGCACGACCCAGGTGTCGCCCGGCGCTGTAGGCACGCGCAGCGTGTTCTCGCCGACGCGCGCAAAGCGGTACTCGTGCCCGCCGAGCACGATCGACTTCATGTTGGTCCAGACGCGGTAGTCATACCCCTCGGCGGTCGGCGTGACTTGCAGCACGCGGAACACCGGCAGCACGACTACTGTGATGCGCACCCGCGCCGTCGCGGAATTGCTGCCGAAGCCGCTCTCCGCCACGCACAGCATCGGCGCGAGCAGCAACGACGCGGCCAGCGCGCAGCGCGCCGATTGAAGCCAATTTCCCGTCATAAGGCCCGATCCGTCCGAAGAACATGAGCTTCGGGCGCTGCATCGGCGCCCGACCTCCGGATATCGGCGGAAACGGGAAGAAGTGCAGGGCTCAGGCGGCTTTTTTCTCAGCGGTCCTTCCGGACCCGGAAGGCGACATCCAGGGCAAGGCCCCTAGTAAGTCACCGTCACCCGCGTCGCGTTGCTGCCGTCGCCGGCCGGAGCGGCTGCGGCCTGCGGCGCAGCGCCGCCCGTGGTCGCCGCCATCGCACCGATCGCGCCGCGCCAGGCGGAGCCGAGGCTGTCGCGGCCATCGGCATCGGTGCCAGCCACCATGAACGTCGTTTCTCCGACCTTGTCGAACCGGTACTCGCGCCCCTTGATGAGCACCGACTTCATGTTGGTCCAGACACGGTATTCATGCCCTCCCTTCACGGGCGTGACCTCGAGCACCTTGAAAGTCGGGAGAACGACTATCGTCAAGTCGAAGCGGCCCGTGGCGCTGTTCATGCCGCGCGTCGGCTCCGCGGAACTGAGCTGCAGCGGCAATGGCAGCAGGAGCAGCAGCACGCCGACGGCGGCCAGCGGTGGCACCGTTCGCGGTGATTGCAGCGCAGCCGCCCTTGCAAAGCGCCTGTTTCCGGACATGGGAACTCCTCCTCGCAACCTGGATGGGAGGCATCGCATCGATGCCCAACCCGGTTTATCGGCAGAGTCTCGGGAAAATGAAGGCAGTCCGGGCGCTATTCTTCGCGCATTGCCTGCAATTTGCCAGCAGGCTTTTCCGTGTCGGCAAAGCCGCCGGTGCAGCTCAGTAGGTCACGCCGACCGTCACGACGTCAAGGTAGCTGTCCGGCCGCACGTTGACGCTGGCGCCCAGAACGCGGCCATACAAGGTCAGCGCCTGGACCTGGCCGGTGCCCGTGCCCGCGACGGTGTTGGTTCCCGTGACGCCGCCCCAGGGACTCGTGCGGGCGGCATTGCTGTAGAGCCGGTAGGCCACCGTGTCGGTGTTGCCGGGCACGCCTCCGGTCGGCGTCATCGCCCCTGCACCGGTGGTCGCGTTGTTGGATGGCGTCAGCGCGACCGTGTAGGCCGTGGGCGTCGTGCAGGTGACGTTGATGGTGCTGATCTGGTCGATGTTGGCCCCGCCCGGGAGGCCCGCGACGGAGCCGAAGTTCAGCGGATCGGCCGTGACCAGGCAGCTCTTGGCGATGGTCGCGCTGACGATGAAGGCGAACTGGTCCGCCACCGCTGTGCCGCATGTCGTCGGCGGGGCGTTCGTGCTCGACGTCAGCGTGATCGAGGTATGGATTCCGGCGAAGTTGTCCTGGTACGCGCCCGGAGGCACGGTGGTCTGCAGGGCAATCAGCTCCCCTCGCATCGTGGTGCTTCCCGAGGAGGTGGTGGACCGGGCAGGAATGGCGATGTTGATGGTGTACGGGTTCGGCACCGCGGCGTTGCCGCTCGAGCCCCAGATCGTGCTGGTCGTCCCCTGGTAGAGCTGGAACTTCAAGGAGTCGCCCGCGCCGCTCTTCATGACGCGCGGATTGAAGTTCGTGAGACCTTCGTTGCCATCGCCGATGTTGAAGCAGACCCTCGCGTACTCGGTAGTGTTGGTGTTGCCGGTCTTGGTGCAGGTGTAGCTCAGCGTGGCGGTGGCGGGCGTGGGCGTGCCGCCGGCGACCAGGTCGACCGTGCCGAAAGCCACGGCCGTCATCGTCGCGGTGCAATTGATTGACGCCTGCGCGCTGCCCGCCGACAGCAGCCACAGCAGTGCGCAGAACAGAGGCAGGCGCAGGGCGCGCAAAGTACTGGTCAGAAGACTCATGGCGTCTTGGCCTCCCTGGCGCAGCGCAGCGGCCCGATCTGCGGGATTGCCACGCCGTCCTTGCGATAGTCGAAGCTGGTCCGGCAGGCGCCGCCGGGCGTCTGCACATCGAGCGTGTTGTGGGCCTGGAGCGATTCGAGATACACCGCGCCATCGAAGCCGACCAGCGCCGGCTCGCCATCCTGCCCATTGGCGCGCACGCGGCTGCCCAGCGGCAGGGGCTTGCCCGCCTCGTCCACCAGCAGCAGCGCGGCCGCGCTGACCGGCGTGATGCCGAATCGCACCATCGTGCCGGAGCGGTCGCTCGGCGTGGCGACCGTTTTCACGCGCTCGATCTTCACGTCGGCGGGCAACTGCATCGGATCGATGGACAGCTGGTTGCTCTGGTAGGACCGCAGCGGCGCCACCAGCAGCATGCCCTTGTCGTCCGTGGTGCCGATGTCCCGGTTCTCCAGCCTCACGGGCACGCCGGCAATGCCGTCGGTGGAGACCACCGCAAAGGCATCGTCGATGCGCCGGGCCGCGAAGGGCTGGCCGCCCATGAACGCGATCGAACCGGTGGCGCCGGCGTAGGCGTAACGGTTGTCGCCGAGCACGCTGATGCCGGCCATGGCGCGGCCGTAGCGGCCCAGGTAGTCGATCTCGGCCTGTCCGCCGTTCTGGCCGCCGCCCTGGCGCAGGCCGGCGCGCCAGCCGATGCCGCCGTCGCCCGGCATGGAGCTCTGCGCATCGGCGGTGTAGACGGTCTGGCCGCGGTCGCGCTGGATGCCGGCGCTGGCCGTGACCTTGCCGTCCAGCGCCCAGGTAAAGCCGACGAAAAGGCTGCGTTCCCGGCGGTTGTCCAGGTTCTGGTTGAGGCTCACGTTCATCGAGGCACTGGATCCGATCGCCCTGAACCAATAGACACTGGCCAAGCGCGTCGCCTCCTGCGCCGGATAGCGCAGATAGAGGTAGCTGAGGCCGAAGCTGCCGAAGTCCTTGGTGGTGTAGCCGATCGACGCCCGGCCCGAACCGCTCGGCGGCGCGCTGCCGTACAGGGATGCGACGTCGCGGTACTCGCCGCGCGTGCGCGTGCCCTCGACCGCGAAATTGAACTGGTTGTCGCGCCAGCTGTAGCCCATGCTGAGCAGCGAGCCCCCCTCCCCGCGATAGCTGCTGCGCGCCACGGCGCCAGTGAACACGCCGCTCTGCCCGAGCAGCCATGCGCCGCCGACGCCGCCCTTGACCAGCCCCCTGGTGGCCTCGCCGTGCGCCTCCAGCGTGAAGCTGTTGCTCACGCCGTAGCGCCAGACGCCGGTGGCGGCGGGGTCGCTGCCGTAGTCGTTCGAGCGCAGGCCGTAGTTCTTGCGCACCACGCCGAGATCGACGGACCAGTCGGACAGGCCCTCCCCCAGCAGCCGCTGCGTGTCGTACAGCGAGAAATCGAGTGTCGTGGCACGGCCGAAGGCGTCGGTGAGAACCACCTGGGCGTTGCCCGCGCCGTTGATGCTCGGAACCGTGTTGAGCTGGAAGGGCCCCGCCGGGACCTGGCCGGTGTATTGGCGCAGGCCGTTGATATAGAGCTCCACCTGCGAAGGCAGCGTGGCCGACCCCAGGAACGCCGGCAGCGGGGTGGTGGTGCGATAGGGTTGCAGCGAAAAATTGCGCGAAAGCTGGATGCCGCCGATCCGGGTGGAGCGCGACCACGGCAACGATGCGGTGGTGGTGTCGCCCACGCGCAGCGTCAGCATGTCGTCGGGGAACGACTGGCTCCAGGTGGTGTCGAGCCGGACCGAATCGTGCTGCCAGCCTTCGCTGTCGACGCGGGTCGCGCGCGACATCATCGTGCTGCTGAACACGCTGGTTCCGCTGAACGCGCGCACTTCGGCGAGCGCGTTGAGGCTGGAGTTGTTGCCCCGGCCCTGCGTGCCATAAAGGTCGTAGTTGAGCAGCAGGCCGGGCGAGGCGCTGGCCTTCGGCGAGACGACCGTCGACGTGTTGACCACGGTCCTGGGCAGGCGCAGCACGTCGTCGGGGGCGTTGATCGAAAGGGTCTGCCTTGCGGTGTCGTACGACACCTGCACCCCGGGAAGGCTCTTGAGCCGCACGGGATCGGACGCGCCCGCCGGCAAGATGAAGCCCAGTTGCCGCAGCGTGGTGGCACTGGCCCAGAGCTCCTGGCCGCGCAGGCCGAAATGCACCAGCCCCTGCGGGTTGCCGTTAAGGCTCAGCTCCAGATAGAGGTCGCTGCCGGTCGGGCCGGTAAGGTCACTTTCCGCGGCGGACGCGACCAGCCATGAGCTCGGGCCGGCTGCGGCGCCCTCGGCCTGAGCAGCAAACGGCATCAGACCGGGCAGCAGCAGCAGTGGCAACAGGCGCTCAGCGGACGCGTTGAAGCGGCGGGATTTTTTCCTGCGTCGCGTTGCCATTGATCTTCGTTTCCAGAACGCCGCCGCCAGCAAAGGCTTCCGCGGGTGTCTTCAAAGGCCAACGCATGCTCGCACCCGGCAGGACGTAGCCCATCAGGCCGGCCTGCACTGCGGTGCGCCGGCCGGCGGTATCGACAAAATCCAGATCGGCAAGCTGGGCGTGCATCCCGCCGCCGTTGGCGACTTCGAGCACCGCCTGATTGCCTTCGCGGCGCAGCGACCACGTGAGTTGGGGCGCGGCCGGCTGTGCGCCAGCGGCTGCGGCTGCGATGAAGATGGGCACCGAATAGCGCAGCACGAGCTGCAGGCCCTTCTTTTCCTTCATCTCGACCGGCAGCTCGTCGATGATGACCCGGTACGAGTTCTCGACCGCGCCGGCGGGAACCCCGGTGCGGATGACGCGAATCAACTGCCGCTCGGACGGGGCGAGCTGCACCATCGGCGGGCTCACGAGGAGCTCGCGCGAGGGCGTCAGCTTTTCGCCACCATTCTCCTGCGACCACTGATAGACCCGCACCTGTGCGTGCACCACGTCTTCACCAGTGTTGCTGAGCCAGAGGCCATCCGCGTTCTGGGTGGCCTGGAGGGTCAGCGTGACAGGAGAAACCTGCAGCCCGCTCGCCGAAGCGGCCGCGTGCGCCAGCAAGGCGAACGCGAGGACAAGGGTGCGGCGCAGCAAGCGGTGCACAGTCGGCAATCGATCAGTAGTTGACCTGGACGGTCACGGTGTCGCGGTAGTCGCCAGGCGTCACGTTGACGCTCGCGACCGTCGCAAACACGGGGATCGACTGGGCCGCGCCGGTGCCGGTGCCGGCCACACCATTGCCAACCGCAGTGGGCGTGGCGGTGTTGCCCCAGATGGGACCTGTCGCGCTCACCGAGCGAAGCTGGTAGGCAATGGTGTCCGGGCCAGCCACGACGGGACTCATAAAGCCGGCGCCGGAGGTGCCAGTGGCGGCGGTGCTCGCGGGCAGCAGGCCGATGTTGTAGGGCGTCGACTTGGAGCAGGTCACGCTGATGTTGCTGCTGGCCGACAGGGCGGTGGCGGAGGAAAGCTGCGAGCCGAAGTCGATGTTCGATGCCGTACCTGCCGTGACCGAACAGGCCTTGGTCACGGTGATGAGGACCTGGAACGTGGAGGTGGCCGTTGCGGCTACCGCCGCGCTGGTGGCCATGGCGGCAAGGACGGCTGCAACGATGAGGGAAGGTTTTTTCATGAGGAATGCCTACAGGTGTAAGTAAGACGGAGCTCTTGGTGAATCGAACGGAAAATGAAGTCCAAAGTTCACAACCTTGGAAATGTGAATTTTAGTTAACAATTAGAAGAATGGGTGTGCAAGTGTTACGTAAAGCGTGGAGCCTTCGCTCTTCTCGTTGTGTTTTTGCAGACTTCCGTGACTTTTGTTACGGAATCCGATCGACCTCGGAGGCGGCCTTTCGACCTAACGTCGCCTGATCGCCACGTAGAACCAAACCGGTGCATCCACACTGGCACGTCGCTTGCATAACCTGACCACTTGCTCTGATTAAGCGGTCAAACACACCATGCGCGTGCTCGTCGTCTACTGCCATCCGGTCGAAACCAGCTTCCACGCCGCCCTGCACCAGGAGGTGCTGAAGAACCTGCGCGCCGCCGGGCACGAGGTGGACGACTGCGACCTTTACGCCGAGGGCTTCAACCCGGTGCTGTCGCGAGAGGAGCGGCTGGGCTACCACGACGTGCCGGCCAACCAGCTGCCGCTGAAGCCCTATGTGGAGCGGCTGCAGTGGGCCGAGGGCATCGTTTTCTGCTTTCCGACCTGGTGCTTCGGCCTGCCGGCGATGCTCAAGGGCTACTTCGACCGGCTCTTCATGCCGGGCGTGGCCTTCGACATCAGCGACCCGGCGAACGTGAAGCCGATGCTCACGCACATCAAGCGCATCAGCGCCGTCGTTACCTACGGCCGGCCGCGCTGGATGGCGATCTACATGGGCGATCCGCCGCGCAAGATCGTCACGCGATACATGAAGCGGCTGACCGGGCAGCGCGCGAAGGTGGACTACCACGCCCACTACCACATGAACATCGCGACCGAGCCCCAACTCAAGCGCTTCATGGCGCGCGTGGGGCAAGCCATGGCGCGTTTCGCATGAACGCGCCCTCGCTCCTCGACAACGTGCGGCTGCCGCGCTGGCTGCTGCCCACGGGCTGGCCGCAGCGCGACGGCGTTCCCATGCTGGCGCGCATTGCGATCGAAGCCGGCCGCGTGCAATCGGTGCAACCCGCCACGTCCGCAGCGCCGTCGTCACCGTCAGCCTGGAACCTTGCCGGCACACTGGCCCTGCCCGGCTTCGTCGACGCCCACACCCACCTCGACAAGGCCTTCACCCTGCCGCGCATGAAACAGGTGCAGCCCGGCCTGCTCGGCGCCATCGACGCGATGCTGAGCGACCGCGTGCACTGGACGCCCGACGACGTGCGCGAGCGCGCCGCGCGCGGGCTGCAGTGGGCATGGGAGTGCGGCACCACGCACGTGCGCACGCACGTCGACTGGTGGGAGCCCGACTCGGTGGCGATGGCCTGGCCCGTGATGGCCGAACTGGCGCAGGAATGGGCCGGCAGGGTGCGGCTCGAACAGGTGAGCCTCATCAAGCTGCCGCTGTTCGAAGACGCGGCGCAGGCGATGCGCCTCGCAAAGCAGGTGAAGGCCACGGGGCCGCATGCGTTGCTCGGCGGCTTCGTTCACTCCACCAACTGGAGCGAGAACGCGCTGCGCAACCTGCTGGTGTCGGCGCAGGCCTGCGATCTCGACATCGACCTGCATGTCGACGAAGAACTCAACGCCTCGGCGCTCGGCCTGCAGACCACGGCGCGCATCCTGCGCGAGATCGGCTACGAAGGCCGCGTGGTCTGCGGACACATCTGCGCGCTCGCTGCCCAGCCCGAGGCGCAGGCCTTCGCCACGCTCGATGCGGTGGCGCGTGCGCCGATCACGGTCGTCTCGCTGCCCGCCACCAACCTGCTGCTGCAGGACGCCGTTACCGGCCGCACGCCGCGCCAGCGCGGCATCACGCTGGTGAAGGAAGCCCGCGAGCGCGGCATTCCGCTGCTGTTTGCCAGCGACAACGTGCAAGACCCCTTCTGCCGGCTCGGCAGCTTCGACCCTGTCGAAGCGCTGGGCACGGCCGCGCTGGTGGCGCAGCTCGACGAGCCCTTCGACACCTGGTCGCAGGCGCTGTGCCGCAGCGACTGGCTGCAGCGCGCACCAGCGCCCGCCACGCCCACGCTGGTGGGCCGCGCCGCCGACCTGGTGCTGTTCACGCAGGCCGACCGCCATGGCTGGCCTTCGCGCACCGCCACCCGCGTGGTGCTGCGCGATGGCCGCGTGACGCACGGCGACGCGACGCCCTTCCTTCCCCGGTAACGAACGAACGCACAAGGATTCCCCATGCTCCACGGCTACATCCCGCCCCACCGCTTCCTGCCCTACCTGAGCTGGACTGAAATCGCCGCGCTGCCCGACCGCGAGAACACCGTCATCGTGCTGCCCTGCGGTGCCATCGAGCAGCACGGGCCGCACCTGCCGTGCTCGGTCGACAGCGTGATCTGCTCGGGCGTGATGGGCAAGGCACTGGAGAAGCTGCCCGCCGAGGTGCGCGCCTTCGCGCTGCCGACCATCACTTATGGCAAGTCGGAAGAGCACCTGCACTTCCCCGGCACCATGACGCTCACGGGCACCACGCTGCTGTCGACGGTGATCGAGATCGGCGAGTCGGTGTACCGCTCGGGCTTTCGCAAGCTGCTGTTCGCCAACGGCCACGGCGGCCAGCCACAGGTGCTGGAAATGGCGGCGCGCGAACTGCGCCTGCGTCACGGCGACTTCGTGATCGTGCCGCATGGCGTGTCGCGCCTGCCGAGTGCGGCGAGCAAACAGGTGAGCGAGCAGGAGAAAAAGCTCGCGATGCACGCCGGCCATTCCGAAACCGCGCTGATGCTCGCGCTCGCGCCCGACACGGTGCACATGGAGCGCGCGGTCGCCAACTTTCCGCCGCCCTTCCCGATCAAGCTGCTGTCGGCCGACGGCCGCCCGGCCTGCGCATGGACCGCGCGCGACTTCGGCCCCAGCGGCGTGATCGGCGACCCGACCACGGCCACGCGCGAGCAGGGCGAAGCCATTCTCGACACGCTCTCCGACAGCTGGGTGCAGGCGCTGACCGAGCTGTACGCGCTGCGCTGGGTCGTGCGCGAAGAAGCCACCTGGGAGCGCGGCCATCAGCAGGGCTTCATCCAGCAGAGCTTCCAACCGGCCTGAGGTGGGCCTGAGCCCGCTTCTTGCAACGGCCACTTCGCTTTCTCGCTTCTTCTTCCTTCAACTCCCTGCCCTCTAGAGGTTTCCACCATGCGCTCCTTCGCACTGTCCCTGGCCGGCGCCGCCGCCATCGCCTTCCTCGCCGCCGCGCCCGCGCAGGCCGAGGACAAGTTCACCTACATGACCAACTGGTACGCGCAGGCCGAGCACGGCGGCTTCTACCAGGCAGTGGCGCAGGGCATCTACAAGAAGTACGGCCTCGACGTGACCATCAAGATGGGCGGCCCGCAGGTCAACATCACGCAGATGATGGCCGCCGGCCAGGCCGACTGCATCATGGGTTCGAGCGACATCCAGATGATGCAGGTGCGCGAAGGCGGCGTGCCGGTGGTCAACGTGGCGGCCTTCTTCCAGAAAGATCCGCAGGTGCTGATCGCCCACGACGACGTGAAGAAATTCGAAGACCTGAAGGGCAAGACGCTGCTGATCGGCGCGCAGGCCCAGCGCGGCTACTGGCCCTGGCTGAAGGCCAAGTTCGGCTTCACCGACGAACAGACGCGGCCCTACACCTTCAACATCCAGCCCTTCGTGGCGGACAAGAACACCGCGCAGCAGGGCTACCTGACCTCCGAGCCCTACGCCATCCAGAAAGCAGGCGTGAAGAGCACGGTGCTGATGTTCAGCGACCACGGCTTCCCCGCGTACGCGACCACCGTGTCGTGCATGGATAAGACGGTGAAGGAGCGCAGCAAGCAGGTCGCCGCGTTCGTGAAGGCCTCGGCCGAGGGCTGGAAGAGCTACCTCGCCGACCCGGCGCCCGCCAACGCGCTCATCAAGAAAGACAACCCCAACATGACCGACGACCAGCTGGCCTACAGCGTGGCCAAGCTCAAGGAGATGGGCATGGTCACCGGCGGAGACGCGGCCAAGCTCGGCATCGGCGTGATGACGGATGCGCGATCCAAGGCGAGCTACGACTTCCTCGTGACTGCGAAGCTGCTCGACCCGGCCAAGGTCGAACTGGCGAAGACCTACACGACCGAGTTCGTGAAAGACGCCAAGGTCCTGCCCTGACAAGCCTCAGCCTTTCATGAATCGCATCGAACCTCACACCCTCGCGCCGCCAACGGCGCCTGCCATGCCCGCGGTGGAAGTGCTCTCGGCCGAGAAGACGTACCCCAACGGCACGCAGGCGCTGCTGCCGGTGGACCTGTCGATCGCCGAGGGCGAATTCGTCACGCTGCTGGGCCCCTCGGGCTGCGGCAAGAGCACGCTGCTGAAGATGGTGGCGGGCATGCTCGAACCCAGCGACGGCCGGCTGCTGGTGTGGCGCAGGCCCGTGGCGCAGCTTCACGATTGCCCGCACAAGCTTTCCTTCGTGTTCCAGTCGCCCACGCTGATGCCGTGGGCCAGCGTGCGGACCAACGTGCGCCTGCCGCTTGACCTGGCCGGCGTGCCGCGCAAGGAGGCCGATGCGCGGGTGATGGAATCGCTCGCGCTGGTGGGGCTCGAGAAGTTTGCCGATGCGCTGCCGCGTGCGCTCTCGGGCGGCATGCAGATGCGCGTGTCGATTGCGCGCGGCCTCGTCACGCAGCCCGACCTGCTGTTGATGGACGAGCCCTTCGGTGCACTCGACGAAATCACGCGCCACAAGCTCGATGCCGATCTGCTGGAGCTGTGGCGCAAGAAGAAGCTCACGGTGATCTTCGTGACGCACTCGATTCACGAGGCGGTGTTCCTGTCGAGCCGCGTGGTGATGATGGCCGCGCGGCCGGGCCGCGTGGTGGAAGAGTTCCGCATCGACGAACCCTATCCGCGCAGCGCCGATTTCATGGTGACGCCCGAGTTCGCGCGCTACGCCAAGCGGCTGCAGGACAGCCTGCTGCGCGCCAGCAGCACCGACGAGGAGACCTCGCGATGACGAAAGTGAAAGCCACGCCCCTGCTGAACCAGCCGCGCGTGCAACGCGTGCTTTACCCAGTGCTGATCGGCGTGGTGCTGGTCGCGCTGTGGCAATGGATGGTGGTGGCGATGGAGCTGCCGCCCTACCTCGTGCCCTCGCCCTACCTGATGATGCAGACGCTGGTGACCGACTGGGCGCCGCTGGGCAATGCGCTGCTGGTCACGCTGAAGATCACGGTGCTGTCGTTCCTGCTGGCCACCGTGGCGGGGGTGCTGATCTCGTTCCTGTTCGTGCAGAGCAAGCGCATCGAGACCGCGCTCTTTCCGTACGCGGTGCTGCTGCAGGTGACGCCTATCGTGGCGGTGGCGCCGCTGATCATCATCTGGGTGAAGAACCCGGTGGCGGCCATGACGGTGTGCGCGGCGCTGGTGGCGCTGTTCCCGATCATCAGCAACACCACGCTGGGCCTGCGCAGCATCGACCCCGATCTGCAGAGCTACTTCAAGCTGAACCGCGCGACGCGCTGGCAGCAGCTGGTGCGGCTGCGCATTCCGAGCGCGCTGCCGTACTTCTTCGGCGGGCTGCGCATTTCAAGCGGCCTTGCGCTGATCGGCGCGGTGGTAGCGGAGTTCGTGGCCGGCACAGGTGGCTCGGGCGCGGGGCTCGCGTACCAGATCTTGCAGGCGGGCTTCCAGCTGAACATTCCGCGCATGTTCGCGGCCCTGCTGCTCATTTCTCTGACCGGTGTCGCGCTCTTCGTACTGATGGCCTGGCTGACCAAGCTGGCGCTGGGCTCGTGGCATGCGAGCGAACTTTCCCAGGATTGAACCTTGACCATGAATGCTCCTACCCTCACGCTCGACAGCGCCATCGAGCAGTTGCTGCTCGAACTGCCCGATCTCGACTGGATCACCGATGAAAGCCGCGTCACGCGGCTGTCGCAAGACTTCTCCTGGTTCAGCCCCGTCCTCACGCGCCAGCTGAAAGACAAACGCGCCGACGTGGTCGTGCGCCCGCGCACCGAGGAAGAGATCCGCGCGGTGGTCGGTGCCTGCGCGCGCCGCTGCGTGCCGATCACCATCCGCGGAAGCGGCACCGGCAATTACGGCCAGACCACGCCGCTGGCCGGCGGCGTGGTGCTCGACATGACGGGCTACAACACCTGCCTGTGGGTGCGGCCCGGCGTGGCGCGGGCGCAGGCCGGCATCCGACTGGGCGAACTGGAAAAGCAGACGAAGCCCACGGGGCAGGAGATGCGCTGCGTGCCCTCGACCTACCGCAGTGCGACGCTGGGCGGCCTGTTCGGCGGCGGCTTCGGCGGCGTGGGCTCGATCAACTATGGGCCGCTGGGTGCGCCGGGCAATGTGCTCGGCATTCGCGCGATGACCATCGAGGCCGAGCCGCAGGTGGTCGAGCTGCGCGGCGCCGAGGCGATGCGCATGCACCACCTGTGGGGCACCAACGGCCTCGTGCTGGAGCTGGAAATTGCGCTGGCGCCCGCGCATCCATGGCTCGAAACGCTGGTGACTTTCGACGACTTCGAGAACGCGCTGAACTTCGCGGACAAGCTCGCGCACGCGCCGGGCATCATCAAGCGCGGCATCTCCTTCTTCGCAGCGCCGATCTCCGACCACCTCGCGCAGCTGGCCGCGCACCTGCCGAAGGGCTGCCACACGGTGCTGTCGCTGGTGGCCGAGTCGAGCGAGCCGGCAATGATGCTGCTGGTGGAGGCGTCCGGCGGCACCGTGAGCTACCGCAAGACGGCGGACGAGGTGCAGAAGAGCAACCGCACGCTGATGGAGTTCACCTGGAACCACACGACGCTGCACGCGCTGAAGGTCGACCCGACGCTGACCTACCTGCAGAGCGGGTTCATTCCCGGCAAGCATGTCGAACAGGTCATCGAGATGGAGAGGCTGCTGGGCGGCGAGGTGATGATGCACATCGAGTTCCTGCGCAACGTGGCGGGGCTCATGACCTGCAGCGGGCTGCAGCTGGTGCGCTTCAGCACTGAAGAGCGGTTGAACGAGATCATCGATATCCACCGCGCGCATCAGGTGCACATCAACAACCCGCACGTGAACATCGTGGAAGACGGCAAGGCCGGCGGGCCGTTGCCGCCCGAAGTCATCGCAGTGAAGAAGCGCTTCGACCCGATGGGCCTGCTGAACCCGGGCAAGCTGCGCGACTGGCCGGTGAAGGCTGCGCCCGCCGCCTGAGATTCAGCGCCGGCGGCGGCCTTGCACGAAGGCTGCTGCCACGATGGCCATCGCCAATATCCACAGCGGCCAGAGGCCGAATGGCGCCACCCAGCGCGCATAGGGCGTGAGCCCGCGCCGGCCTTCGACGCTCGCTTCGAGCACGCCGCGCGTGAGGCGCGGCAGCTCGTGCGTCACGCGACCTTCGGCATCGATCACGACCGTGGCGCCGGTATTGGTGGACCGCACCATCGGCCGCGCGAATTCGAGGGCGCGCATGCGCGAGATCGACAGGTGCTCGTCGATGGCGACCGAGTCGCCGAACCACGCGATGTTGCTCACGTTGAGCAGGATGGTGGGCGCAGTGGCCTCGTTGCGGAAGTTCGCGCCGATCTCATCGCCGAACAAGTCTTCGTAGCAGATGTTCGGCGCAATGCGTTGGCCCTGCCAGACGAAAGGCGCCTGCGCGAGCCCGCCGCGCTCGAAGTCGCCGAGCGGGATGTTCATCATCTGGATGAACCAGCGGAAGCCCAGTGGAATGAACTCGCCGAAAGGCACAAGGTGGTGCTTGCTGTACGTGTAGGGCTGCGCAGCGCCGGGCTGGAAGCCGAGCACCGAGTTGCTGTAGCTGCCTTGCCCGCCCATCGGCAGGCCGACGATGGCGGCTTGCGTGCCCTGGCTGTAGCGCGCCTGGATCGCATCGAGGTAGCCGGCCGGCAACTGCTGCGGCAGCAGCGGCAAGGCGGTTTCGGGCGTCACGACGAGCGAGGCCCTGGCATCGCGCAACTGTTCGCCGTACCAGCGCAGCGCAGTTTCGATGCCGCCGCCGGGGATGAATTTCTCGTCTTGCGGGATGTTGCCCTGCAGGAGCGCGACCTGAAGCTTGCCGGTCGAACCCTTGGCGCCCTGAACGTCGCCATTCAGTGATGGCACCAGATGCGGCACCGCGAACACCAGCGCGATCAGCACCAGCCCCTGCGCAAGCTCCAGGCCGCGAACGGGTCGATGCAGCGCGACCAGCGCAACGACCAGCGCAGCCGCGGCACCAATGCCGTAGACACCGACCCACGGCGCGAGCGCGGCCAGCGGACCTTCGACATGCGCATAGCCGCCAGCGCCCCACGGAAAGCCCGTGAACCAGCTGCCGCGCACAAGCTCGGCCAACGTCCACAGCGCAGTGAAGACGAGCGCGCCCGTTACCCGCCCCTTCGGACCGCGCACCACGAACCAGGCAGCAGCCACGGCGTAGTACAGCCCGAGCGCTGCGGCCAGCGCCAGCACGGCGATGGCCGCGAGCGGCGCCGGCAGCCCGCCGTAGGTGTGCATCGAAATGAAGAGCCACCAGAAGCTGCCGGTGAGCCAGGCGGTGGAGAACAGCCAGCCATGCAGGCCGGCCCGACGCCAGCCCGCGCCCTGCGCCCGCAGGCCGTCGAGCAGCCACACGAACGCACCGAGCGACAGCAGCTGCAGCCACCACAGCGGCTTGCCGCCCACGGGCGAAGCCATCGAAAGCGCCTGCGCGAGCCCGGCGACACCGAAGCCGAGCAGGCGGAACAGGTTGGCGGAAGAGGAAGCCGGCGCGCCGCGCATCAGTCGGCCGCGTCGCCGCCGCGGGCCGGGGACACCTTGAACCAGCGCACCGCGCCGCCCTTGGTGTGCAGCACCACGAAGTCGAAGCCGCCGATCGCATGGTGCTCGCCGCGCTTGGGCACGTGGCCCATCTCGTGCGCGATCAGGCCGCCGATGGTGTCGAAGTCTTCGCTGAGCTGTTCTTCGTCGAAGACGATGCCGAAGGCCTCGGCCACGCGCTCGATGGGCGTGTCGCCCGAAACACGGTAGGTGTGGTCGGCAAGGCCGAAGATGTCGCCCTCATCTTCCGCAATGTCGAACTCGTCCTCGATCTCGCCGACGATCTGCTCGAGCACGTCCTCGATGGTGATGAGCCCAGCCACGCGGCCAAACTCGTCGATGACGATGGCCAGATGGTTGCGATTGCCGCGGAACTCGCGCAGCAGGTCGTTCAGGCCCTTGCTCTCGGGCACGAAGGTGGCCGGGCGCAGCAGCGCGCGGATGTTCAGGCCCGGCGCGCGCTGCAGCTTGAGCAGGTCTTTCGCCAGCAGGATGCCGATGATGTTTTCTTTTTCGCCCTCGTACACCGGGAAGCGCGAGTGCGCGGTGTCGATGATGAGGTGCAGCAGTGCATCGAACGGCGCGTCGATGTTCACCAGGTCCATGCGCGGCGCGGCGACCATCACGTCGCCGGCGGTCATGTCGGCCATGCGCAGCACGCCTTCGAGCATCACGCGCGACTCTGCGCCGATCACCTCGTTGTCCTCGGCGTCCGCCAGGGTTTCGATCAGCTCGTCGCGCGAGTCGGGACCGGGGTGGATGAATTCGGCGAGCTTCTGGAGAAAGCCGCGCTTGTCTTCCCGTTCAACGGGAGCGCGTTCAGGGTGAGGGTCGGCCACTGCGGGAGGGCTTAGTTGAGGAGGGACAAGGATACCGGATTGCGTGTGACACGCTCTACCCCACGGCCGGCATAAGCCGGTTGGGGGCGCCGCGTTCCCTCAGGGAGCCGATTTTTTTCGGGCGTCGCGCATGCCGCTGCGCACTTCCTGCAGGCTGGCCAGGAAGGCCCAGAACTGCTTGGCGCGGCTCTTGAGCGCGAAGTCGACCGCGGCGTAATGCTCCAGGGCGATTTCGCTCATGCGGCTGTCGAAGGTGGCGCTGGGCAGCTCCAGGTGGGCTTCGGCTTCGGAGCCGCTGCGCACCACGGTGGCGCCGGCGTTGCGGGCGATCTTCAGCATGGCGGCGTTTTCGCTCAGCGCATGGATGAAGAGCATGCCCACGCCTTCGTTGCGGGCCACGACCACGGCGCGCTCGAACAGGCGGGCGCCGTAGCCCCGGCCACGAGCGTGCGCCGAAACCGACACGCCGAATTCGGCGCAGTCGCTGTGCTCGTCGCCGGGCGCGAAGGCCAGGTGCGCCATCGCGATCAGGTCGAGGCGGCGGTTGTAGATGCCGAAGAGTTCGTCGCGCTCGAAATCGAGGCTGTCGACGTAGCGCTGGACCTGTTCGTCGGCCGCCGCGTAGCCGAAGCGCAGGTAGCGGTCGTGCGGGGTGAGTTCGAGCAGGTGGCGGGCGATGCGCTCCCGTTCGCGCGGGCCGATCGAGCGGATCGGCACCATGACGGGTTGAGGCGCGCTGACGGCGCGTGGTTGCGCTTCAACCATCGGCGCTTTCAGGAAAGAGCCGAGGCCGAGAGACGCTTTGAGAAGGGTCTTGGCGGTAAGCATGGCTCAAATGTAAGGGTTTTCCCTTAAACAACAAGTCCACAGGGTCAATCGCGGGACACATTCGTGAACCAGTACCGAGGGACGTGGCGCTCACGCAACCAGATGTAGCTAAACCGGAACAGCTGTTGTGGCTTTGACACGGTCCAGCACGAAGCTGGTCTTGCAATCCTCCACGCTGGGGTGCTTGAGCAGGGTGTCCATGATGAAGCGGCTGTAGTGGGCCATGTCGGCCACCACGACGCGCAGCAGGTAGTCCATGTCGCCGGTGAGCGCGGCGCATTCGACCACCTCCGGCCAGGTCTGCACGCTGGCGCGAAACAGGTCCATCGGGTTGCGCTTGTGGGTCTCGGTGTGCTTTTCGAGCCGCACGTTGAGGTAGGCGGTCAGCCCCAGGCCGATGGCTTCGGGCTGGACCAGGGCCACGTAGCGGTCGATCACGCGGTGTTCTTCCAGGCGCTTGACCCGCCGCAGCACGGCGCTGGGCGACAGGCTCACCTGCTCCGCGATCTGGTCGTAGGTTGCGCGCCCGTCTGCTTGCAGCGTGCGCAGAATCATCCTATCAATCTTGTCCAGAGCTTCCATTTCATCATTCTTGCAGTTTTACTGCGCAAGAGCCACCATGAGCGCCCGGAAACGCAGAAAACCTGAGAGGCATCCACCCTACATTGCATGACCGGCCGATTTAGCGCCTTATTCATTCAATCCCCACCCCACCGGAGACCGCACATGAGCCAAGCCGACGCACCCGCCTTCACGCCCTGGGAGAACCCCATGGGCACCGACGGCTTCGAATTCATCGAGTACGCGGCACCCGATCCGGTCGCCATGGGCAAGGTGTTCGAACGCATGGGCTTCAAGGCCGTGGCCAAGCACCGCCACAAGAACGTGCTGCTGTACCGCCAGGGCACGATCAACTTCATCCTGAACGCGGAGCCCGATTCCTTCGCGCAGAAGTTCGCTCGCGAGCACGGTCCGAGCGTGTGCGCCATCGCCTTCCGCGTGCAGGATGCCAAGCAAGCCTACGAACGCGCCACGGCACTCGGCGCATGGGGTTTTGCCGATAAGGCCGGTCCCGGCGAACTGAACATTCCCGCCATCAAGGGCATCGGCGACAGCCTGATCTATCTGGTGGACCGCTGGCCCGGCAAGAACGGCGCGAAGCCCGGCGACATCGGCAACATCGGCTTCTACGACGTCGACTTCGAGGCATTGCCAGGCGTTGCGCCGGAACAGGCGCTTTCGCCGTTCGGCAACGGCCTGACCTACATCGACCACCTGACGCACAACGTGTATCGCGGCCGCATGAACGTCTGGGCCGGCTTCTACGAAAAGCTCTTCAACTTCCGCGAGATCAAATACTTCGACATCGAAGGCCAGGTGACGGGCGTGAAGAGCAAAGCCATGACCAGCCCCTGCGGCAAGATCCGCATTCCGATCAACGAAGAGGGCAAGGAACAGGCTGGCCAGATCCAGGAGTATCTGGACATGTACCGAGGCGAAGGCATCCAGCACATCGCGATGGGCTCGGACGATCTCTACAGCACGGTCGACGCGCTGCGCACCAACGGCGTGACGCTGCTCGACACCATCGACACGTACTACGAGCTGGTCGACAAGCGCATCCCTGGCCACGGCGAGAGCGTGGAAGAGCTGCAAAAGCGCAAGATCCTGATCGACGGCAAGAAGGACGCGCTGCTGCTGCAGATCTTCAGCGAGAACCAACTGGGCCCGATCTTCTTCGAGTTCATCCAGCGCAAGGGCGACGACGGCTTCGGCAACGGCAACTTCAAGGCGCTGTTCGAAAGCATCGAGCTTGACCAGATGCGCCGCGGCGTGCTGAGCGCCGCAAAATAAGGGCCCCTTCCCTTATTGCTTCTGGAGCCCGCATGCGCAGCTTTACGTCTTCAATCGGTTTGACCTTCATCGCGGCAGCTGCCGCCGTTCTTTCGGGTTGTGCCATGGCTCCGGCGGCCGCGCCGGTGGCCGGCTCGCACCTCGATGCGGTGCAGAAGGCCGCGGTGCTGCGCATCTGCACGCCGGGCGATTACAAGCCCTTCAGCTTCCAGAAGACGGACGGCGCCTTCGAGGGCATCGACGTCGACCTGATGACTGGCTTCAGCGCCAGCCTCGGCGCGAAGCCCGAGTGGGTCAAGACCACCTGGGCCAACCTGCTGCCCGACCTGAGCGCCGGCAAGTGCGACATCGCCGTGGGCGGCGTGTCGGTCACCACCGACAGGCAGAAGCGCGCCTTCTTCAGCGCCCCCTACATGGTCAACGGCAAGACGCCCATTGCGCGCTGCGCGGACGTGTCCAAGTACCAGAGCGTGGCCGCCATCGACAAGCCGTCGGTGCGCGTCATCTTCAACCCGGGCGGCAGCAACGAACGCTTCGCCCGGACCAATTTCAAGCAGGCCAAGCTCACGCTGCACGGCGAGAACGTGACGATCTTCGACGAGATCCTCGCCAACCGCGCCGACGTGTTCGTGACCGAAGCGGCCGAGGCCATCACGCAGCAAAAGCTCAAGCCGGGCCTGTGCGCGATCAACCCCGACAAGCCGCTGCAGTACGGCGAAATGGCCTGGATGCTGCCGCGCGACGACGTGGCCTTCAAGTCGTATGTCGACCAATGGCTGCACCTGCAGCAAGCCGGCGGCGACTTCCAGCGCACGATGGACCGCTGGCTCAAGTAACTCAAGACCGATCTCATGGAAACCCCTGCCGCTGTTGTCACCCCTGCCGTCTACGGCGCCTCGGACCGCCCGCCCCGCGGCGACTACTCGCGCGGCGGCGCGGTGCTGGCCGACTACACCTGCCCGCAGGACTGGGCCAGCTATACAGAGGCCGATCACGACACGTACCGCCGGCTCTATGAGCGCCAGGCAGCGCAGTTGCCGGGGCTGGCCTGCGACGCCTTCATCAAGGCACTGCCTTCGCTCGGCGTGAAGGACCGCATCCCGCGCTTCGAGGAACTCAACGAACGGCTGCACCGCGCAACGGGCTGGGAGATCGTGGCGGTGCCGGGGCTGATTCCGGAGCTGCCGTTCTTCACGCTGCTCGCGAACCGCAAGTTTCCGGTGACCGACTGGATCCGCAAGCCCGAAGAGTTCGACTACATCGTCGAGCCCGACGTGTTCCATGACCTGTTCGGCCACGTGCCGATGCTGTTCGACCCGACCTTCGCCGACTACGTGCAGCGCTACGGCGCAGGCGGCATCAAGGCGCACGAACTGGGCGCTGGCGAGAAGCTCGCGCGGCTCTACTGGTACACGGTGGAGTTCGGGCTGATCCGCCAGCCAGACGGCCTGCGCGCTTACGGCGCCGGCATCCTGAGCTCGGTGGGCGAGCTGAAGCACGCGGTGCTCAGCGACGAGCCGCGCCGGCTGCCGCTGGACCTGCTGCGCACCATGCGCACGCGCTACAAGATCGACACCTACCAGGCCAACTACTTCGTGATCGACAGCTTTGCGCAGCTGTTCGACTTCACGGCACCCGACTTCACGCCGTTGTACGAGTCGCTGAAGGTCGAGTCCGACATCGAGGCTGGGGTGCTGCTGCCGGGCGAATCGGGCAAGGCCTGAATTCCTGAAGGGATGATTGCAGCCGCGCAGCTATCGCGCGCGCGACAGCACACGTCCGCTCCCTAGGACAAGCCCGCTGGCGGCGGAGGCGCACTGCCTCCCACAATCCGCGCCAAAGGAGCTTGCATGCAGACAACATCCGCGCAACAAAACTATCCGGCCGGCGTACCGCACGAAATCAATCCCGAGCAGTACCGGTCGTTGCCTCACATGTTCGACGAGGCCTTCGGCCGTTATGCCGACCGGCCGTTCTCAGTCTGCATGGAGCGCTGGATGTCCTACGGGGAGCTCGACACGCTGTCGAAGGCAATGGGCGCCTGGCTTCAGTCGCGCGGGCTCGAGCCTGGGGCGCGCGTGGCGATCATGCTGCCCAACATTCCGCAGTTTGCGGTCACCATGTGCGGCGTGCTTCGTGCGGGCTACACCTGCGTCAACGTCAATCCGCTGTACACGGCGCGGGAGCTGGAGCACCAGCTGAAGGACTCCGGGGCAACGGCCATCGTCATCCTCGAGAACTTCGCGGCAACGCTTGAAAAGGTGATCGAGCGTACGCCCGTGAAGCATGTGGTCATGACGTCGATGGGCGACCTGCTGGGTGGGTTGTACGGCGCGTGGATCACTGTGGCGGTGCGCCATCTGGCGAAGCTCGTGCCGGCCTACAAGTTGCCGTTGAGCGATGGGCGCACGGTGACGCCCTTCACCCAGGCCATTTCCGAAGGACGCGGCCGCACGCTGGGCCCCAATCAAAGCACGCTCGATTCGATCGCGTTCCTGCAGTACACGGGCGGCACGACCGGCCTGTCGAAAGGCGCGGTGCTGACCCATCGCAACATCGTCGCGGCAACGCTGCAGGCCGAGGCTTGGTTCACGCCGGCGCTGTCGCGCGCCGGCGATCTAGCGAAGGTCAACAGCATCGCGGCGCTGCCGCTGTATCACATCTTCGCGCTGACGCTGTGCCTGCTGGTGATCCGCCAGGGCTCGCACATGACGCTGATTCCGAACCCGCGGGACTTCAACAAGTTCATTGCTGTGCTCAAGAAGCGGCCGTTCCACATGCTGCCGGCGGTGAACACGCTGTTCAATGCGCTATTGATGCACCCAGAGTTCAAATCGATCGACTTCTCGACGCTGTTCGTTTCGCAGGCGGGCGGCATGGCCGCCTCGGAAGGTACGGCGCGCAAGTGGTTCGAGGCCACCGGCTGTCCGATGATCGAAGGCTGGGGCATGAGTGAGACCTGCGCGATCGGGACGAACAATCCGGTATCGAACACCAGGTTCACCGGGACGATTGGGCTACCGTTGCCCAGCATTGAGATCGCGATCAAGGACGATGACGGAAATTCGCTGCCGATCGGCCAGTCTGGCGAGCTCTGCATCAAGGGGCCGAACGTGATGACGGGCTACTACAACCAGCCCGCCGAGACTGCAGCAGCGTTCACCACGGACGGCTTCATGCGCACCGGGGATATCGCCGTGATGCAGGAAGACGGCTACAGCCGCATCGTCGACCGCAAGAAAGACATGATTCTGGTGAGCGGTTTCAACGTGTTCCCGAACGAGCTCGAGAACGTGATTTCGTTGTGCCCTGGCGTTGTGGAGTGCGCGGCGGTGGGTGTGCCTGATGAGAAGCAGGGCGAGGCCATCAAGGTCTTCGTGGTCCGCAGGGATCCGACGCTGACCGAAGATGCCGTGCTCCAGTACTGTCACTCGCAGCTCACGGGCTACAAGCGGCCGAAGCACATCGAGTTCCGGGAATCGCTGCCGAAAACCAATGTGGGGAAGATCCTGCGCCGTGAGCTTCGCACCGCTGCAGTCGCCTGAATGAGTCATTCGTCGGCGAGCGCCGGGCTGCCGGCGAATGTCATGGTGTTCGAGCGAGGATGGTTGTCTTCGAACAATGTTCTGTTCGTGGGCGATGAAGAGACGGCCATGGTCGATACCGGGTATGCGACGCATGCCGATCAGACCTTGGCCTTGGTCGAATCGGTACTGAAGGAGCGGCCGCTCGATCGCATCCTGAATACGCATCTTCACAGCGACCATTGCGGGGGGAACGCGGCGCTGCAGGCGCGCTATCCATTGGCTCGCACGGACATTCCGCCAGGCGAGGCTGCACTGGTGGAGCGTTGGGATCAACGCGGGTTGAGTTTCTTGGCTACGGGGCAGACGTGTCCACGATTTGGCTTTACGGGGTTGCTGCAGCCTGGGACGGAATGCGTGCTCGGGGACAGGCCGTGGCAGGTGCATGCCGCACCAGGCCACGATCCTCATTCGGTCATTCTGTTCGACGCGGAATCACGGACGCTGATTTCAGCGGATGCCCTGTGGGAGAACGGATTTGGCATTGCGTTTCCCGAACTGGCCGGCGAACCGTCGTTCGAAGAAGTGGGCGCGACGCTGAATCTGATAGGGGAACTTGCACCGAAGCAGGTGATTCCGGGGCATGGCGCTGTTTTCGATGACGTCGATAAGGCCTTGTCCGTCGCGCGTCGGCGGCTCGATGGCTTGCAGCGCGATCCCGTGAAGCACGCACGGCACGCCATCAAGGTGTTGATGAAGTTCAAGCTGCTGGAGGTGCAATCGATCTCTGCCGCGGATTGGAATGCCTGGTTGCAAAGCACCGCTTATCTCGAAGCCATTCGATCACGCTTTTTCGGCGTTGTCGATTTAGATCAATTGACTAAGGAGATCTTGGCGGAATTGGTTGCTGCAGGCGCAGCTGAGATGAGCACTCCAGGTATTCGCAATACCTAATTCGCTTCCTGATTGAGCCCCTCCAAAGCAAAAACCCCCAGTCATTTCTGACTGGGGGTTTCTGGGCTGTAAGAGCCTGACGATGACCTACTTTCACACGGGAACCCGCACTATCATCGGCGCTGACGCGTTTCACTGTCCTGTTCGGGATGGGAAGGAGTGGTACCACGTCGCTATGGTCATCAGGCATAAAGGGTTGTCTGACTGATCACGCGATCAATCAAACGAATTCATAGAGTTTGGAATCAGCTTTGGCGAATTGTTTTGAATGCGTCAACTTGGCATAACACCTTGATCAGACTGATCAAAGTTATAGGGTCAAGCCGCACGAGCAATTAGTATCAGTTAGCTTAACGCATTACTGCGCTTCCACACCTGACCTATCAACGTCCTGGTCTTGAACGACTCTTTAGGGGGCTCAAGGCCCCGGCAGATCTCATCTTGAAACGAGTTTCCCGCTTAGATGCTTTCAGCGGTTATCTCTTCCACACTTAGCTACTCGGCAATGCCACTGGCGTGACAACCGATACACCAGAGGTGTGTCCACTCCGGTCCTCTCGTACTAGGAGCAGGCTTCCTCAAATCTGCAGCGCCCACGGAAGATAGGGACCAAACTGTCTCACGACGTTTTAAACCCAGCTCACGTACCTCTTTAAATGGCGAACAGCCATACCCTTGGGACCGGCTACAGCCCCAGGATGAGATGAGCCGACATCGAGGTGCCAAACACCGCCGTCGATATGAACTCTTGGGCGGTATCAGCCTGTTATCCCCAGAGTACCTTTTATCCGTTGAGCGATGGCCCTTCCATACAGAACCACCGGATCACTATGTCCTGCTTTCGCATCTGCTCGACTTGTCAGTCTCGCAGTTAAGCACGCTTATGCCATTGCACTATCGTCACGATGTCCGACCGTAACTAGCGTACCTTCGAACTCCTCCGTTACGCTTTGGGAGGAGACCGCCCCAGTCAAACTGCCTACCATGCACTGTCCCCGATCCAGATAATGGACCTAGGTTAGAACCTCAAACACACCAGGGTGGTATTTCAACGTTGGCTCCACAAGATCTAGCGACCCTGCTTCAAAGCCTCCCACCTATCCTACACAGATCTGTTCAAAGTCCAATACAAAGCTACAGTAAAGGTTCATGGGGTCTTTCCGTCTTTCCGCGGGGAGATTGCATCATCACAAACATTTCAACTTCGCTGAGTCTCAGGAGGAGACAGTGTGGCCATCGTTACGCCATTCGTGCAGGTCGGAACTTACCCGACAAGGAATTTCGCTACCTTAGGACCGTTATAGTTACGGCCGCCGTTTACTGGGACTTCAATCAAGAGCTTGCACCCCATCATTTAATCTTCCAGCACCGGGCAGGCGTCACACCCTATACGTCCACTTTCGTGTTTGCAGAGTGCTGTGTTTTTAATAAACAGTCGCAGCCACCGATTTTTTGCAACCCATTCATGCTCCGTTGTTCACTTCACACTAATAGGGCACACCTTCTTCCGAAGTTACGGTGTCAATTTGCCGAGTTCCTTCTCCTGAGTTCTCTCAAGCGCCTTAGAATACTCATCTC